>CAVXRR010000032.1:0-236895 GCA_963764125.1 uncultured Solirubrobacteraceae bacterium
CGGGCTAAGCCTGCGGCGCCGTTGACTATGTGGAAGTGCTGGAAGGCGACCTGCAGGTCGCTGGCGGTGGCAGGCCCGTTCCACGCGAACAGCCCGACCCTGACGTTGCTGAGGCTCGCTCCGACGTTGTAGATCGGGGTGAAGTGAACTCCGTCGGTGGAGTAGTAGGTGGTGTACCGTGCGCCGACCTTGTCCATCGCCAGCCATACGGTGTTCGAGGTCAGGACGCCGGCGGTGGGGATCGTGGTGAGTACCTGCGTGATCTGCTTGCCGGTGATGTTCTGGTTGTCGGAGGTTGTCTCGGCCAGTTCTGCCGCGCCGTTCGAGTACTCCCAGTCGATCTTCAGCCAGTTCGCGTCGTCCTGATAGGCGATCAGGCCGCCCTGCTGGTTGGCGACGTGGGGGGCCGTGCTGAAGGTGAGCTTGGACACCATCGCCCAGTTCCCCAGCGCGGGCTGGAGGAGGACGTTGCGGGCGGGGGGGTTGGTGCCGCTGAGATCTCCCTGCTCGGGTGTGATCGTCAGGGCGCCACCCGACACGTGCTCGTTGGCTGGATCCTGGCGCAGCCAGGCCCACTGCGGTCCGACGCTCGTGCCGCTGAAGTCGTCGCTGCGCGCGCGAGGCGCGAAGTAGACCGTGTATGTCTGCGTGATCCCGTCAGGGCCGGTGACGGTGACCGTTGCGTGCCCCGGAACGCCGCTCGCCTGCGTCACGTTGACGGTCGCGGCCGGGTCGGGAGTGTGCGCAGTGACCCGTGGCGTGCGCGCACGGTCCGGCACGATCGAGTCATAGCTGAACGCGTCCGGGCGGAACCCACGGATGCGTTGGCCGTCGATCCGCAACCGGTCGAGTTCGGACAGGACCCTGACCACGAACTGGGTGGAGCGGGTGACACCTCTAAAGGTCACGCTGGCGGTGATCGTCGCCACGCCGTTGCGGAGGGTCCGGATGGTGTTGCCCCGGTCGACCGCGACCACATCGGGGTGGTCGCTGGAGAACTCAAAGCGCATTCCGGCCGGGAACGGCTTGCTCTGCCCGGGCTCGATAGACCCATACAGCGACTCATCATTCATCGACACGGTCAGATGCGGGGTCACCGTCGCGTTCTCGGGATACATCAGGCGTGACTGGATGCGGCGCTGGGCGTCTCCGAGCATCGTGGGCTTCGCCGTCAGGACAGCCGGGACGGGGGTCAGGTGGCCGCTGACGGTCACGTCCCGCTGAGCGAGGATGTCGCCGTCGGCCGCTGAGCTTGCGATCTCGACGCCGTAGCGCCCGTCGTAGACCTGGTAGCGGTTGGCGCTCTCGTTAAAGAACGCCAGCTTCGGCACGGGCACCGCCAGCGCCACCGTCTTGGTCTGGCCGGGTTCCAGCCCGACCTGCTGGAAGCCCTCCAGTCGCTTGATCGGCAACTGCATCGACGCCGGTGCGTCCGGGGTGCTGATGTACAGCTGCACCAGATCCTTACCGGCGACCGAGCCGGTGTTGGTCACGTCCACGCTGACGTGCAAGGTGTCGTTCGCGCCGATGTTGCTCCGATCGACCCTCAGGTGCGACGTCTTGAACGACGTGTAGCTCAGGCCGTATCCGAACGGGAACGACTGAGGACCGCGGTAGTACATGTACGTGCGGCCCATGCTGGTCGAGCTCGGGCGGATGCTGTAGTCGTCGAGCGCCGGCAGATCACTGCTGTTCTGGTACCAGGTGAACGGCAGATGGCCGCTCGGGTTGTAGTTGCCGAGCACCACGTCGGCGAGCGCGTCGCCCTTCCGCTGGCCGTTGTACGAGGTCCACAGCAGCGATGGGACTTTGTCGCGGAAGCTGTCGACGTCGACCTGCCCGATCGACTCGATCACGGCGGCGGTATTCGGGTTCTTCGCCGCCACGTCGTTGATGAGGTCCGCCTGCGCGCCAGGAAGCGCCATGGTGCTGCGGTCGACGAACTCGTTCGCGGTGCTGTCGTCAGTGCCGACGTACACGAGCACATCGTCGTAATTGGCAGCGGCGTTGACTGCGTTCTGGTCGATCGTCGTCAACTGAGAGGCGTTCGTCGGGGTGCCCGTGAACCCGTTGTAGAAGTCCACGGTGGCGCTCGGATCCATCGCCTGGATCGCGTGCTTGAGGCCCTGGTAGGGTGTCACCTCGTTGGCGTTGCCCGGCGCGCCCTGATCGCTCGAGTAGCCGCCGAGGTACATCGCGCCCGCCGCGGCGCCGGTGGAGCCGACTTCCCCCCTGGGCGTGGGGTTGGCCAGGTAGCCGATCACAGCGACCTTGAACGGGCCGCTACGCGGGACGTGGATCGGCAGCGCTGTGCCGGTCGTGCCGTTCTTGAGCATCGTGTTCGCGTTCTTGAGCAGCACGAATCCGTGGTCGGCGACCTGCCGGGCAAGCTGCAGACGGGCCGGCGTCTCGGTGACCGCGTTATTAGCGTCGGAGTTCGTCCAGGTGCCCTGCGGCAGCTGCGCGCGAGCCGCCTTCACCCACGGCTCGTTGGCGACGTTGTCGAACTCGCCCAACTGCATGCGCGCGGTGAACAACCGCGCGAGCGAGGTATCGATGTCGCCCGAGTTGAACGTGTCGGTTTGGGTCGGGATCGCCTCAGCGGCGGCGGCCGGCAGCGTGTTGCCGTAGCTGAAGTTGTCGGCGTAGCCGGCGTTGCAGTTGAGATCCTCGCCGGCTGCGTTCGCGAACGCGCGCGCCTCGTTGACATTGAGCGGGCGGCTGTAGCCCGGCGGCTGCCAGTTGTGGCCGTGATAGATCTCGTACACCGAGTCGCAGTCGGAGGTGAAGTAGCCGCCGAACCCGAACGTCTGTCGCGCGAGCGTGTCGATCAGGTGGATGTTGGCCGGCGACGGGATGTTGTTGACCGAGTTGTAGGCGGACATGATCGAGCCCGGGTGGGACTGCTGGATGATCTGCTTGAACTGCGCCGTGTAGTACTCGCGCAGGGTCCGCTCGTCCATGTTCGAGGTTCCGGTGAGGCGATCGGTGGGACCCCCGATCCGATCGCCCTCGGTGTTGTTGGCCGCGTAGTGCTTGATCGTCGCGATCGCCTTGAGATAGCCGCCACCCTGCGGCAGCAGGTTGCCGTTCTGGTCCTTGCCCTCCAGGCCGTCGACGAACTGCGAGGCCATGTCGGCCGTCAGCAGCGGATCCTCCGAGAACGCCTCGTCGTTGCGGCCCCAACGCGGATCCCGGCCGAGGTTGACGGTCGGCGAGTAGAAGTCAAGGTCCAGCGAGTTGTTCGGCACGACCTCGCGCGCCTCGTCGGAGATCGCGGATGCCTCTTGGTACATCGTGTTCGGGTCCCACGAGGAGCCGAGCGTGAGGCTGATCGGGTAGGAGGTCGTGTTGTCGAGCACCGTCGAGTTCCCCGACGGGGCCAACTGCAGCCTGGACACTCCGTGCAGCGCCTCGTTCCACCAACCGTAGGCGGAGACGCCGGTCGGGATCGTCGGCGAAGCGGGAATCGCGGGCGCCTGACTCGAGTTCATCTGCGACGCCTTCTGGGTGAGCGTCATCCGCGACACAAGGTCGGCTGCACGCTCGGCCGGCGAGTACGACTGGTTCAGGTAGATCGGCCCGGGGTTCGGGCTATGCCGCCTCTTGGCGGAAGAGCCGGCAGTCGGAACGGCGATCAGGGCGGCGAGGATGACCGCCGGCAGGACCAGGCGCAGACGCATGGGGACTCCTTGTTGAGGACAACGTGATCGCTGCCCAAGGGAGGCGGAGAGAATGCTCCGTGCTCGCCGCCCGCCGACAACACGCGCCAGTCCTTGATCCGCCCCGCTACGCCCCCGTCGGTGTCAGCGTCGATCATCTACCTCTACTCCCTGGACGCCGAGCACATTACGTCGACGATAGGCAGAAGTCAAGTCTGCCACCCCCTAACGACGGAGACATCTGTCAAGAACTGCTCAGAACAAGACGATCTGATCCGGGTACAACGGTAGATTCCGCTGTTGTGGATGCGGAAGAGCCGAGCCTAGGTCCCCGCCAGATGAGCCGCCTGCGGATCATCGAGGCTCTGTACCGGCATCCGCTCTCGAGCCGAGCTGACCTGGCGCGGCACACGCAGCTGTCACGGGCGACCGTGTCCACCATGGTCGAGGAGCTGGTGCGAGCAGGGCTGGTCGAGGAGGGCGCGGGCTCCGGGCCCGCGGATGCTGGCGCCGAAGGCGGGGTGGGGCGACCGCCCGTCCTGCTGTCGCTCGTCTCGGGTGCGGCATTCGCGCTCGGGCTCGACTTCGGCCACCAGCACATCCGGGTCGCGCTGTGCGATCTGTCAGGTGAGCCCATCGTCGACGACTTCTCGCTGGCGGAGGTCGACCACGCACCGAGCGAGAGCCTCGACCTGGCGCAGCGTCTCGTGCACGAGGCGCTGGACAGCGCCGGCGTTGCGCCAGACCGGTTGCTCGGCGTGGGCATGGGCCTCGCGGTGCCGATCAACAAGGCCAGCGGCAAGCTCGAGGCCGATGGGATCCTCCCCGGCTGGCACGGCATTCGCCCTGCCGCCGAGATGGAGGCCCGTCTGGGGATCCCGGTCGCGCTCGACAACGACGCGAACCTCGGGGCGCTCGGAGAGAAGGCCTTCGGGGCCGCCCGCGGTGTCGATGATCTGGTCTACATCCGTCTCTCCGCGGGCATCGGCGCCGGCCTCATCATCGACGGCCAGCCGTATCAGGGCCGCGTCGGCGTGGCGGGCGAGATCGGTCATGTGCTCTCTGATCCACACGGGCCGATCTGTCGCTGCGGCAATCGCGGCTGCCTGGAGACGGTCGCGAGCCCCGTCGCGGTCGCGGCCCTGCTCGAGCGCAGCTTCCGGCGACCCGTCACCGTTCCGCAGCTGCTCGAGCTCGTCGCCGAAGGCGACCGCGGGGCACGGCGCGCGGTCGCGGAAGCCGGCCAGGCAGTCGGTCAGGCGTTATCGATGGTCGTCAACGTCCTCAACCCCGAGCTCGTGGTCGTGGGTGGCGACCTCGCGCAGGCCGGCGACATCCTCCTCTCCCCGATCGCGGCCGCGATCGAGCGCCATAGCGTCGCGCCCGCCGCCGCCGCGGTGAGGGTGACAGCGGGCATGCTCGGACCTCGGGCCGAGGTGCTCGGCGCGGCCGCCCTGATCCTCGCGAAGTCCCCGCGGGCGCTGGTGGCGAGACTGGGGGCGTAGCGTGGCCAATCCAGCACCCACCGGCAGCCCGAGCCGACTGTCATCGCGTACTGGCGTGGTCACTCCCCGGGTGAGATCAGGCCGGACTCGTAGGCGAGCACGACGGCCTGCACGCGGTCGCGCAGATGCAGCTTCATCAGGATCCTGCCGACGTGGCTCTTGGTCGTCTGCTCGGTGATGAACAGCTCTCGACCGATCTCGGCGTTGGACATGCCGCGGGCGATCAGTCGCAGGACCTCGAGTTCGCGTGGGGTCAGTTCGTCGAGCCCCTGGGGGGTGCCCGGGTGACGCTCGCGACGGGAGGCGAACTCGGCGATCAGCCGCTTCGTGATGGACGGCGCGAGCAGGGCCTCACCGGCCGCGACCACGCGGACCGCGTGGACGAGCTCTCCGCCCGGCGCGTCCTTGAGCAGGAAGCCGCTCGCGCCGGCGCGCAGCGCCTCGTAGACGTAGTCGTCGAGGTCGAACGTGGTGAGGATGAGCACCCGCGGGCGCTCCGCCGGGGAGTCGCCGCCAAGGATCTCCGCGGTCGCGACCAGACCGTCCATCACCGGCATGCGGACGTCCATCAGCACGACGTCCGGCTTGAGCTCTCCGGCGAGCCTCACGGCCTCCACGCCGTTGGCGCCCAGCCCGACGACGGTTAGCCCCGGCTGGGCGTCGAGCAGCGCGCCGAACCCCTCGCGCACCATTGCCTGGTCGTCGACGATCAGGCAGCGGGTCACGGCTTCCGATCGGTCAGACGTCATCGATCGGGAGGACGGCGGTGACCGCAAAGCCGCCGTCGGTTGTCGCGCCGGCGGTGAGCGCGCCGCCGAGCAGGCTCGCACGCTCGCGCATGCCGGTCAGTCCCTGGCCGAGTCCCGTGTCGCCGTCGGCCGCGACCGCCGCGCGAGCCGGACCGTTGACCACCTCCAGCCGCAGCGCGTCCTCGTTACGGACCAGGTGCACGGTCACCGCGGCGCCGGGCGCGTGGCGGCTTGCGTTGGTCAGCGCCTCCTGCACGATCCGGTAGGCGCACAACCCGATGCTCTGGGGCACGGACTCCAGCGCGCCAACCGGCGTGTAGTCGACCGTGATGCCGGCGTTGCGAGCCGTGGTGATCATTTCGTCGATCTCGTCGATCTGGGGCTGCGGCGTCCGCACCGCCTCCTCGTCGTTGCGAAGCACGCCGAGCAGCCGGCGCATCTCCGCCAGCGCGGCACGCGCGGCCGCGCTGATCGCCGTGAACTCCCCGCTGACCGACTCCGGGATCTCACCGATCCGGTAGGGCGCCGTCTCGGCCTGGACCGCGATCAACGACATGTGATGCGCGACGACGTCATGCAGCTCGCGGCCGATCCGCGCCCGCTCCTCTAACACCGCCCGGCGGGCCTGCTCCTCCTCGGCGTGCTCGGTCTCGACCACCAGCGCCTCGCGGGTCTGTTGCCACCCCCGGATTGAGTCCATCGCGACGGCCGCCGCGACGATCAGGCCGGACAAACTGAGCGCGTTCGTGCCTGCCTCCACTGGCATCCCGATCCACAGGACCGCCAGCATCAGGCCACACATCCACCACAGCACGACCCGCTGGACGACCGCCGCGGCCACGCAGAACAGCGCAACCAGCACCACGATCTCCAACGTTGCAGCCTTCGCGTTCTCCCCGGCGACGCCGACCGCCAGCGAAATGAACAATCCGAGGCGCCAGGCCGTCAGCCGAAATCGGGATGCCACCAAGAGCAGGCCGGCGAACACGGCGGCAAGTTCATAGCCCCTCCCCGAACTCCCCGAACCGCGCCTCACGACGACCGCCAGCAGCGACACGCCGATCAGAGCCGCGCCGAGGAGCGCGACGGTCGTCATGAGCTGCTGCCGCCGCCGACCGGCGGGCGGACCCGGCTTGCCTCGACCGACGAAGGTCAGCGCAAGGCCGTCGCGTGCGCTCTCCACGAACCGTGTCACCGGCTCCGATCTGAGCGTCGCCGCAATGTTCATGAGAAGCAGGTTGCCATGCCTCCGGAAGGGGGTCATCACTCCTGGGAGGGTCATACGTGAGAGGGATGACCCGGCGAGACCCATGTTCCGCTTCGCTCTCACGAGCGACGGCAAGTTCGTTCCCCCGGGCGACGACATCAAGCCGTTCGACCCTTAGCGTCCGGCGGCATGCGAAATCCGGCCGCTCACCAGGCCATCCGCCCGCGCCACTGCATCCGTCCCGCTGTGATCACGAAGGCCATCGTGGCCCGCTTTATCGCTGGGCACTGAGCCGTGGAGTGCTTCGCCGCCAGCGCCGCTCACGAACTGCGACGCGAGATCACACTCCAGCTCGCGCTCGCGGGCATCGCGCTCGCGGACCCCGACGCCGACGCCAGCGCCCTGCGAAAGATGGGCGAGCGAGTCGTTGCCGGCTGCAAGCGCCAGGAACGACTGCTCGAGGCGCTCCTCACCCTCGCCCGCAGCGAGTATGACCAACTACGACGCGAGCCCATCGACCTCGCCGCAACCGTCGCCGACGTCATGCGAGCCCACGACCCTCACCCGCTCCGGCGCATCACAGCGCTCGAGCCGGCCGTCACGCTCGGCAACCCAGAACTGGTCGAGCGCCTCGTGACAAACCTGGTTGAGAACGCCGTCCGTCACAACATTCCCCACGGGCGAGTCGACGTCGCCACGCACACCGCCACGGGCCGCGCCGTCCTCATGATCTCCAACACCGGCCCCGTGATCCCGACGGGTGAGGTCGACCGCCTGTTCCGACCCTTCCAGCGGCTTGGCTCTCACCCAGGCGCCGCCGACGGCACCGGGCTCGGTCTTGCCATCGTCCACGCGATCGCCGACGGCCACGACGCCACGATCCACGCGAGCGCCAGAACCGGCGGTGGCCTGAGCATCGACATCAGCTTCCCATCGCTCTCGACGGGATCAATGGGCGCCGGCGGTCACGCGGTCACGTCGGGTGTCGCGGGAGAGGCGATGCTCGAAGGTAGGTGCGCTACGCTGAGAGGGTCAGATAGCGAGGGCAACCCGAGGGCGAGACCTTCATCTGAACGTCCCCTTGCCGCGAAAGCCGCCTGATCTTCTGATGGCCGAGAGTCCACCTACGGGTGGGCTTTCCGCGTTAACCAGGCCCGCAGCGGCGGCGGATCAGGGCAGGATGTCCTTGAGCGTCGCCGTGAACCGCTCACCCGACTCCTCCAGCTCGCCTTCGATGTGCAGGCGTGCCGGCCCGGTCTCGGTCCACAGGTCAAGAAAGTAGGCCCAGCCTGGGAGGTCGGGATCGTCTGACTTGGCGACCGCCTCGACCTGGTAGATCTCGCGCGGGGCCAGCACCAGCGATTCGGGGCAGTCCTCCTCCACGCGACGGCGCAGGTCCTCGACGCTGAGCCGATCGCCAGACGCGACGCGCAGGTCCTCGTACTCGCCGTCCACGACGAGGCCGACCACGTCCTCCAGGGCCCGGTACATCGGCTCGGGCATCAGCTCCAGCGATTCGACGCTCTCTCCGGGTCCACCCAACTCGTGGCTCGGGGTCAGGTCAAGCCGGCCATAGAAGTAGTCCTCGCATGCCGCGCGCGCCTGCCGGCGGATGCTCTTGGACAAGCCGGCGGCGCCGAGCGCGAAGCCCGCAGCAGCGATCGCCTCCTCAAGCGTTCCGTGGCGGCGCGTGATCTGCGCGGTGACCGCGCGACCGTGCTCTGTGTCGCGCGCCACCGACGAGCCATCCAACAGAATCGAGGGAGCGTCGTGGCGGCTGTAGCCCGGGCAGGCCCGCACCGCAGAATGAAGGACGATGAGGTGGTCGCCCATTACGGCCGTGCGGGTGATGGATCGCCGAGCGTCATCCGGGTCGGCCGGGTCGCCGAACGCGTGGTCGTAGCGCCGTCACGCCTATGCATCCTAGGAGCCGCCGCGCCCCTCTCGGTGACGGCCCGCTCCGCGCGGCTGCGTGACGGTGGCGGCGGCGCGGTCATGGCGGCTCCTGCAAGGACGGTTGACAGGGTCAAGTATTCAGACCGCGGAGCGAGAGGTGTTGCATGGTGATGAGTGGCGGCGTACCGTTGAGGGCTGCGGCTCCAGGCCACTTGAGCCGCGGTCTGTGAGCGCGACCGCCGCCCGTCCGCGGGCGACCTCGAAGGGGGACTTATGGGTGCCTTCGTGTTTGGGACTCGACGCCGCGGGTCTACCCGAGCAAAGGCCCTGCTGGGGCTCCTGACCGCCGCAGCGGGGTTTGCTGCGCTCCCGGCGCCGGCGCTGGCGGACTTCACGGCGAGCTTGTCGCTTGACCAGAGTGCAGGCACGATGGCCGGTGGCAGCCGGGCGATCGGCTTTGACGAGAAGTTCGGGTCGACCAGCGGCGACGCAGTTAGGACCGTCAGTCTCGCGCTGCCGCCTGGCGTGCTCGCGAACGAAAGCATCGCCGGCGGGGAGTGCCTGCGCTCCAGCAGCCCGAATGCTGCCTGCCAGGTTGGCAGCGGAACGGTCAGTCTGGCGGGCGGCGGCTCCCAGTCGTTCGCTTTGGACCTGGTCAAGCCACCGAACCCAGCCGACTTCGCCGGCTTGGCCTCTGTGCTCGGGACCACGCCACTGACCACCTCGGACGTGACGCTCGGCGTGAGCGGCGCTGCCACCGTCGTCTCGCATCTGCCCCCGGGCATCGCCGAAACCAACTTCACCGTGATGGATCGGTTGCCGACCAGTTGCCCGAGCCCGGCGGCTAACGTGACGATGACCGCCGTCTCTCAGTCCGGCGTGTCGGCCATCGCCACGGCGCCGCTCATCGTCACGGGCTGCAGCGGGTTGCCGTACGCGCCGACGCTCGCCGTCTCGGAGGCTAAGGACGCCAAGGACACGGGGGCCACGCTGGGGTTCGATATCACGCAGGCCGCCAACGAGGCGGCCAGCCAGGCGATCGTGCTCAAGCTCCCGAGCGGCCTCGGGCCCAACCTCGCGGCTGACGCGAGGTGCCTGACGGGCACGGGCACGGGCTGTGTGGTCGGTAGCGCCACCGCAACCTCGCCGCTGGCGGCGAGCAAGCTCTCCGGCACCGTGGCACTGGCCGGCTCGAAGACGAGCCCGACGGTCACCGTGTCGTTCCCGGCGCCGTTCGCGATCACGCTGATCGGCGACGTGAGCTTGACCGCCGGCACGGTCACGATCAATAACGTGCCGGACGTGCCGCTGACCCATTTGAGCCTGACCATCACCGGGCCGCACGGGCAGAAGGCGTTCACCACCAGCTGCACGCCGTCTAGCACGACCGGAACGTTCACGTCTCAGAGCGGCGTGACGAAGACCGTGAGCTCGAAGGTCACGCTCAGAAACTGCGCCGCCAGTCCGACTGCAACCGGCTCGACCAGCGGTCTGGCCACCGGTCATCCAAAGCTCCGCATCAAGGCGAGCCAGGGCCAGGGCGCGCCCAACATCGCGGCCCTCGCCGTCGGATTGCCGGCGGGGCTGAAATTCGCGCGCCCCGGTATCACGACGAGCAAGACTTGCGCCGGAAAGCACGGCAAGAACTGCACGATGCTGATCAAAGGCTTCGGAGTCTCCGGCGCCAGCGTGAAGTCGGTCGCCCTGAAGGGCGGCACGCTCGTGGTCACGCTGAAGAAGGCCGCCGGGCGCGTTACGGTCAACGTGGGCGGCCCGGTCCTGACCGAGACCGGCTCGCTCCAGAGCGCCGTCAAGAATCACAACGTCAAGACCATCACGGTGACACTCAAGGTCACCGACGCCAGGCACACGACCACATCGGTGCCCTTGAAGCTAACGACCCATTAGTTCGGCCGCACATCCGTCCCGCGGCATTGTGCTCGATGCGACTTGGGATGACGCGCTAGGCGCTTTACGCAGTGGGTGCGTCCGCAGCGCGCTTGTTGGCGCGTTGGACACGGCGATCCGCTGCTTCTTGCTTGAGCTCGGCCTGCTGGGTGGACAGCGAGGCGATGCGCGCCTCGCGTCGCTCGGCGCTGGTGAGTCGTTGGTTCGTCGGTTGTATGGACACGCTCACCTTGTGCTTGGCTGCCATCGGAATCTCCTCGAGTTGTTTCGTGCTGGGGTTGATCGCGGCGTCTCGGCTTGGGTGCACCTCGGCCCGGCCGTCCCGCCGATCGGAGGGCCTCTCTGAGAGGCGCGCTGATCAGCGCGCTGCCTCCCGAACGAGGCGGCCCGAGACCAGCAGGGTGCTCGGCGAGCGCAGGATGCCGATCGGGCTCCACGTCATCCCCAGCTCGCGGTGGTCGGCCAGCGCGCTGACCTCGATCTCGAACTCATCACCGACAGGCCGGATCGTCCCCGTGACATGGACCGGGATGCTACGCCCGGCGGCGTGCAGCTGGCCGGTCGCGGTGAGCTGCTCACCCTCGACGGTTGCGGTTTCAGAGGCGAAGCGAACGCGGGGATGTTCGGCAACGTGGAAGAAGTCCTTGGAGCGCAGATGCTTGTCGCGCTGTTTGTTCTTGGTGTCGAGGCTGTCGGCGTCGACGATCAGCTCGAGTGCCGGGTCAGCCTGAAGGTCAAGGGTGCCCTGGTACTGATCGAAGCGGCCTTTGACCGTCATCAGCCCGTAGAAGTGACGCACATGAAACTCGACGCTGGAGCGGGCTGGGTCCAGTCGCCAGGTGCCGCTGGCAACTCCTGCGGCCGCTTGCGCGGCGGATGTCGGTGTACTCATTTGAGCTCCTTCGGCTCGGCGCCGGTCGTCCCACAACCGACATGATTCGTCAACGCCAATCGTATCGCACAGTTAACGATGTATCACGCTACATTATACGCATGGCTGCACGCCCCGCACCATCGCCGCCCTCCGGCAGGGTCGTCGAGCAACTGAACGAGAGCCCCCTGATGACCCTGGCGCTCCTCGGCCACGACGCCATGCGACGGCTGCGCGGCGCCCTCGCCGACCACGGCCTCAAGCCTCGCCAGTTCCAAACGCTGGAGCTCCTCGAAGATCACGGGCCGATCGGCCAGCGCGAACTGGGCGACATCCTCGGCATCCACCACAGCGTGCTGGTGACCTTCCTGAACCCCCTCGAGGCCGGTGGCTACATCTCACGCGCCCGCGATCCAGCCGACCGCCGCCGGCACGTCGTCTCGATCAGCCCATCCGGCGTCTCGCTTCTCCACGCCGCCGCCGCCGCACAACGAGCCGTCGAAGACACGCTGTTCGCCGGTTTGACCCAGGCCCAACACGCCCAGTTCAGAAAGCTCCTCACCACCATCCGCAACGGCGTCGCCAGGGCACCCGACGAAGACTGCAAGGACTAAGGGCCGAGAAGCCCGTGTCCCGCGGCGCCTGCTCTCATCGCGCGTCCCACTGGAACCAGCGGATGCCGATCCCGGCGAACACGACGATGTAGCCAAGGCAGACCAGCACCGAGAGGGTGTCGCGGCTGTACCACGCGTGCAGGTTGAGCACCCCGGCGAACAGCGTCATCACTGCTCCGACCGGGCTCCAGCGCGCGACCGAACTCCAAAAGGTGCCAAGGCGCTCCGCTCTGGCCGAGAAGTCCGAGCAGGATCAGGATGGCGAACAGCACGCGCGCGACCGCCTGGACGCTGTCGGCTGACTTCACCAGACCGACCAGCGCCTGGCCGAGGCTGAGGAACACCGCCCCAGCCAGGATCGAGACCAGCAGCACCAGTACGTACTGCCCGACCGAGGGCGAGATGTGGTGGATCAGGCTGCCGATGATCACGACCGACGATCGCGATGATCAGGTTCGCGACGGCCTGCATCGCCAGGCGGCTGGTCATGATCGTCCAGGTGGGCGCCGGCGTGACGCGCAGCCGCTGGAACACGCCCTTCTCGCGGTCTCGCGCGACAGTCAGCGCGTAGCCGATCAGCGCCGTCGACAGCAGCCCGTAGGAGATCGCCAACCCGATCACGAACTCCGCCCCGCCGAATTTGTCGGTCGCCTTGTTCCCACTGGTGCTGATGAGAACGAAGACGGGCAGCACCATGCTGATGATGAGCGCCCGGCGGTGCTTGAGGAACACGAGGAAGTCCGCGCGCAGCAGGGAGCTGAACACGAGGCGAAGTGGTGGTCCGGCGACCGTGCCCTGGTGGTGTCGGAGCGGTTCTCGAGCTAGTCACGGATCTCGCTCCCGGTGAGCCCGATGAAGACATCCTCGAGCGTCACCTCGCCGCGGGCGACCGCCCGGACGCGGGGGTCGTTCTTGTGCTTCTCGATCAGATCGTGCGGGGTCTCGACCGTCAGCAGCGTGCCGTTGTCGATGATCGCGACGCGGTCGCAGACCGCCTGGGCCTCCTCCATCGAATGTGTCGTCAGCAGGATGCTTCCGCCCTCCTGCCGGATGTGCTCGATCCGGCCCCACAGCTGGCGGCGCGATTGCGGATCGAGGCCGGCGGTCGGCTCGTCGAGCAGCAGCAGCGCGGGATCGTGGACGACCGCGATGTACAGGGAGAGGCGTTGCTGCTGTCCGCCGGAGAGCTGCTTGAACGGCTTGTGCGCTTCGTCCTCGAGTCCGATCGCGCGTAGGCCGTCAGCGATCTGCTGGTCGGAGAGCTGCACCCCGTAGAGCCCGGCGTATAGCCGCACGATCTGCGTGATCTTCAGCTCGGACTGGAAGCTGGTCGCCTGGAGCTGCACGCCCATTCGGGCCCTGGCCTGGGTGGGATGGCGCATGCTGTCGATGCTGTCGAGCAGGATCGTCCCCGACCGAGGCTTGACCAGCCCTTCGATCGCGCTCAGCGTGCTCGTCTTGCCCGCTCCGTTTGGCCCGAGCAGTCCGAAGATCTCTCCCCGGCGGATCTCGAAACTGATCGAGTCAACTGCCGTCTTCGGCCCGTAGGCGACCGTCAGGTCACGTCACCTGGAGGATCCCGGCAACCCCAGCGACGGCAGCGATGTCAGCTCGACCGTCCTGGGCAGGTACCTTGTCCTGGCCGCTGGGGGCAGGCGCGGGCGCCAGCAGCAGCGATCCGTCCTCGTGCTCCTCGGCGACGACGTATGCCCGTGCTTGTCCGCCCCTCAGCACCTGCACCTTCTCCGTCACAGTCCCTCAGCGTACCGCGTCGGCCAGCGTGACTCGTTGCACTCAGAGATCGCGAGACCGTCTCGACCCGCCACCGGTTGGGGTCAGGTAATACCGTCTCGCTAAGCGGTTGCAAAACGACAAGCGGAAGGGTCCCCGTGCTGAGGCAGGTCGCGGACGGTGTGCTGATCCACCAGAGCGAGTTCATGCAGACCAACGCCGTTGTCGTGCAAGGCCGGGCCGGCGCGTTGCTCATCGACCCCGGGGTGCTGGGCCACGAAATGGCCTGCCTCGCCAACGACCTTCGCGAGTTGGGCGAGCCCGTCGTGGCAGGCTTCTCGACGCATCCACATTGGGATCACCTGCTCTGGCATGCCCGGCTTGGGCACGGCGCCTCGTTACGGCACGGCGCGCTGCGCCGCCACTGTCCGAGATCGGCTGTCAGACGCGGGTGCGAAGGCCCGCGTCGCTGCGCTGATACCGCCGGACATCGTCGAGCAGGTACCGCTCGACCTGCTCGGCCTCATTACCGGCCTTCCCGCCGACACTGCGCGGATCCCGTGGGACGGCCCTCACGTCCGGATCATCGAGCATCAAGCGCATGCCCCGGGCCATGCGGCGCTGTTGATCGAGGAGCGCGGCGTTCTCGTCGCCGGCGACACGCTCTCTGACGTCCTGATTCCGATGCTCGACTTCAGCGACACCGCTGACCCGATCGAGGACTACCTCGCCGCGCTGCGGGCTGCTCGAGGGCGTGGCGGGCGATGTCCGATGTCTTCGTCCCCGGCCACGGGTCCATCGGCGGAGCTGATCAGATACGCCCACGGATCGACCAGGATCGCGCGTACGTGCACGCCTTGCGTGACACTCATGTTCCCGGCGATCCGCGGCTCGGCCCATCGGCGTACGGCAAGGATTTTCTGCCCGCCGTGCACGCGCGGCAACGACAGCACCTCGCCCAGAGAAGCGAGCCCGACGAGACGCCGGATAGAGATCCCCGTGGCACGAGCCGGCCGGCGTTGGTGTCAGCGCATGAGCAACGCGTTCGAACCCGACTGGCAGGGTGAGCGGGGCGGCAACCGCGTCGCCAGGCCCGCCGCAGCCGCGGGCGCGCAGCGCCTCGGCGCGAGCATCGTCGAGCTCGCGCCGGGCACGCTCAGCAGCCCCTACCACTTTCATCACGCCAACGAGGAGCTGCTGATTGTGCTCAGCGGCAAGCCGGAGCTGCGTACGCCCGACGGGCTTCGTGAGTTGCAGCCAGGCGAGGTCGTCGCGTTCCCGTGCGGTTCTGAGGGCACGCACCGGTTGCGCAACGGATCGTCGGAGCCCTGCCGGCTCCTCTTCATATCCGAGATGAACTTCCCCGACATCGTCAGCTACCCCGACACGGGCACCACGCTCGCCGTGACCGGCCCGACCGCCCGACTGGCGTTCCCCAGCGGCAGCGACGGCCCGTTGACTGACCTGATTGCCGCAGCGTTCGATGCTGACCCGGGCAGCGCCTCGTAATGGGTGGTCAGCCCGCTCCGTGATCCGGCGGGGCACGTGATTGAACCCGGTGACACGTCAGTCACCGGGTCCCGATCACGTATCCCCGTCGAGGTGATCAGCAGGCGGCCGACGCGATCAGCAGGCGGCCGACGCGGAGACGGTATGGACCTCCTTGGCGGGCCCGTTGGACGGCAGCGTCGAGGTGAACGTGGCCGAGTAAGGGCGGCTATGGCCTTGGCAGCCGACCGAGGACGTCGCGGCCACGGTCTTGCCGTGGACCTGCCGGGTCAGCTTGAGGAAGGTGAGGTGCTCACTCTCCAGCGAGCCGGCCAGTCCCGTGACGGGATAGGTGATGTAGCTGGGGATGGGCACGTCGAGCTCCAGGTACTTGCCGACCTGCCTATAGGTGGCCGGGTAGGGCCCGGTCGCGCCGGTCTTCAGCGCGCCACCGAGACACAGATGCGCAGGCGTCTCGACGAAGAAGAAGGTCAGCTTGCCCTGCCCGCCGTTGAAGACGTCCAGCTGCGGATTGCACGCGGCCCCGGCGGCCTGGAAGTCGTTGGCTGCACCCAGCGAGGCCGTGATCGAGCCGGTCGCGACCTTGGCTGCCTTGGGGCACATAGTGTCGGTGTGAGCGTTGGCGATCTGGCTCAGGGTGCAGGTCGGGAAGTCCTTGCCGTTCTCGACCAGGCCGTAGATCCTGGTCTTGATGTCGAGCTGGACTCCGGCTCGGTTGCCGTTGAGGCCATGCACCTGCAGGTTCTCGGTGTAGCCGGTCGGCACGGGTTTGGAGGCCGTGCCGGCCTGCATGGACGTGGTGGTGATGCCGGCGCTGTAGGTGTTGATCGCCGCGTGCGACGTCGCGGCGACACCGAGCACCGCCAGGGCGGTGATCAGGACTGCGATCCGTTTCATAGGGTCATCCTCCGGATTGTGTGGGTGCCGCCGCGCGAGACCCCAAGCGGGCCTGCTGCGCCAGGCGGCAGGCTCGCGGATCGAAGTCCCGAGTCGACGGTGTCGAGCGCCGGCTGCGCCGCGTGGTCAAAGTCGCGGCCCTGGACGGTGTTGAGACTCACGCGGTCCCGGTCACGCAGCCAACGGTGCTACTGCTCTAAGTACGCCATGCAACCGGGGAGTTACGGTCAGAACCTAAGAGTTTCCGATGACATGACTTCGTCCCCCACCCCGCCATCGCCAGGTCGGGGTGATGATCGTTGGTCGCAGACCGTGCTGGGTCTGGTCGGGCGTACTGATTGCCGCGTCACGGACCGGTCCCGTTGTCAGCCACACCCGTGGGCAGCAGGCCGCGACAGGCGTGGTCGGCCCTGCGGAACAGCGGGGTGTAGCGACCGGTCGGCGCGGCCCCGGGCACGTTCCCAAGGCTCAGGCCGCCAAAAGCGTCCGGATCGAGCATCGGGATCCCGCGAGCACGCATGCACTGGGCGTAATGCAGTAGCCCCAGGTGATGCGCGCGTCGTTGCGCGTAGCTCATCCCGTTCTCTCGCGCCTGCATGTTGGCCGCCTTCATCGCCTCGACGGAGGCGATCAGGTGATTGCAGCTCGAGTAGGCCGTGGTCGTTGCGGGTGTCTTCTCCGGCAGGTCCAATGTGAGCCCGGCGTGGCCGGCTCGGTGGTACGGGTCGGCCATCTGCACGCCGTGATGGCGCATGCACACGGTGAACCGGAGGAAAGCCTGGTCGCCATGGCTCAACTGCGCTGAGGGCGTGGTGGAGCCGCTCACGGACGCGCCGCAGGCGGCGACCCCGGCCCCAACCCCCAAGGCCGCCAGCAGCACCAGCCCTGCATGTCGTAGGTTCTTCATGCGGCGAGTGATACGCCGTGACCGATTACATCCCGTCAACAGCCGTCGTGGTGCTGTTACCGGGTTGTGATCCCAGCTCAGGGAGGATGCGCAGGCCATGCGAGTGCTCGTCGTTGAGGACCACAGCGAGTTCGCCAACCACATCGCCGAGGGCCTGCGCGATCGCGGAATCGCAACCGATGTCGCCTATGACGGCGTCAGGGCGCTGCACAAGAGCCTCGCGACGCCATACGACGTGATCCTTCTGGACCGTGATCTGCCGCTCGTCCACGGCGACCGAGTCTGCGCGCAGCTGCGCGACAATGGAAACCGGGCGCGCATTCTGATGCTCACCGCCGCGGGAACAATCGCCGATCGGGTCGAGGGTCTCAACCTGGGCGCTGACGATTACCTGACCAAGCCGTTCGCCTTCGACGAGTTGGTCGCGCGTGTGCACGCGCTCGCGCGACGCGAGCCCTCCGCCCCGCCCGTGTTGAGCCGACAAGGCATCACGCTGGACCGCGGGCGCCGTACGGCGATTCGCGATGGCCGGCTGTTGCAACTCAACCGCAAGGAGTTCGGCGTGCTCGAAGCGCTCATGAGCGCAGACGGCGCGGTCGTCAGCCAGGAATCGCTGCTGCAAACAGTCTGGGACGAGAACGCCGATCCCTTCACGAAGACCGTCGCCGTCACGATGGCGCGCCTGCGTCGCAAGCTCGGAGATCCCGAGCTCATCGAGACGCTGATCGGCTCGGGCTACCGCATCCGATGAGTGTGCGCGCACGCCTGACCGTGCTCTACGCGGTGCTGTCCCTGATCGCAGGCTCCGCGCTGCTCGCCCTCAGCTACGGGCTGCTCGCGGCGCGGCTGCCGAAGCCCGCGAATCCGATCAAGAGCCTCGGACCCGCACGCCTCGACGCGCTCTGCAAACAGAAGACCCGGAGCGCCGACAAGGCCCTGGTCGAGCAATGCGCGCACCGACTTGAAGCCGCGGCTCGTCTGGGTTCACAGAACCAGCGCGACCAGACGCTCACCACGATGCTCGATGTCGCGCTGATCGGTCTGGGCGCGGCGACGCTCCTGTCGGGCGCACTGGGCTGGGTCATCTCGGGCCGGGTGCTCAGACCAACGGAAGCGGCTCTGGCCAGCCGCAAGCGCTTCATCGCCAACGCCGCCCACGAGCTTCGCACCCCGCTCAGCTCGATGCGCACCGAACTCGACATCACCCTCTCCAAGCAGCCGGAGCCAACCCAGGGTCAGCTGCTCGAAGCCGCCCACGGCGTCAGCCGTTCTGTCGATCAGGCCTCCGCCATCATCGAAGCTCTGCTCACGCTCGCCTCAGCGGAGATCTCACCTCGCGTACGCACCGAGGTCGACCTGGCGCCCCTGGCCGAGGATTCCCTCGAGGCGCTTGAGCCGCAGATCACCAGCAGGCGACTGCGGGTCTCCTCCGACACGCAGCCGGCACTGACATCCGGGGATCGGGTCCTGATCGGCCGCCTCGTGGGCAACGTTCTTGGCAACGCCGTTCGCCACAACGTGCCCGGCGGCGAGATCACGCTTCGTACCTGCGAGCGCGATGGCGTCGCAGAGCTCTTCGTGGCCAACTCCGGCCCTGGACTCGACGCCGACAAGGTTTCGACACTGTTTGAGCCCTTTGCGCGGGGCGAGCGCACGAATGCAGTCGATGGTGTCGGCCTGGGACTCTCGATCGCGCAGGCGATCGCTACGGCTCACGGCGCGACGATCCGCGCCGAGGCCAATCCCGCCGGAGGGCTCGACGTGCAGGTCCTGTTCGACCGCGAGTCCGCAAAGGTTCATGAAGCGACGATCTCGCCGACCACCCACGCACTCCTCCGGCGCCACCGGCACTCCGACGGCCTGTGATCATCCGGCGCGAGATTGCTGAAGATCACGGCTCGGTGGAGGCCGTGACCTCGGCGGCGTTTTGCGGTGGGCGACCGCATCCAGGAGCCGCCCGAGACACGGCTGCTGCGCTCGCTGCGGCGCGACAGCGGATGGATCCCCACAGGGTCGATGGTGGCGGTACCCGACGACCGCTGACGGACTGTCCGCCGTCGGTCACCGGCACGTTTCAGTACGCCGCTCCGTTCGCACGCCTGTAGCTGTCCGTTGCTCCGATGAGTTTGGTCGCCGTCGGCCGTTTGACGTGTGCTGGACCGCAAACGTCAACGAAGGAGACGCAACGATGCCCTTGACGATCATGAACAAGACGGTGCTGGTGACCGGAGCCAACCGCGGGCTGGGACAGGCGCTGGTGGACGAAGTCCTGAGGCGGGGCGCGAAGCGGGTGTACGCCGCCTCGCGGCGACCGATGGTGGTGCCGGATCAGCGGGTCACTCCCTTGATCTTGGACGTGACCGCCCCGGCCCAGATCCAGGAGGCCGCCGATGCAGTCGAATCTCTCGACATCCTGATCAACAACGCGGGTGTCTCGGTCGCGGATGACCTGAGCGATCGGGCCGCGTTTGAGCAGCACCTCGCGGTCAATCTGTACGGAACGCTGGATGTCACCCAGGCCTTCCTGCCGTCACTGATTCGCAGCCGCGGAGCGGTCGTCAACATCGTGTCGCTCGGCGCGGTGGCCGCGGTGCCGGTGCTTCCGGCCTATTCGGTCTCCAAGGCGGCGTCGCTGTCGCTCACCCAATCTCTGCGGGCGCTGCTGGCGGGACGCGGTGTGAACGTGTACGCGGTGATGCCGGGCCCGATCGATACGGACATGGTGCGCGATCTCGACATCCCCAAGACGTCGGCTGAGGACGTAGCGCGGGGCACCCTGGACGGCGTGGAGCAGGGTGAGGAGGACATCTTCCCCGACCCGATGGCGCAGTCGCTGGCAGCCGGTTGGCGCGCGGGCGTGACGAAGGAGCTCGAGCGCCAGAACGCGGCGCTGGTCGCGGCCGAGCCGATCGCGGCCTGAGGGGGGGTGAACGGAACCATGGGGACGACGATCACGACCCACGAGATCACCACGCGAGCAGAGTGGCAAGTTGCGTGCGCCGCGCTGCTGGAGCGCGAGAAGGAACACACCCGAATGGGTGACGAGCTCGCCCGGCAGCGCCGGTCGCTTCCCTGGGTGCCGGTCGAGCAGGAGTACACGCTGCAGACGGCGGCCGGCCCCAAGACCCTGGCGGAGCTGTTCGACGGCCGCTCCCAGCTGCTGATCTACCACTTCATGTTCGGCCCGAGTTACGAGGCGGGCTGCCCGGTGAACTCTTCGATGGCCGACACGTTCGACAGCCTGATCCCGCACCTGAAGGCGCGCGATGTGACGCTGATCGCGGTGTCCGGAGCGGCGATCGAGAAACTGCTCGCGTATCGTGAGCGGATGGGGTGGAGGTTCGAGTGGGCGTCGAGCTACGAGAGTGATTTCAACACGGACGTTGGGTTCTCGACCGGCCTCGAGCAGACACGGGAGGCGATCGAGCCGATGCTCGACCAGCTACCTCCGGTCGCCTTCCGCAATGCCGAGGTGGCCGGCACCGACATCTACGGCTACCTGACCGAGCTGTTCGGCTTCACCGCCTTCCGGCTCGAGGACGGGGTCATCTACCAGACCTACGTCACCACAGGTCGCGGGGTCGAGTTCCTGATGCCGTACTACGGGATCCTTGACCGGGCGCCGAAGGGACGCGATGAGGGCGACCGATGGCAGCTCTGGATCCGCCGCCACGACGAGTACGCCGCCGAGTGAGCCATGAGCGTCCCGGGTCGCGACATCGATCAGCGTCGGCTGCTGGCCTGCGCCCAGGCCGGGGATGAGCGGGCGTTCCGTCAGCTCGTCGAGCCCTACCGGCACGCGCTCGAGGTGCATTGCTATCGGATGCTGGGGTCCGCGCAGGACGCCGAGGACCTGGCACAGGAGACGCTGCTGCGGGCGTGGCGGGGGCTGGAACGATTTGAGCCCAGAGTGCAGTTTCAGACCTGGCTCTATCGGATCGCGACGAACGCGTGCCTTGATGAACTCGAGCGCCGGCCGCGCCGGCCGCAACCGATCGATCTGTTTCCCGACCGACCGCCGGACCGGACGGCCTCGCCGACCTATGACCCCGCCGCGCGTTACGCCATTCGGGAGGGGATGGAGCTGGCGCTGCTGCGCGCGATCCAGGAGCTGCCGGGTCGGCAGCGCGCGGTGCTGATCTTCCGCGACGTGCTCGGCTGGACCGCCCCGGAGGTCGCTGAGCTCCTGGAGTCGACGGTCGCGTCGATCAACAGCGCGCTGCAGCGCGCACGAGCGACGATCGAGCAGCAGCTTCCCGAGCCCACCAGGACGAAAGCGGGCCCGACCGAGCGCGAACTGCTCAACCGGTACGTGGCTGCGTTCGAGCACGCCGACATGGACGGCCTCGTGGCGCTGCTGCGCGAGGACGCGACGCTGCGAATGCCGCCTCAGCCGTCGCTCAGGGGCGGTCTGCGAATTGCGCACTTCTTCCTCGAGACCATCGCCCGAGGCGATCTGACGCGGATCCGCCACCGGCCAACCTGGGCCAACGGCCGGCCCGCGGTGACGATCGAAGTGCGGGCCGACGATGGAACCTGGACCCCGCACGGGATCAGCCTGCTCGAGATCGAGGGGGCCCAGATCTCCGCAATCGACGCGTTTCTTGATCCTGCTCTGCTACCGAGATTCGGCGTCCCGGCCACGCGGTAGTGCCTGCCGCTGCAGGGACACGTCGGTCTCGACGGGCGCCCCATGGGCGCGCTCATCGCCGGTAGGGTGCAGGGCCGAACCGAACGAGCCCGATGAGGTGGCTGCCGATGGTGTTTCTACAGACGGCGGAGTCGCAGGACGGCCTGGTGATCGATCACGCCGAGCTGCACCGGTTGGCGTCCGGGAGCGAGCCGCTGACGCCGGCTGAGTGCATGGAGCACGCCGAGCGTGCGGCGATGGCGCTGGACGTGTCGGCGCTTGACCGCGCGAGTGCGGGTGACGCCGTGCTGCTGTGGCGCAGCGACGCGTCGGAGGCGTGGCTGAACCTGTGGTGGCACGCCCGTGACACCGGCTACCACGACCACGACGGATCGTGCGTGGGCGTCTACGTCATCGAGGGTGTCGCGCGCAACGAGTCGCTGGTGATCGGACAGCCTCGCCGCATCCGCGAGTACGGGCCAGGCGATCGGTTTGCGTTCCCGGACACGGGGATTCATCGCATGGAGCACGAGCCTGGAGCGATCACCGTTCATGTCTACTCCCCGCCGATCCGCTCCATCGGCGAGTACGAGCTCGAGGATGGCGAACTGCGCCGCCGGCCCGTGTCGCCTGATGAGCCGTCCGCCGCCAGCCCGCGTCTGCTCGCCGCGCTGAAGGCAGACGGGCCGCCCGCGACCTGATCGCGGCATCCACCGCTCCACGGTGGGCACCGGAGATGTGGGGGGATGCCACGTTGGGATATGTTGTGCGCGATGACCGCTGACCTGGTGATCTCCTATGACGGCACGTCGAACGACGACGATGCCCTCGCCCTGGGCAAGCTCTTCGCGCAGACCGGATCCTCGGTCGCGCTGGCGTATGTGCGCCACTCCCGGGAGTTCGACCCGCGGCGCGAGCAGGTCGCCCAGCACGACGCCGAGCAGCGCCTGGAGCGCGGGGCCGTGCAGATGGACGGCTCCGTCGATCGTTACGTCGAGGTGGGGGCGGCCACCGGGGAGGTCCTCGGCGACCTCGCGCAGCGGATGGGCGCCTCGATCATCGTGTTCGGCTCCGATTACCGCACCCCGCTGGGCCGTGCGGAACCCGGGACATCCGCGCAGCGCCTGCTCGAGGGTGGCCGGGTCGCGATCGCCGTCGCTGCGGCCGGGCTGCGGGCCAAGCCCGACCTGGCGATCAGGTCGATCGCGGTGCCGTTCGCCGGTCCGGTCAACGATGACGCGCGGGCCACCGCAGCGGCGCTCGCGGCCAAGCTCGGCGCCAAGGTGGTCGACGCGAGCTCCGGATCGGTGGATCTGATCGTGGTCGGCTCACAGGCCGGTGCGACCAAGGGCCACGTGGTCGTCGCCGGAGAGGTCCGCAACGAGCTCAACAGTGCTCGCAGCTCCGTGCTCGTGCTCCCCGCCGAGAGCCGCATCGAGTTCTGAGCCGCCGGCGACGGTCCTTCACCCGCTCCCACCCGGTGCGGCTGTGGGAATTGTCACCGACATGTCGAGTCCACCGTCGGGTCGTGGCTGGGCGGTGATCGTGGCGCTGTGAACGTCGGCGATCGCCTGCGCGATCGAAAGGCCGAGCCCGACGCCGTCTGAGGAGCTGAGGCGCTGCTCGAGACGGGCGAAGGGCTCGAACAGGGTGGGGATCTGCTCGCCGGAGATGTGCGGCCCCGTG
Source organism: uncultured Solirubrobacteraceae bacterium (assembly GCA_963764125.1). Classification (GTDB taxonomy): domain Bacteria; phylum Actinomycetota; class Thermoleophilia; order Solirubrobacterales; family Solirubrobacteraceae; genus Palsa-465. The sequence continues at coordinate 23,773 of CAVXRR010000032.1, forward strand.
TTGGCGATCTCGAACACCGCGCTGTCGGCGTGCTGGATCGTGCGGACTCCGATCCAGCCACCAGCGGTGTTGTGCCGCACGGCGTTCTCGACGAGGTTGAAGATCATGCGCTCGAGCAGCACCCGATCGCCCCGGGCGAGCGCGGGCTCGAGCTCAGCGTCGAGCGTGATGTCGCGCCGGTCGATCGCGATGTGGGTGGCGTCGAGCGCGTCCTCGGCGGCCGTGGCGAGATCCATCGATTCCTGGGCCGTGGGTCCGAGCTCGCTGGTGGCGAGCGTCAGGAGCGCCTCGATGGTGGCCTCGGCCTGCTCGACCGAGCGCTTGACCCGGGCCGCCATCGCCTCGAGCTCAGCGGGCGTCCGCGTCGGCTTGGAGAGGGTCACCTCGATGGCCGTTCGCATCGCGGTCAGGGGCGTGCGCAGCTCGTGCGCCGCGTTGGCGACGAACCGCTTCTGACTCGTGAACGCGGCATCGAGCCGCTCCAGCATCACGTCGAAGGTGTCGGCCAGCTGCTTGAACTCGTCGTCGGGGCCGGTGAGCGCCAGGCGCTGCCCGAGACGCAGCTCCGACGCCCGCCGGGCCGCCTCGGTGATCGACCGCACCGGCCTCAGGGCTCGCCCGGAGACCAGCCAGCCAAGGCCGACGGAGGCCATCGCGAGCACGGCGAGGGCGATCACCGACGCGGCCTGGAGCGCGTGCAACGTGGCGTCGCGCTCGTTGGGTCCAGGTCCGGCGGCGGCGATCGCGCGCTTGCACTCCTCGACCAGCGGGCCGGACGCGGGAAGCGGCTTGCACAGCCTCAGCAACTGGTCGAGACGCGGCGGGATCGTCTTGAAGGGCCCGGCCGGGGCCGGGAGGAGAACGTGGACCACCAAGGTGTAGGTCAGCAGCAGCAGCACTGTCCCGGCCAGCAGGAACAGGACGGCGTACATGACCGCGAGCCGGGCGCGCACGCGGCGCGGCCACGGCCGCCGCCCGACGACGGACAGGACCGCGGGCGTCATCGCACGCGGTAGCCCGCGCCCACGACGGTCTCGATGACCCCGGGCTCGCCGAGCTTGCGCCGCAAACGGGTCAGCGTCACCACCACCGTGCGGGTGAACGGGTCGGCATTCTCGTCCCAGACACGCTCGAGCAACTCCTCGGCGCTGACCACGCCGCCGTCGGCGGCCAGAAGGACCTCGAGCACGCCCAGCTCCTTGCGCGTCAAGGACAGATCCCGCCCCGCCCGGGTTGCGTGGCGGCGCGCCCGGTCGAGCACCACATCCCCTCTGACCAGCAGCGGCGCCGACGCCGGCGCGCGGCGGGCCAGAGCATGCACCCGCGCGACCAGCTCCTCGAACGCGAACGGCTTGGGCAGATAGTCGTCCGCGCCCAGGTTCAGGCCCTCCACGCGATCGCCGATCGCCGCCGCCGCGGTCACCATCAGGATCCTCGCGTCCGCCCCGCCGTCGCGCAACGCGACGCAAACGGAGTCGCCGTGCACGCCGGGGAGGTCGCGGTCGAGCACGATCACGTCGTAGCGGTAGACCAGGCCCTTCTGCAGGGCGGACGCCCCGTCGTAGGCGAGGTCGGTCGCGATCCCGCGATCGCGCAGCCCCTGGGCGATGTCCCGGGCGAGCTCGACATGATCCTCGACGACCAGAACGCGCACACAGACATCGTGCACCACCCCACATAACAACGCCATCACACATCGCGACCGCCACGCTCACCGCGCCTCGTCAGCGGGCGCGTTGCACTGGTGTGACCATCAACCAGCTACCACCTGGGTCATGTCCAGAACTGCCCCACATCTTCTGACCGCCGCCGCGACCGCCGCTGCGATCGCCGCCGCCACGCTGATCGCCGCCTGCGGCGCGAGCGCGCCCGCCTCCTCGAGTGCGCCCAGCTCCGCCGGAGGAACCCAGGCCCAAATGCAGCAGGCCCAGCGCGACGCGGTGAGGTTCGCCGGCTGCGTGCGCTCCCACGGGGTATCCAACTTCCCCGACCCGACCTCTCCGCAGGAGTTCAAGTCGAGCTTCGCGGCCAACAAGTCGCCCGCGCTCCAGTCGGCGGCGACGGCCTGCCGGCACCTGCTGCGCGGTCCCGGCACGCGCAGCCAGACCGCGGCCCAGCGTCAGGCCCAGACCGCCGCGGCGCTCGCCTTCGCCCGCTGCCTGCGCAGCCACGGCTTCCCGCGCTTCCCTGACCCGAGCAGCAGCGGCGAGTTGAGCCACGAGATGCTCGCCGCGGCGGGGATCAACGTGCATCAGCCGGCCGTGGTGCAGGCCGCCGACGCGTGCGTCGGCGTCACCCACGGGCTCATCACCCGGGCCGGAGTGGCCCGCTTCGCCGCGGGCCACTAGCTGGTCGACCGGGCCCGGACCGGGCCCGCTACCTGCTGATGAGAAAGGACAGCCGGCGCGCGGCCGAGCGATGCCCCGCTGCGGCGGCGATCGCCGTGACGGTGATGCGCTGCCCGCGGGGCAGCCAGCCGAGCCGCGGCAGGTGGCCGTTGAAGGCGATCCGGTTGTGACCGGCGAGTCCCTGGACCGACAAGGCGCCGAGCGTCAGGGTCCGCGCGCACTGCGAGGTGTGGCGGCCGCCCGGGCGCGGAGTGACACACGCTCCGTTGACACGCTGGCCGGCCACCCGCTGGGTGAACGTCAGCGTGACGCGGGCGCCCTCGTTGAGGGTGAACGAGAACGTGGTCGGGGTGCGCCGGGGGTGAGAGCGGACCTCCCGCCAGGTGGCGGCCGACTGGCTCAGGCGCGTGAGGACCGGCGCTGGCGTCGCGTGAGCACGGCCGGCGCCGCCTGACGGGGTTGTGGCCGGCGGCGTCGCCGGCGGGGCGATCGTGATCGTCGCGGTTGCGGGGGTACTGGAATTGGTTCCGTCAGAGGCGGCGAACGTGAAGCTGTCAGTGCCGCGATAGCCGGCCTGCGGGGTGTAGACGACGGTCCCCGAAGCCTGGTCGCCGGACCCCAGCGTGCCGTGTGCCGGCAGCGTCACGAGCGACGTGGTGACCGGGTCGCCGTCGCTGTCGTTGCAGCGGAGGCTGACGGTGGCGGCGGTCTGGTAACGGGAGGACACCGAGACCGCCTGGCAGCTTGGCCCCGTCTCGCGCTGGTAGATGCCCAGGGTCTGGCCGTCATAGCCGGGCAGGTAGACAGACGTGCCGTCGGGGCTGACCGTCGGGTCGTAGATGCCCACCAGGGCGGGTCCGCCGTTCGCACAGACCCCTGCGGCTGCGGAGGAGGTCCCGTCGGCGGTGATGCACCCCGCCGTGCCGGGAAGCTGGGCCGCGGCGCCGGTCGCGGCGTCCACGGAGAAGATCGCGACCCCGTCGGCGGGCTGGTTGTTGTCGGCGATGACGTAGAGCGACCGGCCGTCGGGTGAGACGGCCACGCCGAAGGGGTAGGTGAGCGCCCGGCCCGTGGCACACGAGAGGCCGCCGACGCCGTCGCTGCCGCTCAGCGTGATGCAGCCCGCCGTGCCCGTCAGCTGCGTGAGCGATCCGTCGCCGCCGACCTGGAACACGGAGAGGCCGTGATCGGCCCCGGACGCAACGTACAGCGTGCTCCCGAGAGGCGAGATCGCCTCGGCGTCGGCGCCGCCGAGCACACGCCCCGAGGCGCAGGTCGGCGTGCCGGTGTTGTCATTCCCCGTATCGGTGATGCAGCCGGCGGTCCCGGACTTCTGGGTCAGGATGCCGGTGAGCGGGTCGCGGTCAAGGACGCTGATCCCGCGGGCGTCGCTGGAGTACGCGTGGCGGCCGTCGGGCGACAGGACCACGGTCTTGGAGACGCCCAGGACCCGCCCGGCGGCACAGCCGGCCGGCGCGGGAGACTCAGACAGGCACTGCACGTCGCTCAGGGCCCCGGTCACCGGATCGCGGGCGAGGACATGTATGCGCGAGGGCGTGGCGTAGTCGGTGATGTAGACGAAGGCATCGTCGGGGCTGATCGAGATGCCGAACGGCCGCCCGAGCGTGGCCAGCGTCTGACACGTCCCCGGCCCGTCCTGGCTGCTGCCGTCGGTGCTGATGCAGCCCGCCGAGCCCGGGAGCTGGCTCAGCGCTCCGGTGCTGGGATCGCGGCGCAACAGCACGATCGCCGCCGCCGGATCGGACGACTGGGCGTGCTGGTTGACGAGATAGGCCCAGCGGCCGTCGGAGGTGATGACGAGGTCACGTCCGTCGCCGACGCCGAACCCTCGCACGGCGGTACACGTCGCCGGCCCCGTGGCGCTCGACCCATCGGCGGTGAGGCATCCGGCAGGCCCGGGCAGCTGCGTGAGCGCTCCCGTCGCGGCGTCGCGCGAGAAGATGGCCAGGCCCTCCTGACGGCCGATCTTGTAGCTCGCCAGGTAGACGTTGTGCCCGTCGGGGCTCACCACCGCGCTGGACGCCCCGTCGATGCCTTTAGCCTGCGCGCACGTCGCGCTGCCACCGATGACAGTGACGCATCCCGCCTGTCCGGTCAGCGCCGTCAGGCCGCCGACCGGTGGCGGCGCCGCAGTGGCCGTGGCCGCCGTGGCCAGGGCCAGTGTCACCCCGAGCAACGCCGCTGTGCCCCTGCGCGCCCAGCCGGTCAAGTGAGTGAAACGGACGGCAGACGGTGAGAGTTTCCTCATGATCGACCTCACGGCTCAGGGCTCCACGTGCGTTGACATTGAGGCTGCTGTCCAGTGACACCCCGGGGCGTTACACGGCGCGGCACCGCGGCCCGGCAAACGCCTCTGCACGGGGGTTAGACTGGCCGCGTGACCGTGGCAGCCGCCAGTGAGGAACGGTTGCTGGCCCGGTTGCGGGCCGGCGACGAGGCCGCGTTCCGGGAGCTGGTCACGCGCCACGACCGCGCCATGAAGCGGGTCGCGCTGACGTTCGTGCGATCGCCCTCGGTGGCCGACGAGGTGGTGCAGGAGACGTGGCTGGCGGTCATCAGGGGCCTGGAGCGTTTCGAGGCGCGCTCCTCCCTGAAGACGTGGATCTTCCGCATCCTCGCCAACCGAGCCCAGTCGCGAGGCGCGCGCGAGCAGCGGACGACCCCGTTCTCGTCGCTGGCGCCCTCTGACGAAGAGGACGGCCCGACGGTCGACCCGGACCGGTTCCTACCAGCAGGGCACGCCGCCGCGGGCTACTGGAGCGTGACGCCCAGCCACTTCTTCGAGCTTCCCGAAGACCGCATGCTGGCCGCTGAGACGTCGGCGCTCGTCGCGGCCGCCATCGAGCAGTTGCCCGAGCGCCAGCAGCAGGTCATCCGGCTGCGGGACGTCGAGGGCTGGGACTCCGACGAGGTCTGCGAGTCCCTCGAGCTGTCGGCGGCCAACCAGCGCGTTCTTCTGCACCGGGCCCGATCTGCCGTGCGCGCCAGGCTCGAGGAGTACTTTACGGAGGTGGTGAGCGCGTGAGCTACGAGGATCTGCCGTGTGTCGATTTCGTGGAGCTGGCCACCGAGTACCTCGAGGGCGCCCTGTCCGTGGATCAGCGTCTCATCGTCGAGCGCCACCTGGCGTTCTGCTCACCGTGCGTCGACTACCTCGATCAGATGCGTGCGGTCATCCGTGCCACCGGCACGCTGCGAGAAGAGGACGTGCCCGAGCCGGTCGCGGAGTCGCTCATGGAGGCCTTTCGCGCCCTCTCGGGCCAGTAGCCGGCGCAGCCGGGCGCCTCAGCCGCTCAGCTTGAGCTGATCGCGCAGCCAGCGCGCCTGCACCGAGCGCTCCCGCAGGAAGCCGGAGTCATAGTCCGCGCCGCCGCGCGCGCCGCTGCTGCTGCGTTCACCGGCGAGCATCGCGGTGAAATACCCGGCGGGCGCCGCTCCCGCCCAGCTCAGGGTGTGCTCGACCTTGGTGACCAGCCCGGCGCCCGCGGGATAGCCGTCGGCGAGCTCGCGCGCCCGCTCCAGGCACATCTCGGCGAACCGCCTGCGCATCGGCTCGTCCCACGCATCCACTTTGCGCAGCAGCCGGCCCTGGGAGGCGACCAGCGCGGCTTCGTCCTCCAGGATCTCCCCGCCGAGCTCGATCTCCCACAGCTCGGCGCCGAGCCAGTGGGGCAGCTGCTCGGGGGTGGAGGCATGGATCCCATTGACGCACAGGGCGATCGGTCCCGCCGCCTGCAGCCACGCGCCCGGCTGATCGGCGTCGGGCAGCGGCCACTGCCAGCCGGTGAACTCGGATCTGCCGTCTCGGAGGACCTTGTAGGCGCGCATCGCGATCTCGGGAGCGTAACGCCGGCGTCGCTGCGGGGACGAGAGCGCGCAGACGGGCGTCGCCCGCCACCGCGACAGAGAGGGACACCGATGAGCACCACCGCCGTCAACCAGGACATCGCGAGCCTGATGGGCGAGCTCGCCGCGCCCGCAGGACAGGCCGACCCCTACCCCATCTACCGACGCATGCACGCGCTGGGCGAGGCGGCACAGGCGCCCGACGGGACCGTCGTGGTCACGGGATACCAGGCCAGCGCCGCGGTGATCCGCGACAACCGGCTGCGCAAATCGCCGCGAGCCGTGCTGACCGCGGCGGGGTACCCGGACTGGGAGCGACGTCCGTCGCTGCGGATGCTGTTCGGGAGCATGCTGATGCTCAACCCGCCCCAGCACACGCGACTGCGCCGCCTGGTCTCGCGTTCCTTCACCGCGCACCGCGTGGCGGGGATGCGCGACGCGATCACGCGCATCGCCGATGAGCTCTGCGACCCGTTGTCGGGCACGATCGAGTTCGTCGACTCCGTGGCGTTCCCGTTCCCCGTCACCGTCATCGGCGAGCTGCTGGGAATCCCCGCCGCCGATCGCCCGATGTTCCAGCCGCTGGTCAGAGAATGGACCTCGGTCCTGGAGATCCTCAATCCGCTGGCGGTCGACACTGCCGACGCCGCCGCGGTGCAGATCCAGAGCTACCTGGGCGAGCTGGTCCGCGCGCGACGCGAGCGGCCCGCCGACGATCTCATCTCCGCACTGGTCGCGGTCGAGGACGACGAGCACCAGCTCACCGAGGAGGAGCTGGTGACGATGGCCGCGCTCATCCTCGCCGCGGGCTTCGAGACGACGACGGGACTGCTGGCCAACGGCTTTCTCACCTTGCTGGGCGAACCGCACCAGGCCGATCGCCTCCGCCGCGAGCCGGAGCTGGCCAAGGCGGCGGTCGAAGAGCTCCTGCGCTACGACCCGCCCGTTCAGATCCTCTACGGCCGCAGGGCGACCGAGGACATGCGCGTGGGCGAGCTGCCCGTCCAGGCCGGCCAGCGACTGATCAATTTCCTGGGCGCCGCCAACCGTGATCCGCGGCAGTTCTCCGAGCCCGACGAGCTCCGCCTGGACCGCGACGAGGGCCCGGGCCTGTCCTTCGGCGGCGGTATCCACCACTGCCTGGGAGCGGCGCTGGCTCGGCTCGAGGGCCAGGTGATGCTGCCGATGCTCCTGCGGCGCTACCCCCGGGCCGCCGTGGCGGGGACGCCGGTGCGTCGCGGCGGGCTCATGATCCGCGGATACACCTCGCTGCCCGTCGCGCTCGACGGATGACCGGTCCCCGGACATCGACCGCCGAGACGTGTGACGCCGCGGCGTGTAACGCCGTGGCGGTCAATGTGACTGCAGCGAACATGACCGACACATCGTTCCCCAATCTCAACGGCGTCGCCCGCTACCGCCCGCAGCAGGACAAGACCGCCGTCGACAGGATCATGCAGGCCGTGGCCAGGTCGCGGCCGGGCGGCTGGCTCTTCGTCAACGTCTTCCCCAGCCTCGACCGGCGGCTCATCCCTCTGTCGCACGGCCGCCTGAAGGTCGCCATGGGTCAGCCGATCCTCCTGCTCCACACCCGTGGCGCCCGGTCGGGCGAGCCGCGGACGACTCCGCTGCTCTACACCCCGTACGGCGACGCCTTCGTCGTCGTCGCCTCCAAGGCGGGCGCTGAGCACCACCCCGCCTGGTACCACAACCTCCTCGGCCATCCCGAGGACATCGCGATCGAGGTTGCCGGCGCCCGCATACCGGTGCGCGCGCGTGTCGCCGACGGCGCTGAACGCGCCGACCTGTGGGAGCGCGTCAACGACAACTACAACGGCTATGACGCGTACCAGAGGCGCGCCGCCGATCGCACCATCCCGGTCATCGTGCTCGCTCCGTAGCCGTTGCGAGCTCCTCACGCGCCCCACACAGCCGGCCGCGAGCCGATGCTGAGCAGGAAGTCGCGGACGGCGGTGAGGCCGGGGTCGCCGGGCCGCTCGCGTTCCAGGGCGTATTGGGCCCAGCCGAGCGCGTTGTCGCGGTTGTAGTCGTTTCTGCGGTCGATGTCGGCGCCGGCGGCGACGAGGAGCCGAACGCACGCGATCGCTCCGAAGGCGGCGGCGAGGTGCAGCGCTCCGCAGCCCTGGTACGGGCCCGCGTCGGGATCGGCGCCGTGATCAAGGAGCCAGGCGACGGCCGCGGGGCGTTCGTTCTGGGCGGCATGCACGAGCGCCTCATCCAGCACGTCCTGCGGGACCTCCCGTGCCGGCAGGCGGTGCAGCCACCCGATGTCCCCGGGATTTGGCCGGTTCAGGTAGGCCTCGGCGATCAGCCCGCCGCGTGCGTCGAGGAACCGCGTCAGCCGGTCGACGCGTCCGGCGCCGGCCGCCACCCACGGGGCATCGGGGACGAGTGCGAGCCGAGCCAAGACGTCCACCGACGCCCGCGCGCCGTGGTAGATCGCGGTCTCGAGCGGCGTGACGCCATGGATTCCGCGGGCGTCGGGACGCGCGCCTGCGCCGAGCAGGATCTCGACGAGTTCCAGGCGATCGAAGCAGGCCGCCTGATTGAGCGGGCCGTCGAGCTCGCTGCCGTGCTCGATGAGCAGATCAACGCATGCGCGGTCCACCCCGAGCGCGTGACCGAGCGAGGTCCCGAACACGTCCGGTTGGGCCACCGCGCCGAGCAGCGAGCCTCCGGCCCCCACCTCGACTCCGACCAGCTCGGGCCGTTCAGCGAGCAGGCGCCCCAGACCCGCGGCGTCACCGGTGGCGATCGCGGCCAGTGCCGCCTCCACCGCCTCCGCGCATCGGCCGGCGCCGGGCGGCGGGGCCGACTCGGCGCGCAGCCCCTCGAGGAGCCCGCGCCAGGTGGGGAACCCGTACTCGCGCGCGATCACGAGGCGCGCGTCCAGGAGTGTGGCGCGCGTCGTCAGCGCGGCATCGTCGAGCGTGGCCAGGCGCGGGACGTGGGCCCGCAGGCGGCGGCGCGCCCGCTCATCGCCGCCCGCCAGCATGACCAGCAGCTCGCGCGCGCGTGTGTCGTACCCCGCGGGGGTCCCTGGACCGATCCGCGCCACGGGCCGCTCGGGTACGTCGGCCTGGCCTTCGATGTCTCGACGGAAGGCGGCCCAGGAGGCATGGCCATGTTCCCGCGCGATCGCGCGCTGGGCGTCGGCGAGCCGCAGCTGATCCGGCAGGCCACCGAGCGCCTCCTCGAGACGGCCGGCGGCGTCGCGATCGCCTCCGCGCGCCGCGCGGAGAAGGTCCTTGGCGGCCTTGCGATGGTGCTCCACCCGCTCGACCGCGGGCAGGCTGTGGTGGACTTCGCGTGGTGCTTGCGGCATGACGGCCACCTCCGCTCGCCCGCGTCCGCGCTTCGGGCTGGAGAGGGCGTCAGCGATCAGGTCGGCACCCACTATGTCGAGGTGGGAACATCCCTCTCCGCGGACTGGTGGCGACCTCGTTCGCCGTCGTCAGCGTACCGCAGGTCACCCGCCACCGGGAAGGGGCGAGGGCGAAGGTGAAGCGGCTAGCGCAGGGTCCGGGGTAGCCCGAACCGCGGGAAGGCGCTGGTGTCGGCGAACCACGTGATGGCTGAGATCCGGGGGCCCGCGAGCGTCAGCACGAACAGGGAGTACGCGCGCGCGACATCGGTCTCCGGCAGCCGGAGGTAGCAGCCGAACGCGGGCTGGGCGTTGGCGCGTGTCGCCACCACCCGCAGCGGGGCGCCGCGGCGCTCCTCGGAGCCGCGGAGGAACGCCCCGATGGTGGCGTGCCCCTGGTAGGCATGCGGCAGCGGCGGCATCGTGACCCAGGCGTCGTCGGTCAGCAGGGCGACCATCCCGTCGACGTCGCCGTTCTCGACGGCCTCGGCAAAGCGCCCGACGACCTCGCGCTCGTGTCGGGAGTGGGGGAGGGGCGCGCGTTCGCGTCCGGTGGCCGGCAGGCGAGACTCGAAGGCGGCGCGGGCGCGGCTCAGCAGGCTGTTGACCGATGCATCGCTGGTCTCGAGCATGGCGGCGACCTCGCTTGCGCGGTAGCCCGAGCACGTCGCGCAGCACCAAGACCGCGCGCTGCTGCGGAGCCAGGTGCTGGAGGCCGACGATGAACGCCAGCCCGATCGACTCCTTGGTCTCATAGCGCGCCTCGGGTCCGGGAGCCTCGTCCGGGACGCCTTCGAGCAGGACGTCGGGGTAGGGCTCGAGCCACAGCGGCTCGCTCCAGCGAGTCGGCTCGGGCATGGGCGTCATCCGCTGCTCCTCCGCGCGGCGGCGGCTCGCGCGCAGGGCATCGAGCGAGCGGTTGGTCGCGATCTGGTACAGCCAGGAACGGACCGACGCTCGTCCCTCGAACTGCTCCAGGCCGCGCCACGCCGCCAGCAGCGTCTCCTGGAGCAGATCCTCGGCGTCGTGCGAGGACCCGACGATCCGGTAGATGTGCAGCTGGAGCTCGCGCCGGTAGGGGTCGGTGAGCTCGCGGAATGCGTCCTCGTTGCCCGCCGCGCGCGCGGGCCAGCGTCTGCTCGGTCACGCGCCGATCCTAATCCGGGCTGTGTCTCTGCCTGGCATCACGTATGACGACGCCGGCGCGCCCGAAATTCGTCGGTCAGTTTTGATCGCCCCGCACGCCCCATCAACCAGCAATCCGACAGTCCGATCAAAGGAGGTTCAGATGGGAAAGATCGTGATCAGCACCAACGCATCGGTCGACGGCGTGATTCAGGACCCCGACGGCAAGGAGGGCTTCCGCCTCGGCGGCTGGTTCAACGAGTCCGGAGGCGACGATCTCGCAGCGTGGGCCGAGCTCGACACGACGAGGCGCTGCGGCGCCGCGCCCTGCTGCTGGGCCGGCGCAGCGACGAGTGGTTCGCCGCGCGATGGATCGGCCGCGAGGGCGCGTGGGCGGAGAGGTTGAACAGCCTGCCCAAGTACGTCGTGTCCTCGACGCTCACCGATCCGCGGTGGGCGAACGCAACGGTGCTCACGGGTGAGGTCGTGGAGGAGGTCTCGACGCTGCAAGCAGGATGTGGATGGGGAGATCCTGATCTACGCCAGCTACCAGCTCGGGCGCACGCTGATCGCGCACAACCTCGTCGACGAGCTGCGCCTCGTCGTGTTCCCGGTCGTCGTCGGCGACGGCGAGCGCCTGTTCGGGGAGACCAGCGACAGGACCGCGCTGCGCCTCCTGGAAGGCAGGACGGTCGGTGAGGGCCTGACCTATCTCCGCTACGAGGTCCTCCCGCGCACGTGATTGACGCCACAAACTTCGCGCTCGCCGCCGCTAAGGTCCGTGCGGGGCCGGAGTCGCGAGCGCCACCACAACATCGGGCGCTCCACCGTGTTCAAGTCCTCGTCCCCTGTTTCCGATAGCAAGTCCTAGTCCCCTGTTTCCGATACCACTGTGAGGCTCATGAAGCGCTGTCTGCCATTTCTCCTGTCCCTGTTCGTTCTGGCCGTCCCTGCAACCGCGAGCGCCATCACCTTCGGCGCCGAGGTCGGCACCGACTTCACCAATCAGGCGCGCGGCGTGTGGTCGCAGGAGAAGGTGGTGAGCAACCTCAGCTTGCTGTACCACGACGGAGGCCGGGTGGGGCGCGCTGATTCCAACTGGAGACTCACTGAGCCCAAGGCTCCGGTCCGTGGCCGCCACACGTATGACTGGAGCTATGACGACATGATCGTCACGGACATGGCGTCTGCGCGTCTGCGCTGGGAGCCGACGCTGGCGTTCGCGCCACGCTGGGCCGAGGTGCACCGCTCCAACGTCCTGCATCTCAAGTCGGGGCGGGTGATCGCCTACCTGCCGCCGGCGAACAACGGCAACTTCGCCGCCTACGCGACCGCGTTCATGAAGCGCTACGGGCCCCACGGCGCCTTCTGGAAGGCCAATCCCAAGCTTCCCTCCGTGCCCGTGACCAGCGTCGAGGTGTGGAACGAGCCCGACAACACCCACGACTGGGGGACCGACATCAACCTGTCGGACTACGCGCAGATGTATGAGACGGTCCGCACGGCCGTCCACCGCGTCGATCGCCAGGCACGGGTCATGACCGGCGGGCTGGCGTGGACCGAGTCGTCACTGCCCCGCATGCTCAAGGCGTTCCGGGGCAAGCCGATCGACGCCCTCGCCATCCATCCCTACGCCGCGACGCCGAGCGCCTCGATCAAGGTGGCCACCGACGCGCTGGCCGACATGCGTCAGTACGGTCGCGGGACCACGCCGGTCTCGGCCAACGAGTACGGCTGGACTTCGATCCGCCACACGTGGGGCTCGACGAACCCGAAGAACGTCAAGGGCTACGCCTACAACGCGCTGATCGGACTGGCCAAGCTGCGGCTCTCCGAGATCGCGCCGTTCTCGTGGGCCGATCCGTCCTGGGGCCTGAGCACCGGCTCGTTCGCCAACGCAGTGGGAAAGATCACCCACCACCGCTGATCCGGCGGCCGGGCATGCCGGGCCGCTGCTGCGGGCGGCCGGCTCGGCCCGCCCGAGCTAGGGCTCAGGCCAGAAAAGGCTCCTGAGCTCGAGCAGGTCGATGATCTGGCGCACCTGAGGTGACAGCGCGGGGTCGAGCTCCAGGTCCCAGCCGTCGCGGCGCGCGTCGGTGACCGCGCGCACGAGCTCTCTCAGCCCGGAGCTGTCGATGAACTGGAGGCGGTGGAGGTCCAGATGGACCGGATGGCGCTGCTCGGCGAGCGCTTGCAAGCGATCGTGCAGCTGGTCGGCGCCGGCGATGTCGAGCTCTCCGATCAGCCCGAGCCGGACCGTGCCCGACTGCCCGGAGTCCTGCTCGATCCAGAACTCGGGATCCGGCAGCTCCGGGGTCTCGTCATGAGGCTCGTCACGGGGTGCGGCAGGATGGGCTGATTCCCGGTGGGTCGGCTGCATTTATTCCCCCCCTCTCGCTGCGATGTGCATCAAGACCAACAGAACTTCAGGCGGGCAGCCTCGCGGAGTCCGGCGTGCCTGTCAACCGGCTACCGCGCGGCCGTGTGTAACGGCGCGGGCGCGGGGTATCCGGCGATCAATGGGTCAAGCAACTGCGGAGGGATCGCGATGGCCAAGGATCACGGACCGAGCGTGAAGGACGACAAGCAGTACGAGGGATTGCGCAAACAGGGCATGAGCAAGTCGCGGGCCGCGGCGATCGCCAACACCCCCGACGCCTCCAAGAAGGGGGGCGAGAACTCCCACAGCGGTGGGAGCAGCCAGAGCCGCCGCAGCAGTGGTCCCGGCAGCGGTGGCAACCGCGCTCAGAAGCAGGCGGCGGGCCGCAAGGGCGGCAAGAAGTCGCGCTGATCACGTCTTGAAAACCTAAACCGATGTGACGGGGCTACAATCCGCGCCAGGGTCGGCAGCACAGCCGGCAAAGAAGTGCGCGTTCGTAGTAGTTGCGTTGAGCACCTCCCGCGTTTCGCAGCACACGAACTCCCGGGAGGGAATGCATGGCAACTGGAACCGTGAAGTGGTTCAGCGACGAGAAGGGCTTCGGATTCATCACCCCCGATGACCCCGGCAAGGACCTGTTCGTCCACCACTCTGCGATTGCCGGAAGCGGCTTCAAGTCGCTCGCCGAGGGCGCCAAGGTGTCCTATGACGCCGAGCAGGGCCCCAAGGGCCCGGCCGCCGCGAACGTTCAGACGATCTAGTCCGGACCCCGCTGTGACTGTCGACGGCCCGCCATCGTGCGGGCCGTCGCTCGTTAAGGGGACGGCCGCCCCGGGCGAGCGGCTAGGCCCGCCGCCCCGAGCGTGGGGCTACGCCTCCGCGTCCTCGTTGCGCGCGAGCGCGAACGGGCTGCCCTCTGAGTCGCGGCAGATCGCCCACTGCGCGCCGGGATGGATCACCGTGCCGCCGAGCTCCACGACGCGCTCAAGCGCCGCGTCGAGGTCGGCGACCGCGAAGTAGGGCAGCGACACCGTGTCGCCCGGACCGGTCCCGCGGCGATGGACCCCGATGGCCGGCCCCTCTGAATGGGTCTGCCAGCCACTGCCCTCGGCCTCGGACCGATCGTCGAGCTCGGTCGCGAGCACGCCTGACCAGAAGCGCAGCGCGCGCTCGGGGTCATCGGCGGGGAATTCGACCAGGGAGAGCTTCACGTCCTGTGCCGCACCATACCGGCCGCCGCGCCGCTACTCGTGAAGCGTGCGCGGCAGGCCGAAGGCGGCGAACACGCTGGTGTCGGCAAACCCGGCGATCGCCGACACCCGGTCTCCGCGCAGCGTGAGCACCATCAGCCCGTAGGCACGGAGGATCGGCGCGTGGGGGTCCTGCAGGTAGCAGGCGAACGCGGGCTGGAGGTTCGCGCGCGTCGGGACAAGCCGGAAGCGGTCGAGCGCTCCGGCGCCGGGCACCGTCGAGAGGAAGCGGCCGATCGCGTCCGGGCCCTGATACTCGAGCGGGGCGGGCGGCATCGTCAACAGCGCGTCCTGGGTCAGCAGCGCGATGACGCCGGGCACGTCTCCTGACTCAAACGCGGTGGCAAAGCGAGCCGCCAGGTCGCGCTCCTCACGCGAGTGAGGCAGCGGTGCGTCGTCGAGCTCCCCCGGGCGCGCGGTTCGGTCCACCGTCTGGCGGGCGCGCTGAAGTGAGCGGTTGACCGAGACCTCGGTCACGCCGAGCATCTCGGCGACCTCGGCGGCGCGGAAGGCCAGCACGTCGCGCAGGACGAGCACGGCTCGCTGGCGGGGCCGCAACCGCTGGAGCGCGACGAGGAACGCGAGGCCGACCGCCTCACGCGAGGCATACCGCGCACCCGGATCCGGCCCGTGATCGGGCAACTCCTCGAGCAGCACATCGGGGTACGGCTGCAGCCAGACCGGATCAGTCATGCGCGTCGGCTCCGGTGGCGGGCCGGGCGGCTCGGGGGGCTCGGGCAGCTCCCGGACGCGGCGTCCGCGGCCGCGCAGGTGGTTCAGGCACCGGTTGGTGGCGATCCGGTACAGCCACGAGCGCAACGACGCGCGGCCCTCGAACTCCCCCAGGCCGCGCCAGGCCGCCAGCAGCGTCTCCTGGACGAGGTCCTCGGCGTCCTGCAGCGATCCCGCGATCCGGTAGCAATGCAGCTGGAGCTCGGGGCGAAACGGCTCGGTCAGCTCCGCGAACGCCGTCTCCTCGCCGGCGCGCGCCCGGTCCAGGAGCGGCGTCCCCGTCATCCGGCCGCCTGCGCCATGGCCCGCCGCAGCGCCTCGGCGTCGTAGATCAGCTCACCGCGGACGATCACCCCGTCCTGCACCTCAAGCAGCTCGGCCGACGTCATCCGGCCGACTCCCGGGATCGCCATCTCCCAGTCGATGATCGAGCAGACCTGGTCTCCGTCGACGAACTGGCGCCGGACGGTGAAGCTCGTGATCGTCTGGCCGGCCTCGCGCGCCATCGCTCGATAGCCCTCCGCGGTGTCGAAGCTCGCGACCGGACCCGTGAACTGGAAGTCGTCGGCGAGCGGTACGTCGCTCAGGTCTCCGTGACTGTGCTGCCAGGCATCGTAGTAGCGGGCGACGGTCTCTTGGGTGGTCATGGCAATGTCCCTTTCGGTCGGGGTGGTTCTGTCACCCGTCCAGACACCACCCGCGCCGGAAACTGACCCATCGGCGACAATGCCGCGCGTGCGCAGAGCTCTTGGGCGCTGGTGGGTGATTGCCGCATGTGCCGCCCTCGGCCTCCCCGGCGTGGCCGCCGCCCAGGAGGACCCCGTGAGCATGTCGGTCGCGGCGCGTTCGATCACCCGGCCGATCACGCCGGGGTTCCTCGGGCTGGCGCTCGAGTACAGCGGGATCCAGGACTGGGTGGGTCCCGCAACGGCACCGCCCAATCCCGTCCTGGTGCAGTTGATCCGCAACCTGGCCCCGGCCGGCCGGCCGGTGATCCGGATCGGCGGGCTTAGCACGGACCATTCATGGTGGCCGGTCCCGGGGATGCGGGCGCCGCGGGGCATCACGTACACACTCACCCCCGCGTGGGCGCAATCGATGCAGGCGCTCGCTCGCGCGGTCGACGCACAACTGGTGGTGGGCGTCAACCTGGAAGCCGACAGTCCTCGGCTGGCGCAGACGGAGGCCGACGCGCTTCTCAGCGGGATCGGGCCGCGTTACATCAGCGCGCTGGACATCGGCAACGAGCCGCCGCTGTACCCGAGTATGCCCTGGTATCGGCTGCGGGGCGGGACGCTCTTCCCCTGGTACTCCGACATTGGGACGGCCGTCTTCTCCCGCGGCGGGAGCTGGGGCCCGGCGGCATTCGTCAGAGACTACGCGCGGATCCTCGACGTCCTGCCGCGCGTGGCGATCGCCGGCCCGGACACTCAGCAGGCATCGTGGTTCGCCGCCTATCGGCGCTTCGTGTCACCGCACTCGCGCGTGCGGATGCTCGCCTCGCATGGGTACGGGCTCAACAACTGCGTCACCAACCCCGCGTCGGCCGCCTATCCGTCGGTCCCGCACCTGCTCAGCGGCTACGCGCTGCACGATCTGCTGAACACGCTTGTCCCGTACGTCGGTCTCGCCCACGCCAACGGGGCCACGTTCCGGGTCGACGAGATGGGCTCGGTCACGTGCAACGGCCGCCCGGGCGTGAGCGACACGATGGCGTCCGCGCTGTGGGTCGCGGCCGCGCTGTTCAGCGTCGCCCAGGACGGCGTCGACGGCGTCAACCTCCACAGCTTCGCCGGACTCTCCAACGGGCTCTTTGACTTCGCCGATTCCGCGCATGGGTGGACCGGCACCGTCCACCCCATCTACTACGGCGCCCTGCTCTTCGCCCACGCGGCGCCCGCCGGCTCCCGGCTTCTCCACGTGTCGCTCAGCGGCCCGCCGACGCTCCATGGATGGGCGACGGCGGGCCCCGGATCCGTGCGCCACGTGCTGCTGGTCAACGACAGCCGGACCGACGGCGCCGCCGTGCTGGTGCGCGCGCCGAGGGGCGTCCTCGGCACCCGGCCCGCCGAGCTGGAGCGGCTCGCGGCGTCGAGTGCGTCGGCGAGGAACGGCATCACCCTGGGCGGCCGCAGCTTCGGCGCCGTTATCACGACCGGCCGTCTGCCCGCGCCGGTGAACGATCCCGTGGCGCCCCGTGGCGGCGCCTACCGCGTCAGCGTGCCCGCGGCCGGCGCTGCCCTGCTCACCTTCACCACACGATGACTCGGAGCCCCCGAGGCTCAGACCCCGGATCCCCGGAGCCCACGTGCAGCGGCGTGTAGGCTGCGATCCGTGTTGTCGCGTGACCTGGCCTGCCCGCCATGACGATCCGCGCGCTGCTGGACCAGACCGCCGGACTGGCCGCGGACTATCTCGAGGCGCTGCCCGAGCGCCCCGCGGGCTGGCTGGTTGACGTCGAGGAGTTGCGCTCGCGGCTGGGGGGGCCGCTGCCCGAGACGCCCGCCGATTCCGATCAGGTCATCGCGGACCTGGCCGCCGGGGTGGAGCCCGGCCTGGTCGCGAGCCCGGGCGGGCGGTACTTCGGCTTCGTCATCGGCGGGACCGAGCCGGCCGCGCTCGCGGCCGACTGGCTGACCTCCACGTGGGACCAGAACGCGGGGCTGTTCGTCTGCTGTCCCTCGTCGGCGGTAGTCGAGGAGGTGGCCGGAGCGTGGCTGGCCGAGCTGCTCGGACTGCCGGCCGGCGTGGGCTTCGGCCTGGTCACGGGATGCCAGATGGCGCACGTCACCGCGCTGGCCGCCGCCCGCCACAGCGTGTTCGCCCGCGCGGGCTGGGACGTGGGCGAGCAGGGTCTGATCGGCGCTCCCGCGGTCCGCGTGCTGGCGGGCGCCGAGCGCCACGTCACGGTCGACCGAGCGCTCCGGCTTCTCGGGTTCGGCACCGGGTGCGTGACGTCGATCGATGCCGACAGGCAGGGCCGGATGCTCCCCGATGCGCTGCGCGAGGCGATCGCGGGCGGCGACGGACCGACGATCGTGTGCGCTCAGGCGGGCAACGTCAACACGGGCGCGTTCGATCCGCTGGACGAGATCGCCGACATCACGCAGGAGGCAGGGGCGTGGCTGCACATCGACGGCGCGTTCGGCCTGTGGGCGGCGGCCAGCCCGGCGCGCCGCCACCTCGTCGCCGGCTCCGAGCGCGCGGACTCATGGGCCGTCGATGCCCACAAGTGGCTCAACGTCCCCTATGACAGCGGGATCGCCTTCTGCGCCCATCCCGAGGCGCAGCAGGCGGCGATGGGCGTGCGTGCCAGCTATCTCATCCATGCCGAGCCCGGCGGTCCCCGGGACGCGCTGGAGTGGAACCCGGAGTTCTCGCGCCGTGCCCGCGCATTTCCCGTCTACGCCGCGATCCGCTCGCTGGGCCGCTCCGGGATCGCCGACCTCATCGATCGCTGCTGCGCCCATGCGCGCCGCTTCGCGGACGCGCTGAGCGAGGTCCCGCGCGTCGAGGTGCTCAACGACGTCGTGCTCAACCAGGTGCTGGTCCGATTCCTCGACGAGGCCGGAGCGCACGACGCCCATACCGATGCGGTCATCGAGGCGGTGCAGAGCGACGGCACGTGCTGGCTGAGCGGCACGACATGGCGGGGCATGCGCGCGATGCGCATCTCTGTGTCGAGCCAGGCCACCAGCAGCGATGACGTCGACCGGTCGATCGAGGCGATCCTCCGCGTACGCGACGAGATCACCCTCGCGCCGGCACCGCGGTGAGCCCCGCGTCCCCGGTCAGCAGGTAGGCGACGTCGTCGGACAGCTCGCCGGCGGCGAGCTGAAGGAACGCGCCGCCGGCCAGCTCCGGGGTCACCGGCGCACCGAAGCGCGAGGCGTACTGCTCCTCGCTGACCCCGGCGCGCTCGGCGTAGCCGCGGACCGCGGCGAGGCCCAGTGCGGTCGCCGGCGTGAGCTTCGGCAGCACGGTCAGCACGCGGATACCGAGCCCGTCGCGCCGCGCCTCGTCGTCGGCATACCCGGCCATGAAGCGGATCGTGGCCTTGGCGCCCGCGTAGCCTCCGCTCAGCGGGGAGCCGGCGACCGCGGCACCGCTGCTCATCAGGAGCACGCGGCTGCCCGGGCGCAGCGGCTTGCGCAGCGCCTCCTGCAGCCAGTTGAACGTGAGGTGCACGTCGACCTGCCAGTTCTGCGAGAAGGTCTCCCAGGTCTGGTGCTGGATCGGATGCAGCGGCGGGCTGGCGCCCGCGACCACGGCGAGGATGTCGGGGTCATGAGAGGCGATGGCGCGCGCCGCCAGCTCCGGGTCCGTAGCGTCGCCGGCGAGGACCTCGATGGAGGGGTCGGCATCCTGGAGCTCGTCGAGCTCTGCCGTTCCCCGCGCGATCGCCAGAACCGAGGCGCCCGCGGCGCTCAGGCCGTGCGCGACCCCGCGGCCGAGGCCGCGGCTGGCACCGACCACGATTGCTTGCTTGCCGTCAAGTGTGGACATGATGGTTGCTCCTCTGTGGCTCGTTTACTGATGTAGACACGAGCCGCAACCGAAATCCATCGCTCGCCACGCCCACGAGCTGATCAGGCCGAGGTCCTGCTAGTTCAACCCGGCGTGTTGGACCAGGGCGTCAACGGCCTCGGTCACCTCGGTGACACCGTGGCGGGCCGCCATCCACTGGCGATGAGCGAGGCTGCGGGCGCGAACAGCGGCTCCGGCAACGCGTTCCAGGCATACCAACCCCAGGCCTCGACCTTGTCAGGCTCACGCACTTCGGGCTCTCCGTCAGTGTCGACAACGTGATGGAGCGTCACGAAATGCAGGTTGCCGTCGGGGAACACGTCACTGGTCCACGCCACCGGCTCGACCGACCGGGCGATGAGCCCCGTTTCCTCGAGCAACTCGCGGCGAACGGTGTCGGACGGGTGCTCGCCGGCGTCGGGCTTGCCGCCGGGGAACGCGAAGGTTCCGGCGCCGTGCGCGCCGCGCCGGCGGCCGAGGAGCACCGCCCCATCGCGCGTCACGATCGCGCTCACGCCGACAAACGGGCCCGTGACGGCCCGGTCGGGGCTCATCGTGCGGCGCCCGGCTCGTCGCCCGGGCCGGCGTCGAGCAGCGCCCGGCCATGGGCATAGGCCTCGGTGAGGCGGACCTTGTCGGCCGGACTGAGGATCCCGGCCGGGTCGATGCCGTCGATCCACGGCGCGTCCGCGACGACCTCGGCGACCAGCTCCGCGGTGAGGTCCTTCCACAACGCGTGGGTCTCCAGGGCGAAGTCCGCGGCCGAGATCTCCTCGGCGGCAAAGCCGCGCTCGAGCTCGCCCAGTGGCTCGAGACGCCCGACTCGCCGGGAGATCTCGATTGCCGCCGTCGTCCCGCGCAGCAGCGTCCCGTCCATGTCGAACACGTGCAGGGCGGTCATCGCTCTCCACGATATCCGCGGCCTGATCCTGACCGCAATCGGTGCGACGGTTGTCGCCATGACGACCCTTCGACGCACCTATCCCGAGGGTGTCCCCAGCTGGGTGGACACCGAGCAGCGTGATCCGCAGGCCGGGCAGGAGTTCTATGGGGGACTGTTCGGCTGGACCTTCACCACCGTCTCGCCTCCGGGCGCGCCGGTCTATGCCATCGCCGCCCTGGACGGCCGCGACGCCGCCGGCATCGGCCAGGCGGAGGACGGCCCGCCGGCATGGAACACCTACATCGCGGTCGACGATGCGGGGGCCGCCGCGGCACGGATCGCCGCGGCCGGGGGCGAGATCACCGACGACCCCGGTGACGTGGGCCCCTTCGGCCGGGCGGCGAGCCTGCGGGATCCGGCGGGCGTCGTCTTCCGCCTGTGGCAGGCCGGCGACCATGCCGGAGCCCAGGTCGTCAACGAGCCAGGGTCGTGGAACTTCAGCGACCTGCACACCGACCACCCCGACTCGATCGCCTTCTACGCCGGCGTGTTCGGCTGGTCGGTCGAGGATCTCGGCTTCGCGACGATGATTCGGCGCCCGGGCTACGGCGACCACCTCGAGGCCACCGTCGACCCGACCATCCGCGAGCGCCAGGCGGGGGTCGCGCCCCCGTCGGGCTTCGAGGACGCGATCGCCTGGGTGGCCCCGGTCGAGCCCACCCTCTCCCCGCACTGGCACGTGAGCTTCTCGGTGGCCGATCGCGACGCGGCAGCGGCGCAGGCCCAGCGCCTCGGCGCCGAGGTGGTGTCCACCGAGGACTCCCAATGGACGCGGACCGCGTTGATCCGCGATCCACAGGGAGCCGTGTTCACCGCCAGCCAGTTCACCCCGCCCGACCACTGAGCCCTCGGCCGGCGCGGACAGGGTGTCCTGGCCCGGTCGGCGGGCAGCCGTCAGCGCCCCACGCGGTAGCGCACGTGCGTGGCGTGCGGGGAGTGGATCACCTCCACCGGCTCGAGCTGCAGGTTCGGGACGCCGTGGAACGGGGACTCCCCGCTCCCCAGGACAACGGGCGCGATGTCCAGGACGAGCTCGTCGAGGACGCCGGCCGTCAGCGCCTGGCGGACCGTCGACGCGCCGCCGGCGATCGAGACCTCGCGGTCGCCGGCAACCGCCCGTGCCTGCGCGTACGCCGCATCAAAGCCCTCGGTGACGAAGTGAAACGTCGTCCCGCCCGCCATCTCGATCGGGTCGTGGGGGTGGTGGGTGAGGACGAACACGGGGGCGTGGTAGGGCGGCTCCTCGCCCCACCAACCGCGCCAGTCCTCGTCCCATTCGCCCCGGATCGGCCCGTACATGTTGCGGCCCATCACGAACGCTCCGCGGGGCCGCAACAGCTCGGCGGTCAGGGCGGCGTCGGCCTCGGTCAGGTCATCGCCGAGATGCCAGGTGTGGAGCTTGAGCCCGCCGACGCCGAGGGGGTTGCTGCGGTCCTGGTCCGGCCCCGCTATGAAGCCGTCCAGGGAGATGGAGATGTGTGCTGTGGTTCGGGTCATGGCCTACAGACTGACGTGCCGCCCGGAACTCATCGGTCCGCCGCGAGCGCGATCCAGCCGAATTGTGCGTAGGTGGACATCGGCCTATTGCCGGGGCCTGGCCCCCTCGGCTAGATTCGCGACGTGGAGGCCGTCACTGACAGCAGGCGGGGGACGGCGCGGCTGGGCGGCGCTCGTCGCCGTGGGCCTGCTCCTCGCCGTGCCCGCCGCGGCGCACGCGCGGAGGGTGTTCATCAACGTCGAGCTGGCCCAGGAGTACTCCGCCAGTCAGCCCACCGGGGAGCGCTGGCAGTCGACGGCGATTGTCTCGGCCTACTACCGGACGACCAGCCAGGCGCTGTCCTCGGGCGACGGGACCCTCCAGCTCACGCCCACCGCCACGCTGGGCACCTTCACGGCCAACCTGAGCGACCCATTGCCCGGGGTATCTCGCAGCTGCACGTGGCGAGGGCGTCCCGGCGTCGGGGACCGGCTCGCCGAGCTGCAGGACGGCACGCCCTTCGCCCACGCGCTGTCGATCCAATGGCCCGGCTACGCGGACCTGTGGGATCAGTCGCTGAGCGGCTCGTCGACCGGGGGCTGCGCGGCACGGTTCGTGGACAACCCGCTCGAGGGTCAGGTCAAGTGGGCGCTGGGGTCTGCCGGCGGCACCGGCGGGGGCAATCACTTCATCTTCGCCGCGGCGCCCCGCCGCACGGCGGTGGAGAACCACGCCGCGAGTGCCTCCATCGTGGAGATGACGATGACCTCGCAGCTCGGCAACGCGGCCGCCGGGAGCGAGAACGTCACCGCGCAGGGCTTCCTGGTCGAAAGCGCGCTTCCGTTCGCCGGCCACCGCAACGTGCTGCCCGCACCGTCGATCGCCTCGGGCGGCGGGCTCCCGCCCCCATTGAGCGCCAGCGCGCTGCGCAGGCTCGGCCTCAAGCTCATACCCAGGACGATTCCCAGGGGGTGCGTGGCCGGACAGAAGCGCCGGCGCCATCAGCGCTGTCCGTAGACTGGGCGCCGGAGCCATGCCGCGCACGCCGCTCGACACCGCCGCCGGGAAGGACTGCAGGGACGTGCTGCACAGCCGCTTTGAGGCGCTGCCCGGCGGGGCCACGATCGAGGACGTCCAGCGCTGGTTTGCCGAGAGCTCTCACCGCAAGATGGCATTCCTGGCCGACGACGGCCGCTACCGGGGCTCGCTCACGCGCGCGGACGTGGCCGATCCCGCCGACGCCGCCCGTCCGGCCGCCGACATCGCGCGACCGGGACCCACGATCGCGCCCGACGCCCGCCGCCCGCACCGGGCACGAGGTGGCGATCGCGACCGGCGCGCTGCGCGTCCCGGTCGTCGACGCCGACGGCCGGCTACTCGGCGTGGTCGCGGTGACCGAGGATCTCGCCGGCTTCTGCGGCTGACGGTCGGGCCCGCGCCAACGCCTGACGGTCCGGGCCCGCGACGTTGTCGTCCTAGGGCGCTCTCAGCGGCGCGCACTCCGGCTTGGCCGGGCTGCGCAGGATCACCAAGGCCCGGCCGGTCTGGGTTGCGGTCACCGACCATCCGCTGCACCGGTCCAGGGTTGTGCCGAAGCTGACCGTGAACGTGCCGTTGCGGTTGGCCAGCGGCCGGCGCGTCAGCGTGCCCCGGTCGACCAGCATCAGGTTGACCCGCACGCGGGGCCGGAACCCGCGGCCGGCGACGGTCACGGGGTTGCTCTTGACCAGCGCCAGGTGGGCGACCGGTCTGGCGCCGGCGCCGGAGGCGTTGCTGAGGACCAGCACTCCGCAGATCAGGAGGGCGAGCGTTCCTACCAGGAGCGCCGCGCGGCGGGGGGATACGGCCAGCGGCTTCTGCATGGACATCACCTCTTCAGCTGACAACAGTACCGGACGGCGGTGGGCCCGGGCACATACGCCCGGGCCCACCGTCGCGTGCCTGCTCAGTGACCGCCGCCGGCTGAGGGCACGTCCACCTTCGCGGAGAACGTGTCCTCGTCGTTGGCGGTCTGCCCATTGGGCTCGGTGCCGCCGCACAGGGTCGGCGGCGTGCCGGGCACCGCGGTGCCGGGACACACGAACACGTCCTGCGAACGTGTGTCAGACCAGATGGGATGTGCCTTGTCGATGGCGGCCAGGCCGACGTAGTCGCCGTAGAACTGGCCACCCGCCGGGCCCTCGAACTGAGTCGGGGCCGGCATCGAGCTGCTGCTGACGCGCACCTGCCCGAAGTGAGCCAGATCCCAGCTCCCGGACAGGCTGAAGTCCGAGGAGCCGTTGGTCTCGTCCTGGCCGTACTGGCGGTCGTAGTAGTCCACGGCGAGCTGGCCGTCACGGGTGAAGGCGCTCCACTGCCAGAACTGGTCGGTCTTGGCCTGGCCGCGCGACTGGGGGACCACCAGCCCCCGGCGCGGGTCGCTGGACGTCGCGAACGTCGAGCCGCCGTCCTTGGACACGCCCAACATGATCTTGTTCGCGCAGCCACCGGCGGTCTTGACGCCGTCATACATCGGGTTCCCGGCAGCCGAGAAGCCCGTGGGCGTGCAGCCGTTGCCCTCGTTGGAGTCCGGGTTGATGTAGGACCCGAAGGCAACGGTGACCTTGTTGGCGTTGTGGGGATCGACCTGGCCCGAGGGGTAGTTCGTGGCCCGGAAGTCCGAGATGGTCGACGGTCCCTTCTCCGGCACGCACGCGCGACCTGGATCGGCGCCGGTGCCCTGGTAGGTGTCACAGTCAGGAAGGTCGTAGTAGTCGGAGACCTTCACCGGCGACGTGAACGTCTGGCCGCCATCCGTCGACTTGGACAGCAGCACCTGGTAGTTGTTGTTGGTCCCGCTGGTCGCCTGGTCGTTGAAGTTGTTATAGGCGACATACAGGGCGCCGTCGGGGCCGACGAACGGGTCAGAGAACTGGTTCTCGTTGCACTTCCCCTGGCTCGTTCCGGCGCCGAACGTGTTCGTGCACAGCGGACTGTCTTTGCTCACGAGGACCCGGTTGGAGAAGGTCTCGCCGTAGTCGTTTGAGTGCACCTCATAGATGTAGGCGGTGCCATCGGAGGCGAACTCGGTCCACGTGACGTAGATCCGATCGCGGAAGGCGCTGCGCAGGTTGTCGTCAACCGTCATCAGTGCCTTGTCCTCCAGCGCGCCACTTGTCCCGTTGGGATCGAACAGCACCGTGGTGTAACGGCCCGGGAAGTTCCAGGATGCACCATTGTTCTGGGTGGAGCGGAAGATGGTGAACGCGCTGGAGTCATCGGGGTTGGGCGAGGCGGCGGTCCCGCGGTTGAACAGCTGGCAGCTCATGTACGCGTTGCCGTGGGTGTCCCAGGCCACCGACGTGTCGCCGCCGGCCTGCCAGTACTGGCGGGCAAATCCCGCCGGACCGGTGGTGAAGCTGTTGGGGACGGTCGAATCGGCCCAGGTACGGCCATCGTCGGTCGAGAAGTGAGCGCCGCACGTACCGTCGCCGCGGATGTAGTTGTTGTCGCTGGCGACGATGTTGCTCGGGTTCATCGGATCCTGGCTGATCGACGGCTCGTTGTTGGCCTGGCCGCGACCCTGGAGGCCGGGGTCCGTGACGTTGAGGCAGTTCTGGTTGACCTTCACGTTGGAGCCCAGACGCGTCGAGCACTGACCCTGGTCAGAGGGGAAGTAGGTGGCGATGCCGGAGGCCCCGCCCTGCGGCGAGCGGAAGGACGACGGGGGCGTGAACGGCGCGCCGTCGGGCCCGGCGCCCAGGTCCGGGTCACCGTGGCCGGGACCGGCGATGCGAGGGCGGCGCCCCTGGCCGGCGGACGCCGGATTGAGCGCGGTGGCGAGGGTCTCGGAGATGATCCGTCTCTGGATCTTGTTGAGCCGGCCGTAGCTCAATGGTCTGCGCGCGCTGGCGGGCGATTGGGCGAGCACCAACACGCAGACGGCCCCCAGAACGCCGGCGAGCGCCAGCGGCAGGGCGACACGACGTATCGACATCATGCAACTCCTCTTGCGGTTCGATCTGATCCAGCGTCGAAGCGCAGAGCTCCTCAGCGGCTCCTCCCCGGTGAGGCCTCACGAGCTCGCGCTCTCGCGCTGTGCGGCATGACGCGGCCGAGATTCCCGACTCTCCTCCCTCCCTTCGATCGCCTCCTGGTAAGCGGTCGCATCGGCAGCCTATACCTCTGGTGGGCTCGAAGCCACCGGTCCCGTCGCGCGAACGTCAGATGCGCAGCGAGGGCGGCTGAGCCACCGCCGGCGGCTCGGCCGGAAGGGGCAGCAGCAGCGGAACGCCCTGATAGGCGTCGAGCTCGAGGCTGAAGCTGCACAGGTCATCCACGACGGCGATCTGCTGGGCGCGGAACAGGTCGATGACCTTGGCCGTCGGGGGGAGATGCTCGGAGCGGATGGTGCCGACCACCGTCTCGGGGCCGAAGTTGAGCACCGTGACCTGGAGGTTGGCGTTCTCCAGGCGGTGCACCATCACCAGCAGCGAGCGGTGCGAGACCCCCGGGACGTCGATCTGGGTGGCCATGGGGATGCGGTAGCGGCGGCGGATCCGGATGATGCGCCGCAGGCGGCGCGCGAACGACGAGCGGTCGTTGAGCTGATCGGGCAGCGTGCCGTACAGGCTCCGGGCGCGCGGCAGGCCGCCCTCGGAGCGCTGCGCCTTGGGGTTGGTGCCCATGAGATCGTGCGCGCCGCGGTTGAGCCAGCGGGTGTCGCCGTCGGCGATGAGGTCGGCCACCTGGGTGGGGTCGGTGGTCAGCATCCCCATCAGGTCCCAGCCGGAGAGGGCGAACACGCCGGGCTGGAAGGCGTTGTACATCGCCAGCAGCAGGTGGATGCGCTTGACCCGTTCGACGTCCTCGTCGGACATGGCGTCCGGCTCCGGGATGCCGAGGATCGCGCTGATCGCCGAGGCGGTCGTACAGGCGATGCCGTTGGTGGTGAAGGGCCGGTTGTAGGCGATGCCGGGTCCGGTGAGAGCGGACGTGAGCTCACCGCGGACCCGGACGGCCAGCTCGCCGCCGATGACCTCCTGTCCGCCGTAGGTGAAGACATCCTCGCGATGGCGGGTGGCGAAGTGCACGAGCTCGTGGGTGAGCTCGTCGTGGTTCTGCAGGGCGTGCACCAGCGAGGCCGAGTCGATCCCGAGGGCCAGGGCCTGGTTCATCGTCAGCCTGAGGAACTCGGTGTCGCCCATGGCCAGGGCGTGGTGGTAGGCCGGGCGATTGACGAAGTCGTAGGAGAGGTCGGCGCCGGATTCTCCCATCGTCTTGATGTCGTCCATCGTGAGGTTGAGCTCCTGGAAGGAGAAGCCCCCCATCTTGCGGACCATGCTGGAGATGAGCTGGTTGGCCGCCTCCGACAGCGGGTGACCCTCCGACCACGCCGGCCGATCCTCGTTGCTCTTCTCCACGCCGAGGAAGCCGTTGGCGTCGAGTCGCAGCGCGCCAGAGCCCAGATCGGCGAGCGAGTGCAGGGCGTCACCGATGACCAGGCGCATCCCGGCGAAGGACGGGTCAAGCCAGTTGATCGAGGGCTGGCCCGCCTTGAAGTAGTGCAGGTACACCCAGCGGCGCTCGACGCCGTCGACGCCCGTGACCACCCGCGTCGCTGACCAGTTGGTCTCCTTGACCCCGGGCTCGTAGAAGATGACCCGCTGCAGTTTGCCGATGATGTAGCCGGCGGCCTGGAGCTTGGCCTCGGACTCGGTGTCGAGATTGGCGTAGTCGCGCCCGTCGGCGACCTGGGGCAGCAAGTGCCAGTCCTTGGGGTCGATGGACACCATGTGGTAGATCCCGGGAAAGTCCTGGTAGCCCATCTCGGCAAGGCGGAAGTCGGCTCCCTTGCCGGTGTGGCCCGGGACGATGTCGTCGATCACGGTGCCGTCGTGCTCGCCCGCGACGGCGCACAGCGCGCGGAACTGATCCTCGGTCCCGAACATGGGGTCGACCTGCATGCTGATCCGGTCGAAGTGGCCGTCCACCGACCCGGTAGGGCTCCAGCCGTTGATGCCGCCCGCCAGCTTCACCGGCCCGGTGTGGACGGCGTCGATGCCGATCTCCTGAAACGCTCGCCACAGCTCCTGGTCGGCCAGCCCCGAAAGGAACGAGTCGCCGCTGCGCGTGATGAACGACAGCGGGTAGGCCGTGAACCACACCGCCGCGCGCTCGACCGCGGCCCGCGGATCGGGGTGGGCGAACGGGTTCTGCCACATGCTCCCCTGGCCCGAGAGCTGGGTGGCCAGCAGCTGGGCGTCGTGCAGCATCGACTGCTCCACCAGCCACTTCACGTAGGACTCGTTGGTCCCGTCGGTGGCGCCCGAGAGGCCGGAACGGATGATGTCGCGCAGCACCCGGCGCGCCGACGGCCGCAGGCGGCGCGGTCGCGCCGGGTACAGGTGCTCGTCATAGGTGATCTCGGGGATCAGGCGGTGCTCTTCGGTCGGCGGCCCGTAGTGATCGCCGAGCGCCGAGCCGGTGCGGTCTCCGATCTCGCTCATCCCGTGATGCTTACCCGTCACGCGCCACATCGTGACAGCCGGCAACGGTAGTGCGGCGTCGTCGTGAGGGTGCTCAGCGGGTGCCGGCGCGCAGCGGCGAGGTGTCCCCGACTGACCACCGGTGGCCGAACGGGTCCTGGAAGCCGCCCTGGCGGTGGGTACCCCATGGCAGCTCGTGCGCGGTGACGGGCGAGCCGGGCCGCGCGCCCGCGGCCACGGCGCGCTCGACGAACCCGTCGGGATCGTCCGCGAAGAGCTCGACGCGCACGCTCGTGTGACCGATGCGGTCCGGGCTGTCCTCGGTCGGGTTGTCCGGGTTGGCCTCGTGAAGGAAGAACGGCGCTCCGCTCACCTCCAGCCCGGCAACGCCGCCCAGATCCCACCGCACCTCGGCCCCCAGCGCCTCGCGGTACCAGGCCACGGCTGCCTCGGCGTCGGGCACGATGAGCATCACCGAGATGCGGGCACCCGACGCGGGCGCGGCTCGCGCGTGGAGCGCCGGGCCCGAGGTGCCGCCCCAGTCCTCGGGCGCCACGTCGGCGATCGACTCCGAGAAGCACCAGTGGTGCCCGCCGAGGTCCTCGGCGGTGTACTGCCGCTCGCCGTAGGCGTGGTCCCGGGGCTCGGCGACGATCGTCGCGCCGTGCTCGCGCGCCCGGCGGCAGTGGGTGTCGGCGTCGTCGACGCGGATCACCAGCGACACGTGCCCGGTCAGCGCCTCGGAGGTGCGCGGCTCGGTGATCGCGATCGTGCCGTCGCCTAACGAGAGCTGGGCGCGGTGATCCCCCGCGTGCCAGCGCTCGGCGAGGCCGAACACATCACAGAGCCAGCGGCTCGCCTCGGTCACGTCGTCATAGACGAGCTCAGGGATGATCGTGCACGATGGCATGGTGCGGTTCTCCGCGCGATCGCCGTGCGCGCGATCGCCGTCCGCGCGGTGGCCGTGCGAGGCGATGCCCACCAGGTTGCCGGCGGGATCGCTGAACGAGGCCAGCGTGCGAGGCCCGTCCGGCGTCGGCTCCTGGCGCACGACGGCGCCCGCGCCCTCGGCCCCGGAGAGCGTCTGGGCCACGTCGTCGACGTGGATCCACATCACGGGCCCGGCGTCGGGGGAGGCGGCGCGGTCCGTGATCCACTGTCCGATGAGCCCCGGCGCCTCGAAGCCTGACTCCGGCGGATCCACCTGCCAGCCGAAGACGCGCTCGTAGAAGCGGGCGGAGGTGGTGATGTCCGTCGCCGGAATCTGGAGATAGACGAGTTGCCCGTGGTCAAACACGCTACGTCTAATCTTGACAGCGATGTCAAACTTAGGTGAGCGGCCGCCGCGCGCCGACGCGCGGCGCAACGTGCGGCGGATCCTGGAGGCGACGACCGAGCTCATCGCCGGCGATCCGGGGGCGAGCATGGAGCGCGTGGCGGCGGCGGCCGGCGTGTCGCGCGCGACCCTCTATCACCACTTCCACAGCCGCGACGCGCTCATGGACGCGCTGACTGACCAGTCGATCGGCGAGGTGACGGCGGCGCTCGAGGCGGCGCGCCGGCGGCGGGGACCCCGGGCGAGGCAATGGAGCGCGTCCTGCTGGCCGCGTGGCAGGTCATCGGCCGCTACCGCGGGCTGGTCATCGTCAACCAGCGCCTCGAGCGCGCGGAATTGCGGGCCCGCCTTGCCCCGGCGCTGGCGCCCGTGCGCGCTCTGATCCGCCGCGGCCAGCGCGACGGGGCGTTCGATCCCGAGCTCCCGGCCGAGTGGCTGCTGGGCGCCGTCATCGACCTCATCCACGCCGCCAGCCGTCAGGTGACGGGTGGCGCGATGGACGCGGCCGCGGCCGAGCGCGCGCTCCTGCGCACCGCCGCCGCGACGCTCACCTCACACCGCGGCTAGGCACTCGGCGCATCATTAGACTGCGCGCGTGAATACGGCCGCGCGGACGAAGGTTCGGCTCGCGGAACTGGTGGCGACCCTGTCACTCGGGACCGATCTGGGCATGGCCCAGCCGATGGAGCACGTGTTGCGCCAGTCGCTCATCGCCCTGCGCCTCGCCGAGCGCCTCGGGCTCGACGAGGCAGAGCGGGTCGTCGTCTACTACGTCGGTCTGCTGGCGTGGGTGGGATGCCACGTGGACGCCTACGAGCAGGCCAAGTGGTTCGGGGACGACACGGTCTTCAAGGGTGAGTCGCGGCAGGTCGACATGGGTCGGCCGCTCGCGGCGGGCGCGTTCGTCATCGGGCATCTCGGATCGCGCCGCCCGCCCATCCAGCGCGCCCGAACGGGGATCGCATTCCTCGGAGACGGCCGGCGCGTGGTGCAGGACATGGTGGAGAACCACTGGGTCGCCACCAACGAGCTCGCGGCGCGGCTCGAGCTCGGCGACGAGGTGCGCGACAGCCTCTACCAGACCTTCGAGCGGTGGGACGGCAAGGGCGCCCCGGCGGAGGCGAGGGGCGCTCAGATCCGGGTGGCGGCACGGCTG
Organism: uncultured Solirubrobacteraceae bacterium; assembly: GCA_963764125.1. Classification (GTDB taxonomy): domain Bacteria; phylum Actinomycetota; class Thermoleophilia; order Solirubrobacterales; family Solirubrobacteraceae; genus Palsa-465. The sequence goes on from CAVXRR010000032.1 coordinate 54,766, forward strand.
GTCAACCTCGCCGACGTCGTCGAGGTCTTTCACCGCGCAGGTGGGATCGAGGCGGCGATCGCGGTCGCGCGGGAGCGTAGCGGCACCCAGTTCGACCCCGACCTCGTCGACCTGTTCTGCGCCGAGGCGCCGTCGCTGTTCGCGGAGCTCGATGCGGCGACGAGCTGGGACGCGGTGATCGCCGCCGAGCCGGCTCTGGCCCTGGTCCTCTCCGACGCGCAGCTCGATGCCTCCCTGGAGGCGATCGCCGACTTCGTCGACATCAAATCGCCGTGGACGATCGGCCATTCGCGCGGTGTGGCCGCGCTGGCGGCCGAGGCGGCACGTGGTCAGGGGCTGCCCGACGAGGACGTCGTCCTCGTGCGACGGGCCGGGCTGGTGCACGACCTCGGGCGGCTGGGGGTGTCGAACGCGATCTGGGACAAGCGGGGACCGCTGACCGCGCCCGAGCTCGAGCGCGTGCGCCTGCATCCCTACCTCACCGAGCGCATGCTGGCGTCGTCGTCCGGGCTGGCCCCGCTGGGCGCCATCGCCGTCCAGCATCACGAGCGCCTCGACGGGTCGGGCTACCCGCGCGGCCTGCGCGGCGGCGCGATGACACCGCTGGGCAAGGTGCTGGCCACCGCCGACGCCTACCACGCGATGACCGAGCCACGCCCGCATCGTGCGGCGCTCGTGCCCGCGCAGGCGGCGACCGAGTTGCGCGCGGGCGTGGGGTCGGCGCTGTTTGAGGCCGACACCGTGGACGCCGTCCTGCGGGCGGCCGGTCACGCGGTCAAGCGGCGGCGCACCCTGCCCGCCGGTCTGACCTCGCGTGAGGTCGAGGTCCTCCGGCTGCTCGTGCGCGGGCTGTCCTACAAGGAGATCGCGCAGGAGCTCGTCATCTCGCGCAAGACCGCGGGCGCGCATGTCGAGCACATCTACTCCAAGCTCGGGGTCTCCAACCGCGCTCGCGCCAGCCTGTTCGCCATGAAGCACGGCCTGATGGCCGACGAGTAGCGGCTCGGCGCGCCGCGGGTCCGGGGATCGCCGGTCGGGATCGCCGGTCGGGATCGCCGGCGCGGCAAAGATCGGGCGAATACCCCATGCGCCGCGGAGCCCCACGGTCCTAGGGTGGGCGAAACGACCGTATGGAGGCTGTGGTGGCGACGAAGCTGCTGGTCAATCTGGCCACGGGGCTCGAGGATTCCGAGCGCGTGACGGTGGCCTTCCTGGTGGGCGGGGCCGGCCTGCAGAAGGGCAGGAGGGTGGCCTTGTTCCTGACCAAGGAGGCGGTGCGCCTGGCCGTGCCGGGGCATGCCGAGGCGGTGGCGTGCGACGGCTGCCCGCCCTTGGCGCGACTGTTTGAGCAGTACATCGAAGGTGGCGGCGAACTGCTGGTGTGCCCGATCTGCTTCAACGCCCGCCGGCTGGACGAGGCCGACCTCGTGCCCAATGCGACGCTCGCGGGCGCAACTCCGATGCTCGAATGGATGGGTGACGATGGCACCGACATCTTCAGCTACTAGACGGACTCCACCATCCGGCCCGCGGGCCGAGCTGCTGGGTCCGGCCTTCGCCCACGCGCTGGCCCGCCGGGACTTCGCCCAGGTCACCGATGTCCTCTGCCCCGACATCGAGTTCAGGGCGCTGTCCCCGCGACGCACCTGGGAGGCGCCGAGCGCCGAGGAGACTCTGCGCATCCTGCGCACCTGGTTTGACGAGACGACGGTCGTCGACGACGTGCTGGGGGTCCGCACCGACGCCGTCGGCGACCGTCACTGCGTCACCTACCGGTTCGCCGGCGAACGCCCGCCGGGGCGGTTCGTCATCGAGCAGCACGCGTACTACACCGAACGCGACGACCGGATCGGCTGGATGCGGCTGCTCTGCTCCGGGTTCCGCCCCGCGGCCTAGCCCTGGCGTCGCGCCGCGAGTCAGCCGAGGACGGCGAGGCCCGCCTCGGGCCACCTCCATGTCCTGGGTGTAGTGGCCGCCGCTGACCCCGATGGCGCCGACCACCTTGTCGCCGACCGTGATGGGGAAGCCGCCGCCGAAGATGACGAGGCGGTCGATGCCGCCGACCGCGCCGGCGGCCAGGGGCGGGTCGTCCTTGATGAACTCGTGCCAGCCGTCGGTGGGCATGCCGAAGCCGACGGCGGTGTAGGCCTTGTCCTGCGCGATCTGGACGCTGAGCAGGGCCGCGCCGTCCATCCGGCTGAACGCCTTGAGCACGCCCGACTCGTCGCAGACCGCGATGTTCATAGGCACGCCGATGTCCGCCGCCTTGGCCTCGGCGGCGGCGACGATGCGGTGAGCCAGATCGCTGCTCACGCTGGCCTTCTCGAACACGTCACTCATTGCTGCTCCTCTCTCGTCGTGATGTTGTCGCGGGTCGGCGAAGCGCCGCTCCAGCTCGCGGACCTCGCCGATGCCGATGAAGTCCAGGAACGCGTCGAAGCCCAGCATCGAGGGCAGGAGGTCGACCGGTGTCCCGCTGGTCCTGATCTCGGCCAGGACCGACCGCATCGCGGCAGTCGCCGCCAGCAGGGTGCTGAGCGGGAAGATGACCAGGCGAAAGCCCAGGTCGCGCAGGAGCGCGTGGCTGACCGCCGGGGTCTTGCCGCCCTCGGCGTAGTTGAACAGCAGGGGCACATCGGGGAAGCGATCGGCGATCCGGGTGATCTCCTCCGTGGACTGGGGGGCCTCCACGAACAGGATGTCGGCGCCGGCGTCCCGATAGCGGCGGGCGCGCTCCAGCGCTCCGTCCAGCCCCTCCACCGCCCGCGCGTCGGTGCGGGCGATGATGAGGAAGTCCGAGCGCTCGCGCGCGGACACCGCGGCGGCCACCTTGGCCGCCATCTCGCCGGCTCCGATGAGCTGCTTGTCCTCCATGTGCCCGCACTTCTTGGGCGTGACCTGGTCCTCGAGATGGATCGCGGCCACGCCGGTGGCCTCGTACTCATGCACCGTGCGGATGACGTTGAGCGGATTGCCGTAGCCGGTGTCGGCGTCCGCGATCACGGGGATGTCGACCGCCTGCGCGATCCGCCGCGCGTTGTCGACCATCTCAGAGAGGGTGAGCAGCCCGACGTCGGGCCGGCCCAGGCGCCCCGCGGCGGTCCCGAAGCCCGTCATGTACACGGCCGGGGAAGCCCGCCTCCTGGATGAGGCGCGCGCCGAGCGGGTCATAGCAACCCGGCGCCAGGACCATGTCACCGGCGTTGACCATCTCGGCGAGACGGGGACGGCTACCCGATGAGTCGCCGAGAACAGGCGTTGACACTAGGGCGTACTCACCTGTGTCAGTGCACAAAAAATGGGCGCAGGTGTGACCCGGAGCACACGTGGGATAAAGTCACTCCGGAGAGTAACTCTGCCGTGTGGCGGACCTTGCATCTCCTGGTCCGCGCTTCGCTTTGTCAGGCACCTACGCCCAAAAAGAACCCTATGTGTGGAGACAGTCACAAGTCAATCCCCACCTGGTCACAAATTCTCCCAAATACCGGGAACATCGTGTGATAGCGCCCCGGGTTCCGGCATCGTGGACACGTGCCCGGCGTCACAGCTCGGGCACGATCCGGCCCGGGTCCGAGACGCCGCTGTCCACGGCGGCTCGCCGCACGGCCTGGGCCACGGTCTCATGCACATTGCGGTCAAGGACATCGGGAACGAGCTCGGACTCGACGGTCAGCCCGGCCAGCGCCCACGCGGCAGCGCGCTTCATGTCGATGTTGATCTCGCGAGCGCCCGCCAGCAGGGCGCCGCGGAAGATGCCCGGGTAGCCGAGCACGTTGTTGACGCTGGTGCCGTCGGCGGCGAAGGCGGCGCCGGCCTGCAAGGGCGAGATCGGGCTCGATCTCCGGGGCGGGGTTGGTGAGCGCCAGGATGACCTGGCCGGGGCGGACGAGGTCCGGGGTGATCAGCCCCGCCCGGCCGGTGGTGGCGACGACGACGTCGGCCTCGCCCATCACGGTGGCCAGGTCGGCGATCTCGATGCCGTGGGCGCGCGCCTGGTCCTGCGCCCACGAGCTGGGGTCGGTGGCGATGACCCGCTTGACCCCCGCGTCGTGGATGAGCGACGCGATCCCGTAGCCGGCCGCGCCCAGGCCGATCTGGCCGACGACGGCCTCGTCCAGGCGCATGTTCACCTGCCGGCAGGCCGCGATCGCGGCGGCCATGGTGACGACCGCGGTTCCGTGGACGTCGTCGTGCATCACCGGCTGGGGCAGGGCCTGGATGAGCCGGCGCTCGATCTCGAAGCACTCGGGCGCGGAGATGTCCTCGAGGTGGATCCCGCCGAAGCCGGGCGCGACGCGGATGACGGTATCGACGAACTCGTCGACGTCCTTCGTGTCGATGAGGATCGGCACCGCGCTGACCCCGACCAGCTGGGCGTAGAACAGCGCCTTGCCCTCCATCACCGGCATGCTCGGCACGGGTCCGATGTCGCCCAGCCCCAGCACGCGGGTGCCGTTGGTGCAGATGGCGACGCTGCGGCCGATCATCGTGAAGCGCCCCGCGAGCTGCGGGAACTCCGCGATCGCCTCGCACACGCGGGCGACGCCCGGCGTGTAGACGTCGCGCACGTCCTGGTTGGTGTGGATCTCGCGCCGCCCCCTGACCTCCAGCTTGCCGCCGTCGTGCGCGATGAAGGCGCGATCGTGAAACCACACCACGCTCACGCCCGGGAGCGACCCCAATCCGGCGGCCAGCGCCTCGGCGTGCTCCTTGTCGCGCAGCTCCACCGTGATCTCACGCAGGGCCTCGTTGCGCGCGATGGCGATCGTCGTCACGTCCCCGATGAGCCCGCTGTACTCCGAGATGCGCGTCGCCACCTTCGCCAGCTGCCCGGAATGGTGCGGGATTCGCAAGCGATAGGTGCAATCCATAGCCATGCGCTGACTCCTTGAGGGCGAGTGGGGGCCGGGCCTGCTGTCATTGTTGACGATGCGGACCCTGATCATCGGAGCGGCGGGCATGCTGGGGCGAAAGCTGTCCGAGCGCCTCACCCGGGACGGCTTGCTGGGGAGCCAGGCGATCTCGGAACTGGCGCTCGCCGACGTCGCCGGCGGCGGCGCCGGGATCATCGCCGCCGACCTCAGCGCGCCGGGCGTCGCGGCCGACCTGATCGCGGCGCGACCTGACGTCATCGTCGATCTGGCGGCGGTGGTCTCCGGCGAGGCCGAGAGCGATTTCGAGAAGGGCTACCGCGTCAACCTCGACGCGACGCGACACCTGCTGGAGGCGATCCGCCTGGCCGGCTCAGGCTACGTGCCACGCCTGGTGTTCAGCTCGTCGATCGCGGTGTTCGGGCCGCCCATGCCCGACGTCATCGCCGATGACCATCCCACCACGCCCGCGACGAGCTACGGGACCCAGAAGGCGATCGTCGAGCTCCTGCTGGCCGACTACACGCGGCGCGGGTTCGTCGACGCCGTCGGCATTCGCCTGCCCACCATCTGCGTGCGGCCGGGCGCGCCGAACCTGGCCGCCTCGGGCTTCTTCTCCAACATCGTCCGTGAGCCGCTGCACGGCCGGCCGGCGGTCCTGCCCGTCTCGCCCGAGGTCCGCCACTGGTTTGCCTCGCCCCGCGCCGCCGTCGGGTTCCTCATCCGTGCCGCGGCGATGGATGCCGGCGCTCTGGGCCCGCGGCGGTCGCTGACGATGCCGGGCCTCTCGGCCACGGTGGGTGAGGAGATCGAGGCGCTGCGGCGCGTGGCCGGCGACGACGCGGTGGCCCTCATCCGCGCAGAGCCCGACGACGCCATCGCCCGGATCGTCGATGCCTGGCCGCGCGCCTTCGATGCCCGGCGCGCGTCAGCGCTGGGGTTCACCGCCGAGCGCGACTTCGACGAGATCGTCCGCGTCTACGTGGAGGACGAGATGGGCGGCGCCATCGGCTCGGGTGACTGAGCGCCGCGACCGGTCAGGTCAGGCCGCGGGACTCGTCCCGTCGGCGAACGCGCCGGCCAGCCGCTGCAGCCCCACGGCGATCTCCTCCGGCCGGTGGGCGGTGAACGACATGCGCAGCGTGGCGCGATCGGGCTCGCCGGAGAAGAACGGTGCGCCGGGGACATACGCGACGTCGCGGTCCAGCGCACGCTGCAGCAGCGCCCCCGCGTCCCACCCGTCGGGCAGGCGAGCCCACACGAACATCCCTCCGTCGGGGTGGTTGTACGTGGAGCCCGCCGGAAGCGCGGTGCCCAGGCCCGAGAGCAGCGCGTCGCGCCGGGCGCCGTACTCGGCGCGCAGCCGTTGGATGTGGGCGGCGAGGTCGGTGGTGGCCAGCCAGCGCGCGGCCGCCGCCTGGTCGACGGTCGAGGAGTGCAGGTCGGCGGCCTGCTTGGCGATCGTCAGCGACCGCAGCAGCATTCGGGGGGCCCGGACCCAGCCGATGCGCAGCCCCGGCGCGGCGATCTTGGACAGCGTGGAGATGGCGAGCGTCCGCCCGTGCGCCGCCGGCAGCGAGGCCACCGCGGGGAGCGTCTCGCCGCTGTAGCGCAGCTCCCCGTAGGGATCGTCCTCGACGATCCACAGCCCTGTGCGCTCGGCCACCGCGGCCAGCGCGAGCCGCCGCCCCAGGGAGAGCGTCCGGCCAGTGGGGTTGTGGAAGGTGGGCACCGTGTAGAGCAGCGTCGGGCGGTGCTCGGCGATGAGTGCGTCGAGCGCGTCGGGGTCCAGGCCGCCCTCATCGCAGGGGACCGGAATCGCCTCGGCGCCGGCCAGGGCGAAGCACTGGAGCGCGGCCAGGTAGGAGGGCTCCTCGACGAGCACGCGGTCACCCGCCTCCAGCAGGACCGCGGCCACCAGGGTGAGTGCCTGCTGGGAGCCGCTGGTGATGAGCAGGTCATCGGCGGCGGTCTCCAGGCCGCGCTCGGTCAGCCGCTCCGCGACGAGCGTGCGCAGGAGCGGATCGCCCTCGGTGGTCGAGTACTGCAGCGCCCGCGCGCCCGAGTCCTCGCCCAGGACCGCCGTGAACGCCGCCTGCAGGCCGGCGCGATCAAACAGGTCGGGCGCGGGCAGCCCGCCGGCGAAGGACACGACCCCGGGGCGCTCGGTGAGCGCGAGGATGTCGCGGACCGGTGAGCTGGTGGCGCCGCGGAGGCGGCCGGTGCCTGCGGGTGCCTGGGCTGGATGGGACATGGAACTCCTCGAGAACAACGTGGGGTGACTGCGGCGATTGCCGCCGGCCGGCCCGCGCGGCGCGCGGGTCCTCAGCGTCCGGCGGCGCGCTGTACTCGTTGTCCGGGAGTCCGCATGTCCGCAGTGTAGAGCTCGGCCTCAGGCCGGGCTGCGGGGCCGCGGCGCGGCCGGATGGCGGAGCGGGAATATGATCACGGGCGTGGGAGAGGATCCGAGTAGTGGCGCGCCCGCCGGCCTTCAGGACCAGGCCGTCCTCGTGGCGTGGTCACTCCGGCGCCGCTCGCCGACCCGGCAGTTCGCGGCGCTCGTCCTGGAGGGCTCGCGCGTGCGTCTGATGGACGCCGGTGGCGAGACCCTGCTCGAGGCCGACGGCGACGCTCTGCGCGCCGACATCATCAGCCCCACCCAGGTGGAGCTGCACGCGCCCGACGGCAGCGTGCGCTATCTCGTCGGCCCGCTGCCCCAGTGGGCCAAGCGTGGCCAGGGCGCGGAGTTGGTCAACCGCTTCGGCGCCCAGCTCACACCTGATCCCGAGATGGTCGAACCCGAGGGGCGGTTGTCGCGGTTCATGATCACGCCGGCCACCTCCCAGATCCGCCGGCTGCGGCAGTGGCCCCCGGTGCTGGTGGCGCTGCTGCGCAGCCGCGGGGTCGCCCCGCTCGACGAGGGCTGAGCGCGGCCGACACCGCGGGGTGGGTGGGGGTGCGCGTCAGCCGGTGAAGACCGCCTCGGGCAGCAGCGCGCTGACGATGTACTGACCGGCGTCGACGATCTCGGAGATCTTGAGGTCGACCGCCAGGCTGCAGAGCAGGTAGGCATCCACGGGGGTGAGATCGTAGGTCTGGTGGATGTGGTCCACCATCGCCCGGATCGCGTCCTGCGATGCCGCGAACAGGTCGCCGCCCACGCCGGTGGTCCCGTAGAAGGGCGCCGAGTCCGCCCGCGGGGTCAGCGGCGCCGGCGTGCGAAATTGGGGGCTGGGGATCGACCGTCCCTTGTGCAGGATGAACCGCAGCGCGGCGTACATCGGTGCCTCCAGACCGGTGACGCAGACCTCGCCGTCACCCTGGCAGCCGTGGGCGTCGCCGCAGGAGAAGAGCCCCTGCTCGACCTGCACGGGGAGATACAGCGTCGACCCGGCGACCAGCTGGCGCGTGTCCATGTTGCCGCCGAACGTGCCGGGCGGCATGATCGGCTGCGCGCTCGCGCCGGCCGGGCACACGCCCATGGTTCCGAAGAACGGCGCCAGCGGGATGGCGACGTCGTGGCGCATGTGGGCGAACTCGCCGTCTGAGATGTCGAAGACCCGCAGGTAGGGGTCGGGGAAGTCCTCGGGCAGCAGGCCCAGCCCGGGCAGCACCGCCGTCCACCCCCAGCCCTGGGTGCGGATGTCCAGGATCTCGATCGCCAGCGTGTCGCCCGGCTCGGCGCCGGCGACTGCGATGGGTCCGTTGAGCGGGTAGACGCGGTCCCAGTCCAGGCCAGCGATGACGCTGGTGTCCGACTCCGGCGTGATCTGGTTGTCGGACACGTCGCGAGTCCACACCACGGCCGTGTCGCCGGAGTCGACCACGACCCTCGGCTCGTTGCCCGCATCCCACGTGAAATGGACCTGTTCGTCGGGCAGGTAGTGCGTGCGGGCCATCGAGCACCTCCAAGGTCGGGTTCGGCGCAACGCTATGTCACGCCTGTCGCGGCGGCAAGGCTGCGGCGCGCCCGGCCAGCGCGTGCGCGAGAATCGTCTCGCGTGCGCTTGCCGATCAGGAGATATGCCGCGCTGGCGGCAGCCGCCGTCGGCCTCGCCGGGTGTGGATCCAGCGTCACACCACCACCACCACGGCGGTCGATGACCCCATCCCGGTGGGCAAGCCCCACGTCATCCAGCCGTCGGCCGGCCAGCAGGCGCCGGCGGTGACCGCGACCGATCCCGTCGGCGATATCCACGCCCACGCGGTCCCGCTCTCCCAGGTCAAGGCGGAGCTCAAGCTCCAGCACGTGGCCGCGCCGGTGACCAACGCCACCTACATCAACCCCCTCCGCTATGTCACGCGCTGGGAGCGCACCGACCAGGGCGTGGACGCCACGATGAACGTCGGAGCGCCGATCCTGGCTCCCTGCCGGATCAAGATCCTGGACATCGAGCCTGGGTGGTATAGCGGGCAGCCGCTGGTGTACTTCGAGCTGCTCGAGGGGTCGGACGCCGGCCAGGTGCAGTACGTGGCCGAGCAGATCACGAATATCGCCCCGCCCGGTTCGATCCTGCAGCAGGGGCAGGCGGTGGCCCGCTACGCCCAGACCGGGACGTCGATCGAGTACGGCTGGTCGACCCTGAGCGGCGTCACCCTCGCCGTCGCGACGACCGGCTACGAGGAGGGCCAGATCACGCCCGCGGGGCGCAACATGCGCGCCTGGCTCAACGCGCTCGGCGCCGGGGCGGGCCCCGACACGTAGTCCCAGCACGCGCGCCTCCCGCCATCGCGGCTGTCCATCTCGGCCCGCCACGTTCGTCGTAGGGGTGATAAAGACAAGGTGCCGCCGCGAGACGGCGCCCAACCCCGGGAGGCCCCACGATGAAATACCTCATGTTTGTCTGCGTGGACGACGCACTGGCGACGCCCGAGGCGACCCAGGACATGGGCCGCGACGCGATGGCGTGGGTGGAGGAGATGGACGGTCGTGGCGTCCGCCTGCAGGGCAACCGCCTGCAGGAGATCAGCACTGCGACCACGGTGCGCGTCCGCCGCGGCGAGGTGGTGCTGGCCGACGGGCCGTTCGCCGAGACCAAGGAACTGATCGCCGGCTTCGACATCCTCGAGTGCGCCGATCTGGACGAGGCGATCGAGGTCGCCGGCAAGCACCCCGTGGCGCGCATCGGCTCGCTGGAGGTGCGACCGTTCGCGGAGGACTGAGCAGCGACGCCCAAGCGGCGGTCGCGGCGGCGTTCACCGACGAATGGGGGCGCATCGTCGCCGCGCTCATCCGGCGCACCGGCGACTGGGACCTGTCCGAGGAATGCGCGCAGGAGGCCTTCGCCGAGGCCCTCCGGCGCTGGCCCTCGGACGGCGTCCCGGACCGGCCGGGAGCGTGGCTGACGACCGTGGCCAAGAACCGCGCGATCGACCGGCTCCGGCGCGAGCGCCGCGGCGCCGAGCTGCTGGAGCAGGCCGCGTCGCGAGAAGGCGAGGCCGAGGCGATGGACGAGCCATACACCGACGATGACGAGAGCGGGATCGAGGACGACCGCCTGCGGTTGATCTTCACCTGCTGCCATCCGGCGCTGCCGCTGGAGGGGCGCGTGGCGCTCACCCTGCGCACGCTGGCCGGGCTGACGACCGCGGAGATCGCCCGGGCCTTTCTCGTGCCGGAGGCGACGATGGCCAAGCGCCTGGTGCGCGCCAAGGGCAAGATCGCCGGCGCGCGGATTCCCTACCGGGTCCCGCCCGCGCATCTGCTGCCCGAGCGCACCGGCGGAGTGCTCGCGGTGCTCTACCTGCTCTTCAACGAGGGCTACGCCGCCTCCGGCGGCCCCGAGCTCATCCGCGCTCAGCTCTGCGACGAGGCGATCCGGCTTGCCCGGGCGCTGAGCAGCCTGATGCCCGACGAGCCCGAGGCGGCCGGGCTGCTGGCGCTGATGCTGTTTCAGCACTCGCGCCGGCACGCCCGGCAGGACGCGTCGGGCGACCTCATCACGCTCGAGGACCAGGACCGCAGTCTGTGGGACGGGGCCGAGATCGAGGAGGCCCGCGCCCGGCTGCAGGCAGCGCTGCGCCACGGCCGGGCCGGTCCGTATCAGCTCCAGGCGGCCATCGCGGCCTGCCACACCGACGCCACCGAGGTCGCCGACACCGACTGGGCTCAGATCGCCTTGCTCTACGGGCTGCTGGCCGAGGTCATGCCGTCGCCCGTGGTGGCGCTCAACCAGGCCGTCGCCATCGCCATGGCTGGGGGTCTGGACGCCGGCCTTGCCGTCATCGATGAGCTGGAGGGCTCGGGCGAGCTGGCGGGCTATCACCTGCTCTACGCCGCCCGGGCCGACCTCCTGCGCCGCCTGGGCCGGTCGGGCGAGGCCGCCGGCGCCTACCGGCAGGCCCTGGAGCTGGCCGGGTCCGACGCCGAGCGCCGGTTCCTGCGCAAGCGCCTGGCCGAGGTCGGCGAGCCGGAGCGCGCGTCCTGAGCACGGACGCCCCCCGCCGGGTGCGCGCCGCCTCGCGCGCCACCTATGTGGCGTTCGCCGGCGCCGGGTTCGGCTTTGCCAGCTGGGCGTCGCGGATCCCGCAGGTCAAGGCCCACCTGGACCTCGATCCGTCGCAGCTGGGCGTCGTGCTGCTCTCGCTCGCCGCCGGATCGGTCATCTCGCTCCCGCTCGCCGGTCCGATCGTGGGCCGCTTCGGCTCCCGGCGCACGGTCATGGCCACCGGGGTGCTGGGCGGTGTGGGACTCGTCGTGGTGGGGGTCGGCTACCGCATCGGAGTGGCGCCTGTGGTCGGTGGCCTGTTCTGCTGGGGGGTGGCGGCGGGCACGTGGGACGTGGCCATGAACGTCCAGGGCGCGGTGGTCGAGCGTCTGCTCGGCCGCTCGATCATGCCCCGCTTCCACGCCGGGTTCAGCCTGGGCACGGTCGTGGCGGCGCTCAGCGGCGCGGCGATGGTGGCGCTCGGAGTGTCGGTAACGGTCCACCTGGCGATCGTGGGATTGATCGTGGCCGTCGTGGTACCGAACCTGGCGCGCGACTTCGTCCCGGACTCGGCGGATGCGGTCCCGACCACCCGGGAGCCCACCGGCGCCGCCGGGCCCGGCGAGCACGAGCCCACCCGTGTCCGGGACTCGCTCGGGGCGTGGCGGGAGCCGCGCACGCTGGTCATCGGTCTGTTCGTGCTGGCCTTCGCCTTCGCCGAGGGGACCGGCAACGACTGGATCAGCCTGGCCACGATCGAACATCATCACGTCGCTCCGGCGCTCGGCACCCTCGTCTTCGCCGTCTTCCTCGGCGCCATGACGACCGCGCGCTGGTTCGGTCCCGCGGCGCTGGACCGCTACGGGCGGGTCCCCGTGGTGCGGGTGCTCACCGCTCTGGCCATCATCGGGCTCGTCCTGTTCGTGTTCGGCCCCGGCATGGGGCTGGCCTTCCTCGGCGCGCTGCTGTGGGGGACGGGAACGTCGCTGGGCTTCCCGGTCGGGATGAGCGCGGGCGCCGACGAACCCGCCTTCGCGGCGCCGCGGGTCGGCGTCGTCTCCACCATCGGCTATTGCGCGTTCCTCGCCGGGCCTCCGCTGATCGGCTTCCTGGCCCAGCAATCCACCATCGCCCACGCGCTGGTGGCGGTCATCGCCGCGATGCTCGTGGCCGGCGCCATCGCCGGCTCGGTCCGGCCGCCGGGGGCCGCCACTGAGCCGGCTCGGCGGCCCGGCATCGAACAGACGTCCAATTCGCTTTAGGCCCTAAACCTCTACAAAGGGAATGCCGAAGAGTGGTGTGTCGAAAAGGCATACTCGTCGTGAGGCGGGGGCGCAAAGCCAGGGGTCTTCGGCCGAAGATCGCCCAGCTGCCGATAACCAAATCTCATTTCGCGCCGCCATGGATGGCGGCCAACCATGGAGGGTTTTCCGTGCCTTTGGTTATCCACCCGCGAGTTCGCAAGACGGTCGGCCGCATCGCCGCGTTGACCTGCGTCGCGGTTTTCGTCAGTTCCGGAGCGGCCTTCGCCGCTCAGTGCCCGACCCAGTCGGTCAAGCAGAAGTTCTCCAAGTGGGGCGACAGCTCCAGCTACTTCCTCGTCCCCGGCGGCGCGTTCGAGGGCACGCCCGACCAGGTGGGCTGGACCCTGTCTCAGGCGACCCTGACTTCCGGCAACGAGCCGTTTCACATCAACAGCCTCAGCGATGACCAGTCGCTGCTGATCAACGGCGGGGGCAGCGCCACGTCGCCGTCGTTCTGCGTGGACAGCACCATGGGGAGCCTCCGGTTCTTCGTGCGCCAGACCGCGCCCGGCTCGGACCTGAAGGTCCAGGGCGTCGTCCAGACACCGCGTGGCCCGCTCACGATGACCGTCGCCGATCTCCCCGATCACTCGCTGTCGTGGTGGACGCCGGTGCAGGTCACCGTCGGGACCAATCGGATCCCCACGGGGTTCTCGATCGCGGCGGCCATGCGCTTCGTCGTCTCCGGCTCTGGCAGCTGGCAGATCGACGACGTGTACGTCGACCCGTACCGCGCCGGCTGAGCCCTCGCAGAGCGGACCCACAGCGCACCACCGAGGCATGAGCATCCTGGAGCCCTACGCCGACGAGTCCCAGTCGGCGACCGAGCGGTTGCTCGAAACGAGCTGGGAGGGTCGCGAGCGCCGCGCCTCCGAGCGGGAGCTCATCGTCGAGGTGTCGGCGGCCGCGCTGTTCGTCATCGCCGCTGCCGTGCTCGTGCTCGCCGGCGGAGTGGTGGGGCTGCGTCCCCAGGTGGCGGCGCTGTTGATCGGCGTGTATGCCGTCGTGGGCCGGATCGAGTTCCCGGTCGGCGCCGGGTACGTGGTGCCGACGCAGCTGATCCTCGTGCCGATGCTGCTCATGCTGCCGCCGGCCGTGGTGCCGGTGGCGGTGGCCATCGGGCTGGTCAGCGGCAACGCCGTCGAATGCGCGCTGGGCCGGGTCCCGCCGCGCCGGATCCTGTCCGCGGTGCCCGACGCCTGGCACGCCATCGGTCCCGCGGTCGTGCTGCTGGTCGCCGGTTCCCCGCGAATCGGGTTCGCTCAGCTGCCGTTGCTCGCCGCCGCGTTCGCGGCCGGGTGCATCGTCGATCTCGCCGGGTCGATGGTGCGGATGCGGCTCGCCGGCGTGGTGCCCGACCTCAAGCTCCAGATGCGCGTCATCGGCCTGGTGTGGACGGTGGACGCGTCGCTGGCGCCGCTGGGCTTTCTCGCCGCCATGACCGCCCGACAGGGCTTCGGCGCGATCATCTTCGCCGTCCCCCTCGTGTTCCTGCTGTGGCTGCTGGCTCGCGACCGCAACCAGCGCATCGACCAGGCCCACCATCGCCTCAAGCTCGTCGAGCAGGAGCGGGCCCGGCTGCAGGTCGCCGTCCGCCGCCTCGGCGACGCCTTCGCGGCCAAGCTGGACCTCTCCGGCCTGCTCGAGATTCTCCTCACCGGGTCGCTCGAGGCCCTGGACGCCGACGCCGGGCGCCTGGTCCTCACCGGGGGGCCCGCACCGCTGGCGCTCACCGCTGGGGCCGATGACGCGCGGCGCGCGCTGGAGGGCGACGGAGCCTGCCCGCCGTCGCCGATGCAGGTCGGCGAGGGCGGCGCCTGGACCCTGTGCCTGCCCATGCGCATCCCCGCCTCGCCCCGTGTGGTCACCGGGACGCTGCGATTCGTCCGTGACGGCCGTGCCTTCGAGGAGGACGAGGTCGCCCTCATCGCCGAGCTGATCTCCAAGGCCGAGCTCTCAGCGGCCGAGATCATCGCCCACGAGGCGATCCGCCAGCAGGCGGTCACCGACCCGCTCACCGGCCTGGGCAACCGCCGCAAGCTCAGCACCGACCTCGCCGCCGCGCTGCGCGATCCCTGCACCTCGCGCCCATCGCTGCTGCTCCTCTTCGATCTCGACGGCTTCAAGGACTACAACGACACCTTCGGCCACCTCGCCGGCGATGCGCTCCTGGCGCGCCTCGGGCGCAAGCTCGACCAAGCCGTGGCCGGCCTGGGCTCGGCCTACCGCCTCGGCGGCGACGAGTTCTGCGCCCACATGCATCTGGAGGGCCAGGACTCCGACGCGCTGATCCTCCAGGCCTCCGCGGCGCTCAGCGAGACCGGGGCCGAGCTCAGCATCGAGGCGTCCCTGGGCGTCGTGCTGCTGCCTCACGAGGCCGACAGCGCCGATCACGCCCTCCAGATCGCCGACGAGCGGATGTACGCCAACAAGCGCAGCCGCTCCACCGCGCGCAGCCAGGCCGGCGAGGTGCTGCTGCGCACCATGCACGCCAAGCAGCCCGAGCTCGACGAGCACTCGTCCAACGTCGCCGAGCTGGCCATACGGGTCGCCCGTCGCCTGGGGCTGGGCGGCGAAGCGCTGGACGAGATCGCCCGGGCCGCAGAGCTGCACGACATCGGCAAGGTCGGCATCCCCGACGCGATCCTCAACAAGCCCAGCGGGCTCACCGACGCCGAGTGGGAGTTCATCTACCAGCACACCATCCTCGGCGAGCGCATCCTCCACGGCGCCCCGGCGCTGCGCCCGGTCGCGCGGCTCGTGCGGGCCAGCCATGAGCGCTGGGACGGCACCGGCTACCCGGACCGCCTGCGTGGCGAGGAGATCCCGCTGGGGGCGCGGATCGTCGCCGTCTGCGACGCGTACGAGGCGATGACCGCCGACCGCTCCTACCGCGCCGCGGTCTCGCACGAGCTCGCCTGCCAGGAGCTGCGCCGGTCGGCCGCCACCCAGTTTGACCCTGAGGTCGTCGCGGCCTTCCTCACCGAGATCGAGACTGCCGGCGAGGAGCGCGAGCTCGACGCCGCCCAGCACGCTGCGGAGCACGTGCGGACGTTGCTCGGTGCAGCCGGCGCCGCCGGCGCCGCCCGCGCCGCGCAACAGCGCTGCGTCTGGGCTTCAAACGCCGCTGGTCGGGACGACCGGCCCAGGTGCCGAGCGCGGGCGCCGGCACCTGCACCGGCTGGGCCTCGGCGACGACATCCAGGGCGTCGAGTACGTTGCGGAGGTTGACGAGCAAGGCTCCGAACATCGGCCATAGGCCGCCGTGGAGCTGTTCGGTGACGAGGCGATTGGACAGGTCGGTGAGCTCGGCGCGGGCCGCCCTGAGCCCGTCGGCGTCGGCCTGCTCGACGGCCATGCCCGCCCGCGCCAGCAGTCCCAGCCACGGCTCGCGAAACTCCGGGTTCCACTGGGCCGGGGCGAGCGAGGCGACGCGGATGGTGCGCGCCATGCTGCGGGTCTCGGCGACGGCCTGGGCGAGACGGTTGATGATCTGCGTCATCTCCTCGGCGGCGCGCATCCGCTCCGGCACGGCGCGGCGCGGGTTCAGCCGCCCGCTCTGGCGCGCCTCCTCCAGCACGTGCCAGGCGCGGTCGATGTCGTCGTCGAGCCGGTCGGTCCGCGCGATCCACTCATCGGCGGCGTCCGGCTCGCAGCCGTCGCGAAGCTCACCCGCGATCTTGGTCAACAGCTCCCCGAGGCGATCGTCGATGACGTTGATGTGGCGCGCCGCCGCCCGGTCGCGCAGGGGCGGCCACACGAGCAGGTTCACCAGTAGGCCCACCGCGATGCCGACACCGGTGTCGATCAACCTGTCCGCCAGCATGCCGCCCTCACCGACGTAGCCGGTGGTGAGGACGACCACCGCGGTGGTGGCGGTGGTCAGCGGCGCGCGCAGTCCGGGCACGCTGCCGGCGAGCGTCCCGGCCAAGACCGTGACGCCGAGCGCGAGCGCGCTGGTCCCGAACAGCTGCCACGCGCCCGAGGCGATGAGGACGCCGAGCACGCTCGCGCCCGCCTGCTGCGCGCCCCGCTGAAGGGTCCCGAACACCGTCGCGTGGACCGTGAGGAGCGCCGCCCAGGGCGCCATGAACGCCTGGGACAGGTGGAACGCGTGGACTGCGAGCACCCATGCGACCACAGCCGCTCCCACAGTCTTGGCCAGTTGCGAGGCCTCCGCCCAGGTGATCGGATCGTGCAACCGCTGGGTGAGCGAGGCCCGGGTCATCTGCCCACCCCTACCCGAAGCGCCCGCCGCGCTACCCGCGGCGGCCGCGGCGGGGAGCCCGGTAAGGTCGGCGGTGACCGGTCGTGGCCAAGCGTTCACAGACCACATCCCAGGAGGCGATCCGGGCCAGCCTGCCCGCCGAGGGTCAGGGCCCGGCCCACGTCGAGCGCGTGCTCGCCCGCGCCGGCGAGCTCGCCCTGCTCGGCTGGGTCCGTGACGACCCCGATGGGCGGGTGCGCTTCCACGCCGAGGGTGCGGCCGGCGCGCCCGCGGAGCTCGTGGAGTCGCTTCAGAGCGCCGGCGCCGTTGTCGAGACCGAGAAGGTCAAGGTGGAGGGACACGAGCAGTTCGCCGTGCGTGGTGTGAGCGCCGGCGTGTTCGTGGTCCAAGAGCACCAGGCGACGGCTCACCACTACGACCTGCGCCTCGAGGTGGACGGCCTGATGCGCTCGTGGGCGGTGCCCAAGGGACCGTCGCTGGACCCGGCGGTCAAGCGGCTGGCCGTGCAGGTGGCCGATCACGACACCGGGCACAACAAGTTCGAGGGCGGCGGCCACGGCGGCGGCGTGATCGTGTGGGACCGCGGGACCTATGAGCAGGGCGGGCGCGTGCCCTGGCCCGAGGCCCTGGATCGCGGCCACGCGGTGTTCGTCCTGCACGGCGAGAAGCTGAGGGGCGGCTTTGCCCTGCAGCGCACCGGTCGCGGCGACCCGCCGCAGTGGCTGCTCATCAAGCGCCGCGACGACCATGCCCGCCCGGGCTCGGAGGTCGCCGCCGAGCGCCCGGAGTCAGTGGTCAGCGGCCGCACGCTGGCCGAGATCATCGGACAGGGGGACCAACCATGAGGATCACAGAGACGTTCGCCGTTGCGGCTTCACCCGAGACCGTCTTCGACTACATGACCAACCCGTCGAACCTGGCGCGGTGGCAGACGTCCAAGACGTTCGTGGAGCAGCTCACCGACGGCCCGCCCGGGCTGGGCACCCGCGTGCGGGAGCGGACCAAGCCGCCCGGTGCCAAGGAGTTCGAGCAGGTCGTCGAGTTCACGGAGTTCGACCGGCCCCGGCGTTTCCATGTCCACATCGTCGAGGGGCCCTATCCCGTCGATGGGACCTGGACGTTCTCGCCCGACGGCGCGGGGACGTCGGTGACGTTCCTCGCCGAGGGCGAGCTGAGCGGCCTGATGCGGATCGGCGAGCCGCTGGTCAAGCGCATGATGGCGCGCCAGTTCGCCGGCTATCACCGCAACCTGCAGCGCAACGTCGCCTCCGGCTGAGGCAGAGCGGCGCGACGTGCCGCCTCGGCGCTCAGCCGTTGGACGTCAGGTCGGTCAGGAACGTCTTGAGGTTGGCGACGTGCTGGCCGTTGACGGTGGCGGCGCAGTCGGCGTCGACGACTCCGGCCACGGTCCCGCCCTGGAACACGTCGGACACGCTGAGGCAGTAGCCCTTGCGGTAGGCCAGCCAGGCCCGGTGGCCGGCGATCAGGTCACGTCGCGCCGAGGTGGTGCGCAGCGCGTTGAAGATCTTCTGGTTGAGCGCGTTGATCTGCTTGTCGCTGCGCAGGATCTGCTGCTCGGCGCAGCCCTCCTCCTGGAGCGTCGAGCGCTTGCCCGGCGATCCCGAGCACGGCATCGGCGTGAAGGATTCGCGGACGACGGGCGGGGAGAGCTTGGTGGCGTGGCCATCCGACGCCCCGGCGGACGCCGACGCGGCGAGAGCGATGGTCGCCGAGGTGGCAGCGACGAGGGCGAACGATGAGAACCTGTTGGGCATGGCCGGCTCCGGATGTGTCGAGGTATGAGGTCGGCAAGCTAGCGAACCCCCGGGTGTCGCATAGCGGTGTGATGTTCTAGTCCGGTGCGCGTGGCAATCTCGTTGCGTGAGCGAGGGTCCGGTAATCGAGCAGGCGTACCGGTTCGCCTTGGCGCCATCCCCTCAGCAGGAGGTGTTCCTGGGCGCGTGCGCGGGCGCGTCGCGCTTCTGGTTTAACCAGGGCCTCGCGCTTGTGAAGGGGCGCCTCAATGAGCGGGACGCCGCCGACTCGGATACGGAGGTGGACGTCCCATGGTCCTACAAGGCTCTCTGCACAGCGTTCAAGGGCGCTGAGGTCAAGGACGAACTAGCGCCGTGGCGTGGGGAGGTTGTGACCGGCTCCTACCAGGCTGGCCTGGAGGCGCTCGGGAGGGCTCTCCAGAACTTCTCTGCTGGTCGCACGAGCGGGCGCCGGGTCGGGTTCCCGACCTTCCGGCGTAAGGGTCAGTGCAACGAGTCCATCATCTTCCAGCGCCCCCGATTGCCCGATAGCCGGCATGTCGAGCTCGACCGGCGTTTGGGGTCGCTGCGAACGAAGGAGTCGATGCGCAAGCTCACTCGCCTCCTGAAGCGGGATGAGAAAGCGCGCGTCCTGCGCTCCACCGTCAAGCGCGTGAACGGCGGCTGGACCATCAGCTTCACCGTCCAGCGTTCGACCAAGGCACGCCAGTCCCGCCGGGCCGTTGAAGCCATAGGCGTGGATGTTGGCATTGGCCGCGCGGCCGTCCTTTCTACCGGTGAGGTGTTCGGCAACGCCCGTCCGTTGCAGCACGCGCTCAGGGAGCTCCGGCGACTCCAGCGTCAGCTTGACCGTCAACGCCGGGCGAACAACCCCTGCAACTACCTGGCGGATGGACGGTTCAGGCCGGCCCCGAAGACGTGGGTCAAATCCCAGCGCATGCTGCGCACGGAAGCCCGCATCAACCGGCTGCACGAGCGCGTCGCGAACGTGCGCCGCCAGCAAGCGCACGCCATCACGACCTATGTCACCCGGGAGTACGGGGTCATTGGGTGCGAGACGCTGGCCGTGAAGAACCTGTTGCGCAACCGCCGTCTCGCACGGCATCTCTCCGATGTGGGGCTGGGCATGATGCTCACTCAGCTCAAGTACAAGGCGGCCTGGGCGGGTTCCACGCTCGTGGCTGCTGACCGGTATTACCCCTCCTCGAAGACATGCTCGGCCTGCGGGGCAGTGAAAGCCAAACTGTCCCTGGCTGAGCGCGTTTTCACCTGCGATAACCCCGGTTGCGGTCATCAGCAAGACCGGGATGAGAACGCGGCTACCAACCTAGCCGTGATGGCTCATCAGCACGCGCGGGCGGAGGGTGTCGAGTCGTACGTGGCCCGTATCGGACGGTTCACGGCAAACGCGCGTGGAGGGCAGGTCAGTCTCGACCATCTGGTCAAGCGAAGCCCGTTGAAACGCGAAGACTCCAGCACGCTGGAGTCATCCCACCAGCTCAGGCTGACCGAGCCCGCACGGGCTACTGGGCGCCGCGAGGCGCTGGCTGCCGCATAGCAAGCATCACACCGCTATGCGACAGGAGGGCGAACCCATGCGCATCGACGAGATAGACGCCCCGGCGCTGCAGACCTCGCGCCTCGCGCTCGAGCCGCTGCGCGTCGACCACGCGGAGGAGATGGCGCCGCTGCTGGCCGACGCGGAGCTCTACGCGTTCACCGGAGGCACGCCGCCGACGCTCAGCGAGCTGCGAGCGCGCTACGCCGGTCAGGTGACCGGGCGATCGCCCGACGGTCTCGAGCGCTGGCTCAACTGGATCGTGCGCCGCCGCGAGGACGGGCGGGCGGCCGGCTTCGTGCAGGCGGCGATATCGGAGGACCCGCCGCCGGTGACCGCCGTGCTGGCCTGGGTGCTGGGCCTCCACTTCCAGGGTCACGGCTACGCGCGCGAAGCCGCCGAGGCGCTCGCCGCGTGGCTCGGGAGCGTGGGCGTGGCGCGGCTCGTCGCCTACATCGACGACGCCAACGAGGCTTCGATGGGCGTCGCGCGCGCCCTGGGCATGGCCGCCACCGACGCCCGGGTCGACAGCGAGGTCGTGTGGGTGCGGATCACGGGTCGGCGTGACTTGGAGCGCCGCGCGCCCAGTGCCGACGGCTGATCAAGCCTCATCGCACCAGCCGCCTCCGGCCATCACCGCGGTCACCTGCAGGTCGTCGTCGAGCACGACCAGGTCGGCTCGCCGGCCGGGCGCGATCGACCCGGCCGAGGCGTGGAGGCCGAGGACTCGGGCGGGATTGGCCGAGGCGGCCGCCGAGGCCTGCGCGACGCTGAGGCCGCTGTCGCGCACCGCGCGGCGAAGGGCCTCGTCCATCGTCAGCGTGCTCCCGGCGAGCGACCCGGTCTGGGCCAGGCGAGCCTCGCCGTCGCGCACCTGCACCTCCTGGCCGCCCAGCGAGAACGTGCCGTCGCCGACGCCGCTGGCGTCGATCGCGTCGGTCACCAGCACCGGGCAGGAGATCAGCCTGGCCACCAGCCCGACCACCGCGGGATGGACGTGGCGGCCGTCGTTGATGACCTCACACGGGATGTCCGCCTCCAGCGCGGCGCCGGCCAGGCCCGGGGCGCGATGGTGCAGCGGCGGCATGGCGTTGAAGAGATGCGTGGCGTGGTTGGCGCCGGCGCGGATCGCGGCCGCCCCCTCCTCGTAGCCGGCGTCGGAGTGCCCCATGGCCACGATCACCCCCTGCCCGCGCAACGGGGCGATGAGCGCGACCGCGCCGTCGAGCTCGGGGGCGAGGGTCACCATCCGCAGGGTGCCGCCGGCGGCCGCCACGAATCGGTCAAGCACCGCTGGGTCGGGGGCGATCATGTGGGCCGGGTTCTGCGCCCCGCTGCGCCGCGGGGACAGAAAGGGGCCCTCCAGGTGAGATCCCAGCACGCTGCCCGCCGGCGTCGGCCCGCGCCGCACGAGCGCGGCGGCCCAGCTCAGCTGCTCACAGAGATCGTCCACCGGCGCCGTCATCAGGGAGACGAGCGTCGCGGTGGTGCCGTGACGGCGATGAAAGGCCACCGCGCCCTCCATCGCCGCCCGGGAGCTCGCGACGCTGTGGCCGCCCCCGCCGTGCGTGTGGAGGTCGACGAAGCCGGGCAGAAGCCACGCGCCCTTCAGGTCAACGACGGGCGCGTCGACCGCGGGCCGGCCACGTCCCACGGAGGCGATTGCGTCTCCCTCCACGTGCACCCAGGCGTCGGTGAGCACCCCGTCGGGGGTGACGACGCGTCCTCCCGCCAGCAGCCGCGCCGGGCTGTCGGTCATCGGGCCGAGGTATATCAGCCGATCCGGGATGATCTCTCGCCGATGCTGATCATCTTCGACTGCGACGGCGTGCTCGTGGACAGCGAGCGCATCTCCAACGCCGTGCTCGCCGAGGCCCTGGCGTCGCTGGGCCTCGCGATCTCCGCCGAGGAGGCGCACGGCCGCTACCGGGGGATGTTCCTGTCCGAGATCCGCGCCGATGCCGAGCGGCGCCTCGGCGCGCCCCTGCCACCCGATTTCGTGGAGACATTCGAGCGCGACCGCGAGGAGGCGTTCACCGCGCAGCTCCAGCCGGTGCCGGGCGCGGCGGCGGCCGTCGCCGAGGTCAAGGCGATGGGCTTCGACGTGTGCGTGGCGTCGCAGGGCAAGCTGGCCAAGACCGAGCACACCCTCGGCCTCACCGGGCTGCGGCACCTCTTCGCCGCTGACGCGGTGTTCTCGGCCCACAGCGTGGCGCGGGGCAAGCCCGCGCCGGACCTGTTCCTGCATGCCGCCGCGGCGATGGGAGCCGAGCCCGACCAGTGCGTGGTGGTGGAGGACACGATGATCGGGGTGAAGGCTGCGAGCGCGGCCGGGATGCGCGCGATCGCCTACGCGCCCGACGGCGACGGCGATCTGTTCCGCGCGGAGGGCGTCGAGACGGTGGGCGCCCTGAGCGAGCTGCCCCGCGCGCTTGGTTGAGGCGGATCGTGCAGGAGATAGCTTCACCGGCCCCGCGGGGGGCCGCCGCGCGCGGATAGCTCAGCCGAGGACGGGCACGTCCGCGGTGAGGATCTCGTGCCCGCCGTCGGTGATGAGCAGGTTGTCCTCGATGCGGATGCCCCCGAAGCCCAGCAGCCGGTCGACGCGATCCCAGTCCACCGTGTCGCGGTGGCGCGCGCGGCGGTCGGGGTCCTGCAGCATCGCCGGGACGAAGTAGATCCCCGGCTCCACGGTGACCACGTAGCCGGGCTCGAGCGGGAGGTTGATGCGCAGGTTGGCCACCGGCGTCGGAGTGTCCCGGCGCGAGCGCAGCGGGCCGCCCGCGTCGCGCACCCCCAGGCCGACCAGATGTCCGATGCCGTGGGGGAAGAACAGCCACACCGCGCCGGACTCCACCAGCACGCTGGGCTCGCCGCGCAGCACGCCGAAGGCGACCAGGCCCTCGGCGATCACCTGAGCCGCGGTCATGTGCACGTCGACCCACTCGGTCCCGGGCACGCAGCGCTCGATGGCCGCGCGCTCGGCCGCGTGCACGACGGCATGAAGCTCCTGCTGCTCGGCGCTGAGGCGGCCGCCGACGGGATAGGTGCGCGTGATGTCCGAGGCGTACTGGCGATAGTCGGCGCCGGCGTCGATGAGCACGAGGTCGCCGGTGTTCAGCCGCCGGTCGGTGGGCATGAAGTGCAGGACGGCCGAGTTGGTGCCCGCGCCGACGATCGTGTCGTAGGCCATGGCGTCGGCGCCGGCGCGCAGCGCGGCGGTCTCGAGCTCGACCTGGACCGACCGCTCGGTGCTGCCCTCCACCAGCACCGGCACCGCGGCCGCGAAGGCGGCGCTGGTGGCGCGCTCGGCCACCCGCATGCGCTCAAGCTCCACCTCGTCCTTGGGCCGGCGGACGACGTCGAGCGCGAGACGGAGGTCGGCGCTCAGCGCGGGGTCGCACCCGACCTCCAGCGAGCCCGACGGCGGTGTCCCCAGACACGCCACCGGCCGTCCGCGGCGCGCGCCCAGCCACACGTCCAGCTGCCCGAGCGGAACGCCGCCCGGCTCTCCGCCGGCCGCGCCCGACCACAGCCGCTCCTCATCGGTGACCTCGGCCACGAAGTCAAACCAGCCCTCCTGCGGGTCGAACGCGAGCACGCCGCCCGGGCGGTTGAGATCGGTCAGATAGAAGTACTCCGAGTGGGCGTGGAACGGGTAGGTCCTGTCGCCGCGCCCCGGGACCCCGATGAGATCACCGGCGCCGATCAGGACGATCTCATCGACCAGCCCCCATTCCGCGACCGACGCCTCGCGGCGGCGGGCCAGCGCGCTGTCGATGCCCGGGTCGGTCACGGCGCCGAGTCTAAGCGTCCGAGACACAGACGCGCCACCGGCGCCGGCGTGTCCGGTGTGGTTGACCACTGCCTTGACAGGTGTTTACTATTACCGCACACCACACTCGCCGCTGGCTGAAAGGAAGCACATGTCAAATATCGCGTCCCGCGGCTCGACGATGGCGGTCGACTGGGAGCAGAGGATCGACTTCGCCAAGCTGCGCACGGACCGCCTGGCCCGCGCCCGGAACGCGCTTCAGCTGTCGGAGTTGGGTGCCCTGCTGTTGTTCGATCCCAACAACATCCGCTACGTCACCAGCACCCACATCGGGGAGTGGGCGCGCGACAAGAACGCGCGGTTCGTGCTCCTGCCGCGCGACGGCGACCCGGTCCTGTGGGACTTCGGCTCGGCGGCCCGCCACCACCAGCTCTACGCCCCGTGGCTGCCGGAGGACAGCTTCCGCGCCGGCGTCTCGCCGATGCGCGGGGCCATGCCCGACGAGACGGGCGTGCCCGACGCGCTGGCGGCCACGATCGTGCACGAACTGTCCGAGCACGGCCTGGCCGGCGAGCAGGTCGGGATCGACATGACCGACATCGTCGCCCTCAACGCACTGCACCGCGCGGGCGTCTCGACCGCGGACGGGTCGCAGGTCATGCTCTCGGCCCGCGCGATCAAGACCGACGAGGAGGTCGCCCTGCTCGACCACGCCGCGGCGATCGTCGACGCGGTCTACGAACGCATCTACGAGCTCCTGCGCCCGGGCATCACCGAGCGCCAGATCGTGGCCGAGGCCCAGCGCCTGCTCTTCGAGCTCGGCTCCGAGCAGGTCGAGGCGATCAACGCCGTCTCCGGCGATCGCTGCAACCCGCATCCGCACGTCTTCTCAGACCGGCTGCTGCGTCCCGGCGATCAGGCCTTCTTCGACATCATCCACTCGTTCATGGGCTACCGGACGTGCTACTACCGCACGTTCAGCGTCGGGGGCACCAACCAGGCCCAGCTCGACGCCTATAAGCAGTGCCGCGAGTGGCTCGACGACGCGATCGACCTGGTCAAGCCGGGCGTCACTACCGATGAGATCGCCGCCGTCTGGCCCACCGCCCAGGAGCTCGGCTTCGCCGACGAGGCCTCGTGCTTTGGCCTGCAATTCGGCCACGGACTGGGCGTCGGGCTCTACGAATCCCCGATGATCTCGCGACTGCACAGCTTCGACAATCCGGTGGCGATCGAGGAGGGCATGGTGTTCGCGCTCGAGACCTACTGCGCCGCGCGCGACGGGATCTCGGCGGCGCGGATCGAGGAGGAGGTGCTGGTCACCGCCGACGGCAACCGGCTGCTCACGCGGTTCCCCGCCGACGAGCTGCTGGTGGCCGGGCGCACCTATGTCCGCGGCGCGGATCTGGTCTCCGGGGACGAGCCTCACGCCCGAGCCGGTCGCGGCGAAGTAGCGTGCCCGCCGGCCCAGGGGGCCGGCCCACTCAGGCGAAGCGCGAGTCGCCCGAGCGGCCCACCACGAACCAGATCGCCTCGACGGGCTCGTCGCCGACGGTCGCCAGGCGGTGCGGCGTGGTCGAGTCAAACGAGATCGAGTCGCCCGGGCCCAGGACGTGGTCCTCGAAGCCGACGGTGACCTGCAGCGTGCCCGAGAGGACGTGCCCATACTCGCGGCCGGAGTGGCGCATGAGGTGGGCGCTCTCGCACGAGGCGCCGCCGGGCTCGTAGACCACGAACAGGAAGTCGACGTTGGGATCGGGGGACTGGGTGAGCCGCTCCCAGCGCACGCCGGAGTCGAGCTGGATGACCTTGCGCTCGCCGGGCGTGACCACCGGGCCGCGGGTGACCACGGTGCCGGAGTCCCCGTTGCCGCGCAGTTGGGCGTCGAGCACCTTGAGCCCGTCGGCGGCGTTGGCGGGCCGTGACGACGGCCCCACCCGGCCCGCCACGGCCTTGGGCGACTGCTCGGAGAACAGCTCGTCGAGCGACATCTTCAGCTCGGTGGTGATGGCGTAGAGGGTGGCCACCGACGGCGTGGCCTTGCCGCGCTCGATCTGCGAGATGAGGCTCGGCGACAGGGTCAGCCGGCGCGCCAGCTCACGGACCGACATGTCCAGCGACTGGCGCCGGTTCCGGATCTGCTCTCCGACCTCGGGCAGCGCGGCGCGCTCGGGCGACGAGTCGGCATCGCTGGAAGGCACGCGCGCAGTGTACTGCACATTTGGCGCGGAGTGTGCGTTCTTAGTTGACACCAGCGGCGGAGTGTGTAGTAGACTTGAACTGACGAGAGGAGCGCGGTCGCGCCGCTGCGGCCGCCGCCACGAGGAGTCGTATGCCCGCCAGCGATCACACCGCCGAGAGCCAAACGCATCCGTCTGCCGCGCCCCGGGTCCGTCGCCGAGCCCGGGGCCGTCGGCGGTCCGTTCTCACTGAGGCTCACCGCGGCGTCGGCACCGATCTGGCTGGCGACGGCGGCCCTGTTCCTGATCAGCCTCATCTTCGAGCCCGACAGCGTCCGGCACTCGGCGCTGCTGGGCATGCTCCCGTTCGCGGCGGTGCTGGCGATCGCGGCGATGGGCCAGACGCTGGTGGTCCAGCAGGGCGGGATCGACCTCTCGGTGCCCGGGATGATGTCGCTGACGATCGTCCTGCTCACCAGCTATCCCAACGGCGACTCGGGCAAGCTGGCGTCGGCGATCGTCATCGCCTTCGCCGCCACGCTCGCCGCCGGGGCGATCTCGGGGGTGATCGTCAGCGTCATCGGCGTGACGCCGATCGTCGCCACCCTGGGGATGAACGCCGTCCTCTACGGCGTCGTCATCCAGGTCTCCGCCGGCAACCCGCCGCCGACGACCAGCGCGCTGGCCAAGTTCGCCAGCGGCAAGCTGATCGGGATCCCCAACACGGTGATCATCGCGGTCGTCCTGACCGCGCTGGCGGCGCTGATCATCAAACGCACGATCGTCGGGCCGCCGCTTCGAGGCGGTCGGGCTCGGGCCTGTTCGGTGCGCGCGCCGCGGGGCTGCGTGCCCGGCGCTATCAGCTCGGCCACCTACGTGGTGGCGGCGGCGCTCTACTGCACGGCGGGCATCCTGCTCGCCGGGATCGTGCACAGCCCGAGCGCCTTCCAGGGCGACTCGTACCTGCTGCCGTCGGTGGCGGCGGTCGTGCTGGGCGGGACCTCGCTGCTGGGCGGGCGCGGCAGCGTGATCGCCACCGCGGTGGCGGCGCTCTTCATCAGCCAGCTGGATCAGTTCGTGTTGGTCATGGGGGCCAACCAAGGTGTGCAGAACCTGGTGGACGCCGGCGCGCTGGCCGTCGGCCTCGCCATCTACAGCGTTCCGTGGAGGAGATTGAGGCGGAACGTGCGCCGGCCGTCACCCGGCGGCGCAGGCAGGTTGGAGCAGAGCACCGAGCCCGGGTTGCCTGGGCTCTAGTCAACCCGGCGCGCAGCTCGCGCCCGGGTCACACAGGTGAACCGACGGAAAGGGTGGAGACGTTGATGCAGTGCAAAGCAAAGGCTCTGGTGTCCAGCCTCCTGGCCCTGGGGATCGTCGTCGCCGTTGCGGCGTGCGGCTCCAGCTCCTCGAAGCAACAGCAGCAGCGGTGGCGGGCTCGACGTCCGCGCGCGGCGGCCACGAGCGCGAGCGGTGCCACCAGCACCGCCGCGGCGGCCGCCTCGGGCGCGCCGTCGTGGTGCGGCTCCAAGAAGATCACGTTCGCGCTGGCGGACGGCTTCGGCGACAACAACTGGCGCAAGATCACCACCGGTGAGGCGCGCGACGAAGCGGCGCAGTGCAAGAGCATCACCAAGTTCATCTACACCGATGGCCAGGGCAACACCCAGAAGGCCATCTCCGACATCCACGGCCTCGCGGCCCAGGGCGTCAACGCGGCGGTCGTCTTCCCCGACGCCGGTCAGGCGGTCCTGCCCGCCATCCGCGACGTCTACAAGGCCGGCGTGGTCACCGTCCCCTACCGGGTGTTCCCGGGCGGGAAGGCCGGCACGGACTACAACTACTACATCTCCACGCAGTTCCAGCAGGCGGGCGCGCTGTGGGGCAAGTGGCTCGACACCGCGCTGCACTGCAAGGGCAACGTGGTCAACCTCGGCGGCCCGCCCGCCAACTCGCAGAGCCTGGCCGAGTACCAGGGCCTCAAGCAGGCGATCGCGTCCTGCCCGGGGATCCACATCATCGGCCAGACGCCGTACTACGTCACCAACTGGGATCCCGCGCAGACACAGAAGGTCGTCACCGCGGTCCTGGCCAAGTACCCGAAGATCGACGCGATCACGACGGACTTCGGCGCGGCCCTGGCGAGCGCGTTCAGCGCGTTCTCCCAGGCCAACCGCAAGATCCCGGCGATCGCCACCGAGGACTCCAACCAGCTCTCGTGTGACCAGAAGAAGCTCGGCTTCCCGCTGTTCACGGTCGACTCGCAGAACTGGATGGTCCGCACGGCGGTCGACTTCGCCGTCGCCAAGGCCACCGGCGGCACGGTCCCGTCGTCCACGGTCGTCCCGCAGAAGGCGTTCGAGGACTCGCTCACCGGCAAGCCCCACCCGGTGGAGTGCGCCCCGTCGCTGCCCAGCGACGCGATCCTCTCGTCGCACCTCTCCCACGCGCAGCTGAAGGCGGCGCTGGGCGAGTAGCCGATCAACCGCACACCGTGCCGGCCGCCGCGGTCCCACACCCGCGGCGGCCGGCGCACAACGTCACACCGGCCCATGACCGAGACACTCCACCGACAACCCAACCGCCCACCTCGCACACCCTGCTGGAGCTGCGCGAGGTGTGGAAGTCGTTTCCCGGCGTCACCGCGCTGCAGGGAGTGTCACTGTCACTCGCCGCCGGCGAGGTGCACGCGGTCCTGGGCGAGAACGGGGCGGGCAAGTCGACGCTGATGTCGGTGGCGTCGGGGTCGATCGCACCCGACTCCGGGTCGATCCACATCGGCGACGAGAGCTACGAGCGCCTCACGCCCGGCGCAGGCCCAGGGCCACGGCCTCGCCATCGTCCACCAGCACCCGGCGGTGCTGCCCGACCTGACGGTGGCCGAGAACCTCGCGCTGGCCGCCACCGAGACCAAGCCGACGCCGCAGTGGATGCGCGAGCAGCTGCGGCGCGTCGATCTGCGCGTCGCGCTGGGAGCGCGCCTCGAGGATCTCACGGTCGCGCAGCGCCAGCTTCTGGAGCTGACCAAGGCCATCGCCGCCCACCCGCGGGTCCTCATCCTGGACGAGCCGACGGCGCCGCTGGGCGCCGACCGCGTGGCCACCGTGTTCGAGCTCGTCCGCGCGGCGGCGCCGGGGTGGCGCCGCGGTCATCTACATCTCCCACCGGCTGGCCGAGGTGCGCCAGATCGCCGACCGGGTGACGGTCATGCGCGACGGCGCCGTCCGCGGCAGCGCGCCCATCGACGAGATGTCAGACGACGAGATGCTGCGCCTGATCGTCGGGCGCGCGGTGGAGACCACCTTCCCCGGCAAGCACGACGGCGCCGTCAGCGGCGGGCGGCCTCAGCGTGGAGAACCTCTCCAACCATGCCTTCAAGGGCGTCGGGCTCGAGGTGGCGCCCGGGGGAGATCGTCGGCCTGGCCGGCATCGCGGGCAACGGGCAATCGGAGTTCCTGCGGGCACTGGCCGGGCTGGAGCAGGCCAGCGGCGAGGTGAGCCTCGGCGGCCGCCAGCTGCAGCCTCGGCAACCCGGTGGCCGCCCAGCGCGGCGGGATCGCCTACATGCCCGCCGACCGTCACGGCGAGGGCCTGCTGATGGCCCTCTCGGTGCGCGAGAACGCCACGCTGTCGTCGCTGCCGCGCTACGCCACCAACGGGGTGGTCAGCCGGCGGGCGGAGGTGGCCGCGGTCCGCGGGCAGGTCGACGTCGCTCCAGATCCGCACCGCGTCGCTGGAGACCGACGTCGAGGCGCTGTCGGGCGGCAACCAGCAGAAGGTGGTGCTGGCGCGCGCCATGCTGTCCCAGCCCAAGCTGATCCTGGCCGACGAGCCGACTCAGGGCGTCGACGCCGGCGCCCGCGTCGAGATCTACCGGATCCTGCGCGAGATCGCCGAGTCCGGCGTGCCGGTGCTCATCGTCTCCTCCGACGGGCTCGAGCTCGAGGGCCTGTGCGATCGCGTCGTCGTCTTCTCGCGCGGGGAGGTGGTCGGCGAGCTGCAGGGCGACGATGTCTCCGAGGAGAAGATCGCCCGGACGATGGTCACCGCCACCACGCACCGGGCGGGCGACGCGCCGCGCCGCGGCGGCCGCGGCACGGTCGAGCGCGTCCGCCGCTTCCTCACCGGTGACTACCTGCCCAGTCTCGTGCTCGCGGTGGTGATCGTGGCGCTCGGGGTCTACACCTACGGCCAGAACCCGCGCTTCACCGCCACCTTCAACATCACCTCGCTGCTCACGCTCCTGGCCGCGCTGGCGTTCATCAGCTTCGGCCAGCTCATCGTGATCATGACCGCGGGGATCGACATCTCGGTCGGCCCGCTCGTCGGGCCTGGTCGGCGGTGATCGCCTCCTTCTTCCTGGTGGAGGGCAAGTCCACGCCGGTCGTCGTGCTCGGGCTGGCCATCATGCTGGCCGCCGCGCTCACCACCGGCCTCATCAACGGGCTGATGGTGCGGCTCGGTCGCTTCACCGCGGTGGCGGCGACGCTGGTCACCTACATCGGGCTGCAGGGGATCTCGCTGCTGCTGCGCCCGTTCCAGGGCGGCTTCATCTCGTCCACGATCACCGACGACATCCAGAAGAACATCGGGCCGATCCCGGTCGCCTTCCTCGTCGCGGTCGCCCTCGCCCTCGGCCTGGAGTACTGCCTGCGCTTCACCCGCTGGGGACTGGCGCTGCGCGCGGCCGGCTCGCGCGAGCAGGCGGCGCACCGGCTGGGCGTGCGCGTGAACCGCACCATCATCGGTGCCTACGTCGCCTGCTCGGCGCTGACCTTCCTCGGCGGGCTGATGCTGATGGCGCAGATCGGCGTCGGCGACCCGACCCAGGGCGTCACCTACACGCTGGCCAGCATCACCGCGGTCGTGCTCGGCGGCGCCAGCCTGTTCGGCGGCCGGGGCTCGTTCATCGGCACGCTGCTCGGCGCCGCGCTGCTCCAGGAGACGATCAACGCCACCACCTTCCTCAGCCTCTCGCAGGCGTGGCAGTACTGGTTCCAGGGCGTGTTCGTCCTCGTGGCCGCCGTCGCCTACACCCTGGCGCGCCGGCGCGGGAGGATGGCGTGAGCGCGACCGCGCGGGACGATCGCACCGCGGCGCCGGGTGACCTGCAGGATCGCGTCGCACTCATCACCGGCGCCGGCAGCGGCATCGGCCTGGGCATCGCCCGGGTGCTGGCCGAGCCACGGCGCGCGAGCTGGTGCTCTCCGATCTGGACGCCGACCGCGTGCGCGAGGCCGCCGACGAACTCGGCGCCACCGCACTGCAGCACGACGTCACCAGCTGGGTGTCGAGCCGGCGGGCGGTCGAGGACACGATCGAGCGCCACGGCCGCATCGACGTCCTGGTCAACAACGCCGGGCGTCTCCAAGAGCGTCCCCTTCCACGAGCTCGACGAGGCCGAATGGGACCGGGTCCACAACGTCAACGTCAAGGGCGTGTTCCTGACCACGCGCGCGGTCGTCGCCGCACATGATGGAGCGGCGCTCGGGCTCGATCATCACCATCTCCTCGATGGTGGGCAAGGAGGCCATCCCGCTGTTCGTGCACTACAGCGCGTCGAAGTTCGCGGTGATCGGGTTGACCCAGGGCCTGGCCAAGGAGATGGCGCCCTACGACGTGCGCGTCAACGCCGTCTGCCCCGGGGTGGTGCGCACCCCGCTGTGGGAGCCCCTGCTCAACCAGCTCGCCGAGAACAAGGGGATCACCCGCGACGAGGCGTGGCTCGAGTTCGTCGATCCCATTCCACTGGGGCGCCCGCAGGAGCCGGAGGACATCGGGGAGGCGGTCGCCTTCCTGGCCGCGGATCGCGCCCGCAACATGACCGGCCAGGGGATCAACGTCACCGGCGGGATGCAGCTGCACTGATGACAACGCACACGAGGAGACATCAGATGAAAGCGCTGGTGTTCCAGGCGCCCGAGCAGGCGGTGGTCGCCGATCTGGACCGCCCGCGAGATCGGGCCCGACGAGGTGCTGGTCCGATCCCACGCGGTCGGCATCTGCCACTCGGACTTCGAGCTGTACGCCGGGCGCTACATCATCCCGGTGCGCTACCCGATCATCCCCGGCCACGAGTGGGCGGGCGAGATCGTCGAGGCCGGCGCCGACGTGCGCGGGCTGAAGGTGGGCGACCGGGTGGTGGGCGAGTGCGTCGTCGGGCCCGAGGGCCGCGACCACTTCGGCTTCTCCATCAGCGGCGCCAACGCCGAGTACTTCCGCGCCCGCGGCGAGTGGCTGCACGTCCTGCCCGACGAGCTGACCTACGAGGCCGGGGCGCTGGTGGAGCCGTTCAGCGTGGCCTACAACGCCACGCATTCGGCGGGCGGGCTGGATCCCGCCGACCAGGTGGCGGTCATCGGCGGCGGCCCCATCGGTCTGCTGTGCGTCGCCGCCGCGGCCGCGCACAACGCCACCGTGACGCTGATCGAGCCCCAGCAGTCGCGCCGTGCCGCCGCGCTCGACCTCGGCGCCCGGCAGGCGCTCGATCCCACCGCGGGCGATTTCGCCGACGCCGTGGCCGAGCACACCCACGGCCGCGGGTTCG
The DNA here is from genome assembly GCA_963764125.1 of uncultured Solirubrobacteraceae bacterium. GTDB lineage: Bacteria > Actinomycetota > Thermoleophilia > Solirubrobacterales > Solirubrobacteraceae > Palsa-465. The sequence goes on from CAVXRR010000032.1 coordinate 87,429, forward strand.
ACGTGGTCCTCGAGGCCGCCGGCAAGCCGGCCGCGATGGCGTCGGCGCTCGAGCTGGCCGCGCACTCGGCGCGGCTGGTCTACATCGGCATCGCCATCGGCACCACCGCGCCGGCGCAGCTCGGCCTCATCCAGTCAAAGGCGCTGCGGATCACCGGGATCATCGGGTCGGCCGGGCCTGTGGCCGCGGACGATCCGCTTCCTGGCCAGCGGGGTGGTCGACCCGACGGCGATCGTGACCGCGCGGTTCCCGCTCGTCGACGCGCTGGCCGCGCTCGACGCCGCCCAGGACACCGCCCCCAACGTCAAGGTCCACATCCAGACGGCAGCCGGATGACACGCAGCCGACTTACAGGCGAGTCTGGATGACGAGCGGAGGCGGTCAGCGGACTGCGTACCGAGGACCACGCGACATCCGCATCGAGTCCGTCCCCGAGCCGGCGGACCCGGGCGGCGCCGACGTCGTCATCCGCGTGGCGCGGGCCGCGATCTGCGGCACCGACTCGTCGGAGTGGGCGCACGGGCCGCTGCTGGCCCAGCCGCCGGTGGTGCTGGGCCACGAGTTCGTCGGCCATGTCGTCGCCGCCGGACCCGAGGCCGGCGCGCTGCGCGTCGGGGACCGCGTCGTGTGCGGCGCGGGCATCTCGTGCGGGCAGTGCGACTGGTGCCGCGCCGGGCGCACCAACCTGTGCGCGTGACTACCGCACGATCGGGCTGCACGTGGACGGCGGCCTGGCCGAGTACGTCAGCTCCCCGGCGGGGATCTGCCTCGCCGTCCCCGAGCCGCTGACCGACGACGCCGCCGCCATCGCCCAGCCGCTGGCGGTGGCGCTCCACGCCGTGCGTCGCAGCGGCCTGCGCCGCGGGCAGTCCTGCGCGGTCATCGGCGTCGGCGGCATCGGCGCCTTCATCGTGGCGGCGGCGGCCGCGGCGGGGGCCGCGCCGCTCATCGCGCTCGACATCGACGAGGAGCGCCTGGCGACCGCGCGCACGTTCGGCGCCGCGACGGTCATCGACGCCCGCGGCCGCGACCTGGACGCGGCCATCCTCGAGGCCACCGGCGGCGAGGGCGCCGACGTGGTCATCGAGGCCTCGGGCACCGCGGGCGCGCCGGCGGCGGCCACACGGGCGGCCCGGCGCGGGGGCCGCGTGCTCATCGTGGGGCTGCAGTCGGCCCCGCGCGAGCTGGACCTGCTCTCGCTCACCGTGCGTGAGGTGGAGATCTCGACCACGCTCGCCCACGTCTGCGACGTCGACCTGCCCGAGGCGCTCGCGCTGCTGGCGCGCAGCGGGCTGGCGCCCGCGGTCACCGACCGGGTGATCGCCCTCGACGAGCTCGTCTCGCACGGGATCGAGCCGCTGGCCGGCGGAACCGCGCGCGGGAAGATCGTGGTGGCGCCGTGATCGCCCCCGGGGGAACACACCCCTTGGCCGCATGGGCTCGCCCATGGCCCGCCGGCTCCTGCGGGCAGGCTTTCCACTCACCGCCGGCAAGCGCACCGCGCCACGGGAACTCCTCCCCGGGGGCGGAAGGCGTGGCGGTGGTGGAAAGCCCGGCTGAGGCTGGCGCGCGGCGCGGCGCGGGCGGCGCGGGTGGCGCGGGCGGCGCGCCCGGGGGCGGGCGATGAAGGGCTTGCATCACGTGGGGATCACGGTGGCCGACCTGGAGACGGCGATCGACTTCTACCACGGCGTCCTCGGCCTGCAGTTCGTCAACGAGCCCAGCCCGGTGTTCGACGACCCCGAGCTCGGGCCGGCGGTCGGGGTACCCGGCGCCGCCCTGCGGCAGGTCTCGCTCGCGCTCGGCGACACCATCCTGGAGCTGCTTCAGTACACGGCGCCGCCCTCGCCGGTGGCCGCGCCGCTGCCCCAGAACGCGCTCGGCGCCCAGCACGTCGCCTTCCAGGTGCAGGACGCCGTGGCGACCAAGGCCGAGCTGGAGGCCAAGGGGGTGCGCTTCTTCTCCGAGGTCAACGTCGTCGACGAGGGCGTGCTCGCGGGGTGGCGCTGGGCGTACTTCTGCTGATCCGGAGGGCAACGCGCTGGAACTGGTGCAGGTCGCCTACACGCGGCCCGGAGGAGCGACGGGCCGCCATCGCGGCCTACCTGGAGCAGCGAACGACCCGGAGGCCGTCACATGAGATACGGAGTGATCTTCAGCTGTCAGGACCCGGAGGGGTCGCCGATCGGTCACCCGGCGGTGTACGAGTCGGCGCTGGCATGCGCGGCCGCCGCCGAGGAGCAGGGCTATGACTGGATCAACGTCACCGAGCATCACGTCGCCGCCGACGGTTACCTGCCGGCGCTGTTCGTGCTGCTGGCGGCGATGGCGGCGCAGACCGAGCGCATCCGGCTCTCGACGGGCATGCTCATCCTCCCCCTGCACTCGCCGTTGCGGATCGCCGAGGAGGCGGCGGTGCTCGACATCATCAGCGGCGGCCGCCTGACCCTCGGCGTGGCCGCGGGCTATCGCGAGGTCGAGTTTCAGGCCATGCAGGTCGACTACCGGACCCGCGGCAGGCGCTTCGTCGAGTCGCTGGAGCTCATGCGTCTGGCCTGGACGGGGGAGCCGTTCACCTTCAGCGGTCGAGATCTTTGACTTCCCGGAGGTTGTGGTGCGCCCGGTCCCGATCCAGCGCCCCGGCATCCCGCTGTGGCTGGGCGGGACGACCGAGGTGGCCCTGCGCCGCGTCGTGCGCCACGGCGCGCCGGTGTTCCCCGGCGCCACCGACGAGATCGCCGTCGTCGCCCAGCGGATGGCCTCCTACGACCGCCTGCGCGAGGACCTGAACGCGACGGCGCGGCGCGAGCTCGTGCTGCCGCGCCTGGCCGTGGTGGCCGACACCACCGAGGAGGCGCGCCGCCGCGCCCTGCCCGGCATCCGGGCGATGCTCGAGACCTACCAGTCCTGGGGGCTGCCCGTCGACTTCACGCAGATGCTGTCTGACTGGAGACTGCTCGACGATCTGGTCATCGCCGGCGACGCCGAGCACTGCCGGGCGTGCGTGCGAGCGCTACGCCGAGCTCGGGCTCACCGACCTGCTGCTGCAGTTCGCCATGCCCACGCTTGAACCGGCGGTGATCGCCGAATCCCAGGCCCGGTTCATGGCCGAGGTCGCGACCCCCGCTGCAGAGGTGCAGGTCTGACATGGCTCACTCCGCCACCGAGCTCACCCGTGCCGTCGATCCCGAGCTGGGCCTGAAGCTCTACGAGCGCATGGCGCTCATCCGCCGCTTCGAGGACGCGGTGCAGACGCTGTTTCAGCAGGGCGAGGTCCACGGCACCACCCACCTGTACTCCGGCCAGGAGGCGGGGGCGGTCGGCGTGTGCAGCGTCCTGGGCGAGGCCGATCGCGCGGCCGGGACCTATCGTGGCCACGGTCACGCGCTGGCACTGGGCGTCGACCCCGAAGCGCTGATGGCCGAGCTGCTGGGCCGCGAGACCGGCGTCTGCGCGGGCCGGGCGGGCTCGATGAACGTCATCGACCTGGCCCACGGGCTGATCGGGTGCTTCGGCATCGTCGGCGGATCGATCGCCGCCGCCACCGGGGCGGCGCTCGCCTTCCAGCGCCGCGGCGACGGCGGCGTCGCTGTCGCCTTCTTCGGCGAGGGGACGACCAACCAGGCCTACTTCGCCGAATGCCTGAACTTCGCGCGCGTGCTCGGGCTGCCCGCGGTGTTCGTGTGTGAGAACAACCGCTACATGGAGTTCACGCCGATCGAGGACGTGACCGCCGGCGAGATCCGCGCTCGCGCGGAGACGCTGGGCCTGTGGGCCGAGACCGTCGACGGCATGGACGTGTGGGCTGTGCGCGAGGCGGCGCAGCGGGCGGTGGAGCACGCGCGCTCCGGCAGCGGGCCGGCGTTCCTGGAGACGCTCACCTATCGCTTCGTCGGCCACTCGCGCTCAGATCCCGGCGCCTACCGCAAGCCCGGGGAGCTGGATGAGATGCGCAAGCGCGACCCGCTGGTCGTGGCGCGCGGGCGGTTGGGCGAGGCCGGGCGTGGACGGTGCCCAGGTCGACGCGGCCGACGCGCGGGTGGCCGAGCGCATGGCGCAGGTCGTGGAGGCGGCGCTGGCGGCCCCGTTCCCGGCGGCGGACACGCCCGCCTCCGAGTACAAGGACGTCGCGGCGTCGTGAGCGTGGCCCAGATCACCGAGGTGCGGATGCCGCGCCTGTCTGACTCCATGGAGGAGGGCGACGATCGTGCGCTGGCTCACGGCGCGCCGGGCGACGTCGTGGCCCCCGGGCGACGCGCTGGTGGAGATCGAGACCGACAAGGCGACCATGGAGTACGAGGCCGAGGCGGGCGGGACGCTCGAGATCCTCGCCGCCGAGGGCGACGACGGTCGCACTGGGCGAGGCGATCGCGCGCCTGCTCCCGGAGGGCGCGCAGCCCGCGGCGCCGCGAGCCGAGCCGCCGCCACCCGTGCGTGAGGCCCGTGCCGAGCGGACCCTGGCCACCCCGGTGGCCCGTCGCATGGCGTCCGAGCTCGGCGTTGATCTCGCCGGCTGTGACGGCGACCGGGCGCCGCGGCCAGATCATGAAGGCGGATGTCGAGGCGTTCATGGTCTCCGGCGGGCACGGGACCGCGTCCGCCCCGGAGCCGGCCGCCCGCGCCGGCGCGGTCGCGAGGAGCTCACCCGCACCCAGCGCACGATCGCTCGTCGCATGGCCGAGTCGCGCGCCGTCGTCCCCGACATCGAGCTTCAGGTGGACATCGACATGGGCGCCTGTCTCGCCCTGCGCGCGCAGCTCGCCGAGCACCACTCGCCCGCGCCGTCGGTCAACGACCTGGTCGATCAAGGCGTGCGCGCTGGCCCTGCGCGAGCACCCGCGCGTGAACGGGAGCTACGCCGACGAGGCCTTCCTCCTGCACGAGCGCGTCAACGTCGGCTTCGCCGTCGCCGCTCCCGACAGCCTCCTCGTGCCGGTGGTCACCGACGCCGACCGCCGGCCGGTCACCGAGATCGCCGCGGTCTCGCGCGAGCTGGCGGCCGGCGCTCGGGAGGGCCGGATCACGCCGGCCGAGCTCTCGGGCGCCACCTTCACGGTCTCCAACCTCGGCATGTTCGGGGTCGACCGCTTCACCGCGATCATCAACGCCCCGCAGGCGGCGATCCTGGCCGTCGGCGCCGCCACCGAGCGCGCCGTCGTCCGCGAAGGCGCCGCCACGCCGGCGGTGATCATGACCGCGACGCTCGCCGCCGACCACCGCATCCTCTACGGCGCGGACGCGGCGCGCTTTATCACCGATGTCCGCGACCGCCTCCAGGCCCCGATCGGCCTGCTGGCCTGACCCCACCGGAGGCGCACCCATGCCCACGCTCGAATTCCGCCGCGCCATCTGCGAGGCGCTGGACGAAGAGCTGGAGCGCGACCCCAGCGTCATCTTCTTCGGTGAGGACGTCGCCGCCGCCGGCGGGGTGTTCGCGGTCACCGGCGGGCTGCAGGAGCGCCACGGTGCCGAGCGGGTCTTCGACACGCCGATCTCCGAGCTGGCCATCGCCGGGGCCGCCTTCGGCGCCGCCGTCGGCGGTATGCGCCCGGTGATCGAGATCATGTTCGGCGACTTCCTGTTCCTGGCGATGGACAGCCTCGTCAACCAGGCGGCCAAGTACTGGTACATCTCCGCCGAGCAGGCCAGCGTGCCGCTGGTGGTGCGCTCGGCGGTGGGCGCCGGCGGCCGGTTCGGGGCGATCCACTCCCAGATGCCCGCTCCGTGGTTTCAGGGCATCCCGGGGCTCAAGGTGGTGGCTCCGTCGAGGCCCGGCGATGCCAAGCGACTGCTCAAGGCCTCGGTGCGCGATCCCGAACCCCGTCGTCTTCCTCGAGCACAAGCGGCTGTACTCGGTCAAGGAGGAGGTCGAGACGGTCCTGAGATCGAGCCGCTGGGCGAGGCGCGCGTCGTGCGCGAGGGCCGCGAACTGACGGTCGCCACCGCGTCGAAGTCCGTCCATGACGCCCTCGCCGCCGCTGAGATCCTGGCCGGTGACGGCGCTCGAGCTGGAGGTCATCGACCTCCGCACGCTGCGCCCGCTGGACCGCGACACGGTCTGCGCGTCGGTCAAGCACACCAACCGACTGCTGGTTGTGGAGGAGGGCCCGCGCACCGGCGGGTGGTCGGGCGAGGTGCTCGGAGACCTGGCCCAGGATGCGCTGGAGCACCTCGACGACGCGTGGCGCCTGACCACGCCCGACTCGCCGATCCCCTACAGCCCGACGCTGGAGGACGCATTTCTGCCGGCGACCGACCAGATCGTCGCGAGCGTGCGCGAGCACCTCGCGCGGGCGTGACCGACAACCACTGAAAGGAAGCCCAATGAGCGTTGAGATCGACCGTCCCGTCCTCACCGAGCATGCCCGCAAGGTCGCGCTCGACGACGTCAAGGTGCCGATGGAGGACCGGCCCGAGGCCGGCCGACCCGGCTGGATCGACATGGACGTGCGCTGGATCGTGACCCGGGACACGGTCGGCGCCGAGGACTCGGTGTTCGGGCTCACCTACTTCCCCCGGGATCGCGCCACGAGATCCATCGCCACGAGAACGCCGAGGAGGTCGAGCACCTCATCGCCGGCGAGGGCGTCGCGCGGGTCGGCGACGAGGACGTCGCCATGGGCGCCGGGGACACGGTGTTCGTGGCGCGCAACGAGTACCACGGCTTCCGGAACACGTCTCAGACCGAGACGGCGGTGATGGTCTGGTATTACGCGGGGGCGGCCAGCCTGGAGGAGGCCACCTACATTCCCCAGGAGTCAGACCGCCAGAGCTAGGACGACGACCATGCGCGCCGCGCGCTATCACCAGGCCAAGGACATCCGCGTCGAGGAGGTGCCCGAGCCCACCGGGCTGGGCCCGACCGAGCTGCTCGTGCGCCCGCGCCTGTGCGGGATCTGCGGGACCGACCTGCACGAGTACATCGCGGGCCCCATCGTCACTCCGTCAGAGCCCCACCCGCTCACCGGGGCGGTCAACCCGCAGATCCTCGGCCACGAGTTCTCGGCTGAGGTCGTCGAGGTGGGCGCGGAGGTGGTGGCGGCGCGGCCCGGGGATCGCGTGGCGATCATGCCGCTCATCTTCTGCGGGCGCTGCTACTTCTGCCTCCGCGGCCTCAACCACCTGTGCACGCGGATGGGCTGTGTGGGCCTGAGTTGGGACTGGGGTGGCCTGGGCGAGCTGGCCGTGGTCAGCGAGTACCAGGTGGCCGTCCTGCCGGATGGGCTCTCCGACGAGCAGGGTGCGCTCATCGAGCCCTCCGCGGTGGCCGAGTACGGGGTCCGCCGCGGCCAGGTCGGCCCGGGTGACAGCGTCCTCATCGCCGGGGCGGGGCCGATCGGCGCGCTCGCGGTCCTCGCGGCCCAGGCCGCCGGCGCCGGCGCCGTGTACCTGTCAGAGCCCAACCCCGAGCGCGCCCGGGCCGCCGAGCACCTCGGCGCGACGGCGATCCTCGACCCGGCGCAGACCTCGGTGCCCGACGAGCTTCATGAGCGCACCCACGGCATCGGCGTCGACGTGGCCATCGAGTGCGCCGGCAACGCCCGTGCGCTGGATGACTGCATCATGGCGACCCGGCGGGCGGGGACCGTGGTGCAGACCGGCCTGCACATCGGCCCCGCCGAGGTCCATCCCATGGTGTGGGCCCAGAACGATCTGACGATCGTGGGTACGTGGTGCTACCGGGTCTACGACTGGCAGCGGATCGCGGCGCTCATCGCCAGCGGGGCGTTTCCCGTGGAGAAGGTGATCACGGCCCGGATCGCTCTGGACCGCGTTGTCCCTGAAGGGTTTGAGGTGTTGATCGACCCAGCCGGGAACGCGCTGAAGGTGCTCGTAGAGATGAGCTGACCGGGGGGGCGACGGCCCTGTCGGGGGCGACGCCGTCGATCTCGGCCAGGGAGATGTGCGCGGTCTCGCGCGCCGTGGCGATGGCTATGGCGGCGAGGACGCTGGCGCCGAACGTCAGGGCCGCGACCGGCACCCAGCCCCCGGTGCCCTTGCCGGCGATCCAGGCGGCCACGGTGGGCGCCAGACCGCCCAGCGCGAAGCCGATCTGCGTGCCGATGGCCATGCCCGAGAGCCGGACCCGCGTCGGGAACATCTCGCCGTAGAGCGCGGGCCAGACGCCGTTCTGCGCGCTGTAGACGAGGCCGGACATGGCGATGCCGACGATGAAGATGAGCACGTAGCTGCCGCCGGCGATCGCCGCCAGATAGGCGAACATCAGCGCGCCGGAGCCGAGCGCGCCGAAGATGAACACCGGCTTGCGACCGACCCGGTCGGCGAGGTTGGCCCACAGGGGGATCGCTCCCAGGGCCACGACGTTGGCCGCGATCACCACCCACAGCATCGTGGTGTCATCGAGCCCGACGGTCTTGACCGCGAAGGCCAGCGCGTACACGGCGACGATCGTCGAGACGGTGGAGGCCAGACCCCCGAAGGCGACGCGCAGCACGTTGGGCCAGTGGTCGGCCAGCAGCGACGCCAGCGGCAGGCGGGGCCGCTCGTCGTCCTCCTCGACCTGCTGGAACGCGGGCGCCTCGGTGAGCCGGCTGCGGATGATGAGGCCGGCGACGGTGACGACGGCGCTCAGCCAGAACGGGAGCCGCCATCCCCATGAGTCCAGCTCGCTGTCGGGCAGGCTGCCGATGGGCAGCCACAGCGCGGTGGCGACGACGAGGCCGGCCTGGGTGCCCGCGAGGGTGAAGCTGGTGTGGAAGGCGCGCCGGCCCTCGGGGGCGTGCTCGAGGCTGAGCGAGTTGGCGCCGGCCTGCTCGCCCGATGCCGCCAGGCCCTGGAGCAGCCGCAGCGCGACCAGGAGGGCCGGCGCCGCGAGACCGATGCTGTTGTAGGAGGGCAGGCACCCGACGAGGAAGGTGGCCACGCCCATGAGCGTGATCGTGAGCACGAGCACGCTCTTGCGCCCGTAGCGATCGCCGAGGTGGCCCATGAAGATCGAGCCGACGGGGCGCGCGACGTAGGCGACGCCGTAGGTCGCCAGCGACAGCAGCGTGCCGGTGGTGGGATCGGCCGTGGGGAAGAACACCTTGCCGAAGACCAGCGCGGCGGCCGTGCCGTAGATGAAGAAGTCGTAGTACTCCAGGAAGCTGCCGATCCAGCCGGCGATCACCGCCTTGCGCGGCGTCTTGCCCGGTCCGTGTGAGTCTGGGTGTGGGTTGTCCACTGCGGTGCTCACCATCTCCCTCACTTTCTAGATGACGTCGTGCCTGCCGACCGGCCATGGCCGGTGAGCTGTGCCCACCGTCACGGCCCGTGGGCGCAGCCGGTCCTCAAGCGCCGCCAGCGAGCGGCGCGCATCCTGGGCCACGCGGTCCGGGTCGGCCTGGCGCAGCGCGTCGCTGAACACCTCCAGCGACAGCGGCCCGTCGTAGCCCGTCTCCAGGACGCGGGTGGTGAAGTCCACGAGGTCAAAGGCGCCCTGGCCCGGGAGGCAGCGGTAGTGCCGGCTCCAGCGCTGCACGTCGACGGCGAGGTCGGGCGCGTCGGCGAGCTGGCAGAAGAGGAGCTTGTCGGCCGGGATCTCGGCGATGGTGTCCAGCGCCGTGCCGCGGGCCAGGACGTGGAAGCTGTCCAGGCAGATCCCGAGCGCGGGATGGTCGGCCGCTGCCACGATCCGCCAGGCGTGGTCGTACTCGGACACATGCCGGCCCCAGGCCAGCGCCTCGTAGGCGACCCGGATGCCGCGGGCCGCGGCCTGGTCGGCCAATGCACGGAGCTGCTCGGCGGCCAGGTCGTCGTCGTCGATGGCGTCGGGGGCGACGTTGGAGCAGACCAGCAGGGTGTCGGCGCCGAGCTGTGCCATCACGTCAAAGGCGCCGTGCGCGCGCCCCAGGTTGCGCCGCAGCTGCGCGGGGGCGACGCCCTCGAAATCGCGAAACGGCTGGAAGAGGTCGATGGTCACGCCGAGCCCGGCGGCCACGCGACGCACCTGCGCGGGCGAGAGCGGGGACTCCGTGAGGTCGGGCTCGAAGAGCTCCACACCGTCAAAGCCGGCGCCCGCCGCAGCTGCCAGCTTGCGCTCAAGCGTGCCGCTCAGGCAGACCGTGGCGATGCCGTGGCGCATGTCAGCGGCGCTCCGGTTCGGCCGAGAGGGCGGTGTCGTCCTCGGCCAGCGTGGCGAAGTGGCGCAGCATGCGCTCGCGGTCAGGACGCAGGCCGGTGAAGAGCTCGAAGGACAGCGCCGCCTGAAAGACGGCCATGCCGCCGCCGTCCAGGGTGCGGCATCCCAGCTGCCGGGCGTGGGCCAGCAGCTCGGTCTCCAGTGGCCGGTAGACGACCTCGGCGACCCACAGCCCTTCGTGGAGGAGGTCGGGCTCCAGCGGCGCCGCCGGGTGGGAGCGCATCCCGGCCGGGGTGGCGTTGATCAGTCCGTCGGCGCCGCTCAGGTCCTCGCCCAGGCGGTCGCGCGGGGTGACCGCGGCGCGCGCCCGTCCGTAGCGCTCGCACAGCGACTCTGTGAGCGCCTGGGCGCGGTCAGGCTCCGTGTCGCAGACGCCGAGCTCCTCCGCGCCGAGCGAGAGCAGCCCGTGCGCCACCGCGGACCCCGCGCCGCCGGCGCCCAGCAGCACCACGCGCCGCGTCGGCACGTCGGGCAGGCCGCGGACGAAGCTCTCCTGAAATCCCTGGCAGTCCGTGTTGTGCCCGACGGCCCCGCGGTGATCGAATACGACCGTGTTGACCGCGCCCAGGGCGGCGGCGTCGGTCGAGAGCCGGGTGAGCTCGCTCACCACCTCCTGCTTGCAGGGGTGGGTGATGTTCACCCCGCTGAAACCGAGCCGCTGCGTCACCCGCAGGAGGCCGCCGACGGCGTCGGGAGCCAGCCCGAGCGTGGTGATGTCCAGGCGCTCGTAGACGTAGCTGAGGCCGAGGTGCTGGGCCTCGCGCTCGTGCAGCGCGGGGCTGAGCGACGGGCCGATGTCGGCGCCGATGAGCCCGACGCGGTGGCGGGGATTGTCGACCGAGAGGATCACGATAATGTACGAACTAGTTAGTTATATATCCGCGCCACGCGTACCCTAAACCAGTCCGCTCCTAGAATCGGCGGCGAGCCCCGGGTCACACCGAAAGGACGTCATGGCAGCGCCGAAGCTGAAGCAGGCACCCAGCCCCCGGCGCCAGCGCGACCCCGAGCAGACGCGGGCGGAGATCCTCCAGGTCGCGGCCGGCGAGTTCGCCGAGCACGGCTTCGCCGGCGGCCGCGTGGACCGGATCGCCGATCAGATGCGCACCACCAAGCGCATGATCTACTACTACTTCGGCAGCAAGGAGGAGCTGTACGTCGCCGTCCTGGAGCAGGCATACGCCGCGATCCGGCGCGCCGAGCAGGAGATCGACGTCGACCATCTGGACCCGATCGCCGCGATCCGCCGCCTCGCCGAGCTCACCTTCGACCACCACGAGGCCAACCCCAGCTTCCTGCGGCTCGTCAGCATCGAGAACGTCCATCGCGCCGAGCACCTGCGCCGCTCGCCCCACATCGCCCACCTCAACGTCCCGGCCATCGATCTCATCGCCCGGATCCTCGAGCGCGGCTACGCCTCGGGGGTGTTCGTGCGCCGCGTCGACGCGATCGACCTGCACATGATGATCAGCGCCTTCTGCGTGTTCCGCATCTCCAACCAGCACACGTTCGGGGTCATCTTCAACCGCGACCTCACCAGCCCCGATCTCCGCGACCGCTACCGCAAGATGCTGGCCGACATGGTCGTCAGCTATCTGGTGAGCAGCTGAGCCGGGGGCGCTGAGGCCACTGCGTTCTCGCGTATGAGACTCGCGTTACCGGAGCCGCTCACCGACGGCCGGGTGACGCTGCGCTGGATGCGCGTGGACGACGCCCCCGCGTGCGCCGCCGCGTTTCGCGACGACCCCGACCTGGGGCGGATGATCGGCGTCGAGCGTGATCCCGACGAGGCCGGCATCCGCGAGCGGATCGCGCGCCAGGACGAGCACGCGGCCGGAGGGCGGAGCCTCCAGCTCGCCGTCGCCGATCCGGGGAGCGACGCCTTCTGGGGCGCGATGATCCTGCACTCGTTTGACTGGCGCAGCCGCCGCGCCGAGATCGGCTTCTGGCTGGTTCCGGGCGCTCGCGGCCGCGGGGTGGGCTCGGCGGCGGTGGCCCTGACCGTGTCCTGGGCGTTCACGGAGCTCGACCTGCTGCGGCTGGAGATGACGACCACGCCCGAGAACCCGGCCGTGCCGGCCCTGGCTCGCCGGCTGGGCTTCCGCCGCGAGGGCGTGATGCGCGCGCGCAACATCGAGCGCGGCCGACGCGTCGACATCATCTGGTTCGGGCTGCTGCGCGAGGACTGGCTCGCCCCGGACGATGACTGAGAGGGTCAGCACGCCGGCGGTGAGGGGTGAGCTCCCGCCCGTGCACCGTCGCGGGACGTGGATCGCGTGGGGACTGGCGCTGCAGATCGTCGGCGTGGCCATCCCGGCGCTCGCCGCGTTGAACCGCGTCAATCACGACAACGCGATCGGCGCGGTCACCCACTACACGTTTCGCCTCATCCTCCACGAGATGCTCCGCCGCCGTGCCGACGTCGCACTCGTCGTTCTGGGCGTGCTTGTGTTCGCCGCGGGCAGCGTCGTCCTGGCGCGGCCGTTCGTGAGGCGGCGTCTCACGTTGTTCGTGGCGGTCCCGGTCGCTGCGGTGGCCGGCGTGGCGGTGCTGGGTCTGATCGCCTTGGTCATCGCGGCGGTCGTGGCCCTCGCCGCGCAGGGTTCCGGCGGCGGCGGCGGCGGTGGTGGCGGCGGCCGTGGTGGCGGGGCGATCGACGGCATGTGGGACTGGCCGTTTGACTGGCCGCGGCGCCGCGGGCGCCGGCGCTAGCAGGCGAGCCGACCTGTCAAGTGTGCAAAACCTGCGCCGGCTGATCGAGTTTGGCGCGGGCTGCATCTCTGAGCTGCATTCTGTGGAAAACCTGACGACGCGGAACGGGTTTTGCACGGGATGCAGGTCGCAGCGCGCTCAGGCGGCGTGGATCACCGTGACGCCGCTGGCCGAGAGCTGCTCGAGCACGGGATCCTCGGGGGCGGTGTCGGTGACGATGCCGGTGACGTCGGAGACACCGAGCACCTTGTAGGCGGAGATGGCGCCGACCTTCTCGGTGCTGGCGAGGACGTAGGTGTCCGCCGCCCGGCCGGCGAGCGTCCGCTTCATCGCAGCCTCGTCGGCGTCGCCGGTGGTCAGACCGGCTTCGGGATGCACCCCCGTGACTCCGAGGAAGAACAGGTCCGCCGAGATGCCCGCGGCGGCCTCGGCGGTGGCGGCGCCGCACGCGACGGCGGAGTGCTTGAAGATGCGCCCTCCGAGCAGGAAGATCTCGACCCCGGGGTGATCGACGAGGGCGGCGGCGATCGTCGGACTGTGGGTGATGACCGTGGCCGTGAGGGACGCCGGCAGGGCTCTGACGAGCGCCAGGGTGGTCGTCCCGCCGTCGAGGATGACGCGGTCACCCGGGGTGATGAGCGCCGCGGCGCGGGCGGCGACCCGTTGCTTGCTCTCGGGCTCGACCGATGCGCGCGCGGCGTAGTCCGCCAGCGCGCGCGACACAGGGACGGCGCCCCCGTAGACCCGCTGACAGAGCCCGGCCGCCGCGAGATCGCGCAGGTCACGCCGGACGCTGTCCTCCGACACACCCAACTCGGAGGCCAGGTCGCGCGCGACCAGCTTGCCGTCGGTGTCCAGCCGTCTCAGCAGGAGTTCGCGTCGTTCTGCAACCAGCATGTGACTGCACGATCCTTCGTAGTTGGTACCGAGTCTTGCATGATTATGCACTATAGTGCACGAACATGACGAACTCCACCTCCTCCAAACTCATCCTCATCGCCGGCCCTTATCGCTCGGGTACCGGCGACGACCCCGATCTCATGGCACGTAACCTCGAGCGTCTCGAGGCGGCGGCATGGCCGATCTTCGAGGCCGGCCACACCCCGATGATCGGCGAGTGGGTCGCGCTGCCGGTGCTGCGCAGCGCCGGCGCGGACTCCGCGCTCGACCCGCTCGCCGAGCAGGTCATGTACCCGACCGCGGAACGCCTGCTCGAGCACTGCGATGCAGTGCTCCGCCTACCTGGGGAGTCGACCGGTGCCGACCAAGACGTCGCTATCGCGCGCCGGCGGGGGATCCCGGTGTTCACCGACCTCGATGAGATCCCTGGCGCCGGCCACTGGACGGCCTGAGCGGGGTCAGGCCGCGGCGAGCAGTCCCTCGAGCTCGGCGACGGTGATCACGTCGGCCTGCCGGGGGAACACCCGCTCCATGAGGCACGCGTGCACCGCCGTGTCCGGGTCCGCGGTGGCGTCCGAGAGCACGTAGAGCGCGTAGTCACGGTCAGAGCCGTCGCGAACCGTGGAGAGGACCACGCCGCTCGTGCTGATGCCGGCGAGGATCAGCGTGTCGATCCCGCGCGCGGCGAGCTGGTCAGCGAGGTCGGTCGTCGAGAAGGCGCCGACACGGGTCTTGCGCACGATGATGTCACCGTCGTGGGGAGCGACACGCTCGTCGATCTGGGTGGTGGGTGAGTCGTCATGGAAGGCCTGCGGGCTTGCGGCGATGCGTGCCCCCATCCGGCTGGTGGCGGGAATGCCCTGGAGGTCCTCGTCGGTGAAGGCGACCCGGACGTAGCCGACGTGGCCGCCGCGGTCGCGCATCAACGCGATCGCCTCGGTGGCCCGTTGCAGTGGCGCGTCGGCGTCGTCGAGCATCCCCACGATGCCGCGCTGGTAGTCCATGACCAGCAGGGCGGCACGGTGGGGGTCGATCGGGGCGGGGGCGGTGTCGGTCATGAGGTGACTTCCTTGTGACGGGGGATGGACGCGGGGCTCGGGACGTAGCGCCCGCCTCGCAGCAGCGAGGCGAGCGCACCGAGCACGGACAGGCCGGCGGCGACGATGAACACGACCACCAGCCCGTCGTGAAACGGCCCGGAGATGAGGTGGGGGAAGAACTGGTGCCCGGTGAGGGCGGCGCGGCTGGCGGCGGGCAGGGCCGCCAGGGCGTGGGTGGCGCCGAGCAGGTGGGCCACCGGGTTGACCCCGAGGACGGCGGCAAACAGCGACGAGACCGGCGGCAGCGACCCCACCTGGTGGGCCACCGCGTGGGCGACCCCCTGCTGCTCAAGGCCGCTGGTGAGCGTGTGGGGGAGGTTGGTGGCCAGCCCGGCGATCATCAGCGAGAAGAACACCCCGATCGAAAGCGCCGTCCCGGTGTTCTGGAAGGTCGAGCGCATGCCGGAGGCGGCACCGCGCTGTGCCGGCGGGACGCTGCCCATGATCGAGGACGAGTTCGGCGCGGCGAACATGCCCACGCCGACGCCGTTGACCAGGATGAGCAGCGCGAAGACCCAGTAGGGGAAGTTGACGGGCAGGAGCAGGAGACCGATGAAGCTCGCGCCGAAGATGAGCATCCCCGCCGTCGCGAACCCGCGGGAGCCGTAGCGGTCAGACAGGTAGCCGCAGATCGGGCCCGTGGCCAGGAAGGCCACCGTGAGCGGGAGCAGGTAGATCCCGGCCCACAGCGGGGTGTCGGCGTAGTTGTAGCCGTGCAGCGGCAGCCAGATGCCCTGCAGCCAGACGATGAGCATGAACTGCAGGCCGCCGCGCGCCGTGGCGGCGATGAGCCCGGCCGCGCTTCCGGCCGCGAAGGCGCGGATGCGGAACAGGCCGAGCTGGAACATCGGCTCGGCGACGCGGCGCTCGATGGCGACGAACGCCGCCAGCAGCGCCAGGCCGCCGATGAGTCCGGTCAGTACCCAGGGGTTGGTCCATCCCATCGCGTGTCCTCCGTAGGGCTGGATCCCGTAGGTGATGGCGATCAGAACCGCGCCGAGGCCGACCGCGAAGGTGAGGTTGCCCCACCAGTCGATCCGGGCGGGATGGCGCTCGGCCGTCTCGCGCAGCCTGTGGTAGGCCCAGACGGTCCCGAACACCCCGACCGGGACGTTGACCCAGAACACCGCGCGCCAGTCGATGGCGGCGAGCAGGCCGCCCGCGATCAGGCCGACGAACTGGCCGCCGATGGCAGCGATCTGGTTGGTGCCCAGCGCGAAGCCGCGTTGCTCGGACGGGAAGGCGTCGGTGAGGATGGCAGCGGAGTTGGCGGTGAGCATCGAGCCGCCGAGCGCCTGGAGCACCCGCCAGCCGATCAGCCACATCGCGCCGCTGCTGCCGGTGAAAGGATCGAAGGAGAGCAGGATGGAGGCGAAGGTGAAGACCGCGAAGCCGGCGTTGTAGATGCGGACGCGGCCATACATGTCGCCCAGCCGGCCCAGCGTGACCACCAGCACCGCCTGGACGAGGCGGTAGCCCATGATCATCCACAGCAGGTAGCTGATGTTGCCCGGGGCCAGCGGGTCGAGGTGGATGCCGCGAAAGATCGCGGGCAGCGAGATGATCACGATCGAGCCGTCCAGCGCCGACATGAACACGCCCATCGTCGTGTTGGAGAGCGCGACCCACTTGTAGCCGTCGTCGGGGGCCTGCATCAGATGCTCTGAGCCAGGCGCTCCAGCAACGGAGCGATCGTCTCGAGCTGGTGGAGCTCCTCGGGTGTGAACTCGGCCGAGAGCGCCCGGGCCAGCTGCTGGACCTTGGCGTTGCGGCGGCTGCGCAGCAGCGCGAGCCCGGCGTCGGTGATCGACATCACGGCGCGGCGCCCGTCGTCGGGGTCGGGAGCGCGCTCGATCAGGCCACGTGCCTCCAGGGCGGCCAGCGTCGCGCCCATCGACTGCGGGCTGATCTGCTCGCGCTTGGCCAGCGCTCCCGGGGTGGTGGGTCCGCCACGGTCCAGGCGCGCCAGGGCGGAGGTCTCCGACAACGTGAGCTCGCCCTCGATGGGGATCTGGCGCAGCCGGCGGACGAGCAGGCCGATGCTGACGCGCAGGGCGGCGGCGACCTGGTCCACGTGGCCGGGAGCGGTCGTGTCAGCGGTGGCGGTGGGAGTCGGCGCCGGGGCGGGCATGTCCTCAGCTTAGACTAATAAGGCTGGCCTTACAACTTGCGGCGAGGGGGTGGGGCGCGTGGGGCGGCCCGGCGCGGGGCGGGCATAGGATCGGCGGCTCCCCCCGCGAGAGGAGCGCGCAATGAGCTATGAGCAGATCACGGCGGAGACCGCCGACGGCGTCCTGACCATCACGCTGAACCGGCCCGACCGCCTCAACGCTTGGACCCCCACGATGGGCGAGGAGCTGATCGCGGCCTTCGACGCCGCCGACGGCGATGACGACGTGCGCGCAATCATCGTCACCGGCGCCGGCCGTGGCTTCTGCGCCGGCGCCGACCTCAGGGCGGTGGCTCCACCTTTGACTGGCGCGAGCGCGAGACCGGCGACGCGGTTCCGCGCGACGGGGGCGGCCGGTTCACGCTGCGCGTGTTCGACTGCACCAAGCCGGTGATCGCCGCCATCAACGGACCGGCCGTCGGCGTGGGCGCGACGATGACGCTGCCGATGGACATCCGCCTCGCCGCCGACGACGCGCGGCATCGGGTTCGTGTTCGCGCGGCGCGGGATCGTGCCCGAGGCGTGCTCGAGCTGGTTCCTGCCCCGCGCGGTCGGGATCAGCCAGGCGATGGAGTGGGTGGCCACCGGCCGGGTGTTCTCCGCCCAGGAGGCGCTCGACCGGCGGGCTCGTCCGCAGCCTGCACCCGCAAGGAGGAACTGCTGCAGGCCGCCCGTGCGCTCGCCGTCGAGATCGCTCAGAACACCGCGCCGGTGTCGGTGGCGCTGGCCCGCCGGATGATGTGGCGGATGCTCGGCGCCGAGCATCCGATGATGGCCCACCGCGCCGACTCGCGCGGGATGTTCTACCGCGGCCAGTCGGCGGACGCGGCCGAGGGCGTCACGTCATTTCTGGAGAAGCGGGCAGCCCGGTTCCCCGACCGGGTCAGCGACGGGCTGCCCGACGTGATGCCCGCGTGGGTCGCGCCTGAATTCCGGTGACGCCCGTCACGGAGCGCCGGGAGCCGGACAATTGGGTAGCACGATGGGACGAGAGCTCGATCGGCGCGGGGCCTTTGAGGAGCTGTTCGCAGCCCACTACTGGGCGGTGCGCGCCTATGTGCTCAGGCGCGCCGCGCCGGCGGCCGCGGAGGACGTGATCGCGGAGACGTTCCTGGTCGCCTGGCGGCGCCTGGACGCCCTGGGCGAGGACCCGCTGCCATGGCTGTTCGGCGTCGCGCGTCGCGTCATGGCCAACCAGCAGCGCGCCGAGCGCCGGCGCGGTGCCCTCACGGTCCGGCTCCAGGGCCTGCTCGCCGGCCAGGCCTCTCACTGGGAGCCGCCCGCGGCCATGAGCGAGGAGCTCGCGCAGGCCATGGTCAAGCTTTCGCCACAGGAACGCGAGGCGTTGCTGCTCGTCGCCTGGGAGGGCTTGGAGCCGGCACGGGCCGCGCGGGCCGCCGGGTGCAGCCCCGCGGCGTTTCGCGCTCGCCTGCACCGAGCGCGCCGGCACGTCGCCGCCGCGCTGGCCGGCACGCCCATCGGCCCCCGCTCTTCGATCGCTGGAGATATCCCATGACCCCAGACGAAATCGTCATCGCGCAGGTCGCCGAAGCCAACCCGGTCAGCGACTCGGCGTCGCCGACCGCGCAGCAGCGCGCCGAGGCCGAGCGGATGCTGCAGCGCCTGCTCCACGATCCGCCCGCCCGTCAGCGACAGGGACCGCGCCCGCGGGCCGGGCTGCTCGCGCCTGTCGTGTCGGTGCTGGTCGTGCTCGCCGTCGCCGCCGTGGTCCTCAGGACGGGTGGCTCCTCCACGACCGGGTCGGGCACCACCGGCGGGGTGACGATCACGCCTGCGGGCCGAGCCGACCCCGCAGACTCCGCGCATCACGGCGAGCGCGATGTCTCGGGAGGTCGCGCTCATGCGCCGGCGGCTGGCGACGCTGGGGCATGGCTTCACGGCGGCGCAGTCCGGCGCCAGCGACATCGTGGTCACTGCCCCGAAGTCCCGTGCCGGCGAGTGGTCGCGGATCGTGCGGCTCCTGGCCCCGCCCGCGCGGCTGCGCCTCTTTGACTGGGAGGCCAACGTCCTGACGCCCAACGGCAGGACGGTGGCGTCGCAGCTCGCGGCCCAGGACGGCACCGCGACGTCCGTGAGCCAGGGGGGCCCGTACGGCGCCGGCTTCCCCGGCCCCGGCAGCATGTCGCTGTACGACGCGGTCACTCTCGCCGCCAGGCAGCCGCGGGTCCTCGGCTCACGATCCCTGTCTCGCGCGGGCCCGGAGTACTACATGTTCGGGGCGGCGGGCAGCGCGGCGTGCGCCGCCGACGCAAGGCAGTTGGGTGCCGCCAGGCCGGTCTTCACCACTAGCCGCTGCCTGCTCGCGGGCCCCGTCGACGTGGCGGCCTCGGTGAGCCGTGGGCGGGCGATCCACGAGCTGGCGGCGCAGCTCCCGCGCGGCGTGACCGCGTCACGACGGCCAGGTCCTGGTCGTCCCGCAGGGCACGGTCGTGGTCCAGGCCGCACAACACAACCTCGCCACGCCGGTGCCGATCGTGAGCCCGGCCGCGCGGTTCTTCGTCCTGCGGGACCACGTGGCGCTGACTGGCAACGACATCACCAACCCCAGCCCGGCGACCGATCAGTCGGGGGAGGCCGACGTGACCTTCGGATTCACCGGGACCGGTCGTGCCGCGTTCGAGCAGGCGACGCGTGCGGTCGCCCACCGCGGGGCAGAACGTCAGCGTCGGCGGCGAGACCCTGAACCAGCACTTCGCGGTGGCGCTGGACAACCAACTCGTCACCGTGCCGCAGATCGACTTCCACCAGTACCCCGACGGGATCATCGGCGGAGGCGGGGCTGACATCACCGGAGGCTTCACCGCCCGGACGGCCAAGGACGCGGCCACGCAGCTGCGCTACGGCCCGCTGCCGTTGAACGTGCGCGTCGTGCCGTGAGGCCGGCGGGATGTCTAGCTGACGCCGGTCGTCTCGCGCTCCTTGGCGGTGACGTGGGTGACGGGAAGCCCGATCGCCTTGGCCTTGCTGATCAGATCCAGCTTCAGCCACCGCGAGATCCCCAGCGGCAGCGTCGAGATGATGATCTCGTCGTAGCTGCCGAGGTTGACCGCGTCATGGATCGCCATGAGCGGCTCAGGATCCCCCACGCTGCCGGTCACCTCCTGGCCCGCCGCCTCCGAGAGCTTGGGCAGCGCGTCGTCCAGCACCAAGTTGGCCTCGCGCTCGCCGGCTTCGGTCGGGTCGACGACCTTGTGCATCCCGTGGGGCTGGGAGGGCACCACCATGTGGAAGCGCGCGGGGCCCTGCTGAGCGCGTTCGTGCACTGCCTCCAGCAGAGCGCTGTTCGCCGCGGTCTGATGCGCTACGACAAGGACACTGACCGGGTCAGACATCTGTTCACCTCCAGTGAGGCTGCGTCCGGTCCCAAACGAGTATTCCACCGCCCGGCGGATGGCTCAAGGCGCGACCGGTAGGCTGCGCCGGTGGCTGCCCCGGGACCTTCAGGCCCTCCTCGGCGAGCTGGCCGACCTTGTCGCCGCGGCGGCGGTGCAACCGCGCACGCACGCCTATGGTGCAGACCCTGAGCAGGTCGCCGATCTGTTGGTGCCGGCCACGGGCGGCCCGCATCCCGTGGCCGTGCTCCTGCACGGTGGCTTCTGGCGCGCCCGGTTCACGCGCGCGACGATGGCGGCGCTGGCCGTCGATCTCGCCGACCGCGGCTGGGCGACCTGGAATGTCGAGTACCGCCGTGTCGGCAACGGCGGAGGCGTGCCGCAGACGCTCGACGACGTGCGCGCGGCCATCGCGGCGCTGACGCGGCTGGGCGAGCCGCTGGACCGCGACCGGGTCGTCGTCGTCGGGCACTCCGCCGGTGGCCAGCTCGGCCTGTGCGTCGCCGATGAGCCCAGGGTGGCCGCGGTCGTGTCCCTGGCGGGCGTGTGCGACCTGGCGACGGCCTTCGCCGACGGCATCGGCGAGGACGCTACCGGCGCGTTCATGGGCGGCGGCCCCGATGAGCGCCCGGCGGCGTACGCCCTTGCCGATCCGCTGCGGCGCATCCCGGCCGCGGCGCGAGTGCTGCTGGTCCACGGCGACGCCGACCAGCGCGTGCCTGTGGCCCAGAGCCGCCGCTACGCGCAGACCGCGGCCGCGGCCGGCACCGACCGCTGCGAGTACCTCGAGCTGCCCGGCATCGATCACTTCGCCCTCATCGACCCGCGGACGCCGGCCTGGGCGGAGATCGCGGCGCGCCTGGAGACGATGCGGTGACCTGCGCCGTCGCGAGGGCATAGGCTGACCGCCGTGCGTGATCCCATCATCGTTGTCGGCGGCGGGATCGGAGGCCTGGCCACGGCGCTGGCGCTGCACCGGCGCGGCCTGGAGTGCCGGGTGTTCGAGCAGTCGCCCGAGATCCGCGAGCTCGGCGTGGGCATCAACACGCTTCCGCACGCGATCGGCGAGCTTGCAGACCTCGGACCTGCTGCAGCGGCTCGACGCGGTCGGCGGTGCGCACCTACGAGCTCATCTACATGAACCGCTTCGGCCAGGAGGTGTGGCGCGAGCTGCGCGGCCTCGACGCCGGGCATCCGGTGCCGCAGTTCTCGATTCACCGCGGCGTGCTGCAGGGCGTTCTGCGCGACGCGGTGGTGGAGCGCCTGGGCGCGGAGGTCGATCTGCACCGGACTGCCGGCTGGCCGGCTTTCAGCAGGACGACGACGGCGTGACGGCGAGGTTCGTCGATCACGACGGCGCGGCCACCGAGCCGGTGCGCGGGGCGGCGCTCATCGGCGCCGACGGGATCCATTCGACCGTGCGCGAGGCGCTGATGGCCCGGGCGAGGGGCCGCCGCGCTGGAACGGGACGATGCTGTGGCGCGGCGCCACCGACTGGCCGGCGTTCCTCACCGGCCGCTCGATGATCATCGCCGGCGGCATGGCGGCCAAGGTCGTCGTGTATCCGATCGGCGCCGGCAGCGACGCCGACCACCGCCTCACCAACTGGGCGGTGATGGCGCGGATCGGGAGGAGGGGACGCCGCCGCCGCGGCGCGAGGACTGGTCGCGGCGCGGGCGCCTGGAGGAGGTGCTGCCCCACGTGCGCCCGCTTGAGATCGGCGAGGTCGACGTCGCCCGCGCTGATCCAGGCCGACCCCGGTGTTCTGGGAGTACCCGGTCTGCGACCGCGACCCGATCGCCGCTGGTCACACGGGCGGGTGACGCTGCTGGGCGACGCGGCGCACGCGATGTACCCCGTCGGCTCCAACGGCGCCAGCCAGGCGATCCTCGACGCGCGCGCGCTGGCCGATGCGCTCGCCGACGGGCCGAGCGACGTCGCCGAGGCGCTGCGCCGGTACGAGCTCGCGCGCCGCGGGCCGACCTCGGAGATCGTGCACTCCAACCGCCGGGGCGGACCCGAGGGTGTCATCGACGCCGTCGAGGGTCTGGCGCCTGACGGCTTTGACGACGTCGAGACTGTGCTGTCCTACGCCGATCGCGAGGCGATCGTGCGCGGCTACGCCCAGAAGGCCGGCTTTGCCGCGCCCACCCCCGCAGCCAACCGACAAGGAGGACGACATGACCTCATCGACCGGACCCGACGTGATCGGCCGCCCAAGCGTCGGTCGACGGCATCGAGTGGAACATCCTCGGCCAGATCTATCGGCCCAAGCAGCTCACCGAGCGGTCGTTTGCCTGGCACGCGACGTTCCCGCCTGACACCTTCGTGCCCCCGCACATCCATCCCACCCAGGACGAGTACGTGTACGTGCTCGACGGTGAGCTGACGCTCGCCGCCGGTGACACCGACCAGGTGGCGCGGCCGGGCGACCTCGTGCGCCTGCCGATGGGCAAGCCGCACGGGCTGTTCAACCGCTCGGGCGCGACGCTGTCTGCCTGTTCTGGGTCACCCCGACGGGCCGGCTCTATGACCTGTTCGTCGGCATCGACGCGCTGGCCGCCAGAACCCCGGACGCCGTCGTCGCCCTCGCCGGAGAGCACGAGGTCGAGTTCCTGCCGCCGCCCAGCTGACGCCCCGCGCGGCCGAAATCCGCAAGAGCGAGGGCGTAGAGTCGTCGCATGGCCACCTGGGACGACGTCCGCCGCCTGGCGCTCGCGCTGCCCGAGACCGGCGAGCGCGAGTCTCGCGGTAACTGCCAGTGGCGCGTGAAGGACAAGCTGTTCGTATGGGAGCGGCCGCTGCGCGCGTCGGACCTCGAGGCGCTCGGCGAGGCCGCTCCGGAGGGGCCGATCCTGGGTGCCCGCGTCGAGCACACCGGCGCCAAGGAGGCCTTGGTGGCCGACCCCTCGGGCGTGTACTTCACCACTCCGCATTTCGACGGCTACCCGGCGATCCTCGTGGTGCTCGACCGCATCTCCGCCCCTGACCTGGAGGAGCTCGTCGTCGAGGCCTGGCTTGCCCGCGCCCCCAAGCGCCTTGTCGACACGTACCTGGCGGAGCGTGGCTGACAGGTTGAAAACGCTGTAACCCGGTGTGACAGTGACCCGTTTACTACGTGTCACCCGGGCTTGACGCCGGTGTGACGGTGTGGTATTCCATACGCAGGGGTAATACAGCCGCTTAAGGGTTAATCGCCGTTAGGCCACGGGACAATACAGGGGGGCCATCATCATGGCTACAAGTGGTGTGACCACGCCGGCGCCGGCGGCGCAAGCGCCTGCGGTCAACATCGGGGCGGCCAATCCGCTGAGGATCGCCGAGCTGCGGCTCGGCAGGAAGCTCGACCCGGCCGATCCGGGGCTGAAGGAGACGATCGCGCAGGCGCTGGAGACGCCGTTCGAGCGGTTGTTTGACCCGCAGTTCGGGTCGCCGGTGTACATCGGGATCACGAGCGTGCACGCTGCGCCCGTCATCGAGCCGACGGACCCGAAGCTGCCGGTGAGCCCGGTGAGCCCGGTGAGCCCGGTGAGCCCGGTGGCGCCCGTGGAGCCGAAAGCGGGCGTGGGAGCGCCGGAGGGGGTGGTCCTCAAGACGCCGGTCCTTAGGCCGCTGCCGGTTCTGCGGCCGATCACGGTGCCCATCCCGGTGTGGTGGCCGCCGTTCCCGCTCACCGATCTCAAGTACGGCATGCTCGGAGAGTTCATCGTCGACGTGCCCTCCGCGACGGCTCCGTGGCAAGGAGCGCTGGCCGACTGCTGGCTGATCTCGGCGATGGCGTCGGTGGCGTGGTGTCACTCGGATGCGATCTCCGAGCGCACGCTCAAGGACGGCAGCGGTGTGGTGGGGGCCAGCGGCGCGGACTACGAGTTCACCTTCTATGCCGCGCCGGACTGGAGCACCGGCCGGACCCTGTCGGTCAAGGACGACCTCCCGGAGACGGCCAGCGGCGACTACATCTACGCCTGCTCGACCGTTCCCGGGGAGACCTGGCCGGCCAACATCGAGAAGGCGTTCATCGGAATGCGCGGAGCCACCGGTTTCCTGGAGCCGTCGAGCACCAACTACGCCGAGCTCAACTATGGCGATCCGGCGTGGGCGGTGGCGTCGCTGGTGGGCCGCCCGCCGTGGTACCACGCCGCCAACGCCGGCGACGCCTGGGCCACCATCAACGCCAACTGCTCCGGCGGCCGGGCCACGACGCCGATGACCGCGTGGACCTATGGCACGGGCTCGGCGACGATCAGCTACGACGGCAGCGGGATCGTGGCCAACCACGCCTACTCGCTTCTGGGCACGATGACCTCGGGCGGGAACGACTACGTGGTCCTGCGCAACCCGTGGAGCTGGCACGAAGGCGTGCTCAACACGCTGCCGGGGAGCTTCCAGGGTCTCACCCTCCCCGGAGGCGGAGTGTTCGCCCTGCGCATGGACACGTTCAGTCAGTACTACGCGACGTTCGGCGGCGCCTAGGGGAGCAGGCTGCACCTAGGCGAGCAGGCTGCGGTACACCCCCAGCGTCTGATCGGCGATGGCGGGCCAGGCGAAGTGATCGATCACGCGTCGCCGGCCCGCCTGACCCATCATCTGCGCCAGCTCCGGGTCGGCGATGAGCGCGTTGACCTTCTCGGCGAACGCGCGGGCGAAGCCGTCGGGATCGATCGGGTCGATCTCGCCGGGCGCCTGCTCGAGGGGCACCAGAAAACCGGTCTCGCCGTCGTTGACGACCTCGACGATGCCGCCGGTCGCCGAGGCGACGACCGCCGCTTCGCAGGCCATCGCCTCGAGGTTGACGATGCCCAGCGGCTCGTAGATCGACGGGCAGGCGAACAGGGTGGCGTGGCTGAGGAGCTGGATGACGTCGGTCTTGGGCAGCATCTGGTCGATCCAGAAGATGCCGTCGCGGCTCTCCTGCAGGCGCTTGACCCCCGCCGCCACCTCGGCGCCGATCTCCGGTGTGTCGGGCGCGCCGGCGCAGAGCACGAGCTGGGCGGCGGGGTCGAATTCGATGGCGGCCCGCAGCAGGTGGGGGACGCCCTTCTGGCGGGTGATCCGTCCCACGAACACGACGGAGGGGCGCTCGGGGTCCACGCCGAGGCGCTTCAGCACGTCGCTGCCGTGGTCGGGCGTGTACTCGGCCGTGTCGATCCCGTTGTAGACGACCTGCACCCGGGCGGGGTCGATCGCGGGATAGCAGCCAAGGATGTCGCGCCGTGAGCCCTCCGAGACGGCGATGACCGCGTCGGCCGCCTCCAGCGCCACGCGCTCGCAGAAGCTCGACAGCGCGTAGCCACCGCCCAGCTGCTCGGCCTTCCACGGCCGCAGCGGCTCCAGCGAGTGCACCGTCGCGACGTGCGGGATCCCGTAGGTGAGCTTGGCCAGATGGCCGCCGAACTGGGCGTACCAGGTGTGGCTGTGGGTGAGCTCGGCGCCCTCGACGCCGGCGGCCATGAGCAGGTCGATCGACATCGCCTGGAGCGCGGCGAGATGCGGGGCGCCGCCGGCCAGCGCGTCCCACGGCCGGTGGGCGTGCACCGCCGGGTCCTCGCGGTCCTCGCCCCAGCAGTGCACCGTGAGGTCCACGCGCGAGGCGAGCTCGCGCGCGAGGTACTCGACGTGGACGCCGGCGCCGCCATAGACCTCGGGCGGGAACTCGCGAGTGAGAAGCGCGACGCGCACGCTCAGGTCTGTTTCACTCCCGCCCGGACGCGGGCGCCCTTGGGGACGACGACGACCCCGCCGTCTGACACGGTGAAGCCCGCGTCACGGTCAGCGTCGAGGTCCACGCCGACCTCCGCTCCCGGCTCGACGTACACGTCCTTGTCGAGGATGGCGTTGCGCACCACGGCGCCGCGCCCCACCTCCACGCCCGAGAACAGCACCGAGCCCTCGACCTGGGCGTAGGAATGCAGGTGGACCTTGGGCGAGAGGACGGACCTCTCGACCGTGGCGCCCGAGACGATCACCCCCGAGCACACCATCGAGTCCAGCGCGTGGCCGGTGCGGCCGTTGTCGGCGAAGATGAACTTGGCGGGTGGCAGGGGCTCGGGCAACGTGAGGATCGGCCAGTCCATGTTGTAGAGGTTGAACACGGGATGGACCGAGATGAGGTCCATGTGGGCGTCGTAGAAGGCATCCAGCGTCCCCACGTCGCGCCAGTAGCCGCGGTCGCGCTCGGTCGCGCCGGGAATCTCGTTGGCGGCGAAGTCATAGACGTGCGCCGCGCCTGACTCCACCAGCATCGGGATGATGTTGCCGCCCATGTCGTGAGAGGAGTCGCGCGACTCGGCGTCGATGTTGACGACATCGACGAGCGTGTCGGTGGAGAACACATAGTTGCCCATCGAGGCGTAGACCTGGTCGGGCGCATCGCGGAGCCCGACGGCGTCCTTGGGCTTCTCGCGGAAGGCGGTGATCGTCTGGCCGTCGGCCGCGGTCTCGATGACTCCGAACTGGTCGGCCTGCTCGATCGGCACGCGAATCGCCGCCACGGTCACCGAGGCGCCGGACTCGACGTGCTGGCGGACCATCTGCTCGGGGTCCATGCGGTAGATGTGGTCGGCCCCGAAGACGATGACCACGTCGGGCCGTTCGTCGCGCAGCAGGTTGAGGTTCTGGTGGATGGCGTCGGCGGAGCCCTGGAACCAGTACGGGCCGCGGCGCATCTGGGCCGGCACCGGCGCCACATAGTTGCCCAGCAGCGGCGACAGGCGCCAGGTCGTGGAGATGTGGCGGTCCAGCGAGTGGCTCTTGTACTGCGTGAGCACCACGACGCGCCGGTAGCCGGCGTTGACCAGGTTGGACAGCGCGAAGTCGATCAGGCGGTAGTTGCCGCCGAAGGGGACCGCCGGTTTGGCCCGGTCAAGGGTGAGCGGCGATAGCCGTTTGCCCTCGCCCCCCGCCAGGACGATTGCGAACACGTTGTTCTGGTCGGCGGTCTTCATCCGGCTCGCCTCCTGTCCGCGGTCAACCTCCCGCACAGTTCAGCATGAACCGGCCCGCTTGTGGCGGTTTTTATGGTGCCCGCGCCGTTGCGCCGTGCTGGGGCGGGCTACTGGTCGTCAGCGCCTGGCGGGCGGCGATCTCCGCCGCCCGCGTCAGGCGTTGACTGCCCCCGGACGTTCCTCGACCATCTGCTGCACCACCTCGAGTCCTAGCGCCCCCAGGAGCTCGGGATGGTGATGGGCGAGGTGAACCTGTGCCGCGTCGAAGAGCTGCCCCCTACTTTCGCCTGCAAGCTGCGCCCCGCACTCGCAAAAAGCGATCCTGCTGTGCTCATCGTTGATGGCCACGCACCGGAAAGCTGTCATTGATGCGTTGGCAAACCGTTTCCATAACGTTGCCAACGCGCTCAGCCCCCGTGGCGCCAGGGCTCTCGCCGCTGCCTGCGCCCCGATCAGAGCTCGGCGTTGGCGAGCGCGGCGCCCTCGCTCAACGCCCGCAGCTTGGCGAACGCCAGCGACCGCGGCAGGTATTTCATGCCGCAGTCGGGGGCCGGCACCAGTTGCTCGGCGGGCACGTGGGCCAGCGCGGCGCGGATCCGCTGCGCCACCACCTCGGCGGTCTCTGCCCCCGGATCGCCCAGATCGAGGACGCCGAGGAGGATCGTCTTGGGGGCGAGCTCGGAGAGCTGGCCGAGGTCGAGCTTGGGCTGGGCCGCCTCCACCGAGATCTGCTGCGCGCTGCAGTCCGCCAGCTCTCCCAGGAACTCATAGCGGTTGCGGTCCTTGGCGCCGACCACCGCGGCGTAGCCGAAGCACATGTGCACGGCGGTGATCGCCGACAGGCCGGCGAAGGCGGCATCGATCGCCGCGACCGCGATCCGGCGGGCCGCGTCGGGGTCGTTGCGCAGCCACGGCTCGTCGAGCTGGATGACATCGGCGCCCGCGGCCTGCAGCGCGCGGGCCTCCTGGTTGACGGCGGCGGCGAAGTCCATGACGAGCTCGTCGAACTCGTCGTAGGCCTCGTTGGAGGCCTGCTGGGCCATCGTGAACGGCCCGGGCAGGGTGATCTTGATCGCGCGGTCCGTGTGGGCGCGCAGGAACTCGACGTCGCGGACCTCGACGGGGCCACGCCAGCGCACCGGGGCGACGATGCGTGGCACCACGCGATCGCCCGACCGGGTGGCGATCGTGGCGGGGTGCTCGGCGTCGATCCCGTCCAGCGCGGTGGCGAAGCGGTTGGAGTAGCTCTCGCGCCGCATCTCGCCATCGGTGATCGTGTCGATCCCGGCCCGTTCCATGTCGCGGATGGCCAGGCGCGTAGCGTCGTCCTGGGCCTCCTCCAGGAACGCCTCGGGGACCCGCCAGGCCGTGGCCACTCGCACGCGCGGGACCGAGTGCGAGCCCAGCGCATCGCGGTCGATGAGCCACGCCGGCTGGGGGTAGCTGCCGACGACGCTCGTCCTCAGTGGCCGCGAGGTGGTCACAGCCGCGACGATACCCGGCGCCGTGCCCGTCGTGGGGGCGGCGATCGTGCTGGGGGGGCTACTGGTCGTCAGCGCCTGGCGGGCGGCGATCTCCGCCGCCCGCGTCAGGCGTTGACTGCCCCCGGACGTTCCTCGACCATCTGCTGCACCACCTCGAGTCCTAGCGCCCCCAGGAGCTCGGGATGGTGATGGGCGAGGTGAACCTGTGCCGCGTCGAAGAGCTGCCCCCTACTTTCGCCTGCAAGCTGCGCCCCGCACTCGCAAAAAGCGATCCTGCTGTGCTCATCGTTGATGGCCACGCACCGGAAAGCTGTCATTGATGCGTTGGCAAACCGTTTCCATAACGTTGCCAACGCGCTCAGCGCAGGCGCTTGGACATCACGACCACGTCGTCGTGCCCGTACCCCAGGGCGGCGTAGAAGGCGATCACGCCGTCGTTCTCGGTCCGGACCATCAGGTCGACCTTGGGCACATCGCGCCCGGCGAGCCAGGTCTCGCAGGCGCGCATGATCGCGCGGCCATGGCCCCGCCCCCGCCGGTCGGGCCGGACCGCAACGTAGTAGACCCAGCCCCGGTGCCCGTCGTGGCCGACCATCGCGGTGGCAACGAGCTCCTCGCCGTCGCGGCCGGCCAGCACCGTGGAGCTCGGCCCGGCGACCGCTCGGCGCAGGTCATCCAGCGGGTCGTTCCAGGGACGCGTGAGACCGGCGTCGTGCCACAGCGCGACCGCGGCGCCGAACTGCGGGGGCGAGAGGGGCTCGATGTGCATCGCCGGCGAGACAATGCCATGCCGGCGCGTCGAGCCCACGTCACGTCCATATAGTCGGGGAGGTGGTGGTCGCCACTCCGGCGTGAGCCACCGTGACCCCGCCGGACGCGTTGTATGTTCGGGCGGGTGAGCGCACGCAACGGCCACCCCGAGCTGGTGATCTTCGACTGCGACGGGGTCCTCGTCGACAGCGAGCCGCTCGCCATTCGCATCGACGCGATCATGCTGGCCGAGGTCGGGATGCCGATGTCCGAGGAGGAGATCATCGACCGGTTCGTGGGCCGCTCACCGTCGGTCACTCGCGACGCGATCGAGGCGCACCTGGGCCACCCGCTGCCCGAGGACTGGGACGAGCGGTTTCGCCAGATGTTCAACGACGTCTATGAGCGCGAGCTGCGACCCATCGACGGGATCGAGTCGGCGCTGGACCAGATCAGCGCCCGCACGTGCGTGGCCTCCAGCAGCGACCCTGACCGCCTGGACTACAAGCTCAAGCTCACGGGGCTCTATGACCGCTTCGCCGGCCGGATCTTCAGCGCCACCGCGGTGCAGAACGGCAAGCCCGCGCCCGATCTCTTCCTGTACGCGGCGCAGCGGATGGGCGTGCGCCCCGGCGCCTGCGCCGTGGTGGAGGACAGCCAGTACGGCGTGCAGGCCGCGCGGGCGGCGGGCATGGAGGCGTTCGGCTACAGCGGCAGCGTCACCCCGGCACGGATGCTTCAGGGCCCCACCACGACGGTGTTCGACGACATGCGCGAGCTCCCGCGGCTGCTGCAAAGCCGATAGCGTCACGTCCGATGGCCGAGCCGAGCTTTCGCTTCGTCTGCGTACCCGATGCCCTCGCCGGCGCCCCCTCGGGCTGGGCGCGCGAGATGCTCCAGGACGGCGAGATCGCCCTGCTGGCCGGCGGCGGCGGCCTTGAGCCGGTCAACGGCGTGGCCCACGACCTGGGGCTGGTCAGCATCGCGGTGGTGCGCGGAGAGGACTCCGCTCAGCGCCAGGAGCAGACCGTGATGGCCTACGCGGAGCACCTGCCCCTGGTGTGGGTGAGCGCCGCCTTTGGCGACGGCGCCACCGCGTGGGCGCATGACCGCGGTCCCATGACCCTGCTCGTGGCGGCCGGCGGGCCGCTGTCGGAGGAGGAGCGGCGGCGCATCGAGCGGTTCGTGGCCACGCTCGGGCGCCAGTCCGAGTAGCGCCCGTCAGTCCCGGACCACCACGATCCCGGCGACCCACTCCGTGAGGTTTTGCCGGCGCGACGTGAACGTCCTCGGCAGCTCCTGGATCGCGGTCGTGAGCAGGATGACGCCAGCAGCAACTCGGCGCGAGCGCCCGCGGGGATGTTCGGACGGCGGCCTCGGTCCGCGGGTCGTCGGGGTGAGTGCGGCGGACCTCGTCGAGCTCGGCCTGCAGCTCCTTCTCGCGCGCCCGGAAGGCTCGAACATCGGGTCGGTGAGCCGTTTGCTGGCGGCCCTCCACGTCCACTCGAACGCAACGCGCCTCAACGCGCTGCGAACGGTGACTGGGCCGCCGGTGCGGGCGTCGACGCGGTGGATGTGCGCTGCGCGCATGCCGGGGCCGCGGGCGTTGCGCATGCCCACCGCCCAGAGCACGCCCACTACTGACCGCGCGCGCTTGACCTGGGGCGAGGTCGTCCACTCGCCCAGACGCTCAACCGCGACCTTGGCACGCCGCACACGCTCCAAGACGTCAGGCCGGCCCCGTTCCAACGCGATCCCCGCGAGACCCCCGAGGACGCCCAACCCGACCCCGGAGTCGATCAGGTCGGCCAGGAGCCGTTGCTTGAGCCCGGCAAGCTCGAACGGGGGCGCTGTCGGCGTCACGCGCAGAGCGTCCCACACCTCGCTCCTAGCATCAGCGGGGTGAAGCGCATCGGCTTTCTCTCCTTCGGTCACTGGCAACCCGCGCCGGGGTCGCAGACGCACACCGCCCAGGACGCCCTGCGCCAGACGATCGAGCTGGCGGTGGCCGCCGAGGAGATCGGGCTCGACGGGGCCTTCGTCCGTGTCCACCACTTCGCGCGTCAGCTCGCCTCGCCGTTTCCGCTGCTGAGCGCGATCGCCGCCCGCACGAGCCGGATCGAGATCGGCACCGCGGTCATCGACATGCGCTATGAGAACCCGCTGTACATGGCCGAGGAGGCCGGCGCGGCCGACCTCATCAGCGGCGGGCGGATGCAGCTCGGGATCAGCCGCGGCTCACCGGAACCAGCCCTGCGCGGCTCGGAGGCCTTTGGCTACGTCCCCGCCGACGGGGTCAGCGACGCCGACATGGCCCGCAATCACACCCGCCTGTTCCGCGCCGCCATCGCCGGCGCGGGCGTGGTCCCGGCCGATGTCCGGATGACCGGATCGGTGGGGATGCTGCCCGTCCAGCCCCAGTCCCCCGGGCTGCCCGAGCGCATCTGGTGGGGATCGGGCACCCGGCAGACCGCGGTGTGGGCCGCGGAGCAGGGCATGAACCTGATGAGCTCCACTCTGCTCGTCGAGGACACCGGCGTGCCGTTCGACGAGCTCCAGGCCGAGCAGATCCAGTGGTTCCGGCAGGCCTGGGCCGAGGCCGGCTGGGAGCGTGCGCCCCGGGTGTCGGTCAGCCGCAGCGTCCTCCCGATCGTCACCGACGAGGACCGGCGCTACTTCGGTGGCCGGGCGGGGCTGCCCGGCGAGGACCAGGTCGGTGTTCTGGAGGGCGTGCTGGCGCGGTTTGGCCGCAGCTACACGGGCGAGCCCGACGTCATCGCCCAGGAGCTGAGCGCCGACGCGGCAGTCCGCGAGGCCGACACGCTCCTGCTCACCGTCCCCAACCAGCTCGGCGTCGAGTACAACGCGCAGATGCTCGAGACGATCGCGCGGCACATCGCGCCGGCGATCGGGTGGCAGCGCGCGCTCGCCGCGTGAGTCAGCCGCCCATGTTGACCGCGTACACGTTCGACGGAACGATCGTGACCACGACGCGGCTCTCGCCGGGGCCGTCGTGCTCGCTCAGGTCCGCGCCGCCGTACTTGGCGCCCACCTTCTTGGCGAACGCATAGTCGTCATCGGGCGCGATCTCGGCGCGCCCGCGGACGTCCATGTAGCGGTAGGGATTCTCGACATCGAGGATGAACAGGCTGCACTGCGGGCGCTGCTGGAGGTTGCGCGTCTTGCGCCGCGCGGTGTTGAGCGAGAGCTTCACCTCGCCGCCGTCATGGAGGAACCAGACCTCGGTGAGCTGCGGCGAGCCGTCGCCGCCGAGGGTTGCCAGCGTGGCGACATTAGCGTCGAGCAGGTCGCTGTGGGAGTCCGGGAAAGTGGTCATGCCGGGATTGTTGCGGACTCCACAACCTCGCGTTGCTGGAGCACGCTGCCGGACCACGCTTCGGATCGGGTCAGGAGTCGGGTCGGTCGTCCTCGTCGGAGCTCTCCAGCCCGGCTGCGGCGGCCAGGCTGTTGGCGGCGTCGACGATCTCGTCGAGCTCGGTGAGGAGGGCGGCGGCGTCGGGGTCGTCGCCGCATTCCTGCTGGAGGGCCTCGAAGCGGGCGCGGATGTCGGGGAGCTCGACCGGCTTGGGCTCCTGCTGCGGGCGCGCCCGGAGGCTGGCCTCCACCTCGCCCAGCACCGCGTCGATCCCATCTTGGAGTGGGCGCAGCCCCGGTTGGGGCCGGTGCTCGCGGTCGTCCTGGACGTCGAGTCGCAGCACGTGCGCCGCCTGGATCAGCCGTCGCAGCGCGGCCAGGGTCCGTTGGCTCTGGGAGGCGTCGATCCGGCGGGTGCTCGGCTCAGACAGGGAACGGGCCACGGTGGACTCGGCGGTCGTCCGGGCGAGCCGTGCCCGCCGCGCCAGGGCGCGCATGCTCTGGTCCCCGGGCCGCCGTCCCTCCGCCGCGGCGCTGAGGACGCCGGCCACGTAGGCGCGCTCGGCGCCGACGAGGTCGGCCAGTGACTGCCACGCGGACGTGTGTGCCCACGTCGGCCACAGCGCGTAGGCGAGCAGGCCGATGGCGCCACCGACGAGCGTGTCGACCAGCCGGTCGGTCGCGGTGGCCAGCGTGTCCGGGCTCACCGTGTTGAGCAGGAAGACCACGAGCGCGGTGATGAAGCCGAACCCGACCGCGAAGCTGGCCGGGAACAGCGAATAGCCGGCCCAGGCCAGCGCGCCGACCAGGACGATGGTCACACCGCCGGCCGGATGCAGCGTGACCGCGATGCCCCCGGCCAGCGCGACGCCCAGGCAGGTGCCCAGCGCTCGCTCGGCGCCGCGCGTGAAGGTGGCCCCGAACTCAGGACGCAGGATCGTGGCCGCGGCCACCACCATCCAGTAGCTGCGCTGGAGCGGCAGCTCGCGCGCGATGATCGCGGCCACGGGGACGATCACGGCCAGCCGCAGCGCGTGACGCCCCGCCGGAGAGTGGATCGACAGGTTGGCCCGCATCTGCTCGAGGTCGGCCCGCAGGCGCTGGAGTGGATGATTGGTGCGCCCGTAGGGGCGGCGGGTGCGCAGCCCGCCGCCCTTGCCCGCGGCCGGCGACAGCGCGGCGACGGCGCGGACCTGCCCGGCCAGGGCGGCGAGCCGGCGGTCCATGTGCAGTGCCGGCGACGCCGGGTCACCGCCGCCGTAGGCCTTGACCTCGGCGTCGAGCTCGGCGCTGCGCCGCAGCAGCCGATGGAACGGCGTCCTCGTCGCCCTGGATGGCCAGCGCGGCGGTGTCCAGCGCGGCGGCGGTCACGGCGAGGGCGCGCCGCACCGGGCTCTCGGGCGCGGCGGCCTCCTCGTGGCCGGCCGCGCGCAGCTGACGCAGCAGCGCATGGATGGCCATGATCTGCACGCGCAGGCGGTAGGCCTCGTTGACGAGGCTGCGCAGCGTCGTGACGGCGGCGTCTCCGAACAGCGTGGGGGAGGCCAGGCTGGCCTCGGCCTCGTCGACGGCCTCGGCCGCGGGCAGCGACGACGCCTTGTCGGAGGCGGCGGCCAGCGCGGAGAGCGCGCGGTAGGCGGACGCCGTGGCCGCTCGCTGGTTGCGCAGCGGCAGCGGCCAGCGGACGATGCTGAGAAACGCCACCTGGGCCAGGCCACCGGCGAGCACCAGCGTCGCCAGCCCCAGTGCCTGATCGGCGGGCTGGCTGAAGCGCCCGAACACGACGAGAGCGATGATCGACTGTGTCCCGACCACGCCGCCGCGGTTGCCCACCGCGACGAGCAGTCCCCGCCATCAGCGCCCACAGGCACAGGACGGCGATGTGCACTCCGGTCACTGAGCCGGTGACACAGCCGACGAAGGTGGAGACTGACATGGCCACGGCGTCGGTGGCCATCAGGGCCAGCGGCGGGCGCCCGCCGGTGACCCGCCAGGCGATGCCGACGAGCATCGCGCCCGCGCCCATCGTCACGCCCCATACCGGCTTGCCGATCGCGATCCCGATGGTGAGGACCGCCACCACGGGGACCGCGGCCAGCAGCCCGGCGTCGAAGGACACGAGCTTGCGGTCAAAGCGCGCCGCCTCTCGCACCGCCCGGCTCACCGCCACCGTGGTGCCCAGCGGGCGCTTGGTCTGCGGGGGCGTCGCGGTGGTCATCTACCTATGACACTAGTGCGGCCGGCCTCAGGATCTGCGGGGCCGGGGCGGGTGGTCAGCCGGTCTCGCGCCGGACGATGTTGTGCAGCTCCTCGCCCGCACACCAGCGGGCGAGCTGCTCGCCGGCCAGCTCGGCGGCCCGGGCGTTGCCGGCCGGGGAGTCACCGGCGATGTGGGGGGTGATCGACACCACGCCGGGAGCGCTCCACAGCGGGTGCTCGTCTCCAAGCGGCTCGGGATCGGTCACGTCGAGCACCGCGCGCAGCCGCCCGGTTGTCACCTCGGCGACGAGTGCGCCGGTGTCCACCACCGGTCCGCGGGCGGCGTTGATGAGCAGGGCGCCGTCGCGCATGGCGGCGAGCTCGTCGGCGCCGATGAGTCCGCGCGTCGCGTCCGTGAGCGGGGCGAGCACGACGACCGCGTCGGCATCGGGCAGGAGTGCCGGGAGCTCCTCGATGCCGTGAAGGTCTTCACGCGCGCGCGAGGCGACCCCGATCACCTCGGTCCCGAACGGGGCCAGGTACTCCTGCACCCGGCGCCCGATCGACCCCATCCCGACGACCAGCACCCTCCAGCCGCCGAGGTCGACGAGGCTGCGCTTGGTCCAGGTGTCGATGCGCGCACAGGCGAGCAGCTGCGAGGTGACGCCGAGCAGGGCCGCGAGCACCCATTCGGCCACCGGCGCGTCGCGCGCGCCCCGCGCGCTGCACAGGGTCGCCTGCGGGGGGACATACGGCTCCACCCAGTCGGTTCCCGCCGACAGCACCTGCACGACGGCCACGCGGGTGAGCGTCGGCATGCGCTTGATCATCTCGGGATAGACCGAGCCGGGCACCAGGAAGTCGACGGTCTCCAGGTCGACGCTGTCGTCGATGAGCAGGACCTCGACGCCCTCTGGCGCGCGGGCGCGAACGGCCTCCAGCGCCGGCTCGATCACGGCCGCGCGAATCCCGCGCTCCGGTGGGGAGGGTTCGGGCACGGGGCCAAGTGTGCCCGAGATCAGCGACGCTTAACGGCGTGGCTGCCGCGCGCAACGGATCGATCAACGCCGTCATCTTCGATCTCGGTGGCGTCCTGCTGGACTGGAACCCCCGCTACCTGTACCGCAAGCTGTTCGACGACGAGGAGGCGATGGAGCGCTTCCTGCGCGAGGTCTGCACTATGGACTGGCACGAGGCCAACGACCGCGGCGTCCCCTTCGAGGTCACCTGCGGACAGCTGGCGGCAGAACATCCCGAGCACGCCGAGCACATCTGGGCGTGGGGCACTCGCACCGAGGAGATGGTGGGCGGTCCGATCGACGGGACCGTGGAGATCCTCCGCGAGCTGAGGCAGCAGGACTCCGTGCGCCTGTTCGCGCTCACCAACATGGAGGCCCACACCTATCCGCTGAGACGTGAGCGCTACGACTTCCTGGGGTGGTTCGAGGGCACCGTGGTGTCCTCCTCGGAGGGGGTGATCAAGCCCGATGCGCGGATCTTCCAGGTGCTGCTCGACCGCTACGGGCTGGAGCCCGGCTCGACGCTGATGATCGATGACAGCGCGCGCAACCTCGAGGCCGCCCGCGCCCTGGGTATGGCCACCGTCCTCTTTGAGTCGCCTCAGGCGCTGCGCCGGGAGCTCGAGGAGGCCGGGGTGCTGGCCTGAGTGCGGGCCTACAGCGTGCGGATGAGCCCGGCGCCCTCGACGGGCACCAGTCCCGGCGCGCCGCAGTTGGGGCAGGCGGGCTGCGCCGCCGTCGACGCCATCGCGTTGGAGTGCGCTCCGCAGCTGCGGCACTCGCAGCGGACGAGGCGCGCGACCATGAGCTCGGATTCCGGATCGATCACCGGAGCGGGTTCGCTGAGCTCGGCGGCGGTCTTGGCGAGGTGTTGAAGGGCGGCGACGTGCATATCGCCATAGGTATCGGACGCCGTGCACAGGGACTTGTGCGCCCGCGGGTCTGACGGACGAACGTCGGTGGTCGCGATCGTCTAGCGCTGTGGCCAGTCGGCGTGGGCGAGCTGCGCGAGGACGACGGCCAGTGACTGGGTGCCCTTCTGTCCGAGGCCCTGGCTGCGTACTCCCACGTAGAGCTGCTCGGCCAGCGCGGCGCCGGGCAGCACGACGTTCATGCGCCGCGCCTCGGCCAGGGCGATGCCCAGGTCCTTGATGAAGTGGTCCACCTTGAACCCCGGCTCGAGGTCGCCCTTGAGCAGCCGCGGGCCGTAATTGGACAGCGACCACGAGCCCGCGGCGCCGCCCGAGATCGTCTCGAGCGTCTTGTCGAGGTTCAGCCCGGCCCGGTACCCGTACACGAGCGCCTCGCACACGCCGATCATCCCCGCGGCGATCGCGAGCTGGTTGACCATCTTGGTGTGCTGGCCGGCGCCGGCCTCGCCCTGGAGCTCGATCGTCTTGCCCAGCGGCTCGAACACGGGGCGCGCGCGCGTGAACGTCGGCTTGTCGCCGCCGACCATGATCACGAGCGTTCCGTTGCGGGCGCCGACGTCTCCGCCCGACACCGGGGCGTCCAGCGCGCCCACGTCCTTGGCCTTGGCCGCCTCGTGGATCTCGGCCGCGAGCGAGGGCTCGCTGGTGGTCATGTCGATCAGCAGCGATCCCTTCGCGCATGGACTCCAGCACGCGACCCTCGCCGAGGATCACGTCGCGCACGTCGGCGGGGGTGCCGAGCATGGTGACCACCACGTCGACGTCCTGGGCGAGCTCGGCGGGGGAGTCGCGCCACTGCGCTCCGGCTTCCAGCAGCGACTCGGCGCGCCGGCGCGTGCGGTTGAAGACCGTCACGTCATGGCCGCGGTCCAGGAGATGGCCCGCCATCGGGCCACCCATCACGCCGGTGCCGATCCAGCCGATGGTGAGGGCCGCGGTCATCGGCGCCATCGTAGTTCAATCGGCCGGCGCGGCCGGCCCGTCACCCGGTCAGGTGGCGGTGGCCGTCTCCAGCGAGCGGCCGGTCGCCCGGATGCCGAACAGGATCAGCGCGGCGGTGACCACGCCGGTCGCCGCCATCACGATGAAGGCGCCCGAGAAGCCCCACGCCGCGTTCGCGCCGAGCACGATCAGCGGGGCCAGGGCGCCGCCGATGTGGCCCAGCCCGTCGGTGAGGGCCACGCCGGTGGCGCGCGCGTTGGTGGCGAAGTGCTCGGCGGTGTAGGTGTAGAGCAGCGGCACGAGCAGCCCGACCGTGGTCGAGGCGATGAAGCCGAACACGATGATCACCGTCGGCGACACGGCCAGGCCGATGACCAGCAGCGAGATCGCCCACGCGACCGCGAACAGCGCTGCTGAGTACTTGCGCTCGAAGCGGTCGCTGAAGCGCGTCGTGGCAAACGCGCCCGGCGAGGAAGCCGATCCCCGAGACGATCAGGTAGGTGGTGCTGTCAGCGAGGCTGTAGCCCTTGTCGGTGAGCAGCGTGGGGGCCAGCGTCAGCCACCCGTAGTTGCCGATGTAGTAGACGAACCAGATGCCGATGAACAGGACGCACCCGGCGCGCCATCGGCGGGCGCAGCAGCGCCTTGACCGGGAAGGCCTCGGCGGGCCGGCTCGTCGGGCACGGGCTCGGGCGCCGGCAGCTCCTCGTGGTCGTCGAGGTTGTCGCGCGCGGTCTCCTCGGCCTCGGTGACGATCTCGGCCGCCTCCTCGGTGCGGCCCTGGGAGACCAGCCACCGCGGCGAGGCGGGCAGGCCCCGGCGCATGAACAGGATGCTGAGGCCGCCCAGCGCGCCGATGCCGAACAGGATCCGCCAGCCGGCCGCGTAGTTGGGCACGAGGAAGCGGGCGACGAAGGGGACGACGGCGAAGCCCGCGTAGGCGGCGGTGGTGGCCCAGCTCGTGTAGCGGCCGCGCAGCGGCGCCGGTGAGATCTCGGCCAGGTAGGTGGTCACGGCGGCGATCTCGGCGCCGATGCCCAGGCCGGAGATGAAGCGGAAGACGACGAGGCTGGTCACGTTCCAGCTCACGGCGGCGAGCGCGGTGCCGACGGAGAACAGGATCACCGACACCACGAGGCTGAGCTTGCGGCCCCACTTGTCGGCCACCTGGCTGTCGCCGAGGGCGCCGATGATGTAGCCGATCAGGCTGCTGGTCACCGACAGCGAGACCGCGCCCTTGGAGGCGTGGAACTGGGTCGCGATCACCGGCAGCGCGAACGAGATCGTCACGATGTCGAAGAAGGCGAAGAAGTAGCCGGCGCCGACCACCCAGAGCAGGCGCTTCTCATACGGCCAGACCGGGATGCGGTCCAGACGCGCAAGGGGACCTGGCCGGCGCCGCGTGCGGGCAGCCGGCCCGTGGGCAGACACAGGCTCCATGATCTCTCCTAAACCTCTACTGCAGAGGAGCCGTACCCGCGCCGGCAGGCCGGTAACCGTTCGTAGTTCGGTGGCTGTCAGCTGAGCGTGTCTGCCGGCGTGGAGCATCTCGAGCGCCTGGGCCACTCGGCGCTCGCGCGTCTCCTCGCGCTTGGCCTCGGCGATCCAGCGCGCGTACTCCTTGCGGTGCGTGAAGGCCAGACCGTCGTAGATCGCCTTGGCCTCGGGGTCCGCCCGCAGCGCCTCGGCGAGCGCCGGCGGAACCTCGACGGTGCGGGGCTCGGTGTCGAGCTTGAGCTCGAGGGTCACCGTGTCCCCGGCGGCGACGCCGGCGCCCGTACGCACCTCCTTGTTGAGGCCGACCAGGAACTCGCCGCCCATCCGCGCGACGCTGGTCCGCCACGTGTAGCCGTTGACGGTGGCGACGACCGGGAAGCGCTTGGCGCCCTCGCCCACGGTCGCGACCTGGTCGTCGTCCAGGACGAAGGCGGCGGCGGGGCCGCGGGCCACGAGCTCGCCGGTGAGGCTGATCGCTCCCATGGCGCTCATGCTCGCCACAGACGCCTGCGCCTATCCTCGCTGACGTCGTGTCCGCGTCGCCACCCGTGAGGATCCTGCTCGTCTCCGGCTCCAGCCGCGAGGGCTCGACCAACGCCGCCGTGCTGCGCACGGCCGCCGCCGTCGCCGGGGACGGGGTGAAGACGGTCGCCTATCCCGGGATCGGTGAGCTGCCGCATCTTCAACCCCGACCATGACCGGGAGGGCGTCCCGGTGGACCCGCGCGTCGCCGACATGCGCCGCGAGGTCGAGGCCTCCGACGCCGTGCTCTTCTGCACGCCGGAGTACGCCGGCGCCATGCCCGCCGCGCTCAAGAACCTCCTGGAGTGGACCATCGGCGATGCCGGCACCTACCAGAAGCCCGTCGCCTGGATCAACGCGGCGGGCGCCGCCGCCCCCACCGGGGCCGCCGACGCCCACGAGTCCCTGCGCAAGGTCCTGGGCTACGCCGGGGCCGACATCGTGGAGGACGCCTGCGTCCGCATTCCGGTGGAGCGGTCGCTGGTCGGGTCCGACGGGCTCGTATCGGACGCCGCGGTCCGGGACCAGATCGCCGCGGCGGTGCGGACGCTGGCCGACCACGCCGTCGCGTCCCGCGAGCCCTGAGCCGGTCCGGCACCTACAATCGGTCGCGCGCCCCCATGGTCTAGCGGTTAGGACGCCTGCCTTTCACGCAGGAGATCGCGGGTTCGAGTCCCGCTGGGGGTATGCCGCAGTTGTTGACGATCCGCTAGCTTGCCCCGGGGTGCCGGAAGTAAGGCTCAGGCGGTGGCGGATGGCGGACTTAGCCCAGATCGCCCCAATGACCGATGACGAGTATCTCCGTCCTTGGTGGTGGATGGCGGACGACCTCCGAGCGTGGCTCCGCAGGGAGGTGGCCGAGGAACGTGGTCCCACCCGCGCGATCTGTCTCCGCGACGACGATCGCGCACTTGGACGGGTCGCCATACGTTTGCCGCAGTTCGCCTCAGAGGCAGTCCGATGTGCCGCGGTCCAACCGAGCGACCAGCCAGCCGGGGAACTGAGCTACTGGCTTCTGCCCGAGGCGCGAGGGC
Source organism: uncultured Solirubrobacteraceae bacterium (assembly GCA_963764125.1). Classification (GTDB taxonomy): domain Bacteria; phylum Actinomycetota; class Thermoleophilia; order Solirubrobacterales; family Solirubrobacteraceae; genus Palsa-465. Next base: position 128,503 of record CAVXRR010000032.1, read on the forward strand.
GCGGTTTGGCGTTCACCGCGGTTACCGAAATGATGGAGACGTGTTGCACGTCCGATGAGCTCGGAACCCGGGCGTTCGCGATGCTTCTGCTTCCAGACAAACCCGGTCCTGCCGGGGCTATTTCGCCGGGCGACCCGTGCGGCGCTCACGGCCGTGTTCTGTGGTCTGAGTGCCGGACCGGCCGCTGCCGACAGGACCTAGAGCGGACCTGGGTACCGGTTGACGGCCACACGGTGTCTGCGCGCTGCCTTAGGCGAGGATCTTGGCTTTCTGGGCGGCGAACTCTTCGTCCGTCAGGATCCCCTGTGCCTTCAGGTCGGCGAGGTCCTTGAGTTGCTGCACCGCATCGCGGGGGGGCGCGACCGGTGTGGCAGGCGCGGCCTGAGCTGGCGCTCGGGCCTGCTGCCTGTAGTACTGCTGCTCGTCCTGCCTGGCCCACCGGTTTTGCTGGCGTCGGCTGACGCGGTTGGATACCGCTGTGAACGTTCCGGCGGCAACTGCGGTGCGGGCGATTCCGCGCAATAGTCCTGGCATGTCGTCTCCCTTTCTGCTACGCCGGTTTCTCGCCGGCGTCGAGAGCGTCGATGAGCTCCTGCACGCCGATCCGCTCGTTAGTGATGAGCTCGCCGCCGTTGCGACGGACGGCGCTGATGAACTGAGCCGCCCAGCGGTTCTACACGAGCATCACTGCGGCGCTCCCGGGTGCGATCTCCGCCGCGGCCAATGCGGCGTCGTCGTCGTTGAGCATTCCGGTCGATGCGCCGGAAAAGACCGTGAAGTCGCCCGCGGTGTCCTGATCGAGATCGGCGAGGTCGAACCCCGAGAACGTACCGTCCTGGTCCTTTTGCACGAACAGTGCGTCGAGCACGCGGATGATCCCACGGTCGACGAGGTCGAGGAGGAGGGGGACTGCTTCGCCGGTCTTCGGGGCATTCGGTGGGTAGCCGATCTCGACTACGTCGATGGGGCCAAACCCTTCGTTGCTGCCTTCCATACGGAGAGACCTCCAGTGATCTACGTGAACTGGAACCCCCAGCCATCCAAAGTCGTCGCTATGCGCATCACCCTTGGTGGGTGAAGCGGCGGCACGTGTTCCCTCGCGGATGATTCGGTGGGTGCCAGGCTCGTGTTGTTAGGTGTTTCGAGCTGGCGAGCGTGCGCCGGTCCGTTCGCCCGGGTCGCTGCGTGCCTGCGGTGACGCCGTAGCCGGTCAGCTTCCCTACCGGGACGTTGACATCCGTTTCACATTCGATCGGTCAGTCGCGCAGGCGGAAGCAGCAGCGGGAGCGGTCACGTTGGTAGTTTGCAGCGGGGTCTCCTGCTCCTTCGCCTGGCGAGAGCAGGGCCCCGTGTTGTCAGATGATGGCGCACCCGCGCTCATGCGAGTCGCCGCACGCACCAGTCACGAGCGGCGCCGGGCCAAACGACCGCTTTGGCTGGTCCGTGAGCCGGCCGTCGGGCAGCCCATCACGCTCGGCGGGTGCGCAAGAGTGGTTGCTCGAAGGCGGCGAGCTCGCGGCGGGGTGTCAAAAGCGCCGCGCTGAACGGATTCTGGCAAACTCGGTCCGCGGCCGTGGTCAGTGTTTCCCGCGACTGACGGTGAGTGCGACTTTGGTGCCGGCTTTGTGCTCGCTTCCCGCTTTGGGGCTGCTCGAGATCACCCTCCCCGTAGACACGGTCGATGACGTGCGCTTCGTGATCTTTCCAACGGCGCAATCGGCCTGTCTCAACGCCGTCTTCGCCGCTTCCAGCGTCCGGCCCGTGAGCTTCGGGACCACGCAGCTGTTGCTGATCTGTATCTCGCTGACCGAGTTGATAAACCCATTCGCGACCCACACGTGGGTGCCATCCGACGACACCCAGTCGGGGGGTTGGCCAAAGTGGCCAACCTTGATCGTGTTGACGACCGTGCCGCTCGACGCATCGATCTCACTGACCGTACCGTAGGTGCTGCCGTAGTTCGCGACCCAGACGTGGGTGCCATCCGACGACACCCCAAGGGGACCCTTGCCGACCGTGATCGTGTTGACGACCGTGCCGGTCGACGCATCGATCTCACTGACCGTATCCGCGGGCTCGCGAGCGCCGCGGTTCGCGACCCAGACGTGGGTGCCATCCGACGACACCCCCTGGGAGCCCTTGCCGACCGTGATCGTGTTGACGACCGTGCCGGTCGACGCATCGATCTCACTGACCGTACCGGCCTCCTGCGCCACCCAGACGTGGGTGCCATCCGACGACACCCCACTGGGCCCGCCGCCGACCGTGATCGTTCGGACGACCGCGCCGGTCGACGCGTCGATCTCACTGACCGTACCTGGACTGAGTCCGTTCGCAACCCAGACGTGGGTGCCATCCGACGACACCGCCTCGTCGCCGCGGCCGACCGTGATCGTTCTGACAACCGTGCCGGTCGACGCGTCGATCTCGCTGACCGTGTCGCCGTTGTCGTCGTTGCCGGGGGTCGTGACCCACACGTGGGTCCCATCCGACGACACGCCCCTGGGGCCGCGGCCGACCGTGATCGTTCTGACGATCGTGCCGGTCGAAGCGTTGATCTCACTGACCCTGTTGAGGAACGGAGTCGTGACCCACACGTGGGTGCCATCCGACGACACGCCGTCCGGGCCGCTGCCCACCTTGATCGTGTTGACGACCACTGCCGCTGACGCCGAAGACACGCCCATCGCCAGGCAAAGAGCAGCCAGCACAGCGAGCGCTCCTAGCGAGCGAGCGATTCTCATCCCTACCGCCTTGCCTGATCTCACGATCTCGCTGTCGCCGCGTAGCGAGTCCCGAAGGAGCCATGTGCTGCAAGTCAGCCCGGAAGGTCGCTCCAGCCCGCAAGCCGCCCCTCGCTCGCAAGTCCGCGCACAACTCGGCTGTGAAAAAGGTCTCAAGACGCCCTCACCCCAGGACGCGTGCGCCCCGCGGTTAGCCGGACTCTATACCCACGGTCAACGTCACCTTGCGCCTCCTATCGCCCGCGGGTACACATTGGCGACCGTGCCCCCGAAGGCCGCTTTCGCCGTTCGGGTCGCCCGCAGCGAGCGAGTGCGCCACCGATAGCGATTGGACACATGCGGCTGTGCGCGGGCGGCACGCACGTGTCCCTCGCGGACGAGGTCGCCGCAACCGTCGCCTACCTGGCGAGTGACGATTCAGGGTACGTGACCGCGGCGGCATTCCCCTGGACGGCGGCATCACCGCCGCGTACACAATCCCCTCGTGATGCTCGCCGGGCGGGTAGCCGATCTAGTCGGAGGTGGTCGTTGCGCGTGGGGGGCGGGGTCGCTGCGGAGCGAGTCTGGTCAGGGCCGCTGAGCAGCCGGTCCACCGAGTCCTGTGCGTGGTGGTGTGCGGCGAGCGCATGGAGGGCGGGTTCGTTGGCCGGGTAGGCGTCGCGTCGGCCGGGCGGGAGCGCGACGGGGAGATCGTCGACCGGTCGCACGACGGTGAGCGCGGCCTGGAGGTATTCCCGGTCCGGTTCGCGCAGCGGGCGGTCGCGCAGCACGCCCGCGATGTCCCCGTGACGGCGGATCATCGCCGCCGCGGTCACGGCGCCGACGCCCTTGAGCCCGGGCAGGCCGTCTGAGGGGTCGCCGCGCAGGATCGCGAAGTCGGCGTATCGACGGCCGGGGATTGCGTAGCGGAGCGTGATCTCGGTCTCGTCGATCACCGCCAGCCCCGTCCGCTCCGGATACAAGACGCGCACGCGCGGATCCTCCACCAGCGCGAACAGATCACGGTCACCGCTGGCGATCTCGACGGTCCCTGGGGCAAGTCTGGTCAGGGTGGCGATCACGTCCTCGGCCTCGTGGTCAGCGACACCGACGACGTCGATCCCGACGTGCTCAAGCAACTGGCCGATCACCGGAAGGTCGGGCACCAGCCCGGGTGGAACCGGCTCAGCGACCCGGTGAGCCTTGTAGTCCGCGATCAGGTCCACTCGCCACTGGGGCCGCCATGCCCAGTCCTCGGCGATCACCAGCCGGCGGGGTCGGCGGTCGGCGACGAGCCGCGCCAGCCTGTCCAAGAAACCGGCGATCGTGTTCCCGCCCGTCCCCGAAGCCCGCGCACTGGACAGCGCGCCGTAGTAGGCGCGAAAGATCAGGCTCGATCCATCGATCAACAACCAGTCGCAGGCCATCCTCGTGCCATTCTGCCGCGCCCGTCACGCTGTCACGCTCCTCCGGCGCCCGGGCAGATCGGCCGACCCGCGATCGCTCGGTCGAGAACTCGATCGTCCTCTCCGCGACCTTGGGGCGAGCAAAGCAGGTTGCGGCCGTCTGATGCCGCGTCCTAGATCTCCACCTCGCCCTCGAGGTAGAACACGCAACTGCCTTCGAGCTCGACGCGGTCGCCGACGAGGCGGCACACGACCTCACCGCCGCGTTGCGACGCTTGAAATGCGCGAAACGCGGTCTTTCGCAGTCGGGTGGACCAATACGGCGCGAGCGCGCAGTGAGCGCCACCGGTAACGGAATCTTCCGCGATGCCCTTGGCCGGGGCGAAGTAGCGACTCACGAAGTCATAGACACTGTTCGAGCGTGCAGTTACGATCAGACCGCTGCGGTCCAGGCGTGCGATCGCTGCGATGTCCGGCGCTAGTTCACGCACGACCTCCTCACTGTCCAGGACGGCGAGGTAGTTGTGGGCATCGACGGCCACGTCAAGTGGACGAACGCCCAGGGCTTTGACCAGCTCAGGCGGCGTCGGGACCGATGTCATGCGCCGGGCGGGAAAATCCATGACGTAGCCTTGATCGGATCGGGTCACCGTCAACGGGCCGCTCGCCGAGTGAAACGTCACTCGGTCGCGGTGAGGCTCGAGTCGCTCCATGATCACCGCCGCGCTGGCGAGCGTGGCATGGCCGCATAGCGGCACTTCCGTCGCAGGGGTGAACCAGCGCACGCGATACTCGCCGTCCTCTGGCACGAGAAACGCCGTCTCGGCCAGATTGTTCTCGTGAGCGATCGCTTGCAGGACGGTGTCCGCCAAGAAGCTGTCCAGGAGCATGACTGCGGCGGGATTCCCCGTGAAAACGCGGCTGGCGAAGGCGTCAGCTTGGAACATCCGCACTCGCATGTCGACCACATGCAACCACGGCAGCCGCAGATCGCGCATAGGGACGTTCCCGGCGGCGTCCAAGATTCCCCGCGCGGCGAGGGATGCGGGGCGGGCTTGCGACCGGTCAGGGCACGACCAGGTCGGGGCATCGCGGACGATGGCAAGGCATTCAGGAGTTAGTCAGGAGCGGCTGGGCATGGTTGACCAGCCCAATGGATTCGAGCCTCCACGCGTAGGCGGGCTCGCTTGCACGAGCAGCCGTCACGGCCGGCCCGCGCGCGCCATTCGCGTGTCGCGTCGTTCGGGCCCGCGGTCCTGGTCGCTCTGGTGGTCTGCGGCGCTGGAATCGCGCTATCCGAGGCGGTCGAGCGCTCCGCAACTCATCCCAGGCGCGCCGCGTCGCCGGCGGCGCGAGAACCCATCCGAGCGCGCGTACGGGCCCGCCGAACCCTGGTTCTCGGCCACTCTGTCCAGGGCCGGGTGATCGGGGCGGTGGTGCTCGGCCCCGTGGGCGCCCGGGCGGCGGTGCTGGTCGTCGGCTGCATCCACGGAAACGAGCCGGCCGGCATCGCGGTCGCGGACCGACTCGCACACGCCCGGCCCCCGGCGCGCTCCGCCATCTGGATCATCCGCGACCTCAACCCCGATGGCGTCGCTGCCGGGACCCGTCAGAACGCGCACGAAGTGGACTTGAACCGCAACTTCCCCTACGCATGGCGCCCGATCGGTGCGCCCGGCGATCCTCAATACGCGGGACCGCGAGCGCTCTCAGAGCCGGAGAGCCGGATCGCGCACACTCTGATCCTCCGACTCCGGCCGCGCATCACCATCTGGTTTCACCAACACCAGGACCTGACCGACATCTCCGGCGGCAACATCCAGATCGAGCGGCGCTTCTCAGCGCTCAGCGGACTACCGCTACGACGACTCGCGCGCTACCCAGGGAGCGCCACCGGCTGGCAGGACCACCGACTCGCGGGCACCACAGCCTTCGTCGTCGAACTTCCTCCCGGCCGGCTCCTGCCGCGCCAGATCACACGGGTCGCGGGCGCCGTGCTCGCGTTCGCCACGCGCTCCTGATCCCGCGCCCACCGATCCACGGCGCGTCGTGCTGGCCGGAAGGGGCCGCAACACAGCCACGTGCGTATTCAGGCGGCGGTCAGGTGCGCTCTGGTGAGATGGTCGCTTGCCCTTCGCCAGCGTCACCTCGACCTTCACCGATCTGGTCGGCCAGCACGGCGTGCTGGCGGTCGGGCTGCTCATGGCGCTCGACGCGCTCCTGCCGGTGGGCGGGGAACTGGTGATGCTTCTGGCGGGTGCGGTCGCCGCCGGCGCGATCGGCAACGGCATCGCCGGCGTCGGCACGGGTGTGGGTGCATACCTGCTGCTCTCCGCTGCCGGCACGATCGGATATCTCGGCGGATCGGTGATCGGCTGGGTGATCGGCCGGCGGGGCGGTCGTGGCTTGATCGAGCGTCGCGGCCGCTGGCTGCACCTGGGGCCGCGTCGGATGAACCGCGCCGAGCGGTGGTTTGACGCCCATGGCCGCGCCGCGGTGTTTCTCGGCCGGCTCACCCCGCTGGTGCGATCGTTCATCTCGGTCGCCGCGGGCGTGCTGGATGCGCCGTTCGGGCCGTACGTCGCGCTCAGCGCGCTGGCATCGGCGATCTGGTGCTTCGCGTTCGCTGCCGCGGGCTGGGCGCTGGGCGCGAACTGGCACAACGTGCAGGATGCGTTTCGATACGTCGAGTACGCGGTCGTGGTCGCTCTGATCACCGCGTCGGGGTGGCTGCTGGCTCGCAGGCGCTCGCGGCTCAGACAAGGCTGACGCCTTCCGGCCGAGCGGATGCAAACCGTGTCCCGGCCTTGATCACGGATCGGCCAAGAGCGTGGCCACGCCCCGTCGGTTGGCTGCCGACGTCATCCGCCCAAGCGCGCCGCGCGCTCGCTTCAGATAGCGATCCAGGAAGGCGACGGTGACACGCTCGACGATGGTGAGCTGTGGCTGCTGAACCGTGTACGGCGGCAGGTGCGGGGCGCCGATGAGCCGCAGGAGGAACTTGGGGCGGTGCGCCGCGTTGAAGAACGCGTCCGTATTCGCCGGATTGTTGACGGCATCCGCGGTCCCCTGCGTAGCGAGGAGCGGCGGCCCCGCCAGCTGTGACCCGGACCCCTCCAGCTGGGCGCCGGAGAGGATCACGGCCGCCGAGACGCGGGGGTCGCGGTAGAAGCGGTCGTAGGCCACTGCCAGCGCGGTCACGCCTCCATCGGATTGCCCGCTGACCGCGATGTGCCGCGGCGCGATCATGCCGTGCAGGAGCGAATGACGGCCGGCGGCGGCCGCCAGCATGCCGGAGATGACCACGCTCATGTCGCGCGGCTGGTTGACGAGGTCGGACCGCGTCGGGCCGCCGGGGGCGTTCGCGTTCTCCAGCGGGAACACCGGGGCGGCGACGACATAGCCGGCGCGGGCCCAGGCCCGCAGCAGCCGGAAGTAGGTGGCCGGGGTGACCGCGAAGCCATGCCCGAACACGACGAGCGGGAACGGTCCGGCGGCTCGATCGGGTGCGGCGTCGCGCGCATCGACCCGGCTCGCTGGGCCCACGGCGGGATAGCGGATGATCGTGGTGAGGGTGCGAGGCTGGCGCGGCTGCCCGGGCACTGCGACCGTGCGCGTGGGATCGCCAAACGCGAGTTGCTCGATCCCGACGGCGAACGGCGGCCCGGCTCGCTGCGGACGGGGACCGGCGGCCGACCCGGCGGCGAGGCCGGCCGCGCCCACGCCCGCGAACGTCAGTGCCGCCGCGATCAGCACGGCGGCGCGCCTCATTTGCGGTAGACCGCGAAGAAGTCTCGATCGTCGGGCGTGAGGTAGCGCTGGGGTGAGCGGTCCATCCCGGGCAGCAGGTTGGCCGCCCCAACCGCGCCGGGCGCCGCGTAGGTGATGAAGCTGGGCCAATACGTGTTGATGTCGAGCTCCATCGCCCGGATCGCGCCGGCATGGCGCAGGATCTCCGCCAGCGACCCGACGGTCTGGATGCTGGCGACGGCGTAGATGAGGTTGCCGTGGGCGTCGATCCCGAGACCCGACCGCCACACGCGCACGGCGTTGCCGAGGGTGACGCCCCATTCCGGGCCGTCTGAGAGGTTCGGGTTCACCTGCCCGCCCGACACGATCAGCGGCAGGTTCTGGCGTGCGTAGACCACGTCGGGTCCGGCGGTGGCCCCGCCCGTCCAGGACGTGATGTCGACCCGTCCGTTGCGATAGCGCACGATCGTGGCGATCCCGTCGCGCATCGGCGCGTAGGTGTGGCCGTTGCTGGCAAAGCCCCCGCCCGAGTCACTGAGCTTGAACGCGCTGTTGAACGTCGCCACCAGCCGAGATCGTGCGGCGACGGGAACCTCCATCGGGCCTCGCGTCGGCAGCGACACCGCCGGCTCCTGGCGGCCGGGATAGAGCATCGTGCTCGTCAGGGTGCTGTCGATCCAGGCCACGCCGGCGACCATCTGCGGGTAGTTCGGATCGGGCCGGAAGCTGGTGACCAGCACGGGTGGCCGTCCCGTGGTGCCCGACATGGGCGAGCGCCACACACCTTCGCCCGGCAGCGCGGGCGCGATGACGGGGGCAATCGGAGCGGGTCGGTAGACAGCGCTTGCGGCGGCGTGAGACGCTTGAGCCGCAGCCGTCGCCTGAGCTCCGGGCTGGTGGGGCAGGCTCCGCAGGGCGGGGCCACCGGTGGATGGCGCGGTGAGCGAGTAGTACGTCGCCTCGACCTGGTTGACGAGTCCGCGCGCGCCGTTGTCACGGAGCCATTCCACGCTACGGATCGAGAGGCTGGTGTCCGACGGCTGCATCAGCATCGCCACGTAAGACACGATCGCCGGCGCCACGCAGAGCACGGCGGCCAGCGCGACGACGCGCCGGAGCCGGCGCGGTCGGGAGCGCCGCCGTCTCTGAGCCGACGTTCGCGTGGCGGCGCTCACCGGTGCGCCCAGGGGCCCGGTGCTCGTCCTCACTGACACGGGGGAATCATTCCAGGCACTGTGCATGAACCATCTAAGGACTGACTGAGAACTTACTCATCGCAGGCGGGCAGGTAACCGCCGCGCGCCCGGTGAACAGGTGACCATAGTGATCACCTTAATAGTGAGAGTGTCCTCATCTTCGGGCCTCATGGTGTGTGAACTTGCTCACGACCCCATCAGGTTGAGTTGAGGCGCCCCACGCATCATGGCGCTCATGCACCCCGCCGAGCCAGGGCGCGCACGCGCGCGCCAGGTATCTGAGCGCGCGCACGGGGCCCCGGCCACCGCTCTGGCCCGCGGATCCGGGGTCGAGCCGGTCGTCGTCGCGGCGCATCGCCGCCGCAGCCGGCGGCGGGCGCTGATCGCGCTCGCTCGGCCCCGCCAGTGGGTCAAGAACGGCCTGGTCGTGGCCGCGCCCGGCGCGGCCGGAGCGCTGGGCCATGACGACGTGCCGGCACGCGTCCTGGTCACCTGCGTGGCGTTCTGCCTCCTCTCCGCGGGCATCTATGCCATCAACGACGCCCGCGATCGTCACGAGGACCGCTGCCACCCGCGCAAGTGGCGCCGCCCCGTCGCCGCCGGAGAGGTGTCGCCGGGCGAGGCCGTGGCACACGGACTGGCGTGGATCGCGTGCGGGCTGATCCTGGGCGCGGCGGTGACGCCGATGGTGGCGCTGGTCGGGCTCGCCTACATCGCCCTCACCGTCACCTACAGCTGGGTGTGGCGCCACATTCCGGTGCTTGACCTTCTCGCGCTGGCCGGCGGCTTCGTCCTGCGCGCGATCGCCGGCGGCGTCGCCGCGCCGGTGGGACTGTCGCACTGGTTCGTGCTCGTTGTCACGTGCGCCGCCGGATTCGTGGCCGCCGGCAAGCGGCTGGCTGAGATCTCGCGCGCGCCGGCTCGTGCCGACCAGACTCGGCGGGTGCTACGCCGCTACACGCGCGAGGGGCTGCGCCGGCTGTTGGCGCTCGCCGGGGCTGGAGCGCTGTTCGCCTACTGCGTCTGGGCGTTCTCGCTTCCCGACGTCGACGGCATCCCCTGGCGCCCATTGACCATCATCCCCTTCGCGGTGTGCCTGCTGCGCTACGGGCAGGTCGTCCAAGCCGGCGTGGGCGAGGCTCCTGAGGAGATCCTCACCGCCGACCGGACGATTGCGGTGGCCGGGGTGACCTGGCTGCTGTTGTTCATCATGAGCGTCAATGCAGCTGGCTGACCGCGTTTCCGTCACCGGGCCCGCGCCGCCGATGACACCTCGTCCCGCGACGGTGAGCGGCTGGGGTGCGATCGCCCCGGCGGCGGTGTCGCTGGTGCGCCCCGAGGATGAGCGGGCGGCGCGCGACGCCGTGGCGAGTCTGTCCGCTGGTCTCGTCGGCTGGGACCGAGGCGCGATCGCGCGCGGGATGGGCCGCAGCTACGGGGACGCCGCGCAACGCCGCGGCGGTCTGGTCATCGACACCACAGCGCTCACCGGGTTCGCGCTCGACGCCCAGCAGGGGTCGGTGGAGGCGCAGGCGGGCGTGACCCTCGGGCGCCTGCTCGGCGCGCTCGCGCCCGCCGGCTGGGTCCTGCCCGTGGTCCCGGGCACCCAGCACGTCAGCGTCGGCGGCGCGATCGCGGCCGACATCCACGGCAAGAGCCATGCGGCCGCCGGCACCTTTGGCGCGCATGTCACGGCGCTCCAACTGCTCACCGCCTCGGGCGAGCTGCGGCAGCTCACGCGCGCCGGCGACGCCGAGCTGCTGCAGGCCACGATCGGCGGGATGGGGCTCACCGGCGTGATCGTGTCAGCATCGATCAAGCTCAAGCCCCTCCCAGGGCCGCTCCTGTCGGTGGATACCGACCGGGTGGCGTGCCTCGACGACGCCCTGGCCATCCTCGACGGCCCGGGCGGCGAGTACCGGGTGGCGTGGCTCGACCTGCTCAGCGCCCGGCCCGCCCGCGGCGTGGTTACCCGGGCCGCGCATCTGGACGCGGATGTGAGCGCCCGGCCCCGGTCGGCGGCGACCACCGTCGACACCCGGCTCGCCATCCCGGAGCGGTGGCCCGGCGGGCTGCTGCGCCGCGGTCTCGTGCGGGCCTACAACGCCCACCGGTATCACCGGGCTCCCCGTCACCGGACGGGCGCGGTCGAGGCCTACGGTCCTCACATGTTCCCGCTTGACGCGCTCGGCGCCTGGTCGCGTCTGTATGGGTCATCGGGTCTCGTGCAGTACCAGTTCGTCGTCCCCAAGGGGCGCGAGAGGGTCCTCGATCGTGTGATCGCGCGGCTTCGCGGCTCCACCGTCCCCTGCTATCTCGCCGTCCTGAAGGACTTCGGGGCCGCCGCTGAGGCGCCGCTCTCGTTCCCGCTGGCGGGCTGGACGCTCGCGCTCGACATGCCCGGCGACGCCCCCGACCTCGCGCCGATGCTCGACGCCTTCGACCAGTGGGTGGCGGAAGCCGGGGGCCGGGTGTACCTGGCCAAGGACGGGCGCGTCCGTCCCGATGTCCTGGCCACCATGTACCCGCGTGCGCGGGAGTGGCGCGAGATCCGTGATCGCCATGACCCCGACGGGGTGTGGGCGTCGGACCTCGGCGTTCGTGCGGGACTGGTGGACGGGCCGCGGCGACGGGCGTCCGAGCGGTGAGCGAGACAGCCATGACCTCGGTGCACGGCGGCCAGCGGGTGCTCCTGGTTGGCGGGAGCTCTGAGATCGGCCTGGCGATCGTGCGCCGACTGGCCGCCGACGGCCCGGTGACGGCCTGCCTGGTCGGCCGGGATCGCCAGCGTCTCGAGGCGGCCCAGCGCCAGCTCGCGGAGCAGGGCGTGTCCGGTGCCGGGATCGTCGTGGCCGACGCCGAGGACTGCGACTCCCATGAGGGTGCGGTGGCGCAGGCGTTCGAGTCGACGGGCGGATTTGATGTCGTCGTCGTGGCAGTCGGGCGCCTGGGCGGACAGGCGGGGCTCGACGCGGATGTGCGCGAGAGCCTCGAGGTGATGCGCGTGACTTTTCTCGGGGCCGGTTCGCTGATGCTGCAGTGCCTGCGACGGCTGCGCGACCAGAGCGGCGGGACGCTGATCGTCCTTTCGTCGGTCGCGGCCGAGCGCCCCCGTGCGGGCAACCCGATCTACGGTGCCGCCAAGGCCGGCCTGGACGCGCTCGCTCAGGGTCTGAGTGACGCCGCCGCGGGCACCGGCGTGCGCGTCCTCGTCGTCCGCCCCGGCTTTGTGCGCACACGGATGACGGCGGGCCTGCCCGTGGCCCCGATGTCGGTGGGGCCCGAACAGGTGGCCGATGCCACGGTCACCGCGCTGGCCGGGCGCGCCCACACCGTCTGGGTGCCAGGTCGCCTGCGCTTCGTCTTCGCCGTTCTGCGGCACCTGCCTCGTTCGCTCTTCCGCAGGCTCCCGCTGTGAACCTCACCCCATCGCGGACCGACGCGCTCATCGCCGCAGTGATCGCTGTCGTCGTCCTCATCGTCACCCCCGGCGTCGTGGCCGCGGCCGGGCTGGGGCTCATCGCCCTCGCCCTCCTGGCGGCCACGGCCGCGGCCGAGCGCCGGCGCTCGCGTCGCCGAGCCCGTACACGGCCGCGGCGTCGCGCCCAGACCAAGACCCGGCCTCCCTCCCGGACCGCCGAGCAGCGCATCGCCGCTCGGTCAAAGCGGCGGTGACACTCTGACGTTCGGCGATCCATGAGACCTTCCTTGGAAAGCCTGGTGATGGCCCGCGCCTCGGTAGGGTCGCCGCATGAGGGGAGTGCGGGCTCCGGCCCAGAGCTGTGGCGTAGAGCTGGAGGGGTTTGAGTGAGAGCGAGAGTGATATCGCTGGCAGCGGCGGCCACGATGCTGATGACGGCCAACATCGCGTGGGCGCACAGCTCGTTTGCTCAGGCTGGCTACCGGGCCACACACGATGCCTTCCGGTCCGTTCACGCCAGCTGGGTCATGCCCGCGATCACGTGCCCCGGCCAGTCGTCTCCCGGGTTACAACGGGGAAGCCTGGTTCGGGGTGGGGATGGGACCTTCCTACTCTCGATCGGAGCAGGTGGTCGCGCGGGCGTTCTGCACAGGCATAGTCGCAAGCTACATCGCGTACTTCGAAGTCGGCGGTGTGCAGGCAAACGGAACCGCTGGAGGGGTGCTCACGCCCCATCCGGGTGACCATTTGGCGGCCACCATTTCCTACCTCGGCGTCTTTCCTTATGTCTCCGGCCCAAACAGGTACCGGATAGCCCGCTATCGCTTCTCGCTCACGGACTTGACCCAGCGTCGCTCAGTCACGAGCGTGGACTCGCTCGACTGCTTACGCCAGACGTGTGACCATTCGACTGCCGAGGTCACAGCGGGGATACCGTTCGCCCGATACTCGGCGCTCGCCGAGCTTCGGGGTAGTCAGCTTCTCGCGCATCGGGATCACCGATATGAGAGGACGCCGCGGATCGCTCGCACCGAATAAGCGCTGGAACGTAGTGAGGCAGGTCGAGGTCGATGCGCCTCGCCACAGCGTGGCGGCGTCGCCATCAGTCTTGACTCATCACGGTACGCAGTTCTCCGCTCGCTGGCACGCCTATTAGTCGTGGGCGCTCGTCGCGCCTCCCTGTGAAGGTCTCGCAGGCTTGCGGGCCGTCGAGATAGCTGGGGGGTGCCCTGTCGCCAGGAAGCTAGCGATGCTCGGAGGCGGTCTGGGCGAGCGCCTCCTCGAGTGCGCCCTTGCCACCGGGCCTGCCGGTGATCGCCAGCTCCGGGGACCACGTGGGGACGCGGCCGGCGAGCGCTGCGGCGCGCTTGCGGCCCGCGACCTCGATGGGTGCACGCTGACGGATCTGAGCGAGCAGCCGGGTGCTGTACTCCTGTGGTGACTCCTCGGGCGCGATCGCGGGTCGGTCGAACGCGAAGAACTCGACCCGGACGCGCGGGCGGGCTCTCGGGAACCGCGGGATCGCGACCGTACCGTTGCAGGCCACCCCGATGATGGTCGCCTCCGGCACCGCCCGCGCCAGGTAGCCGACGCCGCCCCGGGCCCGTAGCGCCCGACCGAGCGACCGCGTGCCCTCCGGGTAGATCCCGATACAGGCACCCCGGCGGAGCTCCTCGATCGCGCGGTCGAGTGCGCCGCTGTCGCCCGACCCACGCTCGATCGGGATCTGGCCCATGCCGGTCAGGACCGTGCCGAGCAACTTGTTGCTCCACATCGAGGACTTCGCCAACGCCCTGATCTGCCGACGCGCCTGCGCCGCGATCCCGGTCGCCACCGTATCCCAGTAGCTGTCGTGGTCACCGACGACCAGCAGCGGCCCCTGCAGCGGCAGCAGCTCCAGGCCGGTCACCTGCAAGCGGCCCCACCACACAACACCAGGAGTGGCCGCGATCATCACGGCGCGATACGTCGGGGCGAGGGGCTCGGTGCGCGTCGACATCGCCTGTGCAGGCTACCCGTGACCGGCGGACGAAGCGAAGTCCACCGCGAATCGCCGCCAGGACCGAGGCGGTCCCGGGACCGCGGTTACGGATGGCCGGAGAGCAGCTTCTCGTGGAGAGTGCCCGCGGTGGTGGCGCGGGTGACCTGGATGCGGCCGAGCGGCTGTCCGGCTCCGGGGTGCGCCCGAGCGTTGACGTCCTGGGTGAAGATGAGGTCGAAACGGTGAGTGAGCCAGCCGAGAAGGTCGGCCGGGATCCTCGAGTCGTTGGTGCCGTCCTGGCCGTAGCTGCCGTACGGGGGAGCGAAGGCGAGCGGCCGATAGGCCTCGATGTGATCCGACAGCGTCTTCTGGCCCCACGTGATGTCCGATCGCACGCGGTCAGCAGCAGCGGTCGCGGCGGGAGATCGCCCGGCTTCTTGTGTACGAAGTCGATGAATGTCTGCAGGTCGATCGTCTGGTAGCCGGCGTGCTGCATCGGTCCCAGCGAGCCTGTCGGCGCTGTGGGCCCAACGCAAACGCTGGGCGCGCGGGCAAGGCGAGGTCCTGCACGCCCACCTACGCGATGTCTCCCACTGGCGCAATCACCGCATGTGGATGGTCGGCCTTGAGTCGCTCGCGTCGCTCCTCTGGGTGACCTGTCTGGGGTGCTCGCTCGCGCTGGCCGTGCTGAACGTCCTGTTGGGCTATCACCTCGGATTCTTCGGGTTGGGGCTGGCATGGGGCAACGCCATCTGCGCTGTGGCGACTGGCCAGCTCATCGTCGCCCTGTGGTTGCGCTACCACTACGAACCGCTGGGACGTGCGCGCAATGCTGGTCGGCGCGATCTACCCGCTGCTGTACTGGCTCGTATCGGCCGGCGCCGCGGTCAGCCAACAGATCTCGGCGCTGATCCGCGGGCCGCGGGAACGCCGGGTGGTGTGGGACATCCAGCGCGAGCGGGTCGACACCACGAGCCCGCGAAACGCCCGTGGCTCATGCTCGCTCGGTGACCGGCTCAGCCGCGTCGGTGAGGGAAGCTGCTGTGACCGTGTTGTCACCGCCGGTCCATTACAACTGAGCCGCCGATCAGCCCGACGGAGGTATGCGATGCCACGGTGCCAGCAGCCGGAGAACACGAAGGGCCACTCGTGTTAGGACCTCCCCGCGATGGGGCGATCCCGCCCACCCCCGCACCCCAGTGGCGAGCATCTGACAGGGATCGCGAGCAGACGGCCGAGCGGCTGCGGCAGGCCGCAGGCGAAGGACGGCTCCAGCCCGACGAGCTCGAGCATCGCCTCGACGCTGCGCTGTCGGCCAGCACCTACGGCGAGCTTGACGCGATCGTCAGCGACCTGCCCGGTCCGCGACCGCAGACGAGCTGGCGCCTCAGCACCCTCGCACGACCCCGCACGTTCCCAGCCGTCTCGCTCGCGCTGGCATCCTCGCTCGCCGTCGCGCTCGTCCTGCTGGTGCTGATGGCCGCGGGCGTAACCCTCGTCCGACACAGCTCCCTGGCCGCGCCCAACCAGGTCCCCCCACCGGGGTCGGCCCTGGGCCTCACACACCACTGATCTTCCGGTCGTCAGTAATCGCTGATCAGCCGGGCGACGTAGGGGCGTTCGAGGTCCGACGCCTCAGCGTGGTCGAGCGCGATCGTCAGCGCGGTGGTGGCATCGTTGATGTGGCGCTCGGACGTGGCGCCGATGATCGGCGCGGTCACGCCCGGCCGTGAGAGCAGCCACGCCAGGGCCACGCAGGCCGGCGGGACGTCACGCCGCTCGGCGATCGCGCGGACTACGTCGAGCACGTCGAAGTCGACCGGCCGATCGCTGCCTGTGGCCACTGCGCCCCGGACGGTGCGCGACTCGCCGGTCCGCTCCCTGGTGCCGGCCAGCAGCCCGCGCGCCAGCGGGCTGTAGGGGACCACGCCGACGCCTAGATCGCGGCACAGCGGGATCAGCTCGCGCTCGTCCTCGCGGTTGACCAGGTTGTAGCGGTTCTGCATCGCCGCAAACCGAGTCCAGCCGCCGGCGGCCGCGGCCACGTGCAGCTTGGCGAACTGCCACGCGTACATGGCCGACGCCCCGACGTAGCGGGCCTTGCCCGCCCGCACGATGTCATCGAGGGCTTGCACGGTCTCCTCGACGGGGGTCTCGGGATCGAATCGGTGGAGCTGGTAGAGGTCGACGTAGTCAGTGCCGAGCCGCTTCAGCGACGAGTCCACCGATGCGAGCACGTGCTTGCGAGACAGCCCGCGGTCGTTCGGTCCAGGGCCGGTGGGGTAGAACACCTTCGTCGCCAGCACGTAGTCCTCGCGCCGCGCGAACAGCCTGCTCAGCAGGCGGCCCGTGATGACCTCGCTCGCACCGTCGGAGTACATGTCGGCGGTGTCAAAGAACGTCACGCCGGCCTCGACCGCGCGGCGCACGATCGGCTCTGCCTGATCCTCCGGTAGTGCCCACGACTGCGCCGCCGGATCCCCGTAGCTCATCATCCCCAGGCCGATGCGGGACACCTTCAGACCCGTGGAGCCCAGTCTTACGTAGTCCACCCGGCAAGCATTCCAGGGATCGCGGATTGGTGGCCTGAGCGGCCTATCATCGATCGGGTGCCCGGCGCGGGGCAGTGTGAGCGCCTCTCGCCGGCTCGTCGGTCACCGGCGTGGTGTCGGACGGCGCAGGACGAGAGGAGATGCGATGCCCGGACTTCGGGGACGGTGAACACCTTGACGAAGGCGAAGACCTCGGCGGCGCTGGATCGCGCCGAGGATCCGGCGCAGACGCTGGACTACAGCTATGAGAAGCAGCTTGAGCTGATGGCGAACGTCAAGAACGGGATCACCGAAATGGCGACCTCTCGCAAGCGGCTGCAGAACCAGCAGGACAGCCTGCGCGAGCAGGTCGTCAAGCTCGACGGGCAGGCGCGCCAGGCGCTGGCCGCGGGCAACGAGGACCTCTCGCGCGCGGCGCTGGAGCGCAAGCGGGGCGTCCAGGACGAGATCGGCGCGATCGACGCGCAGGTCGCCGATCTCGAGCACCAGCAGGAGCAGCTGACCGACAGCCAGCAGAAGCTCCAGGCCAAGCTGGATGCGTTCCGGACCCAGAAGGAGGTCGTGAAGGCTCAGTATTCAGCGGCGCAGGCCCAGGTACAGATGTCGGAGGCGACCACCGGCGTAGGCGATCAGATGGCCGATGTCGGTCAGGCGGCGCAGCGGGCGATCGAGAAGACCGAGGACATGAAGGCCCGCGCTGGCGCGATGAGCGAGCTCGAGCAGGCGGGCACGTTCGAGAACCTCACGGAGCTCGGCGGCGGCGAGGATGAGGTCGATCGTCAGCTCGCGCAGCTCGGCGACGACGGCGGGGTCGATGCGGAGCTGGCAAGGATGAAGGCCCAACTCGCCGAGCCGAAGACGACCCCGCAGCTGCCGGCGACCGGTGAACCGCCGACCGGTGAACCGCCGACCGGTGAACCGCCGGCCGGATCGTAGCCCGGCGCCACTTCGGAGTCGGATGCGGTGATGAGCGACGGCAGGCGTCTGATCGAGCCGGTGAGCCGATTTCTGTCGGCGCCGCGGTGTGCGGTGTTGTCAACGGTCGGCCCCGACGGCGCGCCCCGCCAAGTCGTCATCCACTACATGCTTGGCGAGGACCATGTTCGACTCAACGGACACCGGGATCGGCGCTGGGTGGCCAACGCACGCCGCGATCGTCGGGTTGCTCTGCTCGTCCACGACGAACGCGACTACTTGCATTACGTCTCGATCCGGGGCCGCGCGACGGTCATCGACGAGGGCGAGGCAGCACTGGCTGAAGCGATGAGCCAAGCCCAGCGCTACGGCGAGGACCCGGCTGATTTTGCCGGCCAGCCCAGGATCAGCTTCCGTGTCGATCCTGAGAACGTGCACGAATACCACTGAGCCGAACCCGCGGCGCGCTCACACGCGGCTCGGCGGGTTACAGCCAAGTAGTCCTGGCGTGCGGCGCTAGTACAGGCCGTTGGCGCCGAGCGTCAGCGCGTACTGCAGCGAGAAGGGCCCGGCGTTGACCATCCACGGCCTGCCCAGCCACAGGTAGGCATCGGTCTGGCCGGCGGCGATGCCTCGATCGGCCGCGCTGAGATGCCAGCGGGCGTTGGCCACGTCAGTGGTCGGGGGAATGCCGAGCCGCTGGCAGATCTGCTGGCCCGGGTGACTGCAGCGCGGCGTGTAGTTGGACCTGCCGCCGCCGCCGGGGACCTGGCCGGCGAGGTACGGCGTGCCGTTCTCGTCGGTATTGACCACGAAGTGCTTGCCGCGTGCTCCCGCGGTCCCCAGGTCGCGATTGATCGCCGCCCCCCACTGCAACTCCTGATCGGTGGAGCCGTACTGGGTGACGTTGAGCGCGAAGCCACGGGAGTGCCATATCCCGGAGCGCTCGAGCATCTGGGCGATCGCCGCCGGGTTGTCCCACTGAAAGGCACCCGCGTCGATGTACACCGTCGTGTGGGGCAGCGCGTTGAAGACCTTGGCGGCGTAGGAGATCAGCTGTTCGGGAACCGGAGATGAGTTACACACCGCAAAGGGCATGTCGGGCTGCAGGATCAGCGCGACGCGTGACGCTCCGATCCCGGCCGCATAGCTGCGAATCCACGCCTTGTAGCTGGCCTGGTCGCCGCCTGACCAGGAGCCCGAGCATGTCTCCCACGGGTCCAGGCGAAACAGCGCCACCTGGGTGAGGACGTTGGGATCTCCCTGAGTCGAGTCCTGGATCGCTTCCTGCGCGGTCGCCCTGGCGTCGCCGTCCCAGGTGCCGGCCCACACGGCGCGCGGACGCAGCGCGATCTTGCCCAGCAGCTGCTTGTTGCGGCCGCGAGCAGCGGCGTACGCGGGCCACACACTGTCGACCGGCCCCTCGTACACGCCCCACTTGATCCCCGCCAGCGGGTTGCTGCTGTGGACGTGGCGCAGCCCGCCGTTGGCGGTGCCCGCCCATGCCGGCGCGACGCCGACAACCAGCGCCGCAAGCGCCAGCATCAACGCAACCCCGACTCGACTCGCCCCAGTCATTCGCTGCACAGGCGCCAAGCCTACCGCCCCACGCACAAGAAATGTTGAGGAACTGCGATGCCGCGGTCCTGCCGGTCCCGCCGGTCAGGTCGCGCGCGACCCGGGGACCCGGAGTGACGTGAATGTCTGGCCCGGGGTGACGAGTCGGCTCTCGTAGGCGATGACGACCAGTTGGGTGCGGTCGCGTGCACCGAGCTTGGTGAGGATGCGGGAGACGTGGGACTTGACGGTCAGCGTGCTGATGACCAGCAGCTCGGCGATCTCCGCGTTCGTCATACCGTGGGCGACGAGCTCGAGCAGCTCCAGTTCCCGTGGCGTGAGATCGTCCGGGAGCGCGATCTGCGCTCCCCCGCTCTCCGGGCTCTCGACGTAGGCCTCGATCAGCCGGCGGGCGGCGCCCGGGTCGAGCAGCGCGTCGCCGGCGGCGACGATACGGACGGCATCGATCAGCTGTGACGGCTCGACGCCCTTGAGCAGGAAGGCGCTCGCGCCGGCGCGCAGCGCGCCGAACACGTATTCGTCGAGGTCGAACGTGGTGAGCACGATGACCTTGGTGTCCGGCAGCGCCGGGCTGGTGGTGATCTGCCGGGTTGCCTCGATGCCGTCCATCGACGGCATGCGGATGTCCATGAGCACGACGTCGGGCCTGAGCGCGGTGGCGAGCGCGACGGCCTCGGCTCCGGTGCCTCGCCTCCTGGACGACCTCGATGTCGGGCTCGCCGGACAGGATCGAGCGAAAGCCGTGACGCACGAGGGCGTGATCGTCGGCGATGAGGACCTTCAGGGGCGGCGGCGCATTCATCGGCGCGTCGGCTCGCGCGGGAGAGTGGCGGCGACGCGCCAGCCGCCACCGGGGTCCACACCGGCTCTGCAGTGCCCGCCGAGTGCCGTGGCACGCTCGGCCATGCCCCGTAGCCCGTGCCCGACCTCGGGCGGGCCAGTGGGCGCGATGGCGGGGCCGGGGTCGGTGATCTCGATCGTGAGCACGCCGTCCGTGCCGGCGATGTGGACCGCCGCCACCCGGGAGCGTGAGTGGCGCAGAACGTTGGTGAGCCCCTCCTGCACGATTCGGTAGGCGCGCGTGAGCGGTCGATGCCGCGAGGCCGTCGGGCACTCCGTCGAGGTCGAGCTCGACCTGACTCCGGCCGCGGCGACGCCGCTGATGAGCTCCGGCAGGTCGTCCAGGCTCGGCGGCGGGTGCAGCGGAACCTCGCCGTCGCTGGGACGCAGCAGCTTCAGCGTGGCGCGGAGCTCGTTGAGTGCATCGGCGGAGCTCTCCTTGATCTGCTCCAAAGCGCTGAGCTCCTCTCCCGGATGGTGGCGCTGGCGATGAACGGCGGCGGCGGCTTGCACGTTGATCGCGACGAGCGTGTGGGCGACGGTGTCATGCAGCTCGCGGGCGATGCGCAACCGCTCCTCGTCGAGACGGTGCACCGTGGCGGCCTCACGCTCGCGGTCGGCCTCCTCGGCCTCGGCGTGCAGCAGCGCCAACCGGCCGCGCCGGGCGTCTCCCACCGCGAGAGCGGCGAGGACGAGCGCGAGCCGGGCCACCGTCGCGGTGACCTCGAAGCCGTTCTCAGCGGTGATCGCGACTGCGCAGGCGACGACGGGAGCCATCGCCGCCCCGACCAGCAAGGAGCGTCCGCGATCTCCCTGGAGGCCGACCGTGTAGACCGCGAGCATCACGATCGCGACCGCGGCGATGTCGGGGTGGAAGACGGCCAGGCAGGCGAGGAGCCCGATGACGACCGCCGTGAGCACCGCGAGCGGGTAGCGGCGACGCACCACCAGCGGCAACGCCGTCGCGCCCGACAGCACCACGCTCGCCACGGTGACCTGGCTTGTCGTCTGGTCGCCCCCCGGCGCCAGCAACAGCACGACGAACGCGACGAGCGCGATCGCGCCGTCGATGTCGGGCGCCTCGAGGAGGGCTCGGCGCGCCGCGCGGAACGGCGCGAGCCACCGGTCCGCCCCCGACGCTCCGCGTCTTGACCCGATTCGGCAGCGGGCGTCCGTCGGCGCTGAACATAGCCGCACGCTAGCGACACGATGGCGCCGTCGCATCCGTCTCGGCGACGAACCGCGCCTACATCCCGCGGCCGATGCTCACCGCCGGCGACCGGCGCTCGGCTGCATCCGGCGGCGAGCGCCAATGCGTTCGCCGCGCCGACGACACGCGACCCGATGAAACCTAGGCTCGGCGAGCCGATCGTCCCTGCCGTCCACCGCGAGGTTTCTCCCATGCAAAGACTCACGACCGTCGTGCTCCGCCACCGCCTGCTCGTCGCGCTGGCGTGGGTGATCCTGACCGTCGTCGGCGGTCTCTTCGTCGGGAAGGCCAACAGTGGTCTGACCCATCAGCAGGCCACCCCCGGACTGGGCGGCTACGACGCCAACCAGGCGATGATCCGTGAGCTCGGACTCGATGGCGGTGAGGCGCCGGTGATCGTCGCGCTGCGCCTCCCCTCAGGACAGAGCATGCGGACCCGTGGCGGTCAGGCGCTGGCGCACAGCACCTTCGCGGCGGTCCAGCGCTCGTCACACGTGGGCCTGGCCGACTACGCGACCACCCACGACCCGAAGCTCATCTCCCCCGACGGACGCGCCACGTGGGCTCTGTACGACATGCCCAACCCCGACACCGGGCCGTACGTCAGCACGCAGAACCGGCTCGTGGCGGCGCTGAACCACGCCGTCCCGCGCGGCGCGAGCCTGACGATCACCGGCAACGAGGCGCTGCAATCCAGCGGCGCCACGAGCGGGGGCGGCCTCAGCACACTGGATGAGACGTTGATCGGGGCGGCCGGCGCCCTGATCGTGCTGCTCTTCGTCTACGGCTCGGCGATCGCGCTCATCCCACTGCTGATGGCGCTGCCCACGATCCTCACGACCTTCCTCCTGCTCTACGCGCTGGAGCAGCTGATCTCCGTCAGCTCGCTGATGCAGTACCTCGTCGCGTTCGTGGGGCTCGGCATCGCCATCGACTACTCGCTGCTGATCGTCACCCGCTGGCGCGAGGAACGGGAGGCCGGGCTGGCCTCCGATGAGGCAATCGTCGCGGCGAGCGCCCACGCCGGACGTGCCGTCGTCCTCAGCGGGCTGACCGTCGCGGTCGGGATGCTGTCGCTGCTGATCATTCCGGTCCAGTTCCTCCAATCGATCGGCGTCGGCAGCATGCTGATCCCGCTCACCGCGATCGCCACCTCGGTGACCCTGTTGCCCGTCACCCTCTCGGCGTGGGGCCCGGCACTCGATCGCCATCGCGTCCGGCGCGGTTCGACCACGTACAGCGCGCAGCTGGGAGCGCTGGGCCGGGCTGATCGTCCGCCGCCGCTGGGTCGCCGGCGCCGCCGGCCTGATCATCATGATCGCCCTCGCCCTCCCTGCGCTGAAGATGAACACCGGCCAGCCCAGCGCCGCGTCGCTGGGCGGAAGCAGCCCCGCCGCGCACGCCTTCCACGCTCTGCAGCGCGATGGCGTCCCGCAGGGGATCACCTTCCCGGTCCAGATCCTCGTCCACGGTGGCGCTGCCAACGCACGCCAGGCCGCGGCGATCGCCCAGCGGACCCCCGGGGTGTGGTCGGTCCTCGGCCCGCAGCTCAGCCGGCCCCGCCAGGGCGGCGACGCCCTCCTCACCGTCATCTCGGCGAGCGCGGGCAACACGACGGCGGGGAAGGACACGGTCACGCGCCTGCGTGCGGCGCTTGCGCATCAGCGCGGACGAATCCGGGTCGGCGGCGACACCGCCGCCAACATGGACTTCACCGGCGCCATCTACGGCAACTTCCCACTCATGCTCGCCGTGATCTCGGTCATCACCTTCCTGTTGCTCGCCCGCGCGTTCCGCTCCGTCGCGCTCGCGGTCAAAGCGGTCGTCCTGAACCTCATCTCGCTCGGCGCAGCGTTCGGCTTCATCGTTCTCTTCTGGCAGCGCGGCCACGGCTCCCACGCCATCTACGGCATCGCGCGCGACCGGCGCGATCCGCAACTGGGTGCCGGTCATCATGTTCGCGTTCCTGTTCGGCATCTCGATGGATTACGAGGTGTTCGTGCTCGCGCGCATGCGCGAGGAATACGACGCCACCCGCGACACCCGAGAGGCGATCGTGCGCGCGATCGGCCGCACCGGCAGGCTGATCACCTGCGCGGCGCTGATCCTGGCGATCTCGTTCGCCTCGCTGAGCACCGTCAACGACATCGCGGTCGAGGTCCCGGCCACCGGGCTCGCCGTCGGCGTCATCCTCGACGCGGTCATCGTCCGCACGCTGCTCGTCCCCGCGCTCGCTGCGCTTCTCGGCCCCTGGAACTGGTGGATGCCCGAATCTCTCGCGCGTCTCCTGCACATCCCCTCGAGCCCGGCGGGCGCCGCCGCCGGCAGCCACGCGTGACCCTCGCCCGGCAGGGGAGCCGACGGACGGTCAGGGGTCCGTGATCGTCCGGAGCGAGTCGAGCGCCGCCTGGAGGATCGGCTCGCGGTAGCCGGCGTCGCCCGGGATCTTGGCGATGGCGGCGACCATGTCGAGGATCTGTTCAAGGGTGAGGTCGCCGCGGGTCTCGCCTGACGCCTGGGCGGCGAGGAGGAGCGGCCGCCCGGCGGCGAGCACGCGCGCGTAGCCCGCCCCGAACACGGGATCCTCAGCATCGGAGTGCTTGAGGAGCTCAGCGGCGACGAGGCGCTTGCTGGTGAAGTAGGCGTAGAAGCGGCGCAGCCACGCCGTCAAGCTGGCTCCCGGGGTGTCTCCGCCGACGGTCGCTGCGGCCGCGCAGACGGCGTCGATCTCATCGACATACAGCGCCTCCAGGAGCTCGCGCCGGTTGGCGAAGTTGCGGTACAGGGTGGCCGAGCCGACGCCGGCGCGCCGGGAGATCTCGGCCATCGACACGTCGGCCTCGGGGTCGGAGAACGCAGCGCGCGCGGCGGTCGAGGATCCGCTCGCGGTTGCGCTCGGCGTCGATGCGCCGGGCCGGTGGTTGAGGCGTGAGCCGGGGTCGTGTCATGCAATAAGTGGGGAGGGTCTCCGATTATGCGCTAGAGTCATGTGGAGACCCTCTCCGTTTCTTGATTGCAGTCTAGCTCTGCGCCGGTCGGTCCATCCGCCGGCCCACACCATCGCACCACGACAAAGGAGTACGGCTCATGAGCCCGCCGAGCCCCGACAGCGCGGTCACCTTCGGGATCATGACCGCCCCGCAACAGGTCGCGTACGGCGACATCCTGCGGGTCTGGCGGGAGGCGGACGCGGTCCCGCAGATCGAGCATGCGTGGCTGTTCGACCACCTGATGCCGATCGGCGGCGACCCGAACGGCCCGATCTTCGAGGGCTGGACGCTGCTGTCGGCCCTCGCCGCCCAGACCGAACGGCTGCGCCTCGGGCTGCTGGTGACCAGCAACCGGTTCCGACCGCCGGCGGTGCTGGCCAAGATCGCCGCGACCGTCGACATCGTGTCCGACGGACGGCTCGACTTCGGCATCGGCGTGGGCTCGCGGCCAGAGCCCCCGGCCGCCTGGCGCGAATACCCGGCGCACGGCCTGCCCTTCCACGACTTCGCCGCACGCCGTCGGCAGCCTCGCCGAGGCCTGCACGGTCATCCGGCGCCTGTGGACGGAGGACGAGCCGTTCGACTTCGACGGCACCTACGTCCGCTTGACCGGAGCGTTCGGCAACCCCAAACCCGTCCAGCGGCCGCACCCGCCGATCATGATCGGCGGACGCACCGCCGCGACGCTGCGGGTCGTCGCCGAGCACGCCGACCTGTGGAACATCGCCGGCGGCGACATCGACGACTGCGTCCAGCGCAGCGCCCTGCTGGATCGGCTCTGCGCCGAGATCGGTCGCGACCCTGCCTCGATCACCCGCTCGATCCACCTGCCGGTCTCCTACGAGGACGCCGGCAGCGACCCGGGCCGCGATCACGCAGGCCATCGACGCCGGCTTCCGGCACATCGTCCTCGGGCTCCCCGCTCCCTACCCCGAGAACGTCGCCCACTGGATCGCGGCCATGTGCATCGCATAGAGTCGGCCTCACGCAGGTCAAGCCACCGCGCTGACGCGCAGAGGGATCGGGACCGATATGGCATTGGGCTTCTACATCACCGGCAAGGGATTCACGCAGGAGCGGTATGACACGACGCTCGCCCAGCTTGAGGCAGCGGGCGCCGGAGCGCCCGATGGGCGCCACTCACACGTCGCCCTGGAGGCGGACGGCGAGATTCAGGTCTTCGATATCTGGGAGTCCCAGGAGGCGTTCGAGGCGTTCGGAGCCACTCTGCTCCCGATCCTCAGCGCGGCCGGGATCGAGTTGAACGAGCCGATGGTGGCTCGCGTTCACAACGAGATCGACGGCTGATCGACCCGCCGCGGGTCGAGACGATGAGCATGCCGCGCCGAATCGTCACCGGCCACGACGCCTCCGGGAAGTCGGTCGTCCTCTCCGACGCTCCGAATCCGAAGACGCTCGACATCGGGACCGCAGCGTTCCACGAGATCTGGATCACCTCTGAGACGCCGGTCCCGATCGCGGCCACCGAGCCCGAACCGACGGACCGTCCGGTCCGGACACCTCCACCCCCCGACGGGGTGGGGGTGCGCTTCACCGAGATGGCGCCGGGCGCGGAGTCACCGATGCATCGCACGCAGACCGTGGACGTCGGCGTCGTGCTCGAGGGCGAGACGTGGCTCCTACTCGATG
The DNA here is from genome assembly GCA_963764125.1 of uncultured Solirubrobacteraceae bacterium. Taxonomy (GTDB): domain Bacteria; phylum Actinomycetota; class Thermoleophilia; order Solirubrobacterales; family Solirubrobacteraceae; genus Palsa-465. The sequence goes on from CAVXRR010000032.1 coordinate 154,715, forward strand.
ACGGGTCAGAGACGAGGGTGGGACCGGGTGACGCGGTCGTCCAGCGCGGCACCAACCACGCGTGGGCGAACCGGTCCGATCGGCCCGTGCGAATGCTGTTTGTGATGATCGATGGCAGGATCAGCGACGAGTTGCGCGCGGCGGCGGGGCCGCTCGAGTTCTTTGATCAGGTCCTCGAGTAGCCGGATCTCGATCGCGTCGCGACCCAGGCGGTCAGGCCGTCAGGCGGGCGAGGGCCTGCTCAGCGCTGCGGTTCGGCGGGAAGACGGGGTAGATGACGCTCTCGATCACGCCGTCGCCCACGATCAACGTGAGGCGCTTGAGCAGGGTGATCCCATCAACCTCAAAGGTCGGGAGCCCAAGCGCGGAGGTGAGCTCGAGCCGCTCGTCGGAGAGCAGGGGGTAGGGCAGGTGCAGCCGCTCGACGGCCTCCTGCTGGTACGCCGTGTCCTGTGTGGAGAGGCCGAGCACTCGCGTGTCAGCCTCGGCAAACCGGGCGTACTCGTCACGGAACGAGCACGCCTGCGGGGTGCAGCCGCGGGCACCGGGGATCGCGTCCCACGCCTCATCGCCGCCGAGTGAGGGCTCGCCGGGGCGGCCGGTGCGCGGGTAGGCGAACACGACGGTGCGGCCCTTCAGCTCATCGAGGCGCACATCGGCGCCGTCGGTGGCCCGCAGCGTGATCGCCGGCAGCGCCGTGCCGGCGAGGTGATCGGCGGCGCCGTCGTCCTCTGGGACGGGCAGGTCGTCGGGGAGTTGCAGCGGGTCCTTGACCATCATCGGGAGCTTACGCGGCAGTCCCCGCCCCGCGCGGTGCCTTTCATCCGAGCGAGCGCTCGTAGTGCACGAAGGATGTGAGCTGGGCGACGGTGTCATAGAGCGAGCGAGCGCGGCCGTTGAACGCCTGCGTGTGCCAGTACAGGGTCTCGGCGCCCGCCGCACGGCCCTGCTCCCCCGCGGTCTCGATCAGCGCCCGCGCGGCCCCCGTGCCTCGCTGGCCCGGGTGCACGTAGAGATCCTCCAGGTAGCAGGTGCCCCCCAGCGACCATGTCGAGGGATGCAGCACGCAGTGAGCGAACCCGGCGAGCGTGCCGTCGTCGGCCTCGGCGGCCAGGCCGAAGCAGCCGTCACGACGCATGGTCACCCGGGCGAAGGTCTGCTCGGTGACCTCTGGGAGGACCTCGGCACGGTAGAAGCGCAGGTAGCCGGCCCACAGCTCGTCCCAGGCGACGCGATCCTCGTGGCGCAACTCACGAACCGTGGTCATGGCGGCAGCCTACCGCCGCGGCCCCGGCTCAGGCCGAGCCCTCCTGCTGCAGGGAGAGCGTGTTGCCATCGGGATCGGCGAACCATGCGATGCGCGAGCCTCCGGGCGCCGTCCACACACCGTCCTCGTCCTGCTCCATACCGTCGTAGCGCTTGAACTGGACCCCGGCCGCGCGAAGCACCCCGATCGCGTGCGCGATGTCGGTCACGCGCCAGCCGAGCACGGTGTAGGGAGCGCCGGCGAGCGATTCGACCAGCGTCACGCGCAGTGGGGTGCCGTTGGCGTCGTAGACCTTTGCGAACGCGGAGGACTCGACCATCTCAAAGCCGAGCACTCCACCGTAGAACCGGTCCGACACTTCGAGATCGCGGCTGGCGACGAAGGCGACGAGCTCGGCGGAGACGAGCATGCGCTCGACCTTAGCCGCTCCCGCCGCCCTGATCTCTACTTGACGATCTGGATCGTCTGCTCCATGCCGAGCTGGGTCTGTTCGCGGCCGTCCTGGGTGCGCAGGATGGAGGCGAGGACGTAGATGCCGGGGCGCGCGTTGATCAGCTCCTGCTGGACGCCGCCGGGTGACAGCGGCCCGGCGAACTCGGGGGCGCTGATCGCGAGCTTCGGGGCCTCCTTGTCGTTGGCGGCGCGGAGCAGGGCGATCAGCCGCCGAGCGGTCTTGGCGCTCCTGACGCCGATCCCCTGGATCGGATGCACGAGGAAGCCGCTGTTCTGGAAGCGCACGAGCTCGCCGACGTGGAGCGTGCGCGGGCCGCGGAACGCGAAGTCGATCGCGCTGACCGTCGCGCCGGGCTTGGGCAGGGAGGCGGGGTGCGGTGCGAGCGTGATCACGAACGCCGCGTGCGGCGGGTCGGGGTTGCTGCTGCTCAGGTCGACTGCCAGGTAATTGCCCGGCCGCAGCGTCGTCTGTGCGCTGGTGGTTCCCTTGCCGGCACTGACGTCAAGGACGATCGAGCCGTATGGGTCGAGGTAGTTGAGATCTCCGTGGTGGGCGTTGAGCGCGGCACCGGCCTGCGCGAACGCCGAGAACGGGACCCCGGGGTTGAGGCGGATCAGGGCGGGTTCGGTGTGCGTGACGCTCACGGTTGAGACGACGTTCACCGCCCCTGACTGGAGTGAGCCGCCGACGGCGATGGACCGTCCGTTGAGAGCGAGTGTCAGCATCGGCAGACCCGAGCCGGCGGCGCTCGTCGCCGTTGTCGTGGCGATGGCGAGGATCAATGCCGCTGCGCCGACGATGGCGGCGGCTCTGGCGGTTTTGTTCGACATGCTGGCCTCCTGATTGGGTGGCGCAAGCGTTTCAGCGGTTGACGGCGCTGTCGTCGGCCGGCGGTAGGAGGTGGTGTGGACTGCGCGCGGATCTGATCCGAGGCGGGTCATCCTGAAGGAGGACCCGAGTCATCGGCTGGTCGGATGCACGGTCGTCATCGCGGCGCTAGCGTGCGCGTGTGGGCACTGGAAACCGTTGGAGCGCGCGGGCACGAACGATCGATCCACGGCTGATCGACCGTGTGCTTGCGGGACTGCTCACGGTCGCGGCTGTGGTGGACGCGTCTTCGCAGCTTGCCCGGGGGCTGCATGCGCTGGCGTTCGTGCCGCTCGTCCTGCTCACGGGCAGCGTGGCGTGGCGGCGACAGAACCCCTGGGTGACAACGGTGGTCGCGGTGACCGCCTTCATGGCCTTCCAGCTTGCGAGCGGTTACAGCGGCAGCGGAGCGTTTGAGGTGGCAGCGATCGCGTTGAACTTCTATCTGCTCGGCCGTCGCACGAGGGGCCGCCGGCGAACGCTCGGCTCGGCCGCGGTGTTTGCCTACTGGCTGGTCGGAGTCGTGGTGATCACGTACGCACAGCCGAACGCGTCGGCGGGCGCGGTGCTCGGAGCGTGGGCCCTGCTGGGCGGCGCGCCGTTCGCCGTCGGGCGCACGCTCGAGACACGAAGGGTCCTGGCGCTCGAGCTCGAGGCGAGCACCGCGCGGTTGTCGGAGGCTCAGGCCGACCGCGCGCGCCGCGCCGCGGCCGACGAGCGAAACCGCATGGCGCGCGAGCTGCATGACGTGATCGCCCACGACGTCAGCGTGATGGTGCTTCAGACGAGTGGCGCGCGCGGTGTCGCCGGCGTCGATCTCGAGATGGCGCAGACCGCGATGGAGGTGGTCGAGGGCGCCGGCCGTGACGCGCTGGTGGAGCTGCGGCGGATCGTCGGGGTGCTGCATCGCGGCAGCGACGCGCTCGCGGACTCCGCGGCACCCGGCCTCTCCCAGCTCGATGCGCTGGTGGACCGAGCGCGCGCCGCCGGCCTGCCGGTGGATGTGCACGTCGACGGTCGACTGGAGGCGCTATCGCCGGGTGTGGATCTGGTCGCCTACCGCATCGTGCAGGAGGCCCTGACGAACGCGATCAAGCATGCCGGCGTCGCGCGCGCACGCGTCAACGTGAGCGTTGGAGGTTCGGCCCTCGAGCTGGAGGTATCGGACGACGGGCAGGGGCCGGCACCCGCCCGCGACGACAGCTACCAACCGGGGCACGGGCTGGTCGGGATGAGCGAGCGGGTCAAGCTGTACGGCGGCGAGGTCTCCGCGCAGCGGCGGCCCGACCGGGCCGGCTTCGAGGTTCGAGCGCGGATCCCGGTTGACGGCATCGCTCACTCTTCTCGAGCGGTCACGCCACGGGCTGGCGGCGAGGGGCTGCCGGTCGCGCCAGGTCGCGGTGTGCGTTGGCGATGGCTTGACCCGGTGTGTGCCGCGGCCGTGCTGGTGGCGCTCGAGATCGGTGTGCTGGCCGGCGATCACCGCCGCGGTCCGCTCGCGCTGAACGTGCTGGCCGTGGCCGCGGTCGCCCTGGCTGCCGTGTGGCGACGGCGCTCGGTCCTGTGGTTCCTCGTCGTCGTGGGGGCGGTCGCCGCGGTGATGAATGCCTACCTCACGACGCTGGATCACTCGCCCCTGCTCGCCGCGTATCTCCTGATCGTTCCCGCCTACACGGTCGCCGCTTGGCAGCCCCGCCGCCAGGCCGTGCCAGCGCTCGCATTCTTGTTGGGGGGCGCGGCCATCAGCGAGCTGAGCACGCGATCTCACTCGGCCGGCCACCTTGCCGGCGCGGTCTTCACGATCAGCGCCGCGTGGGGGGCCGGGTGGGCGATCGGGGCACGCCGGTCGGTCATCTCAGAGCTGCGGCGCACCTCCGCGCGGCTCGCGGTCGAACGCGAGGATCGTGCGCAGCTGGCCGTCGCCGGCGAGCGTTCCCGAATCGCGACCGAGCTGCACGCGATCGTGGCGCGCAGCGTCGCGGCCATGGTCGTCCAGGCCGAGGGCGCCCGCAGCGTGCTGGCCCGCGATCCGGCGCGCGCCGATGCCGCGATGGGCTCGATCGAGGAGACGGGCCGCCAAACCCTTGCGGAGATGCGCCGGATCCTCGGCGTCCTGCGCCACGTCGATGGTCGCCGTGAGCTGGAGCCGCAACCGGGCGTCGCTCAGGCCTACTCACTGATCCAACGCGCGCGCGAGCGCGGCCAGCCGGTCGAGCTGCGGGTGGACGGCGAGCCGGGGAGTCTGGCCTCCGGGGTCGACCTCGGGGTTTACCGGATCCTTGAGGACGCCCTGGAAAGCGCTCGCCGCCATCGCGCGCCCAGTGTGGCGGTCACGCTGCGGTTCCACGAGGAGGACCTCGAGTTGCGACTCACGGCAAGCTGCCACGAACCGAACGAGTGGCCGACCGCGGCAATGCGTGAGCGCATCATGCTGTGCGACGGCGCACTCGACCACGAGCCCCCCAGCGGGAACGGCTGGCAGCTCGTTGCCCGGATGCCCCGCGGCGTGCCGGGAGCACTCCCGTGAGTGTGCGCGTCCTGATCGCCGATGACCAGCGGCTGATCCGCGACGGCTTCCGGATGATCCTCACCGCCGACCCGGATATCGAGATCGTCGGCGAAGCGGCCAACGGCGCGCAGGCGGTCGCCCTGACCAGTGAGCTGCGACCGGACGTCGTCCTCATGGACATCCGGATGCCCGAGCTCGATGGGATCGAAGCCACCCGCCGGATCCTCGCCCACAGCCGCGAGCCCAAGCCGCGGGTGCTGATCCTGACCACCTTCGATCTCGACGAGTACGTGTACGACGCTCTGCGTGCCGGCGCCAGCGGATTCCTCCTCAAGGACGTGCCCGCCCGCCAGCTCGTCGCCGCCATCCGCACGGTCGGCGAGGGCGATGCGTTGCTCTCACCCAGCATCACGCGCCGCCTGATCGAGGAGTTCGCTGCCTCGCGAGCCCCTGTCGCCCCCGCCCCCGGACTCGATGAGCTCACCCCCCGGGAGCTCGAAGTCCTCCGGCTGCTCGCGACCGGCAAGACGAACGCCGAGATCGCCGCCGAGCTGATCATCGGTGAGACGACGATCAAGACGCACGTCACCCGCATCCTGATGAAGCTCGGGGTCCGCGACCGCGTCCAGGCCGTCGTCCTCGCCTACGAGACCCGCCTCGTCAGTCCGGGCCTCCCGACCCGAAGCGGACCGTAACGGCGACGGCCAAGCGCGCTTCAAAGGGGGCTGCGCAGCCAGGACGGTGAACGTGACGGCAAGGGCTCGGATCACCCTGTCCGGGTGATGTAGTCAATTCCAGAGCCACAAAGAATGCCAGGGTCCGAACGAACCCTAATTCGCGGCGCTGCGAGCGAGATCTCTCTCTCACGGGCCCGGTCGCCTCAGGAGGCGAATGTGACCGTCTTGGCATCAAGCTATCCGTTCCTCAACATCTTCTGGACGATCCTCATCTTCTTCGCCTGGGTGGCCTGGATCTGGATCGCCATCACCGTGCTGATCGACCTGTTTCGCCGGCGAGATGTCTCCGGATGGGGTAAGGCCCTCTGGGTGGTGTTCGTGATCGTCTTGCCGTTCCTCGGCGTGCTGGCCTACCTGCTCATCTACCACGACGGGATGGCGGAGCGCAGCGGCAGAGAGGCCGCAGCCTCCCAGGCCCATTTCGACGAATACGTGCGCCGGACCGCTGCCACCGGCACCGGCGGCGCGGCGCACGAGATCGAGAAGGCCAAGCAGCTGCTCGACAATGGCACCATCACGCAGGCGGAGTTCGAGGCGCTCAAGGCCAAGGCGCTCGGGTCCCCGGCCGCCGCAGCGTAGGCGCGCATCCGCACGCCACCCAGACCACCTCGGATGTAGCCGCCGCTGCGCATAGCGCAGCCGTGGCCTGCATGGGCGATTCCAGATAGCGTCCGGCGCATGACCGATCAGGACACACAGGGGGAGCGGGCCGCCCCGAAGGCCGGCCACGAGCCGCCGGCCGGGGCGGAGACGACCGGGACCTGGGCGGCCGCGAGCGGCTCGATCGACTACACCGCCAGTGCCCAGTGGGTCGTCCTGCGCCGCAAGGAGAAGCCGGCGGCGGAGATCTTCTCCGTCGCCTACGTCGCGAAGGGTGACGGTGACCGTCCGGTGACGTTCGTCTTCAACGGCGGTCCGGGCGCGTCGTCGGCGTTCCTGCACATGGGGGCGGTCGGGCCGCTGCGGGTGGCGTTCCCCGCGGACGGAGCGCTGCCGCGGATGCCGCCGCGGCTTGTGGCGAACGAGGACTCGTGGCTGGCCTTCACCGATCTGGTCTTCATCGACCCGGTGGGCACCGGCTTCAGTCGTGTGGTGGAGGACGACGCGAAGGACGGCGAGCACGCAAAGAAGCCGGAGAACGGCGGCGGCGACGCCAAGGAGTACTTCGGCTACAAGCGCGATCTCGAGTCGCTGTGCGAGGTCATGGGCCGATGGCTGTCCGGCCACGGCCGGTGGGGCTCTGCCGTCTTCATCGCCGGCGAGAGCTACGGGGGGTACCGTGTCGGCCGGCTCGTGCGCATGTTGCAGGAGACGACGGGCATCGGGCTCAGCGGCGCCATGCTCATCTCACCGGCGCTCGAGCTCTCCTCGCTGTCGCCGACCGACTACGACGTCGTCGGGTGGGTCGACCTTCTACCGACGATGGCGGCCTCCGCCGTGCACCACGGGCGCTCGCGAGCGTTCGCGCCCGGCACGGCCCCCGAGGCCGCTCTGGCGGACGCGGAGAGCTTTGCCACGGGCGACTACGCCGTCCTGCTCACCAGGGGCGCATCGATGCCCGCCGGCGAACGCGACCGGATCCTGGGGCGGCTGGCCGACCTGATCGGTCTGCCCGCCGACCTGGTCACTCGCGCCGAGGGACGCATCCCGGTTGGCACGTTCACGCGCGAGTTGCTGCGCGATGAGCGCAAGGTGGTCGGTCTCTATGACACGACGATCACCGCCACCGACCCGTTCCCCGATCGGGAGGACTTCGCCGGTCCGGACCCGACGCTGGCCGGCATCGACGCGGCCTACACGATGGCGATCAACCGGCACCTCCGGTCCGACATCGGCGTCGAGACCGATCGCGAGTACGTGCTCCTGAGCCAGGAGGTCAACGAGCTGTGGCGCAACGACGCGCCAGAGCACTTCTTCACCCCGCCGGTCGGCGCCACCGACGACTTTCGCTACGGCATGGCCCTCAACCCTCATATGAAGGCACTGATCACCCACGGCCGCTACGACCTGGCGACGCCCTACTACGCGACCGACCGGCTGCGCAACCTCATGCGGCTCGACGCCGACATGGCCGGCCGGCTGACGGTCCGTCACTTCCCCGGCGGTCACATGTTCTACGCCTGGCAGGAGAGCAGGCGCGGGTTCACTGAAACCGTCGCCGCGTTCGTCGGCGACGCGCTTGCGCCGGACTAGCGCCGCCGGGCCCGAAGGGTGAGAGTACGGGAGACCGAGGCACGGCCCGAGGCGACGGTGAGCCGGTAGCGTCCGGGTGGGAGGTGCCGGTAGGTCACTGAGACGCCGCAGTGCGCGACGCGTACCCGCATCCACCGGCGACCGACCCGGCGCGAGAGTGTGCACGTGAGGTGTGACCCATGGAGGGTGACGTGGATCGTCGCCGGAGACGTTGTCAGGCGTGAGATCCGAGGCGGCGTGACGACGCGCGCGGTGCCCGTCTTCCCGCCAGTCGGGCCCGGGGTGGGGTGCGGGCTGGCCGGGCCGAGGGAGCCGGAAGATGCGCTCGAACCGCTGGGGAGGAAATAGGCGCCGATCAAGGTCTTGCCCTGCTCCGGCGTGAACGTGCACGCACCGGCACCGCTGCACGCCCCGAGCCACTCGGAGAGCACGTACCCTGGCGGTGCGGTCGCGGTCAACGTGACCAGCTGGCCGACCGGCTCGGCGAAATCACATGTCCCGCTGGTGCACACCTGACCGTGGGTATCGGTGACGGTGCCCGGGTCACCCACGATCACCACCTCGACGGTCGTCTGCGGAGTGCCGGGATTGTATGTGTTGCGTCCCGCTCCGTCGGCTTGGGCGGCCGCCCACGTGTCCGTATATGTCGGGCTGTAGCTGCTGTCACCCATCCCCACCAGCATCGCGTACCCCTGGGCACCCGAGCGATCGAGACTGGCCGCCGCACCCATGGCCAGCGCTCCGCTGCCGCCAAAGCTCCAGAGAATGTCGTGGCGATGACCCCAACACCCCGTCATGTTGCTCGGCTGGCACGAGAGGTTGTCGGCGCCTGGACCATCGTCATACATCCACGCCTCGTACGCCGCCTCGATGTTCTCGAAGGCCCCTGCCCAGTTGCTCGTGTAGTCCTGGAAATGCGGATCAGAGGACCGGGGGTCATCATCGACGGTGACACCGTTTGCGGCGTCGGCGTCGAGCGCGGCGGTGCGTCCGGGGATCGGCGGTAGCCCGTACAGTGCGCGATCGAGGTCGGTGAGGATCAGATCCCGGTCGACCGGCGAGAGGCTCGTGAAGTCCGCCGGCAGCGCGTAGGCGGGCTGACCCAGACTGGCTCGTGCCTGATCGAGGTAGTAGATCGCGGCGTTCTGGCACTCGGCGCCGTCAGGCTGGGTGTTGCACGCCGCAGGCATCGTGCCCATCGGGAAGTTCTGGGCCGGATCGGACCCCACCGGTCCGTCGGCCCACGCTGAAGCCGCGGTCACCAACATCGCCGCCGCGATGAGAAGAAGCAGGCGCACCCCCCGCATGGGCCCATCATGCCTGCTTCTTCCTCCCCATTCAACCCCAAAGCTCTATAAACCCGCCTTTTTTGGCCCGCCGGCCTAGAACAGGCGCACGCCGCAGCCGAGCCCCAGCAGGAGCCCGTCGGCCTGCACGGCGGGGCTCGAGGTGACACACAGGATGACGCCCGCGTCGGGTGCGGTGACCGGCTCGATGACGTCGCCGAATCCATCCAGCACGCTCCCCAGGCGATCACCTGCGACGGTGGTGTCGCCGACGGCGACGGCGGGCTGCCACCAACCCGCGTTCGATGCGCGCAGCCAGAGGAGGCGCTCGACGAGGCACTGGCCCGCGGGCGGCGCGTCGGGCTCGCCGTCGAGCGCTCCCGCGGCCCGGAGCATGCTGCCCAGCCCGCGCACGTGGCGCGCGACCTCAGCCGCTTCGAGCAGCCCGCGACCGCCCGCCTCGGCGATGACGCCCGCGATCCCGGCCGCGGCAGCGGCCGCGCTCGTCGTTCCGCCGAGCGGCTCGGTGGTGTCGCACACCACGTAGCGCAGGCCGTAGGCCCGGGCCAGCCGCTCGGCGGTCTCGCGCACGGGCGAGTCGTCGTAGAGCGCGAACGGCTCGAGCGCCTCGACCATGTCGCCACCATGGAGGTCGATGAGCACGTCGCTGCCGGCGACGAACTCCGAGAAGACCTGATGGGCGAGGACCTCGGTGAACGACCCGTTGGGGTCGCCGGGAAACGAGCGGTTGAGGTTGCGGCCATCCTCCGGCGCCACGAACGGAGATCGCCCCGTGAAGGATGTCGGGGAGACGACCGGCACCGCGAGGATCGACCCCGTCAGCGTGGAGACGTCGAGCTCGCGCATGAACTGTCTGACGGCGGCGATCGAGGAGTACTCGCATCCGTGCACCCCCGCCAGCAGACAGACCCGCGGCCCGTCGCGTGCGCCCGTCGCCTCGAACACCGGCCACTCGAGTCCGGCCAGGGCCGGGCTCGAGAAGTGGACGAGGCGGCGGGTGACCACCCGGGCAGTCTCTCACCGTCCATACAGAAGCGTGCATGACCGCCGCCCCCGGCTGACGGGTCGGGTGTAACGGTTGGCCCCCTTCGGGCGACCAACGCACATCACCCAATCTCCCCGAGGAGCCACTCATGTCCAGTCACGACCTCCCGATTCATCACGGCACCTTCGCCGAAGGCGAGGCGCACCCCGAGACGGATGCCGGCGAGGACCATGTCGGCTCGTTCGCCGAAGGCTCGGCGCACCCGGACCGCTACGCCGGCGAGGATCACGTCGGCACCTTCGCCGAGGGCGAGGCGCACCCCGACACGTACGCCGGCCAGGACCGCGTCGGGACGTTCGCGGACGGGCTGTAGGTCGGGCGCTGACCGCCGCGTGGGCCGGGCCCGGGTCGTCCCCCGGGCCCGGGTCGCGCCCCGAGGCCCGGTCGCACCCCGGGCCCGGTGCGCGCTAGGCGCGGTACTCGGGGTTGGCGAAGTCCAGCCGGCCGCCGGCGTCCCACAGACTGACCTGATTGCCGTGCGCGGGGATGCCGCCGGCATCCTTGAGCATCCGCGCCAGGTGCAGCAGGTTCCAGGTGAGGAACGCCGTGTTGCGGTTGGTGAAGTCGTTCTCGGGACCGCCCGAGCCGGGGTCCAGGTAGCTCGGACCGGGTCCGGCCTCGCCCAGCCAGCACGAGTCCGCCTGGGGAGGGATCGAGAAGCCGAGGTGCTGCAGCGAATAGAGGATGTTCATGGCGCAGTGCTTGGCGCCGTCCTCGTTGCCGGTGATGATGCAGCCGCCGACGCGGCCGTAGTAGGCCCACTGACCGGCGTCGTTGAGCAGATGGCTGTTGCCGTAGAGGCGCTCGATCACGCGCGTGCACACCGACGACTTCTCGCCCAGCCAGATCGGCGAGAGGAGCACGAGGATGTCGGCGTCCATAACCGTGGCGAAGATCTCCGGCCACTCGTCGCGCTCCCACCCGTGCTCGGTCATGTCCGGGTAGACGCCGGTGGCGACGTCATGGTCGATGGCGCGGATGACGTCGACCTCGACGCCGAGCCGCTGCATGATCGCGATCGAGTGATCGGCCAGGCCCTGCGTGTTGGAGACCTCGGGCGAGCGTTTGAGCGTGCAGTTGACGTAGATCGCCTTGAGGTCGCTGAAGTCCCAGCGCGACGCCGCGCACAGCTCCTCCAGGCGTGGGTCGAGAACGGTCCCCATCGTGTGTCCCTTCGTTGAGTTCTGGGTGGTCGGCATCCAGTCTCGCGGAGCGGGCGTTTCGTTACGCCTGATCGGGCGGCGGGACGGGATCGGCGACGGTGAGGGCGTGGGGGATGCCGACGCGAGCGGGCCGCTCGACATCGATCCCGCGGCGCAGGAGCTTGGTCGTGTACACGCTGCCGTAGGAGATCTGCTTGGAGAGGGCGGCGGCGATGCCCGACGCGAGCATGATCGGCAGGGTCAGGGTGAAGTTGCCGGTCATCTCCACGACGCTGGCGATGGCCGTCAGCGGCGCCTGGGCGGCGGCGGCGAAGACTCCGCCCATCGCCACCACGGCGTAGAGCGCGGGTGGTCCGATCGACGGGCCGAAGATGTGGTGCGCGATGGTGCCGAAGGCCATGCCAGTCATCGTCCCGATGAACAGGGACGGGGCGAACACGCCGCCCGATCCTCCGATCGACAGGGTGAGGCTCGTGGCGGCGATCTTTCCCACCAGGAACACGAGGACGAGTCCGAGCACGACGTGCCCTGCGATCACCGAGTCCATGACGGGATAGCCGACGCCGTACATCTGTGGCAGCGCGAGCAGCAGCAGGCCCAGCCCGACGCCGCCGACGACCGGCCGAGCCCATTCGGGCCGCCCGCGCCACAGTGCGCCGACGCGGTCCTCCATCCCGTACAGCACCGTCTTGAAGCCCACCCCGATCAGGCCCGCGGCGACCGCCAGCACCCCCACCAGCAGATAGCTGGCGTCGTTGCGGATCAGGAGGTCATGCGGGACCGCGCTGAAGAAGGGCGCCGAGCCGAAGAGCGCCCGGCAGATCACATCCCCGCTGACCGCGGCGAGGCTGGTCATGCACAGGCCGTCGAGGGAGAACTCGCGCAGGACGATCTCGAAGCCGAAGAACAGCCCGGTCACGGGCGCGTTGAACGTGGCGGCGATGCCGCCGGCGGCGCCGCAGGCCACGATGATCCGTAGACGATGGGCTGGCATGGCGACCACCTGCGGCCGGCCGGCCACCGGGATGCGCCGCACGATCCGGCGGATCTCGGACCGCCGGCGCCGGCTGACCTCGGCCACCAGCTGCGCTCCGGCGTCGGTCAGGGAGACCCTGACGACCCTCCGGTCCTCGGTACCGCGCTCGCGGGTCACCAGGCGCTTGCGCACGAGCCGATCGCACATGCGCGTCGCGGTCGAGCGTTCCACGGTGAGTGCTGTCGCCAGATCGGCCAGCCGCTGAGGCCCGCGCGCCGCCAGCTCGATGAGCGCCCGGTACTGGGCCAGGGTCACGTCATCGGCGACGGTGGCCAGCGAGCGAGCCGCGACTGCCACCAGTGCGCGGCTGGCGCCGAGGACCGCGTCGACCATCTCATCCGTGTCGTGGCCCGCGGGGGAGGGTGGGGCGGGTGTGGCATTTGCGTGCACAATGCCATTGTTGCGTTAAGCAACTATCTCCGCGGCGTGGCCAGCGCGCAGACCCTTGGGCGCGGCGTCCTACATCAGGACGCCGCGGGCGAACGATCGCTCCCGGCGACGGCCGGGTGGATCAGGCGATACGGATCATCTTCTTGTTGACGAACTCGTCGGCGCCGAAGCGGCCGAGCTCGCGGCCGAAGCCCGAGCGCTTGACGCCGCCGAAGGGCAGCTCGGCGCCCTCGAGCCCGGCGGCGTTGACGAACACCATGCCCGCGTCGATCTGGTCAGCGACGCGCATGGCCTGCTCGGAGTCGTTGGTCATGACATAGGAGCCCAGGCCGAACGGGGTGTCGTTGGCCAGCTTGACGGCCTCGTCCTCGCCGTGCACGCGGTAGATCGAGGCGACGGGCCCGAAAAACTCCTCCTTGTAGGCGTCGTTGTCGGGCTTGATGTCGGTGAGGATCGTCGTGTCGAAGAAGTTGCCCTCGTGGGTGCCGCCGGCCACCAGCGTCGCGCCCTGGTCGACCGCGCGCTTGACCTGGTCGGCCAGCCGCTCGGTCGCTGTCGACGACGAGAGGGGGCCGACCTGGACGCCCTCCTGGGTCGGGTCAGAGGGCTTGACCGCGAGGAGCGCGGAGCTGAACTTCTCCATGAACTCGTCGTAGAGCTCGTCGACCACGATGAAGCGCTTTGCGGCGTTGCAGGCCTGGCCAGAGTTCTCGAGCCGAGCGCCCACCGCCTGCTCGACGGTGGCGTCCATGTCGTCGGAGCCGAGGACGATGAACGGGTCCGAGCCGCCCAGCTCCAGCACCACCTTCTTGAGGTTGCGCCCCGCGATCGCGGCGACCGCTGCGCCGGCGCGCTCCGAGCCGGTCAGCGAGACGCCCCGGACGCGCGGGTCGGCGATGAGCCACTCGATCTGGTCGTTGGTCGCGAAGATGTTGATGTAGGCGTCCTTGGGGATACCGGCCTCATGGAAGATCTCCTCCATCGCCAGCGCCGACTCCGGGCACTGCGGCGCATGCTTGAGCAGGATCGTGTTGCCGATCACCAGGTTGGGCGCCGCGAAGCGCGCCACCTGGTAGTAGGGGTAGTTCCAGGGCATGATCCCCAGCAGCGTGCCGTAGGAGCTGCGGCGCACCAGCGCAGAGCCGTCGCCGTCCAGCAGCGTGATCGGCTCGTCGGCCATCAGCGACGGGCCGTTGTCGGCGTAGTAGTCGTAGATGGCCTGACAGAAGTCGACCTCGCCGAGCGACTGCTCGATCGGCTTGCCCATCTCGCGGACGATGATCTCGGCCAGCTCCTGGCGCTTCTCGGAATGCAGCTCGCCGACCCGGCGGATCGCGGCGGCGCGCTCCTCCACGGTCGAGGTCGCGGCCCAGCTGCTGTGCGCGGTATCGGCACGGCCGATGGCATCGCGCAGCTCGTCGTCGGTGATGGTCGGGTACTCGCGGACGGTCTCGCCCGTCGCCGGGTTGATGACTGCGTAATCGGCCATGTATCCCTCTCTCGGTCTCGTCGAAGCTATGCCCATGGAAGCTACAACGCCGCCGCTGGTAGCGTCGCCGCCGTGGATACGGTGCTGACGGCGTCCCGGCCCGCTCTGTCAGAGGCGGATGCGGTCGAGCTGGCGCGCTCGTGCTTCGCGGTGACCGCGGCGGCGGCGCGCGACCTGGGCAGCGAGCGCGACCGGACCTTCGCCCTGCACGACGCCGCCGGTGAGCCGGTGGCGATCCTCAAGGTCTCCAACGCCTCCGAGGACCCCGAGGTCCTCGACATGGAGGCCGAGGTGGTCCTGCACGTGATGGCGGCCGAGCCCGGCCTGGGCGTGGCGGTGCCGTGGCGGGCGGACCCGGACCCCGCCCACCCGGACCCCGCCCACCCGGACCGGGCTCGCCCGGGGCGGCCCGGCGACGCCGTGGCGGATCTGCGGGCCCGGTGGTCGCACGGCGACGTCGCCCACTGGGCCCGGCTTTACGACGTCCTGCCTGGGCACAGCCGGATCGACGCGTCCCGGCTGAGCGATGCGGCGCTCATCGCCTGGGGCGAGACGACAGCCCGGCTCGATCAGGCGCTGCGCGGCTTCACCCACCCCCGGGCGCGGCGGGTGATGCTGTGGGACGTCCAGCACGCCCTCGCCGCGCGGAGGATGCTCGACGACATCCGCGACGCGCGGCAGCGCGCGCTGGTGGCACGGGTCCTGGACGAGTTCGAGCGGACGGTGGCGCCGGTATGGCCGCGGCTGCGCGCCCAGGTCGCCCACACCGATCTCTCGGTGGACAACACGGTGACCGACGATGCCGGGTTCATCACCGGCGTCATCGACTTCGGCGACATGAGCCACACCGCGCTGATGACCGAGCTCGCGTCGGTGCTCGACTCGCTGGGCGTCGGCCGCGACGGCGACGAGTTGTTCCGGCTGGCGCGGCTCGTGCTCGACGGTTTTCAGCGCCGCACCGAGCTCGAGGACCTGGAGCTCGGCGTGCTCGGCGTGATGTGGGCGGCGCGCAGCGCGGTGACGATCGCCATCAGCTCGTGGCGGGTGGCGCAGGGACTGGAGGAGCAGGGCTTCGCCGAGCGCTACAACGCGCAGTGCGCGCGGATGCTCACGACGATGGAGGACGCGGGCTGGCCCGAGGTGGCCCGGCAGCTCGGCGCCGCCGTGTCGCGTCCCGACTCGCGCTCCCTGGCGGCGCGGCGGGCGGCGGCCTTCGGCCCCGCCATGGAGGCGCTGTTCTACGACGTGCCGGTCGAGGTCGCGCACGCCGAGGGGGTGTGGATCACCGACACCGCGGGGCGGCGCCACCTCGACGCCTACAACAACGTGCCCTGCGTCGGTCACGGTCATCCGCGCGTGACCGCCGCCATCGCCCGCCAGGGCCGGCGGATCAACACGCACATGCGCTACCTGCACCCGGCTGCGATCGAGCTCGCCGAGCGGCTTGTCGCGCTGTGCCCGCCCGAGCTCGACACGGTGCTGCTGGTCAACTCCGGCTCTGAGGCCAACGACCTGGCGTGGCGCATGGCGACCGCCGTCACCGGCCGGCGCGGCGGGCTCTGCACCGCCTACGCCTATCACGGGATCACCGAGGCCACCGCGGCGCTCTCGCCCGAGTCCTGGTTCGACGCCCCGCCGCCCGCGCACGTCGAGCGGTGGGAGCCGCCCGACCCCTACCGGGGCCGGCACCTCGACGGCGCGGGCTTCGCGGCCGCGCTGGACCGTCTGCACGCGCGAGGGATGGCGCCCGCGGCGGCGATCCTCGACGGGCTGGTCATGAGCGACCGCGTCGACGACCTTCACCCCGACTACGTGCAGGACCTCGTGCGCCGGACACGGGATGCCGGCGCCCTGTGGATCGCCGACGAGGTGCAGGCCGGACACGGACGGACGGGGGCGATGTGGGCGTTTGACCGCTTCGGCGTCGTCCCGGACTTCGTCACGCTCGGCAAGCCGATGGGCAACGGTCACCCGGTCGCCGCCGTCGTGACCCGCAGCGAGATCGTTCAGGGCCTCGCCGGTCACACGGTCCTCTTCAGCACGTTCGGCGGCAACCCCGTCAGCGCCGCCGCGGCGCTCGCGGTCCTCGACGTGATCGCCGACGAGCGCGTGCTGCCGCGCGTACGCGACGCCGGCGTGGCCCTGCGCGGTGCGCTGGCCGGGCTCGCCGCCACACACGAGGCGATCGGCCACGTCCGCGGCATCGGCCTGG
This sequence comes from uncultured Solirubrobacteraceae bacterium, assembly GCA_963764125.1. Lineage (GTDB taxonomy): Bacteria > Actinomycetota > Thermoleophilia > Solirubrobacterales > Solirubrobacteraceae > Palsa-465. The sequence continues at coordinate 171,384 of CAVXRR010000032.1, forward strand.
CCTGCGGGGTCGAGATCGTCTCTGACCGGGCCGCCCGCACCCCCGGCGGGGCGCGGGCGCGCGCGGTGCGCGACCGGCTGCGCCGTCACGGGGTGCTGGTCGGCACCACCGGCCGGGCCGGCAACATCCTCAAGCTCCGCCCGCCGCTGGCGTTCACGGCCGAGCACGTGCCGATGCTGGTCTCCGCGCTCGACGCATCGCTCGCGGAGACCAGCAGCGGCGGGTAGCCGCCCGAGGGGCGGCGGGCTGCGGGTCAGGCGGTCTGGCCCACCGGCTCGAAGTAGAAGCCCTCCTCGAGGTCGGCCAGCAGTCCTTGATGCGCCGGCTCCCAGCCCAGCCGCTCACGGGTGAGCGCATTGGAGGCGGGGGCGTCCCAGGAGAAGAAGGCGCCCAGCCAGCCGAAGTGATCGGCGGCATCGTCGGGGCTGACCGAGACGTGCGGGATGTCGAGGTGGCGGGCGATGACCTCGGCGATGGCGTACGTGGGCACGCCCTCGTCGCCGACCGCGTGGTAGACCGAGCCCGCGGGCGCCTGCTCCAGCGCCAGGCGATAGAGCCGGGCGGCATCCAGTCGGTGGACCGCCGCCCAGCGGTTGGCCCCGTCTCCGACGTAACCGGAGACGCCGGTGTCGCGGGCGATCTCGATCAGCCTGGCGACGAAGCCGTGGTCGCCCTTGCCGTGCACCGACGGCGAGGGACGCACGATGGACGAGCGCACGCCGCGATCGGCCAGTCCGAGCGCCACGGTCTCGTTCTGGCGTCGGGGGTGGCCGGGGGTCGCCGGGTCGTGGCGGTCGTCCTCGGTGACCGGACGGCCGGGGTGCAGGACCCCGGTCCCGGTGGTGATGACCAGCGGACGATCAGAGCCCTCCAGCGCGGCGCCCAGCGCCTCGATGACGGCCCGGTCGGTTGCCGCCGCGGCCTCCATCTGGGAGAAGTCGTGGATGTAGGCGGTGTGGATGACGCCGTCGGCCGCGGCGGCGGCGTGGCACAGGGTGTCGAGGTCGTCGAGGGAGCCGTGGACGACCTCGGCTCCGGCATCCTGGACCGCCGTGGCCGAGGCATCGGAGCGGGCGAGGCCCGCGACCTCGTGGCCGGCCTCGATGAGGTCGGAGACGACGGCAGAGCCAATCCAGCCGGACGCGCCGGTGACGAAAACACGCATGAGGAACCTCCAGGGGGGTGCGGCGTGGCGCTCGGTACCGGAGAGAGGGCCGCGGGCCACGCCGATGTCAGTTACTGACATCACTGTAGCAGCGATGTCAGCCTCTGTCATCAATATCATCACAGGCATGACTCGCTGGGAGCCCGGTGCCCGTGAACGTCTCGCGCAGGCGGCGTTGGACCTGTACGCCGAGCGCGGGTTCGAGCAGACCACGGTGGCGGAGATCGCCAAGCGGGCCGGGCTCACCGAGCGCACGTTCTTCCGGCACTACGCCGACAAGCGGGAGGTGCTGTTCGCCGGCGGGACCGACCTGCAGGAGTTGATGGTCGGCGGGGTGCTGAGCGCGCCGGCCGATGCGACGCCGATGGACGCGGTGGCGGCCGGCCTCGCGGCCGGGGGCACGACGCTGCAGGCGCGCCGCGCGTTCGCGCTGAAGCGCTCGGGAGTGATCGCCGCCAGCGCCGAGCTCCAGGAGCGCGAGCTGATCAAGCTGGCGACCCTCGCCGCCGCGCTGGCCGACGCGCTGCGCCGGCGCGGGGTGGCCGACCCCACCGCGAGCCTCACCGCCCAGGCCGGGATCGCGGTCTTCCACGTCGCCTTCGGGCGGTGGGTGCAGGAGGGCAACGAGCTCGAGCTGCCGGAGCTCATCCGGGACTCGCTCGATGAGCTGAGAGCGGTGACCGCTCCGGCGCGTTGACCGGGATCCGCGGGGCGGCCTACGCCGCCACCCGACGACGCAGCAGCTCGAGATCGGCCACGTCCAGACCGTGGGCGGTCAGCCACTCCGCCGATCCGCCGAAGCCCGCCTCCACCAGCGCCAGGAAGCGCTCCATGGTCTCGGCCAGCGGAGCGTGGGTGCTGGGGTAGTCGTCCTTGAGCTCCTCGCGGTAGGTGGGGGAGGAGACGAGCCGGCCGAAGATGGCGTGGATGCGCTCCTCGGTGGCGACGTAGTCGGAGACGATCGCCCGGCGGTCCACGCCGCTCGCGTCCAGCGCCAGCGCGACGACGACGCCGGTGCGGTCCTTGCCGGCGGCACAGTGCACGAGCACCGCCCCGTCGGCGCGAGCGATCGTGCGTACGGACGCGACGACCGAGTCCGGACGTCGCCGCAGATAGCTCATGTAGGCCCGCACGATCGGCGTCTCGTCAGGGAGACCGTCCTGGTCCTCGCGCCCCCAGGGCTTGACCGCCGCGTCCAGATCCGTGTTGCCCCCGGAGTCCGGGTACAGCGAACGATGCTCGATGCGCACCGCTGGCTCAGCGGTGATCGGGCCGGGGCCCTCGCTCTGCACCTCGGTGTCGGTGCGCAGGTCCAGCACCACCTCGAGCGCCTCGTCCTCGACGAGCCGCCGCACATCCTCGGCGCTCAGCGACTGCAGGTTGTCCGCCCGCAGCAGCACGCCGGGAATGACGGCACGCGCGTTGACGGCGCCGTCCAGGGAGAGCCACTGAGGGGTGTGGTCGCGCACGCTCACCCTTTCATCCTGCCATGCCCCGCGTCGCGACCTGGGGCCGAGGCGTTAACCGGAGGGCGCCTCTGGACGCCTGACCGACCCGCCTCGCTGGCGCTCCAGATCCGCATGAGGGCTGCCGACGCCATATTGGTGGGTAACGAAGCACCGAAAATGAGCAGATACCTCCCGCAGGCGCTCGGGGCCACGGGACTCGTGGTCGCCGGGCCGGTCGTGGCGGTGTGGGCACTGCGCGCCTGGCAGGTCGTCGGGTCCACGGCGGTGGCCATCGCGATCGGCGTGATCCTCTCGCTGGCGGTCTCGTTTGCGGGCAGCATGTACTGGGCCAACCGCGAGAGCTCCCGCGACGTCCTCTTCAGCGAGCTGATGATCTGGGGCTGGCTGCGCCGCTGGCGCGCCGAGCACAAGCTCACCGCCGCTATGGAGCGGCTCGGTCGCGTGACCACCGCGAGCGCGGCGCACGAGGCCACGCCGCAGCTCTCGATGCTCACGGAGCTCTCCGAGGCCCTGGAGGCCGGCGATCCGTACACGCGCAATCACTCGCGCCGTGTCGCCCGCTACGCGTCGATGATCGCGGAGCGGCTGGGCCTGCCCGCAGAGGAGGTGGATCGGATCCGCACCGCGGCCGCGATCCACGACGTGGGCAAGGTGCGCACCCCGATCGAGGTGCTCCACAAGCCCGGCCGACTGACCGACGAGGAGTACGCGATCATCAAGGCCCATCCGGTGGACGGCGCGCATCTCGTCGAGGCCCTCGGGGACGAGCGGTTGACCGAGATCGTCCGCCACCATCACGAGCGGCTCGACGGCCGCGGCTACCCCACCGGCCTCAGCGGCGAGGAGATCCCGCTGGGCGCCCGGATCGTCGCCGTGGCCGACACCTTTGACGCGATCACCTCGGCGCGGCCCTACCGTCCCGCGAGCCCGCACCGAAAGGCGCTGGACATCCTCATCAAGGAGGCGGGGACCCAGCTCGACGCCAACGCCGTGCGCGCGTTCCGGGCCTGTTACACGGGCCGCCGGCCGTTCGCGCTGTGGATGACGCTGCTGGCGTTCCCGCAGCGCGTGAGCGCCTCGCTGGGCAACGGGACCACCGCGAGCGCGGTGACGATCACGAAGGTGGTGGCGGCGGCATCGACGGTCGCGGTGGTCGGCGGGGCGGCGGCCAGCGTCCGTCCGCTGATGGTCATTCACGCGCCGCCGCGCGCGACGACGGTGGCGGCCGTGTCGTCGCCGCCATCGTCGACAGCGTCGCCGAGCGTGCCGGCCGCCACGGCAGCCGCGCAGGCCGCGCAGCCCGCGGCGGTCGCGCCGGGCGCCAGGCTGGTCGTCTCGACGGTGCGGACGCGAGAGCGGACCCTGCTGCGCCATCCCGGGAGCCTGTCGCGACGCTTCCCCACGGCGGCGGCTCACCGCGCGAGCTCGAAGTCATCGCGGGCCGGCTCGGGCTCCGGGCGCACGGCATCCGCGAGCACACCGGTCTCGGCGCCGTCGTCGAGCGCACCTCCGGTCTCGATCTCGACGCCGGGGTCAAGTGCCCCCGTCTCCACGGTGGCCGCCGCTCCGACCACAACGACCACGACCACCACCACGATCCCGGCGCCGACGGGCTCGGGGTCGGGCTCAGGGACGACCACGAGCACGGGCACGACCGGCGCATCCACCACGGGCCACGGCCCCGGCGGCGTGGGACAGGGCAAGGGGCATGGTCACGGAAAGCCAACGAGCCCGACCGCGACGACCCCGACGACGACAACGACGACAACGGCCACCCCGCCGGTGGCCGACCCTCCGGGCAACGGGAATGGCAACGGGAATGGCAACGGGAATGGCAACGGGAACGGCAACGCGAACGGGCACGGGAACGGCAACGACAATGGCAACGCGGGTGGGAACGGGAACGGCAACGCGGGTGGGAACGGGAACGGCGACGCGAACACGTCCACGAACGCCGGTGGCAACGGCGACGGGAACGGCAACACGACGAGCAACGCCGGCGGGAATGGCAACGGCAACGGCAATGCCGGAGGCAACGGGAACGGCAACGGGAACGGGGACGGCAACGGCAACGGGCATGGCCACGGGCACGCCGCGAACGCGACCTCGCCGAGCGCGGGCTGACCGCGCCTGTGCCCTCAATCGCGCCCGGTCAGCCCGGACGGGTCTCGCCGCTGTATTCCGCGTTCGGCAGCATGTTCGTGGCCATCGCCATCCGGTTGGTCAGGTTGTACATGGCGGCGATCTCGGCCACATCCCACGCCTCCTCGAGCGTGAGGCGGGCGTCGAGCAGCGTCTGGAGATCCTCCCGCGTGACCTCCCGGGGCCGTAGGGTCAGCTTCTCGGCGTAGGCGCAGATGGCCGAGCGCCGCGCGTCGAGGCCGGCCCGTCGCCAGTCGTAGGAGATCCGCTCCCCCAGCACCGGGTCGTCGAGCTCCGTGCGCAGCGCCGCGCCGTGCGCGACCAGGCAGTACAGACACCCGTTGGCGGCGCTGACGACGACGGCGATCATCTCCCGGTCGGCGGCGCTCAGGTGCTCGCTGGGCTCATGGAGCTGTCGGAAGTGCGAGAACCAGGCGCTTAGCCGCTGGGGGCGAAACGCGTAGACGCGGAACACGTTGGGCACGAAGCCCAGGCGCTCGCGCGCCTTGGCGAACAGCTTCTGAAGATCGCTGGGCAGCTCGCTCTCGCCGGGAACCGGGAACCAGGAGCCCGTGTCGTCATGCTCTGTCACCGCCCCGCGAACCGTAGCGCCGCGCCCCCGCTCGGTGCCCGGCGGCGCGCCCACAGCACACTATGGCCCATGGACAACGCCGGGATCGCCCAACGCCTGGACGCGTTCGCGACCCTGCTGGAGCTGTCGGAGGCCAATCCGTACACGATCCGCGCCTACCGTCGCGCGGCCGAGACCGTCCGCGGTGCGGGCGTCCCGGTGGCCGAGCTCGTCACCGCCGGACGGGTGCGGCAGCTGCGCGGCATCGGGTCCGGTATCGAGGCGCGTCTGCGGGAGCTGGTGGAGACGGGGGAGATCGCCGAGCTGGCGGAGCTCGAGCGCGAGCTCTCGCCGGAGCTGGTCGGCCTCGGGCGCTATCTCGGGTTGAGCGCGCAACGCTCGATCGAGCTGGCGCGAGCGCTGGACATCCACACCGCCCAGGAGCTGCGGGAGGCGGCGGCCGCAGGACGGCTGCGCGACGTCCCGGGCATCGGCGAGAAGACCGAGGCGCGGCTGCTTGGCGCGCTGGCCCGTGAGGCCGAGCCCTCGCCGGCCCGCGGGCTGCTGCTCAACCGCGCGCGGGACCTCGTGCACGGCATCGCCGATGCGCTCGGCGCCGAGGTGGCCGGCGACGTGCGCCGGTGCCGCGACGCCTGCCACGACCTCGCTGTCGTCTGCGCGGCGCAGGACCCGGCCCCGACCCTCGCCGCCTTCGCCCAGCTGCCCCAGATCGTCGCGGTGATCGGACAGGCCGGGCGCCAGGCGGCCGGGGTCACGGTCGAGGGCGTCGCCGTCAGGCTGCTCGTCGCTCCGCCGTCGTCCTACGGCGCCGAGCTCCTGGGGGCGACGGGGACGGCGGCATACGTGGCCGCGCTCGGGCCGCTGCCCGACGCGCCCGACGAGCGGGCGCTCTACGCCGCGCTGGGAGTCCCGTGGTGTCCGCCCGAGCTGCGCGAGGAGCCGTTCGCCGGACAGCCTCCGCCGCTCATCGAACTCGCGCAGATCCGCGGCGACCTGCATTCGCATACGACGTGGTCAGACGGCCGCCAGACGGTGGAGGAGATGGGCCGCGCGGCTCGCGACCGGGGGTACGAGTACCTGGCGATCTGCGATCACACGCCGGCGGTGGGGGCGGTGCAGGGGCTGACGCCCGACGACGTGCGCCGCCAGGGTGAGGAGATCGCCGCCGCCAACGAGACGCTCGCGCCCTTCCGGGTGCTGCGCGGGATCGAGTGCGACATCCTCGCCGACGGGCGCCTCGACCTGCCTGACGAGGTCCTGGCCGAGCTGGACTGGGTGCAGGCCAGCGTCCACGGCGGCCAGCGGATGCCCCGCCCGGAGATGACCAAGCGGGTGCTGGAGGCGCTGCGCAACCCGTACGTCCGCTGCCTCAGCCACCCCACGGGCCGCTACATCAACCGTCGGCCGGAGAACGCGCTCGACCTCGATCAGGTCTACGAGACGGCGCTCGAGCGCGGGGTGGCGCTGGAGGTCAACGGCCTGCCCCTCCGCCTCGACCTCTCCGGGGAGCACGCCCGCGACGCCGTGCGCGCCGGCCTCTCCCTGGTGTGCTCGACCGATGCGCACTCCACCCAGGGACTGGGAAACATGACGTTCGCGGTGGCCACGGCGCGGCGGGGCTGGGCCACGGCCGCCGATGTCCTCAACACGCGGCCGCTGTCAGAGATCCTGGCTCAGACGTAAATCTCACGCTTCTCTGTCGGCCCTCTCACACCGCCCCAGCAGGATCGGCCTCGTCCTCTCACAACTACCTCAAGGAGAGAGCATGAGAAGGCTGAGATCCAAGCTCATAACCGGGGCCGCCATCGGCGGGGCCGCGGTCGGCGGCGCGGCGCTGGCCAATGCCGCCACAACCTCGACGACCTCGCCGTCGACCACGACCACCTCCGCCGCGACCCAGGCGGCGCCACCGGCCAACTTCCCCGCGCACGGCACCCCTGCCCACGAGGACGCCGAGAAGGCGGTGACCGGCACCGCCGCCGACAAGGCCAAGGCCGCGGCGATCAAGTCCGTGGGCAGCGGCACCGCCGGTACGGTGACCACCGACTTCACGGGCAGCGGCTACGAGGTGACCGTCACCAAGGCCGACGGCAGCAAGGTGGAAGTCCATCTCGACCGCTCGTTTACGGTCATGCAGGGGCCGGGCGGCGGCCACGGCCCCGGCGGCGGCCCGGGTGGCGCCCCGCCCGCCGGCGGCAATCCGGGTCCGGGCAGCGCCGGGGGAGCGCCCCCGGGCGGGTACGGAGGATGACCCTGAGCTCTACCGGCTGAGAGGTCCGCGCGGGCGTCCCCCGGCGCCCGCGCGCCGGTAGCGCAGGTAGACCACGCGCGAGCCGAACGTACGGGTCTCCACGAGCTCGATCTCGATCGGAGCGTCGAGCGTGGGGAAGAACGGCGTGCCGCCCCCGACCACGATCGGGTTGACGAACAGGTGGTACTCGTCCACCAAGCCGAGCCGGATGGCGCTCGCGGCCAGACCGGCACCGCCCACGCTGATCTCCCCTCCGGGCCCCTCGCGGAGGCGAGCGACCTCCTCGGCGATGCCGGCGGTGGCGAGGCGACTGGTGCCCTCGACCCTGTCGAGGGTCGTGGAGAACACGACTTTCTCCAGCGCGCGCCACGCCTCGGCGAACTCACTGCGCACGCCGCCGGGCTGCTCCTCGGTCTCCCACATCAGCATGTCCTCATACAGCCGGCGGCCCAGCAGATGCGCGCCGGTCTCAGCCATCTGCTCGTTGTGGAAGCGGTGCAGCTCCTCGTCGGGCGCGGACCAGTCGTGGCGGCCGTCGGGCCCGGTGATGTAGCCGTCCAGCGAGACGCCCATCGAGTAGGTCAACTGACGCATCGTCGAGACATCATATACCTATATAGGCATGTCTCCGGGTGCAGACGTGCCCGCGGCGCAGCGAATCCCGGCGCGCGGGACTAAGGTCCGGCGGCGGAAATGCCGACCCGATACGCGCCCACAGGTGCGGTTGCCGCCGCCAACCATCTCGCCGCGCAGGCCGGCGCGTCGATGCTTCAGCACGGCGGCAATGCCGCCGATGCGGCCGTGGCCGCCGCGGCGGCCATGGCGGTCACCTCACCGCACATGTGCGGACTGGGCGGCGACGTGTTCGCGCTCGTCGTCGCTGCGGGCGAGTCGCCGGCTGCGCTGAACGCGTCCGGGCGCGCCGGCTCGGGCGCCGATCCGGCCCAGCTCAGAGCCGAAGGGCTCGGGCGGATGCCGTTTCGCGATGACGTCCGCAGCGTCACCGTCCCGGGATGTGTCGACGGGCTGATCGCGCTCAACGCGCGGTTCGGGAGCCTGGCGCTCGCCGAGGTCCTCGCTCCGGCGATCCGCCTGGCGCGAGACGGCTTTCCCGTCTCGCCGACGCTGGCCGCCGCCTCCCACGTGCTCCCGCCCGACCTCCGCACGACGGCGTTCGGCGACCCGGGCGCCCTGGTCCGGGGCCGGCGTCTCCGCGTGCCGGGCATCGGTCGCGCGCTGGACGCCGCCGCGGCGGGCGGCCGTGCCACGTTCTACGAGGGCGCACCGGGGGACGCGTTGCGCGCGCTGGGGCGGGGTCTGTTCAGCGAGGAGGATCTGCGCACGGTTCAGGCCGACTGGGTGCAGCCCCTGTCGCTCGATGCGTTCGGGCGCCGGCTGTGGACGATCCCGCCCAACTCGCAGGGCTACCTCGCGCTGTCGGGCGCGTGGATCGCCGACCAGGTCGGCGTGCCCCAGGACCCCCGCGACGAGGGGTGGGCGTTCGTCCTGGTGGAGGCGGCCCGGCAGGCCGCCCACGATCGCGTCGCGGTGCTGCACGACCGCGCCGACGGCGCGAGCCTGCTCTCACCGGAGAGGCTGGCGCCGCGCGCCGAGGCGATCCGCGCCGAGGCCAGCCGCGGGCTCGCCGATGCCTACCGCGACGGCGACACGACCTACCTGTGCGCGGTCGACGGCGACCGGACCGGCGTGTCGCTGATCATGTCCAACGCCGCGGGCTTCGGCTCGCATCTGGTGCTCGGCGGGGATGGCATCTTCCTCCACAACCGGGGCATGGGCTTCTCGCTCGAGGACGGGCACCCCGCCGAGCTCGGGCCCGGGCGTCGGCCCCCGCATACGCTGTCGCCGTTGGCCGTCACCCGCGACGACGGCGCCCTGGACGCTGTCATCGGCACCATGGGCGGCGACGCCCAGCCCCAGATCCTGTTGCAGCTGCTGGCCCGCACCATGATCGCCGGTCAGGACGCGGGGACGGCGGTCGGGGCACCGCGCTGGTCGCTGACCCGAGAGGAGTCGACCGGCTTTGACGTGTGGGAGGTCGAGGAGCCCCCGATCGTGGCGCTCGAGCACGACGCCCCGCACACCTGGGCTGACGGCCTGCGCCGCCGCGGGTACCGGGTGTGGCGCAACGAGTCCGCCGATGACGGCTTCGGCCACGCCCAGCTCATCCGGGTCACCGACGACGACCTGCTCTGCGGCGCCGCCGACCCCCGCGCGCTGGACGGGGCGTGTGTGGGCCTGTGACCGGCTCTGAGAGGTAGGGTCCACCGCGTGGACCTCGGGATCCAGGGACGCGTGGCGCTCGTCGGAGGCGCCAGCCAGGGCATCGGCCGCGCGGTGGCCGAGGTGCTCGTGGCCGAGGGCGCGCGCGTGGTCATCACCTCGCGCGACGCGGATCGCATCGCGCAGGTGGCCGCCGACATCGGCGCCGCTGCCGGCTTGGCCTGGGACAGCGCCGACCTCGACGCCGCTGAAGGCCTCGTTGCACGCGTGGCCGAGGAGGTCGGCCCGGTGGACATCCTGGTCACCAACACCGGCGGTCCGCCGGCCAACCCCGACCCGCTCAGCTTCACCACCGAGCAGTGGGAGCAGGCGCACCGCACCCTCGTCCTGGCCCCGATGACGCTGCTGAAGCTCGTCTTGCCGGGAATGCGGGAGCGCGGCTGGGGCCGGATCGTCGCCATCGCATCGACGACGGTCCGCGAGCCGATCGCCGCGCTCATCCTCTCCAACGCCGAACGATCGGCCCAGCTGGCCGCCTACAAGACGCTGGCGCGCGAGGTGGCCCGGGACGGGGTGACGATCAACTCGCTGCTCACCGGTTCGATCGCCACCGAGCGGCTCGCCTCGCTGGCCGGCTCGATGGAGAACGCGGAGGCCGGCGCCGCCGCGACGGTGCCCGCCGGCCGGATCGGGCAGCCCGAGGAGATGGCCTGGGCCGCGGCGTTCCTGGCCTCAGACCGCGCCGCCTACATCACCGGCAGCGCGCTCGCGGTCGACGGCGGCGCGCTGCGCGAGATCTGACCCGCCGGCTCAACCGGCACGAGCCACGCCGAGCACCCGAGGCGTCACCGGGTACAGGCGCGCGTTCTCGGGGAACGGGAAGCCGCGGCAGCGCTCGAAGACAAAGCCGGCGCGTTCGATCGCCGCCAGCGTGTCACGGTCGGCGTGGCAGCCGCCGAACAGGCGCGTCCACAGCGGATCGACCCGCCGCTGCCAGCGCGCGAAGCCGGGCCGGCGGGAGCGCACGTGCTCGTAGAAGCGCAGCTCGCCGCCCGGGCGCAGGACGCGGCGAAACTCGGCCAAGGCGGCTGACTGGTCGGGCACCGAGCAGAGCACGCCGCAGGCGACCACGGCGTCGACCGAGCCGGCCTCGAGCTCCAGCGCGTCGGCGACGCCGGTGACCACGCGAACCGGGACCGGCGCGTCGCCGGCGGCCTTCTCGGCCTGGCTGCGCAGGTAGGGCTCGGGCTCGACGGCGATCACCTCGGTGACGGTCGCGGGATAGTGCGGGAAGTTGATGCCGTTGCCGGGACCGACCTCCACCACCCGGCCGGTCGCTCCGGCGAGCATCTCGCGGCGCAGATCCTGCTCGCCCTTGCCGCGGTCCCGTCCGCAGAAGCGATGAAAGAACCGCGCGAAGAGGGGGTTCTCGATCTCCTGGCCCATGGCTGAAACCTAGCCGGTACGCGCGGCGGGGGTGTCCGATTGGCCGGGATGTCCGCGCCGGGGCGACTCGAGAGGAGGGGGATAACCCCACCGCGCTCGGGGGAGTGCCGCATGGATCCGGCGGATCGGCGGTCTTAGCGTGGCGGCAATGCTCCGAACCACTCTCATCCCCATCTCCGCCGCCGCCATCGCCCTGTCCATCAGCGCCTGCGGCCTGCGCATCGAAAACGACGGCCCCCACACCGTGCAGACCAGGACCGTCGCCCCCTTCCACACTGTCGACCTCCGCGGCTCGACCGACGTCGTCGTCACCCGCGGCCCCTCCACTGCGCTCACCGTCTCCGGCGGCCGCAACCGCGTCCGTGACGTCATCACCCGCGTGGAAGCGGGCACGCTGATCGTGGAGGAGCGCGGCTCGGACCCCACCTTCCACCTCGGCGACGACGGCCCCACCGTCACCGTCACCACGCCCTCGCTGGTCAGCGCCCGCGTCGACGGGTCCGGTGACCTGTCCGTGGCCGGCCTGGCCGGCGGCCCCCTCCAGATCCGCGCTAATGGCTCCGGCGACGTGAACGCCCACGGACGCCTCGACGCCCTCGACGCCTCCGCCGACGGCTCCGGCGACATGGACCTGGGCGACGTCGTCGCCCAGTCGGCCAAGGTCGACCTCTCCGGAAGCGGCGACGCCAACGTTCACGCCGTGCACACGCTGTCGGCTGTGGTCAGCGGCAGCGGGGACGTCAGCTACGCGGGCAACCCGCAGGTGACCCGGCACATGTCGGGGTCCGGGGACATCTCGTCCCAGTGACCCCGCGCCGGCGCGGGTGCTTGGGCTAGGGAGGGCGCACAACGTGAAAAACCTCGGCGCGGCGTCGCGGTTTTTCACCAGCGCGCCCTCCACCGCGCATAACGCGCAAAATCACCGGGCGAGCAGGCGATTTCTCACGTTGTGCCCTCTGTCGCCGCCGGGCACTTGGGCACGAGGCATCTCGCGCCGATACGGACTCTGATGCCCCGTCACATTCGCGTCATCCTGATCGTCACCGGAGGCTGGATCGCTGCCTGCGAGGCGCACGCGCTCGGCCTGCGCTGGCTGCCCATCGGGCCGCAGAAGTGGCTGCACCTCGTGGCCATGGCGATCGGCGCGGCCCTGTGCCTGGTGCGTGCGGCCGTGCGCCCGCGCGAGCGGGCCGCGTGGCTCCTCATCGGCTTGGGGGTCCTGGCCTGGGCGTTCGGAGAGCTGTACTTCACCGTCGTGCTGTGGAACGACTCGTCGCCACCCGTGCCGTCCCCGGCCGACGGCGGCTACCTGTCGCTGCCGCCGCTCATCTTCGTCGGCCTGATCCTGCTCGCCCGCTCCCGGATCAGGGGCCTGCCCAAGACCATCTGGGCCGACGGCCTCACCGCCGGACTGGCCGCCGGGGCGCTGAGCGCCGCCATCGTCTTCAAGCCCGTCCTGGCCGCGGTCACCGGCGACAGCCTGTCGGTGGCGACCAACCTCAGCTACCCGATTATGGACCTCATCCTGCTGGGGTTCATCGCGGGCGTCCTCGCGGTGGGCGGGTGGCGCCTGGATCGCCGGTTCGGCGTCATCGCCGCCGGCGTCATGTGCTTCTGGACCGCGGACACGATCTACCTGATCAAGGCCGCCGAGGGCACGTGGGTGTCCGGCGGCCCGTATGACCCGGGCTGGTGGACGATCGCGGTCTGCTGCGCCGCCGCGGCGTGGATGCAGCCGCGTGGGCGCGCCGCGCGAGCCCGCAGTGCGGAGGCGATCAGCGTGGCCATCGCGTCAGCGCTCGTCAGCCTGGGGATCCTCGTCGCCGGCACGGTCATCAACGTGACCGTCCCGGCGATCGGGCTCGCCACCGGAGCGCTCCTCTGCGTTCTGCTCCGCCTCGTGCTGACCTTCCGCGCTCACCAGACGGTGCTGCGTCGCACTACGCACGAGGCGCTCACCGATCCGCTCACCGGCCTGGGCAACCGCCGGGCCTTCGCCGCCGCGCTGGGTGACCGCCTCGACGATCACGATCCCGAGCCGACGGTGCTCGCCCTCTTCGATCTCGACGGCTTCAAGAGCTACAACGACAACTTCGGCCATGCCGCCGGCGACGCGCTCCTGCAGCGCCTCGCCGCGGGCCTGCAGGCGGAGATCGGCGGCGACGGCGGGCTGTACCGGATGGGAGGCGACGAGTTCTGCGCGCTCCTGCCGGGAGGAGAGGACGGTGCTGCACTGCTGCGCGCGTCGCTCGAGGTCCTCTCCGATCACGGCGACGGTTTCTCGATCTCAGCGTCCCTGGGCAGCGTCCGCATCCCCGAGGAGACCAGCGACGTCGAGGAGGCCCTGCGTCTGGCGGACCAGCGGATGTACGCCCACAAGAGCGAGGGCCGCCGGGCGACCGCTGCGCTGGAGGTCAAGCACGCGTTGCTGTCGGCGCTGGCGCACCGCGATCCCGAGCTGTCGGATCACGTCGACGACGTGGCCGAGCTCGCCGCCGGCGTCGCCGCGTCCCTGGGATGTGATCGGGTGCAGGTCGAGGCCATCCGGATCGCCGCCGAGCTGCACGACATCGGCAAGATCGCGATCCCGGAGGCGATCTTGGACAAGCCCGGGCCGCTCACCGCCGACGAGTGGACCCTCATGCACCAGCACACGATCGCGGGCGAGCGCATCATCCACGCCTCGCCCGCGCTGGCCGACGTCGCGCCGCTGGTGCGCTCCTCGCATGAGCGCTGGGACGGCGCCGGCTATCCCGACCGCCTCGCCGGGTCGGAGATCCCCCTCGGCGCCCGGATCATCACCGTCTGCGACTCCTACCACGCGATGACGAGCGACCGCACCTACCGCAAGGCGCTCAGCGTCGAGGTGGCGCTCACCGAGCTGTGCGCCCGCGCCGGCAGCCAGTTCGATCCCGCCGTCGTCGAGGCGTTCCTGCGGTATCGCGCCGCGGCGGCCGCTCAGTCAAAGCGCGCCCACCCCGAGCACCACTCATTGCCTGTGGCCTGAACCGTTTTCGTTGCGCACCGGGTCTATGTGGGTGCGAACACAGATACGGAAAGGACCGCATGCTGAACTTCACCAAGAAGGCCTCCGCCGACCGCGGACGGGCCTCCGCCGACCGGGGACGGACGGGCGCCGATTCCCGCGACGGCCTGCCAGAGCGCGCCGAGCGCGCGACGTTTGCCGCCGGGTGCTTCTGGGGCGTCGAGGCCTCGTTTCGCGAGATCGAGGGCGTCCTGAAGACGACCGTCGGCTACACCGGCGGCACCGCCACCAACCCGTCGTATGAGCAGGTCTGCTCGGACACCACGGGCCACGCCGAGGCCGTCGAGGTCTGGTTTGATCCCTCGAGGGTGAGCTACGAGGAGCTGCTGAACACCTTCTGGACGATCCACGACCCCACCAGCCGCAACCGGCAGGGCTGGGACTTCGGCAGCCAGTACCGCTCGGCCGTCTTCGTCCACGACTCTGAGCAGGAGCGCCGGGCCGTCGCGTCACGCGATGAGCGCCAGGCGAGCCTGACCAAGGCGATCGCCACCCAGATCGTGCCGGCGGCCGACTTCTACGACGCCGAGGACTACCACCAGCGCTACTTCGAGAAGCACGGCGGCGCGGTGTGCGCCACGACGCTGCGCTAGGCACTCACAACGACAGGAAAGGCAGCACATGAGCAACGTGATCACCCTCACCCACGCCAATTTCGACGCGGAGGTCCTTGCCTCCGACGTGCCCGTGGTCGTCGACTACTGGGCGCCCTGGTGCGGACCCTGCCGCATGCTCGGCCCCGTGATCGAGCAGATCGCGTCCGAGCGCGCCGGGACGGTCAAGGTGGGCAAGGTCAACGTCGATGACGAGCCCGCGCTGGCCGAGCGCGCCGGCGTGCGGGGCATCCCGTACGTGGTGCTCTATCGCGACGGCGAGGTCGCCGCGCAGGCGGTCGGCGCCCAGCCGAAGGCGGCGCTGGAGCAGTCCCTCGGCCTCGAGGCGCAGGCCGCGCAGGCCGCGCAGGCCGCGTAGACCGCGCGAAGGGCGCGCGAAGGGCGCGTCAAAGAAGCCGCGTCAGCCCTCCTCGAGCCCCAGATACGGCTCGAGGAGGGCGCGCAGCGCCATGCGCCCACGATGCAGGCGGCTCTTGAAGGCCGCCTCGCCCACGCCGACGACCTCGGCCGCGTCGTGCGTGGAGAGGCCCTCGATGTCGCGCAGCACGACGGCGGCGCGCCACTCGGGCGGCAGCTCGGTCAGGGCCGTTTCCAGCGTGCGCTCGAACTCGCCGGCCAGCGCCCGGGCCTCGGGCCCGGATTCAGCGGGCTCGGGCAGGGCCGCCACCGGATCGGGCGCGTCGCCCTCGGGCACGGGCTGGACGCGCGGCAGCGTCCGGCGCGCGAGCCGGCGCTGGGCCTCGTTGAAGGCGATCCGGTACAGCCAGGTGGAGAACTGGGCCCGCTCCTCGAACCGCGCCAGCCCCCGCCAGGCGCGCAGGAACACCTCCTGGGCCACCTCGTCGGCGTCGCCGGCGTCCAGGCCGAAGCGCCGCAGGGCCCCGTAGACGCGGTCGGCGTGCCTCATCACCAGCTCGGCGAAGGCCTCCTGGTCGCCGGCCCGCGCCTGGCCGATGAGGTCCTGCTCGGAGGGCGCGCCGGTCACGGGGGCGGTTATACCGCCCCCGCTGGCGCCCATGTCCTGCCCTGAGCGGTTACCGGCTCTCGTCGAGCGAGAGCGAGCAGGAGTTGATGCAGTAGCGCTCGTTCGGTCGCGCCCGGGCCGTCGGAGAAGACGTGGCCCAGGTGGCCGCCACAGGCGGCGCATGTCACCTCGATGCGGTGCATGCCGTAGCTGTAGTCGGCATCGAGCTTGACGTTGGCGCGGTTCGCCGGCTCGGTGAAGCTCGGCCAGCCGGTGCCGGAGTCGAACTTCGTGTCCGAGGAGAACAGCTCGGCGCCGCATCCGGCACAGCGATAGGTGCCGTCGCGCTTCTCGTCGACGTACTGGCCCGGTGAAGGGGCGCTCGGTCGCCTTGTGGCGCAGCACCTCGTACTGCTCGGGGCTGAGCTGCTCGCGCCACTCGCGGTCGGTCTTCTCTGCGGCGGGCGCGTCGGTCTGGTTCTGGATGTGAGTGGTATCGGTCATGTCTAGTTTGACCCGGCCATCGCCCCAGACGATTCAGTGAGGTCAGGACGGCGAGGCTCGTCCAGGCGACCGCGCACCGAGGGCCGCGATCCGGGCCGCGCCGGCGCCGCCGGCGGGCGCGGGCAGCCGGCCCAGGCCGCGATGACGGCGCGCAGCCCGGCCAGCAGCCGCTCGCACTCCGGGCAGTCGCGCGCGTGGCGCTCCATGCGCGCGCGCCTGCCGGGCGCCAGCTCGCCGTCCAGGTACTCGGACATGCGGTCGGGCGCCCAACCGTGATCGCGCCTGAACTGCACCCGGTATAAGAGCCTCATAGGACGTATGACCTCGGCAACGCGCAAACAGGTTCGCACACGCGGCGCGGCCGGCGCTGAGGAGCCGGGCGCCACCGTGCTGCCGCCGGGCCCGCGCGCGCCCGCGCTGTGGCAGACGCTCGCCTGGATGAGCCGTCCCGGCGCCTTCCTGCAGGGCGTGCACCGCCGCTTCGGCGACCCGGCCACGATCCGCACCTACTGGACCGAGGAGCCGATGGTGCTGTTCAGCGGACCCGACGCCGTCCGCGAGGTCTTCGCCCTGCCCGCGGCGATCGCCCCCGCGGGCCAGAGCTGGGAGTTCCTGCGCCCGTTCGCCGGGCCCCACTCGATCCTCGTCATCGACGGCGACGAGCACCTGCGCGAGCGGCGGCTGCTGCAGAAGCCGTTTCACGGCGAGCAGATGCGGGCGCTGGCACCGATGATCGGCGAGCTGGCGCGCGCCGAGCTCGCCACCTGGCACGGCCGCGTCAACACGCTGGAGCGCATGCGCGCGCTCACCCTGGAGATCATGCTCCGCGTCGTCTTCGGCGCCCGCGACGAGCGCGAGTTCGCGCAGCTGCGCGCGGCGGTGGAGGAGGCCCTGGCGGGCGTCCGCTCGCTGCCCCGCGTGCTGGCCATGGCCATGGTGATGAAGGACCTGGGGCCGCGCAGCCCCTGGGGGCGGTTCCGGATTGCGGTCGAGCGCTTCGACGCGCTGCTCTACGAGCTGCTGGCCCGCCGGCGCAGCGAGCCCGACGACGGCGCGTCGGTGCTGTCGCTGCTGCTGGAGCCAACGCGACGAGGACGGCAACCCGCCCACCGACCAGCACCTGCGCGATCAGCTCGTGGCGCTGCTGATGGGCGGCCATGACAGCTCGGCGGCGTCGCTGGCGTGGGCGTTCGAGCGTCTGGCGCGCACCCCGCAGGTGCACGCGCGCCTGCGCGAGGGCGACCCCGCCTACCTCGACGCGGTCGTCAAAGAGGTGCTGCGCGTGCGTCCCGCGCTGACGATCGCGCCCCGGCTGCTGCTCGAGCCCGTGCGGATCGCGGGGCGCACGATTCCCGCCGGGGTCCAGGTGGCGGCCTGCCTGTGGCTGGCCATGCGCCGGGAGGACCTGTGGCCCGACGCCGCGGCGTTTCGCCCCGAGCGCTGGCTGGACGGCTCGCCGGCCCGACCCGATCGTCGTGGATCCCCTACGGCGGCGGGGTGCGCCGCTGCGCGGGCGCGCCGTTCGCCGAGATGGAGATGCGCGAGGTGCTGCGCGCCGCGGCGGCGCTGGACTTCCGTCCCGCCCGGCGCGGGATCCGAGCGGGCGCGGCGCAGCATGCTCGTCGTCGTGCCCGACCGCGGCGGCGAGATCATCGTGGGCTAAGACGCGGTGCCGTGACGCGGCCCGGCGGGCCTCCTCCTCGTACGGGTTGTCGCGCGTAGCCCACGCGCAGGTAGGACAGCGGCATCCGGATCGGGTGGTGCTGCATCTGCCAGACGTGGCAGAGCTCGTGGCACACGAGGTCCTCGTCGGCGGCGAGCCGCGGCGAGCGCAGCAGGATGAGGTTCCACATCGTGTAGCCGTCAAAGCGCCGGAACCACGGCAGCGCGAACAGCCACGGCGCCGAGACGATCCACACGCGGTCGATGCTCACCGGCGCGCGGGTAGAGCTCCAGGCGGTCCAGGCGCGACTTGGCGGCGACGAGGACCTCGCGGCGATCCGAGGCATCGAGACCAGCCCGCGCCGCCCTAGAAGGCCTGCCGCTGAGCGACAGCGGGTGGGACTCGTAGTCGCGGGCCAGGCGGTAGAAGAAGCCGCCGTCGGTCTGCTCGGTGGTCGTGCCGTCGGCCCCGCCGCCGAACAGGAGCCCGACCACGCCCGCGTTGCGCGTGGCGCTGCAGGTGAGCGCCCGACGGATCGTCCAGCCACCACTGCAGGCGGTTGTCCTGGTAGTGGCCCGAGGTGTTGTTGAGCATGGTGTCGCCCAGCGGCAGCTGCCACAGCACCACCGGCGTGTGGGTCCGATGCGTGAACGCGGCCAGGTAGGCGTCGTGGCGGCGGAAGTCAGCCGGGCCCCACCACGTCTTCGGGTTGTTCTCCACGTATTGGTAGAAGCCGGCGTCGCGGTCGGTGACGTCGTTGAAGACGAGGTCGAAGTGGGCGTGCAGCGACGCATAGAACGCGGCCGACTTGGCGCCGAGCGCGCGCATGTGGGCCAGCGACGGCTTGGAGTAGGTGGGGTCCTCGTCGGTCCCCCAGGTGCTCAGGTGCCAGGCGAGCGTGACGTGGGGCGCCAGCCGGTTGCGCAGCGCGATCAGCTTGTGCGCGAATGAGCGCGCCAGCGCCACCGCGTGGGCCTGCTCCAGGTAGCCCCACAGGTCGGGCTCGACGTGGATGACCACCAGGTGCCCGCCCGCCGACGGCGGCGACTCGCCGCAGCAGCAGCTCGTAGTCGGCCCAGTAGGCGCGCATCGTCGCCGGGTTGCGCAGGTTGGAGAGGTCCTTCTGCTGCTCGGAGGAGCCGGTGGCGGGCGAGGACTGCAGGAGCTGGTAGTAGGTGAACACCGGGATCTGATGGGCGGCGATCGACTCGCGCACGTACATCGAGGCAAACGTCCCGTTGGGGTTCCAGGTCGACCAGCCATGGCCGGTGTTGACCCCGCCCGAGAGGTACTGGTAGCGCGCGTCGACGTGCGCCTGCTGGGCGAGGTGCTGGGCGTCGCCGGGCGAGTCGCTGACGCCGAGGAGCAGGTGGTGCGGCCAGCCCAGCGGCAGCACCGCCAGCGAGGCGAGCAACGAGAGCAGGCTCCGGCGCATCGCCGTCACGGTAGCGCCGGATCGCTAGGACCGCGCGGGTAGCAGGGCCCGCAGGTCGCCAATCACGTCGGCTTCGTGCGCATCCTTGTCGGTCCGGTAGCGCTTGACCCGCGCGAAGCGCAGCGCGATGCCGCCCGGGTAGCGCGTGGAGGACTGCACGCCGTCGAGCGCGATCTCCACCACCAGCTCGGGGCGCACCATCACCGCGATGCCGCGCCGCTCGGTCTCGCGGGCCAGCAGGGCGTCGGTCTGCCAGCGCAGCAGCTCGTCGGTGAGCCCCTTGAACGTCTTGCCCACCATCACGAACGCGCCGGAGTCCGGGTCGCGGGCGCCGAGGTGCAGGTTGGACAGCCAGCCCTGCCGGCGCCCGTGGCCCCACTCGGCGCCGAGCACCACCAGGTCATAGGTCTGCACCGGCTTGACCTTGCGCCACGCCTTGCCGCGCCGTCCCGCCGCGTACGCCGAGGCGGCGTCCTTGACGACGACGCCCTCGTGGCCGGCGGCGATCGCGTCGTCGAGCACGCGCTGGGCCGCCGCGGCGTCGTTGGTGAAGATGCCGGGGATCCGGTGGGCGGGCGCGATCTGCTCCAGACGGGCGATCCGCTCGCTGCAGCGGCGTGTCCAGGAGGTCCTCGCCGTCCACGTGCAGGACGTCGAACAGGAAGGTGACGATCCCCTCCGGCGGCGCGCCGCTGTCGATCTGGGACACCGTGTACTGAAACGGGCGCCGGGCCGCCGGCGTCCATCCAGATGGCCTCGCCGTCGAGGACCACCTGGCTGACCGGCAGCCGCCGGACCGCGTCGACGATCCCGGGCAGCGTCGTCGGTGATCTCGTTGAGGTTGCGGGTGTAGATGCGCACCTCATCGCCGCGGCGGTGGATCTGGATGCGGATCCCGTCGAGCTTGTACTCCACCGACGCGCGCGCGAACCCGTCCAGGGCCTCGGTCACGTTCGCGCCGGTGGAGGCCAGCATCGGCAGGATCGGCCGGAAGATCTCGAAGCCCACCGCGCGCAGCCCCGCCTCGCCGCCGGTGATCGCGATCTGCGCCATCTCGGTCAGGTCGCCGGAGAGCATGAGCGCCCGCCGGGCGATCTCGCCGCGGACCCCCGCGGCCTTGGCCACCGCGTCGGCCATCAGCCCGGCGAGCGCGCCCTGGCGCAGGCCGCCGGTGAGCAGGCCCACCAGGAAGGCGGCCTCGGGCTCGGTGGCGCGCCCCATCAGCGCCTCCAGCAGCTCCCGGCGCCGGCCCGCGGAGCCGCTGCCCGGTCTCGGCCTCGATGTCGGAGATCGCCCGGTCGACGTCGGCCACGGTGAGCGACGGCGTGTCCGCGGGCGGTGCGCTCGACGCCTCGGATGGCCGCGTAGCCGATGCCGACGCGCCCCTGCCGCGGCACCCCGGAGAGAAAGCCGACGCACGACCGGGACCTCCTCGGCGTCGAGCGTCCGCAGCAGCTCGGCCAGGATCGCCACCTTGGCCGAGCGCGAGCTCGTGCGCGGCGACGGCCTCGGAGGCGGAGACGACGTCGGCGAACAGGGTCACGCGTCAAAGTCCAGCAGGTCGTTTGGAGAACCGTCGGCACGCCGCTGAGCCCCGGGGCGCGCGGTTCGCGCGTGGGCGCATGTGCGCCCATGTTACGCGCGTGTGACGGTGACGCAGGGTGTAACGGCCAGGTCCCGCCAGGGTGCTTCTAGTGTGAAGCACAGACATGATCACCCTGGCGCGACAGCGAATGCACGGCCATCTGTGGCCGATCCTGCAGACGGCCGTGGCCGCGGTCGGCGCCTGGTACATCGCCGTGATCGCCGGTGTCGAGCACCGCCCCGCGTTCGCCGCGATCGCCGCGATCATCTCGCTCGGCGCGGCCTTCGGCGAGCGCCGCCAGCGCGCGGTGCAGCTCATCGGCGGCGTGATGCTGGGGATCGTCCTCGCCGACCTGCTGATCCGCGCGATCGGCACCGGGCTGCCCCAGATCGGCCTGCTCGTCGTGCTGGCGATGCTGGCCGCGGTCGTCCTGGGCGGCACCGAGCTGCTCGTGACCGAGGCGGCGGTGTCGGCCATCCTCGTCTCCACGCTGTCCTCGACGCCCGAGGTGCGGCTGCTGGACGTGCTCATCGGCGGCGGGGTGGCGCTCGTCGTCCACACCCTGGTGTTCCCGCCCGAGCCCCTCACCAACGTGTCGCGGGCCACCAACGCCGTGTTCGGTGAGCTCGGGGTGGTGCTGCGTGACGCCGCCGGGGCGCTGGCCGCCGGCGACTCGCGTCTGGGCGAGGCGGCCGCGATCGCCGCCGAGGGCCTCGAGGCGCGCGTCGACACCCTGCGCCAGGCCGTCGTCTCGGGCAGCGACACCGCGCGCTGGGCGCCGCTGCGCCGCGGCTCCCGCGCCGAGCTGGACCGCTACGCGCGCGTCGTGCCCCATGCCGACCTCGCCGCCCGCAGCGTCCCCGTCCTGGCGCGGCGCATCCGTCAATACGTGCGCGGCGGCAACCCGCCGCATCCCGAGCTGGCCGACGCCATCCGAGATCTCGGCCTCGCCGCGTGGGAGCTGCCGACCCAATTCGACGAGCCGTGGCGCAGCGGCGACGTGCTCCGGCTGGCGCTGCGCGCCGCGGGCGCCGCGACCGCCGCGGCGGCGCGCGATCCCCGCCTGGCCGTCAACGACATCGCCGGGCAGGTGCGCTCGTTCGCCATCGACATCGTCCGGGCCTCGGAGTCCGCCGAGACCGACCACAGCGCGCTCACCGACGCGCCCACCGAGGAGCTCCTGGCCGCCCTGCCGCTCCCCGAGCCGGCCGCTGCTCTGAGCAGGCTCGGTCAGATCAGCGCGCTGGGCGTCGCCAGCATGGCCGCGATGTCGGCGGCCGGCAGCGGGCGGCTGAAGTGGTAGCCCTGGCCGAACTCGCAGCCCAGCGCGGTCAGCGCGTTGAGCTGATCGGTGTCCTCGATGCCCTCGGCGGTGACCTGGAGCCCGAGGCTGTGGGCCAGGCTGACGATCGAGCGCACGATCGTCTCTGACTCCGGGCGGTCGATCATCGTGTCCACGAAGGCACGGTCGATCTTCAGCGTGTGGCCGGGGAAGTGGTGGAGCACCGTCAGCGACGAGTAGCCGGTGCCGAAGTCGTCGAGCTCGATCGTGACACCGAGGTCCAGGAGCTCCTGGAGTACCGTGCTCACGAGCTGCGGGTTCTCGATCAGGGTGCTCTCGGTGATCTCCAGGACGAGGCTCTCCGCCTGCAGGCCGGAGTCGGCCAGCGCCGCGCGGACGTTGTCGACGAGCCCGCCGTCGATGATCTGGCGGATCGAGACGTTGACGCTGACGGTGACCTCGGGGGCGACGAGCCCCTGTGTTCGCCAGTCGCTGAGCGTCCGGCAGGCGTCGCGCAGGACCAGGCAGCCGAGCCGGCCGATGAGCCCTGACTCCTCGGCGACGGGGATGAACTGGGCCGGTGGGATGTCGTGCTCACCGGCGGGCCAGCGCGCCAGGGCCTCGAGACCGCGGATGGCGCCGGTGCTGAGGTCGACGATCGGCTGAAAGAACGTGCGCAGGCGCCGCTGCTCGATCGCCTGACGGAGATGAGTCTCCAGCGACATGCGATCGACGACCCGCTGGTGCATGCTGTGGTCAAAGACCGCGCAGCGGCCGCCCCCGTGGCCCTTGGCGTCGTACATGGCGATGTCGGCGTTGCGCAGCAGCACCTCGGGCGCGACGATCCCGTCGAGGTTGTGGGCGATCCCGATGCTGCCGACGATCTGCAGGGCGCGACGCTCGAACGGGACTGACTCGGCGATCGTCTGGCAGATGCGCGTGCCGATCTCCAGTGCCTGTGCCGCCGAGGAGATCCCCTCCAGCACGATGGCGAACTCGTCGCCGCCCAGGCGAGCCAGGGTGTCGCAAGGTCTGAGCACCTGCTCCATGCGCCGGGCCACCTCGATGAGGAGGCGGTCGCCGGCGGCGTGGCTGACGCTGTCGTTGATGAGCTTGAAGCGATCGAGGTCGATGTAGAGCACGGCACAGCCGCCGCCGGGATCCCGTTCACCGCGGCGCACGCAATGCGTCACGCGATCCATCAGCAGCGTGCGGTTGGGCAGCCCGGTGAGGCTGTCGTGCAGCGCGTCGTGGATGAGGCGCGCCTCGGCGTTGCGCCGCTCGGTGATGTCCGACAGCGAGCCGGTGATGCGGATCGGCGCACCGGCGGCGTCGCAGGTGGCCAGGCCGCGGCACAGGACCCACCGCCAGCCCCCGTCGCCGTGGCGGATCCGGTGCTCGTTCTCGAAGTACGGGCTCGCGCCGGCGACGCTGCCGTCGATCTCGTGGCGCAGCCGCTCGAGATCGTCGGGATGCACGAGCTTCAGCCACGCCGTCATCTCGTCAGAGGCCAGCTCCTCGTAGCCCAGCAGCGTTCGCCAGCGCTCGGAGAAGTGCACACGCTCCGTGGTCAGGTCCCAGTCCCAGATGCCGTCATTCGTTGCCCGTACAGCGACGGCGTAGCGCTCCTCGCTGCGCCGCAGATCGATCATCGCCTGGTGCTGGCGGACGGCGTAGCGGATCGTCCGCTCCAGGCTGGGGGCGTCGATCGTCCCCTTGACGAGGTAGTCGGTGACGCCCAGGGCGGTCGCCTCCATGTCCACCGCGTAGTCGTCCTGGCCGGTGAGCAGGATCACCGGTGCCGGCGGGTCGGTTCCCCACGCGCTGCGCACGAGATCGAGGCCGGTGTGCTCCCCCAGGCGGTAGTCGACGAGGTACAGGTCGTGGCGGGTGACGCGCACTGCATCCAGGGCGGCGCTGTAGCTCTGCTCCCAATCGAGGTCGAACTTGGTCCGGCCGTTGGCCAGCAGCATGCTCTGGGTCAGCACGAAGTCGTCTTCGTCGTCCTCTACCAGCAGGACGCGGAGCGGATCAGCGCGGTTCATCGCCGCTCTCCTGCGGCAGCTCGACCAGGTCGAACCAGTAGACCGCCAGGCGCTGCATGGCGGTGGCGAGCTCCTCGAACGTGACCGGCTTGGACACGAACGAGTTCACGCCGAGGTCGTACGTGCGCACGATGTCCTCCTCGGCGCGGGAGGTGGTGAGGACGACCACCGGGATCCGGCGCAGTTCGGGATCGGTCTTGATCTCGCCCAGCGCCTCCCGGCCGTCCTTCTTGGGCATGTTCAGGTCGAGCAGGATCAGGCCGGGCCGCGGCGCGGGGATGCCGCCGTCGCCGTATGCCCCCTGGCCGCGGAGGTAGTGCATGAGGTCCTCGCCGTCGACGACGAAGCGCAGGTCGTTGATGAGGCGGCTGCGCTTGAGCGCGTCTGCGGTGAGGACGCGGTCGTCCTCGTCGTCGTCGGCCATCAGGATCGTGATCGACCGGCGGGCGTGGCAGGTATCAGACATGGACACCGGCGATCTCATCCTCGGTCGTGGTCTCGGGGAACAGGAGAACGTCCGGCCCGCCCGGCGCGCCGTCGTCGGGCTGGGTCACCGGTAGGCGGACGGTGAACGACGCGCCGTGATCGACCTCGCTGGTGGCGGTGATGGTGCCGTGATGGCGCTCGATGATCTTGCGGCACAGGGCCAGCCCGATCCCCGTCCCCGGGTAGCCGCGCGCTCCGTGCAGGCGTTCGAAGGCGCGGAAGATGCGGGTGGCGTACTGCTCGTCAAAGCCGATTCCGTTGTCGCTCACGGTGAGCTGGGCGATGTGGTCGGCGACATGGGCCTCGACCCGCAGCTCGGGGGTGACGCCGGGCCGGCGGAACTTGAGCGCATTGCCCAGCAGGTTCTGGAAGAGCTGGCGCATCTGGAGCGGGTCGGCCTCGATCGTCGGCATGAGCCCCACCCTGACCTGGGCCCGGCTCTCCTCGATGCTCACCTCGAGGTCGATCAGCACCTGGGAGATCACGTGGCCGAGGTTGACCGAGGTGAAGGGATGGCCCTGGGTGGAGACCCGCGAGAACACGAGCAGGTCATCGATGAGGCTGCGCATCCGCCCCGCCGCGTCCGACATGCGCCGCAGGAAGTCCTGCCCCTGCTCTGACAGGTTCTGGCTCTCCTTGGCGTTGAGCTGGGCCGCGAAGGTCTGCACCTTGCGCAGCGGCTCCTGCAGGTCGTGGGACGCGATCGAGGCGAACTGCTCCAGCTCGGCGTTGGACCGCGACAGCTCCGCGGCGTGGCGCAACAGCTCGTTCGTGCTCTGCAGCCGGGCGTTGCTGGTGGCCAGCTCGGCGTTGGCGCGCGACAGGGCCGCCCCGCTGGCCAGGACCCGGCGCAACAGCACGAGGACGCCGAGGGCCACTACGCCGAGCGCGATGAAGATCGCCCACGGAAGCCATTTGCGCGCGCCGCTGACCGAGCTGAACAGCGACGACTGCGTGGTGGTGAGCACCACACGCCACGTGCTCCCCGGGATGGCGGCCGAGACGAAGTAGCCGCCGTGGCCGTAGGGCGCGCTGTGACTGTGGCCCAGGCCGGTCAGCGGAAGCTGGGTCACCGCCGCGCCCGGCGACGCCGACGCCGGCGCGGCATCCGCGATCATCGCGCCGCGGCTGTCGATCACGTAGGCGGCGCCGACCGTGTGCGGAATCCGCTGCAGATAGGTGTCAAACAAGGCACCGAGGACCGGCGCCGGGAGGCCGCCGACGAGGATGCGCGGGCCCGCCGCGGTCCGCAGCCGCACGACGAGGTCGACCACGCCCGTTGCCCGCCCTCCACCCGACAGCACATCGGACAGTGACACGGGCGCACCCGTGCGCACGCGTGCGAAGGCCGGGGAGCTGAGCGCCTGTGACAGGTCGGCCGCGGTCATCGTGCGCGAGTGAGCGATCACCGTGCCGGCACGATCGAGGATGGTGGCGAAGGCCAGATGACTCTGGGCGGCGGCCCGGTCCAGCCCGCGGTCGTCCACCATCGCCGACGTGTAGGCCGGCGTCGCCGCGGCCGAGCTCGGCACCGATGCGACCTCGGCCTGAATGAGGGCCGACACCACCTGCGCCCTGTCCTGGAAGCGCGATGTCAGCGTCTCGCGCGCACGCGTCTGTGTGGCGTGCAGCGACACGCCGAGGATCACCAGCGCAATGGCCAGAATGAGCGCGGCGGCGCCCACCACGGCATTGGCACGGTGTCCTCCCAGACCCAACAACCTCTTAGACATACGCCGACGCTCTCCCTGCCTGGACAGCGGTCCCGTTTCCGGGCCATTATGCGCGGAAGCGGTGAGTCCCTATGTCTCTTTGGACAAATGTTGCAGCGCTGCGGCCAGCGTCGGCTGGACGCCGGGCGGCATCAGTCCAGGCAGGCGTAGGCGGCCCGGACGTAGGCCTCGGACCGGTCTGAGCCGATGATCCCCGGCGCCATGTTGTTCATCATGTAGCCGAAGGTGACCCGCCGGTCCAGGTCGGCGATGATCTCCGACCCGCCCCATCCGCCCCAGTAGCAGCAGCGTCCCTGGGGCACGTAGGGCACAGTCTGAGTCTCGGGCAGCGCGAAGCCGATGCCGAAGCGCAGTGGCACGCCGAGGACCAGGTCGGTGCCATGGCTCTGCTCGTCGAAGATGAGCTCGATCGTCTCGGGCGAGAGCAGCCGGGTGCCGTCCACGGCGCCACCCAGCGACAGCGCCTTGATGATTCGCACCGCCGAGCGCGCGTTGGCGTGGCCGTTGAGCGCGCCCATGTCCGCCTGGCGCCAGGCCGCGGTGTTGGCGTTGCCGGCGGCGGCCACCGGGCCGGTGAACGTCTTGTACATCGGGCTCTCGGGCGGGAGCGAGGCGAGGTCGATCGGCAGCGGCGGCGGCGCGACGACCGGGGCGATACGCGGCCAGTCGCTCTCGGCGGCGCCGATCTGGAAGTCGGCGCCGAGCGGCCCGGCGATCTGCTCGGCCACGAAGCGCTTGAGCGGAAGCCCGGTGACGCGGCGGACGATCTCGCCGACCAGGTGGCCCTGGTTGTTGGCGTGGTAGCCGGACGCGGTGCCGGGCTCCCACCACGGCGCCTGGCCGGCCAGACGCTCGGTCGAGGACGTCCAGTCATACATGTCGGCGACCACAAACGGCGCGTCCCAGCCCGAGACCCCGGAGGTGTGGCTGAGGATGTGGCGGACCTCGATGGCCTCCTTGCCGTTGGCCGCGAACTCGGGCCAGTAGTCGGCCACCGGCGCGTAGGCGTCGACCTGGCCGCGATCGATGAGCATGAGCGCGGCCAGGTTGGTCACCGTCTTGGTCGTCGACCATACGTTGGTGATCGTGTCGCGCTCCCACGGCCGGCGCCGCTCGGTGTCGCACCAGCCGCCCCAGATGTCCACGATGGTCTCGCCGTCGATGTCCAGCACGATGCTCGCGCCCAGCTCCTCGCGCTCCAGCTGCTCCGCCAGCGCGTCGCGCACCGGCTGGAAGCGCGCGTCGCACGTCCCCGACACCTCGGCCATAGGTCTCTCCTCGAGCTCGTCTGCGTTGGACTTCGCCGGGGCGGATTCTGACGCGTCACGCGTCACGCGAGGAGGTGGAACACCTCGGTGGCGAACTCGCCGGGGTCGTCAGGGTGGCCGTAGACCTCCCACAGGACGCCGGTGGTGGCCAGCCCGTGGTCGCGCGCGTAGTCGCGGACGGCGTCGTGGGTCGTGCCGATCTCCGCGGGGTTCCCGCGGTGCGTCGCGGTGGTGGCCCGGCCACCGGGGAGCTCTGACGCGATGACCCGGCCGGTGGCCGTGAAGGCACTGGGGGCCAGCACGCCGACCTCGATGTTGGGCGCCTCGCTCCGGTAGAGCATCACGTTGGTCCAGTGAGGTCCGGGGGTCCCGGCGATGGCGGCGGTGAACTCCGGACACGCGCGCACGAACGTGTAGACCTCGTCGAGCATCTGGCGCCACAGCGTGGGGAAGTCCGCCCAGGCGACGGTGTCGGCGATCACCGCGGTGCGCCTGGGTTGTACCTGCACCAGCGTGACGCCCTCGTGGGTCATGGCTGATGCGACTCTAACCCGACCGATCTACGCGTTGTGAAAGATGAGATATGCCCCGGTCAGGATCAGGGCCAGGGCCAGCAGCGAGCGCAGGCGCTCGGTGGGGACCGACTGCGCGATCCGCCAGCCGGCCAGCGCGCCCGCGAGCAGCGGCACCCCGACGACCGGCACCAGCGGCCAGGCGATGGCACCGCGCAGGGCATAGCCGATCGTGCCCACGCCGGCGATGACGACCGACTGAGCCTGGGCGGCCCCGAGGGCGGGCAGCATCGGGGCGCCGACCGAGATGAGCAGGGGGACGCTGAGGAGCTGGCCCCCGAGGCCGAACAGCCCGCTGACGGCCGCCACCGCCAACCCGAGCGGGAGGACGACGGCTGCGCTGGGCATCGCGGTGCCGGCGGGTGCTGGTCTGGGTGCGGATGAGGGTGTGGGTTTGGGCGCCGGTGCGGGTGCAGGGCTGCGTTGGTGCTCACGCAGGACGAGCAGGGCACCGATCGCGGCGACGCACACGCCCAGCAGGATCCCGAACGCCCCGCCCGACACCTGGGCGTTGACCAGCACGCCAAGCGGCGTGCCCACGACGGCGGCGGCGATGAGAACGAGCGCCATCCGCTGGACAGCGGGGCCGCGCAGCTGGCCCGACCGCGCGAAGGCGGCGGTCCCCAGCACCGCGCTGCCCACGTTCGTGGCGATCCCCGTGCCGCTGATCGCCGCCGGAGGCAGGCCCGAGAACAGGAACAGCCCGATCGTCACCAGCACGCCCCCGGGGCCGAGCGCTGTGGTGCCCACGCCCCCGGCGAAGCCGAACAGC
Organism: uncultured Solirubrobacteraceae bacterium; assembly: GCA_963764125.1. Classification (GTDB taxonomy): domain Bacteria; phylum Actinomycetota; class Thermoleophilia; order Solirubrobacterales; family Solirubrobacteraceae; genus Palsa-465. The sequence continues at coordinate 200,659 of CAVXRR010000032.1, forward strand.
GCCAGGAGGAGCAACGTGCCGGCGGAGAGATGGTCTGCGCTGTGAGTCAGCCCGACCGCGGCGAACGCCATCACGCGCCGGACGCCGGTGGACGCGCCTCGGGCACCCCTCGCATCGGGCGATCATTTCAGACGGGCCGGGTGTCTGGGGTCCGGCGCCGCAGGTCGCTGTCGACGTGAAGCACGACACGGGCGCACGTCAAAAGATTGCTTGGGAGGGGACGTGTAGGTGCTCGGTGCGTCCGCGGCGGGCTCCGACGCAGTCTTGGGAGATTTTGACTCTATAAGCGATCACTATCTACCAAATCTCCCTGCAAGGAGCCGCAATCACGCCCGACCCACCCTTCCCAAGACCGTCGTTGACGTGCGCCCGTGTCGTGCTTCACGCCGACGGACGCCGATCCCGCGCCCCGCCCCCATCAAGACCACCCGGTGAGCTGCCGACTACACAGAGCATGACCAGTCGTGAGCTCATCATCCTCACCGGCCTCGCCCTTGCGGCATGGGGCCATCTGCTCGTGCACGAGCTCTTCGGCGTGGCCACGGCATGGGTCCACATCGATGGCCGCTTCCCGCCGGGGTGGCGCTCGTCGCCGCGGTTCGCCGGCGCCTGCCTGCTGGTCGTCGGGGCCGTGTGCGTGCTGGTCCCGGCCCTCGGCTGACCTTTATCCGGCGCCGGTACGGTTCATCCGCATGTGGGCGGGGCTGCGGCTCACGTGTCTGACGGTCGCCATCGGAGTCGCGGTGGCGGGGTGTGGCGCGGGCTCGGGGACCGCATCGCGGTCGCGCCGGCTGGCGGCCCCGGGCTGCTCGACCGCGGTGGCCGCCCAGCCGCGGCTCGCCGGCGTGCGCACCGCGTTCCTGTCGACGGGCGCGAGCCCCTTCGGAGTGGTGACCGCGCCCCGCGGAGACTGGTCCTTCATGGCGACGATGGGGCATGGGATCGACGTCCTGTCAGACCGCGGCTTCGTGCCCAGGCTCGCCCACGAGGTGAGATTGCCCGGCGACGTCACGCTGGGGGAGACGATCACGCGCAACGGCCGCTACGTCCTGGCCGCCGATCACGCCGGCGCCGTCGTGGTCGACGCTGAGCCCGCCGAACAGGGACGCGACGATGCGGTGCTCGGTCACCTCCGGACACCCAAGGGCGCCGCGGGCGCGATCGAGGTCGCCACCTCCGCCGACGGCCACTTCGCCTTCGTGACGCTCGAGGCGGCGCGAGCGATGGCGGTCTTCGACCTCCGTGCGGCCCTGGCCGACCATTTCCATGCCTCCTCCTTCGTCGGCGATGTCCCGCTCGGGCTTGCCCCGGTCGGCATGGCGCTCTCGCCCGACGGCCGGTGGCTGTATGTCACGAGCGAGATCGGCGCGGGCCGGGGCGGCCGCTTCGGGTCGCTCAAGGTCATCGACGTGCACACGGCCGAGACCCACCCCGGCACCGCCGTGGTCGCGACCGCGGTCGCCGGTTGCGGGCCGGTGCGGGTGGTCGCGTCCGCCGACGGCAAGACCGTCTGGGTCACCGCGCGCGAGAGTGATGCGCTGCTGGCCTTCTCGGCCCCCAGGCTGCGCAGCGATCCGGCCCACGCGCTGCTCGCGAAGGTCAGGGTGGGGGAGGCGCCCGTGGGGCTCGCGCTGGTCGATCACGACACCCGGGTGGTGGTGGCCGACTCCAACCGCTTCGGTGCGCCGGGCGCGCACGCGGAGCTCACGGTCGTCAACGCCGCCGCCGCGCTGGCGGGCCGGCCGGCCGTGGCCGGGTCACTTCCCGCGGGCCTGTTCCCGCGCGAGGAGGCCGCCGAGCCGGGCGGGCGGACGCTGCTCGTCGCCAACAACCAGTCCGGGCAGCTCGAGGCAGTCGACACCACCCGGCTGCCCTGACGGGCGCGCGCCCGCCAGCCGTTCCTAGCCTCTGGGTCATGAACCAGACCTCATTTCTCGGCGACAAGCCGATCGCCCGCATCGGCTTTGGCGCGATGCAGCTCGCCGGGCCGGGCGTGTTCGGCCCGCCCCGTGATCCAGACGCCGCCCGGGCCGTCCTGCGCCGCGCCATCGAGCTCGGCGTCGATCACATCGACACCTCGCAGTACTACGGGCCCGATGTCGTCAACGACCTGATCCGCGAGACGCTGCACCCCTACCCGGAGAACCTCAAGCTCGTCACCAAGGTGGGCGCGCGGCGCGACGATCAGGGCGCCTGGCTGCCCGCCCTCTCGCCGGCCGAGCTGCGCCAGGGCGTCGAGGAGAACCTGCGCTCGCTGCGCGTCGAGCGGATGGACCTGGTCAACCTCCGCGTCGCCGACGCGTCCGGGGGTCCGGGCGAGCCCACCGAGGAGCAGGTGGCGGCGCTGAAGGACCTCCAGCAGGAAGGCAAGCTGGACCTCATCGGCATCTCCAACGTCACCGCCCAGGGTCTGGGGACGGCGGCGGAGCTGACCGAGCTCGGCGAGGTCCAGAACGCCTACAGCGTCATGGATCGCTCCAACGAGGCGCTCGTCGACTTCTGTCGGGAGCGCGAGATCGCGTTCGTGCCCTTCTTCCCGCTGGGCTCGGCCTTCGCCGGTGGCCCGGCCAAGCTCGCCGCGGATCCGGCGGTGGCCGCGGTGGCGGCCAAGCACGGGGTCACGCCCTCGCAGGTGGCGCTGGCGTGGCTGCTGGCGCGCTATGACCGCATCCTGCTCATCCCCGGCACGACCTCGGTCGCGCACCTGGAGGAGAACATGGCGGCAGGTGAGGTGACCCTGGACGAGGACGACCTCGCGCGGCTGGAGTCCGTCGAGCAGGTGGGCCGCCCGCAGCGCTGAGTGGCGCATCGCTGGCCGCCGCCCCGCCCAGGAGCGTTCAGATCGTCTGAACGCTTAGTGAGCGCTTGAGCCTATTGTCATTTGCCCTGCGCAGGAGCACCATTTGTCGTTCCTCGGGGGCATCCGAGATCCATACCTCTTTCATGGAAGAAGGGGAAACATGGCTCAGCATCATCATCAGCCAGTCGACTTCCAGATCAAGCTGGCGGCTGCCGTCGTGGCAGCCGCTTTCGTCCAGGCACCGCTCCGGTTCGCCGCGTACGCGCTGATGCTGCGACGTTCGCGCCGCGCGTACCCGCAGCTGTTTGACGGGCACGCGGCGGCGGCCGCGGTCGCGGCCTGCCTGGACGAATACCAGCGCGAGCTGGCGGCGTAGGAGCCGCCGGCCCGCGCGAGGCCTCACCACAACCGCCGCCGCGGTGGTGTCAGCCCGCCACGGGCACGGCCACCGCGGCGGTGGATTCGCGCACGACCAGCTTGGTCGCGAGCTCCACGTGGAGCGCCTCGATGCGCTGGTTCTGGAGCAGGCGGACGAGCAGCGCCACCGCCATCCGGCCCATCTCGGCCAGCGGCTGGCGCACGGTGGTGAGCGTCGGGGTCACGATCGAGGCCTCGAAGGTGTCGTCAAAGCCGATCACGGAGAGGTCCTCGGGGACACGGATTCCCCGCCGGCGCGCCGCCTGCATGGCGCCGATCGCCAGCATGTCGTTGAACGCGAAGATCGCGCTGGGTGGATCGGGAAGCTCGAGCAGGGCCTCGGTGGCCTCGACGCCGCCCCTATCTGAGAAGTCGGATTCCACCTCCAGCCGCGGATCGGGCATCACGCCGACGGCGGCCAGGGCCGCCCGGTAGCCGCGCAGCCGCTCCTCGGTGGCGATCCATCCCCGCGGCCCCGTGATCGCGGCGATGCGCCGGTGGCCCAGGCCCAGCAGATGCTCGACCGCCTCGCTCGCGCCCGAGGTGTGCGCCGCGGACACGGTGGGGACCCGCTCGTCCAGCGCGGTGTGGGGGTCGATGATCACGAAGGGGTAGCCGTGCTCGCTCAGTGCCGACAGCTCCTCGCCGGACTCCTCGGGGAGGATGAGGACGGCGCCATCGGTGGTGCCGTGCATGAGCCGTTCGAGCAGCGTGACCTCGCGCTCGTGCTCGTGGTGGGTGGGGCACAGGACCATGCGCATGTCGTGCTCGTAGAGCGCCTCGCCGGCGCCGTCGAGAATGACCGAGAAGTACGAATGGTGGACGACGGGCGACATCACGCCGACCAGCCCCGTGCGGCCACCGGACAGGGCGCGGGCCGTGCGGTTGGTGCTGTAGCCGTGCTCGCGTACGACCCGCATCACCGCCTTGCGCGCCTTCTCGGAGACCTCGGCTCGCCCGTTGATGACCCGGGACACGGTGGCGATCGAGACGCCGGCGAGGTCGGCGACCTCGCGGATCGTCAGGCGGGTCGTTCGCCCGTTGCCGGTTTCATCGTCGACGGTTTCCATGGAACGGGATTGAATCACATCATGGAACGTTACATCAAGTCCTGGGACAAGATCTTTTCCGAGAATCCGGAAAACACGGCAATCATCAAGGAACACAGGCTCTTGACAGGACTGCAATTGTTCCGTTACCGTTTACATCTGGAACCCGCGTGAGCGTGTTCTGGGAGAGTGAGAGAGGAGACGGTCCGTGCGGTTCATCCTGCGAAGGCTGGCGTTCTACATCGTCGCGGCGTGGTTCTCGATCACGGTGGTTTTCGCCATCCCGCGTGTGATGCCGGGCAATGCCGTCGACTCAATGCTGGCCGACTTCCCCAAGCTCGACGCGTCGTCGCTGAGCGCGCTGGAGGCCGAGTTCGGCACCCATGCGCACGGTAGCCTCATCAGCCAGTACTTCTCCTACCTCGGCGCCCTCGCGCACGGCAACCTCGGCCTCAGCGTCCGTCAGTACCCGGCGAAGGTCACCGACATCCTCGCCCAGACGCTGCCGTGGACCCTCATCCTCGTCGGCACGGCCACGATCCTGAGCTTCGCCATCGGCACGCTGCTCGGCGTCGTCGCCGCGTGGCGACGGGGGGGCTGGCTGGACCGCTGCCTCCCCGCGTTCACCTTCCTGCAGGCGACTCCTTATTTCTTCCTCGCCCTCATCATCATCCAGCTCTTCGCGCTGGACTGGAGGCTGTTCCCGTTCGGTCAGGGCTATGACCTCGGCCTGCAGCCGGGCTTCAACTGGCCCTTCATCTCCAGCGCCGTCTCGCACTCGGTGCTCCCGGCGCTGACGATCATCCTCACCGCGATCGGCGGCTGGATGCTCCAGATGCGCAACGTCATGCTGACGACGATCTCTGAGGACTACATCCTCGTCGCCGAGGCCAAGGGACTGTCGCCACGGCGGATCATGTTCACCTACGGCGCGCGCAACGCGATCCTGCCCAACATCGCCGGCTTCGCGCTGTCGCTGGGCTTCGTCGTCGCCGGGGCGCTGGTGATGGAGATCGTCTTCTCCTACCCGGGGATCGGCCTGACGCTGTTCAACGCGGTCACATCCAACGACTATCCGCTGCTCCAGGGCATCTTCCTGGTCATCTCGCTCACCGTGCTCCTGGCCTCGCTGGTGGCCGACGTCATCTACGTACTGGCCGACCCGCGCGTACGGTCGGGGGCGGGCTACTGATGTCGGCGCTCAGCTCACCGCTCGGGTCCGGCCCCGACGCCATCGTCGTCGAGATCCCCGAGGCGGTCGTGGGCCGGCGCCGGGGCGTGCTGCGCAGCCTGCCGCTCAAGGCCAAGGTCGGCGTGGCGATCCTCGGTCTCTTCATCCTCATCGCGATCGTGGGCCCCTCGGTGGCCCCGTTTGATCCCTCGGCCACGACCGCCGGCCAGGCGTTGCCGTTGGGTCCGACGTCGACTCACCTGCTGGGCACGACGGCCACCGGCCAGGACGTCCTCTCGCAACTGCTGACGGGGACACGCTCCACCGTGGTGCTGGGCCTGCTCACCGGCGCCATCGCCACGCTGCTGTCGGTCCTGGTCGGCACCTCGGCGGGATTCCTCGGAGGGCTCGCCGACGAGGGCCTGTCGCTCGTGGCCAACATCTTCCTGGTGCTGCCGGCACTGCCACTGCTCGTGGTCATTCTCGGCTACCTGCCCCACTCGGGCCAGCTCCCCACGGCCATCATCCTCAGTGCGCTGGGGTGGCCGTGGGGCGCTCGCGTCATCCGCGCCCAGACGCTGTCGCTGCGCCGGCGCGACTTCGTGGCCGCCGCCCGCGAGGTGGGAGAGTCGAGGTGGCGGATCATCGTGTTCGAGCTCCTGCCCAACGAGATCGGGCTCATCGCCGCCAGCTTCGTCGGGACCGTGCTCTACGCGATCCTCACCTCGGTGGCGCTCGCCTTCATCGGCGTCGCCGATGTCTCGACCTGGAGCTACGGCACGATGCTCTACTGGGCACAGAGCGGCAACGCCGTCCAGCTCGGCGCCTGGTGGTGGTACGTCCCACCGGGCGTGTGCGCCGCGCTGCTGGGCACGAGCCTGGTGCTGCTCAACTTCGGGCTCGACGAGCTGGGCAATCCCCGCCTGCGCGCCGCGGCCAAGGAGCTGCGCGTCGGCCGTCGCGTGTGGCGTCCGTCTGACCCCACGCCGGTGATCCGCGATGAGGAGGCGGCGCGATGACTGAGGGTCAGGCCACCGCGGCGCAGCCCCTGCTCGACATCCGCGACCTGTCGATCGCCTACCGGTCCTCCGACGGGGACACCCGGGCCGTGCGCGGGGTGGACCTGGCGCTGCATCCCGGCAGCATCGTCGGCCTGGCGGGCGAGAGTGGCTGCGGCAAATCGACGCTCGCCTACGGCTCGGTCCGGCTCCTGCGCCCGCCCGCGGTGATCACGGGCGGGAGCGTCACGTATCACGGGCGGCGCCTCGCCGGCGGCAACTTCGACGTGCTGGCTGCGACCGCGCCGCAGCTGCGCGCGCTGCGCTGGCGCGAGATCGCGATCGTCTTCCAGAGCGCGATGAACGCGCTCAACCCGGTGCTGCGGATCGGCGAGCAGCTGCTCGACGCGCTCCGCGCCCACACGCCCGCGCCCGAGGAGCAGCTGCGCGCCCGTGCCGCCGAGATGCTCGACCTCGTCGGAATCCCGACCACCCGCATGCGCAGCTACCCACACGAGCTCTCGGGCGGGATGCGACAGCGGGTGATGATCGCCATGGCCCTGGCCGTCGAGCCCGAGGTCGTGATCATGGACGAGCCCACCACCGGGCTCGACGTCGTGGTCCAGCGCGAGATCCTGCGCCAGGTCTTCGAGCTCAAGGACCGGCTCGGCTTCTCGGTCCTCTTCATCACCCACGACCTGTCCCTGCTGCTCGAGGTCGCCGACCGCGTGGTCATCATGTATGCCGGGCAGGTGCTGGAGTCCGCGCCGACCGACGAGTTGCGCCTCGGTGCCGCCCATCCCTACACGCGCGGGCTACTCGGCTCCTTCCCGCGCCTTCGCGGCGAGCGCCGTCACCTGACGGGGATTCCCGGCTCGCCCCCGGATCTGCGCGGCGAGCGGGCGGGATGCCCGTTCGTGCCGCGGTGCGGCTTCGCCACCGATGAGTGCGGCGGGGTCGACATGCGCCTGCGTGCCGTCGACGGCGGAGGCAACGGCTCGGGCACCGGCGCGCCGGCCCACCTCACCGCCTGCCCGTTCGTCACCGCCCACTCCCCCTCCCCAGCGGTCGCCGCCCCGGGCGTCGCGTCATCTCCTCCGCCGGTCGCGGCGGCGGCCGCCGAGGGGGACCCGGACCGCGGTGAGCTGGTCCTCGAGGTCGTGAACCTGAGCAAGGACTACCGGCTCAGCCGCGGACGCCACGCGAGCGTGATCTCGGCGGTGCAGGAGGTCTCGTTCGGCCTCCGCCGCGGGTCGGTGGTGGCGCTGGTGGGGGAGAGCGGCTCGGGCAAGAGCACGATCGCCAAGCTGCTGGCCGGCCAGGAGCGGCGGACCGGCGGGCAGATCCGTCTGGACGGCAACGAGATCGACCCGTCCGCGCGTCGCCAGTTCCGCGCCTACAAGAGCGAGGTGCAGATGGTCTTCCAGGACCCCTTCGCCTCCCTCAATCCACTGCACACGGTCCGCTACCACCTGGAGCGCGCGGTGCGCGTGCACTCCGCTCGCACCGGCCAGGCGTCCAGCGTGGCCGAGGTGGACCGGCTGCTGGATCAGGTGTCGCTCACCCCGGCCCGCAAGTTCCGCGACGCCTACCCGCACGAGCTGTCGGGCGGCCAGCGCCAGCGGGTGTCGATCGCCCGGGCGCTGGCGGCGGCCCCTCGCGTGCTGCTGGCCGACGAGCCGGTCTCGATGCTCGACGTGTCCATCCGCCTGGAGGTGCTCGACCTCATCGCCGACCTGCGCACCCGGCTGGATCTCGCGGTCCTCTACATCACGCACGACATCGCCTCGGCGCGCTACTTCGCCGACGACATCCTGGTGATGAACGCGGGGCGCATCGTCGAGCGCGGGCCGGCCGAGGAGCTGACACAGAACCCGACGCACCCCTACACCCAGCTTCTCATCGCCTCCTCACCGGATCCCGACAGCTTCACGGCGCCGCCGAGTGGCGGCGCGCTCGCGCTGGCGGCCGGTGGACCGGGAAAGGAGGAGCCCGGGATGAGCTAGAAGCCAGCGCCCCCGGCCTCACCCGGGGGCGCATGACCCGCGATGCAGCTGCCTGAGCCGAGGCCCAGGCGCACCACATATCGACACGACGTTTGTATCAGGAGGTGCCCGCTCGATGGAGCGAAGCAAGACATACAGGACGTTGAGCGCCGGATGTTGCGCTCTCGTTGCCGCCGCCGCGCTCGCAGCGTGCGGTGGTGTCTCAAGTTCGGCTTCGAGCTCGAAGAGCTCGAAGGGCAACCCAAGCAAGCCCGTGAGTGCGGGCAGCGGCTCGGTGCTCACGGTCGAGTCCAGCCAGCAGAACGCCGTCACCAAGAACTTCAACCCGTTCATCCAGACCTCTGCCTCGACGCTGTTGGGCGCAACCGCGCTCATCTATGAGCCGCTGCTCCAGGCCAACGCGGTCAAGCCAGGCACCTACTACGACTGGCTGGCCACCGGCTACACCTGGTCGGACGGCGGCAAGTCGATCACCTTCACCATCCGGCCGGGGGTGAAATGGTCAAACGGCAGCCCCCTCACCGCCGCTGACGTGGCCTTCACGTACAAGATGCTCGAGAAGTACGCCGACGTCAACACGACGGGACTGGCTGTCAAGAGTGTCAGCTCGTCAGGTGACAAGGTGACGATCAACTTCGCCTCCCCGCAGTACGCCAACCTCCAGAACATCGCCGCGACGGTGTACATCGTGCCCCAGTCGGTGTGGAGCAAGGTCGGTGATCCGGGCAAGTACCCCGACGCCGACCCGATCGGCAGCGGCCCCTTCACGCTGGCGACCTTCGGCGGTCAGGGCTTCACCCTCCACGCCAACCCGAGCTACTGGGGCGGCAAGCCGGCGGTGGGCACGGTGCAGTTCCCCACCTACGCCTCGGCCAACGCGGCCCTGGCCGCGCTGCAGACAGACCAGCTCGACTGGGGTGGAAACTTCATCCCCGGCGTCCAGCAGGTGTTCGTCTCAGGCAGTGACAAGCACCACGTGTGGTTCCCGCCCGTGCAGACCAACAGCCTGGAGCCAAACCTCGAGAAGTTCCCGACCAACCAACTCCCCGTGCGCAAGGCGATCAGCCTGGCCATTGACCGCACCGCGCTCAGCGAACAGGCCGAGGGCGGCCTGGAGCCGCCGGTGAGCAACGCCAGCGGGCTGACACTGCCGGTGTTCCAGCAGTACCTGTCGCCGTCGGTCGGCTCGGCGACCCTGCCGGCGCACGCCGATGTCGCCGCCGCCAAGGCGGTCCTGACGCAGGCCGGTTACATGATGGGCTCAGACGGCCTGTTCCGCACCAAGTCGGGGCAGAAGCTGTCGATCGACATCACCAATCCGTCGTCGTTCGCGGACTATGCGGTCGGTGACGCGCTCATCGCCAAGCAGCTGCGGGCGGCGGGCATCGACGCCCGGTTCGTCGGCCAGTCGGTCGACGCCTGGTCCGCGGGCCTTGCCACCGGCAACTTCCAGCTCACCCAACACTGGTCGCAGACGAGCGTGGCCCCGTACCAGCTCTACAACGACTGGCTCAACAGCGCCCAGGCGACCAACAACGCCGCCGGCGACTTCGAGCGCCTCAAGGACCCGAACGTCGACGCGATGCTGAGCAAGCTGGCGGCCGACCACGCGGTGTCCGCTCAGCAGACAGACCTGGCCCCGATCGAGAAGTACGTGGCCGACAACCTCCCGATCATCCCGACCGTCTACGGCGTGGTGTTCGACGAGTACAACACCGGCAAGTTCACCGGGTGGCCCACCCAGAACAACGCGTATGAGTCCGGGAGCCCCAACACCCCCACCAACGAGGTGGTGGTCCTGCACCTCCGACCCACCGCCTGACCCCCCGGCGCTCCGGGTACACACCCCCGCCGTTGCCGGATGGCACGGCGGGGGTGGCGCCGCGGCAACGGGTCGATCTGCATTCACCATCACAAGGAGACTCACAGTGAACGGGCTGACAACGAACGGCGCCTCGGGGGCGCGCCGGTTCCCGGAGGGCTTTCTCTGGGGCGCGGGAACCTCCGCGTACCAGATCGAGGGAGCCGTCAACGAGGACGGGCGGGGGCGGTCGATCTGGGACGTGTTCACCCACACGCCCGGCAACGTGCGCGGCGGCGAGACGGGCGACATCGCCTGTGACTCCTACCACCGGATGGCCGAGGACGTGGCCCTGCTGGCCGACCTCGGCGTTGGCGCCTACCGCTTCTCGATCCCCTGGTCGCGGGTGCTGCCCACTGGCCACGGTCCCGTCAACCAGGCCGGGCTGGACCACTACCGCGCGCTGGTCGAGGAGCTGCGCGCCCACGACATCGTCCCCGTGGCGACCGTCTATCACTGGGAGCTGCCCCAGGCGCTGGAGGATGAGGGCGGATGGGCGTGCCGCGACACGGCTGAGCTGCTCGCGCAGTACGCCGGCGTGCTCGCCGATACGCTGGGCGACCGGGTGGGCATGTGGACCACGCTCAACGAGCCCCAGCAGTCCATCCACCAGGGCTACCGGGTCGGCACCCACGCTCCCGGCCACCGCGACATGGGCCTCGCCGCGGCGGCCACGCATCACCTCCTCCTCGGCCACGGGTTGGCGCTCCAGGCGCTCCGTGCCGCGCTGCCGGCAACCGTCCCCGTGGGCATCGCCCTGGATCCGCATCCGTATCGCCCGCTGGGCGAGGACGCCGAGGCGGTGGCGGCGCAGCTCGATGCCGACCACAACCGGATCTGCATGGATCCGGTGCTGCACGGGAGCTACCCTGCGGAGGCGCAGCCGGAGCTGCTGCCGCCCGACGCGCTCATCCACGAGGGTGATCTGCCGGCGATCTCCGCCCCGGTGGACTACCTGGGCGTCAACTACTACCGGCCCCACTACATCCGCAGCGGGGACTGGTCCAACCTCCGACTCGCGGAGTCGCCGGTGCCCGACCATCCGGGCTTCGTCGAGTACCTTCCGCCCGAACGGCCGCGGACCGTAATGGGATGGCTGGTGGAGCCAGAGGGCCTCTACGACACGCTCATGCGCCTGCACCGCGAGACCCGCGGCCTGCCGCTGTACATCACCGAGAACGGCTGCGCGGCCGAGGACTACATCAACCCGGACGGCGAGGTCAACGACGCCGAGCGGGTGGATTTCATTCGCGGCCACCTCGATGCCACGTTGCGGGCGATCGAGGAGGGGGTGGACGTCGCCGGCTACTTCCATTGGTCGCTGCTGGACAACTTCGAGTGGGCGTGGGGCTACCGGAGGCGCTTCGGGCTCTACTACGTCGACTACGGCACCCAGCGCCGCCTGCCCAAGCGCAGCGCGCACTTCTACGCCGGGATCATCCGCTCCGGCGAGCTGCCCGCGCTCGAGCCGCTGGTGTCCGAGCCGCCCCTGGCGCCGGTCGCGGAGTCCTGATGTCGTGACGGGCTATGGCCCAGCGGGACGCGGCGCCGGCGGTGGCGGCGGCCAGGGCGGCGGCTCGGGGCGCAGCCGCTCGCAGGCGGCGCCCAGCGCGAGGACGGGCACGTCGGCAAAGCGCCGTCCCACCAGCTGGATCCCGATCGGCCGCCCGTCCGCCGTCGTCGTCCAGGGCACGCTGATCGCGGGGTGGCCGGAGATGCTGAAGGTCACCGTGTAGGCGATGTGCTCCAGTGCGCGGCTCGGATCCGCGGCGGGGCTGGGCAGATCGGCGCTGAAGGTGGCGACGGGCGCGACCGGGCAGAGGATGTAGTCAAAGCCGGCGATGGCATCCCGCGCCGCGATGCTGATCGCCTCCAGCTGGCTGAAGTCCTCAAACAGCTCCATCCCGGTCCGGTCGGCGGCGGCGTCCATCCACTCACGCAGATAGGGCAGGAGCCGCTCCTGGTTCTCCGGCGGCAGGGCGCGGAGGTCGCGCAGGCTGCGCATCCGCCAGAAGTGATCGAGCCCGCTCAGCATCGCGTCGGTGATGAGCGGCCCGATCGGCTCGATGTGAGCCCCGGCGTCGCCGAGGGTCAGGGCGGCGGACTGCACGGCGCCGGCCACCTCGGGATCGGTGGCCAGCCCGGCGCCGGCGTCGAGGGCCAGGGCGATGCGCGCCCCGGCCGCGCGCACCTCCAGGTGCTCCCAGTCGAGCTGCTCGGGCGGGAGGCTCATGAAGTCGACCTCGTCGGGCCGGGACAGCACGGCCATGGCGCGGGCGGCGTCGGCGACCGTGCGGGTGAGCGGCCCGGCCACGCGGGCGTAGTACGGCGGGTAGACGGGGACGCGCCCGAAGCTCGGCTTGTGGCCGACCACCCCGGTGAACGCGGCGGGCAGGCGCACCGAGCCGCCGATGTCGGTGCCGACGTTGATCGGGGCGTAGCCGGCGACCGTGGCCGCGGCCGCGCCCGAGCTCGATCCGCCGGGGTTCCATCCCGGGTTCCAGGGATTGCGGGTCGTGCCGTGCTTGGTGGAGAGGCCCGAGGTGAGCATCCCGAAGTCGGGCATCGTGGTCTTGGCCACGAGCACCGCCCCCGCCTCCTTTAGCCGCGCGGCCGCGGGGGCGTCGCGCGCTGCCGGCGCGAGGACCGTCGCGGCCGACCCGAGGGGCGTGGCGACGCCCGCCGTGGCGATGTTCTCCTTGAGCGTGACCGGCACGCCGTCAAGCGGGCTGAGCGGCTCCCCGTCGCGCCACCGCTGCTCGGCGCGGCGCGCCTGGCGGTCGGCGTCGCCGTCGTCGCGGTGCCACACCGCGTTGATCGTCGGCTCCCACCGGTCGATCCGCTGGCGGACCGCGCGGAGCGCCTCGACCGGCGAGGTCTCGCCCGCCTCATACATACGGGCGAGATCGACGGCGGTGAGGTCGGCGAGGTCGGTCATCGGTGGCCTGCACAGACTGGCACGCCGGGGGTCGTTCTCGCCGCCCGCTAAGGCGCTGGCGCGCCGGTGTGAACGACGTGTCAGCTTCGCGTTCTCGGCAACTGGGTAGGCTCGAAGCATGCGCGCTGTGGTCAGCATGATGCTGGCGGTGATGTTCGGGGGCGGTGTGAGCCTGCTGGCCGGGTCGGGGTCGTCGGCCCCTGCACGAGCGGCGACGCCGCGGGTCGTGGCCCATGCGGAGCCACGGGCCACGGTGAGCACGACGGTGGGCGCGGCGGCGGACTGCACGATCTATCAGGGCACGCCGGCCTCGGCGTCCCTGTGCGGCAGCGACCCCAACAATGACAACCTCGTCGGCACTGACGGCAACCCCGACCAGTACAACGCGCTGATCTCGTTCGCGAACCTCGGGGTCCCTGCAGGCTCGACCGTGACTGCAGCGACGTTGACGATTCACGTCATCGGGGCCTTTGGCACGACGGCCGCCACCGTGGTCGACATGACGCGAGCATTCTCCCCGGGTGCGGCGACGTGGAACGCCTACGACGGCGTCCACCCGTGGTCGGCTGCGGGCGGCGACTTCAACGGCAGCCCACACACGGTTGAGAGTGTGTCGTCTGCATCGAACGGAGCCGCGGTGTCCTTCAGCATCCCGGAGTTGGTCCAGCCGTGGGTGGACCGGACGACTCCGTACGGGCAACTGGAGATCGTGGGGTTCAGCGGCACCGGCAACGTGTTCTCATTCTCCAACCGGGCCTCGGGCAACGGCCCGGTGCTGAGCGTCACCTACCAGCCGCCCCCGCCGCCGCCCCCCACCACGACCACCACGACGCCGACCCCGACCGGCCCGGTGGTGACCACGCCGGTGGCCACGCCGCTACCGGTGTCGCAAAGGGCCCGCGCGTTGCGGATCAAGGTGCTGCTCTCCTGGACGTGGAACGGCGCTGCCATCCGCCTGCGCAAGGTGAAGGTGGGCTCGATGCCGGGGGACACGAAGCTGACCATGGGCTGCGAGGGCGGTGGATGCCCGCGCCACTCCGCCAGCAAGGTCTCGGGCGCACGCAAGGTGCGCCGCGCACTGCTGAGGATGGCCGGCCGCCGCTACCGGGCCGGCGACGTGCTCACGGTCAAGCTCACCGCCGCGGGCTATCGCCAGGAGCACGCGCGGATCTTCTTCCGCAACGGCAAGCAGCCGCTGGTCCTCGGCTAGCCAGGCACGCCCTGTGGGCGCTGCAGCCTCGGAAATGCCCGCAGTTGGCCGTATGATGCTGGCTCGGGGAGTTCGATGGACTCACGGGGACAACGCGGAGGCGGCTGGTGACCGGCGTAGGCAAGTGGCAGCAATATCGCGACGTTGCGCCGTCCTGCCCCGCCCGGCGCGACCGGCCCGGGACGTAGCCGAATGTCGGTAGGCGACCCGGGGGGCCCCGCCCAGACACCCAATATCGTCGGCCGCTACGAGATCCTGCGGGAGATCGGGCGCGGCGGCATGGCGGTCGTCTACGTGGCGCGCCAGCCCGACCTCGACCGGCAGGTCGCGCTCAAGGAGCTGAGCCGCTTCCACGCCGGCTCGGCCGAGTACGCGCACCGGTTCCTGCGCGAGTCGCGGATGGCCGGTTCGCTCAACCACCCCAACATCGTGACCGTGTACGAGTACTTCGAGCACGCCACGATCCCCTACATCGCGATGGAGTACGTGCCCCGCGGGTCGCTGCGGCCGTACATGAAGCGGCTCACGCTGGGCCAGATCGCCGGGGTGCTGGAGGGCGTCCTGGCCGGCCTCGCCCACGCGGAGGCGGCGGGGATCGTCCACCGCGATCTCAAGCCGGAGAACATCATGGTCACCGGCGACGGGCGCACGAAGATCACGGACTTCGGGATCGCCCGGGCGACCCAACGCGCCGGCACCCAGTACATGACGGCGACCGGCATGACCGTCGGAACGCCCACCTACATGGCGCCCGAGCAGGCGATGGCCGGCGACATCGGCCCCTGGAGCGATCTCTACTCCGTCGGCGTGCTCACCTACGAGCTGGTCGTCGGCCACGTCCCGTTCCACGACACCGACGCGCCGATGGTCATCCTCATGCGCCACGTCAACGAGCGGATCCCCTCGGCCGTCGAGGTCCGGCCTGACGTCGACCCCAAGCTGTCTGAGTGGATCGACGCCCTCCTGGTCAAGGATCCGCAGCAGCGCGTGCGCCACGCCGTGGATGCGTGGGAGTCGCTGGAGGACCTCATCGTCTCGCTGCTGGGCCCGCTGTGGCGGCGCGATGCCCGCCTGCTCGATGACCAGATCGCGGTCAGCAACGCGGTGCCGCTGACCCCGGCGCCGTTCGAGAGCCAGCCGTCGATCCGCACCCCGACGCCCGCGTCGAGCCCGGCCGTCGCCGACGAGTTCGTCACCTATGACCCGTCGCCCGCGGCCGAGGCGCCGCCCGTGACCCCGCCGGCGCCGCCCGTGACCCCGCCCGCACCGGAGCCCATGCCGCCCGCACCCGCGCCCGAGCCGCCCGCACCGGCGCCCGAGCCGGAGCCGGCGGCCGCCGAGCCCGAGCCTGTCGCCACTCCCGAGCCCGAGCCCGCCGCAGCGGAGCCGGAGCCCGAACCCGAACCTGAGCCTGACGAGCCCGACTTCGTGACCTACGCGCCGGCCGCCGTCGCGCCCGTGGCCCCTCCGCCGCCCCCGCCCGAGCCGGAACCCACGCCGGAACCCGTTGCCGCCGAGCCGGAGCCCGAGCCCGAGCCGGAGCCGGTGGCCGCCGCGCCGGAGCCGGTCGCGACCCCTGAGCCCGAGCCGGCGCTCGAACCTCCACCGCCGCTCGAGCCCGCCACCGAGCCGCTCCCGGAACCCGTCGCGGAGGCCGAGCCAGAACCGGTCGCCGAACCCCAGCCCATCCCCACCCCCGAGCCGATGCCCACCCCTGTCGCCTCCGCCCGCCCCGGGCCCCAGGAGGCATCGGGACGGCGGGGCCCGATCGCGGCGCTGGCCGCGGTGGCGATCGTCGTCGGCGCCGCCATCGGCTTCCTCGTGGCACCCAGCTCGCACAAGGCGGCGCCCAAGCCAGCCGCGCTCAGCCAGGTCGCGTCGGCCGGAACCGGAGGCTCGCTCAAGCTTCACTTCCCAGCCGGGTGGCTGACGTCCAACACGGTCCCCTCGGCGGCCTCCACGCTGAAGCTGGCCGGCCCGACGACGGTCAGCCCCGCGACATCACCGGACAAGGGCGCGCTCGTCGTCGGCACCGCGGGCGCGGTCGATTCGAACCTCCTGCCCTCCGGCTTCACGCAGTCGCTGGGGACGCCGGCCCAGGGCACGCCGGTGAAGCTGGGCTCCAACACGTTCATGCGCTTCGTCGACGTCGTGCCCTCGTCGACATCGACCGCCCTCTCGGTGTATGCGCTGCCGACCCAGCACGGGACCGCCATCGCCGCCTGTGTCCTTCCCGCCGCCGGCGCGACCGCGTTCAACAGCACGTGCGAGGGCGTTCTCAAGACGCTGCAGTCGGCGGCGCCGGCCCTGCCCCTGGGCGCCGACCCCGCGTTCGCCTCGGCCCTTGGCGCGATCGTGTCCAAGCTGAACGGCACGCGCGCCACCGCCGGTCGCCAGCTTGCGGGCGCCAAGAGCCAGAAGGCGCAGGCCAGCGCGGCCAAGACGCTTGCCGGGGCCTACCAGCAGGCCGCCACCGCGGCCGCCAAGCTCCAGCCCGGCCCCGTCGGGGCCGCCGGCGCGCTGGCGATCGTCACGGCGCTGCGCCAGCTTGCCACCGCTTACCGGGCGCTGGGCACGGCGGCCGCGCACAACGACAAGAAGGCCTACGCGGCGGCGGGCGCTGCGATCGGCAAGGCCCAGGCCGCGCTCAACGCCGCGCTTCGGGCAGCTCCAGCGGGCCGGCTACACCATCGGCTGACATGGAGGCGGCGCGCGCGTCGGCGGCACCGCCCCCAGGGGCCGGTGATCAGCCGCCGCCTCCGCCGCCGTGGGAGACGCCCGTCGCTCCCGACGACGTCGATCCGCCGCCGCCACCGCCGCCCGATTGCACGGGCGTTGAGCTCTGGGCCGGCGGCCGAGCTCTGCGTCGGGGCCGAACTCTGAACCGGCGTTGAGGAGACCGACGTGCTGGCCACCGACGAGCTGCTGCTCGACGCGGGTGACGTGTTGGTGGGCGTCGTCTTCGGCTTGGCCTTCGGCTTCGCCGGCGGCGCGTGCAGCGCGGGGACGGCGCCGGCGCTCGTCAGCGGCGTGATACTGGCGTGCTGAGCGCTCGCCGCGCTGGACTGGGCGAGTGATCCGGTGGGGGCGGGGGGAGCCGACGTCTTCTTGACGGCCGACCCGATGGCGAACGCCGCCACGAGCCCGACCACCAGTGCGGCCGCCAGCAGCAACCAGCGCTTACGTACGTCCTGACCCGCCGGCGCCGCGCCGAGCGCCGCGACGTCGCTGCCAGAGATCAACGAGCTTTCCATCCGATCCGTACCCCCGGTGTGATTTGAGACTCAATCGTAGACCAGCTGTCCAGGGAATTAACGGGTCGCTAGATGATCCGCTCGCGCACCGCCATCGCCACCGCCTGCGAGCGGCTCTTGACCCCGAGCCGGATGACGATGTCGTGGAGGATCGTCTTGATCGTGCGCTCGCTGTAGGAGAGGCGCTCGGCGATCTCGCGGTTGGACAGGCCCGCCGCGACCAGGCTGAGCACCAGCTGCTCGCGGGGCGCAAAGCCCCCGCTCTGCGTCGCCGTCCGGTCGCGCTGGCGGATCGGCGTCACCGAGCCGCTGAGCGTCCGCAGGGCACTGGAGTCAAACGCGAAGAGCCCCGACGCGACGGCGTTGACCGCCGCCAGCAGGGTGTCGGGCGTGAGCTGATCACGTGACAGCGCGCCGCCGACGCCCGAGCCGATGGCGTCCAGGACATCGGCGGTGCTCGCCTCGTGCATGCACAGCAGCACCCGCGCCCCGGTCTGGACTGCGATCTCCTGCACGAAGGCCATGGCGCCGCCGAGATCTGAGTCGAGCACCACGACGTCGGCCTCGGCCAGAGCCTCGCTCTCCCAGGCCAGCGCGATCGATGGTGCATGGTCGACGGCTTCCACGCCGGCAGCGGTCGACAGTGTCGTGCGCAGCCCGCTCACGTAAATCGTGTCCCGGAACACGATGAACACCCGCATCGCCCCACCTCTGTTTCTGGCTTTGGTCCCGATCCGGCGCTACAGGTAGCCCATCATATGGCCCCGGTGCGCCCCGTGCACGATCGGAGGCCCTATTCCTCGCGCCGGGCGACGCGGACGACGTGCTCGCCGGAGACGACCACCTCATCGGGCTCGATCAGCACCTGGCGCCCGGCGGCCTTGGATCCCTGCTCCCCGGTCGCGATGTCCATCTCATAGAGCCGGAGGATCTTCACGGCCTCGACCGCGTCGAAGGCGTGCATGATCGCGTAGAGCTCGCCCTGGTTCAGCGAGCGACCCGGCGGCCAGCCACTCCCGACCGCACCGGGGTTGCCGCCGATCAGGGGGTTGAGGTAGGTGTAGAGGTGGTCGCGAACATGGCGCTCGATGCGCTGCGTGTCGGCCCGCGGGGTCACCTGCAGGTTGACCACGACCGAGACCGCGCGAAACCGCATCGGCAGAAGGCGCACTGGGGTCCCGGGCAGCTTGCGCGCATCCAGGTAGCGCTGGATCTCCTCCAGCAGGAGCGCGTCGGGCGTCAGCTGCTCGAAGGTGAGCTTGCGGTCCGCGGGATCCACGCGCGGCAGGATCCGCAGGGTGACGCCCGGCTGGTCGTCGACGACACGCAGCGCCCGGGCCACCCGCGGCGTCGCCTGGGTGGCCAGGAACTCGTAGTCCTCCGCGGTCACCGCGCGGTAGCGGGTGCGGATCTGGAGCGCGGATCGCTGGCGCGCGGATTCGAGCGCCTCGGGATCCACTCCTCCGAGCGCCGGCCGCGGGTTGCTCACCGACGCGACGCCCGGAAGGGCGCTGCGCAGCACGGTGATCGTGCCGGCGTCGACGTTGCCCGTGCGGCCGCCGCCGTGGCGATAGCGGCACATGCGCAGCATTGCGCCCTTGGCGGGAATGGCGCCGTGCAGCGCCACCCCGCCGTCGGCGTCCCGCAGCTCAGGCCCCAGGCGAATGTGCCCGTGCACGAGATCGATCCCGAAGTGGCGGTCGCCCGTCTCCGAGCCGGCGAACGAGTCGACCTGCTCCCACGGCTCCCAGTCGCCGTCGCCGGTCTTGACCTCCAGCGTCTCGCCCGGCGCGAGAGCCAGCACGGGCGCGAAGCGTGTGGCGAACGTCTGACTCGGCGTTCCGTCGCTGACGCCCACGGTCTCCTCGGTCTCGACGGTGGCGTGCTCGGCGGGCAGCAGCGCGCCGGCCGGAACGGCGGTGATCTGGTAGATCTCGGGCGCCTGCGTGAACACCGCGGGCTCGCCCGCCACGCGCGTGGTCTCCGCAATCCGGCAGCGCAGCCAGAACAGGCGACGTCCGGCGATCGCCTCGGTGCCGGAGCCCGGTGGGCACTGGACCTCCACCGTGCCCGAGCCGTAGTTGAAGCCACCGGTGAGATCCTCCAGCACGTCGACCTCGGCCCAGCTGCCGTCGCCCAGGCTCACCTCCCAGCGCAGCGGCGGGTCGTCGGGCTTGACCCCGGCGCCGCGCGCCATCGAGGCCTCCATCGACACGCGCATGAGCAACCGTGACAGGCTCTCCTCAAAGCCCAGATAGAGCGCGTCCCCGGTCTGCGGCTGGCGGCTGAACGGGATCTGGTCAGGTCCCGTGGGGTAGGCCACGCCGTCGGCGACGCCGATCTCCTTGGCCGCGCCGGCGCGCTGGACCAGGTAGGCGGCCGGGAGAAGCGGCGGGATGATGAACGTCTCGGAGGTGCCGAACACGATCGAATCCTGCGTCGCGGTGCGCAAGGTTCCCGCCTCGGTCCCGGCGCGTATCTCCAAGGGCTCGGCCGGCGGAGCGCTCAGGCGCAGCCGCAGCTCGGTGTGGGCGGCGGCGGGCCCATCGAGCTCGATGCCCAGGAGGTCCAGGAGCGCGACATGGAGCTTGTCGGGCACCATGCCGAGCCGGTCGACCGCGAGCCCCGTCATCCACGTGAACAGCTCGATCAGCGCGGCGGTCGGATCCGCCCCGCCGTTGACCGCGAGCTCCGGGCACAGGACCGCCACGCGGCGGCGGGCCTCGGCGACGAGCTCTGAGTGGTCGCGGTCGTCGAGACGAACCGAGGCGAGGGTCACGCGGTCTCCTCGGCCGGGATCACGTAGAACGGATAGACGAGGTTGTAGAGCCGGCTGGTGGCCAGCACCTTGTAGGTGATGGTGATGAGCAGCGTGCCGTTCTGCGACTCGCCGAGGTCGAACTCCAGGCTGATGACCTCGATCCGCGGCTCCCATCGTGCCAGCGCGGTATGGATGGCCGCCTCGATGTGCCCGACGAGCTCGGCGTCGATGGCGTCGAAGATGAAGTCGTGGACGGCGCAGCCGAACTCGGGCCGCATCGGGCGCTCGCCCGGGGCGGTGCCGAGGATCAGCCGGATCGCCTGCTCGATGTCGGTCACCCCGTGGGCCAGGGCCAGCACGCCGCGCTGATCGGCCTGCAGGGGGAAGGACAGCCCGGATCCGATCAGGTCAGCCATCGCGTCCTCATCCCAGGCTGATCATCGGGCCGCTGACGGTGACGCCGCTGGGGCCGATCTGGATCGAGGAGCCGCCACATTTGATGGTCACCGACTGCGTGCCCTCGATCGTGACGTTGCCCATGTCGGCCTTGACGCTGATGTCGCCCTGCTGGCTCTCGATCGTGTAGCTCTGCTGCGCGGTCTCGGAGATGTTCTGGTCCGCGCTGACGGTCAGCGACTGCTTGGTGGTGAGGTTCATCGCGTCCTTGGCCGTGGCGACGATCTTCTGGTCTGAGAGCACCGCGAAGGAGCCGTCCTTGCTCTGGGTGAGGTCATCGCCCGGGAGGTCGGTCCCGTTGAACAGCGAGCCCAGCACGTAGGGCCGCGTGGTGTCGTCGTGTTCGAAGCCGACGAGCACCTCCTCGCCGACGACCGGCAGCATCATCAGGCCCCGCGCGTTGCCGGCGCTGACCGAGGCGATCCGCGCCCACGCGCCCTCGGCGTCGGGGGCCAGCGCCGGATAGCGGACGCGAACGCGGCCCATGTCGTCGGGGTCGTCGTTGTTGGTGACGATGCCCAGCACGAGCTGGGAGCCGAAGGGGGGCCGGGCGCCGCCCGCGCGGTCACCTCCCACCGATCCCAGCAGCGTGTGGGCGGGCGAGTTGGCGAAGTGCGTCTCGTAGGTGGCGCCCCCGCGCAGAACGTGCGTGGCCGCGGCGACGCGGTACAGGCCGCTGAACTTCTGGCCCAGGCCGCTCACCTGCACCGCGGTGCCGGCGCGGATGCTCGGATTCCCGTCACTGACGCCCTCGGCGGCGATGTAGCCGTTGGCGAGCTTGTCCAGCAGCGCCTGGGCCACCGCCTGGCCCTCGCTCTGGTTCTTGACCGGCTCGGTGGCGATGTGGACGTCGGCGCCGTCGAACGCGCCGGCTACGGACGACCGCTCGACGCCGATCCGCGCCACCTGGTCGGGGCTGGATGCCGTCGCGTCGATGGTCTGCTTGGTCTTCGGATCGTGCGTGGACAGGGTCACCTGGTTGGCCTGCTGGGTCGCCGTCACCCGGGGGCTGAACGAGCGCAGCGTCTGGGGCCACTGCAGCGCGACGGGGTTCTCGGCGGTGGGCTTGCGGAAGTAGGCGTCGTGGTCCTGCACCACGAACTCGAAGCCCACGCGCTCGGCCAGGTGCCAGATGAAGTCCCAGTCGGTCTCGTTGTCCTGCGCCATGAAGTCGTGGGGATCCCCGGTGTTGTCGCAATGTGCGGTGAAGCCGGCCTCGCCAAGGATCTTGGAGACGATGTCGCTCGTCGTCTGGTTCTGGAACGTGCGGATCCTGCGCGCGCGGATGAGGGCGTGCGAGCGGTCAAAGGCGCGGACCATCAACTCCACCCCTCCGGCGCCGAAGTTGAGCTCTAGCGACACGACCTGGCCCTTGAACAGGCTCGTCGTGGTGAGCTGGTCCCGTCCTCCCAGCTTGACCTCCAGCGACTTTCCGATGTCGAACGGGTGTGAGTCGATCGGCTGATCCTCGCCCTCCTGGCCCTTCTGGTAGACGATCGACAGGGTGCACATGTCGGGTAGGCGCAGGTAGCTGAGGATGCGCACCTCGCGGATCCGCTTGCTCAGCGTCTCGTCGACCTCGGTGTCGTCGATCAGGATCGAATAGAGCGCGACGTTGCGGTCCGAGGTGGCGCTCATATGTCGAGCCTCGGGATGGTGAGGTTGCTCCCGCGCCGCAGCGCGAGCGGGTTGTCGATCCCGTTGGCCTCGGCGATCGGCCGCCATCGGGTGGCGTCGCCGTAGGACTCGTAGGCGATCGAGTGCAGCGAGTCCCCGTCCTGGACGATGTGCGAGCGCAGCCCGACGGTGCCGCGCGTGGTGGGGTTCTGCGCCTGCCCGGCGGGCGAGGTGTCCTCCGCCTGCGCGAGCTCCAGGTCCACGAAGGCGCGCATCGGGTCACCGTTGGGGTGAAACAGCGCGTACTGGATCGAGATGGACAGGGGCGCCGCCTTGGGGAGCTTGGTGGAGCCCCAGCTGAAGGTGATGAACTTGGGCGCCGAGCCTCCACCGTGCATCGCCTTCATCAGCGCATTGGCCTGGTCCTTGACCGTCTGGTCGGGGCCCTGGAGCGAGGTGTCGAGGAGCAGCGTGAGCTTGTAGGTCATCGGCAGCCCGCCGCCGAACTCGGGGTCGGGCCAGTCCTTGCTCTGGTTGGGCTTGTAGGTCCAGACGTTGGTCTTGGAGATCGTGTAGGTCTCGGGGTTGAACGCGCACTGGATCGTGTCCCCGCCCTCGATCTGCAGCTTGGCGTTCTGGAAGCCTTGCGGAACGGGCATCTCAGGGCCCCAGCTTCAGTCCCGAGTGCGCGATCTCCAGCGTCTCGCCCCACGTCTCGGGATCGGCCGCGTTGGCGTGCAGGTTCGGGCCCGACCAGTGCACGGGGTAGGCGTCGGTGAACGTGAACTTCCGCAGGTCCTTCGACATGTCGCCCTTGGCCGCGGTGAGGGTGAGCGTGATCTCCTGGGTCTCGGCCTTGGTGTGGGTGGCCAGGAACCACTTGAGCAGCATCTCGTCGCTGACCAGGCCCCACGAGAGCTTGAGGTTGGGGTAGCGCATCCGGCCCGGCAGGCGATGGATGAAGTCGTTGTTGCCCCCCTCGGCGTACTCCAGCACGTCGAACCACACCTCCAGTCCCTCCATGCCCTTGAAGATCCCGGCGAAGTACGTGTTGGCCGTGATGTTGGGAACCTCGAGGACGACGTAGTGGACGAATGCGGTCATGGCTGGTGGGTCAGAAGGGGTGGTTGATCAGCTGGCCGAGCTGCTCCTGCTCTTCACGCACGCGACGCAGCATCTCGCCGTAGATGAGGTCCGAGCTGTGACCGCCGCCGCCCCCGCCACCCCCACCGGCGGCGCCCCCGCCAGCACCGCCGGCGGCCTGGGCGGCGGCCGCGCCGGCTCCTGCGGTGGCTCCGGCTCCATCGGCGGGTGCTCCGGGCAGTGCCCGGGAGAGGGTGCGGGCGGGCTGCGCTGACGTCGGGCGAGCCGCGCTCGTCGCGCGCGAGAGGATGCGCGGGCTGCGCTGCGGGCGTGGGGCGGCTGGTGTCGTGGCCTGCGGTGGCGTCGGTGCCGGCGAGGTCGTCCGGGCCCGTGGGGGTGACTGCGATGCCTGCCGCGGGCTGCTCGCGGGAGCGGGGTTCGCGGTCGTGGACGGCGGGAGCAGCCGTGAGAGCAGCTGGGCCGTGGGTGAGGGCGTCGATGGCGGTGGGTCGGGGGCGAGCGGTGTCGCGGCGTGGCCGGGAGGTGCGGGTGCGGCGGCGGGTGACGGCGTGGTGGGGCTGGCCGGGCGCCGGGTGGCGGCGGCACGCGGACGGCGGGCCAGGGCCAGTGCGGGGCGCGCTGCTGGGGTGGGTGTCCGTGCTCGGGTGGGCGCGGGTGCGCCGGTGGGCGGAGGTGCGGTTGCGCGGGCGGGTGCGGGTGCGGGTGCGGGTCCCGGGGCGGGTGCGGTCCGCGTCTGGCGCGGGCGCGCCCCGAGCGCCGTGCGGATCCGGCGGGCCAGGGTCACACGCGGCGCGGCCGGCGCGGCCGGGGTGGCCAGCGCGCGGGGCGGTGTCGCGGTGCGGTCCGCGCGAGGTGCGAGTACTGCCGCGGCGCGATGGTGGGGGGGCGCCGGGGGTGGCGGCACCGCGGACGCACGGCTGAGCGCCTGGCGCTGGGGGCGTGGCGCCGTTGGGGGCGGGGTCGAGGCCGTGATCGGGACCCGGGTGATGGGAACGGGTGCGGGCCTCGTGGCCTCGCGGGAAACCCGCTGGGGGGCGGGGTGCGGCGCGGGCGCCGGGCTGGACGCGGCCGGCGTGGGCGGCGCCGGGGGGGCGGGCGCAGCCGTGGGTGTGGGTGGCGTCGTGGGTGGGGTCGGCGCCGTGGCGGCGAGCCCGGACGCGGGGGTGGGGGCAGCGGGGGCGGAGGGCGCCGGGGTCGGGACGGAGCCAGTCTCAGGCCCGGGGTGCGACGCCGCGGTGGGCTGGGGTGCCGCCGCGGGCGCCGACGGCGCACGCTCGACGGCTTGGCGAACCGCCGGCTCACGTGCTGGGGCGGCCGGCACGGCCGGGGGGACCGCCGGTGGGGACGGCGCGCGCCGGCGCCGGAACACATCGGCGATGCGGCGGGAGAGCGGGCGGGCGCGGGCGGGCGCGGGCGGGGTCGTCGGCGCGCCCTGGATCGCAGGGGGCCGCGTCGCCGCCGGACGGGGTGCGCGCTGCACACGCGGACGCGGCGTCGATAGCCGCTGGGTCGTCTCGCTGGGCCGCCGGGTGAGCGGTTGCGGACGGTCGGCGGGCGACGGGGGCGGAGCATTCCGGGGTGCGCCCTCGACCGGCTTGCGCTGCAGCCCCGCCGCGGGCACCGAGGCCGGTGCCGGAGCGGGCGACGGCGGTGCCGCGACTGCGGCGGGCGGTGGGGGTGCCGGGGCCGCGGCCGCCGGCTCGGTGGGGGCGGGGGGCGGGGGCGCCTCCGGCTCAGGCCCGCGCTCGGCCGGCACGGCCGGCACGGCCGGCACGGCCGGCGGTAGCGGTGCGGGCCCGGGAGGCGAGGGGGCTGCCACCTGCTCTGACCCTGGGACCGACTGCTGCGTCGGGCCGGGGTCCGGCGCAGGCGGTCGTGGCGCGGACCCGGCCGGCGGCGCCGGGCGAGCGGGGGGCGCGGGTCGACTTGGCTGCGGAGGCGGTGCGGGCGGCGCCGGCTGCGCGGATGCCGCCGGACCGGCCGGTGGCGCTGACGGGACCTGCGGGGGCTGCGCGACCGGTGGGGCCTGCCCGGCCGGTGGGGCCTGCCCGGCCGATGAGCGCGGCGGGGGTGCGGTGTCCGCGGCGGGCCGCGTGCTGAGCCGCTTGCCCGGCCGCCCGGCGGGACGGCGGCGGGGCGGGCCCGGCACCTCGGCTGGGCGCGGGCCTTCGAGGATCTGCGCGCCGCGACCACCGGGGTGCGCGATCGGGCCCGGCCCGGGCATCACGCGCGACCCCGCCGCGTCGTCCTGGCCCTGTTCGCCTGGCCCACCTGCCACCGGCGCCGTGGGATTCGGCATCACGCCCTGGTACACCGGCGTGTTCCCGCTGAACATCGCGTCGAACATCTCGTCGGGCATGTCGTAGCGCTGCTTCATCATCGCTCGGAATGTCGCGGCCTCGTCGCTGAGCGGCGGGGCTGCCTGGTACGGAGCGGTGGGCGGCGCGACCGTCCCGGCCTCTCGATCGGCACCGGGAGCGGCGTCCGCCGGCACGCCGGCGTCCGCCGGCGCCCATGGAGACGCCGACCGCGCCAGGCCGCCGCCCGCCGCCAACAGGATGGAGCTCGACCGGCGGCGCGATCCGCGTCGACGCGCTCAGCAGCTTCGGCGCCCGGCGCCGCAGCACGGCGTCAGCGACGCGCGCATGCGAGACCGCGCGCGCAGCCACCCGCTGACCCAGCGCCAAGCGCCGAAGCACCTCTGGCGGCGCCCGGTGGGCTGCCCCTGTGCCGACGTCCTCCATTCAGCTCCCGTTCTCCCGAATCCCTGTGAGTGAGTGGGCCTCGGCCAGGAAGCGCCGCCGGTCGGCGTGCTCGAGGTCGAGGATGGCGTCCAGTTGCCAGTGGAAGTGGTAGGCCAGTTCGGCCGCCTCCGACAGCAGTCGCTCCGAAGACGGCCTCGTCATTCCCCCAGGCGCCCGTCCTCTATGTCCGTGAGGTCGACCTCGAACCGGTGCGAGCAGTCCGGGCAGGTCACCACTCCGACCGCCTCTCCATCGCTGTTGAAGCGCTCATACAGCCGCTGGAGGTGATCGAAGTCCGCGGCGAAGAGGTCCTGCACGACGTTCGGCGTCACCTCGGTGATGGCGCCGATCCGGGTCACCGTCCGTGCCAGCAGCAGCACCGTCAGATAGGCGCTGTTCTGGCGGACCTCGAGCTCACGCAACGGCTCGATCTCATCCCGCGCCGTTGCGAGGCGCATCGTGCCGACTCGATGAACCTCACCCGTGTCGTCGACGATCCCCCGAGGCAGCGTGAACTCGATCTCTGTCTGCATCACATCAGCGGATCGCTACTGCCAGGTCCGCAGAGTGCCCACTTGTCGGCGTCGAGGGTGGCCGTGATCGTCAGCACGCCGTTGGAGCTGGCGTCCGACGGGGAGTGGCTGAGGCTGGTGAGGAGCGCCCCGGTTCCGACCCACTGGAACAGAGGCTGACTGGTGCTGTCCATGAACACCACGGTCACGTTGGCTTTCTTGTCGGTGATCGCTTTCGTTGCGTCCGAGATCGTGTTCATCCACTTCACGAGCACGTTGCCGGGATCCCAGCCCTGGGTGAGGGTCATCGTTCCGTAGGCCGGATTCTGGACCGAGGAGATGATCGTCTCCGGTTGGCCCTTGTCGCCGTGGAAGATGTGCTTCGGGGCCTCGATCGACCAGTCCGGCGGGCTGCACGAGCTGAACAGCATCTTGGCCATGTCATCGGCGCTGGCGATCGGTGAGGCGGACTGGATATCAACGGTGATGTGGGTGACGGTCTGGACGGGAGGCAGATCTGCGCCCATGATCGGTTCCTTTCGTGGCTGTTACTAAAACGTCACTCTGCGACTTCGGCTCCGCCGCCGCCGGTGAACTGGCTGAGTCGGAAGATCACGAACTCGGCGGGTTTCACCGGCGCGATTCCGACCTCGCAGACGACCTGACCGGCGTCCACCACCTCGGGGGGATTGGTCTCCGCGTCACATTTGACGAAGTACGCCTGCTGCGGCGACGCCCCGGACAGAGCACCGCTGCGGTGCACCCGGCTGAGGAAGCTGCCGACGTTCGTCGCCAGCTTGCCCCACAGCCGCTCGTCGTTGGGCTCGAACACGCTCCACTGCGTGCCGATCATGATCGACTCCGCGATGAAGTTGAACAGCCGCCTGACGTTGACGTAGCGCCACTCGGGGTCGCTGGAGAGCGTGCGGGCGCCCCAGATGCGGATCCCGCGTCCCGGGAAGGCGCGGATGCAGTTGATGCCGTTGCGGTTCAGCTCGCCCTGCTCGGCATGGGTGATCTGGAACGCGAGGCCGTTGGCGCCGCGGACGACCTCGTTGGCGGGCGCCTTGTGCACGCCGCGCTCCTCGTCGGTCCGCGCCCACACGCCGGCGACGTGACCCGACGGCGGGACGCGCAGAGGCCGGCCCGTCAGCGGGTCCATGACCTCGATCCACGGCCAGTAGAGCGCCGCCATCTTGGAGTCGTAGCCGGCGGTGTTCATCCGCCACTCCAGGACCTCCTGGGCGATCAGCCCGTCCGGCGTGTCGAGGATCACCATGCGGTCGCCCATCAGTTCGGCGTGGGCGATCATCTTGCCCTGCAGATCGCGCATCTGCGCACCGTCGCCGTTGAGGGCGGCGATGTCGGGCATGACGAGCATCGTCACCTCGTCCAGCGCAGAGACGTTGCCCATGCCGCGGCGAGTGGCCACGTCCCCTTCGAAGTCGGAGGCCTTGACCTTCTCCACCGCCACCGAGGGCACCGACAGCGTGTAGCTGCCGGCGGCCACGCGCACATCGGGCAGCGCGGCACCGGTCTCCTCGATCTTGATGAGCTTGGACGCCGCGTTGACCTTCGTGGCCACGAAGTTGCGGCCCTTCTTCATCGAGACGCCCTCGTACTCCTCGCTCTCGCCCCCGGAGGAGACGACGACCTTGTAGGTCTGGTCGCTCGCGTCCTTGCCCTCCTGGGGCGGCTCCTCGGTGATCTCGACCTTGACCGGATCGCTGGCCCCGCTGAGCGCGAGGACGCGCAGCGCCTCCACGTCCTTGTCGGTGGCGGCGGGCAGCGCCGCCTGAGCGGCCGGCGTGCCGCGCTCGGAGCCGACGCGGATGATCCATGCGATCGAGCCGCCGTTCTGGAAGTAGCCGTACACCGCGTGAGCCGTGTAGGAGCCCTCCATGAACGGCCCGTTCTCCGGATGCTGCGGATCGGTGTAGATGTTGGAGAACTGAGTCCAGTTCGAGATCCGCATCGGTTTGTTGATCGGTCCGCCGGGCAGCAGCCCCACGAACGCGGCGACCGCTGTGGCGACGCCTTCGATGGGCTTGTTCCCCGACGAGACTTCCTCGACGTAGACACCCGGAGTCAGGTATGTGGGCATGTCACTCCTTGAGAGCTAGCGATGACGTTGAGCGGGTTGGCCAGAAGGGGCGTCGCCCGAAAGTGGGCGCCCGCCACACGTGGTCGCCCCCAAGCGCGGTTTCTCGATGGTCCGGTCCCCATCCCCATTGCCTTACTACAAAGCAGTCTCTAATCCTAAGCTTTGGCGGCGCCCGCGTCGGGAGGCGTTAAGGGCAGCCGCGGCTGGCCCGCTGCCCGAACGGGCAGCCCGAAGGGGCAGGGTCAGCCGAGGCTCAGGTGCGGCCGGAGCGCTTGCGCGGCGGGACGGCGACGAGGTCGCATCGCCCGCCGGGGACGGTGACCGTCCCCTTGGCCCCGTGACCGTCGGCGGTCCTCGCCACCACCTCGTGCTTGCCCGGCGCCACGCGCGCGAAGGTGAAGCGGCCATCCTGGTCGGTGGCGGCCCAGCGACCGGCGTCGGGCAGGGCGATCCACGCGCCCTGGAGCGGCGAGCCGTCCTCGTCGGTGACCGTGCCGCCGATGCGGTGCAGTTCCTCGAGCGTCGAGCGCGGGCCGTCGGCGTGCAGGGTGCGGATCGTCGTGGTGCGCACCTCGGGACCGCGGACGAACGTGGCGCCGGACTCGACGACGATCTGCACCACGTAGTCGATCGAGGCCTTGTACTGGCCGCCGACCGACGTCCAGAAGTCAGCCTTCTCCTCCCGCGGCCGACCGACCGATGTCTCGGCGCGGGCCAGTGTCGTCGTGGCGTTCTGCGCGATCACGTCCGACGGGATGTCCGAGTAGGAGTAGAGGATCGCCAGCACCTGGGAGAGCAGCCGGTGCTCATCCTCCACCGCCTTGGTCCATGCCGTGACCGCGTAGGTGAGCTCCAACTGGAGCGGCGGGTCGGCGACGATCGCCGCGCCGTTGGTCCGGCGCTCTGACGGACTGGCGGTGGCGCGGTCAAGCGCCTCGCGCATGTCGTAGAGGAACAGATCCACACTCGGCCCCGTGAGCTTGCCCGACCACTCCTTGGAAGGAGCGTCGAAGGCGATCTCCACGCCCTCGAACCCGTGCTTGTCGAGCTCGCGCTTGAGCAGCGTCCGCAGGGCCTCGTCGAGGTCGGCGATGGCCGTGTTGAGAGGGACATCCACGACGCGCGC
This sequence comes from uncultured Solirubrobacteraceae bacterium, assembly GCA_963764125.1. GTDB lineage: Bacteria > Actinomycetota > Thermoleophilia > Solirubrobacterales > Solirubrobacteraceae > Palsa-465. Next base: position 230,787 of record CAVXRR010000032.1, read on the forward strand.
CATGAGTGCGCACTGTACAGGCTGTCACCGGGCGCCCTGGCTGATTTTTCGCTCAGGCCGGGCCGTCTGTGATGGCGCCCAGGTAGTCCCTGATCGCGGCATACGAACGCAGCTCCGGGTAGTCGCGCGCGGGGATCCGAACGTTAAACGTCTCCTCGAGCAACGCGACCAGGACCAGCGCGCGCAGCGAGTCCCACGCCGCGACGGTGTCGACGGCGGCCGACGCGAAATCCTCCGGTGCGAGCTCCGGGAAGGCGTCGGTAAAGCAGCCCGCGAGCCTGTCATCGATCGCGGTCATGTCCCGGCCTGGAGCTCGCGGTGCACCAGCGGCGGCGCGTCGCGCTCGAACTCCTCGCGCGTGACGCGAAGCGGGCCTTGAGGCTCGCGTCCGTTGACCGAGGCCAGGAACTCGCGCACCGCGACGTTGCGCGCCGTCGGCTGGAAGGCGAGGGTGACCTCCTGGGCGGCGAAGCGGTCGAACACGTGGCGCAGGGTGTGGTGCTCGACGCGCCGCGCGAACGCGCGACAGCTCATCACCCAGGCGTCGATCGCCGGCCCCGCGTCGCCGGCGGTGACGAGCAGCGCGGCGATAACCCCGAGCGGCCCGTACCGGTCGGCATAGCTGACGGTGACGAGCTCGCTCCCGCGCCGCGTCGCCTGCGCCAGGGCGGCCTCGGTCACCCGCTGCCCGTTGAGGTTGAACTGACTGGCCTTGGCGAGGAGCTCGAGCGCCCGCGAGGCGTCTGCCGTCCCGTGGTGAAACTCGACCGTGCCGTCGACTCCGGCCAGGAAGTCCGCGGAGCCATCGTCGGCGGCGAGGGCGCTTTGCAGTGCCTGCGCGGCCCGGATGCTCTCAAGGCGCAGGCCATCCTCCGCCGACAGCTCGTGCTTGCCGAATAGGGCCCGCACCGATTCGAGGAACGGCCAGATCCCGTCGTCCTCGGCGGGGAGGGCGAGGGTCAGCAGTCCGGGCAGATGCTGGCCTGCCTCGTCACGCTCGAGCGGGCTGTCGTCGATGAGCACGACGGCATCGGCGGCGATGTTCCAGGTCTCGAGGATGCGTCGGATCGAGCGCGACTTGGCCCCCCACGCCACCTCGACGGGGTAGAGCGCATCGCCCCCGACCAGCAGGTCCGGACGCGCGAGGGCCTCGGCCACCAGGCCCGGGTCGTTCCGGCTGGCGACGCCGATCAGCACCCCGGCGCCGGCCAGCGAGGCGAGGAGCTGCTGATACAGCGCGTGGCGGTGCTCGGCTCCCGTCCACGAGACCCCCTGTGGGCCCGCCTCGTCCAGCAGCCCCGCCCACAGAGTGTCGTCGAGGTCGGTGATCAACCCCTTGCGCGGGACCGCCGGGCACAGCAGCTCGGCCACCAGCGCCGCCACCGCGGACGCGTGGTCAAGCGAATAGGGAAAGCCGGCGGCGAGCTCGGCCTTGACGTCGCGACGGGCGGCAGGCGGGGAGAGGGCGTCGAGCCGCTGGTGGCTCACCATCGACACGCCAGGCTGGGCCGACAGCCTGGCCGCGGTGCCGGCCGCCAGTGCCCGGAGCGCCAGCTCGTGGGGACCGCTCTGCTGCGGGGGCTGTGGGAACAGCGGCGGGAGCGCCAGGGTGGGCATGACGCAGACGACACGATGGCCGCCGGCGGCGGCGAGGACCGCGCGCTCCAGGCGCCCCAGCGCCGTGTCGGTTTGGGCCACGATGTCGTCGAGCTGGTCGGTGCGCCACCCGCCGAGCCGTCGCAGCCCGAGGCGCGGGTCGAGGTCGGGCCACTCGACGACGACGGCCACCGGATCATCACCCGCATCGCGCGCCCGCTTGATGTTGCCCTCCAGGTCGTCGAACAACCCGGTCTGCAGCTCCACGGGTGCCGGGCTCAGCCGCTGCGTCAGCTCGGCCGCCAGAAACGTGCGCAGGTGCAGCGGCTCGCATCCGCACGCCAACCACACCGTGAACGGCGCGCCCGTTCCGCCCACCGGGCGCTGAACGATCTTCAGCGCGTCGGCCAGCTTCATCAGACGACGTCGAGGTAGCAGCGCTCCACGGTGCGTACGGCCGCCGGGTCAGACCACAGCGTCAGGTACGCGTGCATCGTATGAGGGGAGGGGACCAGCCCCGCGGCCAGGAACGGCCGGACGTCGGCGTAGCCCATCACCGGGAGGACGACGTAGCCCGCTCCGTCGCCGGCCGCCTGCGCCAGCAGGTCGGCGACCAGCCGGTGGCGCACCTCGGCCCGCGCCGACGCCCACAGGACGTCGTCCACCACCAGGTACCGCGAGCGGGCAGCGTCGGCCACGGTGGCGACGCTGCCGGTGAGGACGGCCTCACCGTCGCTGACCGCGATCGCTCCGGTCCGCGATAGCTGCCACTCCGCCTCGGGATCGCTCCACACCCGCCACAGTCGCGCCCGCTCATCGCCGCTGCCGCGCTCCGCGTCGCCGGCGGCCGCGTCGACGAGCCGGCGCGCGGGCACGCGCTCGCCCGAGCCGCCACGAGCGGTGGGGGCGGGTGCCAGCGTGCCGACGAGATAGGAGAACGACTTGACCCGCGTCAGCGGCAGGGAGAGCAGGCGGCAGCCGGTCTCGATCATCCGGTGCATCGCCTCGCCGTCGGTGCAGTAGTTGACGACGCCGTCGTATCCGGCTTCGGCGGCGCGGCGCATGAGCTCGCTCCACACCACGATGCCGTAGCCCGCCGCCTTCTGGGCGGCCGCCACGGTGAGAAACGTCGAGATCAGGATCCGCCGGGTCGCTCCCGCGATCTCAACCTGACGGGGCAGGCCGGCGGCGAAGGCCACGAGGCCCTCATCGGTGTAGATCGCCGGCGCCAGGTCCGTTCCGGGGTAGCCCAGCCAGTCGGCGAGCAGGTCGGCGGTGTAGAGGTACGGGGCGCTGGGGCCGTCGGCCCAGGAGTCGCGCATCACGGCGGCGAGCTCCTCGTAGTCCCCGCGGAACTCCTCCACCTCCTCGGCGGCGCGGCGGATCGTGTCCGCGATCCCGGTCATCGGATCACTGGTGCCGGGTCGCTGCCGGGTCTAGGATGCGCACATGGGCGAGCGTACGCGCACCGAGCCGCAGGCCGCCACGCCGGCGAGCCCGCGCAGCGACGTCCCGGTCGCGCGCCACCCGGCGGTGTCGGGCGCCATCGCCCTCCAGCGCGCCGTCGGCAACCGGGCCGCCACGCAGGTGCTTCAGCGGTGGGCAGCCCATCCTGACAAGGACAAGAAGGGCGTCCTCATGCCGGACGAGATGGCCGCCGAGTTCAACCGGTTCAACCCGCCGCTGAGCAAGTAGGGCCGGTCCCGCGCCGCTACGCGGTACATGCCGTGGGCGTACGCGTCCCCGGTGGCATGCACAGGAAGGACTCGCGGGGCAGCTTGCCGGCCAGGACGGTGAAGCGCACGACCTCGCCGACCGTGTTGGTCGCGGTGATCTGGAGATCGACCGTCGAGCCCACGCTCAGGTGGCGCTGCCGGAGCGCCGGGGCGAGCTGCAGCTTGCCGTGCTTGGGTGCCGCGAACCCCTTCTTGGCGAACGGGCACCCGCCGCCCCGGCAGACCACGGCGACGTGTGATTTGCGCGGCAGGCCCGAGACCGTGAGCTGGGTGGCGAACGCGAACGTCTTGCTGAACGCCCACTGATACGCGGGCAGCGATGTGCAGCGGCGCGTAGCTGAACGTCACGTTCTTCGTTGTCGCGGGCGTGCCGCCGAGGGTCACCTTGATCGGCAGCTTGTACCGGCTCGACAGGAGGTTGAGTCCGGTCGCGTTGAGCTTCAGTGGACCGTCGTGGTATGGCCGGTTGCGACGGAGAGGTTGCTTTGCCAACCGTCACCGCTTGGTCACCTTCTTCGGCTTCGGCTTCGGCTTCGGTTTCGGCTTGGGCTTGGGCTTCGCCACCGAGGCGGTCACCGCCACGATCGACTTGCCCTGGGACGTCACTTGCGAGGTCAGCGTGATCGGTCCGGCGCACAGGCTGCCCGAAGTGCCGCCGTTGCAGGCGACCGTGAGCGTCAGCTGTGGCCCCGTTGTCGAGCTCTTGGTGATCGATGGCCGACCGTTGGCAGCGGTCGTCGCGGAACGTGCACGTCGCTGCTGCTGGTGGTGCCGTCGCCGTTGGCGGCGACGATCTCGAAGTGGTAGGTCGTGCCCGGCGTTCAGGCCGGTCAGATTGGCGCTGAACGAGACCGGCTTGCCCGCCCGCGCCCAGATCCTGCTGGCGCTGTCGTCGACCCGTAGGCGGGGGTTGTGCCGTAGTTGACGATCACCGTCGTGTCGCTGGCGCTGAAGTTGGGATTGATGTTCGCGGTGACCGTGCCGGTGCTGGTCGAGCTGCCGGTTCCGCTGAGCGGACGTGATCGCGGGGGCGCGACCTCGTAGGCGCCCGAATCGCAAGCGGCGCCTTCCGGTCGAGCGACGCCGCGCTGGTCGGTCGCAGCCGGGCACAGCGTGATCGGCACGTGGTCGATCGCCACGCTCCCGGGCGCGAGCGCCATCGTCGAGGTCGGGCCGCCATTGGCAGCGGTGAGCGCACCGAGCTTCGGATCGCCGTTGCTGCCCGGGCAGGAGTTGTCGCCGAAGATCGATGTTCCCGCCCTCGTCTGTGACCTGGCCCGGCGTGCAGTTGAGGGTCTGGCCGAGGCCGGCGTGTTGGACGCGATGATCGAGTCGGCCTCCGTGATCGTGCCGAAGTCGTTGTCGATCCGCCGGTGCTGTGCGCCGCGGAGTTGTTCGTGACGGTGACGAAGCTCATCTGGAGCAGCCCGTCGAAATGCCACACGGCACCGCCGTCGCCGCCAGCCCCGGTCCCGCCCGGGGCCGGTCCCGCCGGCTGACGCCGTGTTGCCGTTGATCGTGTCGTTGGTGAGGGTCGCCGACGAGCTCGAGTCGGCGTAGAAGGCCCCGCCGGATCCCCCGAAGCCGCCTGCGCGTGCCGCCCCCGCACTTCCTCCGCCGGACGGATTGCCGCCGGCACCCCGGCTCCACCCTGTCCCGTCGAATTCGTGGAGAGGGTGGACCCGGTCAAGGTGAGCTTGCCGAAGTTGACGATCCCGCCGCCGACGCCGCCGGAGCCGGCAAAGCCCCCGGCGCCGCCATTGTCCCGGAGTTGGCGTCGCTTCCCGGCCGCCGTTGCCGCCGGCGCCCGCGCTGTTGCCGGAGATCGTCGTGTTGGTGATAGTGGCCGTGCCCGCGGTGTCGTTGAGGATTCCGCCGCCCTCACCGCCGAAGCCGCCGCTGCCGCCCGGCTGGCCCGCGCCTGCGTTCGAGCCGGTTCCGGTGGCGCCCGGGCCTCCGTCTGATCCCGCGCCGGCGTTGTTGCCGGAGATCATCGAGTTCTGGATCGTCAGCTGGCCGTTGTTGTAGATCCCGCCGCCGTTGCCTCCGTTTCCGCCCGTCCCGCCGCTGCGGGCCGAGCAATGGGGAAGGGGAAGCCGCAGCACAAGATGAACCCGAACGTCTCGGTGAAGCCTGGCCCGGCTGCGTTCCCCGAGACCGCCGAGTTGACGAGCGTGAGCGAGCCGGCGTTCGCGATGCCGCCGCCGTTGTTGCCGGGGCCGCTGGGGCACGCAACGAGAATTGCAGGGCAGTGGCTCAGCGGCGCGCCGGCATGCCGTTGCTGATCGTGACGCCGTTGATCGTGACTGAACGCGGCGGCGATGTGAGAACCTGGACCGCATTGCCGCCGCTGATCGTCGTGCTCCCGGCGCCCGCGCCGTTGATGACCGCGTTCCGGTAAGGGCGAGGCCGCTGGCGCTCAGCGTATAGGTCCCGGCCGGGACGTCGATCGTCGTGTGCCCGACTGCGCGCCCGGGGCGCAACGCCTCGGCGGTGCCGTTCGCGTACGGATCGCCTCGCGCAATGAGCATGGCCGGCCGCTCGGGTTCAGACGTCGTGCTCACGTTGATCGTGCTGTCGGCATGGGCCGACCCTGCAAACGCGCAGAGCAGCAGCACGCATGTCGCGATCCCGAAAGCGCGCGTCGAGCGGCCAGCAGCCAATACCCACCAGTACCCCGTCCCATTGTCTTCCCCCTTGACGCGATCGTTCGCTGCCGCGCCGTTCGTGCGAGCGTTGCCCTCGATCGCTCGTTTCAGTTGACTAACGGACGCAGG
>CAVXRR010000033.1:0-107790 GCA_963764125.1 uncultured Solirubrobacteraceae bacterium
AAGGCGTCGGGCGGGCGTTCGCGGGGGCGGCCGACTGCGGCGTATGCGACCGTGTGTGCATGGGATTCCCCGGTCTCGCCCCGGTGTTCGGTGCGGTCGTCGGCGGCCAGCAGGCCGCCCACGATCACGGCAGCTCGATCGGCGACACGATCACCAGCCTGCTCTCGTCGGCGGGGACGTTCTTCTCGCAGCTGGCCAGCCTGAACTGGCTCTCGCTCCTGGTCGGCCTCGCGCTCTACGGCGTCTACCTGCTGCTGCGCTCGCGGGCCCTGTTCAACGCGATTCGCGCCGCCTACCCCGGCGAGCCCATCCGCTGGCGCGACGTCTGGGGCGCCTACATGGTCGGCTATGCCGTCAACAACGTGTTCCCGCTGGGCGGTGGGAACGTGGCGCAGCTGTTCCTGACGCGGATCTCGATCCCGCCCTCGAGCTATCCCACCCTGGCCAGCGCGCTCTCCACCGGCGTGCTGTTCGACTGGTTCATGGGCCTGCTGATCATGTGCTTCGCGTTCACCCAGGGCGTGTTCCCCAAGCCGCCGGACTTCTCCAAGCTGCCGGCCTTCGACATCAGCTTCTTTGCGTCCAACATGCGCTTCACGCTGTTCTTCCTGACGGTGCTGGGGGTCGCGTTCGTGACCGCGTTCGCGCTGCTGTCGGCGAAGGTGCGCGCGTTCTGGCAGCGCATCCGCCAGGGCCTGGCGATCCTCTCGGACCGCCGGCGCTACCAGCGGGAGATGTGCCGGTGGCAGTTCGCCAGCTGGATCGCGCGGTTTGCCGCCTACTGGGCCCTGCTCGACGCGTTCCACATCGGCGGCTCGGTCCGCAACGCTCTGCTCGTGCTCGCCGTCCAGGTGGTGGCGTCGGTGTTCCCCTTCACCCCCGGCGGCGCCGGGGTGCAGCAGGCGCTACTTCTGCAGATCTTCGCCCACAACCCCTACGTGGCCGCGTTCTCCGTCGGGCAGCAGATCGCCACCGCGGCGCTCAGCTCCGCGCTGGGGTTCGGAGCGCTCGTGTTCATCTTCCGCTTCCGGAGCTTCAAGGAGGTGATGGCGCGGGCGCGTGCGCATCGCCGTGCCGATGGGGCCGGGGCCCCGGAGCCACCCGACCCGCGGCCGCCTGAGACCGAGCGGCTGAGCCGCACCGCCTGACGGTCACCCCCGGCTGTGGCCGGCGGTCACCCGCAGCGGGCCGCCCTTGCAGCCGCCGGCCGACAGGGTGCCCGTGGCGCTCCCGTTGGAGAAGCGGAGCTTGAGGGTCACGCCCGACCGGGTGATGGATGATCCGCCCTGGGTGCCGATGAACACGTCGAGCGTCCCCTCCAACCCGTTGCACGAGGCGATCGCTCGCGGCAGCCGGATCGCGGTGGCCAGCCGTCCGCCGGCCCGGACCTGGAAGCTCGATTGCTCACCGCCCGCGTAGTGGATCGTCCAGGTCCCGTTGGCGACGGTCCGCCGCACGGCGGGGTGCATGTGCCAGGTGAGCATGCCGTGGCAGGAGGAGACGACGTAGCGGCCGTCCAGCGTGGCCGAGCGCATGCCCGTGAACCCGCCCAGAAGTCCGAACCGCGAGAGGCCGAGGGAGCCGTGGCCGCCGATCACCGCGGGCAGCCGGCCGTCCAGGATCGACTCCCCGTAGTGGGCCGGGTCGGGCGGACAGGCGAGCGGCCGGAGCATGACGAGGTCCTGGATCGCGTACTGGGGAACCCCGGCGCGGCGCTGGTGGACGGCGTCCAGGATGAGATTGAAGCTGGCGGCGAAACCATTCGCGGTGCCCTCCCAGTCGCCCTGCACGGGGATGAACGGCCGGCCGTGGGTGGGCTGGATCGCCGGCGGCGTCGGCCGCGCGGGTTGCGCCAGGGCCGCCCCAGAGGCGACGACCGCCGGCGCGTTCGCCGCAGCGGCCAGGAGGGCGCCCGCCGCCCCGATGGTCACGACGAGCGCCGTCAGCCGGGGCCGTGGGCCGCGCATCATCGGTGCGCGCCGCGCTCCGGGCGCCGGGTTCCGGTGTGTGTTCAGACGAACGAGCATTGGTCCCCCCTTCACGTTGGCGTCCACATTGCGCCAAAACCTGGCTAATCCTAACCATACCTCCCGAGAGAAGGTGGCCCCGCACGGGCGCACCGGCGGCCGGTCGGCGGCTCGCGGGCACGGCCCGCGTACGGGCCGCCGCCGGCGGATGGGCGGGACCTATAGTGGACACCGGCCCGCCCGCGCCGCGGGCCGGTTCGGATGCCGACCTTCTGCCGCCACAACCGCCTCGTCCAGAACTGCCCGATCTGTGCCAAGGAGCAGCACGTGGATTTGCGGCCCGTCGTGTCTCCCGGCGGCCACACCGTGCGCCCCCCACGGCCCGCGGGATCAGCGGGCACCGGGACGTCGAGCCGGAGCGCCGGGGGAACGCGGTCGGGGTCCGCGCGGGGTGGCGTCACCGTGCGCCGGCTGTCGCGCGCCGCCGAGGACGGGTTTCGCTCGGCGCTCGTCCCCGGGCTGCGCTCGGGCGCCGACGCCCAGCGCCTGGCCGAGGAGATGGCCTTCGCGGCGACCCGGCTCGAACGGCTTGGAGCCGATCCTCCCGGGCTCTACGCCGAGGTCGCCGACGCGTCGCGGCCGATCGAGGAGCGCAGCTGGCTGGCCTTCCTCATCGCCTACCTGAGCCCGACCGATGACGAGCAGCCGTTTGCCGGCATCGCGCAGGCGCGGACCTCGTGGAGCTCGGGCGAGCCGCCGCACCTCGACGACGTCGCCACCGGACCGCGGACCGCCCACGAACCCGGGCGCGGCCAGAGGACGATCGACGCCTACCGCGCCTGGGCCGGACGAGCCGGGTCCCAGGAGGCCGCGTTCACCGGGGACACGGTCTGGACGGCGGAGCGGCGCTTCGCCCGGGTGTTCGAGCGGCTGGCGCTCCCCGGCCTGGATCGCGGCGCGCGCTGCGACCTGCTCGTCACCCTCGGCCGGCTGGGCGCCTATGAGCTGAGCGCCGGTGTCCTGGGGCTCGGCGGGCACGACCCGGTGACCCTGGCCGCCAAGCGCGTGCTGGGGATCGGCGACGCCATGCTGCTCGAGCGCCGTGCCGCCGATCTGGCGGCGGCCTGCGGCCTGCCCCTCGCGGCGCTTGACCTCGGCTTCTACAACTGGGAGCAGGGCTCCCGAGCCGGCGTGGGCATCGACCCGTCCACGGAGCCCGATCCCGCGGTGCTCGACGCGGCGCAGGCTGCGCTGGGACTCTGACGCGCAGGCCGCGCGGCGACTCTGACGCGCGGGTCCCGCAGCGACTCTGACGCGCAGTTCGCGCGTGGGGTCTAGCCTTAGCCGGAGATGTTCGCCCTTCTCCTGCTCATCCTCTGGCCCCTCGCCGAGCTGTTCGTCGCGATCAAGGTCGCCGAGGCCATCGGGGTCCTGCTCACCGTCATCCTGCTGCTCGTCGGCATGCCCGTCGGGATCTGGCTGACCAGGGCCCAGGGCCGCGCCGCGTGGCGGCGGCTGAGCGCCGCCGTCGCCGCCGGACGCCCGCCGGGTCGCGAGGTGATCGACGGCGCGCTCGTGCTCCTCGGTGGGATCCTCCTGATCGTCCCGGGCTTCATCAGCGACGGGCTGGGGCTGCTCCTCCTCGCACCCACTCGCTCGGTCGCTCGCGCGGCGGTCACGCGCAACTTCCAGAGCCGCCTGGTCGTCGCCGCCACCCGGTTCTCCGCGACGCCTCGCTCCAGCTACGACGTCGACTCGACCGCCACCGACCTCGACGGCCCGCAGCTGCACCGATGAGCCTCAGCGCCGCCAACCACCTGCGCACGCTGGCCTTCGGCGACGTCGAGGGCGGCATCTGGGGCGCGGCGCTGCACGCCGCCCACCCGGTCCTCGTGCTCGGCGACGCCAGCGGCGCGACGTGGTCGACGGCCCTGTCGACCGAAGGCTGGAGCGCCGAAGGGGTGGGGTGGAAGCTGATCGGCGACGGCGTGGATCTCCACGTCGCCCCCGGCGGGGAGGCCGAGGAGATGGAATCCGACGAGACCGAGGACTCCGGCGCTGACCTGAGCGGATGCGACGAGCTGTGCCGCGTTCGCGGCACCGTGGCCGTCGCGGGGACCGAGCGCGCGATCGACTGCATCGGCACGCGCTGTGTCATCGACGGCGTGGATGCCGCCTCGCTGGGCTCGGCGCGGATGGTCTCGGGGTGGTTTGACCAGGACGAGGCGTTCATGCTGCTCGCGCTTCGGGCGTCGGAGGCCGTCGGCCACGAGTCCGACCTCGTCGCGGCGACCCTGTTCGATCCCGAAGGATGGGTGCCGGTGGATGATCCGCGCCTGTCGACGACCTATGCCGAGTCGGGACTGCCGTCGCGCGCCAACCTCGAGTTGTGGATCGGCGAGGGCGACAACGAGTTTCCGCGTCGCGTGGCGGGCGAGGCGGCCGGGGACGGCGCGATCCTCAGCACCGAGGAGACGGAACTGCGGGTCGTCCCGCTGCGCTGCCACAGCCGGGGGCGCGAGGGCACCGGCGTGTACGTGGTCGCCACCTTCTAGATGGTGGACGGTCCGGTCGAGACGCACCCCGGGCGGCGGGTGGGGGCGGTGATCAGCGACTTCGGCGGCGTCCTCACGTCGCCGCTCCACGGCGCCTTCCAGGCCTTCCAGGAGACCTCGGGCGTCCCGCTGGCGGAGCTGGGCAAGGCGATGGCCATCATCGCCATGCGCCGCGGGACCAATCCGCTGTTCGAGCTGGAGACCGGCCGGCTGGGCGAGGCCGAGTTCCTCACCGAGATCGGTGTGCAGTTGTCAGAGCAGCTGGGGCGCACGGTCGACATGGACGGCTTCGGCGAGCGCTACTTCGCCCATCTGGAGCCCAACGCGCACATGATCGCCTACATGCGCGAGCTGCGTGAGCGCGGCTACAGGCTGGCGATCTGCACCAACAATGTGCGCGAGTGGGAGCACCGCTGGCGCGCGATGCTGCCGGTCGATGAGATCTTCGACGTCGTCGTGGACTCGGCCTTCGTCGGCACCCGCAAGCCCGAGCCGCGGATCTACGAGCTGACCCTTCAGGCGCTCGGGGTGGACGCGGGCTCGGCGCTGCTCATCGACGACATCGAGGCCAACTGCACCGGCGCGCGTGAGGTGGGTATGCACGCGGTCTGGTTTCAGAGCTCTGAGCAGGCGATCGCCGACACCGAGGCGGCGCTCGCGACGGAGGCCTAGGTGAGCCGGCGCGCGACGTGGACGGCCGGCGGGGGCGCGGCCCTCCTGTGCCTCGCCGCCGTGATCGCGGCGGTCCTGCTCAGCTCCTCCTCCGCGGAGCGCACGCGCGATCCGCGCGGCGCGCGGGAGGCCAGCACGGCGGGCCCGACGATCCCGGCCGACCCACCCCGTCCGGGCGACCCGAAGGTCACCGTCTCGGTGTCCGGTCGCGAGGTCGGCTCACCGATCGCGTCGGGCTTTCTGGGCTTCTCGTTCGAGTTTCAGGGGGTACGCGCCTACACCGGGTCAGACCCGGCCCACGTCAACCCCGTGCTCGTCGAGCTCATCCGCAACCTGACGCCGGGACAGGCGCCGGTTCTGCGGATCGGCGGCAACAGCACCGACATCTCCTATGTTGTCGGGCCGGGGGTCAAGCCGCTCCCGTATGAGGGGTATGAGCTCACGCCGAGCTGGATGGCGACCACCGGTGCGCTGGCCAAGGCGCTCGGCGCGCGCATGATCATGGGGCTCAACCTGGCCGCCAACGACCCCGCGCTCGACGCCGCCGAGCTGCGCGACTACGCCGCCGCGCTGCCCGCGCATTCGATCGACGCGGTGGAGATCGGCAACGAGCCCAACGTCTACAACAAGATCACCGCCTACCACACGCCCGCGGGCGACGTCTTTCACGCCCGGCCGCGCAGCTTCGGCTATCCGGCGTTCCGTCGGCAGTTCGAGCGGATCGCCAACCAGACGTTGCCGATGACGCTCGCCGCTCCGGCGCTGGCCGCGGGGCCCTCGCCCGGGAAGGGCTCATGGGTGAACACCGTCGCCGACCTGCTGCACCGCACGCCGCGCATCGCGACGATGACCGTGCACCGTTACCCCCTGCGCAACTGCTACGTGCCGCCGAGCTCGCCCCAGTATCCGACCGTCTCGCACCTGCTCTCCGGCTACGCCACTATCGGGCTGGCCAAGAGCCTCAAGCCCTGGATCGACATCGCCCACGCCCAGCATCGGCGGCTGCGCGTCGACGAGCTGAACTCCGTGGCGTGCCGCGGCAAGGCCGGCGTCTCGGATACCTTCGCCAGCGCCCTGTGGGTCACCGATGCCCTGTTCTCGCTGGCCCGCGCGGGGGTGGACGGCATCGACATGCACACGCTGCCCGACGCCGCCTATGAGCTGTTCGCCTTCCACCGGCGCGACGGCCGCTGGCAGGCTCAGGTCCGGCCGGTCTACTACGGCCTGCAGCTGTTCGCCCAGGCGGCGCCCGCCGGCGCGCGGCTGCTGGCGGTGTCCCGCCACGGGGCCGACAGCGGAGTCAGCGCGTGGGCCACCCGGGCCGGCGCGGGCGGTCACGACACCCTCCGCGTCGTCGTCATCAACAAGAGCCAGGCCACGCGCAAGACGGTCACGCTGCGGCTTCCCACCGGCTCGGGCACCACGGCCACGATCGAGCGCCTGCTGGCTCCGAGCGCGCACGCCAAACGACGCGTGACGCTGGGCGGGCGTACCTACGGCGCCGCCACCGAGACCGGGCAACTCGCCGCACCCGAGGTGGGGCGGGTCCGGGCCCGGGGAGGGAAGGTGACGCTCTCGGTGCCGGGCGCGAGCGCGGCGCTGGTCACGGTCGGCTGATCGGGGTCTCGCTGTCAGACGCGGGCCCGAGCGCTTCAGGACACTAGTTCTCGGCGCCCAGCCGGTCCCAGCAGTACAGCTCGAGGCACTCGGCGGCCAGCGAGCGGCAGCGCTCGTCGGACAGCCACGGCAGCACCGTGTCGAACGCCTGCTCCTCGCCCACGCCGGCCTCGAAGGCCTCCTCGCCGCGGAACCCGGCGGCGATCTTCAGCGCTTCGCGCCGGTTTTCACCCAGCGACGGAAAGACGTTGACGAGGAACTCCTTGCTGGGCAGGGGGTGCCCCACCTCCAGCGAGACGTGCCAGGCCGCCAGGAGCGAGAGATCGTGCTCATCGAGGTCGGCCACCGCCTTGGCGTAGTGTGACTCCAGCTCCGTCTCCGGGATCTCATCGACCCATGCCCGGACCACCTCGCCCAGGATCTGACGGCGCGCCTCGCGGCCGACGGAGTCGGCAATCACGCGGATGGCGTTCTGCGGTTCAATGAAGCAGAGGGTCATTGCAACTCCGGCTTGGGGATGCGAATGCCGCGAAAGGTAGGGATGGCCCCGGACGGAGCCGCGCGGGCGCGGTAGCGCAGCCCTCGGACGGGTCCGCTCAGGGGTGATGGGGCCGGTGCGGGGAGCGGGCCGAGGACGCCGGCGGGGGGCGACCCTAGGAGGCCAGCGCGGGCGCCGGGCCCTCGAGCTTGACGCCGGGGAGCTTATGGAGGCCGACGAGCTCGATCAGCGTCCGGATCTGCGGCTGGGCGCCGCACAGCCGGACGCCGCACCCGTGCACGCGCAGGCGCCGCGCCACCATGACCAGGTCGAGCATGAGCGACGCGTCGGCGAAGACCAGCTCCGACAGGTCGACGCGCACGTCCTTCTCGGCGCGGATGGCCCTGATCAGTGCCCGGCGGCGTGAGCCCTGCGTGGTGCGGTCCTCGTCACCGGCGCAGCGCAATACGGGCGGCGTGTCATCAAAGACGATGATCCCGGAAACCTACCCAAATCAACCGGTACTTGTCCAGCCAATCGATCAAATGTCATGTGAGCGGGCACATCTCGATGATCAAAGGAGTTTCGGGAGCCGGCGTGCGGTCGTTCTACACTCATGGGCATGGCAACAGTGGATGAAGTGACCGACGCCCTGCGCGAGGTGATCGACCCCGAACTGGGCCTGGATTTCGTCGAGCTCGGCCTCATCTACGAGGTGGCGGTCGACGGCGGCTCGGTCCTGGTCACCTACACGCTCACCAGCCCGGGCTGCCCGATCGGGCCCCAGGTCTCCGAGCAGATCGAGGAGTTCGTGTCCGAGCTGGACGGGGTGGAGGACGTCCAGTCGACGATGACCTTCACGCCGCCGTGGACGCCCGAGCTCATGAGCGAGGACGCCAAGTTCGCCCTCGGCTTCTGACCGGCGCGTCGGCTTGACGGCTGCTGACCGGGGCGTCGGCTTCTGACCGGGGCGGGACCTACGGCTGCGCGCGCAGCTCCCGGTTGAGGTCGATGGCGCGGATGTCGTGCTCGCCGGGCATCTTGGCCAGCACCGCGAGCGCGACCGCGCGGACGTCATGCTCCTGGCGCCCGAGGTCGTCGACGAGCGACTTCAGCGCCGTGTGGACGATCTTCAGCTGAGCGGCTGTCAGTTCCAGGTGGAAGGCGACCTCCCCGGGCTTGATCAGAATGTCGTCTTCCATGGGGGCTCCTTGTCAGTCCTGGGTTCGCTTGCGCGCCGGGCGGGAGCCGCGCTCGCGCTTGGCGCGCATGTCGGCGGCTGGGCCGTGTTTGGTGCGACGGCTGTGGTCGGCCGGGACGATCGGGGCGGGGCCGCCGTTCTCGATCGCGGGCACGTCGGTCTCCGCGGTGCCGTGGCCGTCGGATGCCGCGACCGCGCTCCGGCCACCCCGCCCGCGGGCGGCGGCGAGCAGCTCGGCCAGCGACGCCTCGATCCCGTCGGCGACGACATCGATGTCGGGCAGAGCGTCGAAGTCGCCCAGGAGGCCGTAGTCCAGGCCGCCGTGGTAGGACATGATCGCAACCGCCAGCGCGTGGTCCTCGGGCAGGAACGCGACCGGGAACAGGTCCTGGAGCTGGCGGCCCAGGACGTATAGGGGCTGCTGCGGGCCGGGGATGTTGGTCACCAGGAGGTTGAACAGACGGGTGGAGAAGTTCAGCCGGCTCGCCTGAGCCAGGATCGTCGGCGGCGCCAGGTTGTTGACGGCCGCCAGGGTGGCGGCGCCGACCGCCTGCTTTGACTCCTTGAGGCCGTCCATCGCGGCACGGATGAAGCGCAGCCGCGAGACCGGGTCGTCGATGTAGACGGGCAGCGGCCCGCGCATCACCGTGAGCTGGTTGCCCAGCGACCCGCGCTGGTCCTTGGTCCGCACCGACACCGGCACCAGTGCGCGCATTTCCAGTCCCTCGGTGCGCACGCCGCGCGAGCGCAGCCATTGGGCCAGTCCGCCCGACACGACGGTGAGCACCACGTCGTTGACGGTGCCGCCGAGCGCGTCCTTGATCTCCTTGTAATCGGCCAGTTGCTGGCGCACCACCGCGTAGCGGCGGTGGGGGCCGATCTCGACGTTGAGCGGCGTCTCAGGCGCCGGGTTCAGCCCGGCCCACACCAGCTCGCCGAGTCCCTCCGCCACGTCGCGCGCGAGCTGCAGGGAGGTCGCCGGCCGAGTGGCGGCGACGAGGGTGCGGGTCAGCAGCGACGCCGTGGTGGTGACCACCCCGCGGGCGCCGGCCAGGACCAGCGCGGCGGAGGATGGCTCGGGTTCGGGGCGCCAGGGCTCGAGCTCGGCACCGGCCTCGTCGGGCCGCCCCGGGGTCGCGCTCGGTGTCGAAGAGCACCGACGCGAGGTCCACCCCCGAGATCCCGTCCACCAGCGCGTGGTGGGTCTTGGAGATCAGCGCGAAGCGATCGCCATCGAGCCCCTCCACCAGCCAGTTCTCCCACAGCGGCTTGGAGCGGTCCAGCTGCTGGGAGGCGATCCGCGAGGTCAGCAGGAAGAGCTGATCCTCGGTGCCCGGCGGAGGCAGCGCCGTATGGCGGACGTGGTACTCGAGGTTGAAGTCCGGGTCGTCGACCCACAGCGGCCGCCCGGTCTCCAGCGGCGGCGTGGCCAGCTTCTGGCGGTAGCGCGGCACGAGATGGAGACGCCCGCGGACGTGGTCGAGGAAGTCGTCGAACGCCGGCGCCGGGCCCTCGAAGATGAGCACGCCGCCGATGTGCATGTGAGACGCTCGTCCCTCCTGGTGCAGGAACGACGCGTCGATCGAGGTGAGGCGGTCGAGGTGCAGCTGGGGCAAATTCCCGCTCCCGGATGGATGGCTCCGAGCACGAAGCCTACTCGAAGGTAGCCGGTTGCAGTAGCGTGTGATGCGACCCGTCGATGCCCTGGGATTTCTCGACAGAGCCCGAGTTCGAGGCCAAGCTGGAGTGGATGCGCGGCTTCGTGCGCGAGCAGGTGTGGCCGCTCGAGACGCTGATGGACGAGCTGGGCTGGGAAGGTCTGCGCCGGGCCGGCAAGCCCCTGCAGGACCAGGTCAAGGAGCAGGGCCTGTGGGCCGCGCACCTGGAGCCCGAACTCGGCGGCCAGGGCTTCGGGCAGGTGAAGCTCGGCCTCATGCACGAGATCCTCGGCTCGACCCCGATCGCGCCGCTGATGTTCGGCAACGCGGCGCCCGACTCGGGTAACTCCGAGATCCTCGCCATGGCCGGGACCCCCGAGCAGAAGGACCGCTACCTGCACCCGCTGCTGGCCGGCGACCTGAAGTCGGGCTTCTCCATGACCGAGCCCGACACGGCCGGCTCAGACCCCACGCTGCTGAGCACCCGGGCGGTGCGCGACGGCGATGACTGGGTCATCAACGGCCACAAATGGTTCACCTCCAACGGCTCGATCGCCGACTTCCTGATCGTCATGGCGGTCACCGACCCCGAGGCGCGTCCCCACAACCGCGCCTCCATGTTCATCGTCGACACCGACGCCCCGGGCGTGAACATCATCCGCGACGTCGCCACGATGGAGCACCCCTACGAGAGCTTCGCGCGCTACGGCAACCATGCCGAGATCCGCTACGAGGAGGTCCGGATCCCCGGCTCGGCGCTGCTCGGAGCCGAGGGCGCCGGCTTCCTCATCGCCCAGCAGCGCCTCTATCCGGGGCGCATCCATCACTGCATGCGGTGGCTGGGCGTGGCCCGCCGCGCCTTCGACATGCTGTGCGAGCGCTCGCTGTACCGCTACGCCCACGGCTCGACGCTCTCGAAGCACGGCACCATCCAGAACTGGATCGCCGACTCGGAGGCCGAGATGACCGCGGCCCGGCTGATGACCCTGCACGCCGCCTGGAAGATGGACACCCAGGGCGTGATGGCGGCCCGCAAGGACATTGCCCTGATCAAGTTCTACGGCGCCAAGGTCCTGCACGACGTCGTGGATCGCGCGCTCCAGGCCCACGGAGGCCTCGGTTACTCCACGGATCTGCCGCTGGAGGCGATGTACCGCTTCGCTCGTGCCGCCCGGATCTACGACGGCCCCGACGAGGTCCATCGCGCATCGGTGGCGCGCCAGGTGCTGCGTGGCTACGAGCCTCCCGCCGACGAGATCCCGTCGGAGTTCATCCCGGCTCGCCGCGAGGCGGCCCGCCGCCAGTTCGCCGACCTGCTCGAAGCCGTCACCGCCAACGACTGAGCGACGTCCCGCGCGGGCCCGGGGAAGGTCGATCGAGACCTTCTAGACTCCGGTCCGTGGGACATGTCCCAGAAACTTTGCTGCTCGCGGCGCCGCGCGGGTACTGCGCCGGCGTCGACCGCGCCGTGCAGACGGTCGAGCGCGCCCTCGAGCTCCACGGGGCGCCCGTCTACGTCCGCAAGGAGATCGTCCACAACAAGCACGTGGTCGAGCAGCTGCGCGACCGCGGGGCGGTGTTCGTCGACGCCGAGACCGAGGTGCCCGAGGGCGCCACGGTGGTGTTCTCGGCCCACGGCGTGGCGCCGAGCGTCCATGCCAACGCCGAGGCGCGCCGCCTGCACACCATCGACGCCACCTGCCCGCTGGTCACCAAGGTGCACCGCGAGGCCCTGAAGTTCGCCGCCGAGGGATACACGATCGTGCTCATCGGCCACGCCGGCCACGAGGAGGTCGAGGGCACCATGGGGGAGGCGCCCGAGCACATCGTCCTCATCGAGGACGAGGCCGGCGTCGACGCGCTGGAGGTCAGCGACCCCGAGAAGGTCGCCTACATCTCCCAGACCACCCTGTCGGTCGATGAGACGCGCGCGATCATCAACCGCCTGCGCGAGCGGTTCCCGGCGATCGTCGGCCCGCGCACCGACGACATCTGTTACGCCACCACCAACCGCCAGGCGGCGGTCAAGCAGCTGGCCCTGCACTCGAATCTGGTGCTGGTGATCGGCTCGGGGAACTCGTCCAACTCCAACCGGCTGGTCGAGGTGGCGCGTGAGCTCGGCGCCGACAGCTACCTCATCGACAACGAGAGCCAGGTCCGCGAGGAGTGGCTGGAGGGCAAGCGCGTCGTCGGGATCACGTCCGGTGCCTCCGCACCCGAGGAGCTCGTGCAGCGACTGGTCCAGTTCTTCCGCGACCGTGGCACGGCGGACGTGCGGGAGCTCCAGGTGGTCCGCGAGGACGTGCGCTTCATGCTGCCCAAGAAGATCCGCCAGGCCACACCGGCCGCCGCGGCGTAGACGCCAGGTGAGAGGCCACTAGGCCGGGGCCGGGCCGCTGCGCACGCTGGTCCTCTCCGATCTGCACTTCGGCACGCACTCCGGTGCCGACGAGCTGCGCGACCGCCGGGCGCGCGCGGCGCTGCTGCAGGCCCTGGCGGGCTGTGATCGGCTGGTGCTGCTCGGCGACATCCTGGAGCTGCGCCACGGCCCGCTGCACGAGGCGCTGGCGGCGGCTCGCGAGCCGCTCAGCGAGGTCGGCGCCGCGCTGGGCCCCGAGGCCGAGGTCATCCTGCTCGCCGGCAACCACGACCACTACCTGGTGCATCCGTGGAGCCAGCGCCGCGCCGCCGGAGGACCGCCCCCGCCCCTGGGTGAGGAGACCTCCGTTGACTGGATGGCCCAGGACCCGCTGGACGCGCTGGCCGCGATGCTGGCGCCCGCGCGGGTGCGCGCCGCCTATCCGGGCGTGTGGCTGCGCCCCGATGTCTGGGCCAGCCACGGCCACTACCTCGACCTGCACATGACGGTGCCGAGCATCGAGCGCCTGGGCGCGGGCGTGATGAGGCGCGTCGTCGGCGCGCCTCCGAGCGGGTCCCGGCGACCGGCGGCGGCCGAAGACTACGAGGCGATCCTCACGCCCATCTACGCGTGGCTGCACGCCGTGGCCCAGGGGGCCGAGCCGGGACGCGGCCGCGGCCTCCAGGGCGGCTCGGTCAAGGGATGGGAGGCGCTCACCGGCCCGCGGGGGCGGCGTCGCGTCCGTGGCCGCGCGCTCGCCGCCGCGTGGCCCGTGGTCATCGCCGCGCTCAACCGCGCGGGCCTCGGCCCGCTGCGGCGCGAGGTCTCGGGCCCGGCGCTGCGGCGCTCCGGGCTGCGGGCGATGGGCGAGGTGTGCGCCCGGCTGGGGGTGACCGCCGACCACGTCATCTTCGGCCACACCCACCGCGCCGGGCCGCTACCGGGCGACGACGCGGGCGAGTGGGTGAGCGATCACGGCACCCACCTCATCAACAGCGGCTGCTGGGTGCACGAGGAGGCCTTCATGGGTCCCGACGCCACCCAGAGCCCGTACCGCACGGGCTTCTGCGTGATCGTCGAGGACGACGGCCCGCCGCAGCTGGTCAACCTGCTGGATCCGATCCGCGGGTCGGCGGACGGTTAGGCGGCTAGTCCCGGGGTGAAGCAGACGGCATGGCAGGTCACGCCCTCTGAGACCTCAAGGGCAAGCTCACCGGTGGTGCTCTCGGGGTGGGCGATGAGCTCGTAGGCGCCGGGGTGGTCGACGGCGAGCGTGCGCCCATTGGCGGTCACCGTGCCGTCGCCCTCCAGGACCGCCCACACCCCGCCGGCCTCATAGGGTCCGCTGTAGAGCCCCTCGACGTCCTCGCTCTGGGGCACGAGCACGGCACCGGGCGTGTCCTCGGGCCGCAGCGGTGCAAGCGGCGGGCGCCGCACGCTCAGCAGCTCCTGGATGGCGGCCTCGGTCTCGTCGTAGCCGCCCTCGCCGTAGTGAAAGTCGAACAGCCGACCCTCCTGATTGAACAGGTAGCGCGCCGGCCACCCGAGGTTGCCGTACTCCTGCCAGATCTGAAGGTCGGTGTCGACCACGACCGGATAGGGGACCTCAAGCCGGGCCACGGCCGCCTCCACCGCCTCGGGCTCCACCGACGGCGGGAAGCCCGAGGAGTGGACGCCGATCACCCGCAGCCCACCGGGCTCGTAGCGCTCGTGCCAGCCCTTGACGTAGGGCAGGGTGCGCATCGAGTTGGGGCGGCAGAAGTCCCAGAACTCCACGAGCACCGGCCGGCCGCGCTGCTGGTCCATTCGCAGCGGGGCGACGTTGATCCACTGAAGGCGCGGGGGGAAGGCCGGGGCCTCGATGTGGTCGACCGGGGGGCGCATGGGTGCGCGGGCGATGGTAGTGGCGCCGCATGCGCGATTTTTCTCACATAGCTGGAAAGATCGCGCACATTACCAATCGGTTATATTACTTGTATGGCATCTACTTGGAGCGTCATCGCGGAGCCCCAGCGCCGCACGATCCTCGAGCTGCTGCGCGCCCGGCCGCGCACGGTCAACGAGCTCACGGCCGAGCTCGGGCTGACCCAGCCGGGCACGTCCAAGCACCTGCGCGTGCTGCGCCAGGCCGGCCTGGTCCGCGTGCGTGCCGACGCGCAGCGGCGGTTCTATGAGCTCAACCCGGCGCCCCTGGTCGAGCTCGACGACTGGCTGAGGCCGTACCGGCGGTTCTGGGACCGGCGTCTGGATGCCCTGGGCGCTCACCTCGACCAGGCCGCCGCACACCCCGGCACGCCCGCGGACCCCGGAACCCACACCCACAGAAAGGACTGAGTCCATATGCCCACCGCCACCGGCAGTTACGAGCAGATCGACGGCAGCCCCGTCGTCCGCTTCGAGCGCACCTTCCCGCACCCCGCCACGGAGGTCTGGGACGCGATCACCGATCCCGGCCGCCTGGCCAGCTGGTTTCCCACCACGGTCGAGTTCGACGATCTGCGCGCCGGCGCCGCCATCACGTTCCGCTTCGCCGAGGACCGCTACCCGCCGATGAGCGGGGCCTTTCGCGAGGTCAGCCCGCCGCGCCGGCTCACCTTCACCTGGGGCGAGGACGTGCTCACCTTCGAGCTTCAGGAGCGCGACGGCGGTGGCGCGTGCCGCCTCGCCTTCAGCGTGATCCTCGACAGCGCCGACAAGGCCGCCCGGGACGCCGCGGGGTGGGATGATTGCCTGGACATGCTCGACGCGGTCGTGTCCGGCCAGACCCCGGAGCGGCCGTCGATGTCGGAGAGCTGGCAAGCTCGTTACGATGAGTACAAGCGCCAGGGATTCCCTGCTTCTGCTGCGATTCCAGAGTGACTGGCCCGCGCTTCAGACCACGGCCCTCCACGCCCTGACGGGCGACTCCCACGGCGCTATACTCCGTGAAGTATTGGAATCCATACCGCCTTTGAGGAGTTTCCCACGATGAGTCCGTCCGGAGCCGAAGTCCTCCGCCAGATCAAGAGCAGGATCGATGAGGTCGATCCGGCGGCCGTCCGTGAGCAGTCCTCCAACGGCGCGCTGATCATCGACGTGCGCGAGCCCGAGGAGTGGGGGACCGGTCACATCCCGGGCGCCAAGCACGTGCCCAAGTCCTACCTGGAGTCACGGATCGAGGGCGCCGCGCCCGACCGCTCCCAGCACGTCATCCTCTACTGCCAGTCGGGCAACCGCTCGGCATGGGCGGCGCGGACGCTGCTCGACGATCTCGGCTACGAGCACGTCGAGTCGATGACCGGCGGCTTCACGCTGTGGAAGGACCGCGGCTACGACGTCGAGACCCCGCGCACGCTCACCGCCGAGCAGCGCGACCGCTACAGCCGCCACCTCCTGCTCCCCGAGGTTGGAGCCGAGGGCCAGCAGAAGCTGCTGGACGCCAAGGTGCTGTTGCTGGGCGCGGGCGGCCTGGGCTCGCCGACGGGGCTGTACCTGGCCGCCGCCGGCGTCGGCACGCTGGGCATCGTCGACGACGACACCGTCGACCTGTCCAACCTCCAGCGCCAGGTCATCCACAACTCGCACCGCGTCGGCGTCCCCAAGGTCGACTCCGCCGAGGAGACGATCACCGCGCTCAACCCCGACGTGAAGGTCAACAAGTACCCGGTGCGCCTGGGCCCCGACAACATCATGGACATCCTCCCCGGCTACGACATCGTGGTCGACGGGCTGGACAACTTCCCCACCCGGTACCTGCTCAACGACGCCTCGGTGCGCCTCCAGATCCCGGTCGTCTCGGCGGCCATCCTCGGGTTCGAGGGGCAACTCTCGGTGTTCAAGCCCTACGACGGGCCGTGCTACCGCTGCCTGTTCCCGACGCCGCCGCCGGCCGAGCTGGCGCCGTCGTGCGGGGCCAACGGCGTGCTCGGCGTCCTGCCGGGGACGATGGGCCTGCTCCAAGCGACCGAGGTGATCAAGCTGATCCTCGGCGAGGGCGACCCCGCGATCGGCCGGCTCCTGCTCTATGACGCGCTGGCGGCGACGATCAACGAGGTCAAGATCCGCCGCGACCCGGAGTGCCCGATCTGCTCGCGGCACCCGGAGGCGATCTCGGACGAGGAGATGGGCGTGTTCCCCGACTACGAGGCGTTCTGCGCCGGCGCGCACTAGGTAGGCTCACGCGCCCATGGCCACCATTCGCATTCCACCCGTGCTCCGGCCCGCCGTCGGCGGGGAGAAGGAGCTGAGCGCGGAGGGCTCCTCGGTCGGGGAGATCCTGCGCTCCGTCGCCGACGAGCACCCCGACACCCAGACCCAGCTGTTCGCCGCCGACGGCGGGCTCAACCGCTACGTCAACGTCTATCTCAACGACGAGGACGTCCGGGTGCTCGACGGCCTGGAGACGGCCGTGGGGGCCACCGACACCCTGGTCATCCTGCCGGCCATGGCCGGCGGCTGAGCGCCGGGAAGGGTTTTCTCGGACCGGGGTCCTTGAGGGGGTGCGGACCCCCAAGCAAGGAGGACCCTGAATGACAATGCGACGGAGCAGGACGGCCCTGATGGCCGTGGCCGGGCTGTCTGGCCGTCGCGGCGATCGCCGTCGCCAAGGCGGCGACGATCGGCGTCGGGCACCGCCAGCGTCCATGGCCACAAGGAGTCGGTCGCGGTCAACGCCAAGGGCGTGACGATCTACGAACTGGGCCCGGAGACGAGCCGCCACCTGGTCTGCAAGTCCCAGTCGTGCTTCGCGGCGTGGCCGCCCGTCAAGGCCAAGGGCGCCGTGACCAAGATGGCCGGAGTCACGGGCAAGGTGGGCACGATCAAGCGTGACGGCTTTACCCAGGTGACGCTCAACGGCAAGCCCGTGTACACGTTCGTGGAGGACGGCGGCCGCCGCGGCGAGGCCGAAGGCGACGGCATCCGCAACTTCGGCGGCGTCTGGCACGTCTTCAAGGAATCCTGAGCAAATGGCGCGGGCTCGGTGCTCTGACACCGGGCCCGCGCTGCGTCGGGCCTCGCTACACTTCGTGAAGCAATGGCCGCCGAGAGCTTGCAGAACAAGCCTTGCGGGGGACGCTACGGCGACATCGTCCAGTCGATCGGGCACACGCCGCTGATCGAGCTCAAGCGCCTCAGCCCGAAGCCGGGCGTGAGGATCTGGGCCAAGCTGGAGAGCCGCAACCCCACGGGCTCGGTCAAGGACCGCGTCGCGCGAGCGCTGATCGAGGACGCCGAGGACAAGGGCCTGATCCGGCCCGGCCAGACCATCCTCGAGCCGACGTCGGGCAACACCGGCATCTCGCTGGCGATGATCTGCGGGCGCAAGGGCTACAACCTGAAGGTCGTCATGCCGGAGAACGTCACCCCGGAGCGCACCCAGCTGCTGCAGATGTACGGCGCCGAGATCGTCTACTCGGAGGGCTCCAAGGGCTCCAACGGGGCGGTCGAGAAGGCGCTGGACATGGCCCAGTCGGACGCCTCGTACTACATGCCCTACCAATACGGCAACCAGGCCAACCCCGACGCGCACTACAACGGCACGGCGCTGGAGATCCTCGAGGAGCTCGACGAGGTGGCCGCCTTCGTCGCCGGCCTGGGCACCGGCGGGACGCTGATGGGCAACGGCCGGCGCCTCAAGGAGGAGCTCGGCGACAGCGTCAAGATCGTCGCCGCCGAGCCCATGCAGGGCGAGCCGGTCCAGGGGCTGCGCTCGCTCGACGACGGCTTCATCCCGCCGATCATCGACCTGTCGCTCCTGGATCGCAAGATCTTCGTCACCAACCATGACGCGATCGTCTGGACGCGCAAGCTGCTCGACGAGGAGCGGCTGTTCGCCGGCGTCTCGTCGGGCGCGATCGCCCGGGTCGCGGTCCGGATCGCCGGCGAGCTGGACGAGGGCAACGTCGTGTTCATCGTGTGTGACGACGGCTGGAAGTACCTGTCGTCGGGGATCTACACGCGCCCGGTGGAAGAGATCGAGAACCTGGACTCCACCGTCTGGTGGTGAGCGAAGACGGCCGCGCGTCCCGGCGCGCGCTTCTGACGGGCACCGGCACGGCGCTCGCCGGCGGGGCGCTGGCGCTGGCCGGATGCGGCTCCGTGGCCACCGGTAAGCAGGCGGTCAAGGAGACCTCCCCGGCGGTGAGGCACCAGGACATCGAGATCCTGGGCCGTGCGCTCGAGCTCGAGCGGCGCACCGTGGCCGCCTATATCGCCTGCATCCCGCTGCTGACGCGGCCCCAGCGCAAGGCCGCCCGGGAGTATCTCAACGAGGAGCTCGAGCACACGGGCGAGCTGGCCTCGCTGATCAAGGCCGCCGGGGGCAAGGCGAGACCGCGCGCCGACAGCTACGCGCTGGGGCATCCCACCGATGGGCCCGGCGGCGCTCGCGCGTCCTGCACGCGCTGGAGGCGCTGCAGATCTCCAGCTACCTGGAGTGGATCCCGCAGCTGTCGCCGGCGCCGGTGCGCGCCGCGGTCGCCTCGATCCTCACCGTGGACGCCCAGCATCTGTCCATGGTTCGCGTCATGCAGGGCCAGGAGCCCGTCCCCGGGCCGTTCGTGACGGGAGCGGCATGAGCCGCCGGGCGCCCACCCGGCGCGAGCTGCTGGGCGCTGGCGCGGCCGGCCTGCTCGGCGCCCGCCGCGGCCGGCGCGGCGACGTCGACCACCGCGCGGCCGTCGCGCGCCAGCGACCCTCCCGTCTCCGAGACCGACCGGCTCCAGCGCCTCATCGGACTGGAGCTGTTGCTGCTCTACTGCTACCGCCACGTGCTCGGCTCCTCGATCCTCGGACCGCGGGCGCGCCGCACGCTGGCTCCGTTCCCCGGCCATGAGCAGGCCCACATCGACGCGCTGCAGACGCGTCTGAAGGCCCGTGGCGGGACCGTCCCGGCCGGCCCCGACAGCATCAAGACCGCCAACCGCTACCTCGCCAATCGCGGCGTCGGCGGGCGGCTGGGCCAGCTCAAGGGCTCGCGCGACGCGCTCTATCTGCTGCTCACGCTCGAGCAGGTGACGATCGGCGCCTACTTCGTGGCCCTGACCAAGCTCCAGGATCCCGCGCTGATCAGCCTGGCGTGCCAGATCATGGCCAACGAGGCCCAGCACGACGCCATGATCGGGCTGTCGCTGCCCAAGTCGACGCCGGGGTCGGCCGTGCCGTACGGCCTGGTCCAAGGGCTACAGTGAGCAGCGCCATGCGCATCTCCCAGGCCCTTGTTGACGACATGGTCGCCCACGCCCGGGCAGATGACCCGAATGAGTGCTGCGGGCTGGTCTCCAGCGGCAACGGCGACGCGGTCAAGGTGTACGCGACGACGAACACCGAGGCCAGCAGGTTCCGCTTCGTCATCGATCCCGCCGAGCAGCTGCGGATCTACAACGAGATCGAGGACGCGGGACTGGACCTCGGCGCGATCTACCACTCCCACACGCGCAGCGCGCCGTATCCGTCGCAGACCGACATCAACTTCGCCAAGGACTGGCCGGGCGTGCTGTGGATCATCATCGGGCTGGCCAACGGGGAGCCGGAGGTCAAGACCTACGAGATCCGCGACGGCCAGGTGGCCGAAGCGCAGTTAGAGATCCACTGACCATGACCGGGCGGGTGCACGAGCCGACGCTCGTCTGCCCGCGATGCGCGTCGCAGTTCCCGGCGCAACGGCGCTTCTGCCCGGAGTGCAGGCTCCCCCTCGTCCTACAGGCCACCGGCGCGGAGCCCGACTACGAGTCAGCCCGCCATCAGCGCATGCGCAAGGTCAAGCCCCAGCTCTCAGAGGGCGAGCTGGTCAAGGTGGCGTGGGCTCGCAACGAAGCCGAGGGCGAGTTCATCCAGGGCCTCCTGCTCGAGGAGGGGGTCCCCAGCATGCTGCGCCGCAGCGCCGGCTTCGATGTCCCCGACTTCCTCGCCGGGGGCCCGCGCGACGTGATGGTGCCGATCTCAGGAGCCCAGACCGCGCGGGAGATCCTGCTCCAGGCCGACGTCGTCGCCCCGGACGCGGCGAGCCGGGCGGTTGACCCGCGGCGGCTGCTCCTCGGCTTGCTGGCGGCGCTGGTCATCGGCGCGCTGCTCGTCTGGCTGCTCTCGCTGGCGGTTCACTGAGCTCCGGCCATCCGCGCCAGGTGCGAGCGCCACGCCCCCTCGGTGTGGGCCAGCGTCCGGCCGCCGAACGCGTGTGACAGCGCCGCCCGGGGCCCCTGCGGGTCCAGCCGGCAGGCAAAGCGCGCTGCCGCCTGCGCACCCTGCTCGCGGGCCAGCAGATCGATGACGGTGCCGCCCAGCAGCGCCGCGTCCCGCGCCCCCGGCGGGAAGCTCGGCGGGCCGCCCTCGCGCAGGCGGCGTGCGATGGCCGGCCGGGCGTGAGCGGTCTGGCCGCCGAACCAGCGCGCGGCGCCCTCCAGCAACCACGCCCAGCGCAGCTCCCGGCGCAGCCGCAGTGCGGGCATCACCCGCGCGAGGTCCTTGTTGGAGGCGATGATCACCCGTCGCGCGTACAGACAGGCGGCGCCGTACTCGAGCATCTCGGATAGCCCGTCCCCACCCACCCCGCGGGACGCGCGCCGGCGCAGTAGCTCGGGCTCGAGCATGTGCATCACGCTGCGACCGGCCCAGCCCACGACGTAGCGCCGCGCCGCCGGGGCGGTGGCCAGCCACACGAACGGCATCAGCGGGTTTGAGGCGATCAGGCCCGCCGGTCCCGTGTGGAGGACGAGCGTGACCTCGCCGGGCGCCCGCGGGAAGTAGCCCTCCAGGTACTGGCGCGTGCGCTCCAGCGACTGGAGCATGTGGCGCGCGTCATCGGTCGCCGACTCGTCGTGGCGCGCCGTAAACGACGCCGAGACCGACTCGACCCAGGGCATCGATGCTCAGGATGGCGCGGATCCGCCGGGCCCGCGCCATGCGCGGACCCGGCGACTCCGGACAGGAAAACGACGTCAGACGAGGACCGGCTGGCGGTCGGAGGCGATCGAGGCGATCTCCTCGGACGCGCGATCGAACTCCTCGTCGGAGAGCACGGGCGTGCCCTCGAAGGGGAGGTCGCGGGTCAGCTCCAGCCAGGAACGACAGCCGCCGTACTCCTCACGCACCTTCACGGTCACCGGACGCGGGATCCGGTAGGTCCGCAGCAGGATCACGTGGAGGGGGTGGCGGCGCTTCCAGGCCAGCCGCTTCTCGGCGTAGTCAGGCGTCCACACGTAGAACGGGGACAGGGCGTCCACGGCACGGCGATCGGTGACCGTGAAGTGCGCCGCGACCTCAGCCCAGGCGCGGATGCGTACCCGGTCGGGCTGGTGGAGCGGCTCTCCGCGGTGCAGCGCCTGCGGATGGGGCTCGCCATCGGACCACACGCCCTCCTCGAGCGCACGCGACAGCTCGGGGCGGTGGGATTCGCGCACCAGGTCGGAACGCTGGTGGTCAAACGTCGGATACAGAAAGAACCGTTCGTAGTCCAGCTTGAAATGTTTTTCTGGCTCACGGATGCCGCCCTTGCGAAGCGTGAGAAGCTGCTCGCCCTCGGCGAGTGCCCGCACAGTGACGGCCCATTCTTTGAAAGCAATCGGCATAGGGAAATAAAGGGGGAGACGGGTTGGGTTGGCAGAGTCCTGCGCGCGCAGCCTTTACGTTGCAACGGCAGCGTCAGGACGCAGGGGATTGTATGCGAGATACCCGAAATCGCAAAACCTAGCTGCAAAATCGCGCATTCCATTACCCCATAAACCGGGCTGAACCTACGCCTCTGTATCTCTCCCTCGGGTGGGCGAGGGACGAGTCCCTGGCCCCCAGCTGCGGTGGCTACAGCTTGGTTGAAGGAAATGGTACGGCACCGGGGCAGATCCGCCTTCCCCGGTGCGCGCCGCTCAGTCCGGCGCTCCGAACCCACCGCCGCCCGGGGTCTCGATCCGCAGGCGCTGGCCCGCGGCCAGTTCCCCGATCGACTTGGGCGGCAGCTCCTCGCCGTCGAGCAGGTTGCGCCCACAGGCACCGGGCTCGACCGCCATCGGCGCCCGGCGGCGGATGGCGGCGGCGCTCGGTGATGAGCGAGTAGTGCAGCGGCGCCAGGGCCTCGATCTCGCGTATGACGCCGTCGCCGCCTCTGAAAGCGCCCCGTGCCCCCCGAGCCGCGGCGCAGCGAGTACTCGATCATGCGCATCGGGAACTCGAGCTCCAGCGCCTCGATCGGCGTGTTGAGCGTGTTGCTCATGGCCACGTGGACGCCGCTGGGCCCGTCGGCGTCGGCGCAGGCGCCCTGTCCGCCGCCGATCGTCTCGTAATAGGTGACCTCGTCGTCGCCGAGCGTGACGTTGTTCATCGTGCCCTGGCCCGAGCGCCTGACCGAACGCGCCGAGGACGACGTCGGCCACGCGCGACGAGGTCTCGACGTTGCCCCCGACGACCGCCGCGGGGGACCGGGCGTTGAGCAGGCACCCCTCGGGCGCGATGACCCTGATCGGGCGGTAGGCGCCGGCGTTGGCGGGGATGTCGGGGTCCGAGAGGACCCGGACGGCGAAGTAGCAGGCCGAGCGGGTCACGGCCTCCGGGCAGTTGAGGTTGCCCTCGTGCTGATCGTCTGTGCCGGTGAAGTCAAGCGTCAGCTCATCGCCGCAGACGGTCGCGCGCAGGACGATGCGCAGGTCGCCCTCGCGCGCCTCCAGCACGTCCTGGGCCCGGCGCTCGCCGTCCTTCAGCTCGGCCAGGCACGCCCGGGTGCGGCGCTCGGCGTAGTCGAGCACCTCGGCATAGGCCTCGCGCAGCGCCTCCACCCCGACGCGACCGGCGAGCTGCGCGAGTCGCAGCGCCCCGACCCGGCCGGCGGCGAGCTGGGCGCGCAGGTCGGCGCGGCGCTGGTCGGGGCGGCGCATCTGCCCCGCCAGCTCGGCGATGGCCGCCTCGTCGAGGACCCGCGGCTCGATCACCACCCCCTCATCGGACAGCGTGGTGCTGTCGGCGGGCATCGAGCCCGGCGTCGGGCCGCCGACGTCGGCGTGGTGGGCGCGGCTGGCGGCAAACGCGATCAGCGGCCCGTCCCCGCCCCCCGCGTACACGGGGGTGATGACGGTGATGTCGGGCAGGTGGGTGCCGCCCCGGTAGGGGTCGTTGAGGATCCACGAGCGCTCGGGCGCGTGGTCCTCGTAGAGCACCGAGGCCACCGCCGCCGGCATCGCCCCGAGGTGGACGGGGATGTGCTCGGCCTGCATGACCATCTCGCCCTCGGGCGTGAACAGCGCCGTCGAGGCGTCGCGCCGCTCCTTGATGTTGGCCGAGTGGGCCGAGCGGATGAGCACCGCGCCCATCTCCTCGCAGATGGCGTGCAGCGCCCCGGTGAGGACCTGGAGCTCGACGGGGTCCATCACGACTCCCCGGTGCGGACGTGGATCGTGCCGGTGTCATCGACCTCGCCGCTCCAGCCCGGCGGTACGAGCAGCGTCGACTCCGGCAGCTCGACCACGGCCGGCCCCTCGATCTCCGTGCCGGCGGGCGGCGAGCCGCGCAGCACGTTCAGCGTGACGGGCTCGCCGTCCAGCGTGGCCTCCCGCTCGCCGTGATCAAGCGCGTCATGGTCGCCGCCCTCGGCCTCGCCCAGCGAGACATCGGCGCCCGGCATCGTCGCCGATACCCGCAGCGTCACCAGCTCGAGCTCCTGCTCGGAGTCCCGGTAGCCGTAGCGCTCCTCGTGGCGCGCCTCGAAGGCTTCGCGCAGGGCGGCGGGGTCGGGCTCGAGCGCGCCCTCGATGGCCAGCTCGAACGCCTGGCCGCGATAGCGCAGCTCGTAGACGGCGCGCATCTCAGCGTCTGGCTCGTGCAGTTGCTCGCGCGCCGCCGCCCCGAGCTCCGCCACCACTTCAGCCACCGCGTCGGCGTTGAGCGACTCGCCGCTGAGGAACACGCTGCGCTGGACGTCGCGGCGTCGCGGGGAGACGACGAGGCCCAGCGCGGCGAGCACGCCCGACGCGCGCGGGCACACGATCTCCGTGATGCCGAGCTCTGACGCGATCGCCGCGGCGTGCAGCGGGCCGGCACCGCCGAAGGCCAGCAGGGCGTAGCGGCGCGGGTCGATGCCCCGCTGCACCGTCACCACCCGCAACGCGCGGATCATCTCGGCGTTGGCCACGCGGATGATCCCCTCGGCGCAGGCCGCCGGCTTCAAGCGAGAGCTGCGCCGCCAGTTTCCCGACCGCCCGCTCCGCGGCCTCACGGTCGAGGGCGACGCCTCCGGCCAGCGGGGCGTCGCCGGAGAGGTAGCCGAGCACGAGGTTGGCGTCGGTGACCGTCGGCTCGGTGCCGCCGCGCCCGTAGCACGCGGGACCCGGGTCCGCGCCCGCCGAGCGCGGCCCGACGCGCAGCGCGCCGCCCGGATCGCGCCAGGCGATCGAGCCGCCGCCGGCGCCGACCGTGTGCACGGCCAGCATCGGCAGGGCCAGCGGCCGCCGGGCGATCGTCCCCGCGCTGTCCTCCTGGACCGCGCCTTCGTCGACCACGCAGACATCGCACGAGGTCCCGCCCATGTCGAAGCACACGGCGTCGGGCACGCCGCTGGCGCGCGCGATGAAGGCAGCGCCGGCGGCGCCGCCCGCCGGGCCCGACAGCACCGTCCAGGCCGCGTGGCTGGCGGCCGCCTCCAGATCGATGAGCCCGCCGCTCGACTGCATGATCGACGGCTCGGGCAGCCCCGCCTCATCACAGCGCGCCGCCAGACGGCGCAGGTAGCCCGCCAGCAGCGGCGACAGGGCGGCGTCGACCTCGGTGGTGCAGGCGCGCTCGAACTCGCGGAAGGTGCCGACCACCTCGTGCGACAGCGACACATGGATACGGTCCCGCCCACCCCAGGCTTCGGCGAGCGCGCGGCCGATCGCCTGCTCGTGCTCGGGGTGGCGGTAGGCGTGCAGCAGCGTCACGGCGACGGCCTCGGGCTCCGCTTCGGCTTCACGCGGCGCGCCAGCTCGGCGGCGGCCTCGGCGCTCGAGCTCGCGCAGCGGTCCGTCGGGGGTCATCCGCTCGGGCGCGCCGAAGCGGGCCTCGGGGGCGGTCAGGGCCTCCGGACGCGCCGCGCACAGCCGATAGAGCTCGGGCCGGTCCTGGCGTCCGAGCGCGACGATGTCGGTGAAGCCCTCGGTGGCGATGAACGCGGTGCGCGCGCCGCGGCCCTCCAGCAGCGCGTTGGTGGCGACGGTCATCCCGTGGGAGAACTCCGCCACCGCGCCGGCGTCGGCACCGGCGCGCTTCAGCACGGCGCGCACGGCGGCCAGGACCCCGTCGGACTGGTCCTCGGGGGTCGTCGGCGCCTTGGCCGTGATCAAGCGGCCGTCGACGGCGAGCACCGCGTCGGTGAACGTCCCGCCCACGTCGACCCCGAGGAGCATCACCGCACCCTATGGCGCGGGCCATCCGCGTGCGGGCCGACGCGGCCGCACGGGTACCGCGGCGCCCGCCGGGTCCGCGCCAGCGGGCCCAACTCAGAAAATGTCGTCTATGCGGCCAGCGCCGCCGGTGTCTCCTCGGTCTCGGCGAGATGCTGATGGGACGGGCAGTAGCCGTTGTGGGGCAGCGGCATTCGCTGGCACGGCGTGCCCTTGCGGGTGCTGGCGCGGCACTGCAGCGGGTTGCCGTACAGGTCGAACCCGTTGTGCGGTTGCGCGCGCAGGAACTCGTCGGCGAAGCGCAGATACTGCTCGATCACCTGCAGGATGCGGGGTTGCGCGCTCATCGGGAAGTACGCGCGTATGTCGGTGAACAGCGTTCGCGCCGGGCGCGCGAAGTAATGCCGATCGGTCGCCATCCGTTCCACGGTGGCTTCACACGCCCGCAGCACACGCTCGTGATTCGCGTGTGGACAGCCGGCGTGCGGATCCTCAATGATCTCGTTGGCGATCTCCCGGTAGATCGCGCGACTGAACCGATACATAAGGGCTTCTCTCCACTCCTTTCGGCTCCCTGCCGGCCAGGCCTGAAGCCACGAGCATTCCTACTGGCGAGTATCCCGTCGTCGTATGAAGCTCGCCCCGCCGCATTTATTAATTCCACGTTAAGCGGAAATCTTGGTGTTTCTGTGTGCGCGCGGGCCTATGACCAGGTCTCGAGCGTCGGCTCGGACCCCGCCGTGATCGTGACATGCCGGCCGTCGAGAAGCGCCGATCGCTCCGGGAAGTCCAGCCGCTGGTGGGCCCCGCGGCTCTCCTGGCGGGCGAGCGCACCGGCGGCGATCAGTCGCACCAGCGGGTGCTCGTCGGCCGCCAGGGTCAGCAGCCCCTCGCCGTCGCGCTCCAGGCCCGCGTAGCGCCACAGCGCCGCGCGCGACTCTGCGCTGATCGCGAACGCGGGCGGCGCGTCGCCGGCGCGGAGGGGCGCGTCGGCTGCCTCGGGCGCGTCGGGTGCGTCGGGCTCCTGCAGCGCTGCGCGAGCCGCCCGGGCGCCGAAGACGAAGCACTCGCTCAGCGAGTTGGAGGCCAGCCGGTTGGCGCCGTGCAGCCCGGTGCAGGAGCACTCGCCGACCGCGTAGAGCCCGGGCAGCGACGCGCGTCCGTTCAGGTCCGTCGCCACTCCGCCCATCATGTAGTGAGCGGCCGGGGACGACAGGCACGAGCTCGTGCTCGGGGTCGATCCCCGCCTCGCGCAGTGCGCTGACGACGTTGGGGAACAGCGCCGGGTCGACGTCGCGCATGTCCAGGCGCACCGGCACGCCGCTGGAGTCGATCTGGCGCTGGACCGCGCGCGCCACCTCGTCGCGGGGAGCGAGCTCGTTGACGAACCGCTCGCCGGCGGCGTCGAGCAGCCGTGCCCCCTCGCCGCGGATCGCCTCGGTGACCATGAAGCCGTCCAGGGGTGGGTGGGATCCGTTTCCCCCGCTGACCACGGTGGGGTGAAACTGCATGAGCTCGAGATCGGCGAGCTGGGCGCCTGCCGCGTGGGCGAGCAGGAGCCCCGCCCCGATGGCGCCCGGGCGGGTTGGTGGTGCGGCTCCACAGGGCGGCCGCGCCCCCGGTGGCCAAGACGATCGCGCGCGCCGCGATCACGGTGCCGTCGTCGAGCGCGACGCGCGGTCGCGCGCCCGCCCGCGGTGAGGATCCGCGTGGCCCGCCGGCCCTCCAGGACCGCGATCCGCTCGTGCTCGGCGGCCAGCGCCGAGAGCTGGCGGATGATCCGGCGGCCGGTGGCGGCCCCGCCGGCGTGGACGATCCGGCGCGCCGCGTGCCCGCCCTCGAGGCCCAGCGCCAGCCGGCCGGTGCGGTCGGCGTCGAAGGTCACGCCGAGCTCGGTCAGGTCCTGCACCGCCGCCGGGGCCTCGTCGCACAGCACCCGCGCCGCGGACTCGCGCACCGACCCGCGGCCGGCGGCGAGCGTGTCGGCGAGATGGCGGTCGGGGCTGTCGTCGTCGGCGAGGGCCGCGGCGAGCCCGCCCTGGGCCCAGTAGCTGGAGGCGCCGGCCAGCGGCCCGGCGGAGATGAGCGTGACCGCGGCGTTCGCGCGGGCCGCACACAGCGCCGTGTACAGGCCGGCGGCGCCCGCGCCGACGACGGCGACTTCGGTCTGGCGTGCGGTCACGTGCAGGTACGGTACTCGGCGATGTCTGGCGCACCCGTGCTTCTGCACCACCCCTCGTCGCTGGACCACGACACCGGACCCCACCCCGAGCAACCCGCGCGCATCGTGGCGATCGAGCGCGAGCTGGCGGCCCGCGGCTACCTCGGCTTCGAGCGCGTCAGCTCACCGGCGGTGGAGCGCTCGGTGCTCGAGGCGGTGCACCCGGCACGCCATGTCGAGCTGGTCGAGCGCCTGGCCGCCCGCGGCGGGGCCCGGATCGATGCCGACACGGTCGTCTCGGCGGGGTCGTTCACGGCCGCGCTGCACGCGTGCGGCGGCGCGGTGTCGCTGGTGGACCGCCTCCTCTCCGGGAGCGCCCCGACGGGCTTCTCGATCCACCGGCCGCCCGGCCACCACGCCGAGGCGGAGCGGGCCATGGGCTTCTGCCTGTTCAACAGCATCGCCGTCGCCGCCCGCCACGCCCTGGACGCCCACGGCCTGGAGCGGGTGATGATCGTCGACTGGGACGTGCACCACGGCAACGGGACCAACGACATCTTCCACGCCGAGCCTCGGGTGCTGTTCTGCTCGATCCACCAGTCTCCGCTGTACCCCGGCACCGGCCCGGCGTCCGACGTGGGCTCGGGTCCCGGGCGGGGGTTCACCGTCAACCTGCCGGTGGCCCCGGGCTCGGGCGATCACGAGTTCCGCTCGCTGATCGACCACGTGGTGGTGCCGCTGGCGCGGTCCTACGCGCCGCAATTGCTCCTGGTGTCGGCGGGCTTCGACGCCCACGCCGATGACCCGCTCGCCGACTGCCAGGTCACCGACGGCGGCTTCGCGGAGATGGCGCGCTCGCTGCGCGGGGTGGCGGACGGGCTCGGCGTGCCGGTGGGGGCGGTACTGGAGGGCGGGTACGCGCTCGACGCGCTGGCCCGGTCGGTGGCGGCGACGATGGCCGTGCTGGGCGGGGTGCCTGCTCCTGATGGGGCCGTGGGCGTGGCCGATGTGTCCGGGCGGGCGCTGGGGCGCCTGGCGGAGTTCTGGCCCGGGCTCGGGTAGGTCAGGCTGCGGCCCACAACGGGGCTGTGGTCGATAGTGAAGGAAATAGCTGCAAGATCGACCACAACCGTTTCGGGCCGCCAGTCGTTGCTTACCCCAGCAACCCCCGCCACGCCTCGATCACCCCCAACGCCATCCGGTCCGTGGACCACGTCTCGGCGCGCGCCCGGCCCTCCACCCGCGGGTCAGCGGCGGCCACGTGGGGCGCCAGGGCGGCCCGCCAGACCTCCGCGTCAAAGGGGGCGCACAGCGTCCCGGCCACCCCGTCGAGGGCCTCGCGGTGGATGCCGACCGGCGTCGCCAGCACCGGCACGTCGCAGGCCAGCGCCTCGAGTGCCGCCAGCCCGAACCCCTCGCGCTCGGAGGGCACCAGCACCGCGTTGGCGGCGTTGATCCACAGCGGCACCTGCTCCGGGGCCACGTTGCCCAGCGCCAGCAGCGGAACGTCGCCGGCGACCGCCAGCGCGCGGTCATAGCGTTTCTCGGGCGCGGCGGGGGTCGGCGGCGAAGAGCAGGCAGGGCTCGTCGGGCGCCAGCCCCAGCCGGCGGCGAGCCTCGGCCCGGTCGATCGGCCGGAAGCGCTCGAGGTCGACGCCCGCCGGCAGGACCGCGGGCCGTCCGCGCACCGCCCAGCGCGGCACCGCGGCCGCCAGCGGCGCGGACACGACGGCGACCAGGTCATTGAGGCGCAGGCCGGCCAGGGTGATCGCCCGGGAGCGAGGGTGGGCGAGATCGGTGCCGTGCAGGGTCACCACCCGCGCTCGCGCCCGGGCGGCCAGCGCGGGCCACTGGGTCAGCCCGAAGTGCGCGTGGACGATGTCGAACCGGTCGCGGCGGTGGCGCGCCCGCAACGCGCGCGCCGCGGCCACGTAGGCGCCGGGCGCGAACGGGAACACCTCGACCTCGGCCTCGCCGGTGCGCCGCAGCGCCGCCACCTGGTCGGCGACGAAGCTGCCCAGGGCCGGACGGGCGGGCGACGGGTACATGTTGGTGACGATCAGCGCGCGCATCGGTGGCGCGAATCTAGTGGGCCGGGGCGGACGCACTACGCAGCCGCGGCCTTTGGCACCATGGTCACCGTGTCCGGACCCGCGGAGCTTCCCGTGGCCGTGTTCGACTCGGGCGTCGGCGGCCTCACCGTGCTGCACGAGCTGCTCGTGTCGCTGCCCGGCGAGGACTACGTCTACCTGGGCGATACGGCACGCTTTCCCTACGGCCAGCGCAGCCAGTCCGAGCTGCAGGCGTTCGCGGTCGAGATCGCCGACCATCTCCTCGAAGCTCGGCGCCAAGCTGCTGGTGGTGGCATGCAACGCCGCCAGCTCGGCCGCCCTGGTGACGCTTCAGCGTCATCTGGAGAGCCGGCCCCGCGCACCCGCCCGCCCTCGACGTCGACGTGATCGGGGTCGTGGCGCCGGCCACCCAGCTCGCGGTCGCGCACAGCCACAACGGGCGGATCGGGCTGCTGGCCACGCCCGCCACCGTTGCCAGCGGCTCCTACGAGCGCGCGGTGTGGGCGGCCGACCGCCACGTGCACCTCGAGGCGGTGGCGTGCCCGGACCTGGCCCCGATCATCCAGGGTGGCCTGCTCTTCGACGAGGAGACCGTCGAGACCGTGCGCGGCTACTGCGCGCCGCTGCGCGCGGCCGAGCGTGGACACCGTGATCCTCGGCTGCACGCACTACCCGCTGGTGGCGCCGATGCTCCAGCGCATCCTCGGACGCCACGTGCGGCTCATCACCTCCGGCGCCGGCGTGGCGCGCAGCGTCGAGCGCGCCCTGGCCCGGCGCGGCGCTGCTCAACCCGCGTGCGGGCGAGGGCAGCTACCGCTTCCGCTGCACCGGCGATGTCACCGCCTTCCAGGCACTGGGCACGCGCTTTCTTGCAGATGCCGCTGGGCGAGGTCGTCGGGGTCGAGCTCGGCACCGGAGTGGCGGCATGAGCGTCGAGCGCAGCTACGGTCGCACCCCGTCGCAACTGCGGCCCGCCACGATCGAGCCGGGCTTCGTGCGCACCGCCGCCGGCTCGGCGCTGATCTCGATGGGGGAGACGCGCGTCATCTGCACCGCCTCAGTGCAGGAGAGCGTGCCGCGGTGGATGACGGGCGCCGGACGCGGGTGGGTCACCGCCGAGTACGGGATGCTCCCGGCGTCGACGGGGGAGCGCAAGCAGCGCGACGTGACCAAGGGCCGCCCCGACGGGCGCACGGTGGAGATCCAGCGGCTGATCGGCCGCTCGCTGCGCGGAGTGATCGACTTCGAGGCGCTCGGCGAGCGCACCATCTACGTCGACTGCGACGTGCTCCAGGCCGACGGCGGGCACCCGCTGCGCCTCGATCACCGGCGGGATGGTGGCGCTGCGCCTGGCCTGCGAGGGGCTGGTGGAGCGGGGGAAGCTGGGCAAGGTCCCGCTCACGGGGTCGGTCGCGGCGGTCTCGTGCGGCATGGTCGGCGGGGTGGCGCTGCTCGACCTCGACTACTCCGAGGACTCGACGGCCGAGGTCGACGCCAACGTCGTGATGACGGGCGACGGCGGGCTGGTCGAGGTGCAGGCCACGGCCGAGCGCACGCCGCTCTCGCGCGCGCATCTGGACGACCTGCTGGCCCTCGCCGCGGGCGGTATCGACGATCTGCGCGCCCTCCAGAACGCCGCGTAGTGCCTGTCCAGGTGAGCGATCACTAGTGGCCACGCCGCGCTCGCTGCTCCTCTCGACCCGCAACGCGCACAAGCTGCGGGAGTTCAACCGCCTGCTGGCGCCGGCCGAGATCGCCGTCGTCGCGCTGCCCGACGAGGTCACGCTGCCGCCCGAGGACGGCGACACCTTCGTCGATAACGCGCTGCCCAAGGCGCGTGCCGCCGCGCGGGCCACGGGCCGGGTCGCCATCGCCGACGACTCCGGGATCGAGGCCGCGGCGCTCGACGGCCGCCCCGGCGTGCGCTCGGCCCGCTACGCGGGCCCGCAGGCCACCGACGAGGAGAACCTGGCCAAGCTGATGGCCGAGGCGCCCGCGGGCAGCGCCCTGCGCTACGTGTGCGCGCTGGCCTACGTCGATCCCGCCGGGGCCACCGAGCGCGTGTTCTTCGGGTACTGCACCGGGACGGCTGGCCGATCGGGCCCGTGGCTCACGCGGCTTTGGCTATGACCCGGCGTTCCTGCCCGACGGCGACTTCGACGGGCGCACCATGGCGGAGCTGACCGACGCGGAGAAGGACGCCGTCAGCCACCGCGCCCGGGCGATCGCCGAGCTGCTGGCGTGGCTGCCCGAGGCGCCGTGACGGTGGCTAGAGCAGGTTGATGCCCGCCGAGATGGCGACGGCCAGCGTCACGCCGGCGTAGCCGTAAGTAGCCGTTGAGGATGAGGATGAGGACGGCCACCAGGCAGGCGACCACGGTCACCAGCCAGGCGGCGCGACCAAGATTCACGGTGCTGTCATCAACATCCATAGGGGTATTCTGGCCTCCGGCCAGGACGGCTGCGCTGCTTGGGCACCCGGTATGTCGTCGACGGATTCTCGCAAATTGCGGAAAAACACCGGCGCGGCGTGGTTTTTCCGCCGGAATCGCGGCCAGAATGGGGCCGCGCACGCTTCCGGGCGGACATCGGGTGTCCGTTGACCGTGTTAGCGTCGCTGTTTCCTACCAAAGTAGAAGGAGGAGCAAGTGACCAAATCTGAATTCGTGGACCAGGTAGCCGACCGGGCCGGGCTGAGCAAGAAGGATGCCGGCGACGCCGTCGACGCCATGCTCGAGACGATCGAGGGCGCACTGAAGCGCGGCAGCGACGTTGTGTTCTCCGGATTTGGCAAGTTCAGCGTCTCTGACCGCAGTGCACGCGAGGGCCGTAACCCGGCCACCGGCGAGAAGATCCAGATCGCTGCCTCGCGGGTCCCGAAGTTCACCGCGGGCGCCGCGCTGAAGAAGGCCGTCAACTAGTGGCCTTCCACTAGCCGCGGAGGCGCGTGGCCGAAGGACCGCAGACCGCCGCGGACGCGGCACCCCTGCAGATGGGCCGGCCGTTCTCCGGCCACGCTGAACGAACCGGCTTCGGCGACCGAGCTCGCCGGCTGCGTCCAGCGCAGGCGATCGCAGATCGTCCTGGGGCTGGATCCCGATCCTGCTCGTCTCTGGCCCGAGGCGCTGGAACTGGCGGGCGGACCAGATCCGCCCGCCCGGCCCGCCCCGCCCCCCGACCCGCCCGGCGCCGCCGAGCGGGCCGCCCGTGCGGTCGCGGCGCACTGCCGGCT
Source organism: uncultured Solirubrobacteraceae bacterium (assembly GCA_963764125.1). Lineage (GTDB taxonomy): Bacteria > Actinomycetota > Thermoleophilia > Solirubrobacterales > Solirubrobacteraceae > Palsa-465. The sequence goes on from CAVXRR010000033.1 coordinate 33,310, forward strand.
GGTGCTCGACGCCGCCGCTGACCAGTGCGTCGCGGTCAAGCCCCAGGTGGCGTGCTTCGAACGGCTGGGCGCACCGGGGTGGGCGGCGCTGCGCGAGGTCATGCACGACGCCGCGCAGCGGGGCCTGGTGGTGATCGCCGACGCCAAGCGCGGCGACATCGACATCTCGGCGCGCGCCTACGCGCAGGCGTTCTTCGCGGCCACGCCGACGCCCTTCGGCGAGGTCGAGGGGCTCGGCGCGCATGCGCTCACCGTGAGCCCGCTGCTCGGGCGCGATTCGCTGGCCCCGCTCATCGAGGCGGCACGCGAGCGCGGCGCCGGCCTGTTCGCGCTGGTTCGCACCTCCAACCCCGGCGCGGCGGACATCCAGGACCGCGAGCTCGCCGCAGGCGGCACGGTCAGCGAGGCGCTGGCCCGGATGATCGACGAGCTGGGCCGGCCCGGCGTGGGCGAGGCCGGACTGTCCGACGTCGGAGCCGTCACCGGGGCCACCGCGCCTGAGCGGCTCGAGGCGCTGCGCGCGCTGATGCCCCATGCCGTCTGGCTGCTGCCCGGCATCGGCGCGCAGGGCGCGAGCGGCCGCGATCTTGCCCCGGCCTTCGCCCCCGGTCCTGCGGGCGGCCTGGTCTCGGCCTCGCGTGCCATCGTCTACGCCTTCGAGCGCGACGGCGCAGGCACTCCGGCGGCCCGCGCGCACGCCGAGGCGGCACGGCTGCGCGAGCTCATCTGGGGCCTGTACGCCTAGCCCGGGCCCTCGATCCTGGGGTCATCCCGTCGCGGGATGACCGTCGGGGCCACCAGTATGATCGGCCTGGGATGGTGGCTAAAATCGCGCGCTTCTTGGCGCCGATCGCACTCGCTGCGGTGGGAGTCGGCGTTTACCTGATCGTGCACTCAACGCTTGTGCACCACACCACGACCATCTCCCATTCCGGGACCTCTACGCTCGCCAACGGCGCTGCGCACAAGCCGCACAAACACCGCCGCCTGCCCAAGTACTACATCGTCAGGTCCGGGGACACCCTGGGCACGATCTCGTCGCGCACGCACGTCCCGGTGTCCGTCCTGACGACGCTCAACGCGTCCCTGTCGGCGAACCCGAACAGCCTGCAGACAGGGCAGCGGCTGAGGCTGAGGCGTTGAGCCGTCGCATCGCTGCGCGGGTGATCGCGACGGCGGCGTGCGGCATGGGCCTCCTGGGCCTTGCCCCGGCCGTCGCCGCGGCGCAGACGCCGCCGGCCCTGGCGGTGAGCGCGGCGGCGCTGTATGCGCCCGCCGACGCATCAGCTGCTCTACGGCGTCAACGCTCAGAAGCGCGTCGCGATCGCCTCCGCCACCAAGCTGATGACCGCCCTCATCGTCCTGGAGCACGTCCACAAGCTGTCGGCCACCTTCGTGCAGAACGATTACACCTCGGCCGCGGTCGACTCCCAGATCGGTCTCGCCCCCGGCGAGCGCATGAGCGTGCACGACCTGTTGCTCGCGCTGATGCTGCCCTCCGCCGACGACGCCGCCGAGGACCTGGCCTTCAACGTCGGCCACGGCTCGGTGGCGCGCTTCGTGGCGATGATGAACGCCGAGGCCCGCAAGCTCGGGCTGCGCCACACGCACTACGCGACGCCGATCGGGCTCGACACCCCGGGCAACTACTCCACGGCCGCGGATCTGGTCAAGCTCGCGGACTACGACCTGAGCCACAGCGCCTACTTCGCCCGCATCGTCGCGCTGCCGCGGGCCGACCCTGTACTCGGGCAGCCACGTCCGGTTCGTGACCAACCGCAACGACCTGGTCGGCCGGTACCCGTGGATCGACGGCGTCAAGACCGGCCACACGCTGAATGCGGGTTACGTCCTGGTCGCGTCGGGGCACAGAGGGGGAATGGCGCTGATCAGTGCCGTCCTCGGGACCGACTCAGAGACATCGCGGGACGCCAACACGCTGGCGCTGCTCGACTACGGGGCCGACTTCCGGGTCTGGACGCCAGTGCGCAAGGGCCAGCTCATGGCCCGGCCCACCGTCAAGGATCAGCCGAGCCAGCGCCCCTCGGTGGCAGCGGCGGCGGGCTACTCGCGCATCCTCCCGCGCTCGGCCCCGCTGCGCGTGGCGGTCCAGGTCCCCATCAACTCGTCGGACCGCTGCCGGCCGAGTCGGTCGTCGGCACCGCCACGGTCACCGACGGCCGCCGCGTCCTGGCGCGCATCCCGCTCGTGCTGACCCGCCGGCTCGCGGCGGTGAGCGGTCTGACGCGGGCCGCGCGATTCGTCACCCGGCCCCTGACTCTGGTGGTGATTCTGGCCGCCGCCGCGGGCGCGGCGCTGCTCCTGCGTAACGTACGTCGGCGTCGGCGCACCGATCGACGGGGTAGGGAACTGGAGGCGACATGATCATCACCGTCACGCTCAACGCCGCGATGGACAAGACGCTCGAGGTTCCCAGCTTCACCCCGGGGCGCCGCCACCGCACCGTCGATCAGACGACGATGCCGGGCGGCAAGGGCGTCAACATCGCCCGCGCGATCAAGCGCCTGGGCCAGCCGGTGATCGCGACCGGCTTCGCCGGCGGTCCGACCGGCAGCCGCATCGTCGAGGCGCTCAACGACGAGTCGATCCTCAACGACTTCGTCCGGATCGGCGACGAGTCGCGCACGAACACCGCGGTGCTCGATCCCACCACCGGGCTGCAGACCGAGATCAACGAGCGCGGCCCGGCGGTCTCGGCCCAGGAGCTGGAGCTGTTCCGCGAGAAGCTCCTGTACCTGGCCCAGGGGGCGAGCATCTGCGTGTTCGCGGGCAGCCTGCCCCGGGGGATCGAGACCGACATCTACTTCTCGCTCATCCGCGAGGTCCGGCGCCTGGGCGTGACCACCATGATCGACACCGACGGCGAGCCGCTGCGGCTGTCGATGCGGGCCGAGCCCGACATCGTCTCGCCCAACGAGCTGGAGGCCGAGGAGCTCGTCGGCCACGAGTTCAACGACGCCGACGACCGGGCCCAGGCGGTGGTCGAGATGACGCGGCTGGGCGCCCACGAGGCGATCATGACCGTCTCGGACGGCTGCTACGCCCGCATCTTCGAGGCCGGGTCGCCTGTCCTGTACCGGGTGCGGATCGCCGAGCAGGAGGCGCGGTCGGCGGTCGGCTCCGGGCGACGCGTTCCTGGCCGGCTACGTCTGCGCGCGCTACTGCGACCGCGATCCGGCCGAGTGCCTGCGTTTCGGGGTGGCCTGCGGGGCCGAGTCCACGCTGCACTTCGGGGCCGGGCATCCTGGATGCGGCGCGGGTCGACCGGCTGCTGGGTGAGGTCGAGTCCGAGCGCGTGGAGATCGGCGCCGAGATCGGCTGACCCGCCGGTCCTGGCGACTCCGCAACCTCCGCTCTTAATCGCCCCGCGACCCCGTCTGGAGGGCGATTTCCCACTGCTAGGATCGACCTCCCCGAGGCAGCCGCCATCGCCTCGCTGAATCGTCCGCCGCGAGTTCTAGGATGCGTGAATGGAAGTAGAGATCGGTCGCGGAAAGAAGGCTCGCCGCGCATACGGGTTCGACGACATCGCCATCGTCCCTTCACGACGCACGCGCGACCCTGACGATGTCGACATCTCCTGGACCCTGGGTCCGTATCGCTTCGAGCTGCCGCTGCTGGCCGCGGCGCTGGACGGCGTCGTCTCGCCGGACACCGCCGGCCTGATCGGCAAGCTGGGCGGCCTGGCCGTCCTGAACCTCGAGGGCATCTACTGCCGCTACGAGGACGCCGAGACGCAGCTCGAGCGGATCGCCAGTTTCTCGCCCGACATCGCCACGCGGGAGATGCAGGACATCTACCGCGAGCCGGTCAAGCCGGAGCTGATCGCCAGGCGCATCGAGGAGATCAAGGCCCACGGCGTGGTCGCCGCCGCGTCGCTGACCCCGCAGAAGGTGCGCACGCACTATGAGGACGGCGCTGGAGGCCGGGCTCGACATCCTGGTCATCCAGGGCACGGTGGTCTCCGCCGAGCACGTCTCGCGCGATGAGAGCCGTCCGCCGCTGAACCTCAAGGAGTTCATCCGCGAGCTGGCGCCGACGCCGGTCGTCGTGGGCGGCTGCGCCTCCTACCACACGGGTCTGCACCTCATGCGCACCGGCGCCGCCGGCGTGCTCGTCGGGGTCGGCCCGGGCGCGATCTGCACCACGCGCGGGGTGCTGGGGATCGGTGTCCCGCAGGCCACGGCGATCGCCGACGTCGCCGCCGCGCGCTCCCAGCACATGCTGGAGACCGGTGACTACGTCAAGGTCATCGCCGACGGCGGCATGCGCAACGGCGGTGACATCGCCAAGGCGATCGCCTGCGGCGCCGACGCGGTGATGCTCGGCTCGGCCCTGGCCCGCGCCTACGAGGCGCCCGGGCGAGGCTACAACTGGGGCATGGCCACGTTCCACCCGACGCTGCCGCGTGGCACCCGCGTCGGCCACCAAGCAGAACGGCACGCTGGAGGAGATCATCAAGGGCCCGGCGCGTGAGAACGACGGCACCTTCAACCTGATGGGCGGCCTGTGCACGTCGATGGCCACCTGCGGATACCGGGACATCGCCGAGTTCAACCGCGCCGAGCTGATGGTCGCTCCCGCGCTGCAGACGGAGGGCAAGCAGATGCAGCGCGAGCAGGGCGTCGGCATGGGCGCGGGCAGCCGGCGGCCGCGGCGGTCGGTGATGTCGGCATGCTGCGGGCTCCGAACAAGCCGCCGATCATGACGGGGCAGGCCGCTCGCTGCGGTCCCCGGCCGCCGCGCTCGACGCCCTCGAGGAGTCTGCGCGAGGTCCGCGGGGCGCCGGCCGACGACGGGCTGGAGGAGGTGCGCGCCGCCACCGACGAGGTGGTGGTGCTCGACTACGGCGGGCAGTACTCGCAGCTGATCGCCCGCCGCGTGCGCGAATGCGGGGTGTTCTCCGAGCTGCTGCCCCATCACGTGGGCGCGGCCGAGGTGGCCCGCCGCCGGCCCAAGGGCGTGATCCTGTCCGGTGGCCCGGCGTCGGTGTACGCCGACGGCGCGCCGCCGCTGGAGCCCGCGCTGCTGGAGCTCGGGCGTTCCCGTGCTCGGCATCTGCTACGGCATGCAGCTCATCGCGCTGGAGCTGGGCGGCCAGGTCCAGGGCGCCGAGGTGGGGGAGTTCGGGCGCTCGCAGCTCACCGTCGTCAGAGCCGGGGCGGCTGCTGGCCGGCACGCCCGCCGAGCAGACGTGCTGGATGTCTCACCGCGACACCGTGTTCTCGCCGCCGCCGGGCTTCGCCGCGCTGGCCGCCTCCACCGCCTCGCCGGTGGCCGCCTTCGAGTCGGCCGAGCGGGGCGTCTACGGGATCCAGTTTCACCCCGAGGTCGTCCACACCCCCTACGGGCAGCAGGTTCTCACCAACTTCCTCAGCCGACATCTGCGGCTGTGACCGGGGCTGGAGCGCCGCCTCGGTCATCGAGGACCAGATCGCGCGCATCCGGGCCCAGGTGGGCGACGGGCGGGCCATCTGCGGGCTGTCGGGCGGCGTGGACTCCTCGCGTGGCCGCGCTGCTCGTGCACCGGGCGATCGGGGACCGGCTGACCTGCGTGTTCGTCGATCACGGCCTGATGCGCAAGAACGAGGGTGAGCAGGTGGTCGCGGCGTTCCGCGACCACTTCAAGGTCCCGCTGGTGGCCGTCGACGCCGAGGACCGCTTCCTGGACAAGCTCAGCGGGCGTCAGCGACCCCGAGCGCAAGCGCAAGATCATCGGCGCCGAGTTCATCCGCGTGTTCGAGGAGGAGGCCGCCAAGCTCGACGACGTGGAGTTCCTGGTCCAGGGCACGCTCTACTCCGACGTGATCGAGTCCGGCGGGGGCACCGGCGCGGCCACGATCAAGTCCCACCACAACGTCGGCGGCCTGCCCGAGGACCTGGAGTTCGAGCTGGTCGAGCCGCTGCGCGCCCTGTTCAAGGACGAGGTGCGCGCGGTGGGCGCGGAGCTGGGCCTCCCCGAGCGTCTCGTCTGGCGCCAGCCCTTCCCGGGCCCGGGCCTGGCCATCCGCGTCGTCGGCGGCGAGGCCACCAGGGAGCGCCTGGACATCCTGCGCGAGGCCGACGCGATCCTCCAGGAGGAGATCCGCCGGGCCGGCCTGTACCGGGAGCTGTGGCAGTCGTTCTGCGTCCTGCCCGACATCCGCACCGTCGGCGTTCAGGGCGACGAGCGGACCTACGGCAACGTCATCGCGATCCGCGCGGTCACCAGCGACGACGCCATGACCGCCGACTGGGCGCGGCTGCCCTACGACCTGCTGGAGCAGATCGCCAGTCGCGGATGATCAACGAGATCCGCCCGGTGGGGCGGGTGGTGCTCGACATCACCTCCAAGCCGCCGGGCACGATCGAGTGGGAGTAGCGCCGGCTGAGCCGCAGCCGGCTCGGCTCGGCGCCGAGGCCGGGCGCGCGGGCGATCACCGAGCCGCACGTAGGGCGCGAGGTCCTCGGGCAGCGCACTGCGCGCGAACCAGTCGACGGCGGCCAGCTCGCCGCGGTCGATCGTCAGCGCCGGCTCGCAGCAGCTCGGCGCGAAAGCAGTGGATCGTGTCGCGCCGGCGGTGTGGCGGGCCGTGAACCTCGCCGATCCGCGTCCAGTCGGCGCCGTTGAGGCCCAGCTCCTCGCTCATCTCCCGGCGGGCGGCGGCAGCGGGCGCCTCGCGGCGCTTGATCGCGCCGCCCGGGACGTCCCAGGCCCGGGTGCCGTAGGTGTGGCGCACGAGCAGCACCCGGTCACGGCAGGTGACCAGGCACTTGACGCCGTGCTTGCGGGGCCGGGCACGAACCAGAACACCTGGAGCACGCGGTAGGCGATGCGGTAGCCGAGCCGGCGAAGCGTCAGCGTGACGGGCACGTCTACAGGGTAGGCGGGGCCTCAGGCGGGCGCGCCTTGTGCCGCTGTCCGGCCCCATGGCACACGCCGACAGCACCTCTGGCGCGGATTTGTGAGTTCTCTACCCGTTTTTCTCATGATCCCGGCCGGTCACGCTCCGCCGGAGGATCTGGCTATCATCGTCGGCCTGTTGCGCGAGCGACCGCGCGACCGATGCGTGCCATGAAGACCTACGTAGCCAAACCCACCGACCGCGAGCGCAACTGGCTGCTCGTCGACGCCGACGGCCAGACCCTCGGGCGGCTGGCGACCCAGATCGCCGACGCGCTGCGCGGCAAGCGCAAGCCGACGTACACGCCCCACATCGACACCGGCGACTTCGTGATCGTGGTCAACGCCGAGAAGATCGCGGTGACGGGCAACAAGCGCGCCGCCAAGATGTACTACCGCCACTCGGGCTATCCGGGCGGGCTGAAGTCCCGCTCGCTCAACGACATGCTGGAGCGCCGGCCCGAAGAGGTCATCCGACTCGCCGTCAAGGGCATGCTCCCGCGCAACCGGCTGGCGCGCAGGCAGATCACCAAGCTCAAGGTCTACGCCGGTCCCGAGCATCCGCACGCCGCCCAGCAGCCGCAACCGATGGAGATTTCGCAGTGAGCGACGCAGAGCATCCCGAGGACGAGCAGCGCCCCGACGACCAGGAGGCTGCCGCCGAGGAGGTTCCCGCCGAGAGCGCGGAGGAGCCCGCCGCGCCAGGCGCCCGAGCCCGCCGGCGAGCCCGAGCCCGCCGCAGAACCTGAGGCGACCCCGAGCCCGTCGCGGAGGCCGCCGAGCCCGAGCCGCGCCGAGCCCGCCGCAGAGCCCGAGCCGCCCCCGAGCCCGTCGCGGAGGCCGAGGAGCCCGCTGCAGCCCCGAGCCCGCCGCAGAGTCTGCCGCAGCCCCCGAGCCGTCGCGGAGCCCGCTGCCGCTGCGGAGCCCGCTGCCGCTGCGGAGCCCGCCGCCGCTGCGGAGCCGCTGCAGCCGCTGAGGCGCCGCCGCGGCCGAGCAGCCGCAGGCCGCGACCGAGTCCGACGAGGACGAGGACGAGGGGGAGGTCACTCCGCGCCAGCGCCCCGAGATCCCCGGCGCCGACCTCATCCCCGACATCGTCTCCGAGAGCGACGAGTTCCTCGACGCGGAGGCGCGCGCCGCCGCCGAGGCCGCGGCCGAAGAGGCCGCCGCCCGCGAGCAGGAGCAGGACTCCGACCACGTGGCCCAGCCGATCGCCGACGCGGCCATCGACCTTGCCGCCGGGGCTCGCTACACCGCCACCGGCAAGCGCAAGACGGCCGTGGCCCGCGTCATCCTCAAGCCGGGCAGCGGCACCTACGCCATCAACGGCAAGGGTCTTGACGACTACTTTCCTCGTGAGACGCTCCAGCGCATCATCCGCCAGCCGCTGGAGGCGGTCGGCTACGAGTCCCGCATGGACGTCGTGGCGCGGATGCACGGTGGCGGCGTGGCCGCGCAGGCGGGAGCCCTGCGGCACGGGATCTCGCGCGCTCTGTTGGAGGCCGACCCCAACCTGCGCGGCGAGCTGAAGCGGCGCGGGTTCCTCACGCGCGACCCGCGGGTCAAGGAGCGCAAGAAGGCCGGCCTCAAGAAGGCGCGCAAGCGCCCGCAGTTCTCCAAGCGCTGACGTCGCCCGATGGCGCGCCAGCTCTTTGGCACCGACGGTGTTCGGGGCCGTGCCGGTGATTTCCTGACCGCTGAGCTGGCGCTCAAGCTGGCGCGGGCCGCCGTCGATCGATACGAGGCCCCGCCGGGCTCCGCCCAGAACGGGCGAGCTCAGGTGCTGATCGTCCGTGACACGCGCGAGTCCGGGGAGATGCTGGAGTCCGCGATCTCGGCCGGGGTGACCGCGGCCGGCGGCGATGCGGTGCTGGGCGGGGTGCTGCCCACCCCGGCGGCTCCGCTGCTCGTGCGCCGCCACGAGCTGGCGCTGGCGGCGGTGATCTCGGCCTCGCACAACCCCTTCGAGGACAACGGGATCAAGTTGTTCGCCGCCGATGGCTTCAAGCTCGACGACGACACCGAGCACGAGATCGAGGCGGCCCTGGAGCAGACGCCCGCGGTGCCCGCCCAGATCGGGCGCGTGCGCCGCCTCAACGGGGCGCTGGAGGACTACCTGCGGGCGCTGCACACCCGGTTTGCCGGGCTTGACCTCACCGGCCGGCGCATCCTCCTGGACTGCGCCAACGGCGCGACGTTCCGAGCCGCCCCGGAGATCTTCCGGCGCCTGGGCGCCGACGTGGAGACGATGGCCGACGAGCCCGACGGGCGCAACATCAACGACGGCTGCGGCTCCACCCACCTGGATGCGGTCATCGAGCGCACCCGCGCCGGCGGCTTTGAGGTGGCCTTCGCCTTCGACGGCGACGGGGACCGGGTCATGGCCATCGACGGCGACGGCGGGGTCGTCGACGGCGACGAGCTGGTGGCGCTGGCCGCGCTGCACCTGCACGCCAGCGATCGTCTGCCCGGCGGCGGCGTCGCGGTCACCGTGATGACCAACTACGGCTTCCACAGCGCCATGCGCGCGGCCGGGGTGGAGGTGGCGGTGACCGCCGTCGGCGACCGCTACGTGCTCGACGAGTTGCGCCGGCGCGGCTGGGCGCTGGGCGGAGAGCAGTCGGGCCACATCATCGAGCTGGGCTTCGGCCCCTCCGGCGACGGCATCGCCAGCGCCCTGCTCACGCTCGAGGCGCTCCACGGCCGCGATCTGCGCGACCGCGGGGCCATGGACAAGCTGCCCCAGCGGCTGGTCAACATCCGGGCCGTCGATCGCCGGACGCTGACCTCGGCGATGGAGGCCCCCGCCCTGGGCGACGCGATCGATCGCGAGCAGTCGGCGCTGTCGGGCCGAGGGCGTGTGCTGGTGCGCGCGTCGGGCACCGAGCCGCTCATCCGCGTCATGGTGGAGGCGCCCTCGGTGCGCGAGACCGACGATGTCTGCGGGCGGCTCAGCGCGGTCGTGAAGACGATCCTGGCCGGCGAGTAGCCGAGACAGCCGCCGCGGGCCGTTAACATCGGAGCTCCTTCTCTGCCCTCAAGCCCGACCGGACGGGCAGGCGACCGGCCTGGGTCCTGGGCAGCGCTACCCCTGGAGGAATCGCAATATGTGCGGAATCGTCGGCTACGTCGGTCCCAGAAAGGTCCGGCCCCTGCTGATGGAGGGGCTCGAGAAACTCGAATATCGCGGCTACGACAGCGCCGGCATCAGCGTGTTGGAGGGAGACCGGGTCGACGCCGTGCGTGCGGTGGGCAACCTGTCCGCGCTGCGCAGCGCCATCGCTCGGCGCGACGAGGCCGCCGGTGCCGACGAGGGCTCGACGGTCGCGGTCGCCGAGCGGCCGGTCCCGGGGACGGGCATCGCCCACACCCGCTGGGCCACGCACGGCCGCGTGACCGAGGAGAACGCCCATCCGCACTACGACACCACCGACAGCGTTCACATCGTCGTGAACGGGATCGTGGAGAACTACATCGCGCTCAAGGTCCGCCTGGTCGAGGAGGGGGCCGTCTTCACCTCGGAGACCGACGCCGAGGTGATCGCCCACCTCGTCGCCCACCACTACGACGGCGACCTGCTGGACGCCGTGCGCGCCGCCTACGCCGAGCTGCGCGGCCACTACGCGTTCGTCGCGCTCACCGCCCGGGAGCCCGGCGTCCTCGTCGGCGCGCGCAAGGAGTGCCCGCTGATCGTCGGGCGCGGTGACGGGGAGACCTTCATCGCCTCGGCGATCCCGGCGTTCCTGCGCGAGACCCGCCACGTGCAGTACATCGGCGACGACGAGCTCGTCGTGCTGCGCCCGGAGGGGACCGAGTTCTACACCGCCGGCGGCGAGCCGGTCGAGCACGACGTCGTGGAGATCGACTGGGATGCCGACACGGCGGAGAAGCAGGGCTTCGAGACGTTCATGCTCAAGGAGATCCACGAGCAGGCCGACGCCGTGGCCGAGACCATCGGCGAGCGCGCCGCCCGCGGGTGGGGTGTGGACCTCGGGGATCTGCGCGGCCCCCCGATCGACGACGCGCTGCTGCGGCGCATCCGCCGGGTGGTCATCGTCGCCTGCGGCACCGCCTACCACGCCGGCCTGATCGGCCGCTACGCGATCGAGCACTGGGCCCGCGTCCCGGTCGAGGTCGACATCGCCTCCGAGTACCGCTACCGCGATCCGGTCGTCGGCCCCGACGACCTGGTCATCGGGATCTCGCAGTCCGGCGAGACCGCCGACACGCTGGCCGCCATGCGCACGGCCCGGGCCAAGGGCGCGGCGGTGCTGGCGGTCACCAACGTGATGGGGGCCCAGATCACCCGCGAGGCCGACGGGGTCCTCTACACGCGTGCCGGTCTCGAGATCGGCGTGGCGGCGACCAAGACGTTCGTGAGCCAGATCACGGTGATGTATCTGCTGGCGCTCCGGCTCGCGGAGGTCCGCGAGGTGATGGACCGCGCCCAGCTCAAGCCGCCGATCTCAGACCTCAAGCGTCTGCCGCACATGATCGCCGAGCTCCTGGACCGCGACGTCGGCGGCGTCGAGGCCATCGCCAAGGCCCATCACCAGGCCGGATTCTTCCTGTACCTGGGGCGCCACATCGGGCTCCCGATGGCGCTGGAGGGAGCTTTGAAGCTCAAGGAGATCTCCTACATCGCCACCGACGCCTACGCGGCGGGGGAGATGAAGCACGGGCCCGATCGCCCTGCTGGACGAGAACACGCCGGTGGTGGTCGTGGCCACCGAGTCGCCGGTGCTGGAGAAGGTCATCTCCAACATCCAGGAGGTTCGGGCCCGCGGGGCGCGCGTCATCGCCGTGGCCACCGAGGGCGATGAGACCATCGCCGAGCACGCCGACGAGGTGATCCGGGTACCCCGCACCGACTCGATGCTGGCGCCGCTGCTGGCGGTGATCCCGCTCCAGCTGCTGGCCTACCACATCGCCCGGCTGCGCGGCCTCAACGTCGACCAGCCGCGCAACCTGGCCAAGACCGTCACGGTCGAGTGACGGGTGGGCGAGCCGCCGCTCTCGGTCGGGATCGATCTGCTGGAGATCGAGCGCCTGGAGCGGGCGCTCGAGCGGCGGCCCCGGCTCGCCGTACGGCTGTTCACCGACGCCGAGCGCGCCTACGCGGCATCGCGGCGCGCCCCGGCCAGCACCTCGCCGCGCGCTTCTGTGCCAAGGAGGCCGTGGCCAAGGCGCTCAGGCTGGAGGCCTGGAGCTTTCGCGACATCGAGGTGACCTCGGCGGGTGGGCCGCCGCAGGTGACCCTGCACGGAGCCGCCGAGCGCGCGCGGCGCGAGCTCGGGGTCAGCGTGCGGATCTCGCTGACGCACACGCGCAGCGAGGCCGGCGCGGTGGCGATCGCCGCACCTCATGACTGACGACACCCTGCCCAGCGCGCTGCCCGACTGGCTGGAGGGCCTGCCCGACGCCGAACAGCAGCGCGCCACCGACGCGTGGGCGATCGGCGACCGCGGCATCCCGTCGCTGGAGCTGATGGAGCGCGCCGGGGCCGGCCTGGCGCAAGCCGTCGGCCATCGGGTGCCCGAGGGCCGGATCGTCGTGGTCGCGGGCAAGGGCAACAACGGCGGTGACGGGCTCGTCGCGGCCCGCCTGCTGCGCGAGCGCCGGCCGCGAGGTCGACGTGCTGCTGCTCGCGCCCGGGGCGGAGCTGCAGCGGCGATGCACGGGTCAACTTCGACCGCCTGCCCGGACCGGCGCACGTCGAGTCCGGGCCGTTCGACGCCGGCGTGCTCTACGGCGCGGCGGCGATGGTGGACGCCATCCTCGGGACCGGCTTCAGCGGGGAGCCGCGCGAACCGGCGCGCTCGGCGATCGCCGCGATCAACGACGCCGCCGGCGATGCGATGGTCTTCGCCTGCGACGTGCCCAGCGGTGTGGACGCGTCCACCGGCGAGTCGCTCGGCGACGCGGTGCGGGCGCATGCCACCGTGACCTTCCACGCCGCCAAGCCGGGGCTGTGGATCAACCCGGGCAAGGCGCACGCCGGTGACGGTCACGGTCATCGACATCGGCATCCCCGATGGGCCGCCGGTCGACCCCCTCGGTGGGCCTGATCGCGCCCGCCGTGCTCGACGGGGTGCCGCACCGTGCCCACGATGCCACCAAGTTCGCCGCCGGGGCGGTGCTCGTCTGCGGAGGGTCCACCGGCCTCACCGGTGCCCCCTGCATGGCCGCCGAGGCCGCCATGCGCGCCGGGGCGGGGTACGTGACCGCGCTCGTCCCCGCGTCGCTGAACGTCGTCTTCGAGCAGCGGCTGCTCGAGGTCATGACGGTCCCACTCCCCGACAAGGAGGGCACGCTGACCCAGCCCGCGCTCGAGGTGGCGCTGGAGCGCACCGAGCGCGCCGACGCGTTCGTGCTCGGACCGGGCCTCGGCCGCAAGCCGGGGACGTCCAAGCTGGCGCGCAAGCTCGCCGCCGCGGTCGCGGTCCCCCTGCTGCTCGACGCCGACGGTCTCAACGCCCACGAGGGGCGGCTGGAGGCGCTGGCCGAGCGACCCGCGGCCACCGTGCTCACCCCCCACGCCGGCGAGCTGGCGCGTCTGCTGGAGACCGACAGCCGTGAGATCGCGGCCCATCGCCTGCGCTCGCGTGCGCGACGCGGCCGCCCGCGCCGACGCGGTGGTCCTCCTCAAGGGCGACGACACGATCGTCGCGGCGCCCGACGGCCGCGCCGCGGTCAGCCGCGGCGGCGCGCCGGCCCTGGCCACGGCGGGCACCGGAGACGTGCTCTCGGGCGTCATCGGGGCCTACCTGAGCAAGGGCATGGACCCGTTTCACGCCGCCTGCGCCGGGGTGTTCGTGCACGCCCGCGCGGGCCGGCTGGCGGCGCAGACGATCGGCACCGAGGGCGTGATCGCCGGCGACGTCATCGCCCTGCTGCCCCGGGCGCGGGCCGGCGACGACTCGGTGTGACCGCCGACTCAGGCAGGATCTGAGGATGGCACTGCGCGCACTGGCCCGCGTCGACCTCGCCGCGATCGAGCGCAACGTGGTCGCCCTCCGTGGCCGCCTCGATGCGGGCGCCGAGCTCTGCGCCGTCGTCAAGGCCGACGCCTCCGGCCACGGCGCCGTCCCCGTCGGCCGCGCAGCGCTCGCGGGCGGGGCGACGACGCTGGCGGTGGCCACCGCCGGCGAGGCCGCTGGAGTTGCGCGCGGCGGGGCTGACAGCGCCCATTCTGGTGCTCGGGGCCGTCAGCTCCGAGGAGCTGCCGGTGGCGCTGGGCGCGGGCGCCGAGGTCGTCGCCTGGGACGAGCGGTTCGTCCGTGAGCTGGCGGCCGCGGCGCCGCCCGCAGGCGGGCGGGGGCCGGTCCGCGTCCACGTCAAGCTCGACAGCGGCATGGGCCGGCTGGGCACGCGCGATGCCGGCGAGGCCCGCGCCGTCGCCGAGGCGATCCACGGCGGGGCGCCCGGACTCAGGCTCGCCGGCGTGATGACGCATCTGGCGACAGCGGACGGGGACCTCGCCTTCGCCGCGGCTCAGCTTGAGGTGTTCGCCCGGTTTGCCGCCGAGCTCCAGCGGCGCTACGGACGGCTGTGTGTCCACGCCGCCAACAGCGCGGCGACGCTGCGCGTGCCGGGCAGCCATTTCGACATGGTGCGCTGCGGGATCGCCCTCTACGGTTGTGATCCCATGAACCGGGACCCCGACTCCACCGGGCTCGAGCAGGCCATGGAGCTCAGCACCTACGTGGCGGCGGTCAAGCGCGCCGAGGCCGGCGACAGCGTCGGCTACGGCCGGCGGTTCATCGCCGCCGCAGCCGACGTGGATCGCGACGATGCCGATCGGCTATGCCGACGGCGTCCGGCGCGGGCTCACCAACAACTGCGACGTGCTGATCGACGGCCGCCGCTACCCGCTCGTCGGCACGGTGAGCATGGACAACATCACCGCCGACCTCGGTTCCGCCGCCCCCGCGGTCGCGGTCGGCGCGCGCGCGATCCTCATCGGCCGATCGGGCGAGGAACGTCAGACCGTGGAGGACATCGCCCAGCGTCTGGACACCATCAACCACGAGGTGCTGTGCGGGATCTCGGCCCGGGTCCCGCGCCGGTACCACCGCGACGGGATCCCGGTCCCATGAGCGATCCCGTCGCCGAGCTCGCCCGGATCCTTCCCGACGGATGGCTGGTCGGCGGCACCGTCCGTGACCGGGTTCTGGGGCGCGAGACCGCGGATTTCGACGTGGCCACGGCGGGGTCGGCGGGCGACGTCGCCCGGGAGCTCGGCCGGGCCGCGGGCGGCTTCGCCTTCGAGCTCTCCGAGGCGTTCGGCGCCTGGCGGATCGTCGCGCACGACCGGACCTGGCAGGTCGATGTGCTCCCGCTCAACGGGGCGACGATCGAGGAGGACCTCGGCCGCCGCGACCTGACCATCAACGCCATCGCCGCGCCCCTGGGCTCCGTGGGCTACGTCGATCCCTTCGGCGGGTTGGACGATCTCGCCGCCCGCCGGCTGCGCTCGGTGTCACCCGTGGCCTTCGAGCGCGATCCTGCTGCGCACGCTGCGCCTGGCCCGCCTGGCCTGCGAGCTGGGCTTCGCCGTGGAGACGGCCACGCAGGGGCTGGCCCGGGCCGCGGCGCCCGCGCTGACCGGCGTCGCGCCCGAGCGCGTGTTCGCTGAGCTGCGGCGCCTCGTGTGCGCCCCCGCGGCCCTTCAGGGCCTCGAGCTGATGGACGCGATCGGGGTGACCGACGCGGTGCTGCCCGAGCTGGCGGCGCTGCGCGGGGTGGAGCAGAGCCGGTTTCACCACCTCGACGTGTCCGATCACACCCGTTCGGTCCTGGCGGAGGTGATCGCGCTCGAACGCGACCCCGAGCGGCTGGCGGGCGACGACACGGCGGCGCTCGTGCGCTTCCTCGCCGAGCCGTTGGCCAACGACCTGACCCGGGGCCAGGCCCTGCGCTTCGGCGCGCTGCTGCACGACGTGGCCAAGCCACAGACGCGCGCGGTGACGCCGCAGGGCCGGGTCACGTTCATGGGCCACGATGAGTCCGGGGCTCGGCTGGCCAGCGACATCCTGGCCCGGCTGCGGACCGCGGAACGGCTGCGCGACCACGTCGCGGCGCTCACTCGCCATCACCTGCGCCTCGGCTTCCTCGTGCACGAGATGCCGCTCAGCCGCCGCGCCGTCTATGACTACCTGCACGCCACGTCGCCGGTCGCCGTCGACGTCACCGTGTTGAGCGTCGCCGACCGGCTGGCCACGCGCGGCGACAACTCCGAGCGGGCGATCGCCACCCACATGGAGCTGGCGCGCCAGATGCTGGCCGAGGGGCTGGCCTGGATCGTCGATCCGCCCCGCCCACCCGTCCGCGGCGACGACCTGGCCCGGGCGCTCGGCATCCAGCCGGGCCCGGTGGTGGGCGACCTGCTGGCCGAGCTGGAGGCCGCCAGCTTCAGCGGTGAGGTGGCCACGCGCGAGGAGGCGATCGCGCGCGCCCGACAGCTGATCGCGGCCGACCACGAGGGCTGACCGGCCGGCCCCGACGGCAGAGCAGCCGACCACGACGTTGGAGGGGCCGACCACTAAGCTGGCGGCCATGAGCGACCGAGATCCCGACTGCCTGTTCTGCAAGATCGTCGCCGGCGAGATCCCGTCCGAGCGCGTGGACGAGGACGAGCGCACCGTGGCGTTCATGGACATCAACCCCGCCACGCGCGGCCACGCCCTCGTCATTCCCCGCCGCCATGCGGCCAACCTGCTGGAGATCGACGCCGAGGACCTCGCGGCCACCGCGGCCGCGGCCCAGCGGCTGGCGCGGACCGCGTCCGAGCGCCTCGGCGCCGACGGCGTCAACCTGCTCAACTCATGCGGACCGGCCGCCTGGCAGACGGTCTTCCACTTCCACATCCACGTGATCCCCCGCTATGAGGGCGATCCCCTGCGGCTGCCGTGGACGCCGTCACCGGGCGATTCCGGCGAGATCGCGGCCGCCGCACAGCAACTGCGATGAGCGCCGCCGCAGCGGGTGGGGTGGTGTCGGTCAGCCGCGAGGATGGCCTGGCGGTCGTCACCTTTGACGCACCGCCGCTGAACCTGTTCGACGCGGCCATGTCCCACGGCTTGGACGCCGCCGTCAGCGACCTGGAGGCCGATCGCCCCCGGGCGGTGCTGTTCCGCGCCGAGGGCCGCGTCGTCACGGGCGGCGTGGACGTTTCGCTGTTCGCCGCGCTGTCGGGACCACGCGAGGCCGAGGGGGTGTTCGCGGGACTCGTCGCGGTCGCGCGCCGGGTCGACCGTCTCCCCTGCCCGACCGTCTTCGCCGCCCACGCCCTGTGCCTGACCTGGGGCTTTGAGCTGGCGCTGGCCTGCGATCTCATCCTCGCCGCCGAGTCGGCGAGCTTCGGCCTGGTGGAGAAGGTGATCGGCCTCACCCCGGCGATGGGCGGCACCCAGCGCCTCGCCGAGCGTGCGGGGACCGGGCGGGCGCGTGAGTTCGTCATGGCCGGCCGGCCGTTCGGGGCCGCGGAGCTCGAGCGGTGGAATGTGGTCAACCGGGTTCTGCCCGACGACGGCTTCGACGCCGCCGCCCGAGACTACGCCCGCGAGCTCGCGCAGGGCCCGACGCTGGCGCACGCCGCGACCAAGCAGGTGCTCCGCGACTACCTCGAGGGAGGGCTCGAGCTGGCCAACGAGCGCGTCCCCGAGGTGGCCGGGCAGCTGTTCACCTCCGAGGATCTTCAGGCCGCGGTGCGCTCATTTTTGGACCAAGGGCCGGGCCGGGCGACATTCCGCGGCGCCTGATCGCGGAAATTACCTACCACTGGCCGCCGGACCCTGGTACGTTTCCCCGCGTCTAGTAGGGCTTTGGCCTGCGCTACGGGGAAAACGAAGGGATTTTCATGGCAACGGGTACCGTCAAGTGGTTCAGCGACGACAAGGGTTTCGGGTTCATCACGCCCGACGACGGCGGTCGCGACCTGTTCGTACATTTCACGGGTATCAACGGCGACGGCTACCGCTCGCTGCCCGAGGGATCCAAGGTCTCCTATGAGGAAGAGGCCGGTCCCAAGGGCCCCAAAGCGGTCAACGTCACTAAGATCTAGCTCGCCCTCGCCAAGCACAGTCGGGCCCTCCGGGGCCCCGATTTCCGCGGCCACAGGCCGAGGCGGTCCGTTGCAGGCTTCCCGTCAAGGCGCAACTGATGCGCGCCTGTGGTGTTCACTGAGGAACATGAAACGCTTCTCGTTCGCAATCGCAGCCGGCATGAGTGCCCTTTGCCTCATCGCGCCCGGCGTCGCGTCAGCCCAGATCGTGGAACTCGGTCAGACGTCAAGCACTCCGGTCGCAGCGCCAGCCTGCCCGCCCAACGTGTCCTTGGCGAACTGCGTCATCGTTCTCACGCGCACCACCGCGGTGCAGACCGAGACCAACGGGGTGATCAACCCGACCAAGGTCACCAAGGACGGATGGATCGTGGCCTTCACGGTGGGGCTGTCCAAGCTCACGTCGGATGCCAAGACCGAGCTGGGGCTCCTCAAGAGCCTCGACGCGAGGTTCGGAGGGCCGCCTCAGATCCAGCTCACCGTGCTCAAGCCCGCGGCCAAGAACTCCTACACCGTGGCCGCCCAGAGCCCCACCTTCCACGTGCTGCCCTTCCTCGGATCAGTCCTTCAGGAGCCGCTGTCGCTGCCGCCGACCTTCACCACGATGACGGCCCTGCCGGTCAAGAAGGGCGAGGTGATCGGCCTCTCCGTGCTCACGTGGGCGCCGGTGCTCACCTACAACCTCACGGCCAACAAGTACTCCTACCGCCAGAGCCGGCGGGCCAACTGCACCCACGCGGCAGCCGCGCAGACGGCTCAGATCACCGTGGGCGCCAGCCAGCAGTACCTGTGCGACTACACGGGGACGCGGGTCCAGTACTCAGCGACCGAGGTCGTCAACCAGCCCTATCCGTCGACCTACGTCGGCGGGCCGACCGCGACCAAGAAGTAGCGAGCGCTGCGCCCGGCGCGCGCCGGGGCTAGCAGGTGGCGGGGTTCTGCAGGCAGAAGGACGAATCGAGGCCGGCACCGCCTGAGGTGCCGGTCCCGCCGCCTCCGCCTCCGCCGCCACCGCCGGTCGCGCCGCCCGACGGGGTCGTGCCCGACGGGGCGCTGCCGCCCGACGGGGTCGTGCCCGCCGGCGTCGTCGCGCCGCTCGACGGCGACGTGGAACCGCTGGACGGCGCGCTCGAGCCGCTGGTCGACGTGCCGGTGGTGCTGGTCGAGGAGCTCGTGGAGGTTGTCGCGCTGTTGGCGGGTGCGACCGCGGGCGGGGTGGTGGGCACGCTGAACGCCGGGGTCCCGGCGGTGTCTGCGGTGCCGGTGCCGCCACCGCCACAGGCGGCCAGCCCCAGGCCCAACGCGATCGAGAGCACGACCGCTCCGACGGACCTGGATCTGCGTGCTCCGCGCGGGCTCATGCCCGCAGGGCCCGCGCCGCGATGACTTGCGGCTCCCGACACAGGGCCTCTCAGGAGCCGAGCGGCTCCATGCGCCTGCCGCATACCGGGCAGTCGTTGAGATCCTTCTGGGCCAGCTGGTCACACCAGTTGCAGAACCGCAGGTTCTCGACCGTCCACGGCAGCTCCGATGGGGTGGGGGCCAGCGGCAGAAGCTGGGCGATCACCTCGAGCTCCTCGCCCGTCTCGCGGTCCCGGTAGATCTGGTCAGGGTCGGCCTGAATGATGACCTCGCGGCCCGTCGACGGCGTCCGCATTCGATATCTCTGGCGCAACCTCATCAGTGGCTGATCCTACCAGCGGGTCGGACGACATCGGCCGCTCGTGGGGGCGCCAGCGCGCCGCTTGAATGGATAGAGTGCCGCCTGGGAGATGCTGCGTCGCCCATCACAGCTCCGTCGCACCGGGATCCGGCTGATCGCCGCGGTCAGTGTGCTGCTGGCTGTCGGGGGCTGCGCCGTCAAGCACCCCACGGCCAACCTCGTCAGCGGCAAGGTGATGTTCCAGAAGGCGTGCGGGAGCTGCCATACGCTGGCGCACGCCAGCACCAGCGGCACCACCGGGCCCAACCTCGACGATGCCTTCCGACAGGACAAGTCCGACGGCGTCAAGAGCACCTCGATCCAGGGCCTGATCGACTCCTGGATCCGCTATCCGAACACCGAGGGCGTCATGCCCGCGGGCCTGCTCAAGGGCCAGGACGCGCAGGACGTGGCCGCCTACGTCGCCGCCGTCGCGGCCCATCCGGGCCAGGACACGGGCGCGCTGGCCGCCGCGGGTGGGGTGCAGGGCACGACGCCCGCGGCGGGCAAGCAGGTCTTCACCGGCGTCGGCGGCTGCGGAAGCTGCCACACCCTGGCCGCCGCCGGATCCACCGGCACGGTCGGGCCCAATCTCGACCAGGATCTCAAGACCAACTGCGCCACCGCGCAGTCCAAGCAGATCCGCGGTGCGACGCTTCAGCAGTGCATCCGCACCGCCATCATCAAGCCCTACGCCTACCTCCCGTCGGGCTACAAGGCGGGCGTGATGCCGTCGAACTTCGCGCAGACGCTCAAGCCCAACGAGGTCACAGCGCTCGTCAACTTCCTGTCGACGGCGGCGAAGTAGGCGCGCCCTCGGCGGCTGCGCGTTCGCGCAGGCGGCGCCACAGCTCGTCGCCGCGCCCGGCCGCGACGGCGCGGCCGGCACGACGCGGGTCGAGCTCGAGGTCGTGCTGCACCGCGAAGTCCATCAGGGCCTGACGCTCGTCGTTCTCGCGCGCGACGCGCAGGAACAGCCAGCAGAACAGGCCGATGGTCAAGAAGCTCTCCTCCACCATCATCAGCCCGCCGGCCGCCACCTGGTCGGCGGTGGAGCTGATGTGCCACAGGGCGTCGCCCGAGCGGTAGACGGGGTAGAAGACGGTGCCGCCGAAGATGAGGATGTTGGCCAGCACCGTGCCGGACAGGCGGACGGCGACGATGAACACGAGGCGCGCCGCGTTGTCGAACCACGCCGGCTTGGGCAGCGGGCCCAGCAGAGCCATCCACACCGCCATCCCGAAGGTCAGGAAGGTGGCGTGCTCGAGCGCGTGCAGCGCGTCGTGGCGCAGGGCCGCCTGGTAGAGGTAGGGCGCGTGCCAGACGTAGAAGTTGACGGCCCAGAGCACGATCGCCACCACCGGATGGGCCAGCACCCGCAGGCGCGCGATGACCGGATTGCGCAGCAGGGGCGCGATCAACGGTCCTGTGAGGCCCAGCACGAGGAGAAGCGCGGCGATGTCGCCGATGAGCAGATGCTCGGCCATATGGGCGAGCAGGAGCTGATCTGACAGCGTGTCGACGGGCGGGCTGACGGCAACCTCGAGGACCAGCAGGCCGGCGACGTAGCACCCGTAGCGCCACCGGGGCACGGGCCGTTGCTGGCCGGCCAGCGTGCGCGAGCGCAGGTGGTAGGGGACCCACGCCAGCACGATCAGCACCGGGAAGCCGATCGTCTGGACCGGAGCGTCGGCGAAGGGGAGAGGCAGGACGGGCACCGGTCCCTATCGTGTCACGGCCCGCCCGCCGCGGCGGACCCCCGGTCCGGGCCCGGACCGTAGGGCGGGACCCGTGCTCAGAGCGCCTGGATGATCAGCACGATGACGACGATCGCCGCCACCAGGCACACGAACCAGATCAGGAACCCGAACGCGTCGGCCTCGGAGCGCAGCGGGTTGGGCGGGATGAGCCGGGGCTTCATGACGCGACGCGGGAGGGCCTTGATCGCCGTCCCGGGAGACCGCTAGATGACGTACACCGTCGTGTAGACGATCACCCACATGATGTCGACGAAGTGCCAGTAGATCCCCGGCACCTCCATGCCCTGGTGGTGCTCGGCGGTGTAGTGGCCGCGGAACGATCTCACGGTGACCATGAGCAGGATGCACAGACCGATGAACACGTGGGCGCCGTGCAGACCGGTGAGGGCGTAGAAGATCGTCCCCTGGGCCGCGTCGTGGGGCGCGAACCCGATGTGGACGTACTCGTTGATCTGGACGCAGAGGAACGTGAGGCCGAGCAGGAAGGTCGTGACCATCCCGGCCCTGAGCCCGAACCGGTTGCCGCGCTTGATCGCGGTGAGCGCCCAGTGGATCGTCAGCGAGGACGACAGCAGGATCGCGGTGTTGATCCCCGCGACGGCCTCGGGAAGCTTGGTGCCGTGCGCCGGCCAGGGGTCGTGGCTCACGACCCGGATGAAGAAGTAGGCCGTGAAGAACGCCCCGAAGATCATCACCTCGGAGATGATGAACAGGAGCATGCCCAGCGTCGGCGCGTCCACCCGGGAGGACTTGTGCGCCGGAGGCGGGCCGTGGTGGTGGTCGGCGTGGGCGATCGAAGCGGCTTCCATCAGATCCTCTTACCTCTGGTGAGAGCCACGATTAGGCGGCGCGGACGGGGTCTTCGGCGACGACATGCTGGACGTCCTTGCCGGTGGCGTTGCGCACGCGGTCGATGAGATCGGCGCGCAGCCATCCGGACTTGGTCTCCGGCAGCGTCGAGATGACGATGTCGTCGACGCGGAAGTACTGCAGGGCGTTGGTGATCGCGGTGTACGGGTCGGGGTCGCCGATCATGCCGGAGGCCGTCATGCCCGCCTCGCGGAGCCGCCCCAGCACCAGCGACAGCCGGGTCCGGGCGCGGCGGGTGGACGCGCCGCCGCCGCCCTCCTGGGGCACCAGCACGATGAACAGGCGGTCGTGGCTGTCGGGCTCCGCGGCCGCCTTGGCCTTCAGCGCCTCGAGCAGCTCGTCGCCCGACGCCGAGCGGTTGGCGACGGCCAGGGTGACGTGGAACTCCAGGCCCTCGGAGTCGATGTCGGCGACGATGTGCTCGACGGGCAGGCCGGTGGCCTGGCGCATGCGCTCGGGCAGGTCGCGGCGCAGCCAGCCGGAGCGCGACTCAGGGTAGGTGGAGATGATGATCGCGTCGGGGTTGTAGTCGCGTACCGCGTCCATCGTGGCCGCGTACGGGTCCGGATCGCCGACCTCGCCAATCGCGTCGATCCCCTCGGAGCGGACGAACTCGACGGCCAGGTCCACACGCGTCTGGGCGGCATCGAACACGGAGTCGTCGTAGACCACGTAGCCGGCCCGAGGCTGGGTCTGGGGCACGCACAGGACGAACCGCGACTCCTCCTCCGCGGCGTGGCGGCGCACCGCGTCGATCAGCGGCTTACCCCCGATCGTCTCGTTGGCGATGACCAGGATCGTCCGCATCAGTGATGCTCCCCGCCGCGTCTGCCGCCGCTGCTTCTGCCCCCGCTGCCGGCGGTCGCGCCGGCGCCCGCGGTGACCGGCCGGGCCTCGGCGGGCGGCTTGAAGATGCCGTGCACCGCGCCGGGCACGCCGTACTCGTAGGGGCCGCCGACCACCGTCGGCACCGCGTCGAAGTTGAAGATCGGCGGCGGTGAGGACACCTGCCACTCGAGCGTCATCGCGCGCCATGGGTTGGCGGCGGCCTTCGGGCCCCAGCGCCAGCTGGCGACGATGTTGTAGAGGAAGATGAGCGTGCTGGCGCCGAGCACGAACGAGGACAGGGAGATGAACAGGTTCCAGGCGGCGAACTTCGCCGCGTACTCGGCCACCCGTCGCGGCATCCCCTGGATGCCGATGAGGTGCATGGGTCCGAAGGTGAGGTTGAAGAAGATGAACGTCATCCAGAAATGCCATTTGCCCAGGCGCTCATCGAACATCCGCCCGGTCATCTTCGGGAACCAGTAGTAGACGCCGGCGAAGATCGTGAACAGCGAGCCGCCGAACAGCACATAGTGGATGTGGGCGACGATGAAGTAGGTCTGGCTGACGTGGATGTCGAACGGGATCATGGCCAGCATCACGCCGCTGATCCCGCCCAGCGTGAACATGGTCAGGAACCCGAGCGCGAACAGCATCGGGGTGTCGAGGTGCAGCACCCCGCGCCACAGCGTGGCCAGCCACGAGAAGATCTTGATCCCCGTCGGGACGGCGATGATGGCGGTGGTGATCATCATCGGGATCCGGATCCACGGCGCCATACCGCTGACGAACATGTGGTGGGCCCACACGGTGAAGCCCAGCACCACGATCGCCAGCAGGGAGAAGGCCATCATCCGGTAGCCGAAGATCGGTTTGCGCGACTTGACGGCGATGACCTCCGAGATGATCCCGAACCCGGGCAGCATCATGATGTAGACCGCCGGGTGCGAGTAGAACCAGAAGACGTGCTGGTACATGATCACGTTGCCGTTCTTGCCCGCGCCGACGAACGCGTCGAAGAAGTGGAAGTGCAGCGACACGTCGAGCAGCACGAAGAACTGTGAGGCGGCGATGAACGGCGTGGCGATGACCACCAGCAGGGAGGTGGAGAAGTTGGCCCACACCAGCAGCGGCATCCGGAAGAAGCTCATGCCGGGCGCGCGCATGGTGATGATCGTCACCAGGAAGTTCAGGGCCGTGGCGATCGAGGATGCGCCGGCGAGCTGGACGGCGATGGAGAAGAACAGCTGCCCCAGCGGCATCGTCGTCGACAGCGGGGCGTAGGCGGTCCAGCCGGCCGCGAAGGACCCGCCCGGGGCCAGGAAGCTCATCAGCATCATGAGCCCGGCCAGCGGCAGCAGCCAGAACGAGAGCGCGTTCAGGCGCGGGAAGGCCATATCCGGCGCGCCGATCATCAACGGCAGCACGAAGTTCGCCAGGCCCGCGAAGACCGGGATGACGAACAGGAAGATGAGGACGGTGGCGTGGACCGAGAACACGCCGTTGTACTGCTCGGGGGTGAGGAACTGCATGCCCGGCTTGGCCAGCTGGGCGCGGATGAGCATGGCCAGCAGGCCGCCCACGAGCAGGAAGAAGAACGACGTGACCACGTACTGGATGCCGATGACCTTGTGGTCGGTGTTGACGCGGAAGTAGTCGCGCCACGTGTGGGCGCCGTGCGACGAGTGGTCCTCGGGGCGCGTCGGGCGGCCGGAGATCCAGTAGAACCAGTAATCGGCCGTCCCCAGCCCCACCAGGAAGAACAGCGGCACGGCGATGAGGGCCACGATCGTGATCGCGTTGCCGTCGATGATCGGGTGCTCGTGCATCAGCCACCGCACGAGCACGGTCAGACCGAAGGCAAATGCGAATCCGATGACGTCATAAAGTGCCGCTCGATACCAGCCGGGCGCGCGGAGCTTTGCCGGAATGGCCATCAGCTCTCCTTCCTTAAAGTGCTCTCGGTCCTGCTCATCCTTATCCCCCGCTCGATCCGCCGGCTCCGCCGGTTCCACTGGCATACCCGGGCTCTCCGGAGTTCAGCGCCGCCGGCGGCGTCGCTCCGACGGGCGGTGGCCCGTTGGGCTTCTGCCGGCCCAGCCACGACTTGAACGTCGTTGGGCTGACCACGTGCACGGGGGCGCGCATGAGCGAGTGCCCCGGGCCGCACAGCTCGGTGCACTCGGCCGGATAGTTGCCCAGACGCGTCGGCGTGACGCGCAGCGTGGTGGTGATGCCGGGCACGGCGTCGAGCTTGACGGAGAACTCGGGCACGAAGAAGCTGTGGATGACGTCCAGCGAACGCAGATTGAACACGACCGGCTCGCCCTGGGGCAGATACAGGTCGGGCGACAGGATCTGCTTGCCGCCGGGGGCCGCATACCCGAACTGGAACGCGAACTGGCGCTCGGTGACGTTGACCACCATGGCCCCGGGATGGGTCTTCTCGTTGGAGCGCAGCACGGAGTAGGCATAGCCGCACAGGCTGACGAGCAGCACGGCCGGGATCGCGGTCCAGACCACCTCGAGGCGCGTGTTGCCGTGGATCGGGGGTCCGTCCTTCTCCTCCTCGCCCGGCTTCATCCGGAATTTCCAGACCGAGTAGAGCACGACCGTCTCGACGAGGACGAACACCGGCACCGACACGATCAGCAGCACGTCGTAGAGCGTGTGGATGTTGTGGGCCTGCGTCGACCCCTCCGCGGGGAACCACGGAATCGACAGCGCCACGGGGATACCGATGATGATCGCGATGCCGCCGATCAGCCCCATTTGAAGCAGAGGTCTGTTACGCACGTCTCCCGCCTTGTGTCCTCATCTCCGCCCTGCATCCTATGGGTTCTGGGCGACGAACGGCACCAGCCATGTACGCCCGCGAGCGAGTGCGCCTATGATTGAGTCAATCGTTGCAAACGCCGAGCGGAGGCGCACAATGCTCGTTTCAGAGGGAATGTCTGAAGTCGTGCTGACGATCGGTCCCGGTCACTCCCTGAGAGATGCCGCGGCGGCGATGTGGGCACGGCAGGTCGGGGCGGCAGTGGTCCACGATCCCGAGGCGCCAGGACCGGGTGTGATCACCGAGCGCGACATCCTGGAGGCGGTGGCCCTGGGCAAGGATCCCGACGCGGAGCCCGTCTCCGATCACCTCACCGCAGACCTCACGTTTGCGCGGCGCGACTGGTCGCTGGAGCACGCCGCGGCCACCATGGTGTCCGGCGGCTTCCGTCACCTCGTGGTCGTCGAGGGCTCGGACGTGGTCGGGGTCCTGTCGATGCGCGACATCGTCAGGGTGTGGTGCGGCGAGGGGGCCGACTGCGACGTGCCGGCGGCGTAGAACCCACAGAGCGCAGGCCCCGCGGGGCCGCGCGCGTCTAGTGGTGGTGCTCCTCGGGGAGCTCTGAGATGTCGTGGCGGGTGTCGCGGATCCACATCGCGGTGCTCACGAGGAACACGATCAGGCCGAGGATCGAGATGTACCAGTTGATCGTCGTCCCGATCACCATCAGCGTGATCCCCGCCGCGCAGGCCACCGGCAGGAACGTCGGGCCGGGGAGGTGGATCTCCTCGCCGACGGGCGGAATGTCGTGCTCAGCCTCGTTCACGAGTGAACGTAGATGGCGGCGGCGACGAAGGTGATGCCGAACATGAACAGGCAGGCCGCGGCCGCCAGCAGGCCGGAGCGCAGGTTCTTTCGGGCGAGCTTTCGATCCATTGCGGTCCTAGATCGTAGTGGTTGCGGGGGTCTGAGTGATCCGCCCCATGCCTGCGGGGATGACCATTACAGCTTGACGTCGAGCACCATGGCCGCGAACAGCAGCGCCAGGTACAGCATCGAGAACAGATACAGCCGTAGCGCCGTGCGCCGATCGGCGCGGCGATAGAGCCAGACGGCGCCGCCGATAAAGGCGAGGCCGAGGGCCATCGAGGCCCCCAGGTACACGCCGCCGAACACCCCGACGCAGAACGGCAACTGGCTGACGGCGTACAGCAGCGCCGAGTACAGCACGATGTGCAGGCGGGTGGTGTCCTCGCCCCGCACCACCGGGAGCATCGGCACGCCCACCTCCGCGTACTCGTCCTTCATCAGGAGGCTCAGGGCCCAGAAGTGGGCGGGGGTCCAGTAGAAGACGATCGCGAACAGGTAGAGCGCCGTCCACGACAGCGACCCGCGGGTGGCCGCCCAGGCGACGAGCGGCGGCATCGCCCCGGCGGCCCCGCCGATGACGATGTTCTGGGGCGTCCGGCGCTTGAGCCACATGGTGTAGATGCCGACGTAGCCGACGAAGCCGCCGAGCGCGAGCGTCGCGGAGAGCACGTTGACCGTCAGCGCCAGCAGGAGGAAGGAGGCCACCTGGAGCGCGATCCCGAACCGGACCGCCGCCGCGGGGCTGACCCGCCCCGACGGGATCGGCCGGTCGGCGGTGCGGCGCATCCGGGCGTCGATGTCGCGGTCCCAGTAATGGTTGACGGCGCCGGCGCCTCCGGCCGAGAGGTAGCCCCCGGCGCAGGTCAGCGCCACGAGGGAGACCGACGGGTTACCGGCGACCTCCATCGTCATCACCGTCGTGAACAGCAGCAGCGACTGGACCTTGGGCTTGGTCAGGTCGACGTAGTCGGCGACGAGCTGACGGGTGCGCAGCGCCCCCGAGGCGGCGGGGGCGGGAACGGTGGTCACGGACGGCGCCATCGACGGACCGGGGGCCTACTTCGCCTGGCCCATAAAGGCGGCCGGGACCGTCACGCGGCTCATCCGCCGGCGCGGGCGAACCGCTCGCTGCCGCCGGTCTTCTGGGTCGCACCGGTGGCGCGCTCCACCTGGCGCCGGATGTCGCGCATCGGCTCCACGGAGCGCACGCGCGGGATCTCGTCGAAGTTGTTGACCGGCGGTGGGGAGGATGTGAACCACTCCAGCGTGTTGCCCTTCCAGGGATCCGGGCCGGCGATGCGCCCGACATGCAGGCTCCGGGCCACGTTGATGATCGTCACCAGGACCCCGAGCCCGAGAATGAACGATCCGATGGTCGAGATCAAGTTGTAGGTGGACCATCCCAGCCCCGGCTGGTAGGTGAAGATGCGCCGCGGCATTCCGGAGAGGCCGAGGGCGTGCTGGACGAAGAACGTCATGTTGAAGCCGATGAACATCAGCCAGAACGAGAGCTTGCCCTGGCCCTCGTTGAGCAGGCGCCCGGTCATCTTCGGGAACCAGTAGTACACGCCCGCGAAGACCGTGAAGACGGCGCCGCCCATGAGCACGTAGTGGAAGTGCGCGACGACGAAGTAGGTGTCGGTGAGCTGCCAGTCCACCGGGAAGACCGCCAGGAAGATCCCGGTGATCCCGCCGATGATGAAGATCGCGATGAACCCGACGGCGAAGTACAGCGCCGTCGTCATCACGATCGACCCCCGCCACAGGGTCGCGATCCAGTTGAAGATCTTGACCCCCGTGGGCACCCCGATGAGGAACGAGCTGAGCATGAAGAAGCCGAGCACGACGATCGGGACCGGCGAGGCGAACATGTGGTGGGCCCACACCAGCGTGGCCAGGAAGGCGATCACCGCCGTCGACGCCGCGATCGCCTTGTAGCCGAAGATGGGCTTACGCGAGAAGACCGGGATGATCTCCGAGATCATCCCGAACCCCGGCAGGATCATGATGTAGACCTCGGGGTGGCCGAAGAACCAGAACAGGTGCTGCCACAGCACCGGTGACCCGTGGGCGGTGGGGTCGAAGAAATGCGTGCCGAAATGGCGGTCGGTGAGCAGCATCGTGACCGCGGCGGCGACCACCGGCAGCGCGATGATCAGCAGGATCGCGTAGACCAGGATGGTCCACACGAACAGCGGCAGGCGGCCCCAGGTCATCCCCGGCGCCCGCATGTTCACGATCGTCGCGTAGAAGTTGATCGCGCCGACCAGCGAGGAGATGCCGGTGATGTGGATGAGGAAGATCCAGGCGTCCTGGCCCCCGCTGGGCGAGCCCAGCGACTCCGACAGCGGCGGGTAGCTCCACCAACCGGCACTGGGCGGGTGGAAGAACAGGGTGGCGTAGAAGACGATCCCGCCGAACAGCAGCAGCCAGAACGAGAGCGCGTTCAGCCGCGGGAAGGCCATGTCGCGCGCGCCGATCATCAGCGGCAGGAAGTAGTTGGCAAACCCGGCCATGACCGGGACGACGAACAGGAAGATCATCGTCGTCCCGTGCATCGTCAGCAGCTCGTTGTAGTGCTCGGAGGTCACCAGCGTGTTGGCCGGCACGGCGAGCTGGAGCCGCATCATCAGCGCCTCGACCCCGCCCAGGCAGAAGAAGACGAAGGTGAGGACCAGGTACATGATCCCGATCTTCTTGTGGTCCGTGGTCGTGACCCAGTCGACCCACCGCTTGGTCTCGCGCGGGCGGGTCACGTCGTGGGCGATGACCTGGGGAACCGGTCTCGTCACGACGTCTTCGCTGGTGATGGTCGCCATGTGTCCTCAGTTTCCTAGCTGATTTGAGGCAGTGAGGACCGCACGCAGCTGGCCCACCTGAGCGTTCTGGGCGGTGATGAGCTGCTTCTGGCGGGCGAGCCACGCCGTGTATTCCGCCGGGGTGACCACCTTGACGTAGGCGATCATCGCCGCGTGGTTGGTCCCGCACAGCTGGGCGCACTGCCCGCGGAACTTGCCGGTGTGCAGCGCCTTGAACCACGTGTAGGTCGTATAGCCGGGGACGGCGTCGACCTTGCCGCCCAGCGACGGCACCCACCACGAGTGGATGACATCGGTGGACTGGATGTCGAGCACCACCGTGGTGTGCTCGGGCACGACCATCGTCGTGTACGAGTAGGGCAGCAGCTGCGGGCTGAACGAGTCCTTCAGGCAGTCGTTGCCATAGACGTAGCGCCAGATGAACTGCCGCCCCTGGATGCAGACCGTGAGCTTCTGGCCACTGGGCGGCGTCGGCGCGTCGACCGAGGCCGACAGCACCAGCCCGTTGGCGTCGGAGTTGGGCGGGTTGACGATGCTCGGCAGCTTCACGAAGGTCACCACCGTCAGCACCACCAGGATCAGCGCGGCGGCGACGGTCCAGCCGATCTCCAGCCTGGTGTTGCCGTGGATCTGGGCCGCGACCGGGCTCTTCTTGGCCCGGAAGCGCCAGACCGAGTAGAACAGCGCGCCCTCCACGAGCACCGCCACGATCGCCGCGACGTACAGGACGATGTTGTAGAGCGAGTGGATCTGGTTGGCGTTGGGCGAGCCACCGGACTTGGGGGTGATGAAGTTGGCCAGCGCGTCGGGCGCGATGACCAGTGAGCCCACCAGAACCAGCGCGAGCATTCCGATCGCGCTGCGGAGACGGGGCCGCCGACCTGGATCTGGATGCTCGCGGCGCCGGCGGTGGGACGTGGCGTCGTTGACGTCGTGTCGCAAGGCGCGCGGGATTCTATAAGTCCGGGCCGCTGCTCCGCGCCCCGCCATCGGGGCCGCGAGGGTGGAGGCGCTTGCCCGCCCCGTTTTGGCGGCGGTCCCAAAATGAGCCAGAACCGGCTCTTTCTCTCTGCCCGTTCGAAGAGCGCGGGGGGTCCTGAGACGGGCGCTTCTTATACTGGCGCGCGTTGCGAGCGTCACGGGCCATCAGAGCGGGAGCCTGGGCCCTGGTCGCCGCGGGGGTGGTGGCGCCCGTGCTGCGCCGCCGGGTCAGACTGCCCCCCGCGGCGGTGCTGGGGGCCGCCGGCCTGGCGGTTCCGGCACTGGTGGTGGCGACGCCGCGCAGCCGTCTGCGCGACACGGGCCTGGTGGCGCTGAACATGTGGGCCTACCTGGCCGCGTACGAGCTGCCCAACGACGATCCCGAGGCCCTCGCCGCGCGCGTGAAGATGGATTATCCGATCGCGATCGACCGGATCCTCGGGCTCGGTGTGCCGCCCACCGCGCGCCTGCAGACCGACTTCTCTGACCCCGAGCACATCAACCGCTTCGAGCGCGTGCTCGTCTGGTGTCACTGGGTGTGGTTCGCGGTCCCCCACGGCAGCGTGGCCTACGTGGCGTGGCGGGCGCCGGAGCGCTTTCCCGCCGCGGCCGCTCGGATGTACGCCGTGTTCGACCTCGGCGCCGTCGTCTACTGGGCGATCCCCACCGCCCCGCCTTGGTATGCGGCCCGCCACGGCCGCCTCCAGGACGCCCGCATGCGCGCGGTGCGCCGGATGATGATCGAGTACGGGGAGCAGTTCTGGGGGGACCGCTGGACGGCCCTTTACGATGTCCTTGGAGGCAATCCCCTTGCTGCCATGCCGTCGCTGCATTTCGCCACCTCGCTGATGGCCGCCCATCTCCTGGGAGAACTGGGCCCGGTGGCTGGCGCCGTGGGCTGGTCATATGCGCTCCTGCTCGGCCTGGCCCTCGTCTACCTGGGCGAGCACTACGCGGCGGACCTCGCCGCCGGCGCACTGCTGGCCGAGACGGTGCGCACCCAGTCTCAGCGCGCTCTTCCCGGCGTCCGGGCGCTCTCTCGGCGCCTTGAGGCGCTGCAACGGCGGGCAGCGGCCGGCTAGGCCCTTGCGCATGCGAGGGGGAGCTCCGATCGAGCACGGACGCCCCGGCGCGCCGGAGGCCGACGAGCGCCTGGAGTCTGCAGAGAACGAGGCCGCCGGCGCGGCCGACGTGACCAACGGGGTCGCCGCGGCCGACGCCGATCGCGATCGCTCGGGCCACACGGAGGAGATGCCGCGCATCCGCCTGACGCGGCGGAGCCTGGCGGTCTCGATCGTCTTCGTCGTCTCGGTCGTCGCGTTCCTGTACTTCGTGCTCCCCAAGCTCCTGGGCCTGCGCGCCACGTGGAACCGCATCCAGCACGGCAACGCGTGGTGGCTGGCCCTCGGCGCGGTGCTCGAGGGCGTCTCCTTCCTGGGCTACATCGTCCTCTTCCGCGGCGTGTTCGTCCGGGGCAAGAGCCGCATCGACTGGCGCGCGAGCTACGAGATCACGATGGCCGGCCTGGCGGCCACGCGCCTGTTCGCGTCGGGCGGCGCCGGGGGCATCGCGCTGACGGCGTGGGCGCTGCGCCGCTCGGGCATGGAGCCCCGCATCGTCGCCTGCCGGATGATCGCGTTCATGGCGGTGCTCTATGCGGTGTTCATGGGGTCGCTGGTGGTCGTCGGGCTGGGCCTGTACTTCGGGGTGTTCCCCGGGCAGAACCCGTTCGCCCTCACCGTGGTGCCGGCGATCTTCGGCGGCGCGGTGATCGGGGTCTTCCTCGTCGTCTCCCTGCTGCCCGGGGACTTCGACCGCCTGGTGAACCGCTGGACGCAGGGACGGCGCGTCGGGCACGTGGTCGCGCGGGCGGCTGCGCTCCCCGCCGCCGCGGCCAGCGGCGTGCGCACCGCGATCAGCCTCGTGCGCGAGAAGGACTACTCGCTGCTGGGCGGCGTGGCCTGGTGGGGCTTTGACATCGCCGTGCTGTGGTGCTGCTTTCACGCCTTCGGGGGTGCCCCGCCCACCGCCGTGGTCGTCATGTCCTACTTCATCGGGCAACTGGGCAACGTGCTGCCGCTGCCCGGCGGGATCGGCGGCGTCGACGGCGCCATGATCGGCGCCTTCTCGGCGTTCGGCGTCTCCCCGCCGCTGGCAGTGGTCTCCGTGCTGGCCTATCGCGCCTTCGCGTTCTGGCTGCCCACGCTGCCGGGCGCGGTGGCCTATCTTCAGCTGCGGCGCACAGTCCAGCACTGGCGCAGCGATCCGGAGCGCCCTAGCTATACTTAATGAAGTGACCGAGCCAGAACAGACAATCGAGCAGGCAATCGTCGTCGGCAGCGGTCCGGCCGGTTACACGGCCGCCCTGTACATGGCGCGCGCCGAACTGGACCCGCTCGTCATCGAGGGCTTCGCCTGGGGCGGGCTGCTGCAGCAGACGACCGATGTGGAGAACTATCCGGGCTTCCCGCCGGGGATCATGGGCCCGGACCTGATGCAGCACTTCCGCGACCAGGCCGAGCGCTTCGGCGCGCGCCTGGAGACCGACGACGTGACGGCGGTGGAGCTCTCACCCGACGGCTCAGAGCCCCACAAGGTCTGGGTCGGCGACGACCTCCATCTGGCCCGGGCGGTGGTGCTGGCCATGGGCGCTCAGCACCGCAAGCTCGACGTGCCGGGCGAGCAGGAGCTTTCCGGCCGTGGGGTCAGCTACTGCGCCACCTGCGACGCCGCCTTCTTCAAGCAGGCCCCGACGCTCATCGTGGGCGGCGGCGACTCCGCCATGGAGGAGGCCATGTTCCTGGCCAAGTTCGCCTCCTCGGTGGCGATCGTCCATCGCCGTGATGAGTTCCGGGCTTCCAAGATCATGCTGGAGCGCGCCCGCGCGGTGCCCAACATCGAGTGGCTGACGCCCTACGTCGTCCAGGAGTTCCACTCCGGTGACAAGAAGTCACTCTCGTTCGCGCGGCTGCGCAACACCGCCGACGGATCCGAGAGGGAGCTCGAGATCACCGGCGCCTTCATCGCCGTCGGCCACGATCCGCAGTCCCAGCTGGTCCAGGGCCAGGTCGACACCGACGACTCCGGCTACGTCATCACCCAGGGCAAGTCGACACTGACCAACGTCCCGGGCGTGTTCGCCGCCGGCGACCTGGTGGACCACACCTACCGCCAGGCCATCACCGCCGCGGGGTCCGGGTGTCAGGCGGCGCTCGACGCCGAGTGGTACCTGCGCGACACCGCGCCTTTTGACAGCGCCGCGCGGGTCGCGGCGAGCTAGCTCTCAGCCTTTCGAGTTCGCTGCGCGCGCTGTGGCGCTGCCGTCATCGTTGCAGCGGGGTGTCGGCGAACGTCAACAGCGGGCTTGGAAGGGTGGGCCTGGGCGTGAATGGGGGCATTTGCATGGGGTCTTGGGAGATGTTGCTCGCTATAGAGTCAAAATCTCCCACAGCTCCGCCGGAGGCCGCCCGGAACGTCCCGGGTCACCCCAGCCTCCCCTCGAAAGCCCGCTGTTGACTCCGCTCCATGCCCCATCCACACGGGACCCGAGCCACCCCGCTCGTCGCGGGCCAGGCCCCGCCGGCAGCGGCCTAGGTGTAGGGGCAACCCTCGGCCGGGCCCCACTTGCCCGACGCGGCGTGCTGGCCCATGAGCAGGCCGAAGTCCTGGGTCCAGGTGCCCGCCAGCGTGCTGAAGCCGCTGATCGAGTTATCGGACACCCCGGTGCCGACGTAGCGGTAGACGGGGTTGAGGATGTTCTGGCAGTGGCCCGTGCTCGCCATCCAGGCCTTGACGACCGCGGTTGGGGTCGCGTAGCCGGTGGCGATGTTCTCGCCGACGTTGGACCAGTCGAAGCCGACGGCGCTGATGCGGGCGGCGAAGTCGGCGCCGTGGCTGAAGTCGCGGTGGGTGACCATGACGTTGGTCCACCCCTGGGCGGAGCGGTTCAGCCGCGAGCTCGCACGCAGACCCGGCAGGCCACGGCTGCGGCGCTGCTGGTTGATGAGGCAGACGACGGCGCGCTGAAGCCGGCCCCGTGAGGCGTGGGTGATCGTGGTGTGCGCCGCGGCGCAGCCTCGGGTGTGGGCGGCGGCCACGGAGGCGAGCGACATGGACGCGGCGAGCATCGCGACGATCGTCACGATGCCTCGAGCGGCAGTCCAGGCGCGTGCCTTTCCGAGGCACAGCTGAGCTGTGTCTGAGTCACTCATGTGGACGTTCCTGTAATCGGCAGCACTCTGGCGGCTTTGAGTGATGACCGAAGCCGATCGAACAAATGTCCAGATCGACTGACGGCACCCTACACGAACCTGCCGTCGGCTGTGTTTCTCCAAAGGCTCTTTCCCGCCCTACCTCTCCGGGTCGGCCGGGTCCTACCCTTGCGGCAGCACAATCACACCCCCCTCAGCGAAATTTGCCGAGCCGGGGTTCACAAGCGCACCACATATGTGGAGAGAAGTTGTGCGCCTTCGGAGTTCTGCACGATCTCTCCCGCTGTTCTGGACTCGGTACCCCGGAATCCAGCCCCGTAACACCCCGGATTCAGGGACGCAAGACGATTTTCAGCGCCTCGCGACGGTCGTAGATGGCGTAGCCCTCGGGCGCGTCATCCAGCGACATGTGGTGGGTGACCAGCGGCGTGGGGTCGAGCGTCCCGGCCGCCAGCATCCGCAGCACCCGGTCGACGTGGCCGATGACGTTGGCCTGGCCGGTGCGCAGCGTGAGGCCCTTGATCCAGACCACGCCCATGTGCACCTGGCAGGGCTCGGCGTAGACGCCGATGGCGACCACCGTGCCCGCGTTGCGGGCGATCCGGATGGCGAGGTCCAGCGCATCGGGGTGGCCGACGGCGTCGATCGCGGCCGCGACTCCGCGGCCCTCGGTCAGCTTCCTGACCACATCGCGCGGGTTCTCCTCGGTGAGATGGACCGGCACCGCCCCGAAACCGCGAGCGACCTCCAGGCGCGCGTCGACGCTGTCGATGGCCAGGACCGGGCCCGCGCCCGCGGCGACGGCGATCTGGACCGCGCACAGCCCGACGGGCCCGAGGCCCAGGACGGCCACGCTGTCTCCCGGCCGCACGCCGCTGCAGTCGACCGCGTGGTACGCGGTGCCCATCACGTCCCCGGCGAACAGGGCCACGTCGTCGGCCACACCCTCGGGCACCGGTCGGAGCGTCAGGTTGGCCATCGGGACGAGCGCCTGGTCGGCCTGTGTGCCCGGCAGGGCGCCCAGGGCCTCGCCGTGACCGAACACCCGCACCCGGTCGCACTTCTGATAGATGCCGCGCATGCAGTAGAAGCACGTGCCGCAGGCGGTGTGGAAGCACCCGCACACCCGATCGCCCACCGCGACGCGGGTCACCGCGTCTCCGGCGGCCACGACCCGGCCCACGAACTCGTGCCCGATGGTGAAGCCGGGCTCCATCTTGACCCGGCCGTGGTAGATGTGCAGGTCCGAGCCGCAGATCCCGCTGGCCTCGATCGCGACCACGGCGTCGTCGCGGCTCTCCAGCACGGGCTCGGCGACGTCGTCGACCCGGACCTCCATCGGTGCTTGGAAGGTGACCGCTCTCATGACCCGGCGTAGGTGAAGAATCCCTCGCCGGTCGCCCGGCCCAGCCGACCCGACCAGCCCAGCCGCCGCATCAGCGGCGCCGTGCGGTAGCGCTCCTCGCTGCGCTCGAGACCGAGCGCGTCGAGCACGCCGAGCACGTGATCCAGCCCGATCTCATCGGCCCAGGCCAGGATGCCGCGCGGGTAGTTGAGGCCGTGGACCATGCCCGCATCGATGTCCTCGGCGCTGCCGACGCCCTCGCCCAGGGCGAACGCGGCCTCGTTGATCACCTGGCAGACGATGCGGCCCAGGACGAGCCCCGGGGCGTCACCCACCCACTCGGCGTGCATGCCCAGAGTGGCGAAGAACCGCTCCGCCGCCGCGGCCGCCGATGCCGCGGTGTCGGGGCCCCGCGTGAGCTCGACCAGTGCGCTGCCGTCCAGCGGCGGCAGCGCGTGAAAGCCGACGGCGCTGCCGCCCGGGTCCAGCGCCGCGAGCGAGCCGGCGGCGCAGCACACCGCCCGCGGGCCGCCCTGCAGCGGTGCCTCGGGCTCCTCGCCGTCCAGGCCCATCTCCAGGATGAGAGCGGGGGCGGGCCCGCCGACGGCCTCGGCGGGCGTCGCGACCTCCCAGCCGGCATCCACCGCGGCCTCCTCGAGCGCGAGCGCCAGCGTGGATTCGCCGGAGATCACAACCAGGCCGTCGCCGCCGCCGCGCGGCAGGGGCTCCGGGTCGGGATCGCGGTGGGAGCCGGACTCCGGGTAGTCGTAGAAGCCGCGACCGGACTTGCGGCCGGTGCGTCCCGCGGCGACCGTTCTGACCGTGACCTGCGAGGGCCGCCATCGCGGCTCGCCGAAGCTCTGCTCATAGAACGAGCGGGCGATGTCCAGGCCCACGTCGACGCCGACGAGGTCCATCAGCTCAAACGGGCCCATCCGAAAGCCGCCGCCGAGCCGGCAGATCCGGTCGATCTGCTCCACCGTGGCGATCCGCTCAGACAGGAGCGCGAGCGACTCCAGGCCCCACGGCCGGTTGCAGCGGTTCACGAGGAACCCCGGTCCGTCCGCGGCGTCGATCACGTGCTTGCCCATGGCCTCACCACAGGCGCGGGCGACGGCCAGTGCGCGCTCCGACGACTCGGCGCCGGCGACCACCTCCAGCAGCGCCATCAACGGAGGCGGGTTGAAGAAGTGCATGCCCACCACCCGCTCGGGATGCTCGGCGGCGGGCGCCAGCGCGGTCACCAGCAGCGACGAGGTGTTGCTGGCCAGCACGCAGTCGGCGGAGACGATCTCCGACAGCGAGGCGAACAACTGGTGCTTGAGCTCCACCCGCTCGGGGGCGGCCTCGATGACGATCTCGCAGCCGGTGAATGCCTTCAGCGATGCGGCGGGGCGCAGCCGCGCGCCGGCCGCGTCGGCGGCCGACCGCTCCATCCGCCCCTTGCTCACCTCCCGGTCGAGCTGGCGCAGGATCCGTGTCATCCCGCGCTCCAGAGCGTCGGGGTCAGGGTCATGCAGCAGCGTCTGCATGCCCGCGACACAACCGAGCTGCGCGATCCCGGATCCCATCGTTCCGGCGCCGGCGACGCCGAGCACCGTGGGCGCGGCGCTGCCCGCGCTCACGATGGGATGAGCGCGTTGATGCCGGTGAGCGCGCGCCCGATGATGAGCTTCTGGATCTGCGAGGTGCCCTCATACAGGGTGGTCACGCGCACGTCGCGAAAGTAGCGCTCCACCGGGTGGTCATCGACGTAGCCCGAGCCGCCGAGCACCTGGATGGCCGTGGTGGCGCAGCGGTTGGCGGCCTCGGTGGCATAGAGCTTGGCGATCGAGGTCTCGGTCGAGTTGGGCTGGCCGGTGTCCTTGAGGTAGCCGGCGCGATACACGAGCATGCGCGCGGCGTCGGTCTCCACCTTCATGTCGGCGAGCATGCCCTGGACGAGCTGGAAGGCGGCGATCGGGCGGCCGAACTGCTGGCGCTCCTTGGCGTAGATGACGGAGTAGTCCACGCAGCCCTGGCAGATGCCGACGCAGCCCGCGGCGACGCTGTAGCGGCCGGACTCCAGCGACGTCATGGCGATCTTGAAGCCGTCCCCGATCTGCCCCAGCATCGCGTCCTCGCCGACCGCGCAGTCGCTCAGCGAGATAGCGGCGGTGTCTGAGCCGTGCAGGCCGAGCTTGCCGTGGATCTCCTGGGGCTGGTAGCCCTCGT
This sequence comes from uncultured Solirubrobacteraceae bacterium, assembly GCA_963764125.1. GTDB lineage: Bacteria > Actinomycetota > Thermoleophilia > Solirubrobacterales > Solirubrobacteraceae > Palsa-465. The sequence goes on from CAVXRR010000033.1 coordinate 71,652, forward strand.
TGCCCTCGGTCTCGACCAGGAAGCAGGCCAGGCCCTTGTGTTGGGTGGGTGGGGATGGGTTCTGATCGGTCTGGGCGAAGATGAGGGCCACGTTGGCGGCGTTGCCCATCGAGATCCACATCTTGGCCCCGTTGATGACCCAGCCGGAGTCGGTCCGGCGCGCCCGCGTGCGCTGGTTGGCGGCGTCGGACCCGGTGTCGGGCTCGGTGAGACCGAAGCATCCCAGCCATTCGCCGGAGCACAGCTTGGGCAGGTAACGCTGCTTCTGCTCCTCGGTGCCCCAGCGGACGATGGCCGAGCAGACGAGCGAGGTCTGCACCGAGACGACGGTCCGCATCGACGAGTCGCCGCGCCCGATCTCCTCCACGATCAGTCCGTAGGTGAGGTAGTCCAGCCCCGCGCCCCCATACTCCTGCGGCACGATTGCGCCGAGGTAGCCCTGGGCGGCGATCTTGGCGACCAGCTCGGTGTCGAAGTGGGCGTTGCGGTCGTTGTCGCGGGCCCGCGGAACGATCTCGTTGTCGGTGAAGGCGCGGGCGGTCTCCTTGACCAGCCGCTGCTCGTCGGTCAGTGCGAAGTCCATGCGCCGGGACGCTACACGAGCGAGGCGTCTGGCCGCCCGTGTCTGAATAGGGCGTGCTCGCCCGTCCACGGCGAGTCCTCGGCGGGGAGGCAACCCCCCAAGCAGACGACCGGCCCCCGCAGCTGCGGCTGCGGAGGCCGGAGCCAACCCTCCCCGAGTTGGCTGTGCGTCTAGCTCGTCGGCAGCGTCGACAGCGGCGGCTGCGACACGACGATGGTGACCGGCGCCGAGGCGCCGCCCACGTTGGCGGGGCCACCCGTGATCCGGGCGCGGAACTCCTTGGTGCCCGCGGTCCCGAACGTCCAGCCGAACTGGAACGTGGAGGCGCTGTTGACGAAGCGGACCTCGACGGTGTGCCAGTCGCCATCCTTGCCGAGCTTCTGGAGGTAGATGGCGTGACCGGCCTTGTCAGGTGACACGCTGCCGGTGAACACGACATGCCCGTCGACGGTCGACGTCGAGGAGCTCGAGGACATGGTGACCACGTCCTGCACGCCTTCGAAGAGCACCGCGGTGTGGCGGCGCGGGGCGAAGGTGGTACGCACCAGGTACAGCTCATTGGTGCTCGACGCCACGTTGGCGAAGCTGTAGCTGCCATCGGCGCCGGTGGTCGTGGTGGTCAGCTCCTGGACGCGCAGCAGGCGGGGGTGGCGGCGGCGATCGGGGCCGAGTGCGTGTGATGGTTCGCCGTCGGGGTCGCGACCATCACGGCGTTCGGGCTGCTCGAAGAGAGCAGAAATCTGCCCCCGCACGAGATGCCGGACAGCACCGGGCCGCGATCAGCGCAGCAGGGCCGCGAGCGCGATACGGATGCAGGCGAGGGTATAGAAGGCGTGGAAGTTCTCGGCCTTGTGCTCGTGCCGCACGAGCAGTCGCCGCTGGTGCCCCAGCCACGCGAAGGTCCGCTCCACCGGCCAGCGGTGCCGGTACTCCTCCGTGTATGCTTGACCGGGACGACCCTGGCGCGGCTTCCAGTTCTTCGGTCGCCGCTTGGGCGGGATGCAGGGGCGGATGCCGCGTGCGTGCAGCGACTGGCGGAACTTCCGGCTGTCGTAGCCCTTGTCCGCGATCAGTTGCCGGGGGCGGGATTTCGGCTTGCCCTTCTTCTGCGGCACGCTGATCGTCGCCAGCGTCGCCTCCGCCATGCGCACCTCGCCGACGCCCGCGCTCGTGGTCAGCATCCCGAGCGGCAGGCCGTTCGCGTCGGTGGCGAGCATGAGCCGACTGCCCTTCCCTTTGCCGGTCAGGCCGACCGCATCGCCCCCCTTTTAGCCGGGACGAAACGAGCCGTCCAGCAAGCCCGACGACCAGTCGATCCGCTTCATGCGCTCCAGCATGCCGAGCAGCGTGCGGTGGATGCGCCGCCAGACACCCTTCCGCCTGCCAGCGCTGCAATCGACGGTGGGCGGTGGAATCGTCGCCATACTTCTCCGGTAGGTCGCGCCACGCGCAGCCGGTGCGCAGGACATAGAGGATGGCGTTGAGGGTTCGGCGGTCGTCGGCACGCGGGCGACCGGTACGATTGCGAGGCGGCAATAGCGGTTGGAGGATCGCCCATTGGGCGTCGGTGAGGTCTCTCATGCCCCCGATGCTACCCGATCAGGGGTTTTGAGACGGTTTGTATGGAAGGAGGGTGTCGTAGGCCGAAAACCGATGGTGAGGTACCCAAAATCGTACCTCATGGCCGAATTGTCACGGAGTGAGACGTTTTCCGTCCGCTGCCTGCTGCCCGCTGCCCGCTAACGCGGCGAAGCGTTCGGCGGCGGCGGCGAGGGTTTCGGGCTTCTTGGCGAAGCAGAAGCGGATGAGCAGCGCGGCGCGGCTGGCGTCCGCGTAGAAGACCGAGGGCGGGATGCCGACGACGCCCGCCGTTTCGATCAGGTGGAAGCAGGCCGCCACATCGTCCGGCTTGCCGAAGCCGCTGACATCGGCGAGGAGGAAGAAGGTGCCGCCCGCCGTGAGGGTCGGCAGCCCCGCGCCTTCGAGCATGGCGCGCATCGCGTCGCGCCGGGCGGTGTAATCGCGCTTCAGTTGCGCGTAGTAGTCGCGCGCCTCGGCCTCCTGGAAGGCGGTCGCCATCGCCTCCTGGAAGGGCGTCGCGGTGGCGAAGACGCTGAACTGATGGACGGTGCGCAGCGCGGCGTTGAGATGCGCCGGGCCGATCGCGTAGCCGATCTTCCAGCCCGTCATGCTGAAGGTCTTGCCCGTGCTGTTGAGCGTCAGCGTCCGCTCCCACATGCCGGGCAGGGTGGCGAGCGGCACATGCACGGCGTCATCGAAGATGATCCGGTCGTAGACCTCGTCGGTGATCGCGATCACGTCGTGCTCCTGGCAGAGGGCGGCGATCTGGGCGAGATCGTCCCGCGTGAAGACCTTGCCGGTCGGGTTGTGCGGCGTGTTGAGGATGATGACTTTCGTCTTCTCGTTGAAGGCGGCGGCGAGCGCGTCCGGGTCGAACGACCAATCCGGCGGCTGGAGCGTGATGTAGCGCGGCACGCCCCCGGCGTAGGCGATGTCGCCCACATAGGCATCGTAGAACGGCTCGAAGAGGATCACCTCGTCGCCGGGATCGACGAGGGCGAGGAGCGCGGCGAGCATCCCCTCCGTCGCGCCCGTCGTCACGGTCACTTCGCTGTCCGGGTCAATCTCCCGGCCGTAGGTCGCGCCCCAGGTCGCGGCGATGGCGTTGCGCAGGCGCGGGCACGCCGTGGCTGGGCGCGTACTGATTATGGTCGGCGAAGATCGCCGCCGCCGCCGCTTCCTTGACGAAATCCGGCCCGGCGAAATCCGGGAACCCCTGCCCGAGATTGACCGCCTGATGCTTGATCGCCAGCCGCGTCATCTCCGTGAAGATCGAAGTCCCGAACCCCTGAATCCGCGCCGCCCCTATCTCTCGCATCATCACCCTCCTATGGAACCGGACGAAACCGCTTGAACCGCGAAGGCGCGAAGGACGCGAAGCAGAGAGGAGAGAGAGAAGAAAGAGCATCCTTCCGATCTTCTTTTTCCTTCGCGTCCTTCGCGCCTTCGCGGTTCAATGCCCTTTCAGTACTGTCGCGCTGCTTTCGGTGGGGAGATCGGTGCGCGGGCCCCATTCGTTCCAGGAGCCGTCGTAGTTGGCCCAGTTGCGGTGGCCGGTGCGGTGCATGGCGAAGAGGACGCTCGTCGCGCTCACGCCGCCGCCGCAGTAGGCGACCGTCGGCTGATCGCCGGAGACACCGGCCTCGCGCAGGATGGCGGCGAGTTCGTCGTCGCTCTTCCAGGCGCCCGTCGCGGGGTCGAAGAGCGTCGTGGAGGGGACGTTGATCGCGCCGGGGATGTGCCCCGCGCGGCCACTGCGCACGACCGCACCGGCGTACTGATCCGGCGCGCGGGCATCCACGAGCAGGGCGGAGCGCGCGCCGCTGATCTGGGCGACTTCATCCACCGTCTTGCGCATCGCCGTGCGGGTGCGCGGCGTGAAGGTGGCCGGGGCGACGGCGGGCGTTTCCTCGCTCGTCGGCAGGCCCTCGGCCGCCCATTGCTTCCAGCCGCCATTCAGCACGGAGACGCGGTCGTGGCCGTAGTACATCAAGTCCCACCAGACGCGCGTGGCGATCGTGCCGCCCGTGTGGTCGTAGACGATGACGTGCGTCTCGTCGCCGATCCCGGCGCGGGATGCCCACGCGCGCGAACCGCTCCGGCGGCGCGATCTGGATGGGCACGGCATCGTCCGGGTCGGTGATGTCGGACGTCCAATCCACGTAGACCGCGCCGGGGATGTGCGCCGCGTCGTACTCGTCCTTCGCGCCCGCGTACTGGACGACCATGTTGCCCTTGCCGTCGTCGATGTGATGCACGTAGCCGCGCGCATCGAGGATGCGGATATCCGGATCGTTCAGATGCTCGTGCAGCCATTGCGCGGTGACGAGCGAATCCACCGGTGTTGTTTGTGCCATGCTCGCTATCCTCCTCGGAACGATTGAGCCCATATAGAGGCGCATCATACCGCGTTCGCGCGGCGCCGTGCGTAAAAGGCGGCAACCTCCGTCGCGACGCAGCCAATCCGTCTGCGTAGCGCCGCTGGCTCGATCACTTCGACCTGTGTGCCGAACCGGAAGAGATAGCCACACGCTTCGTCTTCCACATCAAAAATCATGCGCAGCGTCGTCCAGCCATCCGCATCCGTTGGCCCGGTCTCCTCGATCCGGCCATAGGCTCCGGCGCCGGTTACCTGCGGGAGTGTCTCGGGCGCGACGCGCACTGTGACCCGATAGCTGCGGCAAATTGGCGACGAAATCTGCGGAGGATTGCGCCCAGAACGCCGCGAGGTCGAACCCCGCCGGGCGATGACACGGCTCGTCCGTCATCGTGGCCGCCTGAATACGCGCGACGCGATAGACACGCTCCGCCCCCTCGACCGCGCCGACGAGGTACCACATACTCCCTTTCGCGACGAGTCCGAGCGGATCGACGAGCCGTTCGGCAGGGTCGCTGCCGTACCGTTGATAGGTGAGGCGTACTTTGCGTTCCTGCCAGATCGCCTCCTGTAACGCCGCGAGGCACGGAACGGCCTCCTGCGGGCGGTTCCAGCCCGCCGCGTCCACATGAATCCGCTGCCGGATGTATTCCGCATCGCGTCGCGACGTAGGGCGGCAGCGCGGCGAGCAATTTGATCAGCGCGGCCTCGCCCGCGCGCCGTAGCCCGAGGTCTGCGAGGAGGCGCGGCGGCGTCAGGAAGAGCGTCTGGATTTCGGCGTCATTCAGGCCGGTGAGATTCGTCCGGTAGCCGTCGAGGAGGAGGCAGCCGCCCCCTCTCCCCCGTTCGGCGCTCACCGGCACGCCCGCCGCGCTCAGGGCGTCCATATCGCGGTAGACCGTCCGTTCGGATACTTCCAACCGCGTCGCCAACTCCCGCGCGGTCATGCGCCGGCGGGTTTGCAGGAGGAAGAGAATCGAAAGCAGCCGGTCCGCGCGCATCCATCACCCTCCTCATCGTCGCGGCTCTCCAATGATATCAGATTATCACGAAAAGAAGACAGAAGGTGTCAGGAAAACGGGCGTATGCTCCCGGTGCGGCTTGAGCGGCGCAGAATTCATCGTGGAGGTAGGTACAATGCGATACGGTCTCAGTGTGGCGAATACCGACATGTTCGGCGACGTTCGCGCGCTCGCCGAACTGATGCACCAGGCAGAAGCGGTGGGGTGGGACGGTGTATTCCTGGAGGACTACATCATCTATCAGGGCTCCCGCGATGCCCCGACGTACGACCCGTGGGTGGCGATGGCGGCGATCGCGATGCGCACGGAGCGGATGCAGATCGGCACGGCGGTGACGCCGCTGCCGCGCCGCCGACCGTGGAAGGTCGCCCGCGAGGCGATGACCCTCGATCATCTCTCCGGCGGGCGCTTCATCCTCGGCGTGGGGATGGGAGACGTGAACGATGTCGGGTTCACCCATTTCGGCGAGGTGACGGATGCGAAGGCGCGCGCCGGGATGCTCGATGAAGCGCTCGATGTGCTCATCGGGCTCCTCAGCGGGCCAGCCGTTCGCCTATCAGGGCGTCCATTACCGGGTGGACGAGGTAACGTTCCAACCCGCGCCGGTCCGGCCCGGTGGTATCCCGATCTGGATCGGTGGGGGCTGGCCGCGCAAGGCGTTCGTGCGGCGCGCGGCGCGCCTCGACGGCGCCTGCCCCTACAAGATCGGCGCGGAGAGCGAGTACGGCAGCGAAGGCATGACGCCTGCGGACATTCGTGCGCTCAAGGCGGCAATCGCCGCGCAGCGCACGCGGTCGACGCCCTTCGATATCATCAATGGTGGTGAGACGCCCGGCGACGATCCCGCAGGGGCCAGCGCCATCCTCGCGCCGCTGGCGGAGGCGGGCGTCACCTGGTGGGCGGAGTTCGTCGGCTCCTATCGCGGCGATGGCGATGCCATGCGTGCGCGCATCCTGCAGGGGCCGCCGCGCATCGTGTGAATGCCCGCAACAGGCGTCAGGCCGCGCTCGTTGCTACGGCGGCGATACTCGTTTCGAGGCGGTCCACCATCATCGCGATGCCCGCTTCATCGATCGTCAGCGGCGGCGCGAAGACGACGAAGTTCTTGCCGATGCGGGCGAGCAGGCCATGCTCGCGCGCCGCCTGTTCGACCGCCGGGCCGGGGGCGGGGCCGTAGACGGCGGGGTCGAGATCGAAGCCCTGCAAGAGCCCCGCACCGCGGACATTGCGGATGCCGGGCAGCCGCGCCGCCATCCCGTTCAGGTGATCGCGCAGGACCGTCGCCCATCGCCGCCGCATTCTCGACAAGGTTCTGATCGCGCATCAGTTGCAGCACCGCCAGCCCGGCCGCCGCCGCGACGGGGTTGCCGCCGTAGGTGTGGCCGTGGTGGAACTCGCGCCGCTCCTCCGGCGTGCCGAGGAAGGCTGCCTGCACCTTCTCCTGCACCAGCACCGCCGCGAGGGGCGCATAGCCGCCGCTCATCCCCTTGCCGACGCAGAGGAGATCCGGCACGACGCCGAAGTACTCCCCGCCGAACTTCGTGCCGAGCCGCCCGAAGCCGGTGATGATCTCGTCCAGAATCAGCAGCACGTTGTACTTGTCGCAGATCGCCCGCAGCATCGGCAGATACTCGGCGGGCGGCACGGTGAAGCCCGCGCCGCTGACGCTGATCGGCTCGACGATCACGGCGGCGACCGTCTCCGGGTCCTCCGCGAGGATCGTCCGCTCGACGTGCCGGGCGCAGGTGAAGAGGTCGTGCGCGCGGCATTCTTCCAGCGTGTGATCGTAGGGGCAGGCGTTGCAGGTCGGCGGATGGACATGGAGGAAGCCCGCGACGAGCGGCTCGAAGACGCTCTTGCGCTCCCAGCCGCCGGAGGCGGAGAGCGCGCCCATCGTCGCGCCGTGATAGCCGCCGTAGCGGGCGAGGATCTTGTATTTGTTCGGATGGCCCGTCTGCTTGTGATACTGCCGCGCCATCTTCATCGCCGCCTCGGTCGCCTCCGAGCCGCCGGAGAGCAGTTTGACCGCGCCGAAGCCGTTGCCCGCGAAATCGAGCAGATCGCGCGTCAGTTCGAGCGCGGTCGGGTTCGTCCCGGCGAGCGGCGGCGCGAAGGCGAGCGTGTGCAGTTGCTCCGCCATCGCGCCGATCACCGCCCGGTTGCGGTGGCCGACGGAGTTGACGAAGACGCCGGAGAGCCCGTCCAGATACTGCTTCCCGGTGTGATCGGTGACGCTCAGTCCCTCGCCCTCGACGATGACGAACGGATCCTCCGCGAACGATTGCATCTGCCGGAAATCGAGGATCTGCCGCGCCAGCAGTTCCGGTGTCACGAGATCGTCGTACATGCTCTACCTACCCCCTGCCCCTTCCCGAAAGGGAAGGGGGACTCAGCGATGGCTCGTAGCCTTCTCCATCCGCCACGAAGTACATCGTCGCGCTCAGCTCCCCCTTCCTGTAGGGAAGGGGGCCGGGGGTTAGGCCGATCATGGCACGCCGTGTGCGATTGGGCAAGAGAGGCCGCGCGGGTGCGCTCGCGCGATGGCATGAGCGATGTGAGAAAAAGCGATGATGACACGGACAGTGATGGAGCACATGATGGGGTTCTATCTCGCCTGCGGCCTGACGATGGCCGTGCTGCCCGGCTTCGTGATGGCGCACGATGGGCGCGCGGTCTATCTGCGTCGCGCCGGGCCAGGTGCTGATCGCGCTTCAGCGTGATCATGCTCGCCGTCTACGCGATGCAGCCCGCGTAAATCGCCCGCCATTGTGCGATACTCCCCGCATGAACGATTCCTTCTCCCTCCCCGACGATGAACAGGACGCCGCGCGCTGCCCGATCCCCGCGTGGGCATTGCGGCCGATCTGCGCGATTCTCCTGCCGCTGCATCGTTGTGCTGCAGCGATCATTGCTTTGGCTCGATCTCTGCGCTGATTCTCGGCTCCGCAAAACTCGCAAAATTCTAGGTAAATCGCGCACGAGACTTTGACGAGAGGCGCGTCGTCCTACGCTTCGCCGTGAGGGGGCAACGGCGCCCCGTCGATGAAGGGAAGCACGATGATGGTGCGCCTGATTTCGATACGTCATTCTTCCACGATTACTCTTGACCGCAATCGCGGCGGTGGCACGATGAGCAATCCGCGCATCGTGCGTGTCGGCACGCGTGGCAGTGCGCTCGCGCTCGCGCAGACGGCACTCGCGATTGCCGCCCTCACCGCTGTCGACCCCGACTTCACCTACGAACCCGACGATCATCCGCACCGAGGGCGACCGCGACAAGACGACGCCGCTCACCGTCCTCGGCGGGCAGGGCGTCTTCACCGTCGCGCTTGCAGGACGCGCTGCTGCGCGGCGAGGTCGATATCGCCGTCCATAGCGCGAAAGATGTGCCGCCCGTGACGCCGGATGGCCTCGTGCTCGCGGCGCTTCCCGGAACGCGCCGACCCGCGCGATGTCTTCATCTCCCGCCATGGCCTGTCGCTCGCGGCCTTGCCGCCCGGCGCGCGCGTCGGCACGAGCAGCCGCCGTCGCGCGGTGCAGGCGCGGGCGATCAATCCGCAGATCGAAATCGTCGAACTGCGCGGCAATCTCGATACGCGGCTGCGCAAGTCCACCGAGCCGGAGTACGACGGCATCATCGTCGCGGCGGCGGGGCTGGACCGCATGGGCTGGCAGGAGCGCATCACGGAGTATCTGCCGGTCGATCGCTTCGTGCCCTCACCGGGGCAGGGGGCGCTCGGCGATCGAGTGCCGCGCGGACGATGCGGATTTGCGCGCCGTGCTCGCCCGGATCGACCACCAGCCGACGCGCGTCGCCGTCACCGCCGAGCGCGCCGTGCTCGTCGCCGCCGGTGCGGGCTGCACGATGCCGCTCGCCGCGTACGCCGTGTCGGCAGAACGATGCACGCTACGATTGTGGGGCATGGCGGCGGATGTGGACGGCGCGAACGCCCGCTGGGTTACACGAGACCGCGCCCGCCGCCGACCCGTTCCGCGCGGGCTGGCAACTGGCCGAGGCGCTCGGCCTCGTCAGCGGGGTGCGCGCATGAACGAGACGGGACGCCGCTCGACGGGCTCCGCGTCGTCGTGACGCGGCCGGAGGGGCAGGCGGACGCGATCATCGCGCGGCTGGAAACGCTCGGCGCGACGGTGCTCCATGCGCCGACGATCCGCATCGCCGATCCGCCCTCGTACACCGCGCTCGATGCCGCGCTCCGCCATCTGCCCTCCTACGATTGGGTCGTCTGGACGAGCGCGAACGGCGTTGCCGCGCACCTTCGCGCGGCTGGAGACGCTCGGCCTCGATCCCGATCTGCTGCGCGCATGCAAACTGGCGGTGATCGGCGGTGCGACGGCGCGCGTGCTCGCTTCGTACGGTTTGGCAGCCGATCTCGTCGCCGCCGCAAGCCGTCGCGGAATCGCTGCGCGACGCGCTGATCGCGGCGGGCGTCGGCGGCGGGATCGCGTCTCCTGCTGCCGCAACCCGTCACCTCGCGCGATGTGCTCGCGACCGGGCTGCGCGCGGCGGGTGCGGTCGTCGATGTCGTGCCCGCATACCAGACCGAACTGAACACGGACGCGGCGGCAGATGTGCGGCAATGGCTGGCGGCGGGCAGCATTGATTGCGCCCTCGTCACCAGCCCGAGCACCGTGCGCGGCCTGCTTGCAACTGCTCGATGACGACGTGGAAACACTGCGCCGCATCCCGCTCGCCTGCATCGGCCCGGTGACGGCGGAGGCGGTGCGCGCGCTCGGCATGTGAACCGGCGCTCGTCGCCAGCCGAACACACGAATGACGGCCTCGTCGCCGCCCTGATCGATCACCGGACAGGAGCCCGCGTATGAACGATCACGCTCGCGATCTCCGTGCCGCCCTTCCAGCGTTTCCGCCGCCTGCGGCAGACGCCGTCGCTCCGCCGCCTCGTGCAGGAGACGCGGCTGCATCCGGCGGAGTTCATCCTGCCCCTCTTCGTCACGCACGGCTTCGATGTGCGCGAGGAGATCGGCGCGATGCCCGGCGTCTACCATCTCTCCGTCGATCGCCTGCCGTACGCGGTCGAGGAGGCGGTGGCTGCGGGCGTGACGAGCGTGCTGCTCTTCGGCCTGCCGGAGACGAAAGACCCCGGCGCGTCGGAAGCGTTCGCGGCGGACGGGATCGTGCAGCAGGCGGTACGGCGCATCAAGGCGGATTTCCCGGAGGTCGTCGTCATCACCGATGTCTGCCTCTGCGCCTATACCGACCACGGCCACTGCGGCCTGCTCACCGACCACGGCACGATTGACAACGACACGACGCTGCCGGTGCTCGCGCGCGTCGCCCTCTCGCACGCCGAGGCCGGGGCGGACATCGTCGCGCCGTCGGACATGATGGATGGCCGGATCGCCGCCATCCGCGCCACGCTCGATGCGCGGCGGTTTCGCCGAGACGCCGATCATGGCGTACGCCGCGAAGTTCGCCTCCGCCTTCTACGGCCCCTTCCGCGAGGCGGCGCACTCCGCCCCGTCGCACGGCGACCGCCGCTCGCATCAGATGGACCCCGCGAACGGGCGCGAGGCGCTGCGCGAGATCGCGGCGGACATCGCCGAGGGCGCGGACATGGTGATGGTCAAGCCCGCGATGCCCTACCTCGATGTGCTGGCGCAGGCGCGCGCCGCCTTCGATCTGCCGATCACGGCCTATCAGGTGAGCGGCGAGTACTCGATGCTCAAGAACGCCGCCGCACACGGCCTGCTCGATGAGCGCCGCGCCATGCTCGAAGCGCTGACGAGCATCAAGCGCGCCGGTGCGGACAGCATCATCACCTACGCGGCCGTCGATGCCGCCCGCTGGCTGGCCGAGGAATGGGGCGGCGCCCTCCGCGCCCTCCCGCAGCCCGCCACCGTCGCGGACTGAGGCGAGAAACTATGAACCGCAGAGGACGCGAGAGGACACAGAGAGGAGAGAGAGAAGAACAAGAACAAGAAGAATCTGTCATTTCTCTTTCTTCCCTCTTTGCGTTCTTTGTGCCTCTGCGGTTCAAGTGTTTAGTAGAAAGGTATGGGGATGCAGGAGACGGTGACAGTGGCGGGGCCGAAGCGGGGGACGGGTGAGGCGCGGATGCTCGATGCGTGCCAGCACCGGCAGCCGGATTGCACGCCGGTCTGGTTCATGCGGCAGGCGGGGCGCTGCCTCGCGGAGTACCGCGCAGATGCGCCAGAAATACGGCATCCTGGAGATCGCGAAGACGCCCGAACTGAGCGCGAAAGTGACGCTGATGCCGATTGAGACCTTCGGGGTGGACGCGGCGGTGATGTTCGCGGACATCATGATCCCGCTCGAAGGGATGGGCATCTCGCTGGAAATCCAGCAGGGCGGCCCGGTCATCCATCAGCCGATCCGCACGATGGCGGATGTCGAGCGGCTGCGGCGTGATCGAGCCGCCGGACGTGCAGCCCGTGCTGGATGCGATCCGCATCGTGCGGCGCGAACTGGCCGGCAAGCAGGCGGTGATCGGCTTCTCCGGCGCGCCCTTCACGCTCGCCTCGTACCTGATCGAGGGCGGGCCGTCGCGCACCTTCGAGAAGGCGAAGGGGTTGATGTTCAGCCAGCCGGATGTCTGGGACGCGCTGCTGGCCAAGCTCGCGGACTCGATGATCGTCTATCTCAAGGCGCAGATCGAGGCGGGCGCGCAGGTCGTCCAACTCTTCGATAGTTGGGTCGGCGCGCTCAACCCGGAGGATTACAAGCGGTACGTCCTGCCGCACACCCGGCGCATCTTCGCCGCGCTTGCAAAGAGACGGGCACGCCGACGATCCACTTCGGCACCGGCAATGCGAGCCTGCTCGAACTGATGGCCGAGGCGGGCGGCGACCTGATGAGCGTGGACTGGCGCGTCAATCTCGATGATGCCTGGGCGCGCATCGGCTTCGACAAGGGCATTCAGGGCAATCTCGACGGCACGCGGCTGCTCGCGCCGTGGCCCGTGATCGAGGCGGGGATGCGGGACGTGCTGGCCCGCGCGGGCGGCCGGCCCGGCCATATCTTCAACCTCGGCCACGGCGTGATGCCGGAGACCGACCCGGCGATGCTCGCGCGGCTGGTTGAGGCGGTGCATACGGCGACGGCGCGGACCTAACCCCCCGGCCCCCTTCCCGTGTCGGGAAGGGAGAGGGGAGGGCGCATCGAGCGCTCTGGATGGGCAGGGCGTTATGAAGAAAGCCACGGCAATTCGCATGAGTCACCCCTTCCCGATGCGGGAAGGGGCCGGGGGTTAGGATATGAGACATCGGCGTCTTGCTTCTCACCTATGGCTCGCCCGCGACGCTCGCGGACGTGCCGCAGTACCTCTCCAATGTGCGCGGCGGGCGGCCGATGCCGGAGGAGGAACTGCACGAACTGGAAGCCGAGTTCACGCGGCGGTATGACCTGATCGGCGGCTCGCCGCTGATCGCGCGCACGCGGGAGCAGGCGGCGGCCTTGCAGGACGAACTGACCCGGCAGTTCCCGGACGGCCCGACATTCCGCGTCGGCATCGGCATGCGCTTCTCGGAGCCGACGATCGCGCAGGCGGTGCGCGGAGATGGCGGACGGCGGGCGTGGAGCGGATCATCGGCATCATCATGTCGCCGCAGTACTCGCCGATCATCATGGGCGGCTACAACCGCGCGCTGGATGCCGCCGTCGCCGCGCTCGGTGAGAGATGCGCCCGCCGTGACGATGGCCGGGGCGTGGTACGACGAACCGCTCTTTCAGGAGGCGCTGGCCGAGCGCGTGCGGCAGGGGCTGGATCGCTTCCCGCCGGAGATCCGCGGGCGCGTGCCGGTGCTCTTCAGCGCGCACAGCATGCCGAAGCGCGTCACCGATCAGGAGCCGGAGTACATCGAGCAGTTGCAGGAGACGGCGCGCGCCATCGCGGATCGCGTCGGGCTGCCGGCATCGCAGTGGATGTTCTGCTACCAGAGCGCCGGGCACGAGCCGGGCGAGTGGCTGAAGCCGGACTTCAAGGACATCATGCCCGAACTGGCGAAGGCGGGGCATCGCGAGGTGCTGATGGCGCCGGTGCAGTTCCTCGCCGACCATCTGGAAATCCTCTACGACATTGACCACGGCGCGCGCGAGGAGGCGGAGCGGGAGGGCATCGCCTTTGCCCGCATCGAATCGCTGAACACCTCGCCGCTCTTCATTCGCGCACTCGCCGCCATCGTCACGGGCGAGTGGGCGAGTGAGCAGCAGGCAGTGGGCAGCGGACGGCAGCAGTGATGAACGCGGGACGACAGATGGCGGCGAGGCGCGGACGGCTGCCCGCTGCCTGCTGCCTGCTGCCTGCTCTCGATCGGGCTCGAATGCCGGGAGCGCGCCGCTCGCCTTGCGGGAGCGGCTGGCGTTTCCACATGAAACGCTGGCGTCCGGCGTTGGAGGCGCTCCGGTCCATCGCGCGGGATACGGCGTCGGGCATGACGGAAGGGATCATCCTCTCGACCTGCCACCGGCTCGAATGTTACGCCGTCGCGCGGGATGCGGAAGCGGGGCGCGAGGCGCTCATCGCGATTCCTGAGCGATACGCGCGGCGTTCCGGCGGCGGAGTTCGTGCCGCATCTCGTCTGTCGCAGCTGATCAGAGGTGTCGTGGATCATCTCTTCGCGCTGGCGGCGGGGCTGGCATCGCCGGTCTTGGGCGACAGCCAGATTCTCGGGCAGGTGAGCGACGCCTATGCGGCCGCGCAGTCGGCAGGCACGGCGGGGCCGGTGCTCGCCGCGCTCTTTCAGCGGGCGATGCACGCCGCCAAGCGCGTCCATAGCGAGACGACGCTGAACCGCCGCGTCTCGGTCGGCTACACCGGCGCGGCGATCGCCTTGCGTGCGACGACGCGTGCGTGCAACCGGTGGCGCTCGTCATCGGCGCGGGGCAGATGGGCGCAGCGCGCCGCATGGTATCTGCACAAGCACGACGCCGGGCGCATCCTGATCGCGAACCGCACCCCGGAGCGCGCCCGCGAACTCGCCGCCCGCGTCAATGGCGAGGCCGTGCCGTGGGAGCACGTCTGCCGGACGCCTTCGCGGAGGTGGACATCGTCATCGCCGCGACCGCCGCGCCGGAGGCGGTCGTGCGGGCGGACGACGTCGCGGCGGCGATGCGCACGCGGCCCGGATCGCCCGCTTGCACTGCGTGGACCTCGCCGTGCCGCGCGACATCGAGCCAGCCGTCGCCGCGCTTGCCGCAATGTGCAGCGTCGCGACGGTGGACGACCTCGCGGACGCTGGTGGATGCGGACCAGGCGAAGCGGCGAGGCGGAAATCCCGCGCGCCGAGGCGATCCTCGCCGCAGGGAAGGCCGATTTCGCGCGCTGGCAGGCGGCGCGCGCCGTCACGCCGATCATCAGCGCGATGCGCGACGAGGCCGAGCGCATCCGCGCCGCGGAACTGCGCCGCTTCCTCCAGCGAGACGGCATCCGACGCCGCCGATGCCGCGCGGCTCGATGCGCTGACGAAGGCCATCGTCAACAAACTGCTGCATCACCCGACCGTGCGCCTCAAGGAGATGTCCGCCTCGCCGGACGCGCACTACGCCGCCGTCGCGGGCGATCTCTTCGGCGTGTCGGGAGCAGAGCAGATAGGATGGGAACGCGAACCACCGAGACACTAAGAGCACCAAGAACACGCAAGGGCTTCAACGGAGTCTCTCCTGGCCCCTGGTGCTCTTGGCTGTCTCGGTGAAAAGGAATCACACAGAGGGGCGTATACATGAACACGACGACGACAGACGCGATCGGACGAACTGTTTGCCGAGGCGCAGCGGGTGATTCCCGGCGGCGTCAATTCGCCGGTGCGGGCCTTCCGCGCCGTGGGCGGGCATCCGCGCTTCATCGAGCGGGGCGAGGGGGCGCATCTCTATGACGTGGACGGGCAGCGCTACATCGATTACGTCCTCTCGTGGGGGCCGCTGATCCTCGGCCACGCGCACCCGGCGGTCGTGCGCGCGATCACCGAGCAGGCGGCGCGCGGCACGAGTTACGGCGCGCCGACCGCGCTGGAGACGCAACTGGCGGAGATGGTCATCGCGACGATGCCCGCCATCGAGATGGTGCGCTTCGTCAACTCCGGCACCGAGGCGACGATGAGCGTCCTGCGGCTGGCGCGGGCGGCGACCGGGCGGAGCAAGATCATCAAGTTCGACGGCTGCTACCACGGCCACGCCGATTTCCTCCTCAGCAAGGCCGGATCGGGCGTGGCGACGCTCGGCCTGCCCGATTCGCCCGGCGTGACGCCCGCCACCGCCGCCGACACCCTCACCGCGCCGTTCAACGATCTCGCGGCGGTGCGGACGCTCTTCGCGGAGAATCCCGGCGCGATCGCCGCCGTGATCGTCGAGCCGGTCGCGGGCAATATGGGCGTCGTGCCGCCGGAGCCGGGCTTCCTCGCCGGGTTGCGCGCCGCGTGCGACGCGGCGGGCGCGCTGCTTGATCTTCGATGAGGTGATGACGGGCTTCCGCGTCCATCCCGGCGGCGCGCAGGCGCTGTATGGCGTGACGGCCGGACCTCTCCGCGCTCGGCAAGGTGATCGGCGGCGGCTTGCCGGTCGGCGCATACGGCGGGCGGGCCGACCTGATGCGGATGATCGCGCCGAGCGGCCCCGTCTATCAGGCGGGCACGCTCAGCGGCAACCCGCTGGCGATGGCCGCCGGGCATCGCGACCCTGACCGTCCTCCAGCAGCCCGGCGTCTGGGAGGAATTGGAGCGGCGGACAGCGATGCTGGCGGACGGCCTCGGCGAGGCGGCGAAGGCGGCGGGCGTCCCGTACTATCGGCACGCGCGTCGGCACGATGTTCTGCGGCTTCTTCACCGCCGAGCCCGGTGCGCGACTACGCGACCGCGAAGACGAGCGACACGCGCGATGTTCGGCCGCTTCTTCCACGGCATGCTCGCAGCGCGGCGTCTACCTCGCCCCCTCGCAGTACGAGGCGGGCTTCATGTCCCTCGCCCACACCGACACGGAGATTCAACAGACTATCGAAGCCGCCGCCGAAGCATTCGCGGGATGCCGGTAGCGCGGGCTTCCAGCCTGCGAGCGGGACGCAGGCTGGAAGCCCGCGCTACCATTGGGATGCACCCCGGTTGCCGATACGGGTTTGCATCCCTCGCGGCGACGCACTACCATCATCGTATGGACGATCACACGGACGTTTTCGATCCGCAATGCCAGTCTTGTCGCGCGATTCGGGGCGAGATTTCTTTGACGAACGCCCCACGTATCCTCGAAACACCGCACTGGATTGTCGAGCACGGACACCCGACCGAGATTCTCGGCTGGCTCGTCCTCGTCCTCAATCGTCACTGCCCCGCGATCCACGATCTGACCGCCGAGGAATTGGCCGCATTTGGCGATCTGCTCGGCCGCGTCACCCGCGCATTGCACGCCATCCTCGGCACGGAAAAAGAGTATGTCGTGCAGTTCGCCGAGGCGAAAGGGCACGCACATGTCCACTTCCACGTCATCGCGCGCCTCCCGGATTGGCCGGATACGCTCAAAGGAGGCGGAGTATTTTCGGCGAACGGCAGCAAAGCAGTACATCCGCTACCGAGTGCGGTGACGACGTCTCTCGCGGAGCGGCTGAGGGGCTACATCCTCGCGCACTGACAGACGAACGAGAAGTTCTTCGCCGCCTGATGCTCGATAGACCTCGTAATTCATGGTTGATGGCCTGCTTTCGACAAGCTGATACTATCGGACTACAGAGCTAGCAATTTGATCGATAATGCGTTATTTCACTTACGCCATCTTTTTTGTATGGCTGAATCGCTGGCATCGTCCTTGCCTAGCGGATCGGGCAAAGGAGGTGCTCCATGCGTCGACGGTTCCTGTTGCTCTTTGCCTTGCTCATCGGACAGATCGCTATCGGTGTCGTCGCCTTCGACGCCTCTTTCGGGGCGGCCGTGTGTCGTGCCGCCGGGAACCACAATCTCCTCGTCGGCCCCGGGTTCACCGATGTCTCCCCCCACCAATCGTCCGCACCAGCGGCAACATCCTCTACGCCGTCGCCCCCACCTGCGACTCCTATCCTTCTTGCCCCGACAACTCGCTGCGCGTCTATCGAGGCGAACCAACCCGGCACTCCCACGTCCTTCACCGAGCAGGACGCCGCCCATCGCCCCACGGGCATCGGCTCTTCCGCTATCGCCATCGACGGGGCCGACACCATCCATGTCCTCTGGAATGATCGCGCGGGCAAGGTTAACTATCGGCCGTTCTCCACCAGCACGAACATCTGGAGCGCCACGACCGTCGTCGCGACGACGAACTGGACCGATTTCGGTCAGGGAGATGAGGGGGTCGCGCTCGGCGGTGGATAGCAACGGCCTGCCTCATGCCGCCTGGTCCGCGAAGGGGAGCGACGGCCGCCTGCATGTCTTCTATGGCAACAAGGGCGGGAGTTGGAGCCGCTCAGCGGGTGGACGACGTCGCCCTCACCGGCAACCGGCGGGCTTTGCATCCCACCATCGCGTTCACCGCGGCGAATACCCTGGTGGTTGCCTGGCTCGAGGGGACCTTCAACTACGCGCCGGACGGCATCATCCGCGTGCGCACGCGGAATGTGAATGGCAGTTGGGCCGCGACGCAGACGATCAACGATCCCGATGGGGTGATGACGACCATCGACAACGGCCCCTCGCTCCTGGTCACCCCCGATGGGACGCTGCATATCACCTTTCTCGCCGCCAACCCGCCGGACCAGGTTCGCTACTGGTACAACAGCGGCGCCGGCTGGCTGGGGGATCGGCAGCCCCCCGCGCAGGTGACGCACGACCCCTCGCTCGGCCCGGATGGCAGCGGCGGGGTGTACATCTACGGGCACGGCACGCCCGCCCCCTCGTATGATGGGCATGGCGACAACCTCTACTCCTTCCACAAGGGGGCGGGGCGAGGGCGTGGGAGCCGTGGACGCTCTATGTCGAGCGGCTCGTACGACTCGTCGGTGACAACGCGCTGGGCGCAGTTCTTTCAGGCGTCCCCCGGAGGAGGTGGACATCGCCTACTGGGGCGACGCCTATCCGAATACGCTCTATGTTGGCACGGACAGCTCTGGCCGGGTCGCCCACGACCACCCCGACAGCGACCGTGGCCGCGACCGCCACCGGAGTCGCTACGGCGACGCCAATACCGACAGCGACGTCCGCGCCAACGGCCACACCGACAGTCGCACCGACACCGACGGGCACCCCGAGCGCGACCGCGACGAAGACGCCCGTGCCGCCGACGGCCACGCCGACGGTCGGCCCGCTCGCCGGGACGTTCACGACCGGCACGGATACGAGCGGGCACCACTACGGCTTCTATTCCCTCGCCGCACCGGCGAACATCACCAGCGTCACGACAACGTTCGCCGCAGGGACGGCGAGCGCGGCGATCCAATGTGACGTGGCGGCGCCGAACCCGCGCCACGGGGTCGGCAATGCCAACGACCCGTACGAGTGGCAGTCGGTCTGGGGGCTGAGCAACCCGACAGGCAGCGTCACGGTGAGCGCCAGCTGCACGACCCAATGGGTGCGCGTCGACGTGGGGAGTGCTCCCCGCCGACCGCGATGAGCGTCAACGGCGCCTCATCATCCAGTAGCCCGACGCCAACCGTCACACCCTCGCCGACGGCGACTCCAACCGCCGCGCCGACGGCCACATCGACCGCCACGCCGCTTCCCACCGCGACCCCGACGGTCGCGCCGACACCAACGCGCACGCCCGTCCCGCCGACATCGACGACCACATCGCCCGCTGGTCCCACCGTGCTGATCGGGAGCAACGACGGTCGGCGATCAGCAGGACTACGTGATTCCGGGCACCGCGAATGCCTTCCAGGTCACTGCCAAAGCCACCAGCACGCTCAATACGTTGGCCATCTATCTCGACCGGACAAGCACGGCGACGAGTGTGGTCCTGGGCGTGTACAGCGATCGCGGCGGCAGCCCCGGCACGCTCCTCACGCAGGCGACGATCGCCGCACCAGTCAATGGAGCATGGAACCGTGTGGCGACTCCTGCCGTGACGGTGACTGCGGGGGGCGTCTATTGGCTCGTGGTGCTCGCACCGAGCGGCCACGGCACCATCCAGTTCTGGGATAGCGCGAATGGCGGCCCGGCGATCGTCAGCGCCCAGACGACACTGACGAGCCTACCGGCGACGTGGCAGAGCGGAGGGCGGTATCCGGGCAGCCCGCCCTCCGCGTACGGCGCGTCCGGATAAGGCGCACGCGAACGGAACGCGCGTTTCACGAGCGCCCGTTCTTGCGATACCGGCGAGGCATCCGTCGCGATCAACCGTCCGGCGGGAACGGGTAGCCCCAGCCCGGCTCATCGTCTGGCTTGCCCGGTACCGGGCCATGCAGGAGTGGATCGTTGGTCGCGCGCATCCAGTCGGCGACGAGGCTGCGGAGGCGGGCGAATTCGTCTGCGTATGCGGGGTCTGCCGCGACGTTGATTTGTTCGAGCGGGTCGGTGGCGAGGCCGTAGAGTTCTTCCGGCGGGCGGATGGCGCCGTAATAGGTCGGGTGCGAGCGCTTGCCCGGAGAGGCCGGCGAGCACGTCCGAGGGCATATAGACGAGCGGCGACTCGATGAAACTGCGCACGTAGGAGTGGCGGATCGTGCGGACGCCGCGCATCGGGTTGTAACGGTCGTGCCAGGTCATTTCGGTGAAGATGTGATCGTGCGGGCGATAGGGCTCGCCGCGCAGGAGCGGGAGGAAGGTACGGCCGTGCAGCCCGGTGGGGATTGGCAGACCCGCTGCATCGAGCAGGGTGGGCAACATATCGACATTGATGAGCACGTCGTCCATATGCCGCCCGCCCGCGAAACCTGTCGGCCAGTGCATGAGGAGCGCGGTGCGCGTGCCCGGCTCGTAGAGCATTCCCTTGGCGCGCGGCATGGCGGTGCCGTGATCGGTCGTGTAGATGAAGAACGTATTGGCCGCCTGCGGGTGGCGAGCAATCGCGGCGCGAATCTCCCCAACCGTCGCATCGACCGCCTTGACCATGCCGTTCAGTTGGCCGATCTCCGCGCGGACGGGCGGAATATCGGGCAGCCACGGCGGCACGGTGACGGCCTCCGGCGGGTCGAAGTCGTAGCCGGGGCGGTCGAAGGGGCGGTGCGTCTCATCGAAGCCCGCCATGATGAAGAACGGGGCGGCGGGCTGGCTCTCAATGCAGGCGCGCACCTTCTCCGCCACGACGGACGCTTTGATCGCTGACGTGTCGATATGCTGATAGCCGAGCCGTTCCGGGTGCCGATACGCCTCGTGCTGGAAGCCGAAGAGGTAGGTTGCGTAGCCGCCGTCCGCGAGGTACTGGGGCAGGCAGCGCACAGCGGGCCGCAGTGCCCAGCCGCGATGGGCGAGGCCCATCATGCCGTTGGTGTGCGGATATTGCCCCGTCAGCAGGCTGGCGCGGCTCGGCGAGCATTGCGGCGCGGTGCAGTGCATCTGCTGGAACTGGACGCCCTCCGCCGCGAGCGCGTCCAGCCGGGGCGTCGCGACGCCTGCACCGTAGCAGCCGAGCCGCGTGCCGGTGTCGTGCGTGATGACGAGGACGATATTCGGTCGCGTCGCGCCTGCCATGACCGCTCCTTCGCTGCCGGTCGCCAACCCGATACGCCATCATACAGGCAGCGCGGCATCATCCGTAAGGCCATCGCACGGCGTATCTCTTAGTAGCGAGATGGCAACGATGTGTGGTGATACACTACACGCGGTAAACATGGGCGCGGATTCCAGGGAGCAGACGTGCAGAAACGCGTGAATATCCCCTCGCCGAGCATACTAAGCAAGCCATATGGCGGGCGGAAACCGCCCGGTTTCATCCTTTGCCTGATTCTGGTGATGCTGACCTTGGGGTCGTTGATGCCGGTGACGGTCGCCGCCCATGCCTCGCTCTTGCAGACGGACCCGCCGCCGAACAGCACGCTCGATCATGTGCCGGACCTGGTGACGCTCCACTTCGATTCACCCCTCCAACCGGGCTACAGCAAGGTAACCGTCTTCGACGCGAGTCAGAAACCCGTCACGACTTCGGCCAACCCCGCCTCCGGCACCGACCCGTCGGTGCTGACGATTGGGCTGCCGAAACTGCCGACGGGCGTCTACTCCGTTCTCTGGCAGATCCTCTCGGCGGACGGTCACCCCGTGCGTGGCGCGTATGTCTTCACGATTGCGCTGCCGGGTGATCCGCCGCCCGCGCCGGTGGCGAGCGTGCCGGATATTGCCGGTATCTCGACCTCCAATCGCCCGCCCTTCCTCGCCGTGCTGCTGCGTGGCCTGCGCTACGGCGGGATCGCCGCGCTCGTCGGCGGCATCGGCATCTTTCTGTTCACCATCCTCCCCGCCCTCAAGGGGCTGCCGGAGGAAGAGGCCCATCGCCTCCGTCGGACGCTCGATCAGCGGATGCAACGCTGGCTCTTCATCGCCCTCGGCGTCGCGCTGGGCGCGCATCTCTTCTCCCTGATCGTGGAGGTGGCGACGATCAACGCCGTCACGCTCGGCGAGGCGCTCCAGTGGTCGCGCATCACCGACCTCGTCAAGAACACGACCTACGGCGCGGTCTGGCGGATGGAGGGTATCCTCCTCCTCGCCCTCGGCGAGTGGCTCGTTCTCCTGCCGGCGATGGGCCGCATGTCACTGCCGCGTCGCCCAGTCGGCATCATTGCCCACCCCGGTCGTGTGACGGCTGCGGCGGCGGAGGCGACCGAGACGGCGGAGACGGAAGAAGCGGCGCCCGCGCCGCGCTGGGGGTGGAGCATCGCCTTCATCGGCGGCCTCGTCCTCCTGCTGATCTCCGTCTTCGGCGGTCACGCGATCGACGTGAAGGCCCACCCCGCGCTGGCGATGCTGGCGGACTGGGGCCATCTCACGGCGATGAGCCTCTGGTTCGGCGGCCTGATCCTCGTCGTCGGCCTCGTGCCCCCCATGCTGCACGGCACGACGGGCGCGACGCAGCGGCAGGCGATGGCGGCGATCATCGGCCGCTTCTCGCAACTCGGGCTGATCAGCATGGCCGTCCTGACGGTCACGGGTATCTACGCCGTCACCGTCCACACGACGCGCGATACGATTGGCACGACGACGTATGGACTCGTCGTGATCGGCAAGGTCGCGCTCGTCGCCTGTATCGTGCTCGTCGCCGCCCTCAACCGCTTCGGCCTGAAGCGATGGATCGCGCGGGACGCAGGGAGCGTCGCGGCGGCGCGCGGGCAGACGATGCTTCTGCGCGGCATGGGCGCGGAGGTGATCCTCGCCGTCGCGGTGATCGGGTTGACCGGCCTCTTGACGCAGTTGCCGCCCGCGAACACCGCAAGCGCGGCCGCGACGAGCACGGTCGCTGTGCCCCCGTCTGCTGCCGATGTCGTGGTCGCGCAGCCGGTGCTCGAAATGGACGGCGTGCGCGGCCTCCTCACCGTCGAGACGAAGGGGACGGACGCGACCTTCGACGCGCGCATCACCGATGCGGCGGGGAACGCCCGCACGGATGTTACGCGGGTGACGATCTGGCTGAACAGCGGCGACAAGGATGTCGGGCTGCTCACGGTGCCGCTCACCGCCGCCGGGGACGGGCATTATCGCGCCACCGGGCAGTGGTTCGCCATCGGCCAGAACTGGCTCGCGCGCGTCGTCGTGCGTCGTCAGGACGTGGCGGAGGACGTGCAACTCCCCTTCGCGCTCCAGCCGCGCCCGACGGCGTACACCGAGGAGCCCGTCTCCCCCTCGCCGTTCCTCTGGCCGCGCCTGCTGCCGGACGCCTGGAAGGGTATCGATCCCTTGCTGATCGGCCTCGCGCTGCTCGCCTTCGGCCTGATCGTCCGCCTCTCGCGGTCGGCGGTGCGCCGGACGACCTGGATCGGCGCAATCGGCCTGATCGTGCTCGGGGCGACGCTGATGGCGTGGTACTCCGTGCCGACGACGCCGCTCACCGGGCGGGCGAATCCGGTGCCCGCGACACAGGATGTCCTCGCGCAAGGCGCGTCGCTCTACGCGCAAAACTGCGCCGTTTGCCACGGCGTGGGCGGCGAGGGCAATGGGAAACCCGGCACGCAACTGACCGCCGCCACGAGCCAGCGGTACACGGATGGCGACCTCTACTGGCTGCTCACCAACGGTGTCGCGGGGAAGGGGATGCCCCCGTACAACACCCGTCTCTCACCGACGGAGCGCTGGCAAGTTGTCCGCTATCTGCGCACCCTGTTGCCGCAGGGCCAGTAGGGCGAAGCGATCAAATGCGACGCGCACCGTCCGTCCCGCGCCAACATGCCACGGTCCCGTTCCTATCCCTCGCGATTCCGGTGGGTATTCCGGTGGGTATTCCGTCATGGACATTCCCATTGTGCGCTCGTAGATTGGTATGAGCACCATCTGTCTCAGCGTCGGGAGGGATGCCATGTTCAAGCGTCAGGGGCGTGCCAGTCTCCGGCGGCAGAACGAGCCGACGGCGGCAGAATCGTCGGTATTTGCCCGACCCTTGCGGGAGGTCACGTCGGAGCCAACCACCGAAAGCGCCGGGCGATTCGCGCCGGACGCCGGGTTCGATTTCGGCAGTATCGCGATCTCCCCACCTGAGCCGCAGGGGGGCTCTCAACGCGATGAAATGGCCCCCGCCCTCGCCGATCGCATTCGCGGGCAACAAGGGGGCGGCGCGCCGATGGAGACGGCCGTCCAGCGGCAGATGGAGGCGGGGTTCGGGCACAGCATCGCGAACATCCGTGTCCACGCGGGCGGCGAGGCGGACACGCTCAGCCGCAGCGTGGGGGCGACCGCCTTCACGACCGGGCAAGACCTCTTCTTCCGCGATGGCGCCTACGATCCCGGCTCGCGCGCAGGCCAACACCTGCTCGCGCACGAGATCGCCCATGCCCTCCAGCAGGCGTCCGGCCCGGTCGCGGGGACGCCGGTGCCGGGCGGCATCGCGGTGAGCGACCCGGCCGATCCGTTCGAGCGCGCGGCGGGCCGCACCGCCGACGATGTGATCGCGGGGCGGCCCGCTGGCACACAGGCAATGGCCGCTCCATCCACGTTCGCTGCGTCATCCGACACGGCGATGCCGGTTGTCCAGCGTTTCGGGAGCAAGGAACACCAACTCATCGGCGACGAGGCCACCGGCGGCGAGACCATGAATCTCGACATCGGCGATCCGCAGCAACCGCTCTCCTACGGCCAGCTATTGGCGCTCGCCGGTGACTACTTCCAGAGTGTCGAGGAGATCCGCAGCCTGGCGGACCCGAAGAATCCCGAGGGGCAGGCCCAGATCCGCTGGGCGCGCGAGGACGGGATGGGGATCAAAGCGTCGCCGCCCGTCTCAAAGGAGGCGGAGACGGCGGCGAAGGATCGGTACTATAAACTGGCCGCGAATAACATCACCCACTTCAGTGCGGGCGGCACCGCGCGGAACGAATACGAGCGGGTCCACCAGCAGGCGCTCGCGGAGGCGTTCGAGGCCGGTGTGACGGGGGATTGGGCGAAGTTCTCGGACGCGAAGGTCACCGAGGCGTTCAGTAACCACTACCTCACCGATATGTTCGCGGCCGGTCATGTCCGCACCCCGCGGCAAGACATGAAAGCGTGGTACCTGGAGACGTTCCCCCCGGACGGCGGGATTTCCCAACTCGTCTCCTACATCGCCAACTACATCACCGAGAAACTGATCGCCTACGGCAACGTCCCCTGGTACTGGCCGACCGATACCGTACGGGGGCGAATACAGGCGAAGGTGGAGGAACTCGGCGGCCCCGCGATCAAAGCATATTCCCTCGGCGATATCGTCTCGCTCGCCTATCACGACTATGACAACGAGCACGGCCTCTATGTTGTCTCCGAGGCGGGCCCGGATGGCAAGATGGCGCCCGGCGGCTATCTCTGGCCCGAACTCGACAAGGGCGACAGCCACCTCAAGGAGTCGCCGCTGACGAAAGAGATGGCCGAGGCGTCGGTGCGGGATTCGCTGCAGGACCTCTCGTTCGTGCTCGACGCGGGGCAGCAGGCCGGCGCGGGGAAGTGCCTCGCCCCGGAGGAGTTCGATGCCCAGTTGCATAAAGAGATCGATGGCATGCAACCCTTCGCGGCGGAGCGATACATCCCGCGCGAGGCGAAGGGCGGTGAGGTGATGGACGGGGCCAATGCGCAGATGGATTGGCATTGGGGCTCCCTCGACCCGGTCCTCCACGCGGCGGTTGATGCGACGATGAAGGGCGAGATCGCCGACGAGCTGGGCAAGATCACTCCCCCGGATATGCAACTCAATCGGCGCGGCGATCCAGATAAGGATGGCGCGGTGCAGCTTGAGGTGGGGAAGGCATTCACCGAGCTCGTCGGCCATCTGCGCAGGGAAGGAATCGCCGTTCTCGAGTTGGCGATGAGAACGGCGGGAACATGGGACAAGCCCTCCGAGGAACTCCAAGCGACCCGAAATCCGCCGGACGCGGGGGTGCCTGCGGCGATGCCAGCGCCGTAGGAAAGCGGGGGCCAATGCCGCGCTGCATTTGAACATACGAACACGGGGCGCGAAGCACGAAGCACGAAGCCCTCCGAGAGGCGCGGTTTCGTGCTACGTCGCCTCCACCGCGAGGGCGGCGCCGACGATGCCGGCGAGATTGAGCATCTGCGCCGGGACCATCGGCGTCGTGATGTCGATGTGCGCGGCGAGTTTGTCGAACTCGTCGCTCACGCCGCCACCGATGATGAAGAGGTCCGGCCAGAGCAGCCGCTCCAACTCGTGGAAGTATTCGGTGAGCAGTTTGCCCCACTTCTTCCACGAATAATCCTGCTTCTCGCGCACGCCGGCGGAGGCGCGCGTCTCGATGTCCTTGCCGTCGACGATCAGATGGCCGAGTTCGGTGTTCGGCACGAGCCGGCCGTCCACGTAGTAGCCGACGCCGATGCCGGTGCCGAGCGTGATCATCATGATGCTGCCGCTCTTGCCCTTGCCCGCGCCGAAGCGTATCTCCGCCAACCCGGCGGCGTCGGCGTCGTTGATGATCGAGACGGGGCAGCCCGTCTTCGCCTCGATCAGCGCCTGCCCGTTCGTGCCGATCCACGATGGGTCAACATTGGCGGCGGTGTACATCACGCCCTGCTTGACAACAGCCGGGAAGCCGACGCCGATCTTGCCCTTCCAGTTGAAATGTTTGGCGATTTCCGCCATCACGTCGGTCATCGCCTCGGGGGTGGCGGGCTGCGGCGTCTTGATGCGCAGTCGCTCGCCCGTCAGTTCTCCCGTCTCCACATTCACCGGCGCGCCCTTAATTCCGGAGCCGCCCACATCGATGCCGAGTATCTGCTCTGCCATGCCAATTCCCCTTCTCTTCATCCTTCGCGCTGTCCCGTGCGTGGCGCATAGTGTAGCCGTGAATGCGCGAAAAACGCAAAAGCGCCCCGTCTGCCCACAGGGTGTATGCATTCTCGCCGGGGGGGGACCCACCCCCGCCCCTCCCGACACGGGAGGGGAGCCGGACAGAACCCCTCCCGTGTCGGGAGGGGGCAGGGGATGGGGTTTCCCACCGACGCAAAAGCACAACATCTGCCTATGGTGGCGGCGTGTACAATCGCGCGCACTATGATGGAAGCAATCACACGACGGAAGGAAGCGAGAAATGGCGGAATCATTGACCATCGCGGAGGCGCAGCAGGCGGTGGATGCATGGATTCGGGCGCACGGCGGCTATTGGGAACCGCTCGCCCAACTCGCCCGTCTCACCGAAGAGGTCGGCGAGGTGGCGCGCGAGATGAACCACCACTACGGCCCGAAGCGCAAGAAACCGACCGAACCGGATCGCGCCCTCGCGGACGAACTCGGCGACCTCCTGTACATCGTCATCGCGACCGCGAACACGGTCGGCGTGGACCTCGATACCGCGCTCCGAGCATCGCTGGCGAAGTACACGGCGCGGGATGCGGAGCGGTACGAGGGAAGCGAGCAGCCGACGGCGGCCAGCGGACAGTAGACGCGCGCTCAATGAATAATTGACAGGAGATGTCGGCAATTGTCCGATATGCTGTGTGCCGGAAATAAGGCGATGGAAAGAGGAGCGCGACATGCATATGGATTCATCTTTCCCGGCGGGGATGCGCGCACGCTGGCGGAACTCTCGCATGAGGCGGAGGAGGCGGGGTGGGACGGCGTTTTCATCCCGGACTGCATCGACATTGACAACGGCAATCGCGCGCTGCCCGCCGGGTTCGACCCGTGGGTGACGCTGGCGGCGATGGCGATGCGGACGGAGCGCGTGCGCCTCGGCGCGATCGTCACGCCGCTCTCCCGCCGCCGCCCGTGGAAACTGGCCCGCGAGACGATGACGCTCGATCACCTCTCCAACGGGCGGCTGATCGTCACGGTCGGGCTCGGCGCGCTCGACGACGGCGCATTCGGCAAAGTGGGCGAGGCGACCGATCTGAAAGTCCGCGCGGAAATGCTCGATGAAGGGCTGGCGATCCTCGCGGGGCTGTGGAGCGGGCAGCCGTTCGCCTTCCACGGCGCGCATTATCAGATGGACGCGATGACTTTCCAGCCGCCCGTGCAGCCGCCGCGCATCCCCATCTGGGTCGTCGGGGCGTGGCCGCGCCCCAAGTCGATGCAGAGGGCGCTCCGCTGGGACGGCATTCTCCCCCAAAAGAGTGACGCGGCTGGTGGCGCGATGACGCTCGCCGACATCGCGGCGATGCGCGCCTACATCGCCTCCGAGCGCGGCGACACGACGCCCTACGACATCGTCACCGAGGGGGAAACACCGGGCGACGACCTCGAAAGCGCGGCCGCAATTGTCCGACCGCTCGCGGAGGCGGGCGCGACGTGGTGGATGGAGACGCGCTGGTTTGGCCCACTCGGGCCGGAGGAGATTCTCGCCCGCCTCCGGCAAGGCCCGCCGCGCGTCGCAGAGGAATCCTGACCGCAATCAATCCCATCGCGCGAGGAGCGCGGGCGTGAAGTTCGTCAGGCTGGGGAGGATGAGATCGGCGGCGGAGAGGTCCTGAAGCTGCGTCGCTTCCGGGTTCGGCACGGCGATGCAGCGCATCCCCGCCGCCTTTGCGGCCAGTACGCCGACCGTCGCGTCCTCGAAAACGACGCAGGCGGCGGGCGGCACTCCGAGCCGGGCGGCGGTGACGAGATATGGCTCCGGGTGCGGCTTGCCGTGTGTGACGTCCGCGCCGGTAATGACAACCCGGAAGCGATCCGCGATGCCCAGACGAGCCAGCACAAGGGCGATGTATTCCCGGATGCCCGATGATGCCACCGCCAGCGGGTAGCCCGCGTCGTACAGTGCTTTCACTGCCTCGACCGCACCGGGCATCGCGGGCAGCACCGGCGCGTCCCGCAGGGCGATCAGGAAGTGCTCCTGCCGCCGCCGCATCAGCGCATCAACCGGCTCGGCGATGCCGAAGTGTTCCCGCATCTCCGCCAGCAATTCGCTGATCCGCCGCCCGGAGCCGCCGAGACGAATCGCCTCCGGCAGATCATCGTAGTCGTGCCCATGCGCCGCCATCGCCGCGCGATCCGCCGCGAAATGCTGCGTCTGGAGATTGATGAGCAGTTCATCGAAATCGAAAATCGCCGCGCGGATCGCCATGCCACTATCGTACGCGATCCACTGCCGCTGGTCAGAACGCGCATACTTGGATCAACTAAGTCGATAGATTCAATAACGTCCGTCCTTGCGAGTTCCCGCGCGCAATGTTCGGCGCTGCCGGGTCCGGGCTGCTACAATCATTTGAAATCTTGCTCTAATGACCGCATGCCTGCATCGAACAATGCTCGTTGCGCCGCAGGTCTCGGATGCGCACGATGCCTGGCTCTCGCAGATGCGAGCGAGAGCGTAATAGCTGCTCGAGGTCGAGGATGGACCATCAAGGCTGGGCGGAAGCGCTCTTCCATATCATCAGCACGACTTTACCGTCGCGAGTGATTTTCTGGTCGAGATGAGCGAAAGGGCAGAAAAAGCCGCGGAAGTGCTGCAATAATCGACGTCATTGGCGTGCGGTTTTCCGACGTTCGACACTGCGGGTCGGCGCGACACGGCGTTCCTCCACGATTCCGCAGACTGGGCGAGTACTCGCGGAAATTAGCCGTGCGGAAGCGTGATCGGGTGTAACGTAGGAGCAGACGTTCGGCGCCGGCTCATTATACCGTCCCGGGCCGAACCACGGAACTGTTGCTTGCTGCTGGAACGTCATACGCGTGCATCGCGTTTCCGGATGCATCGAAAGAGCACGCTCTCCGCCAGCAACTCGCTATCGAAATCTGGGACTGCCAACGATGCCTGTCAGATCATCGTGTTATGCCTATACACCGCCATTGGCGACGAGCCGCTTGGCGAAATGTCCGTCAGGAGGTCGATCGTCGCAATCGAGACCGAAGATCGCGGCATCATAGCATCTGGCAAAATGATGACCGCGATACATCGCGAATATCATGTGCGCGATGAGCGACGATCCCGTAGCCATCTGCGCTTGCAGTCGCCGCACCGTCATTTCCCGCAGATGTCCAACGGCGTCCAATGCATACAGACGTCGTCAAGGCAACGGGGGGTTATCGTATCGTATCTCCTCGCTCGCAATGTGTGATGTGCTACCAGCGCGGCTTGATCGGCAGCCAGAAGGGGTCGCGCTTGCGCATCTCGGAGACGTCGTCGCGGGCGAGGCTGTTGCGGCGCTGGAAGTTCTCGGCCAGTTTCGCCACCTTGTCTTCGTCGATCTCGACGCCGAGGCCGGGGCCGCTCGGCACTTCCTGGCAGCCGTCCTTGAAGGTCATCATCTCGCCCTTGATGATGTCCTCGGTGTTCCAGGGATAGTGCGAGTCCGAGGCGTAGAGCAGGTTCGGGATCGCCGCGCCGACGGCGGTCATCGCGGCCATCGAGATGCAGAGATGGTTGTTCGAGTGCTGCGAGAGGCCGAGCCCGAAGGTGCTGCAGAACTTCCCGAGGTCCACGAACGCCCGCACGCCGCCCCAGCCGTGGTGATCGCCGAGGATCACCTGCACGGAGTTGAGCCGCACCGCCTCCGGGATGTGCTCGAAGCGCGTCACGCACATATTGGTGGAGAGCGGGGTGTGCGTCGTGCGGGAGACGGCGGCCATGCCGACATTGTCGGCGGTCGGGTCTTCGAGGTATTCGAGGTCGATATCCTTCAGCTTGTACGCGACGCGGATGCTCGTCTCGACCGACCAGATGGCGTTCGGGTCGATGCGCAACTGATGCGTCGGGAAGCGCTCGCGCAGCAGGATCATCGTGCGCACTTCCTCGTCGGGCGGGAGGACGCCGCCCTTCACCTTGTGCGTCGTGAAGCCCCACTGCTCGTGGAACATCTCCGCCTCATGCACCATCGCCTCGGGCGTCATCACCTCGCCCCACGGGTCGTCGCGCTCCTGATCGGCGTACTTGTAGAAGAGATAGGAGGCGTACGGCACCTTCGCGCGCACCTGCCCGCCGAGCAGGTCCACGAGTCGCTCTCCCGTCGCCTTGCCGATGATGTCCAGGCAGGCGACCTCGATGGCGGAGAAGGCCTGCTTATTATCGCGCAGCGTCAGGCGCATCGGCTCCAGATTGTACGGGCTCTGGCCGAGGACATGCTGCTTCGCCGCCTCGATCTGCCGCGCCATCGCCGCGCCGCCGCCGACCTCGCCCCATCCAACCAGGCCATCATCCGTCGTCAACTTGAGCAGCACGCGGACGAAATAGGGCTCATGCACGCCCCACGAGTTGCGCAGAGGCGGATCCGGCGCGGCAACGGTCGTGACCTGCATCTGGCTAATCTTCATCGACTTCGCTCCTTCGTAGTAACAAGTCAAAAGTAACAAGTAACGGGAGTAACTTTCAACTGAGGCTTTGATGGCGCTCGATTGCGGCTCGGAGGCCACTGATAATACGGGAAGTCTCGCGCGCCTGCTCTCGCAATCGGACGAAGGTTTGGCTCATCGAGATAGCCGCTATCGAGCGCGACATACAGATGTGAGCGCACTTCTGCACAGGATGCCTTTGCAATGAGTAGGAACTGGAGATATTCCTTCGGTTTGCCGCGCTCCAAACCCTCTGCGACATTCGCCATGATTGAGACTGCCGCCCGTTGCATCTGCCCGTCAGCCCCCAATCTTTCGCGAACGCCGCCTGTCGTGTCGCATCGGAGACGGATTGAGTGTGTTGGCGCGCCTTCTGCCAGGCAAGTACATCTTCGAACTGCTCTGCTGGGCGCACCATTCCTCGTCTCCCTACATGTTACTTTTCACTTCTTACTTGTTACTAATCACCACCTCGCGTCCGTCTCGCTGGACTTCTCTGCGGCGAGCAGCACCTCCATGATGTGCCGGGCGTAGTCCGGGCCGATCGGGGAGGGCGCGCCGGTGAGGATGCTTTGCGCGAAGTCGGTGATCTCGCCCGTGAAGCCGGTGCCGGTCGGCACGTCGTCGAGCGGGACGGGCTGCGTAGTTGGCGTCCGTCGCCGTCCAGACGCCCGCGTTCATGCGCGAGTTGACGCGGAGCATCCCCCCGCTGAGGATGTACTCGCCCTCGCTCCATTCGCCGCCCTTCTCCTTGGCGTAGCCGGTGTGCGTGAAGACGGCGTGGGTGCCGCTGGCGAAGTCGAGCATCACGACGCAGGAGTCGTCCGCCTTCTGCTTGACCATCGGGTTGCCGATCCACGCCTTGACCGCCGTGACGCGGCTGTCCATCAGCCAGGTGATGCGGTCCAGCATGTGCGCGCCGTTCATCTGCCACATGCCGCCGCCCTGCGCGCGGTCGAGGAACCACGGCGGGCGGATGCTGAGGCCGAAGGGCTTGTACCAGACATCATTGGCGAAGACGATGTCGCCCAACTCGCCGCTGTGCAGGATGCGCCGCGCGGTGATGTTCGGCGCCTGATAGTGCTCCGAGTGGCCGACCATGATCTTGACGCCGTGCTTCTCCGCCGCTTCGGTCATCCGGTCGCACTCGTCCAGCGTCATCGCCATCGGCTTCTCGATGAAGATGTGCTTCTTCGCCTCGGCGGCCGCGATCGTCGCGTCGTAGTGGAGCCAGTGCGGCAGGGCGACGATCACGAAATCGATGTCGTCGCGCTTGAGCATTTCGCGGTAATCCGTGTAGGGCGTGCAGTAGTTCACCTCCGCGAACTGCTCGACGCGCCCCTGATCCACATCCGCCGCCGCCACGAGCCGTGTCGTCTCCGTCTCCTTGACCGCCTTCGCGTGCCCGCCGGAGACGCGCCCCGTCCCGATAATGCCGACACCGAGTGTCGCCGTTTCCGTCGCCATTGTTCCTACCTCCTGCCCCTTCCCGAAGCGGGAAGGGAATACGGAGGGCGACATGATGCGCCCCTACATTCCCTCCCTCGCTCCCCCTCTCCATCGCGATGGAGAGGGGGCCGGGGGTGAGGTTTGCCCCACTATCGCGCAAAACGGGGGCCAACGCTACCGTTGGCCCCCGTGTGATGACATTTCTCGCGCATCGAAGTGATTACCCCTTGACGCTCCCGGCGGTGAGCCCCTCGACGAGGAACTTCTGGCCGTAGGAGTAGAGGATCACGACCGGGACCGCCATGAGGAGCGCGCCCGCCATCAACTGCCCGTAGGGGTAGATGTCGCCGAAGATCATCGATTGCAGGCCGACCGGCAGGGTCTGCAGGCTCTGCTTCGTGATGAAGACGAAGGCGAAGAGGAACTCATTGAAGGAGTTGGTGAAGGTGAAGAGCGCCACCGCGAGGAGCGCGGGCGTCGCCAGCGGCAGCGTGATGCGGCGGAACGCCTGGAAGCGGGTCGCGCCGTCGATCATCGCGGCATTCTCCAGTTCCTCCGGGATGCCGCGGAAGTAGCCCATCAGCAGCCAGGTGGCGAAGGGGAGCGCGAAGGTCGGATAGGTGATGATCAGCGAGCCGAGCGTGTTGATCAGGTGGAGTCTGCTGAGGATCTGATAGAGCGGGATGAAGAGCAGGGCGCTCGGCACGAGATAGGTGAGCAGCACGACGCCGGTGAGGCTCTGCGCGCCGCGGAAGCGGAGCCGCGCCAGTGCATAGCCCGCCAGCGCGGCGAAGGTGACCGAGAAGAGGGTCGCGGAGATCGCGACGATCGCGGAGTTGCGGAACCATGTCCAGAAGGGATGCTCGCTCGTCAGTTTCTGGAACTGGCCAAGGGTCCAGGGCTGCGGCCAGAAGACGTTGCCCTGCTGCGACGTGACCTGCAACTCGGACTTGAAGGCGGTGATGATCATCCAGTAGAACGGCGCGAGGACGAAGAAGAGGAGGAGCGCCAGGGCGATCCACGCGGGCAGGCGACCGAGGACGTCGGGCGCTCTTTCATGGTCTGCGTCCGTACTTTGCCCTGCGCCCGGCTGCGCGCTTCGCCAATATCCGCGAGATAGGCGCTCGAGATAGCCGAAGCCGTAGCCGAGCCCGAGGATGACGGCGAGGATCGCAGCATGGCGCGGATGAACATGCCGCTATTCAGCACGAAGAGCATGATCGCGAAGAGCGCGAGGCCGACGTAGAGGAGGATCTTGCCGTAGCTCTCGAAGAAGCGGTCGAGGCTGCTCTCCTGCACCTGCTGGTCGGCGCGGCGCATGTAGCGCGCGAGGAAGAAGATGAAGATGGCGAGGATCGGCACCATCATCAGCGCGACCGCCGCGCCGGGGCCGAACTGCAAGCCCTGGATCGCCTTCTCATAGGCGAAGACGACGAATGGCCGCGTCGAGCCGCCCGGCCCGCCGCCGGTGAGCAGGTAGATCACATCGAAGGTATTGAAGGTCCAGATCGTCGAGAGGAGCGTCGTGACGAGCAGGACGTAGCGCAGACCGGGCAGCGTGACATTGATGAACTTCTGCCAGGAGTTCGCGCCATCCACGGAGGCGGCTTCGTAGAGGTCGTTGTCGATCGCCTTCAGTCCGGCGAGCAGGTTGAGGGTGAAGAAGGGGATGCCCTTCCAGACATTGACGAGGATGACGGACGGCATCGCCAGGTCCTGCTGCCCGAGCCAGGAGGCGGGGATGCGATCGACGAGATGCAACTGAATCAGGACATTGCCCAGGTGCGAGTAGATGAGCGCCTTGTTCAGCCCGCCGAAGATCGGGTCGAAGATCGAGCGCCACGCCAGCGCCGTCACGACGGTCGGGACGATCCAGGGCAGGAGCACAAGGCCGGTGAGGACCGACGCCCGCGCCTCAGGTTATGCAGCAGCATCGCGGCGATCAGGCCGACGGTGATCTTGAAGATTTCCGAGTAGGCGGTGAAGACGACGGTGTTCTTGACGGCGTCCTGGAAGAACTTATCGTGCAGCAGGTCCTTGTAGTTTTGCAGGCCGACCTAGTGCGTCGCGTCGGTCAGTTGCCGCGTCGTGAAACTGAGGCGGATCGCGTCGAAGAACGGGAAGGCGATCAAGCCGGCGAGCAGGATCAGCAGCGGCAAGATGAAGGGGAGCGCGACTGCCCAGTCCGGGCCGAAGGCTTTGCGCGTCCATGAACGTGAACGCGGCTCGGTAATTGGGGCGGCTAATGTTCGCTCTCGAGTCGTCTGCAGCCATTTTTTCCTACTTCGTTGCAAATGGGCGGGAAATCCGCGCCAACCGGCTACGTCGTCGAGGCCCATCTCAAATAGTGTCTCGGCGCAGTATAACACAACGCATCCTTGCAAGGGATACGGATTCTCGCGCTCATTCTCGTCCTGATGCACTACGTAGCGATACGAAGAAACCGATTCGTAAGTATGGGTAAATTCGTATATCTTTTATCATAGTCAAGAAATGTTTGCTATTGGACCTGTTGTGTCTTTCGTCGGTTCCCATGCTATCATATGAAATAAAGTGCTGGTGTGCCGTCTATCCCGGTACGCGTCGGACATTGCGCGCGTACGGCGTGCGCGAGTGGTACAAGTGTGAGGAGAATGTCATGCGTGACGATACTTTGCGATCTGCTCGCCTCTCGCGGCGCGGCTTCATCGGCGGCGTTGCGGCCAGCGCGGCGGCGGCGATTCTCGCCGCGTGCGGCGGTTCGAGCTCGACAGCGACCAGTGTACCGACCACGGCAGCTACCACAGCGGCAACCGCCGCAGGCGGGACCGCCGCGACGGCTGCCGCCACCCGGCCCGCGACGACCGGTTCCGCAGTCTCGGGCACGGCGGCCAGCACCGCAACCACGGGCTCTGCGGTCTCGAGCACAGCGGCCAGCACGACGTCTGCATCCACCAGCGGTACGACGGTGACTGGCACGACGGCGGCGAGTAGCGTGACGAGCGGCACAGCGGCCAGCGGCACGACCGCCGCGTCGTCGGGGTCGTTCACGCTGATCCCCGTTCCGGCGGCGGACAAATTCAAGGGCCAGACTCTCCAGGTGATTGCGCGGCAGGAGTACTTCAAGGAAGTCGAAACCGCCTTCGACGCGGAAGTGCAGAAGTTCGCCCAGATGACGGGCGCGAAGATCAACAGCGATCGCCTCAACGAGGACACCGGCTCAGTCGTCCAGAAGATGGATGCGGCGGTCAAGGCGGGCAGCCCACCCGACTTCGCGTACTTCGACCGCTTCGTCCCCGAGTTGTATCAACTCGGCGATATCATCGATGTCTCCGATGTAGTGAGCCAGATTTCGGATGCCTACGGGGTGCCGGAGGACT
>CAVXRR010000034.1:0-85072 GCA_963764125.1 uncultured Solirubrobacteraceae bacterium
GCACGTCCCTCCGGCCGATTCTCGGGACCGAAATCGAGGAGGTCTACGACAATCCGGCCAACCACGAAGCCGAGATGCGGAAATCGCTCTCGACGCTCGGCATCGGGCAGCGGGTGTTCCGCGGCCTGGACGGCACGGTGCGACGCGAACAGGTCACTCTGCCGTCCGATCCCTTCGGACCATTCTCGGATGAGGAGATCACGCTCGGCGGAATCACTCAGCCGCTCTGGTGCCATCGTCTCGGTGCTGCCCATGAGCGTATCCGCCAATCCCCCATCTACTTACCACCACTCCAATGGACTCAGCCACCTTCAGAGCCGCGATCCGCGCAGACACCAATCCCCGCTCCTCCAACAAGCGAGGGGCAGAGCGGGATGCGTGGCTCTTGAGGCTCGCCCTGATGGGCCCCCTCTGGATTGGCATCCTCCTGGAGATACGGCTCTTCCGGACTCGCCAGGTAGCCCAGCGGCGTCTCAGCAAGCTCGAGGAGGCAGGCAGGCTCCGCTATGCGGGGCGCGTCTCGATCGACGGAGGCAAGAAATCGCACATCTGGTGTAACCGCAAGATCTCGGACCGGATGCTCCGGCACGAGGTGGATGCGATGCGCGTCTTCTTCGCCTTCTGGCCGCACGCCTACGCCCTGACGGGAGCCGACGTCGATCCCAGGTGGCGCGCGGATCTCGAGCTGACGATCGGGAGCATCGAAAGCGGGCGGAAGTATCTGGTCGAGATCGACGAGGATTCTGAACCGCTCCACCAGGTCCGCTCGCGAATCGCCGCCTACGAGAATTGCCCGCATGCCGTCCTCTTCATCGCGCCGAGCGCCTCGCGTGCCGCGGAAATCATCCGCTTGAGTCGCAACCCGCGGGCTTACGCTTCCGACATGAGCAGCTGCATCGGAGACCCGTGGGGCGAGCACTGGCGTAATTGCCTCGGAGAGTGTGGCCGCATCTCGCGACCCGGCTCGCCTTCGGCTGGGATCGCAAACTGAGGAGATGAATCAAGCAGATCCCTCGGTTCAGCGGACCGACGATCGCCGATCGCTTGACGAGGATTGTCGCATCGCTATCATCATCCACTATTAATTCCCAATATCATCATGGATCAAGAAGCGAAGCAGCGGTACGTGCGTGCCTACGAGGGCCTCCGCGCGAGAGCGAAATCCATCCGAGAGAACCCGGATGCGGAGGCGGCTCAATTGGAGCGGACGGCCGACTATCTCAAGGCGCAACTCCCGCAAATCTTCCCCAATCGGACACGCGAGAAGAAACCTGTCGGCAAGGCAGCGAAGAAGGCCTCGAAGCCGGACAAGAAGGCGCAACCCACGGTAGCGGCGAAGACTAGCCGCGGCCATTACGCCGAAGACCTCATCCGATTCCTGGCCGAGAGGGACCCGCGCAGGTCTCGAAGGAGATCGTCCCGCACCTGCGGACGCTCCACGGCAATTCGATCGAATCCGAACCGGTTCGTGGTCTCTTGAAGCGTGCCCATCGGAACCGCCAATCGCTCCTGATGCGCTCGCCCGATCACGAAGCCTCCGAAGGGGTCTACATGGTCGCGAAGACGATCGAAGAGAAGCGCAAGGCGTTCCCGGATGTCTTCGAAGAACCATCATCCGCTCCCGCCGCGGGGGCAGATAAGGGCGATTCCGCCTCGCCGTCAGAAATCGCTGGAGATGCGGCCTTCGGATCGAAATGAGCCGGTCTCTCGCCCAATGTCTCGCACGCTGACCCGCAGGGAGGAAAACACCGCCGAGGATGGCACCCGGTCAAGGTCGAACGTCGCGCGTCTCCACCTTGACGTCGGGTGCCGACGGGCGGGCATTTATCTCCTCCCCGCTCGCACTGAGACGGTCTCCGAAATCCCGGGTTTCTGGTTGACTTTGACTCCACCTCGCAATCATGGGGATGTTTCCCAATACCCTTATGTCTCATCCACGCTTCCACTTCGGAGAGAATCCGAATCCGCCCGAGCCGTTCAGCGGCCTCGATAGCCCCGACCTGGCCAACTGCCCGATGCCGGGCATACTTCAGTCTGAATTCCGGAGTCGCGTCTCGCACCTGATCGCCTCACCGGCGAACCGATGGCGAGGGTTCTACGTCCCGGTCGAAAGCCTTCCATCATCGGTTGTGCGCCATCCAGGAGACGAGACTAGGAACATCCGACGCCAGATATGCTGGAAGTCGACTGGTCCAAAGCCGATCCCGAAGCGGCCTCTGCTCAGAGGCTGGCGGTCGAGAACTCGGATCTACCCCCCGCCCTCAAAGAGTTCGAGATATCGAGGCTTCGGATCGATGCAACCTTCGGTTTCTACCAGTAAAGCAGCCTGGTCCCACATCGTTCGCTGGTGCCGCGCCGTCAGGCGACTCGCTGGCAGGCGCGAATCCCTCCGGGAAGAGGCGCTGGCCCTGATTCGCGAGGCCGACGAACTGGTCCCGATCTGCGCCATGTTCCACGAAGGCTTCCGATATCAAAATATCCGGGATCATTTGGGGCACCAAAAAGGGTGGAAGATAACACAAGGAAAATACGTAGATTTCAATGCGAGCTTTTACTATTGGAATGTCGTCGACAAGAAGCCGAAGGCAGATGGCCCCACCCTGAAGGAGTGCCACGAATATTTCAAGAAACTGATTCCCGGGTTGAGGCAAATGATAGACGACTTCGAGACTCGTAAGGGCGCGGCGATCAGGGCTGGTTGCCGCGAGCGGGTACGTACCGAGTTCTCGTCACTTGCCGGAACGGTCGGGCCGGACTTCACTCAGGCCATGGTCGAGGATTACATCGCGAAAAAAATGGCCGACTCGCGTCCGTGGTACGAGGTCGAGGCGGCTTCCGCAGGCCTGCTCGAGTGGCTGGAGAAACTCGCGTCGCGGAAACGTCTTGCAAGCTACTACGATTCGATTGAATCCATCGTCGGCGACCTCCGCACCCTGATCGATGCATTCCTCCGAGACTCGATGAATGAGGGCCGCACGCTTCCCGAGGTGAGGGCCGCCGAAGCCTCAATGCGGGCACGCCTTGAGAAGATGGTCGCGGAGAAGGCACCCGAGATTCGGCGGAGGAGCGCCGAACTCGCGCCGCGAGCAGCAAGCACATCAGAGGTGGGTTCAGGATGAAGCGGCGCGACGAGAGAATGCTGCTCGCATGCAGGCCGAGATCGACGCCGTCCTCGGATCGGATCTCAGCGAGGCACTGAAGCAGGCCCATCTAGCAGAGATCCGTAAGCGATACGCGAATCGTTCTGATCCCAGCTCCCGGCGCATCTCGCCGGATGTGATTTGAGGGTGCCATGCCGCTCCTGACGCTTCGCGACGAGCCCCTCGAATTCTCACTGGGCCGAATCGTTTCTGCCACCAACGGGACAGCGAGCGACTCCGAGTTTGTGCTCGGCGAGAAGCACCTCGGAACCCACATGGCAGTGCTGGGTTCGACGGGTACGGGGAAGAGCAAGTTCCTCGAATTACTCATGAGGATGATGATATACGCCGATCGTGGCTTCTGCCTCATCGATCCTTACGGCGACCTCACCGAGGATCTGCTCGTTTACGCCCACCGTCGCCGCCTAGACTTCGGGACCGATGACTTCTTCCACAAGATCCATTACCTAGAGCCTTCGTATGCCACCGTCTTCGGCTATGACCCGTTCCGGTATCGCCGGCCGAGTCGATCGCCGCCGAGGATCGCGATTCCGCTTATCTCACCTGGCTGCACACGAAGGTTGATCAGGTCAGCGAGATCATCCAACGCAAGCAGGGGCAGACCGATTCGAGGGGATGCCCCGCCTCCCCGCTGGCTCCGAAACGTGCTATATGCCGTGGGAGTTGCGATCGATGACAGTGGCCGCCACCTGCCGCTTTCCGACGCCCTGGTCCTTTTGAACACCGGCCACGAGCGAAACGCCGAAGTGTTTCGCCGGATCGCTCCGAGGCTTGATCCCGACATCCGCGCCGACTTCGATCGTTACTTCGGCTACCGCCGAGACGAGGATCGCATGCGGGAGGCGGAGTCCACGATCAACCGTCTCCGCCTCGCTGCCTTCGACTCCAATACCGCAGGCCATCTTCATCCGGCCTAATAAATCCATCGACTTCCGGCACGTCATCCAGACCGGCGGGTTTCTCTGGTCAATCTCCGTGAGACGGAAACCTCTCCCCGGATCAGGCCAACGCGATCGGCGGGCTCTTCATCCACGAGATCCTAGCAACGGTGCGGAACACGCCCCGTCTCCGCCGTGTGCCGTTCGGCCTGTTCATCGACGAGGCGGCCCGCTTCATTGGAGACGATCTCCAGCGCGCCTCGGCGAGAACCGCAAGCACAAGCTGTCGATTTGTCTCGCGGCGCAGGATCTCTCCTCGTTCATCAAGAAGGATCTCGACTTGTCGAGGAAGGTCCTCAACTGCTGCCGTACCATTGTTTCGTTCCAACAGACCCACCCCGAAGACCTGAAAGTGCTGGCGCCGAGCCTCGGATACGGCAACATCGATTTTACCGAGCTGATCCACGAGGTGGAGAGGAACGACGGATGGGAGTGGCAGTGGGTCAAGGAATTCTCGCGAAGCGTGAACTGGGGCGAGAATGAGAGCGAATCGACGTCCGAGAATGACAGCTTCAGTGAAAGCACCCAGGAGGGGCAATCGGTCGGCGCTCGCGGAATTGGTCGGACAGCGAGTCGAGTAGCCAGGGGGCCAACTCCGGCAATTCCGCGGGTCAATCTGAGGGCGTGACGATCCCGAACGTCAGCATCTTCGGAATGGGAGGTAGCACGTCCCGCGGCACCCAGTCCGGTTCGAACCAATCCATGAACGAAGGGCACTCCGCCGGTCACACCGAAGGCGGCGGAACGAACGCCGGCTATAGCGTCGGGCGTGGCACTTCCAGCTCGCGGATCGACCAGCGGCCGGACGCCGGGGTTCAGCTGCGGAGGCAGCTCCTCCGAGTCTGACAAGCTCGTCCATCTGCCGCGTACAAAACTCATCGAGCACATACCGGCCGGCTCCTCAGATCCGTCGTCGATCAGTTCAGCGAGATGGAGCAGCAGAGCTCCACGGCATGCCGAACCAATGCACGTCGTGAAACTCGTCAACGTGCCGAAGGCGTTCGCCATCCGGGTTCACGACGTGAAGGAGATCCTACCGACGGCCGACCTGAAAGACGAGGCAATCCGTTGGGTGAAGGAGAAGCTCACGGCGATCCACCCGTATCTGTTCAAGCCATCGATCTCGCACGATGCGCAGCAACGTCGGCTCGAAGAGTTCCTCGCCCCCGCGATCGGGGACGCGGCGAACACCGGAGCCGCCCGCTCAGGTCCGGATGACGATGAAGGAAATTTCGGCTGACGTGAAACAAGATCGGGCGGGCCGAGCAGGATCGCGTTCTCGCGAGCGTGCAGGAAGTCGAGCTGGCCGAGGTGCTCGACCACCGTCTTCTTCACGCTGCGCTGGAAGGTGAAGTCGAACTCCTCGAAGGTCTTGTGGGCGGGGAACCGGCAGCCCGGATCCGTAGCCGGCCGCCGGAGGACTCGCGCGAGGAGACCTCGGTCGATAACAAGGCTTCGGCGAACCGCTCATATGACCATTCCTCTTGGCGGGCGCGCTCGGCGAGGCTGCCCGCCGCTTTAATTTTGGCAGAGCAAGGGTGCACCCCGCCTGGTGCGACGGTCAACCTCGATGACGCTACCCATCCCGCGCGGATTCCTCGGGTGACCTGTACCTGAGCGCCGGTCGTGGACTATCATCCTCGATGTCGTGCTTGTATGCCCAGGGGCGGGACAGCCCGAGGGCGTAGAAGACCAACCTCTCCGGCGAAATCGGAGCTGTTAGGTCTCAATCCCGCAATCACGCGAGACGTGACCAGCTCGACGCCTGCATGCGGCGTTGGCAGCTCTCTCGTCGTCGAGTGTCCGTAGTCGCCAGCAGGATCCGTAGGGGTCGCGGACGCTGCGCGTGGCGATGTACAGAAGGCCAGGGTCGCGCAACGCCCGGCCGGTTGGCGCAGCGGCCGGTAGAAAATTGCCGCTGTCCAAGGCGGGCAACGGCGTAGCAGCTCAAGTGACTCAGTGACCAATCGAGCAGCCGCTTCAGCTCTCCCCGCGGCGCTCACCACCGATGATCGCGTCAACCTTCTCGTCGATCGGCCGGATTGTGGCGCGAGCCTCGACGAGACCCTAGGGTCGGCCCGGGCCGGGTCGGCTGCGTCGCTGCGGCGATCCTGGTCCCCGCGCCTGCCTTGCCCCAAGAAGCGCAATCACGTTGCGCGTGCCTCGCCTCGGCAACCAAGAGCCGGCGTTGCAGCTGGTCTCGTGCTCGCAACAGACGACGGGGGGCAGCGCCAGCCCGGACTGCCGGATCCTGGCGATGCGGAGGTGCGCGCTGGCGGGAGCTGCCTCCGACCTTGAGCACACCCGGGCTACCGGTCGGCGACCAAAGCGACCATCACGCCACTGTGACCCCGCCAGGCGTCAAGCACGCGTCAGCGGCCGATGCTGCTCGCGACTGCTTTTGCCATCTGGAGGTAGCTGGAGCTGACGAGCGGATCGGCGACGGAGCGCTCGCCCGAGTCCTCCGGGATCGACGCCGCGGCTGACGATCGCGTTCATCCACGAGCGGTCGTCCGGCAGGGCGAGGCTCCTCGGACCCGACACTTCTCCTCGCATGCGTGGCGAGGTCCACGACCAGCGGCGTCTCGGTCAACCGGCCGGGATCGGTCCTTCTACGCCGTCATCGGCGGTTCGAAACGCCCGAGCGACGAGTTCGGCGTCCTCCTTGCGCGACTCGTAGTGCAGGTACTTCATCGTCGTCTGGATGTCGGCGTGGCCCATCCACTCCTGCACGCGGCGGATATCGGCCTCGCGGATCATCCGCGTGCCGAAGGTGTGGCGGAGGTCGTGAAAGCGCAGGCGGCGGAGTCCAGCGGTGCGGAGCGCTCGCTCGTAGCGAGAGCTCAGGGCGTCGCCGTTGAGCGGCAACCCGGCCTCACCGGCGAAGACGAAGTCGTCCTCGCCGGTGAACCGGGCGCGCTGACCGATCCGTGCCAGGGCCGACGCGACGTCGGGCGCCATCGGGACGGCCCGTACCTTGCCGGACTTCGGCGTCGTCAGCTTGCCGGCCGCGTAGCTGGCGCGGACCCGGATCGTGGAGGCCTCGAAGTCGATATCGCGCCAGCGCAGCCCGAGCAGCTCGCCCCGCCTGCAGCCCGGTGAAGGCGGCGGTGAGGAAGATCACGCCGTCCATCTCCGAGGAGGCGGCGCGGACGAGCGACCAGATCTCCTCGGGCGAGAAGACCTCGATGTCGCCGCTGGCACGGACGCGGTAGCGGTCGACGTTGACGAGCGGGTTGCGGCGCAGCCCGTAGACCTTGACCGCCCGGCGGAAGATCGCGTGCAGCAGGACGAGCTGGTGGTTCTTGGTCTTGTTGGACAGGACCGGCCGCGCGGCCCGCGATCCCGTGATGCCGGCGCGCCACCGCTCGATCTCGCGCTCGGTGATGTCCTCGATGCGCATCGTCCCGAACGCCGGCAGCAGGTGGGCGTTGAGCTGGGAGCGGTAGCCGCGGATCGTCGAGGGCTTGCAGCCGCGGTCCTGCTCGGCGAAGCGCAGGTACTCCTCCGCCGCCTCGGCGAAGGTCACGCCGGTTGAGACGAACCCGGCCGCGGCGTCGCGGCGCGCCTCGTCGAGGAACTCGACGAGCCAGTCCTCGGCGGTGCGCTTGGTGAAGTAGCCGGCCGGCGGTCGCCCGCGGCCGGTCCAGGCAGGGCCGAGGGCCTTCTGGCCCTGGCGCCCGGAGGCGAGCCGGTAGCGCGCGTACCAGACCGGTCCGCGCTTGCGTTCGACCCTCGTGACGCTGCCCGAGACGCGCTGCATGAGGCCAAGGCTACGCCCTCAGTCGGAGGGGTTCCCGTGACATATCTGTGACATCATTGCGCGGTCAACAAAAATGCGGGCATCAAAAAAGCCCGCTGTGCGGGCCTTTTTGAATAGCGGGGGCGGGATTCGAACCCGCGACC
Organism: uncultured Solirubrobacteraceae bacterium; assembly: GCA_963764125.1. Taxonomy (GTDB): domain Bacteria; phylum Actinomycetota; class Thermoleophilia; order Solirubrobacterales; family Solirubrobacteraceae; genus Palsa-465. The sequence goes on from CAVXRR010000034.1 coordinate 8,006, forward strand.
TTCGGGTTATGAGCCCGACGAGCTACCAGACTGCTCCACCCCGCGGCGGACGTTCGAGTTTAGCAAGGGTTCGGGGCAGCGTGAGGACGAACGCTCGAACGCTAACGGGGCCGGCGGACGCGCCCACGGACGAGACGGCGCGTCCGCCCGACGCAAACTCAGCCCACTGCGCCCGGGATCGAGGCCCAGAAGCTGCAGTTGTGCTCGGCCCCGAACTCTGAGTTCGGGATCGCCACCGAGGCGTCGCCGGGCCGCAGGGACATGATCTGGTCCTGCTGGTAGCTCGGCCAGTACGGCTGCCCGTGCACCAGCGGCGCGCCGAACCGGGCGAACGCGCCCCACCAGCGGACCATCTGGTCAGACAGCTGCCGCTGGGCCGGCGTGAACTCGTCGTAGAGCGAGAAGCCGTTGTTGAAGCTCGGCCACATGTAGGCCAGCTCCATGGCGTGCCCGGCACCCCACATGTAGCCCGGCACCTGGTTGTTGAGCCCCGGGGCGTGGCGGTCGTCGAACTGGTAGAAGAACGTCCGGGTCCCGGCCCGGAACTGGCCCGCGAGATTCTGGGTGGCGCAGCCGCCGATCCCGCCGATGAAGCCGCTGTCGGTCCACACCGCCCCGATCGCGTACGCGGTCGTGTAGGGCGAGGGGAAGCTGCTCCAGGGGTACTCGGCGAGCACCTTGGACGCGTTGGCGCCGAACTCGGACTGGATCGTCTGGTCATACACGGACTCGGGCGCGTTGGCGAAGCCCTGGGCGAAGGTCCGCCCCTCGTCGTGGTTGGTCCCCATCAGCAGCGGGACGTGGGCAAACCGCCCCGACGCCACCGCATCAGCCGGCGCCACCGGCAGCTCGGGCCCACCGGAGGTCGGCGACAGCGCGCCCGGATACTGCGGGTCGTCCAGCAACTGCGCCGCCGTCTTGCCGCGCATGCAGGCCGCCGCGGTCGACGGATCAGAACATCCGACCGCAGCAGCGAACGACGCACCACTCTGCTCGGCGGCCGCCAGCGGCGTGGAGATGCACGAGCCGCTCTGCATCACCGCGCGCTCGAACAGCCCGCGCGCCGTCGGGGAGGTCATCAGCGCGCACACCGAGTAGCCGCCGGCCGACTCGCCGGCGATGGTGACGTTGCGCGGATCCCCGCCGAACCCGGCGATGTTACGGCGCACCCACCGCAGCGCCGCCTCCTGGTCCTGCAACCCGTAGTCCCCCGACGCGTGCGACGGAGACTCCGCACTCAGGGACGGCAGCGCCAGGAAGCCGAACATCCCCAGCCGGTAGTTGATCGAGACGACCTCGATGTGGTTGGTGGTCGCCATCAGCGCCCCGTTGTGCTGGTTGCCCGACCCGGTGGTCAGGCCGCCGCCGTGAATCCAGAACAGCACGGGCAGCCGTTCATGGCGCGACGCCCCGGCGGGCCGGTAGATGCTCAGGTACAGGCAGTCCTCGTTCTCCGAGCGCGGTCCGTTGCCGCTGGGCAGCTGCGGGCACGCCGGAGGCAGCGTCACCGCCGGCCGGACGCCGTCCCACGCCGCCGGCGGCTGCGGGGACTTCCAGCGCAAGGACGCCGACGGGCGGCGCGGCGTAGGGCACGCCGAGCCACTGGTCCACCCCGCCGGTGCTCTCACCCTGGACCGCTCCGTCAACGGTCCGGACGACCAGGCCGGAACCACCGTGGCCGTGGTCGCGGCCGGGCTCATGGCCGCGTCCCCGCGGGCCGCCGTGACCCCCAACACCGGCAAGCGCAGAGGGCGCGAACACCACCGCACAGATCAAGACCGCAAGGACCGTGGCCAAACGCGCGCGCATGAAGTTCTCCCTCCCTGCCAGCTACCGGATGACGACCAACATTTCCACGCGCGCCGCCCCTGAAACCCAAAAGGTGCGGCCCGTTCGATACCCGCGGCCACTTCCGGCACCCACGCCCCCAACCAATACTCACAACCACCCAGCCGCATGTCCTCGTTCACGGTCCAGACCCCTGCGCTCGCCGCCGCAGCGCTCGCGATCAGCGCCAACGCCGCCAGCGTCGGTGACGCCCACAGCGCCGCCCAGTCGGCGGCCGGCGCGGCCGGCGCCTTCGGCGGCGAGCCGATCGGCGGCGCCTTCATCGACATGTGCACCCGCGCCCAGGACGCGACCACAGCGCTGCAGACCACGATGGGGTCGCTGTCGCGGAACGTCGCCGCCGCCTCGGTCGGCTACCTGGTCACCGATCAGGGGATCGTGCCCACCAAGGCCCTTCCGGGGTTCAAGGCGTGATCCCGGGCGGGGGGACCGGGGGTGGCGGCACCGGGACCACTCCGTTCCCCGACCCGCCCAAGGGTGACCCAGGCGGGATCAGCAACGCGAGCCGCAGCCTCAACACCGCCGCCGACGACCTCGAGCACGCCGAGGGCGGGCTGCACGGCGCCAACGCCGAGCTCGAGGCCGACTGGCAGGGCTACGCCGCCAACGCCTACCACAGCTCCTCCAGCACCCTGGCCCACGTCGCACGCGGCGCCGCCGAGACCTTCCGCGAGTGCGCCCACGCCGTCTCGGGCTACGCCACCGCGCTCGATCACTGCCAGTCAGAGATCAAGCGCCTGCGCCACGCGTGGGAGGAGGCCAAGCACCGCCAGGCGGGCAACGAGGCGCTCGCGCTCAAGCTCGTCAACTCGATCAGCGCGACCACCAAGCCCGACGACGCCACCCGCGTCAACACGCAGGCGACCACGGCCTCGGGCCAGGCCAGCGACGCGGGCACCGAGGCCGACCACTACGCGCTGCGCGCCACCACCGCGCTCACCGACTTCAAGACCAAGGCGTCCACCTACCAATCTACGCTTGAGGGGTATTCGCCAGGCGAGGCACCCGGGCCGTTCGGGGCGCCCTTCACGGCGCCCGGAACGCCCGGCCGTAGCTTCGGGCTGCCCAGCAACGGCTTCCCGCTGCCCGGCGACGCGCACTCGCTGGATCCCTACAACGGCGTCATCCCCGTCGGTGACCCGTGGAACAGCCCCATCCCGGGCTACGGCATCTACAAGGACGCCACCACCCCGGAGGTCCAGCCCACCGACGACCTCACCAACCTGGTGCTGCTCGTCTCCACGCTCGGCGGCAGCGCGGCGGTCGATGTCGGCGCCAACGCGCTCAAGGCGCTGGCCGAGGAGCTCGGCGTCGGCTCGATCGGGCGCGGCGCGGTCGGCGAGGCCTACGACAAGGCCGCCCAGGAGGTCATCGACAAGGCGATCGCCTCCGGGGAGGGCCGGTCCTCCTCGTTCGTCAAGATCCTGCAGCGCGCGCGGGCGGCCGGCCAGTCCGGGGCCGTCGACACCCAGGTCGCCCAGCACGAGGCGCGCGCCGACCTCATCGACTCGCTGATGGAGGACGCCGACCAGGCCGGCGTCCTCAAAGACGGCGTCAAGGACGTCGTGACCCAGCTCGTGCGCAACCGGTGGGCCTACACCAGCTACACCAGCGCCCGGCTCGACGCGGTCCGCACCGCGCTGCTGAAGTCAGACAACCCGGCGGCCCAGGCCGCGGCCCGCATCATCGGGACTATTCTCCGCTACAAGCAATGAGGCTCGGTCGAAAGCCGCAGACGCCCAAGGTGGATCCCGAGGTCGCCGATCTCCTCGCGGGCGTCTACTACGCCTTTGAGGACAACCTCGAGCGGTGCGCGCGCCTGATGCGCCTTTATGACGACGGCGCCGCCGCCGACGAGCTCAAGGACGAGGCGCTGGCCGGCGCGCGCCGGATCGCCTACGTGGAGCGCGTCGTCTTCGAGGCCCTCGCCCACGTCGTCAACGTGCGCGACCTCCCGCCCGGCGCGCTGCCGATGGGCGTCCATAGCGCGCTGGCCCGCCTGGCCTACGCCCTCGTCGCCCTCGCCGAGGAGGACCCCGAGCCCGAGGCGCTGCTCTCCCAGGACGACCTGCGCAACCTCGCCGTCTCCTACGGGATCGTGGAGTGGGCCGAGCGCGGCCGCGAGCAGAACCCCGACCTCAGGGCGGCCAACCCATGAACGAGCTGCGCCGCGAGATGCTCGACTCAAGCGACGCCCCGCCCGAGCTGAGCCCGGAGCTCAGGTTCCTGGCCTCGCGCCAGGCCGCGCTGGCGGCACTGCTGCTCGACCACGCCGAGCGCTACAAGGCGCTCTACCAGGCGGCCCGCACCGACGGGACCACCAGCCGAGATCCAGACCGCGGCGCTCGACGCCGCCGGCAACCTCGGCACCGTCCTTCAGTCCCTGCGCGCCCGCGAGGACCTCCAGGTCGCCCTGGCCCATGCCCCCGGCCACACGCCCACCCCGCTGATCGCGGTCGACCAGCTCTTCTTCAGCTTCACGCTGCTCGCGGGCGGGGGCGGGGCGACGGCGCGGGCGCGGGCGCGGACGTGGACGCGGACGGGATCGACGAGCTGGAGGCGGCGCTCCCGCCCGAGGGCGTCGACGAGCTGTTTCGCTCCCAGCGCGTGCGCGACTGGCTGCACGGGCTCGGCGAGCTCGCCCCCGGGGAATGAACCAATAGACAACGGTCGTGCGGTAGGGTGCACGCACCTTGTCCGGGTCCGGGCACTCGCACACGATCCACTCCGTCGGTTCTGAGCACGCCGCCTTCGTCTGGGACAACGCCGCCGCGCCGGTCCTGGAGATCGAGTCGGGCGAGACCGTCCAGCTGGAGTGCGCCGACGCCTCCGGCGGCCAGCTGAGCGCGCAATCCACCACCGAGGACGTCGCGAGCCTCGACCTCAGCCGCGTCAACCCGGTGACCGGGCCGGTCTACGTCAAGGGCGCAGCGCCGGGAGACGTGCTCCAGATCGAGATCCTGGAGCTCACCCCCAAGGACTGGGGCTGGACGGCGATCATCCCCGGCTTCGGGCTGCTCGCCGACGAGTTCCCCGAGCCGTGGCTGAACATCTCGCGCGTTGACCCGGTCACCGCCACCGTGCAGTTCACCGACGGCGTCACCCTCCCCTTCGAGCCCTTCCCGGGCACGATCGGGCTCGCCCCACAGGAGCCCGGACAGCACTCGGTCGTCCCACCGAGCAAATGGGGCGGCAACATGGACATCAAGCACCTGCGCCCCGGGACCACCCTCTATCTCCCGGTGGCCGCGCCCGGGGCACTGTTCTCAGTGGGTGACACCCACGCCGCCATGGGCGACGCCGAGGTGTGCGGCACCGCGGTGGAGACCGCGATGGACATCGCCGTGCGCCTGAGCGTGCGCAAGGACATGAGCGCCCGCTACCCGCAGTTCTCGATCCCGGCGGGCCGGCTCGCCGCCACCGAGCAGTCGGCCTACCACGTGTGCACCGGGATCGGCCCCGACCTGATGGAGGCGTCGCGCGAGGCCGTCCGCGCGCTCGTCGACCATGTGGTGGAGCGCTACGGTCGCAGCCGCCAGGAGGCGTATGCGATCGCCTCGGTGGCCGCCGACCTGCGCATCCACGAGATCGTCGACGTGCCCAACTGGGTGGTCGGCGCCTTCCTCCCCGAAGCGATCTTCACCCCCTAGACCCCCTAGACCCCCCCACTCAGAAGGGACCAGGCGATGGCAACGCAAGCGCCGGCATCGACCCCGAACCCTCCGTCTCACGGCCTGCGCCGCGAGCTGCGCTTCTGGGAGGCGATCGCGATCTCGATCGGGATCATGGCGCCGACCGCAGCGATGGCGCTCAACGGCACCGCGCCGGCCGGGCTCATCGGGCAGGCCGTGCCGCTGGCCTTCATCTTCGCGACGATCGGCGTGCTGCTCGTCTCCTACGCGTTCATCCGCCTGAGCCGGTACTTCAGCCATTCGGGCTCGGTGTACGCGCTCGCCGGCGTCACGCTGGGACCGCAGGTCGGGTTCATCGCAGGGTGGGCGCTGCTGGGCACCTATATGGCCTTCACGTGTGCCTCCACCGCCGAGGCCGGCACCTTCGGCGTCGCCTTTTTCCAGGGAACGGGCTGGTGGAACAGTGCCGACTACATCTGGATCGCCTTGGCCGCCGGGGTCATCATCGCCATCCTGGCGTACGGCGACATCCGCATCGCCGCCCGCTCGCTGCTGGGCATGGAGGGCATCTCGGTGACGCTGATCGTGATCCTGATGATCGTCATCGTCGTCAAGCTGATCGCCGGCACCTCGCCGCACGGCACCTCGATCACCGCCAACGCCTTCAAGCTCCCCAGCGGCACGTCGCTGAGCGTGGTCGGCAGCGCGGCCGTGTTCGGCTTCCTGTCCTTCGCCGGCTTCGAGGGCGCGGCCTCACTCGGTGAGGAGACCGACAATCCGCGGCGAGAGATCCCGCGCGCGATCCGTAACGCGGTGCTGGCCACAGGCGCGTTCTACATCCTCTGCATCCTCGTTCAGACCTGGGGCTTCGGCGCCAACCCCGCGGGAGCGAAGGCCTTCGCGGGCTCGTCGTCCCCGCTGGGCGACCTGGCGCACACGTACATCGGCTCCGGGATGGAGGACTTCATCAACGCCGGGGCCACGATCAGCGCCTTTGCCAGTGGCCTGGCCTCGTGCACGGCGGGCGCCCGCATCTTGTTCGCGCTCAGCCGGGGCACGCGCTTCGAGTCGTCCCTAGGGCGCGCCTCGACGCGTACCGGCGCCCCCGCGGGCGCCCTCACCGTGGTGCTCATCGTCGGCATCGGGGCCATCGTGGTCCAGCGGCTCGTGGGCGTGAACGCCGTCAATGCGTTCTTCTACCCCGGGACGCTCGGGGTGCTGAGCCTGCTCGTGGCCTACATCATGACCAACGTCGGCGCCATCGTGTTCCTGTTCTTCAAGCACCGCAGCGCGCCGCTCTACGAGATCGTGATCCCGGTCTTGGGGATCGCGTTCCTGGGGTACACGATCTACAAGAACGTGACCGGCCAGGTGTTCCCCTATGACCGCTTCCCCTTCGTGGTCCTGGCCTGGCTGATCATCGGCTCGCTGATCGTGCTCATCACCCCCAAGCTGGCGGCGAGGATCGGCGAGGGCCTCGCCCGTGACGAGGGCCTGGAGATCCCGGGGACATCAGACCCCGCGCCCCGAACAGCAAACCCATAGCGCGTGCCCGACACCACCTACTTCCCGGCCGAGGACATAGAGCTGCGCGCCTACCTGGCCACCCCGCGCGGCGACGGACCCTGGCCGGGGGTGGTGGTGATCATGGACGCGCTGGGGCTGAGCGACGACATCCGCCTCCAGGCCGACCGCCTGGCCGCCGCCGGCTACCTGGCCTTCGCCCCCGACCTGTACTCCGGGCGCGGGATCCGCTGCGTGGTGGCGACGCTGCAGGCCAGCCGCAACGGCAAGGGCGAGGCCTACGCGAACATCGAGGCCGCGCGCCACTGGCTGGCCGCGCGGGAGGACTGCAGCGGCCGGATCGGCATCATCGGGTTCTGCATGGGCGGCGGCTTTGCGCTCCTGTCGGCCCCGCGCTATGACTTCGCGGCGGCGTCGGTCAACTATGGCGAGGTCCCCAAGGACGCCGCCGACCGGCTTGAGGGCTGCTGCCCGGTGGTGGCCAGCTTCGGCAAGCGCGACCCGGAGCTGCCGGGCCGCGCGCAGCGCCTGGAGCGGGCGCTGACCGAGCTCGACGTCGAGCACGACGTCAAGGAGTACCCCGGCGTGGGCCACGCGTTCATGAACCGGATCAACGTCGGGCCGGCGCTCAACCCGCTGATGCGGTTGGTGCGGATGAACTACGACCACCCGTCGGCCGAGGACTCCTGGCGGCGAATCCTCACCTTCTTCGACGCCCATCTCCTGTCTGATTGAGGGTCCTGTCGGCGTCATCAGGAATCACTGATCAAATCTCCTCCCACAATGAGGAATCCTTAGTGTTTCATCACCATCCCTCGGGGCAGACACATGGATGTGGGGGTGTGCACGCACCGGACACGGCACCAGGGAGTCATCCTCGGGTGTGCCGTGGACGTGCATGTGCTCATGGCGCCTGCGTCGGCACTCGCTTCGAGCAGTCCGCTCGGAGCGGTGCCGGCTACGGCGTCAGCGCGTGGACCAGCGGCGCGCCGCCGTCCACGCCCGCGCCGCCCGGGGTAGGAGCGGTGACCTGAATGGCCATGACCGCGGAGTCGTCGGGCAGGCGGATCGGCGGGGTGCCGAGGGCGAGCGCTCTCGATCTGGGCGATGAGATCGTCCACGTCGGTGAACGTGAGTGACGCCAGCAGCGAGCGCAGGGCCGCGTCGCCGGCCACCCGCGGGTTGCGCTCGATCAGCCCATCGGTGTAGAGCAGCAGGGTGTCCTCGGGGTGCAGGTCGACGGTGACCTCGGGGAACACCGCGGCGGGGAACACGCCCAACAGCGGCCCATGGGTACGGAGGGCCTCGATCTGCCCCGACGCCCTGCGCACCAGCGGCGGTGGGTGGCCGCCGCACGCGAGCGTCAGACGGATCCCTGCCGCCATCGGATCCAGCCGGCCGTAGAGCCCGGTGCAGAAGCGGTCGTGGTCTGAGGTGCGCAGCTCCTCGTTGACCATCGCCAGCACGTCGGCGGGCCGCGAGACCAGGCGCGCGATCGACCGCGTCGCGTGGCGGGTGAGGGCGGTCACCGCCGCCGCCTCGGCCCCGTGGCCGCACACGTCGCCGATGACAAAGCCCCACGCCTCGCCGGGCAGCGCGAACAGGTCATAGAAGTCACCGCCGACGTCGAGCCCGCGCTCGGCGGGATGAAAGCTCACCGCCGCGCGCAGGCCGGGGACCTGCGGCAGCGCCCGCGGCAGCAGGCTGCTCTGGAGCTCCTCCAGCCGGCGGGTGCGGGTGTCGGCATCGCGGGCGCGACCGATGGCCACCCCGGCGGTCCGGGCCAGCAGGTCCACGACGCGGCGGTCCCCGGCCGAGGGCTCGCGGGGCTCGTCGTAGAAGACGCCCAGGGTCCCGACCATCTCCCCGTCGTCGGCGCGCAGCGGCGTGGACCAGACGACGCGGATCCCCAGCTCCTCGGCCAGCGCGGCATACGGCTCCCAGCCGGGGGCGGTGCGCGTGTCGGTGACCATCACGGTCTCACCCGTGAACGCGGCCGACCCAGGGCTGTCGGGCCCGATCTCCAGCCCCTCGGCGGCTTCTCGGTAGGCCGCGGGGAGGCCCGGGGAGGCGCCGTGCTCGAGGTGATGGCCGTCGGCGCTGAGCAGCATGATCGCGCTCTTGGCCGGCGACTCCGACAGCTCCTCCACGCAGTGCACGATCGAATCGAGCACCCGCTGCAGCGAGACCCCGTTGGCGATCAGGGCCAGGATGTCGCGCTGGGCGGAGAGCAGCCGCTCGGTGCGCACGCGCTCGGAGACGTCCTGGAAGACGAGCACGCCGCCGACGACCTCGCCCGGCCTCGTCGCGGACCGGCGCGGCGCTGATGCGCAGGACGATCGTGACGCCCGTCGCCGCGCAGATAGAGCATGTCCTGGTCCTCCACCACCTCCCCCGAGAGCATGGCGAGGGCCAGCGGGCCCTCGTCGCGCTTGAGGCGCTCGCCGTCCAGCGTGAGCAGGCGGTAGCCGTCGTAGTCGCCGGACGCCTGGTGGGGCAGGATCCCGTGCCCGAGGATCTCGGCCGCCTGGCGGTTGCTCAGGACGATCCGGCGCGACGGCGCCTCGGCGAGCATCACGCCGGCGGGCATCTGCTGGACGGTCTGCTCCAGCCGCCACTGCTCGGCGCTCAGCTCGGCGGCGGCCTCGCGGCGCAGGCTCGAGAGGTCGAGGTGGGCGCGCACGCGGGCCAGCAGCTCGCGGCCCGAGAACGGCTTGGGCAGGTAGTCATCGGCGCCGGCCTCCAGGCCCTGGATGGCGGCTTCCTCACCGGCGCGGGCGGACAGCAGGATGATCGGCAGGTCCTGGGTCTCCGGGGCGGAGCGCAGCGCCTCCAGCAGCTGGTAGCCGTCGCGCCCGGGCATCATCACGTCGGAGATGACGAGGTCGGGCGGGCGGTCGCGGATGAGGCGCAGGGCGGCGTCGCCGTCGCTGACGGCCTCGACGTCGAACTGGGAGGCCAGCAGCGTGGTCAGGTAGCGCCGCAGGTCGGGGTTGTCGTCGGCGATCAGCACCCGCGGCCGGGGCTCGCCGGCGGCCGACGCCACGGCGGGAAACACGCCGGGGGTGAGCCGGTCGCTCGGCGTCTCGATCCAGCTCATCGCCTCCTCGACGAAGAGCGCGGCGACCGACGCCGCCGGCTCCACGCTCGTCGGCGAGCACCTGATCGGCGGGCAGGTGAGCGGAGCCGAAGGGGAGGCTGACGGTGAACTCGGAGCCCACGCCCAGGGTGCTGACCGCCGCCACCTCGCCCCCGTGCAGCTCGGTCAGCTCCTTGACCAGCGCCAGCCCGATGCCGGTCCCCTCATAGCTGCGCGCCACGCTGCGCGCGCGGTGAAAGCGCTGGAAGAGCCGGTCCATCTCCGCGGGCTCGATGCCGGTGCCGGTGTCCTTGACGGTCAGCTGGACGTGGTCGTCGACGCTGCGCAGCCGGATCTCGATCGACCCCTCCAGCGTGGCCTTGAAGGCGTTGGAGATGAGGTTGAGCACGATCCGCTCCCACAGGTCCCGGTCCAGATAGACCGGCTCGGCCAGCGGCTCGCAGTCCACGATCAGCTCCAGGCCGCCGCGCTCGGTGGCCTCCCGGAACGTGCTGGCGAGATCGGCGGTGAGCTTGGCGATATCGGTGGGCCGGAACTCGGCGCGCATGCGCCCGGCTTCGGCGCGCGAGAAGTCAAGCAGCCCGTTGACGAGCTTGAGCAGCCGCATGGCGTTGCGATGCACGAGCTCCAGGCGATCCGGCGCCAGGCCGGCCGGGTCGCCCAGCGCGTCCTGGAGCGGCCCGAGCATGAGCGTCAACGGCGTGCGGAACTCGTGGCTGACGTTGGAGAAGAACGCCGTCTTGGCCCGGTCGAGCTCCTCGAGCTGGGCCGCGCGCCGACGCTCGGCGTCATAGGTGCGCGACGCCGACAGGCCCGCGGACAGATGCTGGGCGATGAGCTCGATGAAGGCCCGGTACTCGGTGTCCAGCGGGGTATAGCGGTTGAGGCCGGCGACGAAGAACCCGTAGGGCCGCTCGTGGGCCGGCTGGGCGATGGGCAGGACCAGCGCCCGCACGGGCGGCTCGTCCCAGGCGCCGGTGGGGAGCTCGCCGAAGCGCGCGGAGTCCAGCGGGAGCAGCGCGTCGCGGCCCTCGGCCAGATCGTCGGCCGGCCAGGCCGCGCCGGCGTCGCCCTGGGCGATGACCGCGGGCGCCGCGGGATGGCCCTCTGGGATTCCGCCCGAGCACGCCAGGTGCGCCTCACCGTCGTCATAGAGGTAGACGAGGGTGAAGGGCAGCGAATGCTGGTTGGCCGAAAGCACCTGACACGCCGCGTCCAGGAACTCGCGCTCCTCGCGCATGCCCGCCGACACGGAGCCCAGGTCGCGCAGCGTCGCCATCCTGCGCTCGGTGATGACCCGCTTGGTGTCCTCGCTGACGACGCAGAGCATCCCGGCGATGGCGCCATCGTCGGCGGCCAGCGGGCTGTAGGAGAACGTGTGGTAGGTCTCCTCGGGGTAGCCGCTGCGCTCGAGGATGAGCATCAGCGCCTCGTCCCAGGTGGCGCGGCCGGTGTCAGAACGGTCTGGATCCGCGGCCCGATCTCCGGCCAGATCTCTTCCCACACCTCGCGGGCGGGGCGGCCGAGCGCCCACGGGTACTTCTGGCCCAGCGTGTCACGCCGGTAGGCGCCGTTGCACAGGAACGTCAGCTCCGGGCCCCACGCCATCCACATGGCAAAGCGCGAGGTCAGCAGCACCCGGACGACGGTGACCAGCGCGTTGGGCCACTCCTCGATCGGCCCGAGCGGCGTCGCCGCCCAGTCCACCTCGAGCATGTCGCTGCCCACCTGCCCGACGTCGGCCATGAACTCCCGCACGCTCTGGGGTGAGGCGTCAGTGCTCACGCCCGGACTCCCCCCGGCGAGCGCGTGCGTGGCCAGTCATCAACAGCTCATCCGTGGTGCGCCCAGCGTAGTGGAGTACTTCAAAAGAGGGTTCCGGTCGGCGGCTGCCAGTTCCAGGTGCGATGGTACAGGCCCGCCGACGAAACGCCTGCAGATCTAGGGGACTTGCGGAGGCCGGCGGCCCGCGGCGTCGCGCAGGCCACCTCGGCGGCTCGCGGCGTCGCGCAGGCCACCCCGGCTGTCCGCCCCGGCCTCGCCTAGAGCTGGCGCGAGGACCAGAGCACGGCGGCCAGCACGACGCTGACGATCGAGACGACGAGGCCGACCAGCCACCCCTTGGAGTTGCTGGAGACCATGATCGCGGCGATGGCGACGCCGATCCCGACGATCCCGCAGGTGGCGATGAGCCGGACGACGAGGCGCTCGAAGACCGAGCGGCGCCGCTCGCGCGGCGGGAGCATGTTGTGGGAGTCCAGGCGCGCGCGGTCTTCCGCGGGCTCGCGCGCGGGGACATCCGCGGCAGCCGCGGCGTCCGGCTCGGGCCCGGGTCCGGGGTCGGCGCCGGCCGGGGCGGTCTCGGGGGCCAGCTCGCCGGGGGGATCGTGCTCGGTGGTCATCGCTTACGTTCCTATCACCCCTGACCAGGTCCCGGCAAACAACGACGCGATCGCGGCTGGACGCCGATCGCAGGCCGCAAGTAGGATCGGCAGCCGATGAGGACCAGGTGAGGAGGGGCGTCAGATGAGCACCACCGTCCGCAAGCCGCAGTCAGTGGCCGACGTCGTCGGCCAGACGCTGGCCGCCACCGGCGTGACCGACGCCTTCGGGGTGCTGGGCTCCGGCAACCTCGATCGTCACCAACGCGCTGTGCTCGCGCGGGGCCCGCTTTCACGCCGCCCGCCGCGAGGACGGGGCGATCTGCATGGCCGACGGGTACGCGCGCGTGAGCGGCAACGTCGGCATCTGCAGCGTGCACCAGGGGCCCGGGCTCACCAACACGGTGACCGGGCTCACCGAGGCGGTCAAGAGCCGCACCCCGCTGCTGGTGATCGCCGGCGAGTCGCCCGCCGCGGCGCTCACCTCCAACTTCCGCATCGACCAGCCCGGCCTGGCCGAGTCCGTGGGCGCCGCCGCTGACCGCGTCCAGAGCCCCGCCACCGCCGCCGACGACGCCCAGCGCGCCTACCAGCGCGCGGTGATCGAGCGCCGCCCGGTGGTGCTGATGCTGCCGATCGACATCCAGCCCCAGGCGCCCGAGGCGCTCGAGCCCAGCCAGCCGCCGCTGCCCGCCTTCCCCACGCCCGACCCGTCGGCCCAGTCGGTCGCGGCGATCGCCGACCTCCTGCAGGGCGCGCAGCGGCCGGTGATCATCGCCGGTCGCGGCGCGGTGCTCGGCGGCGCGCGCGACGAGCTCGAGCGGCTCGGCGCCATCACCGGCGCGCTGCTGGCGACCTCGGCGCCGGCCAACGGCCTGTTCGCCGGGCTCCCCTACGCCCTGGGCATCTCCGGCGGCTTTGCCTCGCCGTTCGCCGCGCCGCTGCTGCCCCAGGCCGACGTCGTGCTCGTGGCCGGCGCGTCGGTCAACCAATGGACCACGCGCCACGGCCAGCTCATCTCGCGCTCCGCCAAGGTGGCCCAGATCGACATCGAGGCGCGCGCCTTCGGCCTCAACCGGCCCGCCGATCTCACCATGCTGGGCGACGCCGCCGCCGGCGCGCGGCTGCTGGCCGACGAGCTCGAGCGCCGCGGCCATCGCGCCGCCGGCTGGCGTACCGAGGCGATGGCCCGCGAGATCGCCGCCAACGGCTGGGCGGCCGACCCCTACGAGGACGCCTCCACCGACGAGTGGATCGACCCGCGCACACTGTCGATCGCGCTGGAGGGCCGGCTGCCCGCCGACAAGGCGGTGGCCGTGGACTCCGGGCACTTCCTCGGCTACCCGGCGATGTTCCTCTCGGTCCCCGACGCTCGCGCGTGGGTCTTCCCCAACGGCTTTCAGTCGGTGGGGCTGGGGCTGGGCAACGCCATCGGAGCGGCCATCGCCCGGCCCGACCGCCCGACCGTGGCGGCGATCGGCGACGGCGGCGCCTTCATGGCCCTGGCCGAGATCGAGACCGCGGCCCGCCTCGGGCTCAAGCTGCTCGTGCTCATCTACGACGACCACGCCTACGGCGCCGAGGTCCACCACTTCGCCCCCATGGGCCACGACGTCTCGCTGGTGCAGTTCCCCGACGCCGACCTGGCCGCGATCGCGCGGGCGTCGGGCGCGCAGGCGGCCACGGTCCGCCGCACCGACGACCTGCACGTCGTCGACGCCTGGCTGGCCGAGTCAGAGCCGCGCCCGCTCGTGCTCGACGCCAAGGTCAACCCCACCATCTGTGCAGAATGGCTGTCGGAAGCGTTCCGCGCCGGCTGACCGCCGCCTCAGCCCCCCATCACGACAAGGAGAGCGCCATGTCCAGCACCCAAGCCAGCCAGGTCTCCGCGCTGCTCGACGGGCTCGCCTCCGGCGCGGTGCAGGTCGTCGACCTGACCCAGCCGCTGAGCGAGACCACGCCGGTCCTCCAGCTGCCGCCGCCGTTCGCCAACACGCCCGGCCTGAGCCGGGAGGAGATCTCCAAGTACGACGACCGCGGCCCCGCGTGGGCGTGGTACACGCTGACCATCGGCGAGCACGTGGGCACGCACACCGACGCGCCGATCCACTGGGTGACGGGCAAGGACGGCGCCGACATCGGGTCGATCCCGGTGCAGACGCTCGTGGGCCCGGCGTGCGTGATCGAGAAGACGGCCGAGACCGAGGCCGCCGGCGGCGACTACCTGCTCACCGCGGCCGACCTCGAGGCGTGGGAGTCAGAGAACGGGCGCATCCCCGACGGCGCATGGGTGCTGCTGCGCACCGGGTGGGGCTCGCGCGCGCATGACCAGGACCTGTTCCTCAACGTCGGCGAGAACGGCCCGCAGACGCCGGGCCCCGACGTGGAGGCCTCGCGCTGGCTGGCCTCAGAGCGCGCCATCGCCGGCTTTGGCACCGAGTGCGTCGGCATCGACGCCGGGTCGGCCGGCGGCATGGACCCGCCGTTCCCGCTGCACAACTTCCTGCTGGGCGCGGGCAAGCTCGGCCTGACGCAGCTCGCCAACCTCGACCAACTCCCCGTCACCGGGGCGATGGTGGTGGTGTGCCCGCTGCGGCTCGTCGGCGGGACCGGGAGCCCCAGCCGCGTGCTGGCCTTCGCCCCCAGGGGCTAGCCCCGCCGGCCGGGCGCGCGCTGACACCCCGATGACGGGCCGGGCCGACGCGGCGGCGCTCGACGACGCCGACGAGCTGCGCGCCTTCCACGACCGCTTCGTGGTCGCCGACGACGGGCTCATCTACCTGGACGGCAACTCGCTGGGCCGGCTGCCGCGCGACACCGCGGCCCGCCTCACCGAGGTGGTCCAGAGCCAGTGGGGCGAGCGGCTCATCCGCGCCTGGAGTGAGGGCTGGATGGAGCTGCCGCGCACGCTCGGTGACCGGCTGGGCGCAGAGCTCCTGGGCGCGGCGGCCGGCCAGGTGGCGATCGCCGACTCGACGACGGTCTGCTTCTACAAGCTGGCCGCGGCGGCGCTGAGCGCCCGCCCCGGGCGCACGCAGATCATCACCGACGTCGACAACTTCCCCACCGACCGCTACGTGCTGGAGAGCCTGGCCGACCGAGCGGGGCCTGGAGATCCTGTGGGTGCGGGCCGACCCCGACGCGGGTCCCGAGCCGTCGCATGTGCGCGGAGCTGATCAGCGAGCGGACCGCGCTGGTGACCTTCTCGCACGTCAACTACCGCTCGGCGTTCATCCTCGACGCGCGGGCGATCACCGAGGTCGCGCATGAGGCGGGCGCGCTGGCGCTGTGGGACCTCAGCCACAGCGCCGGGGCCATCCCGGTGGACCTCGACGGCGACGGGGTCGACCTCGCCGTCGGCTGCACCTACAAGTACCTCAACGGCGGGCCGGGCGCGCCCGCCTACCTGTACGTGCGCGCCGAGCACCAGGACGCGCTGCGCCAGCCGATCTGGGGGTGGCTGGGCCGGCGCGACCCGTTCGAGATGGCGCCCGGCTACCTGCCCGGCGAGGGCATCTCGGCGATGCTGTCGGGCACGCCGCCGGTGCTGGCGCTCACCGCCGTGGCGGCCGGGCTTGGACCTGGTGGTGGAGGCGGGGATCGACGCCATCCGCCACAAGTCGATCGGCCTCACCGAGTACGCGATCGCGCTCATCGACGACTGGCTGGCGCCGCTGGGGTGCTCGGTGGGCTCGCCGCGCGCGGCGGGCCGGCGCGGGTCACACGTCGCGCTCGTGCACCCCGAGGCGCGGACGCTGTCGCAGCGGCTCATCGACGACGGGGTCGTCGTGGACTTCCGCACGCCCGACGTCATCCGGCTGGGCCTCTCGCCGCTGACCACCCGGTTCACCGACGTCTATGACGGGCTGGAGCGGGTGCGGCAGCATGCTCAGCGTGACCGCCTTGCGCGGCTTGGGCTCGTCGCGCAAGGGCAGGAAGGGCTCCTCGTCCGGCGGATGGCCGCCGATGATCTGGCGGCCGCGTTGCGAGCTCGGCGTTGAACTCGGCGCCGAGCAGGATCGCGATGTTGGTGAGCCACAGCCAGATGAGGAACACGATCACGGAGGCCAGGGCGCCATAGGTCTTGTTGTAGGAGCCGAAGCTGGCGACGTAGAGGGCGAACAGCGCCGAGGCGGCGATCCAGAGGACGACCGCGAGGATGCTGCCGGGACTCAGCCAGTGAAAGCCCGGGCTGGCGGACGTTCGGGGCGCTGTAGTAGAGGATGGCGAGGATGATGGAGACGATCAGCAGCATCACGGGCCACTTGGCGATGTCCCAGATACTCACCGCGGTCGAGCCGACGCCGATGAGGTTGCCGAGCTTGCCCGCCAGAGAGCCGGTGAGCACCACCGCCAGGGCGCTCAGCGTCGAGCAGGATCACGGTGATGAACGTGACGCCAAGGCGGATCGGGATCGTCTTGTAGAACGGGCGGCCCTCCGGGCACGTCCCACATGATATTGGAGGCGCGCATGAACGCGGCGATGTAGCCCGAAGCGGACCACAGTGCGAGCAGGAGGCCGACGATGAAGAGCACGCCGGCGGTCCCCTGATGGGACTGGATGTTGGTGATCGCGTTCTTGAGAATCGTCTGGGCCGCCCCCGGCGCGATCGCGCTCAGATTCTGGAGCAACGGCTGGGTCACTGAGTTGCCGATCAGGCCCAGGACGGACACGATCACGATCAGCATCGGGAAGATGGCCAGGACGCCGTAGTAGGTGAGCGCCGCCGCCAGATCGGTGAGGTTGTCGTCTGAGAACTCGCGCATGGTCCGTTTGAGCACCCCGCCCCAGGCGGGCTTGGGCACCTCGGTCGGCTGCTCGGGCTCTCGTGTCTGCGTCTGCGTGCTGGGACATCGTCGCCTCCCCTATCGGTGACGTCCAGCGCGGTCTGTCAGACGAAGACTGCCCGGCCTCGGGCCTTCTACACACTCAGCTGAGCGCGGCAGCGCTGAGCGCGCGGCGCCCCGAGGCGGTCGCGGCGGCGTGCAGCCGGGTGCGGATGGCGGTCTGGGCGCGGCCGAAGGCCTTCTCGTCGTTCTCGAGCTGCCACAGCGAGTTGGCCAGCGAGCCGACGGCGTCGAGCTCGAAGGCGAGCTGCTCGGGATCGGTGCCGGCCTTGAGCTGACCGCGCTTGGCGGCCACCTCGGCGTGGTGGACGATCGCCGCCATCCAGCGGCGCTTCTGGGCGGCGATGGCGTCGCGCACCGGCCCCGGCCGCGCGTCGAACTCGTGGTAGGCGTTGGAGAAGAAGCAGCCGCCGCTGGTGCCGGGGTCACGGAAGTAGCGCAGCCACGACTCCATCAGCGCGACGAGCTGGACGACCCCGGGCTCGAGGTCGGCGACCGGCTGCCACACCTGCTCCTCGAAACAGCTCTGAGGCGGCCTGCACGGTCTCGAGCTGGAGCTCGAGCTTGGAGCCGAAGTGGGCGAAGAGCCCGCTCTTGGAGACGCCGAGCTCGGAGGCGAGGCGGCCGATGGACAGGCCCTCCAGGCCCTCCACGGAGGCGAGGTCGACCGCCTTGGCCAGGATCGCGCGCTTGGTGCGGTCGCCGCGGAGCCGGCGGCCGTCCTGGATCTCCTCGGTGGCAGCGGCGGTCTCGGGGGCCGCGGCGGCGGTCTCCGGGGCCGACGTGGGCTCGGTGCTCTCGGTGGCCTCGGTCGTCTCGGTCTCCATGAAATCGGACTTGACAATAGCACGATCGTTCGTATAAAAAGAAAAAGCACGACCGTTCGTTCTTGTGACCTGAGGAGTCGTGGAGCCATGTTCCGTTCGCATCACAGCCGTGTCCTGACACTCGCCGCCGGCGCCGCGTTCCTGGCGCTGCTCGACGTCACCGTCGTCAACCTCGCCATCCCCGCGCTCGGCCGCGCCTACCCCGGCACGAGCGTGACCAGCCTGTCGTGGGTGATCACCGCCTACGCCACCCGTTCGCCGCGCTGCTCGCCCCCGCCGGGCGGCTGGCCGACGTCATCGGCCGGCGCACGCTGTACCGCGTCGGCGTCGGCGGGTTCGCCGCGCTGTCGCTCGTCTGCGCGCTGTCGCCCAGCGTGCCCGTGCTGCTCGTCGCCCGCGCCGTCCAGGGCGCCTTCGCCGCGACGATGATCCCCGCCTCGCTGGCGATCCTCCTGGCCGACACCCCGGCGGAGCGGCGGGCCAACTCGGTGGCGCTGTGGAGCGCCGCCGGCGCGTTCGCCGCCGCCGTGGGCCCGAGCGTGGGCGGCGTGCTCGTCCACGCCTTCGGCTGGCGCTCGCTGTTTGTCATCAACGTCCCCGCGGGGCTGGCCCTGGCCGCCGCCGCGGGCATCCTGCCGCGCACCGCCACCGCGCGCACGCGCCTGCCCGACGCGCTGGGCACCGTGCTGCTGGCCGCGGGATCGGCCTGGCCGCGCTCGGGCTCTCGCAGGGCTCGGTGTGGGGCTGGGGCGACGTGCGCACGATCGTCAGCCTCGCCGGGGGCGTCGCCGGGACGGTGGCCGCGATCCAGCGCTCGTGGCGGATGCCGGTGCCGGCGATCGAGACGGGCCTGTGGAAGCACCGGACGTTCGCGCTGGCCAACGGGGCGTCGCTGCTCTACGGCGCCAGCCTGTACGCGTGGATGCTGCTGGGCGTGCTCGTGCTCACCGAGCTGTGGCACTACTCAGAGCTCCAGGCGGGGCTGGCGATGACGCCGGGGGCGATCGCCGCCAGCGTGTCGGCCGTCGCCGCGGGGCGCCGGGCCACACCGCGGACCGCGGTGGCCGCCGGGGCGGCGCTGATGGCGGCCTCGGGGCTGTTCATCGCCGCCACGCTGCCCGACCACGGGGAGTTCCTCACCTACTGGCTGCCGATCGGGCTGGTGCTCGGCGCGGGCATGGGCATGGTGACCACGGGCACCTCGACGGCGGCGGCGCTGTCGGTCCCGCCCCAGTCCTTCGCCGCGGGCACGGGCCTCAACCAGACCGCCCGCCAGGTGGGCGGCGCGCTGGGCGTGGCGACGCTGGCCACGCTCGTGCGCTCGGGCGGCGCCGACCAGGTGGCGACGTTCGCGCACGTGTACGTGTTCGTCTCGCTGGCCGCGCTGGGCGCGGGGCTCGTGGGGCTGGCGCTGGTGCTGCGTCCGGCGACGCCGGCGGCGGTGAGCCCTCAAGCCACCGCTCACTCCAGCCGATTCATTGAATCGAGGTGCGATGGATCTCTGCTCATATCGCGCGCGGTCGCGCGCGCCGCCTGGCTGGCCTGATCGCGGCGGCGCGACGTTCGCCGTGCTCGCGGCCGGCGACCCCGGCCCGGCCCGGGCGCCACGAGCTGGTCATCAACTCCTTCGCGCACACGGCCACCCCGGAGGGCGTGGCGGTGGACCGGCGAGGCGACGTGTACATCGCCGATGCCGCCGACAACGAGGTGTTCAAGGTCACCCCCGCCGGCGTCGCGTCGGTCGTGGCGTCGGGCCTGGCCGCGCCCAGCGGCGTCGCCGTGGACCCGGCCACCGGCGACGTCTACATCGCCGACACCGGCAACCACGAGGTCGACAGCTGAGCGCCGAGCGGCGTCCTCTCGGTGATCGCGGGCACCGGAACGGCGGAGCACCCCACCCCCGGGCCGGCCACCGCCTCGCGCCTGGGCGGCCCCGGCGGCCTGGCCGTCGACAGCGCGGGCAACCTCTACATCGCCGACGGCGCGGGCGCCGGCGGCAACCCCTACGTCGAGAAGGTCACCCCCGGCGGCACGCTCTCGATCCTGGCCGGGAGCGGCACGCGCGCGCACCCCGGTGGCGGGCACGGCGACGCAGCTCGCCGCTGCGCACCCCCACCGGCGTCGCCCTGGACGCGAGCGGCAACGTGTTCATCGCCGACGCACGGCGCAGCTCGTGCCTCAAGGTCACGCCCGCGGGCATCCTCTCCATCTTCGCGGGCCGCGCCGGCCTGGCCGGCCAGCCCACCGCCGGCACCGCCACCAGCTCGCGCCTCAGCGGCCCCAGCGGCGTGGCCACCGACGCCGCCGGCAACCTGTACATCGCCGACACCGCCAACAACCGCGTCGAGGAGGTCACCCCGGCCGACAGGCTCTCGGTGTTCGCCGGCACCGGCACCGAGCGGCGCGCCCAGCTACGGCGCCGCCGCGGCCCTCGTCCCCGCTCAGCGGCCCCGCGGCGGTCGCGGTCACCCGCGATGGCCTCACCTACATCGCCAACGCCACCCACGCCACCGTCGACCGCGATCGCCCCCGCGCTGCCGGCCCTCAGTGCGGCGCCGACGCCGACCGGGACGACCACGCAGGGCCAGACGCTCACCGCCACCCCGGGCACGTGGGCCAACGCCCCCACGTCGTATGCCTACGGCTGGGAGCGCTGCAACGCCGGCGGCGCCGCCTGCGCCACCATCGCGGGCGCCGGCGGCTCGGGCTACACCCTCACCGGCGATGACGCCGGTGCCACCATCCGCTCCCTGGTGACCGCGACCAACATCAGCGGCGCGACCACGGTGGCCTCCAACCCGACCGCGGTCGTCATGCCCCAGCCGCCCGCCGCCACCGCCGCGCCGGGCATCGCGGGCACCGCGACCAACCTCCAGACGCTCGCCGCGTCCCCGGGCACGTGGAGGAACAACCCCACCAAGTTCGCCTACACGTGGCAGGACTGCGACGCCTCCGGGGCCGACTGCACCGCCATCGCGGGCGCCACCGCCGCCACCTACACGCTCGCGCTCTCAGACGTCGGCGACACCATCCGCGTCGCCGTCACCGCCACCAACGCCGGCGGCAGCGCCACGGCCACCTCGGCCCCGACCGCCGTCATCGCCCCCGTGCTCGTCCCCTGGGCCAACACCCCGCCGCCGGGCCTGCTCGGCGCCCCCCCGTGTCGGGCGCCCGCCGTGGGCGGCACCCTGGCGTGCGCGACGGGCCTGTTGGGGCAACGGCCCCACCGGCTACGAGTACCTGTGGAACCGCGGCAACGCCCCCATCCCAACGCCACCGCCGCCAGCTACACCGTGACCGCGGCCGACCGCGGCCAGGCGCTGAGCTGCACCGTGACCGCGATCAACGCCGGCGGCGCCATCCAGGCCGACTCGGCCCGCTTCACCATCCCGCCGCTGCACAAGGCGCAGACGCGCCGCAAGGCCCGCCGCGCCCAGCGCCGGCGCGCCTTGACCCACCGCCGGCGGCACGGCCAGGCGAAGACCGACGCGCGCCGCCGGCCGGCCCGCAGCCCGCGGCGCCCCGGTACGTCCAAGCGATCCTGACGCCACAGCGCACACACCGGTGGTTCTGCGGGTGTGCGCTGCCAAACGCGAGTCATGCCGACGCCACAGAGCGCGCCGCCCGGCGACCCCGGCCGTGTGCTCTACAGCGTCAGGACCAGCCCTCAGGGGCGGTGAGCAGCTCGGGCGCGTCGGGCTCGAAGGAGCGCTGGAGCTCCTTGCGCACGTCGTCGGCCCGCCCCGTGGGCGGCTTGCGGCTGCCGGCCTGGTACTGCGGGACCCACTCGATCCCGTCGCCGGCGTACTCCTGCTCGGCGGCGGCATGCAGGGTCCAGTGGGGGTCATAGAGGTGCGGGCGGGCCAGCGCGCACATGTCGGCGCGGCCGGCGAGCACGATCGTGTTGACGTCGTCGTAGCTGGCGATCGCGCCGACGGCGATCGTCGGCATCCCGATCTCGTTGCGGATGCGGTCGGCGAACGGGGTCTGGAAGCTGCGCCCGAACGCGGGTTTCTCATCGGGCGTCCACCTGGCCCGAGGAGACATCGACCACGTCGCAGCCGTGCTCGGCAAGCATCCGCGCGAAGGCGACCGCATCGTCGGGGGTGAAGCCGCCCTCGATCCAGTCGGTGGCCGAGATGCGCACGCTCATCGGCTTCTCGTCGGGCCACACCGCGCGGCAGGCGTCGAACACCTCCAGCGGAAACCTTGCCCGCCCCTCCAGCGACCCGCCGTACTCGTCCGTGCGCCGGTTGGTCACCGGCGACAGGAAGCTCGAGAGCAGGTAGCCGTGCGCGCAGTGGAGCTCGAGCAGGTCAAAGCCCGCCTCGATCGCACCGCGCGTCGCCCACACGAACTGGTCGCGCACGGTGTCCATGTCGGCGCGGGTCATCTCGCGCGGGACCTGGTTGAGCGCGGAGTAGGCGATCGGCGAGGGCGCGATCACCTCCCAGTTGTCCTCCTCCAGCGGCTCGTCGATCCCCAGCCACATCAATTTGGTTGAGCCTTTCCGCCCCGAGTGCCCAAGCTGGGCGGCCATCGCACAACCGCCGTAGCGGTGGGCGAAGTCCACGATGCGCTTCCAGGCCTCGACGTGCTCGGGGCGGTACATGCCCGCGCAGCCGGGCGTGATCCGCCCGATGTCAGAGACGCAGATCATCTCCGAGTAGACCAGCGCGGCGCCGCCGAGCGCGCGGGCGCCGAGGTGGACGAGGTGAAAGTCAGACGGGGTGCCGTCGACCGCGGAGTACATGTCCATCGGCGAGACGACGACGCGGTTGGGCAGCGTCAGCCCGCGCAGGCGGAAGCGGGGCGAACATCGGCGGGCGCGCCGTGAAGCCGCCGCGGTCGGCGAACAGGTCATCGACGTCGGCCACGAAGGCCTCGTCGCGCAGGCGCAGGTTGTCGTAGGTGATGCGGCGGCTGCGGGTGAGCAGGTTGAAGGCGAACTGGAGCCGGGGCTGCTCGACGTAGCGGGCGATGCCCTCAAACCACTCCAGCGACCCCTGGGCGGCGCGCTGCGTGGACTCCACGATCGGGCGGCGCTCGGCCTCGTAGGCCTCCAGCGCGCCGGCCACGTCGTCGGTCCCGTGGGCGCGGAAGGCCCACGCCAGCGCCACCGCGTCCTCCATGGCCAGCTTGGTGCCCGAGCCGATCGAGAAATGCGCGGTGTGGGCGGCGTCGCCGAGCAGCACGACGTTGCCCGAGCGCCAGCACGCGTTGCGCACGGTGACGAAGCTGATCCACTTGGAGTTGTTGGCCTGGAGCGTGTGGCCCTCCAGCGCGTCGGCGAACAGCTCCTGGCAGTAGGCGACGCTGGCCTCGTCGCTCACGCCGGGGGGCAGCGCGAGCGCCGCCGGCGAGGTCGCCGAGGCCGGCGCGGTGCCACGTCTTCTCGGCCACCTCGACGATGAACGTGCTCATCTGGCGGCTGTAGGGATAGGCGTGGGCCTGGAGCACGCCGGCCCCGGTCTCGGCGATGAAGAACTTGAACGCGTCGAAGACCAGGTCGGTGCCCATCCACATGTAGCGGCAGTCGCGGTGATCGAGCGTGGGTCCGAAATCGTCGCTGCGCGCGGCGCGCACGGCGCTCGACGCCCCGTCGGCGCCGACGACCAGGTCAAACTCGGCGGCCAGCTCGTCCACGGGCGGGGCCTCCGAGCAGAACCGGATCTCGGCCCCCAGGGCCATCGCCCGGCGCTGGAGGATCCCGAGCAGCTCCTTGCGGCCCAGCGCGCTGAACCCGTGCCCGCCCGACCGCGTCTTATGCCCGCGGTGGTGGATGTCGATGTCGGTCCAGTGGACGAAGTCGTCGGTGATCTGGCGGTAGCTGAGCGGATCGGCGTGCTCGAACACCGTCAGCGTCTCATCGGAGAACACCACGCCGAACCCGAAGGCGTCCTCGGCGCGGTTGCGCTCGAAGACGACGATCTCGCAGTCGGGCGCCACCCGGCGCATGAGGATGGAGAAGTACAGCCCGCCGGGGCCGCCGCCGGCTACCGCGATCCGCATGGCGTGAGCCTAACGCGCGGACTCAGACGTCGAGGTCGGACAGGTGCTCGTAGCGCAGCGCCAGCCCGTTGACGACGTTGTGCATGAGCCCCAGCGCGGCGCGCGTGTTGGCGGCGGCGACCGGCGGCAGGTCCTCGGCGCACAGGGCCTTGAGCTCGTCGTAGACGGCCAGCAGCCGCGCCTCGGCGTCGGTCAGCTCCGCGCCGAGCAGGTCCTGGGTGGGTCCCGACGAGCTCATGAGGGGGCTCCGATCGGCGCGTCGCGCTTGTCGATGGTGCGCTTGGCCTTGAGCTCGAAGCGGGGCAGCTCGCCCTCGCCGGCGCGCTCGATGCGGAAGTTCAGCCCCTCGTGGGCCTGGGCCAGGCGCTTGTGCAGGGTCTCTGACAGGTCACCCAGCCGCCGTCGCCGGCGTCTGCCTTGAGCTCGACGCGCAGCGTGATCTCGTCGCGGACGCCCTCTCGGGTGATGACCGTCTGGAACTCGTCGACCTCGGAGTACTCGCGCACGATCGCCTCGATCGCCCGCGGGTAGACGTTGGTGCCGCGGATGATCTTCATGTCGTCCACGCGGCCGAGGATCCCGCCCTCGTAGATGTCATACACGCGCCCGCACGCGCACGCAGACGGCGGCACCTTGCGGACCAGGTCGCCGGTGCGGTAGCGCAGCAGCGGGATCGCGCCGCGCCCGAACGAGGTGACGACCCGCTCGCCGCGCTGCCCGTAGCCGACGGGCTCGAGCGTGGCGGGATCGATGACCTCCTCGATCACGTGGTCCTCGATGATGTGGGTGCCGCCGGGCTGGTGGGCGCACTCGAACACCATGATCGTCCCGATCTCCGTCATGCCCGCGGTGTCGTAGGCCTTGGCCCCCCACTGCTCCTCGATCAGCGCCTTGGTCTGCGGGATCGAGCCGGCGGGCTCGCCCGAGAGGATGAGCCGGCTCACCGCCGAGCCGGCCAGGTCGATGCCCAGGGTGTGGGCCTCCTGGGCCAGGCGCAGCGCGTAGGTGGGGGTGGAGGCGACGACGGTGGCGCCGAAGTCGACGATCTGGCGCACCCGCGACTCGGTCGTCTGCGCGCCGCCGGGGACGTTGAGCACCCCGATCTTCTCCATCGAGTAGTGCAGGCCCCAGAAGCCGATGAACGAGCCGTAGCCGAAGGCGATGTAGGCGGTGTCGCCCGGGCGCACGCCGCAGCCCCAGATCCCGTAGGCCCACATCTCGGCGATCCAGGCCCAGTCCTTGCGCGAGTCCAGCGCGCGCAGCGGACCCTTGCCGGTGGTGCCCGACGTGGTGTGCACGCGGATCGCGCCGGCGCCGGAGATCGTGGGCAGCTCGCCGTAGGGAGGGTGCTCGAACTGGGAGTCCATCCACTGCTCGCGCGTGAGCATCGGCAGCGAGCGCAGATCATCCAGCGACCGCAGCGCATCGGGGTCGACGTCGGCCAGCGTGCGCCGGTACCACGGGCTGCGCTCCTTGGCCCAGGCGATCTGCCGGCGCAGCTTGGCCAGCTGCAACGCCTCGAGCTGCGGGCGCTCCAGCGTCTCGACCTTCGGATTCCAGTACGCGCTCTCTGCTGCCAAGTCTGCCTCGGCGCGGCAGCATACCTGACCCCACTGCCTGCGCCCCACCGGCTTGGGCGGCGTGTGGTCGTCGGGTATCGTCGCCGGGATGAGCCCGTTTCGCGCGAGCGCGCCGCTCACACGGCGAGTGGCAGAACTTCGACTTCGCGGTGACCGACGGGGTGGCCACGATCCGGCTCAACCGCCCCGAGAAGCTCAACGCGCTGACGTTCGAGGCCTACGCGGACCTGCGCGACCTCATCGCGGAGCTGCCCGCGCGCGGCGACGTGCGGGTGCTGATCTTCGGCGGCGAGGGCCACGGCTTCTGCTCGGGCGGGGACGTGGAGGAGATCATCGGCCCGCTGCAGGACATGGGGACCGCCGAGCTCCTGGAGTTCACGCGCATGACCGGCAGCGTGGTCAAGGCGCTGCGCGAATGCCCGGTGCCGGTGATCGCCGCCATCAACGGCGTGGCCGCCGGCGCGGGCGCGGTCCTGGCGCTGGCCTGCGACTTCCGGCTGATGGCGGACTCGGCCTCGTTCGCCTTCCTGTTCACGCGGGTGGGGCTGGCCGGGGCCGACATGGGCGTCGGCCTATCTGCTGCCGCGGATCGTGGGGCTGGGCCGCGCCACCGAGCTGCTCATGCTGGGCGACAAGGTCAGCGCGCGGCGCTGCCACGAGATCGGGCTGGCCAGCTCGGTGACCGCCGACGACCATCTCGCCGACCACGTCAGCGCGCTGGCCCAGCGGCTCTCCGAGGGCCCGGCGTTCGCCTACGCCACCACCAAGTCGCTGCTCACGCGCGAGCTGGACATGGCGCTCGGGCCCGCGATCGAGCTCGAGGCGATCACCCAGGCCCTGCTCATGCACTCCGATGACTTCGAGGAGTTCTACGCGGCGTGGAATGCGGGGCGCAAGCCGGAATGGACGGGCCGGTGAACGAGCGCATCGACGCCCCGGAGCTCGCCGCGCCGGTCGGGTTCTCGCATGCCATCCGCGCGGGCGACACCGTCTACCTCGGTGGCCAGGTCGCCCAGGCGCCCGACGGCACGGTGGTCGGCGAGACGATCGTCGAGCAGTTCGGCGTCGCCGCCGGCAACCTGGTGACGGCGCTGCGCGCCGCCGGGGGCGAGCCGTCAGACCTCGTCTCGCTGCAGGTGTTCGTCACCGCCGTGGCCGAGTACAAGGCGTCGCTGCGCGAGCTCGGCGACGTGTGGCGCGACGCACTTCGGGCGCCACTACCCGGCGATGGGGCTGTTCGGCGTGACCGAGCTGTTCGATCCCGCGGCCAAGGTGGAGCTGATGGGCGTGGCGGTGCTAAAGCCGCGCGACCCATGACCGCCCCGCGCTGGATCTGCACCTCACCCCCGAGCAGCGCGACCTCTACGAGCCACACGCGCGAACTGGCCGCGGACACCTGGCGCCGATCGCCGCCGCAGGCGACGCCGGGCCGCGTCAACCGCCCGCTGGTGGCGGCGCTGGCCGAGCACGGCCTGCTATCGCGGCTGTTCGATGGCGGCCAGGCGAGCGCGATCGAGCTGTGCCTCATCCGCGAGGCGCTGGCCCGGGGCTGCACCGAGGCCGAGACGGCGTTCGCGCTCCAGGGCCTCGGCGCCTATCCGCTCCTCCAGGCCGGGGCAGCCCGACCTGCGCGAGGAGTGGATCCCGCGCGTGGCCGCCGGGACCGCGCTCGCCGCCTTCGCCCTCACCGAGCCCGCCGCCGGCTCTGACCCGGCCGCGCTGGCGCTGCACGCGGCACCCGACGGCGAAGGGCGGCTATGTCCTGCGCGGCGAGAAGCTGTGGATCTCCAACGCGCCCGAGGCCGACGTCTACACCGTGTTCGCCCGCAGCGAGGCGAGCACCGGGGCGCGGGGGCTGACCGCGTTCGCCGTGCCCGGCGACGCGCCCGGGCTGGGCGGCGAGCCCCGGGAGATGCTCGCGCCCCATGCGATCGGGTCACTGACCTTTGACGATGTGCGCGTCGCCCGCGAGCCAGGTCCTGGGCGAGCCGGGCGCGGGCTTCCGGGTGGCCATGCGCACGCTCGACCTGTTTCGCCCCAGCGTGGGCGCGTTCGCCATCGGGATGGCGCGCACCGCCCTGGAGCTGGCCACGACCTACGCGCTGGAGCGCGAGACGTTCGGCAAGCCGCTGTCCGGGCACCAGGCGGTGGCCCACCGGCTCGCCGACCTGCACACCCAGACCGAGGCGGCGCGGCTGCTCGTGCACCAGGCCGCGCTGGCCCACGACGCGGGGTCGCCCGACCCGGCGCTGGCGGCGATGGCCAAGCTGCTGGCCACCGAGACCGCCCAGGCCGCGGTCGACGCGGCGGTGCAGTTTCACGGCGCGGTCGCGCTCGAGCAGGGCCATCCGCTCGAGCACCTCTACCGCGACGTGCGCGCGCCCCGGATCTATGAGGGCGCGTCGGAGATCCAGCGCGAGATCATCGCCCGCGCGCTGTTTCGCGCCGCCGAGTCCAAGTCCGAGTCCGGGGCCGGGGGAGGGCCGGGGCCGAGGCCCGCTCGTGAGCGAGCCGCGCACGGTGGTGGTCACCGGCGGGGCCAAGGGCATCGGCCGCGCGACGGTGCTGCGCTTTGCCGACGCCGGGGAGCGGGTCATCGCCCTCGGGCGCGACGACCTGGCGCTCGGCGCCCTGCCCGACATTCAGACCCATCGCTGCGACGTCACCGACGAGGCCGCGGTGGCCCGCGTGTTCGCACACATCGGCGCCGTCGACGTGCTCGTCAACAACGCCGGCATGGGCGAGTCCGCGCCGCTGCACCACACGACGCTTGACTCCTGGCAGCGCCACCTCGACGTCAACGCCACTGGCGCCTTTCTGTGCATGCGCGCGGTCGTGCCCGGGATGCGCGAGCGCGGCGCGGGCGCGATCATCACCGTCGCCTCGACGGCGGGGCGCATCGGCGTGCCCTACACGACCGCGTACACCGCCTCAAAGCACGCCGTGATCGGCCTCACCCGCGCGGTGGCCGCCGAACTGGCCGGTACCGGCGTCCGCGTCAACGCCGTCTGCCCCACCTTCGTGCGCACCGAGATGACCGACCGCTCGATCGCCCACATCGTGCGGCGCACCGGGCGCTCGGCCGCACAGGCGCAGGATGCGCTGGCCGCGGCCTCGCCGTTGGGCCGCCTGCTCGAGCCCGAGGAGGTGGCCGACGCGATCGTGCATCTCGCCTCGCCCGCCGCGGCGGCGATCAGCGGGCAGGCGTGGGTGCTCGACGGCGGCGGGATCCAGGCCTAGGGTCCCGGCGCGCCCGCGGGCGTGGCGACGGCCATCGCGACGTCGACGAGGTCGCCGGCGCCCAGCGGCGCGAGCTCGGTGTCGAGCGCCTCCAGGAAGGCCCTCACCACCGCCGGGTCAAACTGGCTGCCGCTGCAGCGCTCAAGCTCCTCGCGCGCGAGGTCGGGCGCCATGCCCGTGCGGTAGGGACGATCGGCGATCATCGCCTCGTAGGCGTCGGCGACGGCGAGGATCCGCGACTCCAGCGGGATCGCGTCGGCGTCGAGCGCGTCGGGGTAGCCGCCGCCGTCGATGCGCTCGTGATGGGCGCGGACCCAGTGGGCGATGTCGGTGAGGCCGGCGTGGAGCAGGATGCGCGCGCCGATCTCAGGATGGCGCTTGATCTCCTCCCACTCGGCATCGGTCAGCGCGCCCGGCTTGTACAGGATCGCGTCGGCCATCCCGAGCTTGCCGAGGTCGTGCAGGACGCCCGCGGCGTGGATGCGCTCCACGCGTTCGGGCGACAACTCCAGCCGCAGCGCGGTCTGGCGCGCGTACTCGCCGACGGTGCGGGAATGGCGGCCGGTGCCCGGGTCACGGAGGTCCAGCGCCTCGGCCAGCAGCATGGCGGCGGCGAGGCGCAGCTCCGAGGACTGGCCGGCCTCCTCGGTGACCGGGCCGGCCTCGCGCAGGCTCTGCTCCACGCCGAGCGCCGCGTGGTCGACGACCGACATCAGGTAGGCGATCTGCTCGTCGGTGGGGCGCCGGCCGCTGGCGGGCTGGTCGACCGACACAGTGCCCAGGATCTCGCCGTCCTGGGCGCGCAGAGGCAGCAGGAGCATGTCCTCGGGATGCCAGCCGTCGGGCCCCGGCACGGCGCTCATCGACGGGGTCCAGCAGGCGATCTGGTCACCCCAGTCAGAGGCGCCGGCGGGCACCCAGATGGCACGCTGGCGCTCGAACTCGGGGCCCATGATCGGCTCCCACTCAGACCATGCGCTCGTGGTCCCCATGAGGATCCGCCGGGCGTCGTCGTCACCGAGCACGGTGACGATGCGCATCTCACCGCTGGCCCGGTCGCGCAGGTTGGCGGCGACGACGTGAAAGGACAGCTCGGAGCGGATCGTCTCGCCGAGGGCCTCGAGCACCGGCACCGGCCCCTGCCCGGACGCCGCCGCCCGCGAGACGGCCAGCATGCTGCGCAGATGGCGGGGCACGGGGCCCTCCGCCGGCTCGTGCTGGCGCAGGCCGGGGGCGTCGATCGCGGCGCCGGCGGCCGCCTCGGCGGCGAGCACCGTCCGGTTGCGCCCGCCGCGCTTGGCGTCATAGAGGGCGCCATCGGCGCGGGCGAGCAGTCGGTCGGTCTCGTCGGGACCGGCGGCGACGCCGACCGAGACCGTGAGCACGCCGTCGACGCCGTCGGGATGGGGGACCGCGGCGGCCTGGACGGCGGCGCGGACGCGCTCGGACACAACCCGCGCGTCGTCGTCGCCGGCGTCGCGCAGGATGAACAGCAGCTCCTCGCCGCCGAAGCGGTAGGAGAGGTCACCGGCGCGCAGCGTCGCCCGCACGATGGCCGAGACCGTCCGCAGCGCGTGATCGCCGGCGAGATGACCGAGGCGATCGTTGTAGGCCTTGAAGTGGTCGACATCGCACAGCGCCACCGCGAAGCAGCCCTCCATGTCACGCCGCGCCTCGAGCTCGAGGAGGTCGTCAGCCAGGGCGCGGCGGTTGCGCATGCCCGTGAGCGGGTCGCGCCGCGAGTCCTCCACCAGCTGGGCGTTGAGCCGCGCCAGCTCGGCCTCGCGCTCGGCCAGCGCCACGCCGGCGCTGCGCTCGCGGTCCAGGAGATTGCGCAGTCGCTGCTCCAGCAGGGCGCCGCGAGCGATGAGGGCCACCCCGGAGACGAGCAGCCCGACGCCCAGCGCGATGCCGACCGCGTTGGGGGCGCCGGACACGTGCGCCTCAATCAGGGCCCCGAGGAGAGCGATGAACAGGCCTGACGGCAGGACCCATCCGCGGCGGGCGGGCTCATCCAGCTCGACGGCCGCGTCGGCCTGGCGGGCCGCCGCCAGACCGCCGGCGCCGATCATGATCAGGCCGATCACCCACAGCGGGTCAAGCAGCGACCGGCCCGGGACATAGTCGGCGGCGAGCAGCTGCGTGCTCCAGAGGACGAAGGCGATCGCCTGAGCGGCCATGCCACCCATGACCAGCCAGGCGACGGGGCGGCGGTAACCGCGCAGCGCCCCGCCGATGATCGCCTGCAGGGTGACCGCCGCCGCGGCGACGTAGATGGACGGATAGAGGAGCGCAGAGACCCTCGGGGCCACCGCCAGCGGCGAGGCGGCCACATGAGGCCAGAGCTCGGCGATGGTGAGCGACACTGCGGCCACCATCGCCGGGAGGGTCTCGGCCAGGACCACCACGCGGACCGAGCGCGAGCGCGCGTCAGAGCGGATGAGGCTCGCCGTGACCAGGGCGGCGAACCCCCACCAGCCAACGTCCGCGAGGTTGGGTGACTGGGGGAAGCCGATCACGCCGTAGAGGTTCCACAGCAGCTGCCCGGCGACCCAGCACCCCGCGGCCGCCGCCCAGAGGGCAAACCGGCGGCGCTGGCGCCCGGTCGACGCTCGCCGGGCCAACAGCATTCCGCCCAGGGCCGCGAGCGCCGATGACGTCCACGCGACGTCCAACATCAGCGCCGCGTGGCGCGGGACGACGTAGCCGACCACCGTCGCGATCGCGGCCACGGCAGCGGACAGCGCGACGCCGGCCAGCTGCGCTGACGATGCCCGGACCGCTTGGCCTTCCTTGCCCATACCAATACCCATCGGCAGGGCGTGTCGCTACTTTATGCCGGGCCTACAGGCGCGCGGGGGCCCCGAAGCGGTCCAGCAGGCCGCCATCGTGGAAGCGGGTGATCGACTCGATGCCGTCGGGGCGCACACCGATGACGAACATCCCGGAGCGCACCCACTCGCCGTCCTGCTCCAGGTAATAGGCGTAGGCCGGCGCGAGGTTGGCGGCGACGCGGTAAAAGCGCCAGCCGCGCGGCAGGCGGTCGACATGGCGGGCGCGCAGGAAGGCCTCGATGCTCGCGCGGCCCTGGTGCCACTCGGGCTCGGGCGGCATGCTGATGACGGCGTCCTCGGTGAGCAGCGCGATCACGCCCTCGATGTCGTCGTTCTCAAACGCGTCGGCGAAGCGGCTGACCATGTCGGCGTCCTCGCCGTCGCGGGGCACGGCCAGCCGCTCCTGGCGGGGCGGCAGCCGCTTCTCCAGCGTCCCGCGCGCGCGTTGCAGGGCGCTGTTGACCGAGGCCTCGCTGGAGCCGAGCATGTCGCCGACCTCATCGGCGTGAAAGCCCAGTACGTCGCGCAGGACGAGCACCGCCCGCTGGCGCGGGGCTAGGTGCTGGAGCCCTGAGACGAAGGCCAGCGCCACCGACTCCTTGGCCTCATACCGGGCCGCCGGACCGGGCGCTCTGTCGATCACGCCCTCCAGCAGCGCGTCGGGGTAGGGCTGGAGCCAGCTGATCTCGGCAAAGCTCTCGGACGGCGGGGTGGTCCCCCCCGCCCCGGCCGGTCGCCGGGCGCCGCCTGCGGGCGCCGCTCGCGATCGCGCAGCGCGTTGAGGCAGCGGTTGGTGGCGATCGTGTAGAGCCACGCCCGCAGCGAGGAGCGGCCCTCGAACTGCTCGAGGCCCCGCCACGCCGCCAGCAGCGTCTCCTGGAGGAGGTCCTCGGCGTCCTGGAGCGAGCCGACGATCCGGTAGCAGTGGAGCTGAAGCTCGCGGCGATAGGGCTCGGTGAGTTGGGCGAACGCGTCCTCGTCGCCGCGCTGAGCGCGGGCGAGGCGGTTGTGCTCGAGGCGTTCC
This sequence comes from uncultured Solirubrobacteraceae bacterium, assembly GCA_963764125.1. Taxonomy (GTDB): domain Bacteria; phylum Actinomycetota; class Thermoleophilia; order Solirubrobacterales; family Solirubrobacteraceae; genus Palsa-465. Next base: position 40,856 of record CAVXRR010000034.1, read on the forward strand.
TGCTGCCAGGCCATGTGAAGCATCTACTCCGGTACGACACCGACGGGCTCCGAAAATCATCGCTGAATTGCGCCACGGCCCCGGGTCTCAATCAACGAGGACCGACAAGACTGCAAAGGAGGAGCCGTGAATTCGAAGACCGCGCGCTGGGTTCTCGTACTGAGCTCGGTGGCATCGCTGATGGTGGCGCTGGACGCGCTCGTCGTCTCGACCGCGCTGGGGGTGATCCGCAGCGATCTGCACGCCTCGATCGACGAGCTGGAGTGGACGGTCAACGCCTACGCCCTGAGCTTCGCCGTACTGCTCGTCCCCGCGGCCGCGCTCGGTGACCGCCTGGGCCGCCGCCGGGTCTTCGCGGCCGGTCTGGGCCTGTTCGTGCTGGGGTCGATCGCGTGTGCGCTGTCGCCCACCGCGGGGCTGCTGATCGCGTCGCGCGCCGTGCAGGGATCGGCCGCGGCGCTGGTGGCGCCCCTGTCGCTGGCCCTGGTCTCCACCGCCTTCCCGCCCGAGCGCCGTGGCTGGGCGATGGGCGTCTACGGGGGCATTACCGGCATCGCCGTCCTCGGCGGCCCCGTCATCGGCGGCGCGGTCACCCAGGGGCTGGCGTGGCAGTGGGTGTTCTGGATCAACGTCCCCATCGGGCTGGCGGCGATCCCGCTGGTACTGACCCGGATCCCGGAGAGCTACGGGCCGAAGGCGCGGCTCGACACGCCGGGGCTGGTGCTGGTCACCGGCGCGGCGGTCGGGATCGTCTGGGGGCTGATGCGCGGCAACGCCGCCGGCTGGGGCAGCGCCGAGGTCATCGGGACGCTGGCCGCCGGGCTGGCGGCGCTCGTGGCGTTCGTGTTCGTCGAGCGCCGGGTGGCCGAGCCGATGCTTCCGCCGCGGATGTTCGCGCGCCGCGGCTTCTCGGCCGGGACGGCGTCGAACTTCCTGTTCTCGGCCGCGCTGTTCAGCGCGGTGTTCTTCATGGCTCAGTTCCAGCAGATCTCGCAGGGCCAGGGGCCGCTTGACTCCGGGCTGCGGCTGCTGCCGTGGACGGCAACGCTGTTCATCGTCGCCCCGATCGCCGGCTCGCTGACCAACCGCATCGGCGAGCGGACGCTGGTGACGCTGGGCTTGACCATGCAGGCGATCGGGTTCGCCTGGGTCGCGGCGATCGCGGCGCCGGGGATGACCTACTGGCACACGATCGCGCCGCTGGTGATCGCCGGCGCGGGCATCTCGATGGCGATCCCCTCCGCCCAGAACGCGGTCATGAACGCGGTGGCGCCCGGTGATCTCGGCAAGGCCTCGGGCACGTACATGACGATGCGCCAGCTCGGCGGGGTGTTCGGCCTGGCCATCGCGGCGGCGGTGTTCACCGGGACGGGCAGCTACGCCTCCCCGGCGGCGTTCTCCGACGGCTTCGTCTCGGCCCTGACGGTGTCGGCGGCGCTCTCTGCCGGCGGCGCTCTCCTGGCCACCCTGCTGCCCCGCCGCACCCCCCATATGGAGGTTTCTGCACAAGTTCAATCCGACCGGGAAAGCCGATCGGCGGCCCCGGTGGGAGCCCTCCCCGAACCAGTCAAATAGTTGATATGAGCAGGCGAAACATGCCGATCAGAACACGTTTGATGCGTATTCGCCAGGCGTACCACCGTGCGCATTGCGAAAGGACAGGTTTTTGGCAACTTGACTTTTCCTCATCAAAGGGGGTACTAACCCCCTCATGGACCCCAACCTCGCCGTTTTGGCGACGGGCGGACGCACGTCGCGCGGGCATCGCACCCTCGCCGAGAAGGCGTACGAGACGCTGCACGACGCCATCATCACCGGAGCGTTGCGCCCCGGTGCGCGCCTCCCGATCGAGGAACTGGCCGAGTATCTGGAGATGAGTCCGATGCCGATCCGGGAGGCCGTCCGGCGGTTGGACGCGGTGGGGCTCGTGGAGAACGTCCCCCACCGCGGAGCCCGGGTCACGGAGCTGTCCGTGACCGATCTGACCGAGGTCTACGAGGTCCGCCTCGCGCTCGAGACGCTGGCCATCCGCCGCGCCGCCGCTCGCTTCACCGACGCCCGCGCCGAGCGCGCCCGGCAGTCCCTGGCCAGGCTCGAGGAGATGGCCGACGACACCTCGGTGGCCGCCTCCGAGGCCCACGCCGACTTCCATTTCGCCTTCTACGAGGCCGCTGAGTCGGCGTGGCTGCTCCGGCTGATCCGACCGGCGTGGCAGGTGTGCGAGCGCTACGCGCTGGAGTGGCCGCAGGTCCGCCGGCTCAGGGAGCGCGCCGCCGAACACCGCGAGATCCTCGCGGCCTGCGAGGCCTACAACCCCGACCGCGCGGCGGCGGCGCTCCAGGAACATCTGGCGACGACCGCCAACAGCCTGGCCGAGGCGATGGGCGCCGGCCCGCTGCACCAGTTGGGCGCGCGCAGCTAGATCAGACGCCTACGCGGCGTCAGACGCCTACGCAGCGAAGTCCGGCGTGGCGTCGCGCACCGAGGCGGCGCGGCCGGCCGGCTGCTCCCAGTCCTCCTGGCGGCCCAGCGCGGTCTCCTCCAGCAGGTAGTAGGAGCCCCCGATCGTCTCCAGCCCACGGGCGTAGACCGAGTAGGTGTGGTAGACGCGATCGCCATCGCGCAGGAAGCTCGAGCGCCCGGGGAACTCGCCCGCCAGCTCGAAATCCTGGCCGGCCGCGGCGAACTCCGCGTGGGTGCGGAAGTTGTACTGCACCGGGGTCACGGACTCGTCGAGCGTGACGTGGAAGTCATAGTTGAAGTCCGAGCCGTGCGACGAGTACCACGGGAACGTCCAGCCCCGGCGCTGCTTGTAGCCGGCGATCTTCGCGTAGGGAGCCCGGGAGACGTAGGCGAGCGTCGTGTCGCGCGCGTGCAGGTGCGCGAGCTTGCCCTCCGCCATCTCATCGGCGCCGGCGGTGCAGCTCGGGCAGCCGTCCTCCCACTCGGGGTCGAACATGAAATGGCAGACGATGAGCTGGTGGCGGCCCTCGAACAGCTCGACGAGGCCCACCTCGCCGTCGGGCCCCTCAAAGCGGTAGTCCTTGTCCACGAGCACCATCGGCAGCCGGCGGCGCGCGGCGGCAAGCTCGTCGCGGGCACGGGTCAGTTCCTTCTCGCGCGTGAGCAGCTCCTTGCGCGCGGTCTCCCACTCCTGGTGGCTGACGATCTCGGGCAGGCTCATGCAGACCTCCTGGTTTCGGTCGTTCTCACACCCTAGACCGCCGCCGCGGCGGGAACTCATCGGGTGCGGCGCGCACGAGACCCGAGCGTGGGGCGCCGCGGCCGGGGAAGTGCCACGGCGCCCCTGCTCGGTCAGTGCAACAGGCCGAGCGAGTTTGCCGACGCGCCGCTGCCGGCATCGTCGACGAGGTACAGGCTCTTGTGATTCGGCGCCACGGCGACCCCGAAGAGATCGCCGCCGCCGTTGGGAATGACGTTGCGCACCGCCGGGTGCGCGCCCGTGGGCGTGGTCTCGACCAGCCGCCCGTCGGCGCCGTTGGCGGAGATGATGTCCCCGTTGGGGGCCACCGTCAGGCCCAGCGGGTCGTTGAGCGGGCCGCCGTGAGCCACGGTCGTTCCGCCGCCGGTCACGGGGGTCGTGCGGGTCATGGCATCCGGGACCGCGGCGATCCGGTTGCCATCAGAGTCAGCGACGTAGAGCACGTCGCCCCGCCCCAGGCCCACGCCGGTGGGCCCGACGACGAGCGCGTTGGGGTCGGTGTGCTCGGCGAAGCCCTCGGCGATGACGACGCTGGACTTCACACGCAGCCGGCCGCCCGCGGTCGAGACGTCGACCCGGACCACCGTCCCCTTGTGGACGACGTGTCCGTGGGCGGCGACCGTGCCGTTGAGCACGTTGGTGACGAACAGCGTGGCGCTGTTGCCCGAGCTCACCGCGGTCATGTCCCACGGCCCCTGCATGAGGGCCCCGGTGATGGCGCCGGTGACGTGCCCGGCGGGGTTGAGCACGACCAGACCACCCGACCGCGCATGGGATCCCATCCCGCCGGGAGCGGGCAGGCTGCCGACGATGACATCACCGTTGCCCAGCACCGCCAGCGCGGTGGTCAGGCCCACGGCGGGCATGCCCTTGATCCGCGGCACGACGGCGAACACCTGCTGGTGGCCCGACGGGGAGATCTCGACGATGCTCGAGCCGGTGCCCTGCTGGTTGGCGGCGTTGTTGAAATTGGAGACGAGGACGTTGCCGCGCACCAGCCGCCCGGCGCTGCGCGGCACGACGGCCACCCCGTAGGGATTGACGTCGCCCCTGGCCGGCCCCGAGGTGGGCGCGGCGCCCGCGACACGGGAGAAGGTGTGGAGCGGACCGAGGAACGAACCGGTGGCGGCGAGCGCCCCGGCCGAGACAGTGACGGCGACCGTCAGCGCGGCTGCAGCGGTCGCCCGTATATGTGGAAGATGCACCTGAGCCCCTTTCGCTCATAGTTGGACGCCGGGAAGCAGCGCCCATCTACGCGCTCAGGACTCCGCGGGCGCGATTTCCTTCCCGCGCCCTAACGTGGTCTCAACGACCGAGGTAGGCGCGCTTGAGGTCCTCTGACTTGAGCAGGTCGCCGGCGGCGCCCGACAGGACCAGGGTGCCGGTGGAGAGCACATAGCCGCGGTCGGCGATGGACAGCGCCATGGTGGCGTTCTGCTCGACCATGAGGATGGCCACGCCGGACTCGTGGACCTCCTTGATGATCCGGAAGTTCTGCTGCACCAGGGCCGGCGACAGGCCCATCGAGGGCTCGTCCATGAGCAGCAGGCGGGGCCGGGACATGAGCGCGCGGCCCATCGCCACCATCTGCTGCTCGCCGCCCGACAGCGTGCCGGCGAGCTGCTCGCGGCGCTCGTAGAGGCGCGGGAACAGCGTGTGGACGCGCTCGAGGTCCTCCTTGAACGTCGAGCCGTCGCGCAGCACGGCGCCGAGCTCGAGGTTCTCGTAGACGGTCATGCTGCCGAACAGGCGCCGGTTCTCGGGGACGATCGCCATCCCGCGCGCGATGCGCTCGGGCACCTTGCGCTGGGTGACGTCCTCGCCCTCGAGCAGCACGCGCCCGGAACGGGGGCGCACGAGCCCGAGGATCGTCTTCAGCGTCGTGGACTTGCCCGATGCGTTGCCGCCGAGCAGGCAGACCAGCTCGCCCGCGTCGACCTGGAGCGAGATCTCCTCCAGGATCCGCATCTGGCCGTAATACGTGGTGACCTGTTCGAGCGCGAGCAGCACCGCGGGCTCTCAGCCGGCCTCGGTCAGCGCGTCGGGATCCCGGCCGAGGTAGGCCTCGACGACCGCCGGGTGCGAGGCGACCTCGTCAAAGCTGCCCTCGGCGATCTTGACGCCGTGGTCGAGCGCCACCACCCGGTCTGAGACGCCCTCGACCACGTGCATGTCGTGCTCGATGACGAGGATGGCCAGCGACAGCTCGTCGCGCAGACGGCCGATCAGCTCGCTGACCTCGTGGGTCTCGTTGGGGTTCATCCCCGCGGCCGGCTCATCGAGGAGCAGGAGCTTGGGCTCGGTGGCCAGGGCGCGCGCGATCTCCAGGCGGCGGCGATTGGCGTAGGAGAGGCTGTAGGCGGGCTGGTCCCAGCGGTAGCCGGCTAGCCGCTGGCCGAAGAAGGACAGGATCTGCTCGGCGCTCGCGCGGGCCTCGCGCTCCTCGCGGCGGGCTCGCGGCAGGCGCAGGATCGACTCCCAGGGCATCGCCTTGGTGCCGCCGTAGGTGGCCGCCATCACGTTCTCGAGCACCGACATGTTCAGGAACAGGCGCAGGCTCTGGAACGTGCGCGCGACCCCCTGTCGCGTGATCGCGTGCAGGGGCTTGCCGACGAGCGACTGGCCGTCCAGGAGCACCTCGCCCCCGCCCGGCCGGTAGACGCCGGTGATCACGTTGAAGATCGTCGTCTTGCCCGCGCCGTTGGGGCCGATCACGCTCAGCACCTCGCCGGAGTCGACGCTGCAGGTCGACCTCCGAGAGCGCGGCCAGGCCGCCGAACTGCAGCGAGACGCCCTGGAGCTCGAGCAGCGCCACGTCACACCACCTCGACCCGTCTCTGACCGAGCAGTCCCTGCGGGCGCGCGTTCATCATCACGATCAGGATCGCGCCGATGAGGATCTGGCGCGTGATCGCCGGGACGGTGACGAGCCGCGCCTCCCACACGCACGCGGACGAGGTAGAGCGTCCATACCAGCGCGAACAGTCGCCACAGGCCACGCAGCTGCACGAGCGCGATGACCATCGCGATGAGCGCGACGAAGCCGATGTTCCCGAAGGTGGTCGGGTGGCGCGGGACGATCACCCAGTTGTGCAGGAGGTCGTGGATCCACCCGGTGGACTGGCTGTCGCCGGCGGTGGCGTCGGACGAGATCGCGCCGACGATCAGGCGCATGACCAGGCCGAACACCGCCGTCGCCGCGAGCACGGCGACGAGCCGCGTCCACGGTCGCAGCTTGACGATCAGCGTGAGCAGGATCACCCCGTAGAAGACGTAGCCGGCCTCGGTGGGGTTGCGCAGGAACTCCAGCGAGACCGCCACCACGAGCCCGCCGACCACGGCGCCGGCGACGCTCCCGGCGCCGCCCAGGATGAGCCCGGCGTAGATGAGGATGAGAAACGGCGTGTCGAAGTCGGTGGGGAACACGCTGGTCTGCTGCGCGGCGAACACCGCGCCCGCCATGGCGGCGATCGCGGCGCCGAAGGCGAACGCCATCAGCTTGACGCGGTTGACCGGAATGGTCATCAGCGACGCCGCCAAGGGGTCCTCGCGCACCGCGCGCCACGCGCGGCCGGTGCGCGAGTTGTCGAGCAGATGCAGCACGCCCATGGTGATCACCAGCAGCGCCAGCAGCAGGTAGAAGTAGCCGGTGTTGGTGAGCAGCTGGTGGCCGAAGGCGCGGATCGGGTCAAGCCCGAAGATGCCGTTGGGGCCGCCGAGCTTGGTCGGCGCCACGTTGTTGGTGAACTCGACGAACGCCTCGCCGAAGAACAGCGTGACGATCGCCAGGTAGTCGCCGATCAATCTTCGCGACGGGAAGCCCGACCACGAGCCCCAGCAGGGCCCCGCCGATCATGACGATCGGGATCGAGATCCACGCCTGCAGGTGGATCCCCGCCGGGGGGTTGAGCTGGCTGGAGGAGAGCAGGGCGAAGCCGTAGGCGCCGAAGCCGTAGAACGCGATGTAGCCGAGGTCGAGCAGGCCGGCCCAGCCGACGGCGACGTTGAGGCCGAGGGCCAGCAGCGCCAGCAGCAGCGCGTTGATGCCGACCTGGAGCTGGAAGGCGTTGAGGCCGATCTGCGGGATGAGCGCGCCGATGACGGCGGCGATCAGCAGGCGCTGCCACCAGCCCAGGCGCTCGAACTGCGCGCTGGACATCGCCGCGCCAGCCCGGCGGCGTACTGGCGCCGCTGGCCGCTGCGCGCTACCCACTCGTCGACGCCGACGTCCGGACCGCGCTGCTCCTCGATCGCCACGCGACGCTACACCTTCTGCAGCTGCACGCGGCCGAGCAGACCGGAGGGACGCACCAGCATGACGATGATGAGGATCGCGAACACGAGCAGGTTGGTGTACGTGGAGGAGATGTAGCCGGTGATGAACGACTCGGCGAGGCCGATGACGAACCCGCCGAGGACCGCGCCGGCGATCGACCCGATGCCGCCGACGACGGCCGCGGTGAACGCCTTGAGCCCGGCGACGAAGCCGATCAGCGTGTAGATCTGGTTGAAGACCAGGCCGGCCATCACGCCCGCCACCCCGGCGAGCACGGAGCCGATGAAGAACGTCGCCGAGATCGTGAAGTCGACGTTGATGCCGAGCATCTCGGCGGCCTCGCGGTCGATCGCCACCGCCCGCATCGAGCGCCCGAGCGCGGTGCGGTCGACGATCAGGCGCAGCCCGACCATCAGCCCACGCTGAGCACGATGACCAGGATCCGCATGTTGTCGATGTTCAGCGGCCCGATGTGGATGCCGCTGGAGAACGAGACGAACGCCGACGTGTTGTAGCTGCGATACGACGCGCCCCACAACAGCAGCGCCGCGTTCTCCAGGAAGAACGAGACGCCCAGCGCGGTGATGAGCGGCGCGATCCGCGGCGCGTCGCGCAGCGGCCGGTAGGCGAAGCGCTCGATCGCCACCCCCAGCACGCCGCAGCCGCCGCCGGCGACCAGGAACATGACGAAGATGACGACCGGGACCGGCGCGACGAGCGCCGTCGAGCCTCCGAACCACTGGATCACGAAGTAGCCGATGAACGCCCCGATCATGTACAGGTCGCCGTGGGCGAAGTTCAGCAGCTTGAGCACGCCGTAGACCATCGAGTAGCCGAGGGCGATCAGCGCGTACAGGGCCCCCTGCGTGAGCCCGTTGACGAGTTCCTGGACGAAGAAGTGCATGACTCAGTAAGACGAGATCCCCCGCAACCCCCGGCGCGCCTCGGGCACCTGTCGGCCCGGGACGCGCCGACGGGGTTCCGATCAGGTGCTCGGGATCAGCTGGTACTTGCCTGCGCCGTTGATCTTGAACAGGAAGAACTTCCCGCCGACGAGATCGCCGTGGCTGTCGAACTTGATCGGCTGCCCGAGGATCGACGTCGGCTCGTCGGTGGCCTTGACCGCCGCCAGCACGCTGGCGCGGCTCGGCGTCCCGCTCTTGCAGGCCGAGGCGATCGCCTCGTCCATCACGTGCGTCGCCGCGTAGATCGGCGGTCCGAACGTCCCGTACTTGGGGAACTTCGCCTTCGCCTGAGCGGCGATCGCCTTGTCGGCCGGGATGAAGTTGATGTCCGGGCCGAATGACGACACGTACGCGCCGTTGGTCGTGAACGAGCTCGGTGAGAACAGGCCGTCGGTTCCGAAGATGACGGCTTTCTTGTGCTGCTCGGCGAGGTTCTTGCCGAACTGCTGGCCGTTGGCGGCCACCTGCCACGGCAGGACGACGACGCTCGTGCTCGAGGTCACCTTGGCCACGAGCGAGGAGAAGTCGGTCACCTTCTGGCTGACCGACTCGTGGTCGACCTTGATCCCGGCGGCCTTGAAGATCGGCATCATCGCCGACACCAGGCCGGTGGAGTAGGCCTCCTGGTCATCAACGATCATCAGCGACTTCGGGTGCAGCTTGTTGATGATGTAGTGGGCGTCCTGCGGGCCCTGGACGTCGTCGCGGGAAACGACCCGGAAGAACGTGGGGTTCTTGCCGCTCGTGGTCAGCGCCGAGTTGGTGGCCGACCCGGTGATGAACGCCAGTCCGTTACGGCCGAACAGCGGCCCGACCGCCTCGACCTCCTGGCTGCCCGCCGGGCCGATGACGCCGACGATCTTGCTGTTGGAGACGAACTGCTGGGTCACCGTGGTCGCCTGCGCCGGCATGAGCTGGGTGTCGCCCTGGACCAGCGTGATGTTGGTGCCGTTGGCGGAGTTGTCGGCCGCCAACGCCAGCTGGGCGAAGGCCAGCTGCTCCTGGCCGAGCACCGCCACCTGGCCGGTGAGCGGGGCCTCGATGCCGATCGACGCCGTGCACTTGGAGCCGCTGAGCCCGTCGAGGCACCCGTCGAGCTCGAGGTGGGCGCGGCCGCCGCGGCGCTGGTGCTTCCGCCGCTGCTGCTACTGCTGCTGTTCGAACTTCCGCAGCCAGCCGCCACCAGCGCGGTGAGCGCTACGGCGGCCAGTGTCACACGTACCTTCATAGCCTGTTAACTCCTCCTCTGGAGTGGGTCCTGATTGCTCTGATAGGCGGGGGTTCCGTCCGGATAGAAAGCGGCGGCCGGAGATCCCGCGGGCCGGAACACGGCAACGATGCGCATCGGCCCGGCGCCCGAGTTGGACAGGCAGTGCACCGTCCGCGCGGGCAGTTGGATGCACGAGCCCGCCGTCACCGGGTGCGAGAAGGCTCCGGCCTGCATCAGGCCCTCGCCGTCGAGCACGTAGATCACCTCGTCGTAGGTGTGGAAATGGTCGGGCGCGCGCTGGGTCGGGACGTAGCCGACGAAGTGGGTCGCCGAGCGCAGGCCGGTGGCGGGGTCCGCGACGATCCGGAACTCCCGCTCGGTGGTCGCCTGCTCCACGTCCTGATCGTCGAGCCGGCACACACTGGCCGGCATCGGCGGGCCGGGACTGGGGTCGGGCACCCGGACCGCGACGAGGCGCAGCGGGCCGTCGCCGGTGTTCTCGAAGCTCGGCCTCGGACCCCGGCGGCAGGTAGACGCCCATGTCGGGGGCCAGCGCGTGGGCCTCGCCGCGGATGTGCAGCCGGCCCTCGCCCTCGAGCACGAACATCGTCTCCTCGACGTCGCCGGGGACCGACACCGCGGCGCGCTGTCCCGGCGGGCATTCGAGCACCGCCTGCTGCAGCGCGTCGAAGTCGGTCCGGGGTCCGAGCGTCAGCCGGACGCTGAGCCCGCTGGGGCTGATGAACGGCTCCACCTCAGGGGCGTGGACGACGTTCACAGCCGGCATCGGCGGCGGCTCCGGATGGCGGTGACGAGATTCACTTGGGCTTGGCAACGGGTCCCGAGACGCATCCTGGCTCGGGGTCGGGGACCTTCGCACATTCGAGCCACGGCGGTCAACCACCTGCCTCGGAGCGTTCATTGCAGGGTGGCCTCCAGGACGATCTCGGTTCCCGCCAGCGCCAGCGAGACCGGGCACGTCGCCTTGGCCTGCTCGGCCAGCTCGGCAAAGCGCGCGGGATCAAAGCCGGGCACGTCGCCGACGGTGGTGATGGAGATCCGGGTGATCCGGAAGCCCTCCTCCTTCTGCTCCAGCCGGACCCGGGCGGTCGTCCGCAGATCCTGCGGCGGGGAACCGGCCTCCTCGAGCAGGTTGGCCAGCGACATGGTGAAGCAGCCGGCCTCGGCGGCGGCGATGAGCTCCTCGGGGTTGGTGCCGCGCACCTCCTCCTCGACGCGGTTGCGCAGCGTGAACTCTCCTTCGAAGGCGCCGCTGCCCAGCGCGATGCGCCCGCCCCCATCGGGCACGGTTCCCTGCCAACTGGCCTCCGCGTGGCGGCTTACACGAACGCTCAAGGTTTCCGACACCCCCTCAGATCTGATTTTGTATGGCGATCAAACCATTACCGTGTGGCCGCTGCAACCAGTGTGTGACCGCCGCCAGCAAGGAGAGGGCCGTGGCCGAGACGCTTAACCCCACCATCAACGTCGGCGAGGTGCGCCGGCGCTTCTCCGCGCTGTGCGGCGGGTTCGCGTTCCTGGACGCCCCGGGCGGCTCCCAGGTGCCCGACGAGGTGGGCGACGCCGTCGCCCGCGCGCTGCGCGAGGCCAGCGCCAACCTGGGCGCCGGCTACGCCACGAGCTTCCGCGTCAAGGAGATCCTGGAGACCGCCGAGGCCCATGCCGCGCGCTTCCTGGGCTGCGACGCCCAGGAGATCACCTTCGGCGCCAACATGACCTCGCTGGACTTCACCTTCAGCCGCACCGCCGGGCGCGACTTCCAGCCCGGCGACGAGATCCTGGTCTCCTCCGCCGACCACGACGGCGGCGTGGCCCCGTGGCTGGAGCTGGCCGCCGACCGCAACCTGGTGGTCAAGCACATCGAGCTTCACCCCGACACGCTGCTGGACTTCGACGATCTGGAGGCCAAGCTGGCCTCAGGGCGCGTCCGGGTGGTCGCATTCGCCTGGGCCTCCAACGCCGTCGGGACCGTCGTCGACGCCGCGCGGGTGTGCCGCATGGCCCACGACGCCGGCGCGCTGGCCTGGATCGACGCCGTCCACTACGCCGCCCATGAGCCGATCGACGTGCGCGCCATCGACGCCGACGTGCTCATCTGCTCTCCCTACAAGTTCTGCGGCCCGCACCTGGGCATGGCCTACGGCAAGGCCGAGGTGACGTCGAGTGGCGCCCCTACAAGGCGCGCCCGGCGCCGACCGACCCGCTGGGCCGGCGCTTCAACACCGGCACGAGCCCCTACGAGCTGCTGGCCGGCTTCAACGCCACCATCGACTACCTGGACTCGATCGGCGGCTTTGAGGCGATCGTCCCCTACGAGCGCGCGCTGGGCGAGCGGTTCTTGTCCTCGATCTCAGACGCGGTGACGGTCTATGGGCTGCAGACGATGGAGGGACGCGTCCCGACGTTCCTGGTCAACGTCGACGGCGTGGCGGCGGCGGACGTCGCCGCCCAGTTGGCCGCGCAGGACATCGGCGTGTGGGCTCACGACTCCTGGTACTCGCTGGGGCTCTACAAGCGGCTGGGCTATGAGAAGGACGCGATCCGGATCGGGTTCATCCACTACAACACGGTGGAAGAGGTGGACCGGTTGGTGGCGGGCCTGGAGGGCGCCCGCGCCTAGGCGCTCTCCCGCCGTTTTTCGGGCCACCGCGACCCGGGTCAGCCGCTAACTGTCCCCGTGCCCAATCGGCCGGCCGCCCGAAGTGGCGCTCTCACCAGAGCCCTCGCCCCGCTCGGCCTCGAACAGCTCCACCAGCCGGCTGCGCACCTCCCACAGCTTGGGCAGCTGGCGCTGGGCGATGAGCTTGCCCAGCACCTCCACGGGCGTGCCGGCGATCCCGGTGGTCTCCTCGCCGATGGCGCGCGCGACGACGCTGTAGTGGCGAAAGCGCCACAGCCGCAGGCGCTCGTCGTAGTCGGTGAGCAGCTCGGCGAGCTGGTGCAGCGGCTCGTAGGAGCCGCGCTGCCGGTAGAGCTCGGTGACGGGGACACCGGTGCGCTCCAGGGCGCGGTCAAAGGCGCCGCCCAGCACCGGGGTGGCGCGGGCCAGGTTGCGAAAGCCCGGCGAGTCAAAGCCGCTGCCGTGGCCCAGCGCCGTGCGCACGGTGTTGTAGTCCCACGGGTCCAGCAGGTCGAGCATGTCCAGCGCGTCGGTGACCTGGCGCAGGCACAGCACCGCCCGGCGCATGAGCCGGCCGGCCCCCAAGAGCTCGTCGGCATCGATCAGCCGCGTCGCCTCGACCACCTCTGAGAGGGCGAGCTTGAGCCACAGCTCCGAGGACTGGTGCACGGTCTGGAACAGGAGCTCGTCGCGGTGGACGCGCTCCTCCGGCGGCTTCTGGAGCGCCAGCAGCTCGTCGGTGCGCAGGTAGCGCTCGTAGTCGCTGGCCCCGGGTCCGGGGAGGACGGGGCCGGTGTCGTCGTCGCTCATCTCGCTCCCGCGCCGTTGAGGATGTCGGCCAGGGTGGCCAGGTTGATGTTGCCGCCGCTGACGACGCACACCACCTTGCCCGAGCCCGCGCGGCCGGCCAGCGCCGCCGCGGTGGAGAGCGCCCCGGCGCCCTCGGCGATCACGCGCACGCGCTCGGCCAGCGTCCTCACCGCCGCCTCGGTGTCGGCGATGGAGACGGTCACGGCCTCATCGACGACCTCCTGCAGGCGGGGCCACATCGGATCCAGCACGCGGCGGCTGCCCGAACCGTCCACGAACGACGGCTGGTAGTCGACGTCGGTCGGACCGCCGGCGGCCAGCGCGGCGTGCAGCGCCGCGCCGGTCTCGGGCTCGGCGGTGACGATCCGCACGTCGGGCTTGAGCGCCTTGACCGCGCTGGCGATCCCCACCGTCAGCCCGCCGCCGCCGACGGGGATGACCACGGTGTCGACCTCGGGGAGGTCCTCGAGGATCTCCAGGCCGATCGTGCCGTTGCCGGCCATGACCGCCTCGTCGGCGACCGGGTGGACGAAGAGCCCCTCCTCCCCCGGGATCTCCGAGGTGACGATCGCCTGCCACCAGTCGTCGTAGGGCACCTTGAGCACCCGGCCGCCCAGGCGCTCGATCGCGGAGAGCTTGGCCTGGGGCGCGTGCTCGGGCACCGCGATGGTGGCCTTCAGCCCGAGCTCGCGGGCCACCCACGCCACCCCCTGGGCCATGTTGCCGGCGCTGGCGGTGAGCAGGCCCTGGGCGCGCAGCGCGGCCGGCGCCGAGCGGATCGCGTTGCCCGCACCGCGGATCTTGAACGAGTTGATGGGCTGAAGCGTCTCGAGCTTGAGGTGGATCTCGGCGGGGGCGTCGGCGAGGTGCAGGCGGACCAGCGGCGTGCGCACGGCGAGGTCGGCCACGCGCTCGCGGGCGGCGCGGATCTCCTCCAGCGCGATCACAGCTCCACCTCGGTCCCGAGCCCGTGGCGGCGGGCGTTCTGGACCGCCACCTGCGCGGCGGCGAGGTCCTCGACCCCGATGCCCAGCGAGCGGAACAGCGTGAGCTCGTCCTCGCCGGCGCGCCCGGGTGGGCGCCGGCCACCACCTCCCCCAGCTCGGCGCGGATGTGCTCCTCGCCCGCGATCAACCCCTCCTCGACCGCGAGCTTGAACTCGCCGGCCTCGTTGCGGACCGACTCACGGCTGTCGCAGAACAGCGCGGCGGCGGCCACGGTCGCGGGCTCGATCTCCCAGGCGGTGGGCGAGCTGGCGCCGACGGCGTTGACGTGAGCGCCCGGGGCCAGCCACGCGTGCTGAAGCACCGGGCGCTTGGCGCTGGTGGCGACGAGCACCACGTCAGCGCCCTCCACCGCCTCCTGGGCCGACGCGGCGACCGCGATGTCGGGCCGGGCGTCGCGCAGCGCCTCGGCGTGCGCCGTCGTGGGCGCGTAGACGCGGACCTCCTCCCAGGGCCGGACATCGGCGAGCGCGAGCAGATGCGACCGGGCCTGCACCCCGGCGCCGAGCATCCCCAGGACGCGGGCGCCGTCGCGGGCCAGCGCCCGGGTGGCCACCGCGGTCACCGCGGCGGTGCGGATCTCGGTGATCGCCGAGGCGTTGAGGATCGCCGTCGGCATCCCGGTCTCGCCGTCGTAGAGCATCACCGTGCCCTGGTGGGCGTCCAGGCCGCGCGCGGGGTTGCCCGGGATCAGGCAGATGGCCTTGAGCCCGAAGGCCGCGCCACCGTCGGTCCCGGGCCCCGACGGGGTCGGCGACGCGGCGGCCGAGACGTAGGCCGGCATGAGCCCGATGAAGCCGGCGGCGCCCGGCGGGACCGACACGGTGCGCAGCGGGTTGAACGCGTCGCCGCGCGCACGGGCGGCGAGCACGCCGGCCATCGCCTGCTCGCACTCGGCCGGCGAGAGCGCGGCGTGGATGTCGGCGTTGGACAGGGTGAGGACGCGCATCAGCTGAAGGTCTCCGTGATCTGGCGGCGTTCGTCGGGGGTGAGGGGGCGCTCGATCGCCTCGCGGATCGGCTCGAGATGCTCGGGGCGGCCCGGCCCGACGACGATCTGGGCGATGCGCTCGTCGGCCAGCAGCCAGGCCAGCGCGGTCCCCGCCATCGACGTGCCGCGGTCGGTCGACAGCCGCTCGAGCCACTCGAGGCGGTCAAAGGTCTCATCGGTGGCCAGGGCCTGGTAGGGCTCGGGGCGCTGGGTCATCCGCGAGCCGAAGGGATAGGCGGAGCCTCGGCGGTACTTGCCGGTCAGCCAACCCCCGCACAGCGGGCTGAAGACGATGTAGCCGGTGCCGCTGCGGGCGCACAGCGGGAGGACGTCGGCCTCGTCGTCGCGCTGGAGCAGCGAGTAGCCGTTCTGGACGGCCGAGGTCGTGCCGATGTCGAGCGCCTGCTGAAGCTGCAGCGCATCGAAGTTACTCACCCCGTAGGAGACGACCTGGCCCGCCTCGCGCAGCTCGTCGAAGACCGAGATCGTGTCGTTGAGCGCGACGCTGCGATCGAACTCGTGGGCGAGGTAGAGATCGACGCGATCGACGCCCAGGCGCTCGAGGCTCGAGGCGAACTGCCGGCGGACGCGGTCGGGCGCCAGTCCCTGATCGCCGTCGGCGGTCATCCGGTTGAACGTCTTGGTGGTGAGCGTGGGCCGGGTTCGCCGGGAGCGGATCCACGCGCCGATCGCCTCCTCGCTGCGCCCGCCCCCGTAGGCGTCGGCGGTATCGAAATGGCGGATGCCCAGCGCCCAGGCCGCGTCCATCAGCTCGAGCGCCTGGGAGTGGGAGAGGCCCTGCCCGAAGAACTCCGGGGCGGAGCCCACGCCGCCGAAGTTGCCGCAGCCCAGGGCCACGCGCGGCACGCGCTGGCCGGCGGCGCCGAGCGGGTTGGAGGGGATGTGGAGAGCAGCGGCCATCGGGGCGGTATTTGATCAGGCCGGCGGACCTTAAGCGTCGCGCCGCAACGCGAATGAGAATGTTCGCCGACATCGAGCGGATGGACGCCCAGGCGTGGTCGTCCTACCTGGCGCCGGACGTGGTGATGCGCTTCGGCAACGACGACCCGATCTACGGCCGCGACGGCTGTCGCACCGCGCTGGAGGCGCTCTACGCCCGCATCGACGGTGCCGGTGGTCACGATCTACCGCACCAACGCCAACGACCTCATCTCGGACTACCGGGTCTACACCGACATCGCGCCGGTGTTCGCCGGGCCGCCGAAGATCACGGGCCCACCGGTCCGCTGACGGCCCGGTCTGCTGACGAGGCTCAGCTGACGACGGTCTCCTCGGTCTCGATCGGCTCGAGCAGGCGATCTCCCAGCGGCGGTGCTCCCAGTGCGGCGGGATGCACATGTGCGTGCCCAGCTCGGCCGCGGTCTCGTCGATGAGGAAGCCCTGGGGCGTCCCGTAGGCAAGCTCCACCAGCAGCCCGCCGGGGCTGCGGCAGTACATGGAGAAGAAGTAGCCGCGGTCCTTGGGCTCCGAGACGTCGGTGAAGCCCAGGCCGACGATGTGGTCCTTGACCACCTGCTGGTTCTCGGCGGTGCCGACGTCGAAGGCCTGGTGGTGGATCGTGCCCTCGCCGAAGTGCCAGGTGCCCTGGTGCAGGTCGGGCTCCTCGACGAGCTCGATCATCCGGCCGAAGCCGTCGGGCTGGCCGATCTGGTACTGGTGGTTAGCGCCCTCGTCGCCGAGCGGCTCGCCGTTCATGCCCTGGACGATGAAGTAGTCCATCGGGCCCTGCTCGGTCACCGAGGTCGTCGTCCCGTAGGCGCCGCGGATGGCGTGCTCGGCGGGGACATGCGCGTCGTAGGGCTCGCGGGTGTCGTGCTCGGGGTCGCCGACCAGCGCGTACTCGATCCCGCACGGGTGGCGGAAGAGCAGGCGCTCGGTGCGGAAGCGCTCGATGCGCTCATGGTCGACGCCGTGCTCCTTGAAGCGGTCAGACCAGTAGCCGATGGAGTCGACGGGGACCGAGAGGAGGAGGATCTTGGCCTGGTTGGTGCCGCGCTTGCCCATCCAGCCCGCCTGGCGATACGGGAAGGCGGTCAGCAGCGTGCTCGGGTCGCCCGCGCCATTGCCGTAGTAGAGGTGGTAGATCGGGATCTCGCCGTCGAACAGGACCGTCTTCTTGACGCTGCGCAGGCCCAGCAGGCGAACGTGGAAGTCGTAGTCCTCCTGGGCGCCCCCGACACAGAACGTGAGGTGGTGGGTACCGCGGATGAACCCTGGATTCGGCATGGCCTCTCCTCTCTCGTTGACGCATCCACGATCGTACTTGAGCTAGCAATCGCCGAGGCGGCGTCTTGACGATTAGCGCAACGCTCGTTGACGCTCAGCGGCGATCTGCGCGCCGTCGGCCAGCGAGCGCAGCTTGGCCCAGCAGATGTCGGGGTCGACGGCCCCGTACCCCGACCACGTGCCAAAGCCGCAATCGGTCCCGGCCATGACGCGCTCGGGGCCGACGATGGCGGTGTAGTGCTCGATGCGCTGGGCCACCAGCTCGGGGTGCTCGATGTAGTTGGTGGTGGAGTCGATCACGCCCGGGACCAGCACCTTGTCCTCGGGGATCGAGGCGCCCGCCCACGCGACGTGCTCGTGGGCGTGGCGTGGGTTGGCCGCCTCGAACAGGATCGTCGAGGGCTTGGCCGGCAGGATCGCGCCGATGATCTTGCCCAGGTCGATGTCGAGGTGGTGCGGACCCTCGTAGTTGCCCCAGCACAGGTGCATACGGACGCGGTCGGCGGGGATGTCGCGCAGGGCGGCGTTGATCGCCTCGACGTGGCGCTCGACGCTGGCGGCGAACTCCTCGTCGGAGCGGTCGCGGTACATGATGTGGCGGCCCATGGCGAGGTCGGGCGCGTCGATCTGGAGCATCACCCCGGCGGCGACGATCGCCTCGTACTCCACCTTCATCGCCTCGCCGATCGCGTCGAGGTACTCGTCGAGCGTCCCGTAGTGCTCGTTGGGAGCAAACAGCGCGACGATCCCCGGCGACGGCGCATTCATGAACGCGCCGGCCACCGGCTGGCCCTCGATGGCGGCGGTGAGGTGCGCGAGGTCGCGCTGCACCGGCTCGGGGTGCTCATAGGCGATCGGGCCGCGGCAGATCGGGCGCTGATACCGGTAGCCGCCCTCGCGCGCCTGGCGGTCGCGAAACCCCGGGTAGGCGTCCAGGTCGGCGGGGGTGGCCCGCGGGGCGTCCCCCAGCTCGAATCCGCTGAGCCGGTGGCGGATGTAGGTGGCATAGCCGATCTTGCTCATCTCGCCGTCGGAGACCCAGTCGACCCCGGCGTCGACCTGATGCTGGACGCGATCGCTCACCGCGCCGCCGATGACGCGATCGAACTCGCCGGGGTCCACGGCCTCGCCCTTGTCCTGGGCGAAGACGAGGTCGACGACCTCCTGGGGCCGGGGGAGGCTGCCGACGTGGGTGGTGGGGATGCGGGTCTCGGGGCTCATGGGGCGCACCCTACTCCGGCCGCGGTCCGGCCAGAGCCGCCCCGCGAACGCGCCGCCGGGCACGACCCAGGCCTCGCCGGCGCGGGCGCAGCTCGGCAAGCAGCCCCAGCAGCTGCTGCGGTCTGCTCCCACCACGCCGCGTCGAGCATCAGGAACGGGATGCAGCACCATCGTCTGGACGCCCTCGCCGCGCCGCAAGGCCTCCGCGAACCGTTCACCCGCGGCCGGCGCGCTCAGCGGCTCGGCCCGGCCGCCGTGGCGCAGGCGCAGGTCGGCGAAGCGCTCCATCAGGTGGTAGGCGTCGACGAGGCTCCCAGGCGAACGGGACGACCCTCAGGCCGTCCTCGACGAACGGCGGCGCACCGCCCGGGTCCAGCGCTGCCGGCGAGCACCAGTGGTAGCCGAGCTCGTGCAGCAGCCCCATCGTGTGGGGGGTGAACGCGCCCGCCCGGAGGCCGGAAGCCCGAGACGGGGTGCCCGGAGTCGGCCAGCGCCCGCGTGGTGCGCTCCAGCAGGCTCACGTTCGTGGCGCGGGACCGGCGAGAGCTCGGACCAGTCCTCGTGCTGCCAGCCGTGCGCCCCGAGCTCGTGTCCGCGGCCGACGATCTCGCGCAGCGCCTGCGGGTTGAGCTCGGAGTTGATCCCCTCGACGAAGAAGGTCGCGGTGAGGCGGCTATCGTCGAGGGCGTCGAGCAGCCGCGGCAGGGCGCTCGTCACCGAGGGGTCCTCGCCCAGCGGGGTCTGCGGATTCCACGTGCCGCGCTGCAGCGCGCTGGCCTCGCCCAGGTTGTCGAAGGTGAGCACGATCGCGCGCGCCAGTCCGTCGGGTCCGTAGCCGCGGCTCATCTCACGATGTCCCATCGGCGGAGCGTTGTTCGTCTAGACATCGGGACCGTTCTACAATGTTCGATGATCGTCGAACTTAGCGATTCGGAATTGAGCTCATGAGTCCAGACACCCAATCACCCCCGGCGCCGCATCTGCGCGCGACATTGCTGCTGTCGTGCCTGGCGCAGTTCATGGTCATCCTCGACGTGTCGGTCGTCAACGTGGCGCTGCCCGCGATCCGGCACGGCCTCGGCTTCACCGAGGCCGACCTGCAATGGGTGGTCAACGCCTACACCGTCACCTTCGCCGGCTTCCTGCTGCTCGGCGGCCGCGCCGCCGACCTGCTCGGCCGCCGCCGCGTGTTCGTCGCCGGCCTGGCCATGTTCGCGCTCGCCTCGCTGGCCGGCGGCTTCGCCAACAGCCAGGGACTGCTCGATCGCGGCCCGCGCCATCCAGGGCCTCGGCGGCGCGGTGATCGCGCCGGCGTCGCTGTCGATCCTCACCACCACCTTCGCCGAGGGCGCCGCCCGCAACCGCGCGGTCGGCATCTGGGGCGCCATGGGCGGCGCCGGCGGCGCCGCCGGCGTGCTGCTCGGCGGCATCGTCACCGACCTGCTCTCCTGGCGCTGGATCCTCTTCATCAACGTCCCGATCGGACTGATCGCCGCTGTGGCGGCGCAGCGGCTGCTGCTGGAGAGCCGCAACACCGCCCGCGCGCGGGAGTTCGACGTGCGCGGCGCGCTGGCGGCGACGATCGGGCTCTCGCTGCTGGTGCTCGGGATCGTGCGCACCGACCAGACCGGCTGGGGCGACACCTCCACCCTGCTGCTCATCGCGGCCGGCATCGCCCTGCTGGGCGTCTTCGTGCTCATCGAGGGTCGCGTGGCCCGCTCGCCGCTGATGCCGCTGCGGATCTACCGGTCGCGGACGCTCAGCGCGGCCAACATCATCGTGCTGCTCGTCGGCGGGGCGTCGTTCGGGATGTGGTTCTTCATGTCGCTGTACCTCCAGCAGGTGCACGGCTACTCCCCCATCCGCGCCGGCCTGGCCTTCCTGCCGATGACGCTGTGCATCGTCGCCGGGTCCACCGCCGCCTCGCGGCTGGTCGGCCGCGTCGGCGCCAAGCCGATCCTCATCGCCGGGATGACGTCGCTGACCGTCGGGCTGTTCTGGTTCACCGACATCTCGGTGCAACGGCACCTACGTCGGAGCGATGCTGTTCCCGTCGCTGCTGACGGCGCTCGGCATCGGGCTGGCCTTCGTCCCGGCCACGATCAGCGCCGTCGCCGGCGTGGCGCCCCAGGAGGCGGGCCTGGCCTCGGGCCTGGTCAACACCGCGCGGCTGTTCGGCGGCGCGCTGGGGCTGGCCATCCTGGCGGCGATCGCCACCTGCGCGGACCAACTCGGACCTGCACCACGCCGGCACGACCGCGCACGCCGCGCTCGTCTCGGGCTTCCAGCTCGCCTTCCTCGTCGTCGGCGGCGTTCGCGCTCGTCGGCGCGCTGGTGGCGGCGTTCGGGCTGCCGCGCGCTGCCCGCGCGGGCACCGGCGCAGACCGGCCAGATGGCGCCCGTCGAGTCGGCATAGCCCGGCGCGTTTCGTGACAATGCGGCGGGCTGTGGCCCGCTGCTTTGTCACCCGCGACCTCCCCGGCCCCGCGCTCGGACCGGCTGCGCGAGCGCCACGACGTCGACGTCTGGCCCGAGCGCGCTGCCGCCTCCCTACGACGAGCTGCGCGCCCGGACGGCCGAGGCCGAGGGCCTGCTCTCGCTGCTCACCGACCGCGTCGACGCCGCGTTGATCGACGGCTCGCCGCGGCTGCGGGCGATCGCCAACTACGCGGTGGGCTACGACAACATCGACCTCGGCGCCGCGACGGCCCGGGGCATCCCCGTGGGCAACACCCCCGACGTGCTCACCGACGCCACCGCCGACCTGGCCTTCACCCTGCTGCTGGCGGCGGCCCGCCGGCTGCCCGATGCGCTGCAGTCGGTGGCACCGACGGGGACTGGCTGACGTGGGAGCCCGGGCGCGCTTCCTCGGCCACGACGTGTTCGGCGCGACGCTGGGGATCATCGGGATGGGCCGGATCGGCCGCGCCGTGGCCCGGCGCGCGGCAGGGCTTTGACATGACCGTGCTGCACACCGGCTCTGACGGCGGGGTGCCGCTGCTCACGCTGCTCGAGCGCTCGGACTTCGTGTCGCTGCACTGCCCGCTCACGCCCGACACCCACCACCTCATCGACGCGGCGGCGCTGGCAGGCGATGAAGCCGACGGCGATCCTCATCAACACCGCGCGGGGCCCGATCGTCGACCAGGCGGCGCTGATCGAGGCCCTGCGCCAGGGGGAGATCGCCGGCGCCGCGCTCGACGTCACCGATCCCGAGCCCCCGCCGCCCGACGACCCGCTGCTCAGCGCGCCCAACCTGATCGTGGCGCCCCACATCGGCTCGGCCACCCACACCGCCCGCGAGGCGATGGCCACCCGCGCCGTGGACAACCTGCTCGCCGCGCTGGACGGCGAGCCGATGCCACACCCCGTTCACACGGAGCTGACCCGCCCGCCCCGCGGGGTAGCCTGCGCGGTCGAGGCATGAACGTCGCGGTCGTCGACATCGGCTCCAACTCCACCCGGCTGCTCATCGCCGCGCTGGACTCGGGCCGGGTCAGCCGCGAGCTCGTCCGCCACAGCGAGGTGACGCGCCTGGGCGCGGGCGTGGACGCCGACGGCCGGCTGCGCGAGGACGCGATGCAGCGCGTGTTCGCGACGCTGGACGGCTACAAGGCCGAGATCGACGACCATGACGTGCCAGGTCGCGGTGGCGGTGCTGACCAGCGCGGTGCGCGACTCGGCCAACGGCGAGGAGTTCGCGGAGGCCGTGCGCACGCCGCTACGGGCTTGAGCCCCACGTGCTCGCCGGCGACGAGGAGGCGCGGCTCACCTTCCTGGGCGCCACCAGCGAGCGCGACTCAGCCGACCGCGCCCCGACGCTGGTCCTCGACATCGGGGGCGGCTCCACCGAGATGATCATCGGCAGCGGGTCCGAGGTGGGCTTTCACGTCTCCACCCAGGCCGGGGTGGTGCGCCAGACCGAGCGCCACCTGCGCGCCGATCCCCCGGACCCGGCCGAGATGGACGAGCTGGTCGCCGACGTGCGCGCAGATCCTGGAGGACAACGTCCCGGCGGACCGGCGCGGCGCGGTCGCGCACGGGATCGCCGTGGCCGGGACGGCGACGTCGCTGGCGGCCATCGCCCAGCACCTGGACCCCTACGACCCCGAGCGCGTCCACGGCTACCTGCTCAGCGCCGCCGAGTGCGAGCGCATCCTCGGCGAGCTGGCCGCGATGACGCTCGAGCGAGCGCCGCCACGTGGCCGGGCTGCACCCCGATCGCGCGCCGACGATCGTCGCCGGCGTCCTCATCTTCCGCGAGGTGCTGAGGCTGTTCGGGCTCGACCAGATCGAGATTTCCGAGCACGACATCCTCCGAGGGGCCGCTCTAGGACTCGCTGCGCCGCGTTTGTAAACCCCTCCGGTCATTTTTCTGACCAGGCACCTAGTGAGGTTTTAGGCAAGAACTGGACGAATGTTCGATTGCCATTCTCGCGGGGGCGGAGCATTCTATCCGCGGGGTGCGGACCGCCAATCAGGCGACCCTCATTCCCAACATAGGTCCGGGCGAAGCCGCAGACATCGGCGCCTCCCGCCGTCCGGACCACTCTAACTGGCCCTTTCTGGCACGTACCCCTGCCCGTCCCGATTGGGCCAAACCTGGATCGGAAGCCGCCCGCAGAACGCGGGCGGTTTTCGTTTGTGGGGTCGGTTTGCCGCTCAGGCGAGGTTCGACGCGGCGCGGGTAGGCGATGCTCGGATCCGTGAGCACGTTGACGAGCGCGGGTCCGCCGGCGGCGAACGCGCGCTCCAGCGCCGGGCGCAGCTCGTCGGGCGCGCTGCACCAGCTCGCCGTGGCAGCCCAGCGCCGCCGCCACCTCGTCATAGCGCGTGCGCGGCCGCAGATCGGCCGCGACCGAGTAGCCGTAGATCGCCTCCATCGGGTGCTTCTCCAGCCCCCAGATGCCGTTGTTGCCGATCACGCCGACGACCGCCACCCCGTGGCGGGCCAGCGTGTCGAACTCCATTCCGGAGAAACCGAACGCCCCGTCGCCGAGCAGGAGCACCACCTGGCGCTCCGGGATGGGCCAGCTTGGCCGCCAGCGCGTAGCCGGGACCCGAGCCCAGGCAGCCGTAGGGCCCGGGGTCAAGCCAGCAGCCCGGCCGGTAGGAGTCGACCACGCGGCCGGCATAGGAG
The DNA here is from genome assembly GCA_963764125.1 of uncultured Solirubrobacteraceae bacterium. Lineage (GTDB taxonomy): Bacteria > Actinomycetota > Thermoleophilia > Solirubrobacterales > Solirubrobacteraceae > Palsa-465. The sequence continues at coordinate 64,583 of CAVXRR010000034.1, forward strand.
ACGAAGTCGCCGCCGTCGCCGATCGACGATCGCGTCGCGGTCGAGCATCTGGGCCAGCTCGCCGTAGATCCGCATCGGGTGCAGCGGCGCCCGCGGGTCGGCCAGCTCGCCGGCCTCGGCGGCCCGGCGCTCGGTCTCGGTGGCGCGCAGCGAGGCGATCCAGCCGTCACGGGCGCTCGCCCGTTCGGAATCGGCTCCGCGTCCGCCCACCGGCGCCGCGCGCGCAGGGCCTCCAGCGTGGCCGGCAGGGCCCCGTAGAGCTCGGCGCTCGGCTGCGCGTGGGTGGGGCCGCAGCGGCTCGGCGACGTCGATGGCGATCACGTGGGCGTCCTCGGCGAACGCGGCGCCGAAGCCGAGGCGGAAGTCCAGCGGCACGCCGATCACGAGCGCCACGTCGGCCCCGCCCAGCCCGGCGCTGCGCGCCCGGGAGAAGGCCAGCTCGTCGTCGGCGGGCAGGCAGCCCCGCCCCAGGCCGTTGAGGAACACCGGGACGCGCAGCTCGTCGGGCCAGCGCGCGCAGCGCCTCCTCCCGCGGCCCCAGTACAGGCCGGTGCCGGCCATGATCACCGGGCGCTCGGCGTCGCGCAGCAGCGCGGCGGCGCGGTCGATCGCGGCCGCGTCGGCGCCGGGACCGGTCCACGGCTCGGGGAGCGCCGGCGCTGATGCGGCCGCCGCCGCTCCGCGTCGGCCTCGCCGAACACCTGGTCGAGCGGGAAGTCGACGAAGGCCGGGCCCGAGTGAGGCGTCACCGCGGCGTGCAGCGCCTCGCCGAGCAGCCGCGGGATCTCCGCGGTGCTCTGCGCGGTCGCGGCGTGCTTGACCACGGGCGCCACGAACGGGATGTGATCGATCTCCTGCAGCGAGCCCTGGCCCCAGCGAAACGCGGGCGCGCGCCCACCCAGCACCAGCATCGGCGAGTTGTTCTGGGCCGCCGAGGCCATCGCGCTCATGCCGTTGGTGACCCCCGGCCCCGCGGTCAGCGCGCACACGCCCGGGCGTGCGCGTCACCTTGGCCCAGCCCTCGGCGGCGAAGGCGGCCGCCTGCTCGTGGCGGACGTCGACGATGTCGATGCCCTCGGCGCGGCAGCCGTCGTAGATCGAGAACAGATGGCCGCCCGAGAGCGTGAACAGCTTGGTGACGCCGTAGCCGCGCAGCGCGCGCGCCACAAGCCGGCCGCCGTGCTGCAGCGTGCCGGTGCCGGTGTCGGTGTCGCTGCCGGTGGTCACGCGGGGGACGCTACCGAGCTTCCGCGTCGGTGGGCGTCCCGGGCATGAGGCGCATCGCGTTGACGATCGCGCCGCCGAGGAGGATGAGCGCGATCACGTAGAACCAGCCGAGGAGGATCAGCACGAACACGATGGTCGTGCCGAAGCGGGCGATCGTCGAGATGTTGCTCAGATAGGCGGGGAACGCATAGGAGACGACGGCGATGGCCACGGTGGCCCCCAGCGCGCCCGGCCACACGGCGCGCCACGGGACCTTGAGGTGCGGGACGCGCGAGTAGATGATGACCAGGCAGACGAACAGCAGCGCCAGGCTGAAGGCCAGCGAGCCGGCGTAGATGAGCCCGGCGCACGTGCGCGAGGTCGAAGGGCAGCTTGTTGGCGCCGGCGCGCAGCAGGCTCTGCACGGTGGGGACGGCCACCGTGGCCACCATGAAGAGCAGCACCACGAGCAGCATCGAGATGGCAAAGCGCTTCTGCTTGAGCCACCCGCGCGAGGGCCCGTGGTAGATCTTGTCGAAGGCCGTGTCCAGGGCGCCCCAGAATGAGGCGCCCAGCCACAGGCTCGCCACCAAGGCCAGGACGCCGGTGCCGGTGGTGGAGCTGCGGACCTGATTCAGCAGCGAGTCCAGCGTGCCCTCGGCGGTCCCCGGGAACACCTCCTGAAGGTCCTGCAGCACGCTGTGCTGGACGGCATGGCTGGAGAGGACCTGGCCGGCGATGAACAGGCCGAGCAGGGCCACCGGGATGATCGCCAGCAGCATGTTGTAGGCGATCATCGACGCCATGCCGGTGATGTTGGCGCCGTAGGCGATGCGCCAGAACCGATGCATGGAGCGGGGCAGCCCTCGGAGCGTCAGTCCGCCACCGACGCGCCGGCGCGGTCGTGGCGAGAGGCGTCGGCTGGGTGCGCGCGCGGAGCCCACAGTTCTACGTGTACCTGTTTGCCCTTCAGTTCAACCGCCTTGCGCTCATCGAACTCGAAGTCCTGTGTTCTGAGCCGACGGCGAGTGTCCTGTGTGATGAGCACCTGATCCCCGGTCTCGCGGGTGGCTGCCTCGACGCGGGCGGCGGTGTTGACCGCGTCGCCGATGACCGTGAACTCGACCCGGCCGCCGTGCGCCAGCAGCACGGGGACCGCCAGCTCCCACAGGTCGGAGAGGAGCGCCACCACCTCGGTCGGCTCCGAGCGCTCGGCGAACGCCGTGAAGTTGCGGATATCTAGGAACAGGATGCTGACCTCCACCTCCTCCCCGGCGAGATCCGAGCCCTCCTAGATCACCCGCTCGGCCAGTCCGGGATCGACGTAGGCGCCGAAGGCGGAGCGCAGGCGCTCGCGCTCGTCCAGGCCCTCGATCATCGTATTGATCGACTGGCATAGCCCGCTTGGCGGCCGCGGTGTGATCGCGGCTAGACGGGGGCGCTCAGCCGCCGGACCGTGGGTCCGGTGATCAGCGCCCCCGCCGCCAGCAGTCCGGCCTCGCCCTCGAACCACTGGTCCCCGATGCGGATGGCGGGAAGCTCGCTGATCCCGCGCGCTCGGAGCAGGTCGGCATTGGCCTCCAGCTCCTCGTCGCGCCAGGTCTCGCCTGCGGCGCTCAGGCATTCCTCGAGCGGGACTCCGGCGGCCGCGGCCGCCTCGGCCAGCGTCTCGGGGTCCTCGAGGTCAAAGCCGCCGCAGAAGGCGAGCCGGCTGGCGGCCAGCGCGAAGGCCGCGCCCGCGCCGATCTCGCAGGCGAACGTCGACGCGCGCTGCGCGCAGCGGGCGGCTCCGGGAAAACGGTCGGGCCAGACGAGCGGAAGGCGCAGCGCCCGCGCGCACGAGTCGGCGCGCGTGCGCAGCCCGTGCACGTGGGCGTCGTCATGCCGCGCGGTCAGCGCGAGCCGTGGCCGGGGGTGCCGGCGGTCAGCGCGAGCTCGTGGCCGGGGGTGCCCGCGTTGCCGGCGCGCAGCGAGGCGCCGTCCACCGGAACCCACTCGACCTCGCCGAGCTTGCGCTCGATGCGCTCGGCGCTCAGGTACGAGAGCGGGCAGGAGACGTCAAAGAAGAACAGCGGTTGCGTCACCACAGGGGAGCGGGAGCGTTCACTTCTCCGCTCATCGAGATAGATCACTTGGCCCATTGCGACTCCTGAAACGACGCACGCATCCGAAACTGGCGCTAAAAACCGGTGGCGAAACCTGATTTGTTCGTTATGCTGATTCTCGGTAGGTGGAAGCACCGTCCTTAGACCGGGGAGTCCTCATTTCGCACGTACCGCCCGCAAAGCGTCATCCCTATGACCAGTGGTCACCTGATGCCCGCGCACTTGATCTCGTGGGCGACAAGTGGACCCTGCTGATAGTTCGCGACCTGCTCGCCGGGCCGCGTCGATTCGTGGAGCTCCAGAGGGTTCTCCCCGGGATCTCCACCGAGCAGTTGCGGTCACGGCTGAACCGCATGGTTGCCGACGGAATGCTGACGCGGAAGCGCTATCGGGAAGTGCCGCCCCGCGTCGATTACGAGCTCACCGAGCGCAGCCGTGAGCTGGCCCCCGTGCTGGGGGAGCTCGCCCGCTGGGGCTACGAGTGGGCGTGGAGCCCGCCCCGCACGTCCGAGCGCGTCGACCTCGGTGCCATCTTCCGGCTCGCGCCGGGGTTGGTGGACGGACGCGCCGACGTGTCGGGCACCGTGGACCTGGAGGTCACCGACGCCCCCTCCGGGTCGGCGTCGACCTACCGCGTGACCATGTCCGGCTCAAGCGCGGAGATCACCGAGCACGTCGAGGACGGCTCCGCCGACGCGATGCTCCAGGGCAACACCTCTGCCTGGATTCGCGCCCTGGGCCCGATGGCCGACCGTGAGGGGCTCTCGAGCTCGGGCAACGGCGGACTGGCCTCGACGCTGCTTGACCTGCTGGCGCTCGGCGAGGGTCGCGAGGCGGCGGTCATCGAGCACGAGCGCGACCTGGAGTCGGCCACCGGCTGACCGCCACTTGCCGGTCCCGCGCGACCCGTGCGGGCGCGCGGCGCTCCCGCACGTCATCTGCGCCCGTATCCGCCATCCGCGACGGTGCCCACGACCGCGATCCGCGCGATCTTTCCAACATAGCTGTAAAAATCGCGCAACTCACCTGGGGGGCGGAGCCGCGATCGGGCGGGCCGCGGCCGCGGCGGGGGCCGGGACCGCGATGAGGCGGGGCCGTGAGCGGGCGACTATTTGTTGGAGTAGTGCGCGGGGCCGACGTGCGGGAACTTGCCGCTCTGGCCCAGCAGCGAGGCCAGCGGCGGCGCGACCCAGCAGGCCGGGGTGGCGGTCTGGGTGACCGAGGGGGCGCCGGGGGCACCCGCCTGTGAGCCGTCGCCCGGCGCGCCGGTGTTGTTGCAGTCCCAGGAGGGCAGGGCGAAGCTGCCCGCGTGGTTGCCGCCGGCCGAGAAGTCGCGCGGGTCGGCCAGCCACAGCGGCGGTGGGTAGGTGTTGCCGCGGTTGGCGGCGTCGCGGTTGGCCGCGAAGGAGAGCGTCTCGGCCCCGGTGGGCTGGAACTGGCGCAGGTAGTGGCCGGTGCCGTTGCCGGAGAACGAGGTGGTCTTGGCGGCGATGCCCGCGGCGCCGTTGGAGATGAAGTCGGCGATGAGCTGCTGGTGCAGCGACAGCCAGCTGAGCACCGGGTTGAGCTGCTCCAGGAAGGGGCCGAGCGAGGCCAGCAGCGGCGTGGTGCCGTTGAGCACGTTGCGGATCGCGGGCAGGCCGGTCTTCGACACCGTGATCAGCGGCCCCAGGTTGGTGAAGAAGGAGCGCAGCGACGGCGCCAGCTGGCGCACATCGGTGAGCGTCGGCTTCAGGTTGGTCGCCACCGGCTCGAGCTCCTTGACCAGCGGGTCGGTGTCCTGGGAGAAGCTCTGCAGGCGGGCCATGGTCGCCTTGGTCTCGTCCAGGAAGGTCGGGAACACGTGGAACGTGTTGGAGATCGCCGTGTTGTTGGCCGCGGTCGTCCGGAACGTCTGCTCGCCGGTGGTGATCAGCGTGCGCAGCGCCGTCTGGCTCTGGCCCAGCGCGCCGAACACGGTGCCGCCGTTGCGCACCAGGTTGACCACGGCGGTGTGCTGGATGTCGAGCACCTTGAGCAGGTCAGACGCGTCGGCGGCGAAGGTGGGCAGGTTGCCGAGCACGCTGTTGAGGTTCTGGTCGTTGCCCTTGACGGCGATGGCGAGCTGCTGCTGCCACTGGCGGAACGCCGCGCGCGTGGTGGGATCGAGCGCGTTGAAGATCTGATCGAGCTGGACGGCGTTGGCGACCTGGCCGCGCGACAGCAGCGCGCCGTCGGCGAGCGCGGGGCTCTTGGCCGAGCCCGGGGTGAGCTGCACGTAGACCTCGCCGGCGATCGTCTTGGTGCGCAGGATCGCCTGCGCGTCCTTGTGGATCGGGGCGAACTTGTTGTTCATCTGGATCGTGACCATCGTGCGGTTGTGCACGGGATCGAGCGTCTTGCCGACCACCTTGCCCACCGACACCCCGGCGATGCGGACGTCCGCCTGGTCGGCGAGCTGGCTGGCGTTGGTGAACGAGACGCGGAACTCGTAGCCGCGCGGGGTGAGCGGGATCGTCCCCCCGAAGGACAGCCACAGGAAGATCGTCAGGCCGATCACCGACAGCGCGAACAGCACCATCGTCATGATCTTGGTGACTGAGGGAGCGCCCGTGTCCATCTACTTCACCGGGAGGTTGGGGTCGAAGGGAGCGAGTGCCTTGGCGGCGCCGCCGACGGCGGCGTTGGCAGTGCTCGACACGGTGCCGGCCAGGCTCTGCTTCTTGGCCTGGTACTTCTGGAAGTCGGCCTGGTTGGCGGCAGCCTGGGTCGGGCACACGCCGGCCGTGGTCAGGATCGGCGTGAGGTTGAGCACGGATTCGAACTCGGAGCCCAGCCCGTTGGAGGCCTGGTTGAGGCCGTCGACCAGCTGGGTGTAGGTCGCGCAGCTGGCCTGGAGGAACAGCGGGCGGAAGTCGCCGTTGGCGTCCTGCACGGAGAACAGCGTGCGGGCGTTGTGGTCAAGCCAGGCCAGCCACCACAGGTATCCGTGCTCGGTGTCGCCGGGGTTGAAGCCCAGCATGTTCACGAAGCGGTTGACCACGTTGAAGGTCTTGCTGATGTTGGGCGTGGCCGCGGCCAGGTTCTGCGCCGCCGGCTTGAGGTTGCGCACCAGCGGCCGCGCGGCGACCACGAAGGGCCGGATCTGGTTCTGGACGATCGGCGCGCTCGGCTTGGCCAGCGCGGTGACCGCTGCGTTGGCCGCCGGCAGCGCCTTGGCCGCGGGCAGGAGGTTCCTGGTCGTCGGCCCCAGCAGGTTGGCGAACGTCGTGACCTTGTTGAGGGTGTCGGTGGTCTGGGCCAGCGTGCCCGGCAGGTCGCGGATCGCCGCGCTGATGTTGGAGTCCTGGGAGGCGAAGGCGCGGAACACGGTGGAGCTGGAGTCCACGAGGCGGACGATCTGGCCCTGGTTGTGGCTGAGCGCGGTGTTGAGGCGCTGGAGCGAGTTGACGAGCTGGCGCAGGTCGGTGCCGCGGACCGCGACCGCCTTGTTGAGGCGGGCCAGGTCCTGGTGGGTGGGCTCGAAGCGCTGGAACACCTGGGCCAGCTCCGTGCCGCCCTTGCCCTGCAGCCCCTGTCCGGCGCCGTTGACCAGGAGCTGGAGGTAGTTGCGGGTGTCGCCGTCCAGCGAGGAGAGGATCTCGTCGGCGTCGATGTCGGGCAGCGTGTTGGAGACCGGGAGCGTCCACCCCTGCTTGGCCACCGGGGCCGGCTTGCTCCCGGGCTGGAGCTCGACGAACATGTCCTTGAGCCCGGTCTTGGGGCGCAGCAGCGCGGTCGCGTTGGTGTGGATGAGCTTGCTGTACTTCGGGTCCAGCTGCATCTGCACGATCGCCACGCCGTTCTTGAGCGTGACGTTGCCGATCTCTCCGATCTGGACACCCGACACGCGCACCGACTGTCCCTGCCCCGGGGTCACGGCCTGGGCGGTGGAGAACTCGGCGTTGAGCGTGTACGGCGAGGCGTCGATGATCGGGAACTGGAAGCGCTCGTGGCTGAGGATGTAGCCGGCCACGGCGACCGACAGCACCAGCAGCACCACGATCGCCGCGAAGTCGGTGAGGTGCGTCTTGATCGCGCGCTTCATGAGGTCTTGAGCACCCCTGCGATCGCCTGACCGACGGCGTTGCCGGCCTGGGACGCGATCCCGCCCACGCCACCACCGGAGCCCGATCCGCCCGCGCCCGAGCCGCCGGAGCCCGAACCCGAGCCGCCCGAGCCCGAGCCGCCGGAGCCCGAGCCGGAGCCCGACTTCGCCGAGCCGCCCGACATGTTCGAGGTGTTGAGCTTGAGCCCGGAGGCGCCCGCGATCTGCGCCAGAGCGGGCAGCGCGTTCTGGTTCGCGCCCTGCCAGCGCGCCCTGGAGGCGGCGGCCGGACGTGCCCGTGTTCGTCTGCGAGATCGGCCCGCTCGACGGGGTGGAGAGGTCGGTGATCGGCTTCTGGGACTCACACGGGACGGTCTCCTGATACGGCGGGCGCTTACCGCCGGGCGGGACCTGCGGCTGGACGGCGTCGAGCTTGGTCAGCGCCTGGCCGAAGAGCCCGGGCTGCAGCGAGTAGGTGAAGGTGCCGCCGGTGCCGAGGATGCGGATGAAGGGGCCGTTGGCGTCGAAGTTGCGCGACTCGCCGGCCAGACCGGGGAGGTAGTCGACGGCCTCGACGTAGACCTTGCGCGGCGGGAACCCGTTGGAGGCGTTGAAGTTGTTGTCGGGGACGGTGAGCTGTGACCACGGGTAGATGACGTTGGCCACGCAGCTCGCCGTGGGGCGGACCTCGTTGCGCATCAGCGGGATCGTGTCCTTGGTGAGCTTGGCCAGCGCCGGGACGGTGGGACGCAGGTCGGCGGTGAGGCCCCGCAGCTCCGACGGCTGCACGAGGTCGTTGAGCTGGGTGACGAAGGGCAGGCTGGCGTCGACCATCGGTCCGGTGGACTTCACGCCCGGCACGAGCGCCCGGGCGAAGGCCCGCAGCGGCGGGAAGGCGGCGTTGAGCGCGTTGAAGGCCGGGATCGCCGCGCCGAGGGTCTTGGGCAGCTGGTTCACGGTCTGCTCGAGCGCGGTGTTCTCACGCGCGAACGCGTTGGCCGTGGTGTTGAAGTCCGTGATGAGGTTCTCGAGGTTCTGGGGGTGCGTGTCCAGCGCCCCGGCCACCTGGCCCTGCGCGGCGATGTAGTTGGAGAGGTCGTGGGGCTGGATGCCGAGCGCGTCGTGGGCGACGATCGACGAGTACTCGTAGGCCGGAAGCCAGTACTGGATGGACTTGTTGAACGACGGGCCCGCCCTGCTTGACCGCCTTGCCGTACTGCTGGAGCAGCGTCTGGAGGTTCTGGCGCGTGTCGCCCTGCAGGCCGGTGAGGACCTGGTCGAACTGGACGGGCTCGACGCCCTGCTGGATCGGGAAGGTGTGGTTGTCCTTGGCCACCGGCGCCTGGGGCGTGCCCGGCGAGACGTCGACGAAGAAGTTGCCCTCCAGGAAGATGCGCGGGCGGATGGCGAACGTGGCGTCGTCGTGGATCGGCAGCCCCTGGTTGGTGATGTTCATCGTCACGTCCGCCGCCTGGCAGGCGTTCTGGGTGGTGCTGGCCGACTTGCAGCCCGGCTCCTGGCCGACCGCGGTGACGGTGCCGACGTTGACGCCCGCGATGCGCACCAGCGAGCCCGGCTGGAGCCCGTTGGCGTTGGCGAAGGTCGCGTGGACCGTGTACTTGTGGGCGAACGGGTTGGCGAACTTCGTGTAGGCCGCGTAGGAGAACACGGCGATCAGGACGATCCCGATCGCGCCGGCGCTGAACTTGCTCATGCCGTTGCGGCGCTTTTTCTTGCGTCCCAGTCTCATGGGTTCGACGGCACGCTGGCCAGCTGGGGACCGGTGGTGGGGTTGCGGGTGAAGGTCTCACCGGCGGGCACGTGGGCGCGGCCCTTGAACGTCGGGCCCTGGTCGCCGGGGGTGTGGGCGTCGGTGGCGAAGTTGTTGCCGGCGGGGTCGAGATGGTTGAGCTTGAGCGGATAGCCGCGCTGGCCGGTCTCGCAGTCGGCGTTGCCCGCGGTGTCGACGGCGGCGCCGTAGGGCTGCGCGTGCAGGAACTCGTTGCCGCCCGTCAGCAGTGACGTCGAGCCGCCGCCGTTCGCGGGCTGGGTCGCGCCCTGCTGGCCGACGTTGTTGGGCTGGGTCGGGTTGCCGAGGTTGATCAGCGCGCGCTGGGCAAAGCCGAAGCTCGTCGACTCCGAGATGTGCTCGGACAGGTAGGTCCAGAAGTAGTTCCAGTCATCGCACACCGTCTGGTAGGGGCCGAGGTAGCGGACCATCGGGTTCAGCGTGTTGACCGTGCTGGTGAGCGCGTTGACCGCGACGTTGGTGCCCGGCGCCTGGGCCAGCGTCTTCAGCGCGCCCATGACCTGCTGGAGGTTGGCGTTGAGCACCGGCGTGCGGGCGAGGGTCTTGGTGCCGGCCTCGATCGCCGGGTTGATGTCGGGCAGCGCATCTCGCAGCTCGGCGGTGGCCGGGGCGAGCTGGGTGCCGAGGGTGTTGAAGTCGGCCAGGAACGGCCGCTGCACCGCCAGCGACCGGGTGCTCACCTGCTCGGTCGAGGGCGACTTGGCGATCGTCGACTCGAGGTCCGAGGGGCTCTTGTCGATCGCCTGGAAGGTCGTGGCCATGTCGGTGAAGAGCTGGGCGTTGGTCTGGGCCACCGGGGCCACCGCGCCCATCACGCCCTCGAGGTTGTTGAAGAACCGCGTGAGCTCGGTGTTGGGGTCGGCCAGGTACTGGGTGACCGGCTTGAGGTAGCCCAGCAGCGACGGCAGGCTGGCGAAGGTGTCGTTCAGCGCGGAGCCGCGGCCCGCGAAGGTGTCGCCGAACCCGACGAGGTTCTGATCGATCGACTTGCGGGTCTTGGCGTCAAAGGCCTGGAAGACGTCCTCGAACTGGACCGGGACGGTCGTCTGGGTGATGGGGAGCGTGCCGCCGTCCTGGATGAGCTGGCGCGAGCCGCCGATGTGCAGGTCGACGTACTTGAGGCCGAGCACCGACAGCGGGCGGATCGACGCCGTCGAGTCGACGGGCACCTTGCCGTAGGCCTTGTTGATCTTCAGCGTGAGCTGGCCGGCCACCTGCCCGCTGGGGAGCTGGATCGGGGTGAGCGACTGGACCACGCCGATGAGGAAGCCGCCCTCGCGCACCTCGTTGCCGGGGACCAGGTCAGAGCCCGAGGCCACGTTGACCTTGAGCTCGTCGGTGGGGACGAACGGGAGCCCGGTGTTGGCGTTGTAGGCCAGGAAGACGGCGACCATGATCACGAGCACGGTCATGGCGCCGACCAGGACCGGGTTGGAGAGTGCCGAGGGGCGCCGCGCGCGCTTGCCCTGTCGCGTGCGCGGTGCTCATGGCGAGAGGAGGTAGTTGAGGAGCTGCTGGGCGGTGCCGCCCGACGACGAGGAGCTGCCGCTGCCGCTGCTCGAGCTGGTCGGCGTCGTCGGGGCGGGCACGACGGGCGTCGGGGTCGACGGGGCGGGGCCGCCGCCGACGGTCCCCTGGAGAACCTGGCCGATGGTCTTGCCGAGGTCGATCGGCGGGCCCGACCCGCCGCCGGAGCTCGATGGGGTGCCGCTGGAGGAGGAGCCGTTGCCGGCCGACGTCGACGGGGAGTTGGCGTTGGGGGTGGTCGCCGCGTTGCCCTTGCCCTTGCCCTTGCCCTTGCCCTTCTTGGTCTTCTTGGCGGCGGGCTGCTTCTTGTTGGCGTTGATGGCGTTCTGCACCTCAGCCGCGGTGAGGCGGCTCGGCGCTGGTGCTGGGTCCGCTCTGGCCGGGGGGCGCTCCGCCGGGATCCGGGCACCGGGGCGCCGGGATTGGAGGGATCGGTCTCGTTGACGCCCGGCTGGTTGGGCCCGAGCCACGAGTAGCACTGGCGATAGGCCGACGCCGTACTGCTTGAGCGCGAGGGCGATGGTGGCCGGGGTGGCGTAGGCCGAGCACATCGGGCTGACGAAGGCGTCGACGGCGAGGACGTGGCCCTCGGGGCCGTAGGTGTTGACGGCCAGCGTCTGGTTGAAGACGTAGCCGAGGAGCGCCTGGAGCCCGGTGAAGCCGTTGCCGCCGGGGCTGCGCGGGTCACGCTCGACGGCGCGGCTGGGGTCGTCGAGGTCGTGCAGGACGATGGCCAGGTTGCCGGCCAGCTCGGGCGTCGGCTTGGCGAAGGCGTTGAGGTCCTTGACCGTCGGGGCGGCCGCCGTCACCGCCGCCTTGCCGGTGACCGAGGCCTGGCCCAGGGACTTGATGGCGGGCTTGGCCGACTTGGAGAACGCCGGCAGATCGGTGAGGAGCCGGTCGATCTGGCCGGAGGCCTGGTTGAGGTTCTGGAGCACCGGCTCGTTGGTGGTGACCGTGGTGCCGAGCTGGGCGATCGTCGGCTTGAGCTGCTCGAGCAGGCCGGGCAGGCGCTGCAGCGAGGTGCGCAGGTTGGCCTGCTGGGTGGAGGTGTCCGCCGCGGTCTTGCCGGCCACGTCGATGAACTTGTTGACGTTCGTGGAGTTGTTGGCCAGGGCGGTGATGACGCTGTTGGAGTCCTTGGTCAGCGCCTGGAGCGTGGTGGAGTCGTTGGCCAGGAGGTTGAGCAGGTTGTCGGTCTCGTCCAGGGCCGGCACGGCGCGGTGCAGCGCCGCCTGGAGGTCCCCGGAGCGCGCCGCGGCGGCGGCGCCCAGCTCGTTGACGATCAGCGAGAAGCGCTGCCGGTAGGGCAGGCGCATGGTGTTCTGGAGCAGGTCGGCGGGGATCGTCGACTGCGTGTGGCTGACGGGGATCGTGGAGCCGGCCTTGAGCACCGGGCCGGAGCTACCCGGGTTGCAGTCGACGAAGTACTCGCCGATCAGCGACTCCGGGCGCGACTCGCAGCTCGCGTCCTGGTGAAACTGACCGAAGCCCGAGCGGTTGACCTGGATCGTCACCACCGCGTTGAGCGTCTTCTGGTCCAGGTCGATGGCCTTGATCGTGCCGGCGGGAACGCCGGCGACCTTGAAGTCGGCGCCGGTGACCAGGCCGAAGGCGTTCTGGAACTCGATCTTGTACGTGCCCTGCGCCGTGCCCTTGGAGGCGCCGGTGGCCAGGAACACGAACGCGGCGGCGGCCAGCAGCAGCGCGCCTGAGATCAGGATCCGTTTCATTTACCGGTCGGGACCTCGGACGGGTTGCAGGGGAACCCGCTCTCCGGGTAGTAGACCGCCCCGCGCTCCATCGAGCCCGGGCAGCGATCGCCCTGGCCGGTGACGAGCACGCCCTGCGAGTTGGTGGGGTTGTTGCTGCCCGAGCCGGTGACGCCGCCCAGCCCGCCGAAGGCGAGGATGCTGCGCAGCGTCGGGTCGGTGAACGACGGCAGGAGGTTCAGCGCGCCGTTCTCGACCGAGCCGACGCCGATGACCGGCGCGATGCGGCTCGAGCCGCCGTTGGCGTCGATGGTGCCCGGGTGCGTGTAGCCCTCGAACCAGCCGGTGAGGTCGACGGCGTAGGGGCGGGCGGTGGCCAGCTCGGGGGTGGAGTCGTTGAGCGCGGTGGTCGACTCGGGGAACGCGCCGGCGCGGACCTTGCCGTTGGCGGTGACGTTCTGGACGGTGGCGGCCGACAGCGGGACGCCGAGCTTGGTCGAGCTCGATGAGGTCGTTGTCGGCGCCCGGCCGGTGGATGATGTTCGACAGGTCGTTGAGCGTCGGCACCGAGTTGCGGGCCAGCGGCCGCAGCTGCACGAGCAGCTTCTGGAGCTTGGGCGCGACCGGCTTGGAGTCGTCGACGAGCGGCTTGAGGTCGTCGAGCGCCGAGCGCAGGTTGACGAACGTCGTGTTGGCCAGCCGCATGAAGTCGGGCAGGCGCTGGAGCGACTGGCCCAGGGCGACGCGCTGGTTGGCCAGCGCCTGGGTGGTGGTCGACAGGTGCGAGACGAGGCCGGAGAGGTCAGAGCTGCGCGTGGCGACGTCGGAGACGAGCTTGCCCGTCTTGGTGATGAAGTTGGTGAAGTCGCCGGTGTTGCGGTTGAGCTCGCGGAACAGGGCGCTGGAGGCGGCGACCGCCGGGTTGAGGTACTGGAAGGCCGCCTGCATCTTCTGGCCGGCGCCCTTGACCTGCGAGGCCGAGCCCTGGAAGACGTCCTGGAGGCCCTTGAGCGTGGGGCCGTTCAGCGTGTTGAAGATCTCGTCGAGGTCGACCTCGCTGGTGGTGTCGGCGGTGGGGATGACGCCGTTGGCGTGGATCGCCGCGTTGCTGGCCGGGCCCAGGTGCAGGTCGACGTAGCGGCTGGCGATGCCCGACAGCGAGAGCTCGCGGATCGTCGCCTGCGTGCCCTGGCGCAGCGGGTCGTAGGCGTGGTTGGTGATGTTGAGGGTGAGCTGGGCCTGCCCGCCGGGGGTCAGGGCGATGTTGGAGACCGTGCCGATCGAGGCTGCCCGAGACCTCGACGAGGTCCCCGCTGACGATCTGGCTGGCGTTGGCGAACACCGCGCGCACCTGGTAGGTGCTCCCGCTGGAGAGCACGATGATCGCGACCGCGACAAGGGCGACCGCGACCGCCGCCACGGCGGCGACACGGCCGATCACACTTGAGTTGCGCATCGCCGCGACCTCACCAATCGATCTCCTCGCGCAGCGGGCCTGGACTCCCGCCGCAATACACCGGAATTCGAACCTAGCAAGCGCTCCATTCGCCTGTCAATTGGCAACCGTCGGCGGCGAAAACCCCGCAGAGCTTGGCGATGGGCGCGCAAATCGATACCGTCCGAGGCCCTGCCCGGGTGGTGGAATTGGTCAGACACGGTCGCCTTAAGAGCGACTGCCTTTATGGCGTGAGGGTTCGAGTCCCTCCCCGGGTACATCCGCACGCGTCCGGCCCCTCCTCGGGTCCCTCTACAACGGTCTGGTTTCCGGCCAGGTTCCCGGCGATCCTTCCCCAAACCGCGGCAACTATGCGCTGCGCGGACCGCAACTTATGCGCTGCTACGGTGTCCTGCGCGGGTAGAAGGGAGTCACACCCACACGAGCCGGATGGAAGTCTCAGCGCTGAAATACTCGGGCGGGGTCGGGCTGCACGGGCGGTCGGCGCTGCTGCGCCTGCAGTCCGACGAGCGGCTCATCTCGCTCCTGCGCCGGGGGAACACGACCGCGTTCGAGGTCCTCCTCTCCCGCTACGAGTCGCGGCTCATGGCGTTCTGCCGGCACCTGCTCGGCTCGCGCGAGGACGCCGAGGACGTGCTCCAGGAGGTCATGACCGCGGCGTTCAACGCGATCCTCGCCGACGACCGGCCGATCAACGTCCGCCCGTGGCTCTACCGGATCGCGCGCAACCGCAGCCTCAACCACCTGCGGCGCGCCCAGGCGATCGGCGTGGACTCGATGGACCACCACCTCTCCGAGCACGGCGCCACCACCGCGGACAAGGTGCACGAGCGCGAGGAGTTCCGGCTCCTCGTGGGCGACATCCACGAGCTGCCCGAGACCCAGAAGACCGCGCTCGTCCTCCGCGAGATGGACGCCCTCTCCTACGAGCAGATCGCCGAGGCGATGGAGACGACCGTCCCCTCGGTGAAGTCGCTGCTCGTTCGCGCGCGGGTCTCCCTGGCCGAGGCCGCCGAGGCCCGCCTGCTGTCCTGCGACCAGGTCCGGATCGAGCTCGCCGAGATCGCCGAGGGCCTCCAGCGCCGGCCCACCCCGCTCGTCCGCCGCCACCTGCGCAGCTGCAAGCGCTGCAGCACCTTCCGCACCGAGCTCAAGAAGACCAACCGCGCGCTCGCCGCGCTGCTGCCGGTCGGGCCGATGGCGATGTTCCACAAGCTCCTGTTCCTGCACCTGGGCCACTCGGCCGCCTCGGGTTCGACCGCCTCGGCGACCGCCGCCGCCTCGAGCGCGACCGCCGGTGCCGCCGGTGCCGGTGCCGGTGCGGGTGCCGCGGGCGCCGGGGCGGGAGTGCGGTGCCGGCGCGGTGGCCGGAACGACCGCGGTGGCCGGTGGCGCGGCGGCGGGCTCCAGCGGGCTCATCTCGGCGGGCATCGGCGCGCTCGCCGGCAAGGCGGCGGCCGGGCTGGCCGCGGCGGCCCTCGTCACCGCGGGCGCCGTGGAGGCCGGGCACTCCGACGCACCGCCACCTGCACAAGGCCACCGTGGCCCAGACCCCGGCGTCCAGCGCGCCGGCCCAGCAGGCATCGGCGTCGGCGTCGGTCACGCCGTCGCCCTCGGCCCGCGCCTACGCCGAGCCCCGCTCCTCGGTCCACGGCAAGGCCGCCGCCGGCAAGGACGCCCGCAGCGCGGCAAAGAAGAAGGCCAAGGTGACCAAGGCCGAAGGCGACCAAGACCACCACCACGGACACCACCGCCACCACGCACGACCTCGACCGACCCCGACGACCGTCGCGGCCAAGCCGCCGGTGACCGGGCGGACGCAGACCCAGTCTGACCCGACGGTCCTGCCCAGCGCGCCCACGCCGGTGGCCACGACGCCGCCGCCGGCCAGCTCCGCCGCGTCGCCCACGACGACCGCCGCCACCCCGACGACGGGCACGACGACACAGTCGACGACCCCGACGACAACGACGACGACGACGACCACCACCACCACGACGACGCCGACCACCGGGACGACCACGACGGGCACGCCGACCACCGGGACGACCACGTCGCCGACGACCACCACGCCCCCGCAGTCGCAGACCACCCCGCAGTCGTCCACGACGCCGCAGCCGTCCGCGACCACGCCGTCGACGACGACCCCGCAGCCGACCGGCGAGCAGTCCCACACCCTCGCCTTCTTCCGCACCCGCGTGCACACTGGTGGGGACGCGAGGCCTCGCGCTCGCGCACCGTTGATCGACTTCGACCAGTTCATGGCGGTCGACATGCGCGTCGGCCGCGTCGTCGCGGTCGACGACTTCCCCGAGGCCCGCAAGCCCGCGTGGAAGCTGACGATCGACTTCGGCCCGGAGATCGGCGTCAAGCGCTCCTCGGCCCAGATCACCCACTACTCCCGCGAGGAGCTCCAGGACACGCTCGTGGTGGGCGTGGTCAACTTCCCGCCGCGCCAGATCGGGCCGTTCTTCTCCGAGGTGCTGGTGCTGGGGGCGCTCGACGACGAGCGCGGCGTGGTGCTGCTGCGGCCCGACCGGGGCGCGGAGCCGGGCTCGCGGATCGGCTGACGGCGTCCCGCCGACCGGCCCGCCACGGCCTATGGGCCGCCCTGGGCCCCGATCATGAGCTGACCGCGCGGGGTCCCGTTGACGAGGATCCGGTAGGTCCCGTCCTTCAGCCCGCCGGTCTGAGCGTGGCGCCCGCTCCGGGGGCGACGTGGACGCTGGGGTGGCTCGGGACGCTCAGCGCGACCGTGGCGGCGCCGGTGCCGTGGTTGGTGACGTGGAGCTCGACGCCGACGCCGGAGGGCACCGAAACGACCGGCGGCGAGACGCCGCCGTTGGCGGCGACGGTCACGTTGGTCTGCACGTGGGCGCCCTGAGACGCGGCCGGTGTGCTGGCCGTGGTGCTTCTGCGTCTTGGCCTTGGGGACCTCGGGCGGAGCCGAGGTGGTCGCGGTCGTCGTGGTCGCGGTGCCGGCTGCGCTGGTCGTCACGGCCGGTGCCGAGCTCGTCGTCTGCGCCGCCGGCGTGGCCGTCGCCTGGGTGCTCGAGCTGTGCGACGAGCCGCCGCAGGCGGCGAGGCCCAGGCACGTGACGATCGCCACGAGTGACGCGCGGAGCCTCATCGCGCCGAGCATAGACAGGTCGCTGTCGCCATCATGCGTCGCCGTGACGATCGCCATCCTCACCACGTACCTGAGCGACTACCGGCTCCCGCTGTACCGGCTGCTGGCCCAGCGCCATGACATCGAGGTGCTCTGTTACGGCGGCGGCGAGCGCTACGCGCCGGCCTGGTTCGCCGACCTGGACGCCCAGCTCGCCGCCGCCGACTTCCCGGCCCGCCGCCTGCGCGGGCTCGGCGAGGCGCTGGCGCTCGGGCGCCGTTACGACGCCGTCATCGCCCCCTTCGCCGGCGGCGCGCTGCTGCCCGCGGCCTATGCGGGCGCGCACCGCTACGGCAAGCCGTTCGTGTTCTGGGCCTCGATCTGGCATCAGCCACGGTCCCTGTCGCACGCCGTGGCGCTGCCGGTCACCCGCCGCATCTTCCGCCACTCCGATGCGGTGCTGGCCTACGGGGAGCACGTCCGCCGGTTCGTCGCCTCGATCCGGGGCCGCGACTCCGACGTCTTCGTCGCCCCCCAGTCCGTGGAGCCCGAGCTGTTCCGGCGCACGGTGACCGGGGACGAGGTGGCGGCGTTCCGGGCCGCCCACGGGCTCGGCGACGGCCCGCTCGTCCTCTACGCCGGACGCCTCGTGCCGGAGAAGGGCGTCGACGTCATCGCCGAGGCCTGGCCGTCGGTGAGCTGGGGAGGGGACGCTGGTCGTCGTCGGCGACGGTCCGCTGGCTCCCCGCATCGCCGCGCTGCCGCGCACGCGCGCCCTTGGCGCCCTCCCCCGCGCGCAGCTCCCGGCGGCCTACGCCGCGTCGGTGTTCGCGCTGCTTCCCTCCATCCCCACCCCGCGCTTCAAGGAGCCGTGGGGCCTGGTCTGCAACGAGGCCTTCGAGCAGTCGCGGCCGATGATCGCCACCACCGCCGTCGGCGCCGTCGCGGGGGGACTGGTGCGCGACGGCGAGACCGGCCTGGTGATCGCCCCCGGCGATCCCGCCGCTCTCGCTAGATCGATCGATCTAGTGCTGGCGGACGGCGCGCTGCGCGAGCGCCTGGG
Organism: uncultured Solirubrobacteraceae bacterium; assembly: GCA_963764125.1. Classification (GTDB taxonomy): domain Bacteria; phylum Actinomycetota; class Thermoleophilia; order Solirubrobacterales; family Solirubrobacteraceae; genus Palsa-465. Next base: position 82,637 of record CAVXRR010000034.1, read on the forward strand.
CGTCGCCGCCCACGCCGCGGTCCAGCCCTACACCTACGACGCCATGGCCAACGCCTTCGACCAGGCGCTGGCCGCGGCGGGCGTGCGCGGGCTTTAGCCCCGGCCTACTGGCCGACCGAGAACAGCGCCTCCAGGTCGTGGCGCGAGTAGACCTCGAACGCGACCATCGTCTGCGTCCGGCGGACGCCCGAGAGCTGGGACAGCTTGCCGGTGACGACCTGCGCGAGCATCTCCTGCTCGCGCAGCCGCAGGATGGCCACGAAGTCCCATTCGCCGGTGACCGAGTAGGCCTCGGCCACCCCCTCGATGCCGGCCAGCTCGCCGCCGAGCGTCGCCAGCGCCGATCCCTCCGCTTGGATGAGGACGATGGCGTGGGTCATGCCGTGTGGGTCTCGCCCGGCTCGAGCACGACCACCATCGAGCTCGTCGCCGACTCCACGTCGGCCTTGAACGCGTGCGCGTCGGTCTCGACCAGCGGGAAGGTGTTGTAGTGGCAGGGGATCACGGTCTTGGCCCCGACGAAGTCGGCGGCGTCGACGGCGTCGAAGCGGTCCATGGTGAAGTGGCCGCCGATGCACATGAGCGCGATGTCGACCTGGCGGCGCTTGCCCACCAGCGACAGGTCGGAGAACAGCGCGGTGTCGCCCAGGTGGTAGACGAGCGTGTCCTGGAAGTTGACCAGCAGCCCGGCCGGGGTGTTGACGGTTCCCTTGGGCGTGGTCGAGGTGTGCCACGCCGGCACGAGCTTGGCCCAGCCCCAGTCGAAGGTGGCGGTTCCGCCGAGGTTGGCGTTGACGACCTCCAGCCCCTCCCCTTCGAGCTCGCCGGCCAGCTCGGTGATCGCCACCACCGGCGCTCCGGTGCGCTTGGCGATCCCCACGGTGTCGCCGACATGGTCGCCGTGGCCGTGGGTGAGCAGGATCGTGGTGGGCGACCTCGTCGGCCGAGGCGGCGGCCTTGGGGTTGCCGGTGAGGAACGGATCGATCAGGACGGTGGTGTCACCGTCAGACAGGCTGAAGCAGGCGTGGCCGAGAAAACGGACGTCCATCGTGGGTCTAGTCCTCCTGTTGGTCTTCGGGGTCAGTGCGTTGCAGCGCGCGCGACAGCTCGAAGCCGACCGCGACTCCCACCAGCATCCCCAGTCGCGTCTCCTCGGCCAGCAGCGTCTTCACCGCCCTCAGCCGCGCCTCGCCCTCGGCTTCCGCGGCCGCCTCGCGGACGGCCTGCTCGTGGGCGGCGTCGAACCACCCGCCCTCGGCGATGGCCGCGGCCAGCACGCGTTGCAGCGACGGAGCGGCGCGCATGACGACGTCCTGGGCATCTTGCAACCGCGTCGGGTCAGTGAGCTCGGCGATGGCGGCATCGAGCTCAGCGTCTGTGTAGGCGCGCTCCGGCACTCGCGCCGGATCATAGATCGGCGCCGTCGCACGGGCCCCGGAGGCCGAGACGGGCCCGGCCGACCGCGTCAGCGTTCGCCGATGAGCGCCAGCGGGATCCCGACGGCGAACCCGGCGACGATGCCCACGGCGTCAGACACCCAGCTGGCGGCGGGGTCGGCCAGCGGCATGAGCGCCACCGCCACCGCGATCACGCCGGCGCCGATGAGGTCGCCCTCGACCTCGCCACCGGAGCGCAGGGTCAGCAGGTCCGGCGTCGCCCAGGCGCACACGAGCGCCAGCGCACCGCCCTGAGCGCCCAGCAGGACCGCGTTGGGATCGATCGCCGTCGTGGCGGCCAGGCCACCCACCCCACCGATGATGAAGATCGCCAGCACCGGGAACGGACCGTGCCGGCGCTCGAGCAGCCAGCCGAAGAGACCCACCGTGCCCAGGGTGATCAGCGCGTAGCCGACGTTGTCGTAGGTGAAGGCGGCCGTGAACAGCCGCCACCACTCCGACCCGGGCTGCCCGGCGACGATGAGGTTGCCCTGCGTCCCACCGAGGTTGGTGCGCCACAGCAGGCAGCCGACCAGCCCGAGGACGACGAGCAGGATCGTCGCGTACGGGCGGGTGTCGCCGCGGATGCCGGGGATCTCGTCGCGCTTGAGCCGGGTCAGCAGCGGCGGCGCCTGGCGGCGCGCCTTGCGCTCGGCCACGCGCTGATCCCGGTCGAGCTTGGGGGCGCGCTTGCGCAGCCGATTGCCGCAGTACGGACACTCGGTGATGTAGGGGCTGACCTCCGATCCGCAGCTCTTGCAGATCACGAAGAGGTCTGGTCCGCCGGTGCTCACGATCCGATTGTAGAACCGCCTCGGCCTCGTCTGAGACGCTTTCCCGTGACGAGCGGGCGGGCAGTTCCCGCTTCAGACCACTGTGGCGGCCACGATCTCCGCCATCACCTCGCGCAGATCGTGGTTGGCCTCGTACACGACGACCTGCCGGGCGGCCCCGTTGCCGCGGGCCAGCAGGTCCTCGACCGCCTCCAGCTCAGAGAGC
>CAVXRR010000035.1:0-25916 GCA_963764125.1 uncultured Solirubrobacteraceae bacterium
GGTCGCGTGGATTGAGCGGGAGGCCGAGCGCGTGGCGGCCGTAGTTCTCGGCGGCCGCGTTGAAGTTGAGCATCACGTGGCACGCGATCGTGCGCACGTCGCGCCATCCGCGCTGGATCGGGCTCTCGTCGCGCAGGGCCGAGGCGCCTGCGGTCTGCATGAGATCGTCGACCGCCCGCGTCAGCAGGCGCGCGGAGAAGCTGATGTCCCGGCGATGGCGCACCCGGTCCTCCACATCGAGCGGATCGCCTGACTGCACGCGCTCCAGGCAGCCGCGGACCAACATCTCGGCCGTATCGGCGAGGGCCGCGCTCTCGGCCAGTTGAAGCTGCATCGGGAGCGCCGCCGCCACCTGCTCACGGGTGTACGAGTGAGCCTTGCTGCGCGCACTGAGGGCCCAGTCCTCGATCACGCCCCGCGTGATCCCGATCGCGGGGCCGACCATCGCATATCCGGCGTGGGTCATCAGCGGCGCCCGGAAATGCGGGTCGGCGTTGACCGCCGCGCCCGGCGGCCGTCCCTCGCGCACGCTCGACATCACCAGCGTCCGGTAATCGGGCACGAACACGCGGTCGGCGACGACGTTGTCCGAACCAGTGCCGCGCAGACCGGCGTTGAACCAGGTGTCGACGACGGTGACCTCCGAGACCGGGACCAGGAACAGCCGGTTCTCCGGTGGCTCTCCGTCCCGCGCCACCATCCCCCCCAGCATCACCCAGGAGCTGTGTCCGACACCGCTGGCCCACGCCCATTCGCCGGAGAGCAGGAAACCGCCATCGCGGCGCTCCACCCTGCCGACCGGGACGAACGAGGTGGCGATGCGGGCGTCGGGACCATCGGCCCACACCTCGTTCTGGGCCGCCTCGGGATAGAAGCCCACCCAATGCGGGTGATCGCTCCAGAACGATCCCACCCAGCCCATCGAACCATATGCGCGTGCGAGCTCGATGGTCACGTCGAGGGCATCGGTGAGGCCCAGTCCCTCCCCACCGTACCGGGCCGGCACAAGCGTGCGGATGAGTCCGGCGTCAGTGAACGCCTCCACCATCTCGGGCAGGAGGTGACGTTCGTCCTCGCTTCGGCGGGCCCGCTCCCGCATGAGCGGGAACAGGCCTCGCGCTCGCTCGATGAGATCAGCCGCCGCGGAGGAGGTGAGTGACGAGGATGATGCGGTCACCGCACATCTCACTATAACGACGAATCATCCGAATGAATAGGTTTGAAATTGTGATAGTGGCGAAGCCGCGCTAGAGCCTCCTCCGAGATGCGCGCGCCGTCCGCCCGCACCCCGGTGACCCCCGGCAGCGCGGTGATCGCCGGCTCGATCGTCTCCATGAAGGTGAGCGGCCGCAGCTGGCACCCGGCGCACAGGCCGGTGAAGCGGACCCGCACCTGGCCGCGCGCGTCGACACCGACGAGGTCAATGCCACCGCCGTGCGCGGCCATCGCCCGGGACACCTGCGCGACCCGCCGCGCGAGCTGGTGAGCGTCCGGAGCCAGGGCGCCGGTCATCGGGGCACCCCGGCCAGCGCCCCGCGCCGCGCGTCGATATCGATGCCCATCAGCTCGGCGAAGTTGCGCCCCAGGATCAGCTCCTTGTCCTCCCGCGTGATCTGCGGATACCCGTATCCGTCGCGGAGGTCCGCCGGGATCTGTAGGTCCATGAACGCCCGCAGGTACGGTGCCGGCCCCCCGGCCAGCGCCGCCTCCGACCCCCACAGGAGCTTATGCACCCCCACCTCGGCCAGCAGGCGGCCGAGCTGCTCCTGGACCAGGCGTGGGGCGATCACGGCGAGGTTGAGGCTGCCCGACAGCGCCAGATGGATGTTCGGGAAGCGGGCCGCCAGCGAAACCGCCTCCTCGAAGTAGGGGAACGCGAGGTGGTGGATGATGAAGTTCATGTCCGGGAAGTCGCGAGCCGGCGCCTGGAGATCCAGCGGGGACAGCGCCTCCAGAGGCTGTAGCCCGAACGGAGTCCCCTTGTGGAACTGGATCGTGCTGACCCCCAGGTCCCGGCAGCGCTCGTACATCGGGTAGGCGATCCGCTCGTCATCGCAGCGCCAGGAACGGTCGACGTGGCCGTTGTAGAACTTCATCGAACACGCGCCCAGCTCCCGGATCTGGTGGTCGATGTGGTCCAGGGCGTCGTCGAGCCCGCGGTGGATCGGATCGACGCCGCCGCAGAACAGAACGCGCTCGGGATAGCGCTGGGCCATCTCGTATTGAGCCTGGACCGGCGCGAAGAAGTCGTTGAACCATTCGAAGATGGGCACCACCTGGGCCATCGCCATATCGGTCGGCGCCTGCACGAAGACGAGGTCGTACATCTCCTCCGCCGTCCAGCGCTTGTCGAACTGCATGCCGCCGGAGGCGAACCCGGGCCACCGCAGGGCGCCCCCGATGGCGAGCATCGAGTCCCGGCCCTGCCGGGCGGCGTCATCGGGGCGCACGTTCGCCTCCGACATGTCGTACACGTGGATCACGTTGTCGAACACGAAGATGTCGTCGATCACCGGTCTGCTCCTCTGATGAGCTCCCGGACCGCCGCGGCGATGCGGAAGCTGGTGGGCACGATCTCATCCAGCAGATGGGGGGCGAAGGGCGCCGGCGCTCCCCCGCTGCACACCAGCGCCGCCCGCACGTCGCCGCGCCGCTGCAGCAGCGCCGCCATCAGATAGCTCGCCGGCGATCCCGGACCGCGCGATTCGTCGGCGAACGCCACCGCCGGGTAGCCGCCGGCGACGTCCAGCACGTGCTCGAGTGGCGCCGGGGCGACCACCGGGACGTTGAGTACCGCCACCTCGACGCCGTCGGACCGAAGCTCGGCGGCGGCCCTCAGCGCGCGCGGCGTCATCACCCCCGAGGCGACCACCAGGGCGTCACCACCCTCGTGCAGAAGGCCGGCGGCGGGTGCGACGGCCGGCGTTTCGGGAACCGGCCCCCGCGTGTCGGCGAGCAGGACGTGATCGAAGATGACGGTCGGATCGGCGCCGGTGAGTGCGGCATGCAGCGCGGCGTCGATGTCCGCCGGGGTGCCGGGCACCAGCACGCGCAGTCCCGGGACGTTTTGCAGCATCGCCTGGGGGGAGTGCTCGTGCTGCGGACCGCCGCCGCGGCGCGATCCGCCGTGGACGTGGAAGGCGACCGGCGCCTGGACCGCGCCTCCGGACAGGTAGCGTACGAGCGGCGCTTCGTTGACGACGGCCGGCCACGCGTAGAACATGAAGCTGGCGGTCGAGAGCGCCACCAGCGGGCGCAGGCCGCCCATGGCCGCCCCGACTCCCGCCGCGGCGGTGGCCAGTTCGCTGTAGGGAGGAGCCACGACCTGATGCGGATGGCGCGCCGCGAGGCCGTCGTCGGGGTTGAACGGCAGCGACAGCGAGTGCCCGATCACCACCGCGGCGGGGTTCGCATCCAGCTCCCTCGTCACCGCCCGCGTGCGCGCCTCGTGGTAGGAGAGCATCTGCGTCACGCCGGTGCCCAGACCGAGTCAAGCACGACCGAGGCGGGCGCCAGCGGAGCCCCCGCCGCAGACGCGAGCGCGCGACGCGCCTGCGTCGTGACCTGAGCATCGAGGTCCTGCAGTTCCCGCACGGGCCTGCCGCCGGACAGCAGTGCCCGCGCTTCCGCGCGCACCGGGTCACCCGCCTCGAACGCGTCGTGCGGCGGGTCGTCGGCGGACGCCAGATCAAGCCACGGTGTCGGGTGCGGCAGGAACGTCGAGTTGCCCGGCCATGGCTCGGAGCCCACCTCCAGGAATCGAGGGCCGCCGTCCTGGCGGACGTGGCCCGCCGCCTGGGCCAGAGCGGCCAGCGTGTCCCGCGGCCGGCGGCCGTCGACGACGGCGCTCTCGACGCCGTGGGCCTCGGCCAGCCGTGCCAATGCGCCCTCGCGGCCCGCCGGCGAGTTGTTCTCGCAGACGAAGAGCATCGGGACCCGCCAGGCGGCGGTGAGGTTCAGCGTCTCGTAGATGATCCCCTCGCCCATCGCTCCGTCGCCGAAGCAGGCGACCACGATGCCCGGCGCGCCGCGACGGCGCTTGGCCAGGCCCAGCCCCGCGCCGAGCGCGGCTCCGCCCCCCAGCATCGCGCTGGTATAGGGCACGCCCCGACCGGGATCGGCGAGGTGCAGGGACCCGGCCCGGCCCCGTTGGGGTCCGCCGTCGCGCCCGAGCAACTCGCGGTACAGCAGCTCGAAGTCGGAGCCCAGCGCGGCGAGGTGCCCGTGATTTCGGTGACCGAGCATGATCACGTCATCCGGCGAGCGCACGCAGGCCAGCGCGGCAGAGGTGGCTTCCATCCCGATCGACACGTGGAAGACGCCCGTGACCAGACCTGCCTCGTCGACGAGCGCCTCGTCGAAGCGCCGGGCGCGGAGCAGCGGCGCCAGCAGCCGATCCCAGGGGTCGCTCACGGCCACCTGCGCCGGAGTCATTCCACGGCGGCGGCGGTGCGGCCGAGGAAGATCTCGTGGATGTCGGGGCGCTCCAGCAGCACGGAGGCCCTGTCCTGGAGGACCACCTGCCCGGCCGACAGCACGTACGCCCAATCCGAAATCGACAGCGCGTCGCGCGCATGCTGCTCCACCAGCAGGATCCCCACCCCCGTCGAAGCCAGCCGGGCCACGTGCTCGTGCAGCAGATCGTGCGCGAGCTGAGGGGAGAGCCCGGCGGTCGGCTCGTCGAGGACGAGCAGGCTGGGACGCGTCATGAGCACGCGGCCCATCGCCAGCATCTTGCGCTCGCCGCCGCTGAGGTTGCCGCCGTGGCGATCGCGCATCGCGGCCAGCGCCGGGTAGACCTCCATCACCTCGGCAACGCGGACCTCCACCTCACGGCGCCCGAGCACGAACCCGCCCATCTCCAGGTTCTCCTTGACGGTGAGTGTCTCGAACACGTCCCGGACCTGCGGCACGTAGCCGACCCCCTTCCGAGCGATTTGGTCGGTCCGCAGGCCGCCGATGCTCTCGCCGGCGAGCGTGATCCGGCCGTCCATCGGAGTCAGGACCCCGAGGACGGTCTTCAGCAGCGTGCTCTTGCCCGCCCCGTTGGGCCCCACCACCGTGACCACCTCCTCGCGGGCGACGGTTATGGTGACGTCGCTCACGACGGGCGCCTGGCCGTAGCCGGCGCTGAGGCGGTCGATCTCGAGGAGCGCGGGACTGCGGCGCTCAGCCGACGAGGTAGGCATCGACGACCTCCTCGTTGGCTCGCATCTCCTCCATGCTCCCGGTCGCCAGCACCCGTCCCTGAGCCATCACGATGACCGAGTCACAGCACCGTTCGATCGCGCCCAGCTCGTGCTCGACCATCACCATCGTCAGCCCCTGGTCGCGCAGACGACGGAGATGGTCCTCCACGGTGAGACGCAACGTGGGGTTGACGCCCGCCAGCGGCTCGTCGAGCAGCAGCATCTTGGGCTCGGCCATCAGCGCGCGGGCCATCTCCAGCAGCCGCTTCTGACCGCCGCTCAGCGTCCCGGCGTACTCGTCGGCCTTGGTCAGCAGGTCGAACTCGCTGAGCATCTGGCGGGCCCGCTGCACCAGCTCGGCCTGCTGGCGACGCCAGTAGCGCTTGCCGCGCAGCGCCCCGCCCAGCGTGCTGGCGCGCTGGCCGGGCGCGGCCACGAGCAGGTTCTCGATCACCGTCAGCCGCGCGAACTCACTGGAGAGCTGGAAGGTACGGATCAACCCGCGGCGCGCCACCTGCCAGGCCGGCTCCCCGGCGATGTTCTCGCCGTGGTACAGGACCTCGCCCGAACTCGGGCGCAGCGAGCCGGCGATCAGCTTCATCGCGGTGGACTTGCCGGCCCCGTTGGGTCCGATCAGCCCGGTGATCTGACCGGCCGGAGCGGCGAAGGACGCTCCGGCGACGGCGTGGACACCCCCGAAATCGATCCGGAGGTCGCGCACCTCAAGTGCAGGAACGGCACCGTGCGGCGCGACGTCACCTCCTCCCGCTGCGTCCAGCGCCGCGGCTGTCATCCGTCGGCACCGAAACGGCGGCGACGCTCCGGCACCAGGCCGCCGGGCCGGAACCACAGGAACGCCAGGATGAGGATGCCGAGGGACATGAACTGGATCGCCTCGGCCAGTCCGGTGTAGCCGAAGGACGGTAGGTAGCGCAGGCCCTCCTGGAAGACGCCCAGGACGAGGGCGCCGCCGAGCATCGCGCCGAAGTTGTTGCCGGCACCCCCGATGATGATGGCCACAAAGTACAGGAATGTCTCCGGCGTGCCCCAGGATCCCGGCGACCAGGCGCCGATGAACTGTACGAGGACAGCGCCGCTCAGGGCGGCCAATGCGCCGCCCACCACGTACACGGTCATGCTCTCCCGGCGCACGTGGACGCCGAGAGCCTCGAGGGCCTCGCTGTTCTCGCGCATCGCCCGCAGCCGCCGGCCCCAGGGGGCTGCCGTCATCCGGCTGACGAGGATGTAGACCACGATGACGACCGCCGCCGTCAGCGCGACGTAGAACCAGCCGTAGCCGACGAGGTCATAGCCGACCTTGGCCTGGAAGGGCTTGGGAATCGCCGCCAGCCCGCTCTGACCGTTGAACCACGACCCCTGGGAGACGACGAGGATGCTGGCGATGATCGACACCACGAGCATCACCATCGCCTGGTAGTCGCGCCGTTCGGGCCGGAAGGCGAAGGTCCCCACGAGGAAGGAGAGCAGCCCCCCGACGGCGGCCGCCAGCAACCACGGGAGCGGGAATGGCAGCGAGGCGCCGAGGATGTACTGCTGGAAGGAGAGGTTCGTCGTCGGCCCCAGCGTCAGGACGCCGGCAATGTAGGCGCCGGCGGCCTGGAACATGATGAAGGCGAAGTTGAGCACGCCGCTGACTCCGTATTGGAGGTTCAGCGCCCAGCAGGCGATCGTGTTCACGCCGAAGTACACCAGCAGCGTGATCGCGTAGTACTGGTAGGCGGTGCTCATCGTGCGGCCACACTCATCTTTTGCACGAATCCGGCGCGCCACAGGCCGTTGGGACGCACCAGGAGGATGACGACGAGGATGGCGAACGCCACCACCTGCTTGAGCGATGGCGAGATGATCGCCGCCTCCTCGCTGACGATGCCGATCACCAGCGCGCCCACCATCGCTCCATAGGGCTGCCCCACGCTGCCGAACACGGCGGCAGCGACGATGACCAGCAGGAACGCATTGCCGAAGGTGAAGTCGAAGCTGGCCAGGTTGAGCGCCAGCGCGACGCCCCCGATCCCGCACAGCAGGCCGGAGAGGCCCCAGGCGATGGTCGTGACCCGGCCGGTGGCGATCCCGCAGCTGCGGGCCAGCTCGGCATCGCCCGCCGTCGCCCGCATCGCCTTCCCGATCCGGGTGTAGCGAAGCAGGGCGTGCAGCCCGATCATCGCCACGATGGCGACGCCGATGATGATGAGCTGCGTCGGGGTGAGGATCATCCCGGCGAAGTGCAGCGAGGACTCGCTCAGCCGGGCATAGCTGCGAAACGAGTCTCCGGCGATGGCCTGGATCGCGTTCTGGACGATCGTGGCCACCGCGAGCGACACCATCACCATGGTGAACAGCGCCGTGCCGCGCCGCAGGAACGGCACGTAGATGAAGCGGTTGATGGCCATCGACGTGATGGCGCCGGTGGCGCCCCCCGCCAGCATCGCGATCCAGATGCTGGCGTGGGCGTCCACGTTGACGGCGTAGGCGACGAAGGCCGAGACCGTCATGACGTCGCCGTAGGCCAGGTTGAATATGTTGGACACTCCGAACTGCAGCGTGAAGCCGACGGCGCAGAGCGCCAGGATCGCCGCCGTGACCAGCCCGAACCCGAGGGCGAGCGTGATCTGGTTCATCCGCCGTTCAGCGCCGTGCCCGGTATCACCGTCGTCGGCTTCATCGCCTTGGCCGTCGGGTCATAGACGTCGTACGAGAAGGCGCGGCCGGCGCTGTGGTACTTGTTGAACACCAGCGGCCCGGAGGCTCCGACATATTGGATCGTCTTCCCGCTCTTCAGTGCCGTCAGCGCGTCGGCGAAGGTGTGGACGACGGTTCCGCCGGGCTGGGTGACCTTGGTGATGTCGGCGTTGTAGACGCTGGGGCTCGTCGACTTGGCCATGATCATCGCCAGGGCCGTGATGTTGACCGCGTCGAAGTCCGAGATCGCATATGGCTGGCCAACATACTGAGCCGGATTCTTGACCTGCGAGCCGAGCTTGAGCAACTCGGTCTTGTAGGCGTCATAGCCGGGACCGGTGAGCTGGACGTAGGGTGTGATCGACCGGATGGACTTGACGAACGTCGGCGAGCCGATCCCGCCGAGCACCGCTTGAATCCAGTCGCTGTTGCTGGTGCGCTCGGTACCCAGCACCTCCGGCAGGCTTCCCTTGAGCTGCTTGTACTCAGACAGGAACGTGGTGGAGGACTGCGGGTCCATCTCGGAGATGAGCGAGTCGGGATGGGCGGCGATGATCTGGGAGATCTCCGTGCGGTATGAGCTCTGACCGGGCGCCAGCTTCACGTCGGCGGCGAACTTGCCGCCGAGTTTGGCGTACTCGGTGCGCAGCGGCGGCACCGAGGTCTGCGCTCCCAGATCGCTCGTGAACACGGCCGCCGCGTGGGTGTGACCGTGCTTGGCGGCCCAGTAGCCGAGGGCGACGCCCTGAAGCGCGTCGGACGGTGTCAGCCGGTAGAAGTATGGATTGGTCTGGGTGTCGAAGTGCGGATCGCCGATCGTGGCGAAGTTGGGAACGTGCTGTCCGGTGACGATCGGCGCGGTGGCGACGGCGTCGTCGGATGCCCCGATCACCATGACCGGACTCGCCGAGGCCATCATCTGATTGGCCGCGGGCACGGCGTCGGCCGGATCGCCCTTGGTGTCGAACGGCTTGCACGAGAACGTGTGTCCGAGCGCCCCGCCGGCCGCGTTGACCTCGGAGACGCCGGCCAGGCAGCCCGCCATGCCCACGGCGCCCTGGTCGGCGTTGGCGCCGGTGAACGGGTAGATGACGCCGATGTTCAGCGCGCCCCCGTGTGAGGCCCCGCCGCCACTCGAACTGGCCCCGCCACTCGAACTGGCCCCGCCCGAGCTATTGGACGAGCTGCCACATGCTGCCAGCGCGAGCGTCAGCGCCAGCGCCAAGGCGCAGGACACCGCGGGCAAGCGCCGCGTCGGGCTTGCAATCACTTCGACTCTCTCCTCAGTAGAACGACGAAGACCGCTGTAATGAATATATGCGAACGGGGCGCGACCCGTCAACCACGAGGTGCGCACGATAGCCCGTCGGCTATGGCTGCGCAGGGCAACTTCTATTTGCCCCCGGAGCAGGCCGGAAGCGACAATCGGCCGGCGTGGACACCGGCCTCACCGATACTGTGGCGGTCATCACCGGGGCCGGCGCGGGCATCGGGCTGGCCATCACCCGGGCACTGTTGGCAGAGGGGGCGCGCGTCGCGGCGGTGGACCTTGATCCCGGCGCGGCCGTGGCCGGAATCGAGAGCGACCGAGCGGTGGGCATCGCCGTCGACCTGCGTCGGCCCGCGGCATCCCAGGAAGCCGTCGCCCGCGCGGTGGACCATTTCGGCTCGCTCGCGATCCTGGTCAACAATGTGGGTGTGGCTCCGTTCCGCGAGGGCTTCCTGGCCGTGTCGGACGCTGAGTGGCTGGAGCTGATGGAGCTGAACTTCCTCAGCATGGTGCGCTGCTGCCGCGCAGCCATCCCGCACATGCTCGACGCTGGCGCCGGCTCGATCGTGAGCATCGCCTCCGACACCGCCCGGGTTCCGGCGCCCTTCCTGGTCGACTACAGCGTCACCAAGGGGGCGATCCTCACGCTCTCACGAGCGCTGGCCAACGAGTTCGCCGCCGCGGGTATCCGCAGCAACTGCGTCTCGCCGGGCCCGACCCGCACCACCCCGTTCCAGCAGTCGCCGCACTTCACACAGCTGGCGGCCGAGCAGGGCGTCAGCCGGGAGGACGCGATCCAGGGCTATGTCCGCGATCGCGGCATGCCGCTCGGGCGGCTGGGCGAGGCCGAGGATGTCGCCGCGGTGGTGGTGTTCCTGGCCTCGGGCCTGGCGCGGCAGATCACCGGTGCCGACTACCGCGTCGATGGCGGCCTCGTCCCCGTCGCCTAGAGCGCCGCTGCGTGCCCTGGCGCTCGGCGCGCAGACCGCGCCGGCGCTGCTGGAGCATCAGGCCGCGCGGTTCGGAGACCGGCCGTTCATCCGCGCACCCGGCGCGGTCACGCGCACATACGCGGAGATGCGCGATGCCGCCGCCCGCACCGGGCGCCTGCTGGCCGACGTGGGGATCGGACCCGGCGACCGGGTGGCGATCCTGTGCGGCAACCGGATCGAACTGCTCGACCTCATCCTCGGCTGCGCCTGGGCCGGGGCGGTCGCCGTCCCCATCAACACGGCGCTGCGCGGCGAGCAGCTCACCCACATCCTGCGCAACTGCGACCCGCGGCTGCTCGTGCTGGAGCCCGACCTGGTTCCGGCGCTGGAGCGGGTGCCCCCGCCCGCCGGTCTGCGGTGGGCATGGTCGCTGGGGCCGCCGCCGGCGCAGGTCCCGCCGGGCTATCCGCTGGCGCGCGTGCCGGAGCCCGGCGGCGGCCCGGTGGCGCCACCCGCCCCCTGCGCCCCCGGCGACACCTTCGTGATCCTCTACACGTCGGGGACCACGGGGCCGGCCAAGGGCGTCCGCTGCCCGCACGCTCAACTGTTCTGGTGGGGGATCATCAACAGCGAGGTGCTGGGAATCGGAGCCGAGGATGTGCTGTTCACCTCGCTGCCGCTGTTTCACACCAACGCCATCAACAGCCTGTTTCAGGCGCTGGTCGCCGGAGCGACCTATGCCATCGAGCCGCGCTTCTCCGCGTCACGCTACTGGGATCAGGCCGCCGGCCATGGGGCCACCGTCACCTACCTGCTCGGGGCCATGATCGGGATGCTCCTCGCCCAGCCTGAGTCGCCCGGCGACGCCCGCCATGAGGTGCGCGTCGCCCTCGCGCCGGCGACTCCGGCGCCGCTGCACAAGCCCTTCCGGCAGCGCTTCGGGATCACGCTGGTCGACGGCTACGGGTCGACGGAGACCAGCCACATCATCGGCCGTCCCGAGGATCCGCAGCGGCCCGGCATGCTGGGCCGGGCGGTGGATGAATTCGAAATCCGGGTCGTCGACGAGCACGACGCCGAGGTCCCGGCCGGAACGCCCGGTGAGCTCGTCGTGCGCGGGCGCCATCCGTTCAGCCTCGCCTCGGGCTACCACGGGATGGCGGAGGCCACCGTCGCTGCGTGGCGCAACCTCTGGTTCCACACCGGCGATCAGGTCATCCGCGATGGCGACGGCTGGTTTCGCTTCCTCGACCGGCGGAAGGATACGATCCGACGCCGCGGTGAGAACATCTCCTCGGTGGAGGTGGAGCGCACGCTGCTGGAGCATCCCGACGTCGGCGCGGTGGCGGTGTACCCGGTCCCGTCGGAGCTCGCCGAGGACGAGGTGATGGCGGCGGTGGTGCCGAGGCCCGGGTCCTCGCTCGACCCGGTGGCGCTGATGGTGCACTGCGAGCCGCGCCTGGCGTACTTCGCCATCCCTCGCTACGTCGAGCTGGTCGATCAGCTGCCGTTGACCGAGAACGGAAAGGTGCGCAAGCAGGAGCTGCGGGCGCGCGGGGTCACCGACACGACCTGGGACCGCGAGCGGGCCGGCTACCGGCTGAGGCGCTGAGCGGTGACGCCGGCGGTGATCGCCGCGGCTGCCGAGGCGACCTACACGCGTCACCCCCGACCGGGTCAGACCACCTCGTGGTTTCTGGCCCAGGCCGCGCGCGCCGCGCTGGCGGAGGCCGACCTCGCCCCGCGGGCGGTCGATGGACTGGCGGTGTCGTCGTTCTCGCTGGCACCCGATCACGCTGTTGACCTCGCGTGGCGGCTGGGGCTGTCGCTGCGCTGGATCATGCAGGACACCAACGGCGGGGCCAGCGCGATCAACATGCTCGCCCACGCCCGCCGGGCGGTCGAGTCCGGAGACGCGGAGACGGTGCTCATCCTCGCCGGAGACGCGCAGGGTCCGGCGGAGATCGCCCGGCGCCAGGCCTCGTTCAACCGCGCCACCGCCGAGCACCTCGCCCCCATCGGCTACGGCGGCCCCAACAGCCTTTTCGCCATGCTGACCACGCGCCAGATGCGGGCGGGGGGACTGGAGCGGCGCGACTACGCCAGCGTGGTCATCTCGCAGCGCCGGTGGGCGGCCGGCAATCCGGGCGCCGTGTACCGCGAGCCGCTCACCCTCGACGAGTATCTGGGCGCGCCGCCGGTCGCCGATCCGCTGTGCCGCTATGACTGCCCGCCGGGGGTAGCGGGGGCGGACGCGCTGATCGTCACCACCCCGGCGGCGGCGACGGCGGCCGGCAGCGCCGCCCCGCACGTGGCGGTGCGCGCGCTGGAGGCCAGCTTCAACCACGACCAGCAGGACGGCGACGGGCTGGAGCCGGGCCACGCCACGTTCGCCGACCGCCTGTGGGCCGGCGCCGGCGTCGGACCGGCGGAGATCGACGTGATGTGCGTGTACGACGACTATCCGGCGATGGTCCTGGCCCAGCTGCGCGCCCTGGGGTTCGTCCCCGACGGCGACCTGCCGCGGTTCGTCCGATCGGTGATCGACGGCCGGCGCTGGCCGCTGAACCCGTCGGGTGGGTTGCTCTCGGCCGGCCAGGCCGGCGCCGCCGGCGGCCTGCACGGAGTGGTGGAGGCCGTCCGGCAGCTGCGCGGCCGGGGTGGACGACGGCAGGTCGACGGCGCCCGTCATGCCCTCGTCACCGGCTACGGCATGGTCCTCTACCGCTTCGGCGCGGCCGCCGGCGCCGCGGTGCTGGAGCGGTTGTGACCCCCGATCGCCCCGGCGTCGAACTGTCGGTGTGCGAGTCCTGCAACGCCGGATACTTCCCGCACCGGCTGATCTGCCCCAACTGCGGGGCGGGCGCCTGGCGCATCGAGCGGGAGCGCTGCGGAACCGTCGAGGAGACGACGACGGTGCATCGCCGCGTCGGAGCCGATCCGGCCCCTTCGGTCCTCGCGACGATCCGGCTCGACGGCGGTCAGCGGGTGGTCGCCGGACTGGCGCAGACGCTCCCCCGCGGGTCGCGGGTGGTGCTGGCCCAGACAGGGGGCTCGCTGAGCGCCGCGGTGAAACAGCCATAATGATTAGCCATGGCAATCCAGCCCAAACGCCAACCCCTCCAGGCCCGGGTCTCCCGCGCCGAGGCCGTCGCGCGCGAGCTGGAGCAGATGATCGAGGCCGAATACGAGCAGGGCGCGCGGGTCGGAACCAAGGAGGAGCTGCGGGATCGCTTCGGCGTCGCCGTGGCCACCCTGAACGAGGCGATACGCCTGCTGGAGGCCCGCGGCATCGTCGAGACCCGTCCGGGCCCGGGCGGCGGCGTGTTCGTCGGCGGCGCGGCCACACGGCTGGCCTTCAGCCATCTGGTGCTCGGCTTCTCGTCGGGCGCGCTGGCCTACACCGAGAGCCTGGAGATCCGCGACGCGCTGGAGCCCGTGATCTGCCTGCACGCCGCGCGGTATCACCGCGCGTCTGACATACGGGCGCTCAAGCAGGTCCTCAAGCGGATGTCCGGTGAGGATCCGGGCGCCTACTTCGCCGCCAACTGGACCCTGCACCGCCAGATCGCGGCGCTGTGCGCCAACGCGCCGCTGCGCAGCATCTACGTGGCGGTGCTCGACTTCCTGGAGGCCAGCGTCAACCAGGCCGAGATCGGGGGGTTCGACTTCGTCGGCTTTGCGCGGGTGCACGCCGACCTGGTCGATGCGATCGACTCCGGCGATACCAAGCGCGTCGACCGGGCGGTCGCGCGTCATCGGCCCACGCAGGAGATGATCCGGGCGGCCGGACTCTAGATCCTGAACGCGGCGGCGAGCTCGATCGGGAAGAGCTCCTCGGCGGTCATGCGCCGCGCGCAGGCTCCCTGCTCGTGAGCCTGGCGCAGGAAGGTGTCAAGCGTCGTGCGGTTGGCCTCGATGCCGTAGGGCCAGAAGTCGGATCCGAAGACGGCCTGGGCGCACTGGGCGTTGGCAAAGCTCCACGGGATGGGGTACTTCGGCGCGTTGCCGTCCGCCGCGCGCTCCAGGCTCCGCCGCTTGGCCTCCTCGAACCCCTTCATCAAGCTCGCCGCCGCCCACGGATAGCGGTCCACGACATCGCGCCGGAGCGCGATGACGTGCATGATCGGGAACACCTTGGTGTCGGCGTAGTAGCGCTCCTCCACCGCGCGGTAGTCGGAGAACAGCCTCACCACCCGGCCGCTGCCGCGCTTGAACTCGGTCGGCGGATGCGCGGCGATCACCGCGTCAAGCTCGCCCGACAGCAACAGGTCGTTCAGCGTCGCCTCGGGGAGGCTGGTCAGCGAGATCCCCTCAGGCAGGGTCAGCGACACCCCCTCCACCCGGCCCGGCTCGTTGGTTCCCGCCTGGAACCACCGGACGTCGTGCAGGTCGACGCCGTAGCGGTGCTGGAGCACCCCGCGCGCGTACACCGTGGCGGTCTGCGTCCACTCCGGGATGCCGATCCGCTTTCCGGCGAGCGCCGCCGGATCATCAATCGGACCGTCGTCCCGGACGAAGATGGCCGAGTGGCGAAAGCAGCGGGAGGGGAACACGGGGATCGCCACCACCGACTCGTCGCCGTCGGCGCGCAGCGCGCAGTACTTGGCGAGCGACAGCTCGGTGACCTCCCACTCCCGGTAACGGATGAAGCGGAAGAACGTCTCCTCCACGGGCAGGCGCAGCCAGGTCAGCTCGAGCCCGTCCAGCGGCACGTCGCCCTCCACCAGATCCCGCACGTGGTCGTAGTCGTTGATGGCCAGGGTCAGGCGCACGCGTGCCACGGGCTCACCCGAACCGGACGTTGACGTTCTTGAGCTGCACGTAGGACATGAGCTCCTCAAAGCCCTCCTCGCGGCCGACACCGGAGTCCTTGACACCGCCGTAGCCGGTGCCGGGGAAGTGACGCGAGGCATCGTTGATCCACACGTATCCCGCCTGGACGTCGCGGGCAAAGCGGTGGGCGGTGGCCAGGTCGCGCGTGAACACGCTCGCCGTCAGCCCAAGCGCGACCCCGTTGGAGATCGCCACAGCGTCCTCATAGGCGGAGAACGGCATCGCCGCCAGGACCGGGCCGAAGATCTCCTCCTGGGCCAGGCGCGAGCCGGGAGTCACTCCGTCGAACAGGGTCGGCGACACGAACATGCCCTCGGCCAATCCTTCGGGCTGCACCGGACCTCCGCCGACGACCACGCGGGCGCCCTCCTCACGGCCGATGCGCAGGTAGTCGATCACCTTGTCGTATTGGCCACGGTGCACGATCGCGCCGGTGTCGGTGCTCTCCTCGTCAGGCGGGCCGCTGCGGAGGGCCTCGATCCGCTCGGCGAGACGGCGGACGAACGCCTCGTGCTCTGACTCGTGCACCAGCAGCCGCGAGGTGGATCCGCACGACTGTCCCTGCCAGGTGAAGTTCATCCCGCGCAGCGCGCCGTCCACGGCCTGGTCAAGGTCCGCGTCGGGGAACACCACGATCGGGTTCTTGCCGCCGAGCTCGAGCGTCACCGTCTTGACGATCTCGGCGGCGGCGCGCTGCTGGATGTGGCGGCCGATCTCCGCGGAGCCGGTGAAGGCGATCCGCCGGACGCCCGGATGGGCGACGAGGGCGTCGCCGGCCTCCTGGCCGTAGCCGGTGACGACATTGACGACGCCCGGCGGCACGATGTCGGCGATGAGCTCACCCAGGCGGATGGCCGACAGCGAGGTGTGCTCGGAGGGCTTGAGCACAACGGTGTTGCCGGCGATCAGCGGCGCCGCGATGCGGCTGGCGGCGAACATCAGCGGGTGGTTGAACGGGACGATCCGCCCGACCACCCCGAACGGCTCGGTGACCGTGTAGTTGAGGCGGTCAAACTCCCCTGGCACGGTCTCGCCGCGCAGCTGGAATGCAAGCCCGGCGAAGTAGCGCAGCTGCGCGGCGGCGATGTGCGCGTCGCGCCGCATCTCGCGGATCGGGCTGCCGTTGTCGGCGACGTCGAGCGCCGCGAGGTCCTCGGCGTGCTCCAGCACCACGCCGGCGATGCGCTCCACGACAGCGGCGCGCTGACCTGGGGCCAGCGCTCGCCATTCCGGCTGGGCGGCCGCGGCAGCGCCGACAGCGTCGTCCACGTCACGCGGCGTACAGCGGGGAAAGCGCGCCAGCAGCCGGCCGTCGGCCGGGTTGATCGACTCGATCGTGCCCCCGTCACGGCCGTAGGTGATCTGTCCCCCAATCAGCGTTCCCAGCGTCTCCATTCCCTCTCCTTTGTTGACCGTGAGCGACGCCGGCGCGGCGTCGCGCCGCGCGAGCTATGCCGGGACCGGGGCACGCGCGTGTGAGCCGGCTGCAGAGCCGTCGCCCAGAGCCGCAGACAGCGCCTCCAGCAGCTGGCTCTGCAGCGGCGTGAAGCGCTTGTCGGCCCGGTGCACCAGCAGCAGCGGGACGCTGAGCCGGTGTCCCTCTATCTCCACCTCGCGCAGCGAGCCGGAGTGCAGCTCCTCCTCAACGGCGGCCCGTATCAGCAGGGCGACGCCGGTCCCCATCCGCGTGACGGTCTTGAGCGCCTCGGGATGGCCCAGCTCGAGCACCACCTGCCGGTCGGAGACCCCGACCCCGGCGAGCACCTCGTCAATCATCTGGCGGCGCGGCCGGGAGGCCGGGGCACACACGAACGGCAGCAGCGCCAGCTCCGCGGGCGTTACCGAATCGCCCATCCGGCTGTCGGTGGCGCCGGCGACGAGCACCAGATCATGGCGTCCGATGCGATGCGCGCGCAGCGCGCCGCCGGCCAACGACGCGCCGCCGGTGACCACCGCGAAGTCGCACTCGCCGGACTCCGCCGCGCGCTGCGCGTCTTCGGAGTCGCTCACGTGCAGGGTGAGCCGAGCAGCGGGACGGCGGTCGCCGAACCGGCCGAGAACGCGCGGCAGCAGATAGCTCCCGACCGACATGCTGGCGGCGATCACGACCGCGCCGGCGCACCCATCCGCGATCTCATCGATCGTCCGGGACAGCTCACGGCTGCGGCCGAGGACCTCCCGCGCCCAGTGATAGACCTCGTGGCCGGCCTCAGTGAGCTTCATTTGCTGCCCGTCGCGGTAGAGCAACTCGACACCTATCCGGTCCTGGAGGAGGCGCATGTGGGCGGTCACCACCGGCTGGGACACGTGCAGGCGCTCCGCGGCCCGGCCGACTCCGCCGAGCTCGACCACGAGGCACAGGATCTCCAGCTTCGTCAGTGAGATCCGGTAGTCCACGCGGCCGCCCGATCAGGTTCTGCTGGCATCGTCGAGGAGGTTCACGTCAGCGTCGCTGAGCTCCAGGTCCGCCACCTGAAGGAGATCACGCAGCTGCTCCGGGGTGCGCGCGCTGGCCAGCGGCGACACGATCCCCGGCTGCGCGGCCAGCCATCCCAGCGCCACCGCCGCCGGGGCGACGTGACGGGAGGCGGCGACCTCGTCCAGAGCGGCGAGGACGCGGAGCCCACGATCATCCAGATGCGCCGACGCTGCCCGCGCCCGCGGACTGGGGACCGGGTCGCCACCGGGGCGGTACTTCCCGGTCAGAAAGCCGCGGGCGAGCCCCCAATACGGCACACACGGCAGATGCGCGCTCGTGCACAGCTCCCGCAGTCCGTCCTCGTACTCGTCGCGCGCCAGCAGGCTGTAATGGGTCTGCAGCGCCGCGAAGCGGGGCAGTGACTGGCGGTCGGACACCGCCAGGGCTTCGGCGAGCCGCTCAGCGGTGTAGTTGGATGCCGCGATCTGGCGCACCAGTCCCTCGCGGACCAGGTCGTCGAATGCGCCCAGTGTCTCGGTCAGAGG
Source organism: uncultured Solirubrobacteraceae bacterium (assembly GCA_963764125.1). Lineage (GTDB taxonomy): Bacteria > Actinomycetota > Thermoleophilia > Solirubrobacterales > Solirubrobacteraceae > Palsa-465. The sequence continues at coordinate 17,892 of CAVXRR010000035.1, forward strand.
CGTACCCGGATCATCGGCATGGGCGTAAAGGAGATCGACGTAGTCGGTCTGCAGCCGGGTCAGCGACTCGGTGACGGCCCGGCGGATGTTGCTCGCCGCCAGGCCCTCGCGACCCGGCTTGCGCCCGACCTTTGTGGCGAGGAGCACCTCGTCGCGCCGGCCCCGGGCGGCCAACCACTCGCCGATGATCGTCTCGGACTCGCCGCCCTCCAGCCCGGGAGCAAACGCAGCGTACTGGTCGGCGGTGTCCAGGAAGTTTCCGCCCGACGCCACGTAGGCGTCGAGCACCGCGAAGGACTCCCGCCGGTCAGCCGTCCACCCGAACACGTTGGTTCCCAGGCAGAGCGGGAATACGTCCCAGCCGGTGGCGCCGAAGGCCGTCATCGTGACGAGCCCTCGCGCTCGGCGCGGTGAGCCTCGCGGATGCGCTGCGCGTAGTTGGGGAGATCAAGGCCGAGCACCTGCCAGCGGCCGAGTTGATGGAGTAGGAAGTGGTTGACCCCGTGGCGGGAGAGCGCCCCCACGTCTCCGGCGAGCAGGGCCTGCACCTCCTCCTCGCTGAGCTTGGGCGACGTCTGGCGCAGCGCCGCCTCGGGCTCCTCGGCGAGCCGACGACGCAGATCCGGGTCATGGACGACGCGCCGGCAGAAGGTGTTGACCGCGTAGACGCTCATGCCGCCGGCCCGCCAGCCAGATCCGGCCACGCAGCATACGCATGCCCATACTGCGGCTGGCATTCGAGGAAGTCGGGGGGACGTGGCGGGAACATCGCCAGCATCGCGATCCAGTCCAGCAGCTCCCCTCCGGCGTTGCCGGCGCGCCACAGCTGCTCATCGGTGGCCTCGGCGACAAGCCGGTCGAGATCCCCCGCGCGCAGCAGCTCCTGCACGCGCGCCAGCCAGCGCGGGTCGGGAACGCCGGTATGGGAGTCCTCGCTGATCCGAGGACCGCCGATCTCCAGCGAGAAGCTCCCGCTGGCGATGACCGCCACTCGCCGCGGCAGGGGCGCTGCGGCGATCGCCCCCGCGATCGCCCGGCCGAACGCCCGGCACCGCTCGGCCGTCGGCAGCGGCCGGATGAAGCCGTTGACGAACACCGGAACGAGCGGCACGGCGGCCGTCACCGGGTCCATGAGCTGTAGCGGGGCGACGATCGTGTGGTCCAGCTCCAGCGACTGGACCATCGCCACGTCGAAGCCGCCGTGCACCAGGTCTGACTGGATCTGGCGCGCCAGGGGGGCGTCGATCGACACCTCGCGGCTCAGCTCAGGGTAGTCGCTGGCTCCCCGGGCGCTCTCCGGGACGGCGATGGCGAAGATCGGCAGCGTCTCCCAGAACACGTTGTAGTGGTCGGAGGTGATGTAGACGATCACGTCAGGCCGCGCCCGCTCCAGGCGCTCGGCGATGGCGCCATACAGCCGAGTGATCTCGTCGGCATCATTGATCCCCTGCGCGATCCACGACGGAAAATGAGGGTTATGAGGGACGCCGAACGCGGCCACGATCTCGCCCTGAGCACTGCCCCCGTGAACGCGCTGGGTTGTCATATGGGACATAATCAATAGCATGAAAAGCAAGGTCGAGCGGCCCGTGGTCCAAGCGGAGGGCGCCCGCTCGCCGCAGTGGGGCAGCGACGCGGTCGCCGAGCTGCTGCGCCGGCTCGAGATTCCGTTCGTCAGCCTCAATCCCGGAGCGAGCTACCGAGGGCTGCATGACAGCCTCGTCAATTACCTCGGCAACGAGACGCCGCAGCTCGTGCTGTGCCTGCACGAGGAGCACGCGGTGGCCGTGGCCCATGGGTATGCGAAGGTCACCGGCCGACCGATGGCGGTCGCCCTGCACAGCAACGTCGGCCTGATGCACGCGACGATGGCGCTGTTCAACGCGTTCTGCGACCGGGTGCCGATGCTGGCCCTCGGAGCCACCGGACCGGTCGACGCCGACCAGCGGCGCCCGTGGATCGACTGGATCCACACCTCCGCCGATCAGGCGGCCCTCGTCCGGGGGTACGTGAAGTGGGACGATCAGCCGGCGTCGGCCCAGGCTGCACTCGAGTCGGTGCTCCGCGGGCACCTCGTCACCTCCAGCTACCCGAGCGCCCCGGTGTACATCTGCTTGGACGCGGCGCTGCAGGAGGCTCCGCTGGCGGCCGCGCCCGCGTTTCCCGCGCTGGAGCGCCATCGTCCCCCGGCGCCGCCTTCGCCCGCCGTCGGTGATGTGGAACGGGCGCTCGATCTTCTCTCACAGGCGGCCCGGCCGCTGGTGCTCATGGGGCGCGTCGGGCGCAGCGTCACGGAGTGGGAGCGGCGCGTCGCCCTCGCCGAACGGCTGGGAGCCCAAGTGCTCACCGACCTGAAGGTTCCGGCGGCGTTCCCCACCGGCCACCCGTTGCATCCGGCCGCGCCCGGCACGTTCCTCACCGCCTCCGGCCGGGAGCTCGTGGCCGGCGCCGACGTGATCCTCAGCCTCGACTGGGTCGACCTCGGCGGCACCGTCAGGCAGGCGCAGGCCGGCGCGCAGGTGATCTCGTGCACCGCTGACCAGGCTCTGCATAACGGCTGGAGCAAGGATCACTTCGAGCTGGCGCCGGCCGACCTGGCGATCACCGCCCATCCGGACCTGCTCGTCGAGGCACTGCTGGAGCGGCTGGAGAGCGGTCCGGCGGTGCGCCGCGGCGCCGAGCAGGGTCCGGGCCACCGCCGCCGCCCAGGTCAACGGTGTCGGCGAGGCGGGGGCGGCGCCCTCCGGCGATCAGATATCCATGCGCCGGCTGGCGGGGGCGCTGAATCGCGCCCTCGCCGGGGCGCCGTCGTGCCTGGTGCGTCTGCCACTGGGGTGGGACGGAGCCGATTTGCGCGCGGCGCATCCCCTGGACTACCTCGGGCAGGACGGCGGCGCCGGCCTCGGCTCGGGCCCCGGCATGGCGGTCGGCGCGGCGCTCGCCTTGCAGGGCGATGAGCGGCTCGCCGTCGCCGTGCTGGGGGACGGCGATCTGCTGATGGGCGCATCCGCGCTGTGGACCGCGGCCCACTACGGCCTGGGCCTGCTCGTGGTCGTCGCCAACAATCGCTCGTTCTTCAACGACGAGGTGCACCAGGAGCGGGTCGCGCGCCGGCGGAAGCGCCCGGCGGAGAACCGCTGGATCGGCCAGCACATCCGGGATCCGGAGCCGGACCTCGCCGCCCTGGCGCAGTCACTGGGCCTGGCCGGCCACGGGCCGGTGCGGGCCGCCGCCGAGCTCGACGGCGACCTGGCAGCGGCCGTCGCCGCCGCCCGCTCCGGCGCCGCCGTGCTGCTCGACGTGCACGTCGTGCCCGACGGCTACCCCAGCGGTCCGTCGGGCTCCTGAAGCGCGATGAACAACGTGGTCCGCGGCATGCCGCCGACCGGGCGCGTGATGTGGCCCGTTCCGTGGGTGTCCTCCACCAGCACGACGCTGCCCGGCGAGAACCTGCGGACCTCGCCGTCGGAGACCTCCACCTCCACCTCGCCCTCGACGTGGACGATGAACTGCCGGCGGGGGGCGACGTGCCACGCGGGCGAGGGCCCGGCGCACACCCGGCGGAAGATCAGGCCCGTCACCGGGAGCGGATCGGAGGTTGCCGCGCCCGCGCTCGGCGCGCCCGCCGCCTCCACGTTCACGTCCTGGAAGTGGCTGGCGCCCGCGGCGTCACTGTAGATCCGCACGTAGCACATGAGGGGCGCCGTATTCGTCATGACGAGCCCACCCTATCCGTTTCACACCTAATCGTTATGGTTGATCTGTGGAGCAGGAGCTGTACCCGTACTGGCCGATCGTCGACCGTCCTCCGGTGCGGTGGCCCGGCGGGGCGCGGGTGGCGTTCTACGTCGGCGTCAACGTCGAGCACTACCTGCTCGACCGGCCCTCCACCAGCATCTCGCCGGCGACGGTCGGGCTCGTGCCGGATCCCATGAACTACGGGTGGCGCGACTACGGCCTCCGCGTCGGCATCTGGCGCCTGATCGATCTGCTGGACCGACTGGCGATCAGGGCCAGCGTGCTCCTCAACGCCGCGGTGTGCGCCCGCTATCCCCAGATCATCGCCGCCGGGCGAGAGCGCGACTGGGCGTGGCTGGCTCACGGGCATGACAACTCCACCCTCCACACCGCCATGGACGCGCACCGCGAGCGCGACCATCTCACGGACATCACGCGGACGATCGAGCAGGCCACCGGTCGCTCGCCGCGCGGGTGGCTGGGCCCGGCGCTGACCGAGACCCCGCATACGCCTCGGCTGCTGCGCAAGCTGGGCTTCACCTACCTGCTCGACTGGGTCAATGACGACCAGCCGTATCCGCTGACGGTCGACGGCATGATCTCCGTCCCTTACAGCGCCGAGCTCAATGACGTGCCTCTGTTCACCGCCCGCAACCTGAGCGGCCCCGAGTACGTGCGCCTGGTCGTCGACGCGCTGAGCCAGCTGCTCCAGGACGGCGAGTCCGGTGGTCGGGTCCTGGCGCTACCGCTCCACCCGTTCATCGTCAACCAACCCTCGCGTCATCGATATCTGGCAGAGGCGCTGGAGCACGTGGCCGGCCACCCGGGGGTCTGGGTGACCACCAGCGACGAGATCGCCGCCCACTACCTGAAGCACCACGACGCTGAGGCGCGCAGGCTGAGCCTGCACGCGGCAGGCCATGATCGATCCTGAACTCGCCGCGGCGGCACGTGAGCACCTGGCCACGCTGCACGAGCGGCTTCTGACCCGCGGCTTCGCCGGCCGGATCGGGTTCGGCCGCCGCCCGGCGCTGCTGGTGGTCGACTTCGTCCGCGGGTTCACCCAACCGGGCTCTCCGCTGGCCGGCGACTTCGACGCCGAGATCACGGCCAGCCGGCAGCTGGTTGACAGTGCGCGGGCGGGCGGTGCTCCGATCCTCTTCTCGGTGCCGCTGGCCGAAGCCGGGCTGTGGTCCCGGAAGATCCCAGCCAACGACCTGCTCGTGGAGGGAAGCGAGTGGACCGGCGTCGACCCTCGGCTGGCGCCCGAGTCCCGAGGACATGATCGTGTCCAAGCACTACGCGTCCTGCTTCTTCGGGACCGATCTGGCCACGCGGCTGATCAGCCGCTCGGTCGACACCCTGCTGGTCGCCGGCTGCACGACGAGCGGATGCGTCCGAGCCACCGCGGTCGACGCCTGCTCGCTGGGGTTGCACACGATCGTGGTCCGGGATGCGGTCGGGGACCGCGCGCCGCTCTCGCACCTCACCTCCCTGTTCGACATCGACGCCAAGTACGGCGACGTCGTGGGACTGGAGCCGGCAAGCGCCTACCTCGCCTCGTCCTCCTCGCGGACGACCAGTACGGCGCGCCCGAACAGCTCGCGCCCCTCCGCGGCGTCCTGAGCGGCCGCGGCCTCATGGAGGCCGAAGCGGTGGAAGACCGGCGGCGGCTCCAGCCGGCGCTCGGCCACCGCCTGGAAGACCTCGCGGGTCTGCTCCACGGTGGCCCCCGTGTCCCCGGCGATCGTCAGGTGCGAGCGATACAGCGTCCGCATCGTCAGCGGTACCACCTCGCCTCCGTGGGACCCGCAGGTAACCAGCCGCCCGTAGGGGCGCAGGGATCCGAGCGAGTCCCCGAACATCTCCGGCGATGAGATGTTCTCGTAGACGACGTCGACGCCGTGCCCGTCGCGGCTGTGGTCGCGTGCCTGCTGCGACCAGCCCGGGTCGGTGTAGTTGATGGTCTCGTCGGCGCCGAGCAACTTACGGCAGCGGTCGAGCTTCCAGTCGCTTCCGGCGGCGGCGATCACCCGCGCGCCGAGAGCCCGAGCGACCAGCACGCCCGCTATCCCCACCCCGCCGCCGGCGCCCATGATCAGCGCGTCCTGAGCCGCGCCGAGGCGGCCGGCGTACTTGAGCAGGTTCCAGGCGATCGGGTAGCACACGCCCATGCAGGCAGCCTGCTCGAGGGTCACGTGATCCGGCACACGCACCACCGCCTCCTCGGGCACCGCGCAATAGTCGGCGTATCCCCCGTCGACGTGCACGCCGACGACGCGGTGCTCGACGCACGCGTTGGTGAGCCCGATGGCGCAGAACGCGCACCGCCCGCAGAACAGGGTGCTCGTGCAGACGACACGATCGCCGATCTGCACGGCCGCCACCTCGTCTCCGACCGCCGCCACCACGCCCGCCGGATCGGAGCCGAGGATCCTCGGCAGCTGCGCCCGGAAGTCCGCGCCGCGCCGGCGCACCTCCACATCGAGGACCCGCGAGATGCTCACCGCGTGCACGCGGATCAGGACGTCTCGCGGACCGACGTCCGGTTCCGGCCATTCCAGGTACTCCAGGACCTCCGGACCGCCATAGCGGCGAACGACAACGGCGTTCATCAGCAGCACCAGCTCCCCGTGGTAGAGCAAAAAGGAAGAATGAATATATGTGAAGCGGTTGACGACGGCCCCGCCGGCGGAGATACTCGCTGTGCATGCCCAACGCCTCGGTTCACATCCCCAGCCGGCATGCATCAACGCTTCCTTCCGGACGATCCGAGTGCTGATCAGCCACCGTCAGGATCGGCTCACGCTGGTCACCCACCCGGACCATGGGCGTCTTGCGGGCGCTCTCGGCGAGCATTGGGGCAACGATCGGTTCGCTCCGGTGACGGCGCGCGATGCGCTGCTCGATGCCGCCGCGCACCACGACGACGGGTGGAGCGAACTCGACGACCGGCCGGTGTTCAATGCCGACGCCGGACGGCCGGCCCACTTTCTGGAGGTCCCGCTGCCGGACACCGTCGGGCCCTACGGACGTGGCGTCGACCGCATCTATGCCCGCTCGGCGCACGCCGGGGCGCTGGTGAGCATGCACTGGTCCGGGCTGTACCGCACGCGCTGGGGGCTGTCGGACGGTGAGCCAGTCGGTCATCCGGCGGCCGACGTCGTGGTTGCCGAGCAGGAGCGCCGCTGGATCGCCGCGCTGCGCGAGGCGTGGGGCGGGCGCGGGCGGCGTAGCGCCTTCGAGGCCCAGGCGTGGCACGCCTACGAGGTGCTCCAGGCGCTCGACTGCTTCTCGCTGGCGATCTGCCTGCTCGACCTCGAGCACCCCTCCGGGGACGAGCAGGCGGTGCCGATCGGAGCGACCCTGCCCCACGTCGAGCAGCCTTCGGGGGGGCGGCTCGTGTCCCGGGTCCCTTGCGCGGAGGGCGGGGACGCCGTCGACGTGCGGATCTGGGTCTCGGCGCCCGGAGAGGTGACGCTGGAGCCGTACCCGCTCAGCCGGTCCGGCGTCGAGCTGGAGCTTCCGGTCCGCAGCCTGGAGGCGAGGCGCTACGGCTCGGACGGGGAGGCCGCCGCGGCGTTCCATGACGCCCCCGTCCAGACGTTGGCGGTCAGGATCGCGGCGGGCTGATCCTCTCGGACCGCCGCCCAGGGGCCGGATGTGCCCTAGCGACTATCCGCCAACGGCACACGTTTGCGCCCGCTAAGAAAGCTGACACTGGGGAGCCCAGTCCCGGGCAGCCGAGGCACCATGGACGGCAGTTGGTCGCCCGCGCTTTGGCGGCCGGCGTTTCCAGCGTGGCCGGGCGCTCAGCCGTTCATCGCTGCGACTCCGGCGTCGCAGCATTCCCGATCCTGCTCCGGCCTGCCGCCGCTGACGCCGACGGCACCGAGCACGTTAGCGTCCCCGTCTCTGATCACGATGGAGCCGGCGCCCGCGATCAGCGGAAGCCGCGTCATCTGGCTGACGGCCGCGACGAACGCTGCGCGTTCCTGCGCGACCTCCGCCAGGACGTGCCCGTCCCGATGCCACACCGCGGCTCCCTGTGCCTTGGCTTCAGCGATCTGAGCGCTCAACGGAGGCGCGCCATCCATCCGGTCAACCGCCTTCGCCAGACCGCCCTCGTCGACCACCGCAACGGTCACCGCGATCTCGAGCGCTCGCGCATGGCGCTGTGCTGCGTCGATGATCCTCCGCGCCTGATCTTGGGAGAGCCGCATCCCCGGGCATTTTATCCGTGGCCGTGACATCTTTTGGTCGTCCTGCCGGCAAACCGATCCACGA
>CAVXRR010000036.1:0-188834 GCA_963764125.1 uncultured Solirubrobacteraceae bacterium
CGCGCAGGTACGTGCTGAAGTCGTAGTTCGCCCGCTCTGCCGGGGACCGGTGCCCCTGCCGGCGTCTGATACCAGCCGAGGGTCCCATAGACCTCGGGCTCGTTGCCCAGCTCAAGGCCGGCCACGTAGCGCCGGCCCACGCCCCGAAGGAACGCCGCGGACTCCGCGGCCGCGATCGCCCGGCTGTCGGACCTGAAGTTCACGCCGAGGATGAGGCGTGCGTCCAGCGCTCGCCGCGGCCGCGGTGGAGCGCATCCACTCAGGGCCGAGCGTGTAGCGGATGCCCAGCGGCTTGGCCACCCCCGGCGTCGGCGCCCACGTCCAGTCGGCGGTGTCACCGCCAAAGCGCAGCACCGGTGACTGCCGTGGTGTCAGGTTGCGCACCAGTTGCACAAAGACGCCGTCCGGGTCCGCGGGCGTCCCGAAGTAGCCGGGCGCCTGGACGGTAATCCTCGATCGACAGTCCGACGAACCCGGGCGCGACCGGCCGGCTGTCGGGCGCGGTGGCGATCTGGACGCGGATGGCCTGGCGGGGGATCTTCGGCCGTGCGATCGCGCTGGCGCGGTCTCCGTCGCTGTCGGGGAGCGTGAGGATCCCCACGACCACCGCGATGACAGTGGCGGCGAGGAGAACACGACGGGCGAAGGCGAGGGGCGGCGCGGATGCCACGACGGTACCGTCCGCGTTCGCGTCACGCTGCCGCTCCAGCGTCCCCATGACCGTCGCTTACCATTGCACCATGAAGTGGGGGTCCTAGACCACCGGGCCCGCCGCCGCCCGACCCCCGGGCGGGGGGCTGCTGGTTGTCGCCGGGGCTGGTCGGAAAGACTGGGCACACCCGGATGTGACCGGATCGGATCACGAAGTTGGTGCGGGCGGTCTCGCCGGCACCGGGGTTGCAGGTGCTGCCGCCGGGACCGCGGCGGCCGGTGAGCCGGAACAGGCCCTGCACCAGCTGCCCGCCGACCTTGGTGACCGAGATGAGCTTGGCCCCGCACGGGAGCGAGCGGTCGCGGCCTCGGCCTGGGCGAGGCTGTCGATCGCGACCTCCTGGTCGGCCCGGGAGCGAAGACGCTGGGGATCTGGAACAGGCGGGCGGCGCCGCGCACGTCGCCGCTGCGCAGCGCGTCGGCCCAGTGGCGGATCACCGCCACGGTGCGTGCATCGGCCGCCTTGGGGGCGTGCGAAGGGACGGTGCTCGCCGGTGGGACCGGAGCGGGGTGACTGCGGGCGGTCGTCCGTGATCGGGCGCTGGTGGATGTGTGGCCGGCGGCCGCATGACCTCCTGACCCGCAGCCGACGACGAGGAGCGCAGCGGCCACCAGCACCAGCGGTGCGCTGAGTCGGGCGCGCGCCATGCTCGGATCATGACAGGCGCCCACCCCCCGGATCTCCGGTCCTCGGGGCGGGAGACCTGGCACACCCCGGGTGGCGATCCGCCAGGGTGAGGACGCCGGTCGCGGAAGCGCGGGCTCCTGGCGCGCCGCCCGGTGTGGCGGTGGCATGGGCCGCCTGTGATCCTGGGCGACGTGCCGGACACAGGGTGGGTATGAGCGAGATCGAGCGGCGGCGGCAGTTGGAGGCTCTGTTCATGGCGCACGCCGCGGCGGTGCGCGCGTACGCTCGGCGCCGAGTGGCGCCCGGCGACGTGGATGACGTCGCCAGCGACGTGTTCGTGGTCGCGTGGCGGCGCCTTGACGACGTGCCTGACGATGCGCTCCCGTGGCTGCTGGCCTGCGCCCGCCGGATCGTCGCCAACCGGGTGCGCGCGACGCGGCGGCAGAGCGCGCTGCGCCAGCGCCTCGGCCTCGAGCGGCCTCGCCCGTCCGGCGTGCCCATCCCCGACACTGGCCTCGCCGAGGCCCTGGCCGCGCTCAGCCCTGCTGACCGCGAGGCGCTGATGCTGGTCGTGTGGGACGGCCTTGACCACGCCCGCGCCGCGGTCGTGGTGGGGTGCTCGGCGCGCGCCTTCTCCATGCGGGTTCACCGCGCCCGCCGCCGCCTGGCCGCCGCCATGGCCCACCACGACCAGACCTGCCTTGACCCGATGGAGGCCACGCGATGACCGACCTGCTTGACCGGATGGCGGCGGCCGACCCCGCGCGCGAGGGCGAGCGCCCACCGCTTGACGCGGTCTGGCGCAAGATCGCCGCGGACGTCGCGACCGACGGGGAGCGGGCCCGGCGCGGGCGCTGGCGGCGCCACGGCGGCCGCGCGCTCCTGATCGCGGCGGCGGCCGCTCCGTCCTGGCCGTCATCGTCATCGCCGTGTCGGGACATGGCGCCGGCCCGCGGCCGGCTCACCCCGCCGTGACCGGCGACAAGCATGTGGGTTCCACCATCGACCCGGCCGTGCAGCGCAGCGTGCTGGCCGCGTTGGCGGGCCGTTCGGGGTCGATCGTGGTCATGGACCCGCGGACCGGCGCGATCGAGGCGATGGCGGCGCGTGGCAGCCTGCGCGGCAGCGGCGATGGCAACGGCGACGGCGGTCCGTCAGTCCCCCCGGGTGCGACGTTTGACGTGGTCACCCTGGCGACCGCGCTGAGCAGCGGACGGTACGGTCCGAACAGCCTGATCTCCGGCGCCTCCCCGCTCGGCGCCGCCGGATCGCAGGTGCGCAACGAGGGTGGCCAGAGCCTCGGGCGCGTGACGCTGAGCGACGCGCTCACGCTGTCGGTCAACACGGTGTTCGCGCGGGTGGGTGCCGACCTGGGCGCGAGTGCGCTCACCCAGCAGATGCGGCTCTTCCAGCTGTCGGCCCAGCCCGGCCCCGACGGCAAGGTGGATCTCGGGCCCCTGGCCGCCGGTCAGGCGTCGGTGACGACAACCCCGCTCCAGCTGGCCTCGATCGTCGCCGCGATCGCCAATCAGGGCCGCCTGGCGCAGCCCCACAGCACCGACCAGGCCGGCCCGGCGCCACAGCGCGCGGTCATGCCGGCGCGGACGGCTCGGCTCCTCACCCAGATGCTGCGCCGCGTCGTGACGAACGGGACCGCGACGGCCGCGAACCTCCCCGGGCTCAACATCGCCGGCAAGACGGGCACGGCTCCCGCGAGCGGCGCCAATGCGACCGTCGTGTCGTTCATCGGCTTCGCCCCTGCCGATCACCCGACGGTGGCGATCTCGGTGGTCCTCACCGCACCCCACGGCGGTTTCGGCGGCACCGACGCCGCCCCGCTCGCTGCGCGCGTCATCGGCGATGTGCTGCGCGGTCACCGATGAGGCTCGCGGCCCTCTCGGTCCCGAGCGCACTCGGTCTCTCGCCGAGCCCGGCCGACCCGCGACGGCCGCGCGGGACGTGGCGTGCCCCGGCCGCGCTCCGCGACGCCGGGCTGCTGGCGATGGTCGGTGCACGCGATGCGGGAACGGTGGCCATCCCCGAGTATGTCCCCACGCGCGACCCCGAGACGGGGATCTACAACCGCGACGGCATCGCCCTGCAGACCCGGGTGATCGCGATGGAGATCGGTCGACTCCTCGACGCCGACGAGCATCCGTGCGTGATCGGCGGGGACTGCAGCGTCCTGCTGGGCGCCGGACTGGCGCTGCGCCGGCGCGGACGACACGGGCTCGTGTTCCTCGACGGGCACCTTGACTTCCGCCATCCGGGCAACAGCCCCCGCCTGAGCGCGGTGGCCGGCGAGGACCTGGCCGCCGTCACGGGCCGTGGCCTGACCGAGCATTGCGCCATCGACGGCCTGGCCCCGTACTTCTCAGACAGCGACGTGCTCGCTCTGGGCGAACGCGAGCATGATCCCGCCACCGCCGACATCCAGAGCACCGAGATCGATGTGGTGGACCTCGACTTCATGCGTGCGGTAGGGCGCGACGGGGTGGCGGACCGCGTCCACGATCTCGCCGCTCACCTGCCGGATGGATTCTGGTTGCACGTCGACGTCGACGCGCTTGACAGCTCGTTGATGCCGGCGGTCGACTCTCCGCAACCCGACGGCATGACGGCCGACGAGCTCACAGCGGTCATCCGCGACGTCGCGCAGCTTGACGGTCTGCGCGGACTCGACGTGACGGTCTATGACCCGGAGCTGGATCCCAACGGGAACTACGGCAGGTTGGTCTGCCAGATGCTCGCCAACGCGCTCGCCGATTGACCGTCCGCAGCGGACGATCTTCCGGACGGGCGGCTAGGCTGGCGCGCGATGGGCTCCGGTTCAGACCCCAAGCCTCAGGCCTACAAGGACGCGCGACCCCCGGAGTACTTCGACCGATTTCACGCGCGGACACGTAACAGCTCGCCCGGAGTGATTCACGAGGTCGTTCGGGTCGCCACCGCGCTGCTAGCCCTGACGGTGTTTCGGGCGCGCGGTCTTGGCAGCGGGAACGTCCCGGCCGGCCCGCTGATCCTTGCCCCGAACCACGCCTCGAACATGGATCACTTCTTCGCTGCCGCGTTCATCCGGCGGCGGATCCAGTTCATGGCCAAGTCGCAGCTGTTCGGCACGGGCCCGATGACATGGATCTACAGCCATGGTGGCGTGTTCCCGGTCCGCCGCGGAGATCAGGACGAGGAGTCGTTCGTCACCGCGTTCAACATCCTTGAGCGCGGCGGCGCGATCGTGGTGTATTGCGAGGGGACCCGGTCTCGGACAGGGCAATTGGCCGAGTCGGCGAGGCCGGGAATCGGCCGGTTGGCACTCGAGTCCGGCGCGCCCGTCGTGCCGATCGCCATTCTGGGCTCAGCCCAGGTCCGGCGTTGGAAGCGGCTGACCTTTCCCAGAGTCACCGTCCAATACGGCGTGCCGTTCAGGTTCGAAGCGGTCGCGGCGACGACACGCAGCCAACAGCAGGCGGCGGCGGACCTCGTCTTTGATCGGATCAAGGCGCTGCATACGGAGCTGCAACGCCTTGGGCATCGGGGAGCGGTCGCCGCTCACGGACAACGGCGTGGCTGAGGCACCGACGGCATGACGCGCTCGGCGGCCGAAAGGCGCCCCGCGTTCGCGGGGGTCATGGCGCTGAGCACTCCGGCCGTCCGCTGGTGGGGGCGGCTGGCGGTATCGGGCCTTGAGGCCCTGCCCAGCGAAGGTCCGGTTCTGCTGGCGGGCAACCACGACTCCTGGTGGGATCCGATCGTGATTGGCGTGGCGGCCAACAAGCGCCGGCAGGTCCGCGCGTTGGCGAAGTCCTCACTCTGGCGGTATGCCGTGGTGGCGAGGATCCTCGACGGCATGGGGCAGATTCCGATCGAGCGAGGGAGCGGCGACCGGGGGGCCCTGGACAGGGCCATCGCCGAGCTGCGGGGTGGGGCGTGCATCGGCGTTTTTCCGGAGGGGACCCGTTCCGGTGGCCGGGAGTTGCGTGCCCGCAGCGGCTTCGGCCGGCTCGCCGAGGCCGTTCCCGAGGCTGAGATCGTCTGCTGCGCGGTCGCGGAGACCGTGGACCTGGTGAGGTTCCCGACCCGTCCACGGCTCCGCGCGCGGTTTTTCCGCCCGTCCGGCGGGGGGCTCGGCCCCGGCGAGACGGCGACCGAGCTCACGGTGCGAGTGCTTGCGGAGATACGAGCGAGCGCGCAGCCGGTGCCGTACGGGCGCCGGCGGCGTTGACGCTGCGGCGCGAGATGGGCGATCCAGGACTCGAACCTGGGACCTCTTCCTTATCAGAGAAGCGCTCTAACCGACTGAGCTAATCGCCCGTCCGGAGGCGATTCTACCGGCGTCCGCGCCGGGCGGCACGTGGGTTCTCGGTAGTGGCCGGCTGGCGCCGAGCCGGGCGTTGACCCCACGCGCTCACCATGTCTGATCAAATATCAGACAGTCTCAAGGCGAGCTTGAGGCAGGTGCATGCAGCTTCAGGCTGCGAGCAAGCTTCAAAGCCTCCTCGGCGCTCGCAAATTCCAACTGCGCCCGGAAGCCTGCACCTGAGGCTGAGACCTTGACCTCACGTCCCAAGGCGGACTCGAGGGTGTCGCCGATCTCGGCGATGGCGGCCTCCTGGTCGGGGTGCAGGCCCCGCGCCCGGCGCCGGTGCGCGCGGACCGTGGTCGAGTCTCCGCCGGTGCCGGCGCGGGCCCCGCGGGCCCGCTGCTCGGTCTCGCGCACGGACCACCGGTTCTCAACCGCGGCGCGGGCGAGCTGACGCCGGTCGCCGTGGTCGGGGGCGAGCAGGAGAGCGCGGCCGTGGCCCTCGCTGAGGTCGCCGGCCTGGATGGACTCCAGAGCCTCGTCGGGGAGGTCGAGCAGGCGGATGAGGTTGGACACCGCCACCCGGCTGCGACCGACGCGGCGGCCGACGTCCTCTCGCGAGAGGCCCAGCTCCTCGGTCAGCGCCGCGCAGGCCCGGGCCTCCTCGACGGGGTTGAGGTCCTCGCGGGCCATGTTCTCAATGAGCGCGACCTCGAGCGACGCGGCGTCATCGTGGTGGCGGACGATCGCCGGGACCGTGTCGAGCTCGGCCAGCCCGGCGGCACGCCAGCGCCGCTCGCCGGCGATCAGCTCATAGGTCCCGCCGGGCAGGGGGCGCACCAGCACGGGCTGGAGCACGCCGCGGACCTTGATCGACTCCGCAAGGGCGACCAGCGCGGTCTCGTCGAAGCTGTCCCGGGGCTGGTGGGGGTTGGCCGCGATGAGCTCGAGCGGGAGCTGGCGCAGCTCCTCGGCCTCCTCGCGCGGGGCGACGGAGAGGATCGCCGCCAGCCCGCGGCCCATACCCCGCTGGCGCTCAGCCATCGTTGACCCTGCCCTGCGCGCGCTCAGCCACGGGCCGCGACCTCCTTGGCCAGCTCGAAGTAGGCGTCCGCGCCGGCGCAGTGGGGGTCGTAGTGGATGACCGGCTTGCCGAAGCTCGGGGCCTCGCCCACGCGGACGTTGCGCGGGATGACGGTCTGGAACACCAACTCGCGGGAAGTGCTGGCGGACCTCGGACTCCACGTCCTGGGCCAGCCGGGTGCGGTTGTCGTGCATCGTGAGCAGCATCCCGGCAACCGTCAGCCTCGGGTTGAGCTCACGTTGCACCAGTGACAAGGTGTCCAGCAGGCCGGCCAGGCCCTCCAAGGCGAAGTACTCGGACTGGACGGGAACGATCACGCGGTCGGCGGCCACCAGGGCGTTGACCGTCAAGGGGCCAAGCGACGGCGGGCAGTCCAGCAGGACGAACGCGTACCGGTCCCGGATGGGGGCGAGCACCTCGCGCAGCCGGCGCTCAGATCCCGCTGCCCGCGGTAGCTCGACGTTGGCACCCGCGAGGTCGGGGCCGGCCGGCACCACCTCCAGGTTGGGGATCTGCGAGGCGACCACCGTGTCGGCCAGCGGCACGTCATCCAGGAGCGCGTCGTAGACGGTCGGCGTGGTGTGCTTGTCGATGCCCAGCCCGAGGGTCGCATTGGATTGGGGATCCATGTCGATGAGCAGCGACGCGTAGCCGGCCTCTGCGATGCATGCGGCCAGGTTGACGGCGGTGGTGGTCTTGCCGACCCCGCCCTTCTGGTTGGCGATCGCGTAGACGGTCCCCATGTGAGATGAAGCTAGCGCCGGGGGCGGTCAGATGCCCCACCCAGCGGGCGTTTGCGGGCCATCCCGGGCCGCCGGGGAAACCGCTCCGGCGTCGGTGTGACCTTGCGCATGACGTGCAGATGGCGGTGCAGCGCGCCCGGGTAGGGCTCGACCGCGATCACCGGCCCGGGCTCCAGGCCGAGCTCTGCGGCCGCCCGGGCACCCGCGGCCTCATCGGCGGGGTCGCGCCGGCCCCGCCACGCGACCAGCGCCCCGCCCCCCGCCAGCAGCGGCGCCGCATACTCGGCGACCACCGCCAGCGGCGCCAGGGCCCGCGCGGTCACCAGGTCACAGGTCCCGATCCCCTCGGGCCAGGACTCGGCGCGCGCGTACACCGCGCCGGCGTTGCCGGCGCCGCAGGCCTCCGCGGCCCGCGTGATGAACGCGCACTTGCGCCCGTTGCTCTCCACGCAGCTCACGCGCGCGGCGGGCAGGGCGATGGCCAACGGGAGCCCCGGAAACCCCGCCCCGGAGCCGAGGTCGGCGATCGCGGCGGCGGACCGGACCTCGGGCACGTCGAGGGCGACCAGGGAGTCGGCCAGATGGTCGCGGAGAATCCCCCCGGGATCGGTGACCGTGGTCGGCGCGTCGGGGTCGTGGGCGACGAGGTTCAACAGGGCCGCGAGTTGCTGGAGCTGCCCCTCGGACAGGCCGTACCGCTCGGCGTAGGCGTTGAGCCGGGTCAGCGCGCCCGCTCGCGATCGATGAACGCTGCGTAGTTCTCGCGCATCGCCTCAAAGCGGTCCGCCGCGTGCCCGTCAAGAGCGGCGAGATCCTCGGACTCGAGCAGGGGCAGCAGGTCCTCCACCAGCGCCCGACCGCGCGCCATCCACTGGTAGTAGGACCGCCCACCGTGGTGATAGGGCCCGTAGAGCCGGCAGTTGGGGAAGCGCTCCTCCAGCCAGCGAAAGATCGCCTCGTGGCGGGTGTGCATGCGCAGCACCACCTGGGGCTGGCGCCCGTCGCCCCCGAAGGACCCCTCGCCGACGAGCAGCCCGATCAGGAAGCCGCGATCAAAGTCCGAGAGCTCCACCACCTGCGGAGTTCTACCGGCCGGCGTGTTTCACCGTCAAGAAAAACGTGAAACGCCGACGTGGTGAGAAGCGGTCAGTCGACGAGCGGAGCGACGACGAGATACCGCGACGGCTCCTGGCCCTCGCTGTAGGTCTCGACGTCGTGGCGATCCTTGAGGTGCTCGTGGATCACCTTGCGCTCCAGGGCGCTCATCGCGTCCAGCGACACCGCGCGGCGACCGCTGAGCGCCTGCTGCGCCGCCTGGTCGGCGGTGGCTCGCAGCGCGACGGCGCGGCGTTCGCGATACCCGGCCGCATCGACGAGCACTGACACACGCTGGTGGTCGGGATCCGTGTGCTGGCTCGCGATCCGGTAGGCGAGATGCTGGATCGCGTCGATCGTCTGGCCGTGGTGGCCGATGAGCAGGCCGAGGTCGTCGCCGTCGCCCACGAACTCGGCGTGGAGCCCATCAGTGGCCTCATGCACCTCGATGGTCGCCTCGACACCGGCGGCGTCGACGATCCGCTCCATGAACTCGCGCACACGATCCGCGGCGACGTCTGAACTCGTGGACATCCTCTACCTCCGCCGGCCCGAACGTTTCTTCTTCTTGCGCGGTGGCTTCGGTGGGGGGCTCCGCGGGCGCCACTGGCCACCGGCTCCTTCTCAGCCACCGGCTCCTTCGGTTTGCGCATGAACGCGCCCAGGCCTCCGCCCGACCCGCCCGACCCGTTGGGGCCGGACTTCGGCGGTCCCCCGCCGTCCGAGCGCCCGCCGCCTCCGCCGGTTGTCGGCGGGGACCCACCCGCGGTCGCGGGGCGCAGAGGCCCGATCCGGCGCTTGACCACGTACTGCTGCGCGATCGTCCACAGGTTGGTGGTGATCCAGTAGACGAGCACGCCGGCCGGGAACCGGATGACGAAGATCACGAACAGCAGCGGCATGAAGAGCATGATCTGCCGCTGCGTGCGGTCGGTCATCGCGCCCGACATCATCAGGCTGGAGCCGAGCTGGGTCCCGACGTAGAGCAGGATCAGGATCACCAACGTCGCGCCCGGTCGCCTTGTCGGTGATGTCCCCGATGAAGAGGAAGCTCGACTGGCCATGGGTACCGCAGGCCACGGTGTGGGCGGTGCTCACCACGCCGTGGTTGCTCTGCGCCTGCCAGGCGCGGCAGATGTCCACGCGCAGGCTCTGGCGCAGCATGTAGTACAGCGAGATGAAGACCGGAAGCTGCGCCGCGAGCGGGAGGCAGGAGCTCAACGGGTTGACGTTGTTCTCCTTGTAGAACTTCATCATCTCCTGCTGCTGGCGCTGCTTGTCCTCCTTGTACCTGGCCTGGATCGCCTTCATCTCGGGCGCGAGCTGCTGCATCCGCGCCATCGAGCGGATCTGTCGCACGGTGAGCGGCACGAGGATCGCGCGCACGCAGATGGTGAGCAGCACGATCGCCCAGCCCCAGGGGATCCCGATGCTGTTGTGGAAGAACTTCAGCACCGCCTCGAAGACGTCGATGAGCGGCTGGAAGATGTTGGCGGTGACGAGCAGCATGGTCAGGCGCTCGGGGCGGCGGCTCGGGGCTTGAACAGCCGTTGCTCCTCGACGGGGTCAAAGCCCCCTCGGCTCCACGGGTTGCACCGCAGGAGCCTCCAGCCGCCCAGGACGAGTCCGCGCAGTATGCCGTATCGCTGAACCGCCTGTGCGGCGTACTCCGAGCACGACGGGTAGTACTTGCACCGCTGGCCGACCAGCGGCGAGAGCAGGAGTTGGTAGGCGCGGATCGGCAGGACCGCGACGCGGCGCAGGACCATCATCCGGCCGCCACCTCCTCGGCGTCACCGGATGCCGGCTCCTGGCTCGTCCGCGGGCACGGGCTCCGTGTCACCCGCGGCGACGAATCGCGCCCGGAACCTTGTCGACGAGCTCGCCCAGCGCGCGCTGGATGCCGGCCAGCCCGTCGCGCTCCGCCAGCTCCTTGGCGCCATGCCGCGCGATCACCACGGCGTCGGTGCCCGCCGGCAGCCGCTCGCTCTCGCGCGCGAAGGCCTCGCGCAGCAGGCGCTTGACGCGGTTGCGCTCCACCGCGCCGCCGACCTTGCGCGACACGGACAGCCCGAGGCGCGGCGACGGCATCCTCCTCGCCGCGCGGAAACACGTACAGCACGAGATCGCGGCCGGCATGCGACCGGCCATGGCGGAACACACGGTCGAACTCTGCGCTGCGCGAGAGCCTTCCTCGCCCTGGCCGATGCGCGGACACGGATCCCGCCCACCCGCGGGGCATCACACCGTCAGGCGCTTGCGTCCCTTTGCGCGCCGTCGCTTCAGCGTCAGGCGCCCCGCGCGCGTCTGCATACGGGCGCGGAAGCCGTGGGTACGAGCGCGCTTGCGCTTCTTGGGCTGATAAGTACGTTTCATCTCAAGGGGTCCCGGGCCGGAGGGAACGTCTGAGTATACGCAGGCGCGCGGGCTGCTCTCGGCGACTCCGAATTGCGCGATGCCGAGAGCCCTCCGCGTCGGGCCCCGGAGCTTTTTCCCGCGCTTTGCGCCAACGCCCCGGTCAAGGCCGCAGACGGCCTGAGGCCCGTTGGTATATTCGCCGACCCCCGGGCGATTTCGCCCCCGGGGCCCTCACCCATCGTCCTCGAACGCTCCTGGGAGGAGCTGCTTGTCGCTGCCCGCTCAATCTGACGCCGTGTCCGCATGGCGCACGATCCGAGCGGAGCTCCAGCGACACGTCGGCAACTCGGCCTATGAGATCTGGCTGGCCCCGATCGAGCTCGAGTCCTTCGACGGTGACGTCCTCCTGCTCCGGGCTCCTCCGGCCACCGAGAAGTGGCTGGCCGGGCGCTTCGGGCCCGTGCTCGAGCGCTGCGTGCGCCAGATCCTGGGCGCCCACACCCGGTCGCCTTCGCCGGCGCCGTGCGGGGAGGTCACGAGCCACGAGCCCGCGCCCGGGCGCTTCGGGCCCGACGGCGAACCCACCGAGCTCAATCCCCGCTACCGCTTCGAGCAGTTCGTCATCGGCGAGGGCAACCGCCTGGCCCACGCCGCCGCCCTGGCCGTGGCCGAGCTCCCCGGCCAGGCCTACAACCCGCTCTTCCTCTACGCGCCGCCCGGGCTGGGCAAGACGCACCTGCTCCACGCCATCGGCAACTACGTCCTGGACTACGGGGGCGGCGCCACCGTGCGCTACACGACGGCCGAGTCGTTCACCAATCACTTCATCAGCGCGCTGAGCACCAAGTCCATCGATGCCTTCAAGCACGCCTACCGCGATGCCGACGTCCTGCTCATCGACGACATCCAGTTCCTCGCCAGCAAGGCCCGGACCGAGGAGGAGTTCTTCCACACCTTCAACGCGCTCTACGAGCAGGGCCGGCAGCTCGTGCTCACCTGCGACCGGCTTCCTCGGGCACTCGTCGCGATCGAGCAGCGACTGCGCGAGCGCTTCGAGGCCGGCCTCGTCGCCGACATCAAGCCGCCCGACCACGCCACGCGCGTGACCATCCTGCGCAAGCGCGCAGCGGTCGACAACGTCCCGCTCGCCGATCCCGCCGTGCTCGATCTCATCGCCGATCGCGTGCCCGACAACATCCGCGCGCTCGAGGGCGCCCTCATCCGCGTCGTCGCCTTCCACTCCCTCACCCAGCGACCCATCGACCGGGCCCTCACCCTGGAGGTCCTGGACGCCATGTATCCCTCGCGACGGGGATCCGGGCCGCCCTTCGATCGCCGAGGTCCAGTCGATCGTCGCCGCCCACTTCAGGCTCTCGGTCGAGCAGCTCACCTCGCCCAGCCGCGCCAGCGCGATCGTCGTGGCCGCGCCAGGTGGCCATCCATCTCGCCGCGACCTCACCGGCGCGTCCCTGCCGACGATCGGGCAGGGCCTTCGGCGGGCGCAACCACGCCACCGTGCTCCACGCCTGCAAGCGGGTCTCCGAGCGACTCAAGCAACGATCAACAGGTTGTTGATGAGATCGCCGCGCTGTCGGCTCTCGTCTCCGCTCGGGCAAGCCGACCGCGACTGTTGACAGACTTGCCTGTCGGCCTTCAACAGCTATTAGTTCGCTATTTGCCGGAGATCGCGCAGTTCTCCACAGCTTCTATTCCCTCTATGACTTCTAACTCCTTTCAGAGGTATTCATCGTGAAGATCTCACTCGAGCGCGATGCTCTGCTCGCACAGCTGCAGACCGTCAGCAGAGTGGCCTCAACCCGCAGTGCGATCCAGGCGTTGTCCGGCGTTCAGCTCACCGCCAAGCAGGACGGATGCGAGCTGCGCGCCACCGATATGGACGTGGGCCTCCGGGTTCCCCTCGAAGCCGAGGTCACGCGCGAGGGCACCGTCGTGCTGCCCGCCCGCCTCATGCTCGACGTCGTGCGCTCGCTTCCCGCCGCCACGGTCACGCTCGAGCTGCGCTCCGCCGAGCAGGACGTCGAGCTCGTGTCGGGCAACGCCCGCTTCCACATCCGCACGCTGCGTGGCGACGACTTTCCTCCGTTCCCGGAGCCCGAGCCCGAGACCGCGGTCGAGGTCCCCGCCGACGCGTTCGTCTCCACGGCGCAGAAGGTCGCCGGCTCGGCCTCACGCGACGAGACCCGCCCGGTGCTCACCGGCATCCTCGTCTCGGCGTCGGAGCGCGAGGTGCGGATGGTCGCCACCGACTCCTACCGGCTCAGCGTCAAGGAGACGACGCTCGAGACCGCCGCTTGTCCTCCGGCTTCGAGGTCAACGTGCCGGCCCGGGCTCTCCAGGAGCTGGCGCGCCTCGTCGGCCATGGCGAGGATGAGTCGCTGAGCATCAGCGTCCGCCAGAACCAGGTCCTGTTCACCCTCGGCCGCGTCATCCTCTCCAGCCGCCTCATCGACGGCCAGTTCCCCAACTACCGCCAGCTGCTGCCCGAGAGCTTCGAGCACGAGCTGCGGCTGGCCGGCGGGGAGTTCACCGATGTGGTGCGGCGCATCAGCCTGCTGGCGCAGAAGAACGCGCCGCTGCGGCTGGCCTTCGCCCCCGGCGAGCTCACCGTGTCGGCCCAGACGCCGGACGTCGGCGAGGCCTCGGAGTCGTTGCCGGTGGCCTTCCAGGGCGAGCCGCTGGAGATCGGGTTCAACCCGGAGTTCCTGCGCGCCGGCCTGGAGGCGATCGACGAGGGCGACGTGCTGCTCAAGCTCATCAGCCCGCTTCGCCCCGGCCTCATCGAGGCCGCCGACGAGAGCCGCTTCCGGTACCTGATCATGCCGATCAGGCTCAACGTCTAGGCGATCAGGAGCGGCGTCGGCGTGCGGGTGGTGCGCCTCAGCGTCCGGAACTTCCGCGGCTACCACGATGCGAGCGCGTAGCTGGGCGACGGCCTGACCGTCATCACCGGTCCCAACGGCGCCGGCAAGACGAACCTGCTCGAGGCGCTGTACTTCGGCTGCACCGGCCGCTCGTGTCGGACCACCAACGAGCGCGAGGTCGTCCGCTTCGGCGAGCGCGCCACGCGCGTCGTCGTCGACGGCTGAGGCCGAGGACGGGGCCCACGAGCTGTCGGTCGGCTTCTCGCCGGGCGAGCCCAAGCGCATGCGGGTCGACGGCGCCGACGTCGAGCGCCTGCTGGAGGTCTCCGAGCGCCCGCTGGTCAGCGTGTTCCTGCCCGATCGTCTCGAGCTCATCAAGGGTGCGCCCTCGCTGCGCCGCGCGCATCTCGATCAGCTCATGGCGGGCCTGTGGCCGGCGCGCGTGGCTACCCGCCGCACCTACCACCAGTCCCTGGCGCAGCGCAACGCACTCATCGCGCGGATCCGCTCCGGTGCGGGCAGCCGCAACTCGCTGCACAGCTGGGACGCGCAGTTGGCGGGCCACGGCCTCGCGCTCATGGCCGACCGCCAGGCCGCCGTCATGCGATCGGCGAGGCGTTCACGCGGTGGTGCGCGGATCTCGGCCTCAGCGGCGAGCCGGCGCTGCGCTACCGGCCGCGCTCGAAGGCGGCCACGACGGACGAGCTCGCCGCGGAGCTGCGCGAGCGCATCGACGGCGACATCGAGCGCGGCTTCACCGGCCACGGCCCGCACCGCGACGATCTGGTGGCCACCCGCGAGGGGCGGGAGCTGCGCGCCTACGGCTCCCAGGGCCAGCAGCGGCTGGCGCTGCTGGCGCTCCTGCTGGCCGAGCGCGACGCCCTCGCCACGCACCGCCAGAGCCCGCCCCTGCTGCTGCTCGACGACGTGATGAGCGAGCTCGACCGCCAGCGCCGCCGCGCTCTCGTCGACCTGCTGCGCGCCGGCGAGGGTCAGTCGGTGATCACTGCGACCGACCTGGAACAGGTCCCGGGCGCCGAGGGGCCGGGGGTCACGCGGCTGGAGGTCTCCGATGGCGAGGTGCGGGCCGAGGCGATGGCGGCGGCCGGATGACCCACCATCGCCGGTCGCCGCGCTCGATGGAGGCCGCGCTGTCGGTGCTGGCCGACGAGCTGGCTCCGGCGACCGTCCTGGCCGAGGTGCAGCGGGCCTGGCCGGGGGTGGTGGGACGCCCTGATCGCGGCTGAGGCGCAGCCGACCGGCGAGCGCGGCGGAGTGCTCACAGTGTCCTGCTCGGCGTCGGTCTGGGCCCAGGAGCTCGACCTGATGTCCGTCGACATCCTTCAGCGCCTCAACGAGGCACTTCCGTCCGGAGCGATATCGCGCCTGAGGTGCGTCGCTGGGGGCCGGTGACACCCCCGCCGCGATGGGACGTTTTTCGCGGTTTTGCAGGTAAAAGGAGGGCGCCGCGGAGGCCGTTTCGACCGGCCGCTGTGCTATTCTTCTGTACACCATTCCTCACGCCCCGGCGCGCCTGGCCTGGCGCGGGACCGGGGCGTGTCAACGTCATCGGAGGATCGTGGCGAACGACGAGGGTGCCCAGACGGGCGCCGGCAATTCCAGTTACGACGCGCAGGACATCACCGTTCTCGAAGGACTCGAAGCGGTCCGCAAGCGTCCCGGCATGTACATCGGCTCGACCGGGGTGCATGGGCTGCACCACCTGATCTACGAGGTCGTCGACAACTCCGTCGACGAGGCCCTGGCCGGCCACTGCTCCGAGATCACCGTGACGATGCACCCCGACGACTCGGTGACGGTCGTCGACAACGGGCGTGGCATCCCGGTCGCGGTGATGGCCAAGGAGCAGCGTCCCGCGGTCGAGGTCGTCATGACCGTCCTGCACGCCGGCGGCAAGTTCGGCCAGGGTGGCGGCTACAAGGTGTCCGGTGGACTGCACGGTGTCGGGGTCTCCGTCGTCAACGCCCTGTCCGAGCGGCTCACCGTCGAGATCCGCCGTGACGGCTACCTGTGGACGCAGTCCTACGAGCGCGGCAAGCCGTTGGGTGACCTGCAGCGCGGCGAGCCCACCACGGAGACCGGGACGACGACCACCTTCATCCCCGACTCCGAGATCTTCGAGACGCTCGAGTTCGACTTCAAGACGATCGAGGAGCGGATGCGCGACACCGCGTTCCTCACCCGCGGGCTCAAGATCGTGCTCGTCGACGAGCGCGGTGAGGGCAAGCGCGTGGAGTTCCAGTACGACGGCGGCATCGTCGACTTCGTCGCCTTCCTCAACGAGAACAAGGAGCCGATCCACCGCAAGGTCATCTCCTTCGAGGGCGAGAGCGACGACGGCTCGCTCGAGGTCGCCATGCAGTGGAACGCCTCCTACCAGGAGTCGGTGTTCTCGTTCGCCAACAACATCAACACCCGCGAGGGCGGCACCCATCTCTCCGGCTTCCGCTCGGCGCTCACCGGGGCGCTCAACCGGTATGCACGTGAGCACGGCGAGCTGCGCGAGAAGGACGACAACCTCAGCGGCGAGGACGTCCGCGAGGGCCTGACCGCGGTCATCTCGGCCAAGCTGACCGACCCCCAGTTCGAGGGACAGACGAAGACCAAGCTCGGCAACCCCGGCATGGCCGGCTTCGTGCAGTCGGTGGTCAACGCCAAGCTCGCCGAGTACCTGGAAGAGAACCCCAAGGACGCCCAGGCGGTCATCCGCAAAGCTGTCCAGGCCGCCCAGGCACGCAACGCGGCCCGCAAGGCGCGCGACCTCACGCGGCGCAAGTCCGCGCTGGAGAACTCGACGCTGCCGGGCAAGCTCGCCGACTGCTCGGTCAAGGACCCGTCGCTGTCCGAGCTGTTCGTCGTCGAGGGCGACTCCGCCGGCGGCTCGGCGGTGAGCGCGCGCGATCGCAGCACCCAGGCGATCCTGCCGTTGCGCGGCAAGATCCTCAACGTCGAGAAGAGCCGCATCGACAAGGTCCTCCAGAACACCGAGATCCAGGCGCTGATCACCGCGATCGGCACCGGGGTGCGCGACGAGTTCGACCTCGACAGGGCGCGCTACCACAAGATCGTCCTGCTCACCGACGCCGACGTCGACGGCGCCCACATCCGCACCCTGGCGCTCACGCTCCTCTTCCGCGAGATGCAGCCGCTCATCGAGGCCGGCTACGTCTACATCGCCAAGCCGCCGCTGTACCGGCTCACCCGCGGCCAGAAGCATCGCTACATCGAGCGCGAGACCGAGCTGGAGGACATCCTGCTGGGCGACAAGTTCGAGAAGCTCGAGATCCACGACGCCAAGGGCAGCGCGTTCAAGCTCACCGAGGCCCGGTGGAAGCGCTTCACCCGTCTGCTCAAGCAGTACGAGGGCTGGGCCACGGCGCTGCGCGCCGCCCACGGTCACGGCGTGGTCTCCTTCATGCAGCAGGCGAGGCTGCTCGAGGAGCAGATCACCGACGTGCCGAGCCTCCTGCGCCACGTCGGTGCCGAGGACGGCAACGGCGACGGCCACGCCTACCGGCTCAAGCTGATGGAGGAGCGCCCCGAGGAGATCGTGGTGCGCACGGTGGAGGCCAAGACGGGCCTGGCCACCACCCACCACGTGCGCCGCGCGGCGCTGGAGGCCAACGAGTACCGCCGGCTGGCCGACGTGCACCGTGACCTCGACGCGCTCACCGGCACGCCTCCGTTCACCGTCACGCTCGGCGACAACACCATCGACGCGGCCAGCTTCGAGGAGCTCCACGACCAGGTGCTGTCCCTGGCCCAGAAGGGGATCGACTACTACCGCTTCAAGGGCCTGGGCGAGATGGACGCCGACGAACTGCGCGAGACCACGATGGACCCGGCCACCCGGACGCTGGTCCAGGTGACGATGGAGGACGCCGCCTCGGCAGACCTCGTGTTCTCGATGTTGATGGGCGACCAGGTGGAGCCGCGGCGCGCCTTCATCGAGGAGAACGCCCTGGCCGCCAACCTCGACGTCTAAGGGAGGACCGCGATGTCAGCGATCGACACCATCGGCGGCGGCAACATCGAGCCCCGCGGGCTCGAGGAGGAGATGCGCTCGGCGTACCTGGACTACGCCATGTCCGTCATCGTCGGGCGCGCGCTGCCCGACGTGCGCGACGGGCTCAAGCCGGTCCACCGCCGCGTCCTGCACGTGATGAACGAGTTGGGCCTGCAGCCCAACCGCAAGCACGTCAAGTGCGCGCAGATCGTCGGCGAGGTGATGGGCAAGTTCCACCCCCACGGCGACAGCGCCATCTACGACACCCTGGTGCGGCTGGCGCAGGACTTCTCGATGCGCTACCCGCTCGTCGACGGCCACGGCAACTTCGGCAACATCGACGGCTACTCCGCCGCGGCCATGCGCTACACCGAGGCGCGCCTGGATCGCTTGGCGACCGAGATGCTGCGCGACATCGACGAGGAGACCGTCGACTTCGTCCCCACCTACGACGGCACACGGCAGGAGCCGGTCGTCTTGCCGGCGCGCTTCCCCAACCTGCTCGTCAACGGCGGGTCGGGGATCGCCGTGGGCATGGCCACCAACATCCCGCCGCACAACCTGCGCGAGGTGGTCGGCGCCACGATCGCCTACATCGAGGACCCGTCGATCGACGTCGAGGGCCTGATGAAGTACATCAAGGGCCCGGACTTCCCGACGTCGGGCACGATCCTCGGCCGCGAGGGCATCCGCGACGCCTACGCCACCGGCCGCGGCCGCGTCCGCGTCCAGGCCAAGGCCCACATCGAGCCGATCGGGCAGGGCAAGGAAGCGATCATCGTCACCGAGCTGCCCTTCCAGGTGCGCAAGAACGGCGACGGCGGCCTCATCCTCAAGATCCGCGACCTCGTGCTGGACAAGAAGATCCCCGAGATCTCCGACCTGCGCGACGAGTCAGATCGCCACGGCATGCGGATCGTCATCGAGCTCAAGCGTGACGCGATCCCCAAGGTCGTCCTCAACAAGCTCCACAAGCACACCCCGATGCAGACGACGTTCGGGGTCAACATGGTCGCGCTCGTCGACAACGTGCCCAAGACCCTGTCGCTGCGCGAGGTCATCGGCCACTACGTCGACCATCAGCGCGAGGTCATCGTCCGCCGGACCAAGTACCAGCTGCGCCGCGCCGAGGAGCGCGCGCACGTTCTGGACGGGCTCCTCATCGCGCTGGCCAACCTCGACGAGGTCATCGCGCTGATCCGCGCCTCCCGCGACAGCGAGACGGCGCGCGCCGGCCTGGTCGAGCGCTTCGAGCTCACCGTGATCCAGGCGCAGGCGATCCTCCAGCTGACGCTGAGCCGCCTCACCGCCCTGGAGGCCGACAAGATCAAGCAGGAGCACGCCGACCTGATGGAGCGCATCAAGGAGCTGCGCGAGATCCTCGGCGACGAGCAGCGCGTCAACGGCATCATCAAGGAGGAGCTCCAGGAGATCTCCGACGCCTACGGCGACGAGCGGCGCACCGAGATCACCCACGCCGAGGGCGAGATCGACATCGAGGACCTGATCGCCGACCAGCAGATGGTCATCTCGATCACCCACTCGGGCTACATCAAGTCACTGCCGCTGTCGACGTATCGCCAGCAGCGGCGCGGCGGCGTCGGGGTCACGGGCATGGACATGAAGGACGACGACTACATCGAGCACCTGTTCGTCACCTCGACCCATGACTACCTGTTGTTCTTCACCAACCGCGGCAAGGTCTACCGGCTCAAGGTCTACGAGCTGCCCGAGGCGTCACGGACCGCCAAGGGGCGCGCCCTGGTCAACCTGCTGCCCCTGCGCGAGGGCGAACGGGTTCAGTCGGTGCTGTCCACACGCGACTTCACCGAGGGCAAGTACCTCGTGTTCGCCACCCGCGAGGGCCAGATCAAGAAGACCGAGTTCCTCGCCTACAACACGCCGATCAAGGCCGACGGCATCATCGCCATCAACATCCGCGACGACGATGAGCTCATCGCCGTCCGGCGCACGAGCGGCCACGACGACATCATCATGGTGTCGCGGTCGGGCCAGGCCGCGCGCTTCTCCGAGGACGCGGTCCGGTCCATGGGTCGTGACACCAGCGGCGTGCGCGGTATGAACGTCTCGCAGAAGGGCAACTCCGTCCTGGCCATGGACGTCGCCCGCGACGACCAGGAGCTGCTGGTCGTGACCCAGAATGGTTACGGCAAGCGCACCCCGATCTCCGACTACCCGGTCAAGGGCCGCGGGACGATGGGCGTCAAGACCATCACCCTCACCGAGAACAAGGGCCAGTTGGCCGGCGCGCTCGTGGTGCGCGAGCACCAGGAGCTGGTGTTCATCTCCCAGGGCGGGATGGTCCAGCGGACCTCGGTCCGTGGCATCAACCGCTACGGCCGCGCCTCCCAGGGCGTTCGCGTGATGAACATCCGCGACGACGACCAGGTCAGCGCCGTGGCGCTGGTGGTGGAGTCAGAGGCCGAGACCGCCGCGAGGGTGGCCGACGGTGCCCCGATCTCGGTGGCCGACGACAACATTCCCGCTCCCACCGACGCCGATCTGGAAGCCGGGATCGAGGCGCCCCTGGACGAGGCCGTCGCAGAGGACGACGCCGCCCCGGACGATCGACGCGGCGCCCCAGGACGACACTGCCCCAGACGACGACGCGGCGCCCGAGGACGACGCCGAATAGCCCGCGCCGGCTCGCCGGATCGGTCGCGATTCCGGACACCGGCAGATTCCGCCGGGCGGATTCGATAATCTCCTGAGTACCAGAGAAAGGAGGTGGTCCGAGCTTGTCTGACAGTTTTTGCGGGACCCTGGAGGTGTCCGGCCGCTAGGTCGGTGGCTGACCCCGCTTAGCGGAGTCCAACCCGCGACACCGCCACCTTGAGCGCCCGGGATTCGTCCCTCCGGCAGTAAAGGCTCGAGGTGGACAGCAGCCAGATTGTGAAGGGCGCCGTTTGTCGAGCGGCGCCCTTCGCTTGTTAAGGGGGTCATCGGGCCGGGGCCGGGCGCCCGTTACAGATCGGTGCATGTGCCGAAACATCCGAACGCTCCACAACTTCGAGCCCCCGGCCCGCCAGGACGAGATCGAGGCCGCGGCGCTCCAGTACGTCCGCAAGATCAGCGGGTTCACCAAGCCCTCCCAGGCCAATGAGGAGGCTTTCCACGCCGCCGTTCACGAGGTCGCGGAGGTCTCGGCGCGCCTGCTGGCCGCGCTGACCACCAACGCGCCCGCCAAGAACCGCGACGTCGAGGCCGCCAAGGCGCGGGCTCGGGCCGCCGAGCGCTACGCCGCCTGAGCCCGCCCGAGGTCATCTTCCACATCACCACCCGGGGCGAGTGGGTGGCGGCGCAGCGGTCGCGGAGCTACGTCGCCGCCGGCTACGCGACCGAGGGGTTCGTCCACCTCTCCACACGAGCGCAGGTGGTGCGGGTGGCCGACGCGCGCTTCGCCGGCGCCCGTGATCTCGTGCTGCTGTGCGTCGCGGTGCAGCGACTGGACGCGCCGCTGCGCTACGAGCCCGGGGAGCAGGGCTCAGACGAGCTGTTCCCCCATCTGTACGGGCCGCTGAACACCGATGCGGTCCTGGAGGCGCTCCCGTTCCCCGAGGGTCCGCGCGGGTTCGTGCTGCCGCCTCAGGCCGCCAGGTAGGCTCGCCAGGCCGCCGGGATCGTCGGACTGGCGACCTGGATGAAGACGTTGGGGCTCGGCGTCCGCGGCTCGCGGCTGAGGTGCATGCCCACCTGACGGGGCATGGAGTTGCCCTTGCGGCGGTTGCAGGGCGCGCAGGAGGCGACGATGTTCTCCCACGTCGACGGCCCCCCCTTGGAGCGCGGCACGACGTGGTCGACGGTGAGGTTCGAGCGGCTGCCGCAGTACTGGCAGGTCCAGTCGTCGCGGGCGAAGACGGCGCGGCGGGTGATCTTGCGCCGGTGCGTGTCGCGCGGGATGCGCACGTAGCTGACCAGCCGGATGACGACGGGGCGGGACATGGTGGCGGTGGCCGAATGCAGCTCCCACTCGGCCCGCTCGATCATCTCGGCCTTGTCCTTGAGCAGCAGGACCACCGCGCGGCGAACCGTGCACACGTTGATCGGTTCGTACGTCGCGTTCAATACGAGCACCCGGCCAACCGCCCGCCCGCGCCGCTGGTGCTCAGAATGCGGCGCGGACCCCAATGGCTCTGGTGTTACGGATGTGGCCATAGGCAGCGTGCTCGTCGCGCAGTTTACCGATGCGCTGGCGGGACTCCGAGGGTGAGGACGGCGCGCGCCGGCGCGCACTCAGGCGGCGGGATAGGAGCCCAGGACCTTCAGCCGCTCCACGTGGCCGCGCAGGCCGTCGAGGCCGGCGGCCACCTGAGCGTCGCTCTCGTGGCCCTCCATGTCCACGAAGAACATGTAGCGCCCCAGCCCCTGCTTGCGCGGACGGGACTCGATGCGGGTGAGGTTGACCCCGCGCTGCGCGAACTCCGACAGGCACGCGACCAGCCAGCCGGGAGCCTCGGAGCCGACGCCCCAGAACACGACCGCCGTCTTCCACGGCCCGAGTGGCGCGGTGCCCGACAGCACGGCCCGCGGGCCTCCGGGGGCCGCGCCGGTGCGCGCCAGCCACACGAACCGGGTCTCGTTGTCGGCCACGTCCTCGACCCCGGCGCGCAGCACCAGGCAGCCGTAGCGCTCGGCGGCCAGGCGGTTGCCCAGCGCCGCCCACGCGCCGTCCTGTCCCGCCACGACACGCACCGCGTCCGCCGTCGAGCTGCCGGCGAGCACGCGAGCCTGGGGCAGCCGGGTGCGGATGAAGCGCGCGCACTGGGCGTTGGCCTGGGGGTGGGACACCACGGTCTCGATCTCCGAGAGCTCGAGCGAGGTCCGCGCGATCAGGCAGTGGCGGATCGGCTGCACGACCTCGCCGACGATCATCACGTCGTCGGTCTCCATGGCCAGCGCGTCGAGCGTGGCGTTGACCGAGCCCTCCAGCGAGTTCTCGATCGGCACCAGCGCGATGTCGACCTCACGGTCGTGGACCGCCATCACGGTGTCGTAGATCGTGGGCAGCGGGACGGTGTCGAGCTCCAGGCCCACGGTGTCGGCCAGCAGCGCCTCTTGGGTGTAGGTCCCCTCGGGACCGAAGTAGCCGGCCCGCATCGCCGCGGTCAGCGGGTGGCTGCGTGAGGGGCCATCAGCGCGCCTCTGCGTGAGGGTGAGGGGCCATCAGCGCGCCTCTGCGTGAGGGTGAAGGGCCATCAGCGGGTCCCGGTGGAGGCGACGCCGCCGGATTGAGGCTGGAGGCCGCCCGCGCCCCCGCCGCCCTGGAGGGCGAGCTTCATCGCCTCCTCCTCCTCGGGCGAGAGCTCCAGCTCGCCCCGGCCGGCACGCACCTGCTTGGCGTAGAGGCGGGCCTGGTCGCGGTGCAAGATGACCGACAGGACGAGCCCGGAGCGGGTCGAGTCCAGGAGCGCGATCGACATTGACTGATGACCCGACATCTCGCCGTAGGCGTCGTAGCGGACCAGTGCGGTGTGGGTCAGGGCTCCGTCGAGACGTTGCTCGGCGGTGGCCATGCGCTGATCGAGCGCTCCGGAGATGTCCTCCACGTACTGGTGCAGCGCCTCGAACTGGCCGCGCAGCGAGGCGGCGTGGGCCACGAGGTCCTCGCGCCGGTCACCCAGCACGGCCCGCTGCTCTGAACGCACGCGCGAGAGCCGGAAGGCCAGGATCACGCTGATGAGGAAGGCGACGACGGCGACCGCCGCGGCAGCGATCGCCACAATGCCGACGGTGCTCGTCAGGTCGTGCACCGCAGAAAGGATAGGCCTCGCCCCGGAGGGCGGGCACGCGGAGGACCCGCCGGGATGGGCGCAGCGACCGGAGCCGCGCCGCGTTACTGGAAGTTCACCGTGTAGCTGATCGTGTTGTTCGAGAGGTTCTTCTCGCCCGGGACCTTCTCAATCGTGGCCACCACGTTCTGGGTGCCCTTGGGCGGGGCGGCGTTGAGCTTGACCGTGCAGGTGGCGCTCTTGCCCGCGAACGTCTCCGGCACCGTCGTGGTCCCGCTCACGGCCGGGTTCGTGCCGTTGATCGAGACCTTGCACACGACGTTGTGCTCATTGTTCGTGGGGCTGCCGTTGGCGAAGTTCAGCGTGAACGACGGGATCGGGCTGGCCGGGACGGTGTTCGTCGCTCCATTGGGCTGGAGCGTCGTGCCGCCGACGCTCACCGACGTGAGGGAGTGCCCGTGGAGGCCCGGGGTGGCCTTGGTGGACTGGGCCCCCGGTACGTTCACGTGCAGCTCCTTGGCGATGAAACTGGGGAGCACCCACTGGACGTTGGGCAGGAACTGGTCGCCGTTGATGGGGCTGAAGCGGGTGCCCGCGGCATGGAGCGCGCCGTAGATCTGCGGCAGCGCGTAGTCCTTGTAGACGACGTCTGACGCGTAGAAGCGGGCGATCTCCTGGGCCAGGGCGTTCACCTGGGCAGGCGTGGCCGTGCTGGAGAGGGCGGGCTGGATCTTGTTGGCGATGTTGGCGATCCCATCGACGCGCATCTTCAGGGCCCGGAGGAAGTCGGCGTTGCCGGCCTTCACCTGGTCCGGGACGCTCGCGTCGTTGGCCTTGCGATAGACCTTCTGCTCGCTGGTGAGGACCTGGTTGATCTGGTTCTGGACGTTGGTGACGTTTCCGGACCCCGCCGCCTCGGCCAGCTGGGTGAAGAGCGACCGGCCATTGGCGGCGGACTGGGCGTTGAGCGAGGAGACGCTGTTGGTGTAGTCCTGCAGCGCCGAGTTGGTGGCGCTCACCTGGCAGCTGTGGACGAGCAGCGCCACCAGCACGATGGCCACGATGACGATCACGATCGCCACCGCCCGGCGAGCCTGGATCGACTGCGAATCGCCGGGTGGGCGGCGCCCTCCGGAGCCTCCGGGGCCTGATGGGCGACGGCTACGTGGTCCGCGAGACGTCGTGCGAGGGGTCGCACGAGGCTCTGTCCGAGGTGGTTCGTCGACCTCGTCGAAGAACGACAAGCGGTACCGCTCCTTGCTGTGCCGGTGGAAGTCCGCAGTATGACCTCCAGCGCGGCTGGATTCACAAGTTCCCAACCACGCGCGCGGGAAATCGTGCGCATGGATCCGGGGCGCAGGGACCGCTGCTCAGACGTGGAAAAGCGCTCCATGCGCTCCGGTGAGCCACCGACCGCCCGTACCCGCACGCTCGCCACGCGCCATCTCAGCAGCCGCTCGCCTCCGGCGCCGGTGGTCCTCGACCGCTACCGGCTGCAACGGCGGCTCGGGGCGGGCGCGTTCGGAACCGTCTGGCTGGCCCGCGATGAGCGACTCGAGCGTGACGTCGCGGTGAAGATCCTCCCCCGCGAGCGGGTCATGAGCGGCCGCTTCGAACGCGAGGCCCGGGCGGCGGCCCGGCTGTCGCACCCGGCGATCGTCACGCTCTACGAGGCCGCGGTCGACGACGAGGGCGCCTACCTCGTCTCCGAGCTTGTCCGCGGCGCGACGCTGGACACGCTGCTGGAGCACGGCCAGCTCTCTGACCGGGACATCGTCGCCATCGCGCTCGCGCTGTGTGACGCCCTGCAGCACGCCCATGACCAGGGCGTCGTCCATCGCGACGTCAAGCCCTCCAACGTCCTCGTCCCCGAGGCGCCGCCGAGCTCCGCCCAGGTGGCCAAGCTCACCGACTTCGGCGTCGCGCGGGTTATCGGCGGCGATGCCCTCACCCTCACCGGCGACGTGCTCGGCACCCTGGCCTACATGGCCCCCGAGCAGGCCGAGGGCCTCCCGGTCGCCGAGCCCGCGGACCTGTACTCGCTGGCGCTGGTCATCTATGAGGCGCTCAGCGGGGTCAACCCGGTCGCCTCCACGCGCCCTGGGCGCGCTTCGCGCCGTCTGGGGATGCACCTGCCGCCGCTGCGCCGCCAGCGCCGCGACCTGCCCCGTGACCTGGCGGCGAGCATCGATCTCGCCCTGCGCCCCCGGCCCCGGGAGCGGGGCACGCTGGCCGAGCTGCGGCGCGCCCTCGCGCTCGCCCACGAGCAGGTCGGTGACGAGCCCGGCGTCGTCACGGGGGCCTGGACGGCGGTGCGCCCGCCCGAGGACGGCGAGGAGCTCCTCGACCAGAACCCGGGTGAGCGGCTCTGGCGCGACCCCGAGCCCAGCGGCATCGCCCGGCCGCTCGAGCCCACCGGCATCGCCCGGCAGCGCGAGCCCGGCCGCACCTGGCCCCCGCGGGCCCTGGGCGTCGCCGGAGCGGCCGCGCTGACGGTGTGGCTGACCACGGGCGCCCTGGCGCCCGCCCCGCTGCCCCCGGCGGCAGCCGGGCTGCTCGCCGGAGCCGCGGTTCTGCTCCTGCCGCGACTGGGTTGGGTGGCGCTCACGATCGCGCTGACGGCGCTCGCGGTCGCCCAGCATCTCCCCGGTGCCGCGGCGGTGATCACGATCGCGCTCGTGCTCCCGCTCGTCCTCAGCCCCGCCGCGGCCACGACGTGGGCGCTC
This sequence comes from uncultured Solirubrobacteraceae bacterium, assembly GCA_963764125.1. Lineage (GTDB taxonomy): Bacteria > Actinomycetota > Thermoleophilia > Solirubrobacterales > Solirubrobacteraceae > Palsa-465. The sequence goes on from CAVXRR010000036.1 coordinate 26,305, forward strand.
AGCGCCGGCGCGCCCGGTCTCGGCCTCATCGGCCTGGCGGGCGCGTGGCCCGCGCTGGCCGCGCGCGCGGGCACGCCCTGGCGGCGAGCCACGCTGGGCGCGATCGGGTGGATCTGGCTGCTTTTGGCCTCGGCGATTGCCGGGAAGGCTCTGTATCTCCCGCCGGTGCCCGGCGTGGCACCCTCAGATGCCTGGATGAGCTCACTGTCCACCACCGTCGACCATCTGCTGCGCCCCGAGATCTCCGCGGGGGTGCTCGCCCCCGCGCTGGTGTGGGCGCTCGCCGCCGTCACCCTGCCGTGGCTGGTCCGGGGCGGCTCGCTCGTCCTGGACGTCGTCCGCGTGGTCGTGTGGGCGGCGATCGTGGTGTCCGCCACCGGGGCGGCGATCGCCGCGGTGCACGGGCCGGCGGGCGGGGACGGGCTCTCGGCCCCCACGGCGCTGGTCGGCGCGACGGCCTCGGTCGTCGTCGCCCTGGCGCCGTCGCTGCTCGGGATGTGGCGCGGGACATTGCATTCAGGTCTCCCTCAGACGAGAGTTCCGTAGCATGGATCCGCCCGAAGGGGCGACCTGAATGAGTGTCCTCAAGAGCATCGAGAGCAAGATCGCCGGCCTCGTGGAAGGCACGTTCAGCCGTGCCTTCCGCTCCGAGGTGCGCCCGGTGGAGATAGCCCGGAAACTGGCCCGTGAGATGGAGGAGAACCGCACGTTCTCGCTCTCGCGCACCTACGTGCCCAACGAGTACCGGGTCTACCTGTCGCCGCGCGACCGGGAGCGGTTCACCGAGTATGAGGATGCCCTCACCTCAGAGCTCACCGGCTACCTGCTGGAGCACGCCCGGCGCGAGCGGCTGGTGCTGATGTCGCGGCCCGTGGTCGAGTTCGAGACCGACGACCGCCTCGGCCTGGGCGAGTTCGGGATCCAGGCGCGGGTGGTCAACCCGGAGCCCGACGAGGACGAGGAGGCACCGCCCCAGGAGGAGTCCTCCGGACGCACGATGATCTACAGCACCGCCGGGCGGGTCGCCGAGCCGCTGGAGGAACGCGCCCGCTCGCGCCAGCAGAGCGCGCTCCTGCTCATGGGCGGCAAGCGGCTGGTCGTCGGCCCCGGCGGCGCCACGATGGGCCGCAGCCGGCAATGCGACGTGACGGTCGATGACCCCAACGTGTCGCGCACGCACGCCGAGGTTCGCCCTCGCGGCGGCTCCTGGGTCCTCAACGATCTGGGCTCCACCAACGGGTCGCGCCTCAACGGGTCGCGTGTCGAGGGCTCGGAGGTACTGAAGCCTGGCGACGAGATCGAGCTCGGCACCACGGTGCTGCGCTTCGAGCTGGAGTAGGACATGTCGTCAACGGTGCTGCAGCCCGTGTCAGTGGGCCTGAAGTTCGGCTTCCTGGCCGTCCTCTATCTGTTCCTCATCTGGGTGGCGTGGAGCGCGATCCGCGACCTGCGGCGGGGGCGCGGCGCCCCCGCGGTGCCCCAGCGCGGCCCGTCCCCGGACGAGACCGGGATGTACGAGGCGGCGCCCAGCTCCAACGATCTCGATGGCTTTGAGCCGCGGCTGCTGGTCGAGCGCGCCGCCGGCCACCAGAGCGGCGTGGCCTATGACCTCATGGAGGGCGCCATCCTGGGCCGCGGCGACGTCGAGATCCGGCTCGAGGATCCGTTCGCGTCATCGCGTCACGCGAGGATCTCCCGTGACGGCCACACGCTGGTGATAGAGGATCTGGGCTCCACCAACGGCACCTACCTCAACGAGGAGCCGCTGTCGGGCCCGCAGCCCCTCTATGACGGCGACCGCATCCGCATCGGCGACAGCGAGTTCTCCTATCTGCAATGACCGATACCCCTCCGCCCACCGCCCACCGCCAGGTATCGCCCCACCGCTACGTACCGCCCCACCGCCTGGGGCGGTCAGAAACTCTCTCGAGCATGCTCCGCGCCGCCGACACGATCTGGAAGACGGATACCGGACGCCAGCGCCGTGACAACGAGGACAACGCGTTCGTGCGGGCGCCGCTGTTCGTCGTCGCCGACGGGATGGGGGGCGCGCAGGCCGGCGAGGTCGCCTCCAAGCTGGCCGTGGAGGAGTTTCAGGAGGCGCTCCCGGATGAGGGCAGCGCCGAGCAGCGGCTGACCGATCGCATCCGCGCCGCCAACCGGCGGATCTACGATCTCTCGCGCACCGAGCACGAGCACGCCGGGATGGGCACGACCCTCACCGCCGCCTACCTCGACGACGATCACCTGGCGGTGGCACACGTCGGCGACAGCCGCGCCTACATCTTCCGTGAGGGCGAGCTCGCGCGGCTGACCCAGGACCACTCGCTCGTCGAGGAGCTGGTGCGCCAGGGCAAGCTCACCGAGGCGCAGGCGGCCGAGCATCCCCAACGCTCGATCATCACCCGCGCGCTGGGCATCGAGGGTGACGTGGAGGTCGACACCTGGTCCTATCCGATGCGCGCCGGCGATGTGGTGCTGTTGTGCTCAGACGGCCTGACGTCGATGATCGGCGAGGAGCAGATCGTCCGGATCCTCAGCGCTGAGAGGAGCCTGGACCGGGCGGCCGATCAGCTCATCGGCGCCGCCAACGACGCCGGAGGGCGCGACAACATCACCGTCGTCCTCTTCCGGCTCGAGGATCCGGATCCCGCTCACGCCGCAGCGGCCGGCGACGAGGTCAACGAGCCGACCGTGGTGGGCATGGAGCCGGTCTCGGCCCCCGACGGGCCGCAGGTGAGCCGGACCGACGGGCTCGCGGCGCTCCGAGGGTGGGGCCGTGCTCACCGCGCCGCCGCCCCAGCTCGAGCGCCAGCGCGAGCGACCGAGCCCGAGGCTGGCCAGAACCCAGGGCCCACCCGCGGGCTCACAGCCCCCCGCTCGCCGCCGGCGCCCCCCGCGCTTCCTCAAGCCCGTGGCGGCGCTCATCGCCGTGGCGATCGTCGTGTTCCTGGTCGGCGGCGCCGGATACCTGGCCAGCCGTGAGTACTTCTTCATCGGGACCAACTCCAGCGGCATCGTCACGATCTTCCGCGGCTTCCCCTACAGCCTGCCGCTGGGGATCAACATGTACGAGCAGTTCTATGTCTCCGGCGTTCCCGTCGGCGCGGTGCCGGCCGACCGGCGTGCGGGCCTGCTCAACCATCAGCTGCGCTCGCAGGGGAACGCGATCAGCCTCGTGCATGCCGCCGAGCTCGGCCAGCTGGCGCGATGAGCGCGCGCAACCGTGAGCTGTTCGGCCTGATCCCGGCCGCCCTGCTCGTCACCGCTGGTTTTGCCGCCGTGTTCATCCAGCGCCAGCAGGTGCTCTCCAACGTTTCGCTCACCTACGGGGCCATTTTCCTGGGGCTGTGCCTGGCCGGCCACATCCTCATCCGCGTCACGCTGCCCAACGCCGATCCCTACATGTTCCCCCTGGTGGCGCTCCTGGCCAGCTTCGGGATCGTGATGGTCTACCGGATCAGTGCCACCGACGCGCGCCAGCAGGCGCAGTGGTTCGTGCTCGGCCTCATCCTCTTCGCGGTCACGATCATCGCCTTCCGCGACTACCGCAAGCTCGAGCAGTACCGCTACCTGATCGTGGTGGGGTCGCTGGTGCTCCTCGTCCTCCCGCGCCTGCCCGGGATCGGCGAGCAGGTCAACGGCGCGTACCTGGAGATCAAGGTGCCCGGCGGTCTGAGCTTTCAGCCGACGGAGTTCTCCAAGATCGGCCTCGTCATCTTCCTGGCCAGCTACCTGCGTGACACCCGACAGGTGATGGTGCTGGGCGCGCGCAGGATCCTGGGGGTGACGCTGCCCCCGCTCAAGCACTTCGGCCCGGTGCTGGTCATCTGGGGCGTGGCCATGATCGCGCTCGTCCTCCTGTCGGACATCGGCTCCTCGCTGATGTTCTACGGCGCGCTGCTGTCGATGCTGTACGTCGCCACCGGCCGGTTCTCGTTCGTGGTCATCGGACTGGTCGCCTTCGCCATCGGCGCCTGGTACCTGGGCACGCACATCCCGCACGTCAATGCGCGCTTCGAGGACTGGCAGCACCCGTTCGAGCCTCATCTCTACAACGCGATCGGCGGAAGCTTCCAGGTGGCCAACGGCATCTTCGCCCAGGCCGCCGGCGGGCTCTTCGGCCAGGGCTTCGGCGAGTCGATCCTGACGCGGGCCCGGGGGCGCCGCTCATCCCCTTCCCGCAGACCGACATGATCTACGCGGTCATCACCAATGAGCTGGGGCTGTTCGGCGCCGTGGCGATCCTCGTCGCGTATCTGCTGTTCATCTATCGCGGCTTCAAGACCGCCATCCTGGCCCGGGACTCGTTCTCGACGCTGCTGGCGGTGGGACTGTCGACCGTGTTCGGCCTCCAGGTCTTCGTGATCGTCGGCGGGGTCACCCGCGTGATCCCGCTCACCGGCGTCACGCTGCCGTTCGTCTCCTACGGGGGCGCCTCGATCGTCGCCAACTTCGTACTGCTGGCGCTGCTGCTCCTCGTCTCGGACCGCTCGCGGAGACCGACCCCGTGAACGCGGAGATCAGGAAGCTGTTCGCGGTGTTCGTCGTCCTGTTCGGGCTGCTGGTGGTGTGGACGACCCGGTGGACGGTGCTCGATGCCACCGCGCTCAACAACAACCCGCTCAACGCCGCACGCAGATCACGACGCTGAAGATCAAGCGCGGCCGGATCGTCGCCGACAACGGCGAGACGCTGGCGCGATCGGTCAAGCAGCCCAAGACCGGCTTCTACTGCCGCAGTATCCGCTGGGCCCGCTGTTCGCGCAGCCCGTCGGCTACTCCAACCTCAGCGGCGGCCAGTCGGCGGGGCTGGAGAAGTACCGGCTCGATGATCTCAAGGGACCGTCGACGACGCTGAACTCCGTGTTCGGGCCACTGGGTGGCAACCAGACGTGGGCGACGACGTCTACACCTACCTGGATCCCAAGGCCCAGCGCGCAGGCCCGTCAGGAGCTGGCCGGACGCCCGGGCTCCGTCGTCGCGTTGGATCCACGGACCGGCGCGGTGCTGACGATGTACTCCAACCCCAGCTACGACGACAACCACCCCAACGCCCCCTGCCCGGACGCCTGCCAGCTCAACCGCGCCACGCAGGGCCAGTACCCGCCGGGCTCGACCTTCAAGGTGGTGACGGCCACCGCCGGCGATCGACAGCGGCAAGTACACCCCCGACTCGCTCATCAACGGCGACTCCCCCAAGACGATCTCCGGCGTGCCGCTGCAGAACGACAACAACCAGAGCTTCGGTCCGATCACCCTGACCAAGGCGCTGACCGACAGCGTCAACACCGTCTTCGCCCAGGTGGCCGAGAACGTCGGGCGCCCGACGATGACCAAGTACATGAGGCGCTTCGGCTTCTACGCGCTGCCGCCGATCGACCTTCCCAGCGACGAGCTGCGCACGAGCCGGCCCTATCAACTTCAAGGGCCGGCCGTTCCGCCCGGCGAGCCCCAACGAGGACATCGGCCGCATCGGGATCGGCCAGGGCGGGCTCCTGGTGACGCCGATGCAGATGGCGATGGTGGCCGCCGCGGTGGCCAACGGCGGCAAGCTGATGGAGCCGCTGCTCAGCGAGAAGGTGGTCGATCCCGACGGGCGCACCGTCAAGACGTTCAATCCGACCGCTCTACCACCAGGTGATGAGCGCCAAGACGGCGGCCGAGGTCAACCTGATGATGCGCACCGTCGTCGACGAGGGCACCGGCACCCCCGCCAAGCTGGGTGCCGGGATCCCGTTCGCCGGCAAGACCGGAACGGCGTCGATCGGGACCACCGGCTCGGGCCTGACCCAGCCATGGTTCATCGGCTTCGCTCCCGCCAACAACCCCAAGGTCGCGGTCGCCGTGACGATCGAGAAGACGCAGGGCCAGTTCGGCGGCCAGGTCGCGGCCCCGATCGCGCGCGACATCGTCCAGACACTGCTGGGGGAAGGCAAGTAGCGGTGCCGGCCATGGACCGAGAGCCGACCAGGAGCATGCGCTGATGGCCGACCCGGTCCCGAACACGATGGTCGACGGGCGCTATCGGGTGGTGTCGCGGCTGGGCTCGGGCGGGATGGCCGACGTGTTCCTGGCCGAGGACCAGCAGCTCGGACGCAAGGTCGCGCTCAAGCTCCTGCACCACCGCTTCGCCCAGGACCCCGACTTCGTCGAGCGCTTCCGCCGCGAGGCCCAGGCGGCGGCCGGCCTCCAGCACCCCAACGTCGTCAGCGTCTATGACCGCGGGACCTTCGACGACACCTACTACATCGCGATGGAGTACCTCCCGGGGCGCTCGCTGAAGCAGCTCATTCGCGACGAGGCGCCGCTGGACCCGCTGCGGGCCATCGACATCACCATCCAGATCCTCAAGGCGGCCCGGTTCGCGCACCGCCGCGGGGTGATCCACCGCGATCTGAAGCCCCACAACGTCATCGTCGACGACTCCGGCCACGCCAAGGTCACCGACTTCGGCATCGCCCGCGCCGGCGCATCGGACATGACCGAGACGGGCTCGATCATGGGCACCGCCCAGTACCTCTCGCCCGAGCAGGCCCAGGGCCACGCCGTCAACGCCGGCTCTGACCTGTACTCGATCGGGGTTGTGCTCTACGAGATGCTCACCGGGCGGGTGCCGTTCGACGCCGACTCGGCGGTCAGCATCGCGCTCAAGCACGTCTCCGAGGCGCCGGTCCCGCCGAGCCAGATCAACCCCAACATCCCGCCCGAGCTCGAGCAGACGGTGCTCTGGGTGCTCAACAAGAACGCCTCGGATCGCCCGGCCGACGCCGACCAGCTCATCACCGTGCTCGAGCACTGCCGCGAGGCGATCACCTCGGCCGGCGCGGGCCAGCACACCGCCAGCATGGCCGCGGTGGCCGCCGCGGGGGCGGCGGCGGGCGCCGGAGCGGCGATCGGCGGGCCCGGGCTGGCCGCCTACCAGCAGGCCCAGGCCCAGGCCACCAACGGCTCGGGCGAGATGTCGGCGGTGCGCCCGCCCGAGGAGCACGAGGGCCGCGGCTGGGCCCTGTGGGGGTGGGTGCTGCTCGTCCTCCTCTTGATCGCCGGTGCAGCGGCCGCCGCGTACTTCCTGACCCGGCCCAAGCAGGTCGTGGTGCCCAAGGTCATCGGCGAGCAGATCAGCACGGCGCGCGCCACCGTGCAGCAGGCCAAGTTCCAGGTGTCCACGGTGCCGGTGCCCAACCGCAGGCCGTCGGGCATCGTCGTCGCCGAATCCCCGGCGGCGGGCACCAAGGCCGACAGGGGGTCGACGGTGACGCTGAGCGTCTCGAGCGGTCCCGGGGATGTCTCCATCCCGCCGGTGCAGGGCCTGAGCCAGGCCGCGGCCACCAGGGCTCTGCGCCGTGCCGGGCTCAAGGTCGGACACCGTGGTGCTGCGCCCGTCCAACCAGTTCCCGGCCGGCCAGGCCACGGCGACCAACCCCGGCGTGGCCCGCGCGGTCCCGCGGGGCTTCGCGCGTCACGCTGTTCATCTCCTCGGGCGCTCCGCAGAAGCAGGTGCCATCCGTCGTCGGTGAGAGCCAGACCCAGGCCGCCGCCGACCTCACCCGTGCCGGGTTCACCGTCCACACCCGCAATCAGGCCTCGGCCAACGTGCCCGTCGGCAACGTGATCAGCCAGAGCCCGGCCGGCAATGACACGGCCGCCAACGGATCGACGGTCACCATCACCGTGGCCACCGCCCCGCCCACCGTCACCGTCCCCAGGGTGATCGGCGATCCGGCCGCGGGCGCGGTGAGTGCGCTCAGCGCGGCGGGGTTGAAGGTCAACCAGACCACCCGCCCCGTCACCAAGCCCGGTAACAATGGCGTCGTGGTGGACCAGAGCCCCGCCGGCAACTCGACCGCCAAGAAGGGCAGCACCGTCACCATCACCGTCGGGGTGCTCAGCGCGACGAGCTCGTCCTCGACGACGACGACGTCCACCACCAAGACCACGACCTCGCCGACGACCTCGACCACGCCGACCACGACCACGCACGGCCAATGAGCGCCCAGCGAGTGGCGGTGCTCGCCGGAGGGCGCTCCTCCGAGCACGAGGTCTCGCTGGCCTCGGGCGCCTCGGTGGCCGAGGGCCTGCGCACGGCCGGCCACGCGGTGACCGAGATCCACATCGGGCGCGACGGCGTCTGGCGCCGTGACGGCGAGCCGGTGACGGTGGCGCTGGGCTCGGCCTGCCCGACATCGACGTCGTCTTCCCGGTGCTGCACGGGCCCTTCGGCGAGGACGGGACGGTGCAGGGGCTGCTCGAGTGCCTCGACATGCCCTACGTCGGCGCCGGCGTGCTGGCCTCGGCGCTGTGCATGAACAAGGTGGTGTTCAAGCAGCTCATGGCCGAGCAGGGCATCCCGCAGGTGGCGTACCGCGCCGTCGACCGGCTCGCCCACGCGGCCGATCCCGAGGCCACCGCGCGAGGCGGTGGCCGAGCTCGGCTATCCGGTGTTCGTCAAGCCGGCCCGGCTGGGCTCGTCGGTGGGGATCGCCAAGGTCGCCGACCCCGGCGAGCTCCCGGCCGCGCTGGAGACCGCGTTCGCGCACGACTCGCTGGCGATCGTCGAGGCGTTCGCCGCCGGGCGCGAGGTCGAGTGCTCGGTGCTGGGCAACGGCGATCCGATCGCCTCCGAGCCCGGCGAGATCCTGCTCGCCGCCGGCGAGGGCGGCTGGTATGACTACGAGGCCAAGTACACGCGAGGGCGGGATGCGCCTGATGGTGCCCGCGCGGGTGGAGCCCGAGGTCCGCGACCGGATCCGCGAGCTGGCGGTGCAGGCGTTCGCGGCGTCGGGCTGCCAGGGCCTGGCGCGGGTCGACTTCTTCGTCGTCGGCTCAGACGTCCTGGTCAACGAGCTCAACACGATGCCCGGGTTCACCGCCACCAGCGTGTTCGGCTCGCTGTTCGCCGCCAGCGGGATCGCGTACCCGGAGCTGCTGGACCGGCTGGTCGCGCTGGCGCTCGAGCGCCACGCCGCCGAGGGCAAGCTCCGCCACTGATGGAGGCGGGCCGGGGCGTGGCGGTGGGCCGGGCCGGTACTGCTGGCGCTGCGGGCGCCGGCGACGCCGCCCACGACCTGCGCGGCCTGCGGGCAGGCGCACTATCTCAACCCCGCCCCGTGCGGCGAGGCCGTCGTCGTGCGCGAGGGCAAGGTCCTGCTGCTGCGCCGGGCGATGGATCCCTACCAGGGCTTCTGGGACGTGCCCGGCGGGTTCTGCGACGCCGCCGAGCACCCCATGCGCGCCGCCGAGCGCGAGCTCGCCGAGGAGCTCGGCCTGAGCGCCCGGGCGACCGCCTACATCGGGGCGTGGATGGACGTCTACGGGCCGCCCGCGCCCGACGGCATCCAGCTGTACTGCGTCACCAGCGCCTACCTGATGGAGCTCGAGGACCCGGAGGCCGAGCCGCGGCCGCACCCCGAGGAGGCGACCGGGTTCGGGTGGTTCGCGCTCGCTGCGCTGCCGGACGAGCTGGCCTTCCCCGATCACGCCCGTCCGATGCTGGCCGCCGCCGCGGCGGTCATCGCCGGCACCGCGCCGCCGCTGCCCGACCGGACCTGGTAGCGCGCGCCTCGCCCCGTCGCGCCGGCGGACCGCCGCCTCACGCCGCCGTGTAGAGCGCGATCTCGTTGACGTCCACGTGGCTGTGGCGCCGAGGCTGGTGATCCAGACGAGGTAGTAGCGGTACTTCGTCGTGCCCGAGCTGAGCTTGATCGTCTGGGTCTGCTTGACGCTCGGCGCGCCGCCGACCTTGACCCAGCCGCCGGGCCCGGAGTTGAACGTGTCGGGATCGGGGCGCGAGGTGCGTCGCGTAGATGGTGACCGCGTAGCCCGGGGTGTCGGTGTCGAGGACCATCGACCCGGCGGCGACGCCGGGCTTGACGTCGACGTAGATCCCCACGCCGGGCTTGCCCAGGTTGTCGCCGACGTAGCTCTCGGTCGACCACGCCGTGTTGCGGTTGCCGTCGATGGCGAAGCCGGTCTGCTCGGGGTGCTGGTTCTTGGGCCCGCTGAGCGCGTCGGGGTTGTAGTCGTGCGCGCAGCTGTCGCACGGGATGACCTGGTGCGACTTGGGCTTGGGCGGCGCCTGGGGCAGCGGAGGGCTGCCGTGGTGGGTGCGGCCGGCCAGGAACACGAGGACGCCCACGACCGCCGCGGCCAGGATCAGGCCGAGGGCGACGACCACCACCGGCTGGCGCCGGCGCAGCGGCAGCCGGCGCCGCTTGCGCGGAGGGGAGCGTGCGCAGCACGGTGGTGACCTCGCCGGTCACGTTGCCCGAGCGCGCGGTCTCGATGGCCAGCACGTCCTCGAGGTCGGCGATGAGCTCGGCGTCGTCGGCGTAGCGCTCGTCCAGGCGCTTGGCGGTGGCGGTGTCCACCACCGAGGCCAGCGCGGCCGAGATCTCCGGGCGCTTGAGCTGGACGTCGGGGATCGTCTCGCGCACGTGCTTCATCGCCACCGCGACCTGGCTCTCCCCGGTGAACGGCACCTCGCCGGTGAGCATCTCGTAGAGGACGACGCCCAGCGAGTACAGGTCCGACTGGCCGGTGACGTCCTGGCCCAGGGCCTGCTCGGGCGAGACGTAGTCCGTCGTGCCCAGCACGCGCCCGTCGGCGGTCAGGCCGTCCTCCTCGAGCGTGCGCGCGATGCCGAAGTCCGTGACCTTGGCCGAGCCCTCGTGGTCGATGAGCACGTTCTGGGGCTTGACGTCGCGGTGGACGATGTGGCGGGCGTGCGCCGCCCCCAGGGCGCGGGCGATCTCGATGGCGTAGGCGACCGCCTCGGTGATCGGCAGGCGGCCCATCCGGCGGATCCGGTCCTTGAGCGTCTCGCCCTCGACGTACTCGAAGACGATGTAGGGCCGGCTGTCGTCCTCGCCGGCGTCGATCACGCCGACGATGTGAGGGTGCGAGAGCTGCGCCACCGCGCGGGCCTCGCGGCGGAAGCGCTCGAGCTGGTCGGAGTCGATGGCGACCTCGCGGTTCATGAGCTTGACCGCCACCTGGCGCTCGAGCGTCTCGTCCATGGCGCGGTAGACCGTCGACATGCCCCCGGCGGCGATCCTCGCCTCCAGGCGGTAGCGGCCGTTGAGACTGGTGCCCACCAGGGTGCTCATGCGTCCGTCCGTATTGTGCGGCACGCGCCGACGCGGCGGCTGCGTTGACGGCGCGCATGCACGCCAAAGTCGGTGAGACTGTGCTTAGGGAGCGCGCTCAATGAGACGGACTCGGGACCGGCGCCACGGGACGTCAGACCGCCCGGATCCGCCCGCCCTCGCCTTCGATGCCCACGCCGGGCACGCTCACGCGGCCGCCGGCGTCGGTGACGCGGCCGATGACCGCCGTCCCGGGGTGGCGTCGGCCAGCAGCGCCACCGCGCGCTCGGCGTCCGCGGCCGGCACCACGGCGCAGAAGCCGCAGCCCATGTTGAAGACCTCCCACATCTCGGCGGCCGGGACGTCGCCGAGCTCGGCGATGAGCGAGAACACCGGCGAGCACCGGCAGGGGCTCGGTGATCTCGAAGCCGACGTCCGTCGCCCAGCCGCAGCAGGTTGAGCAGGCCGCCGCCGGTGATGTGGGCCAGCCCGTGGACCGGGATGTCGGAGCGCAGCAGCTCGAGCACCGCGCGGACGTAGATGACGGTGGGCTCGAGCAGGACGTCGGCGACGCTCGCGCCGCCCAGCTCGCCGGGCCGGGCGTCCAGCGACAGCCCGCCGTCGTCGAGCAGCACGCGCCGGGCCAGCGTGAGGCCGTTGGAGTGCACGCCCGAGGCCGGCAGCCCGATCAGCGCATCGCCCGGGGCGCACGCGCGGCCGTCGATGATGGCGTCGAGCGCGACCGTGCCGAACGCCGAGCCCACCAGGTCAAAGCCATAGGGCGACGGGTGGCCGCGGATGACCTCGGGCAGCTGGCAGACCTCGCCGCCGGGGATCTCGACGCCGGCGTCCTCGGCGCCGGCGCGCAGTCCCTCGGCCAGCTCGGCCAGCAGGGCCGGGTCGGCCGACTCGACCGCGAGGTAGTCGAGCAGCGCCAGCGGCTCGGCCCCGACGCAGATGAGGTCGTTGACGTTCATGGCCACGCAGTCGATCCCGATGGTGGAGAAGCGCTGCGCCTGCTCGGCGACGATGACCTTGGAGCCGACGCTGTCGGTGGCCAGGGCGACGCCGAGGTTGGGGGCGATCCGGATGACGCTGGCGTAGTGCCCGGGAAGGGGCACCGACAGGCGCTCGCGCCCGGTCTCGATCGAGCTCAGCACGGAGACCAGAGCGGCGACGCCGCGGTCGGCCTGCCGCGTGTCCACTCCGGCGGCTGCGTAGGCGTCGGTCACGTTGCCATTGTCGTATATCGGATCGGACTGCCGCTCGCGCGCGGCCGAGGCGCGCCCGACGCACGACGGCGGCCAGCCCGAGGCGGTACACGGCGTACGGCAGCAGCGACCGGTCGCGCTCCACCTGGCGGATCAGCCACGTCGAGCCCAGGGTCGAGGCGAAGGACGCGCCGGCGCCGACGGCGATGGGGAGCGCACTGCGCGGCGGCAGGCCGCGGCGGGCCAGGCGGACCGTCTTGAGCACCGTGGCGCCGGCGATGACCGGCAGCGCGACGTGGCGCGAGAGCTTGTTGGCGTCCTCCCGCGTGAAGCCGCGGCGCCGGGCCGCGGCCAGCGTGGCGCCGTTGCGCGACACGCCGGGGAGCAGGGCGCAGGCCTGGGCGATCCCCAGGCACAGGGCGTCGAGCGAGGCCGGCGTCGCGCGAGGTGCGCGTCTGCGGGCGTGCGGTCGGCCCGGGCCATCGCCACCGATCCGACCACCAGGCCCAGCGCGATCGTGCCCGGGGTGCCGAGACGGCGCTCGATCGGGCGCTCCAGGGTGTAGCCGACGATCGCCGGCGGCACGAACGAGAGCGACGATCAGCTCGGCGATGCGCAGGCTCATGTCGTGCACCGCGTCGAGACCTCGGTGCGCAGGGTGATGAGCAGCGCCGCCGCCGTCCCGGCGTGCAGCGCCACCTCGAAGGCCTTGCGCAGCTCGGCGTCGGCGTCGCAGTAGTCCCAGCCCAGCAGCCACGGGAGGAGCGGCGATGTGACCGGAGGACGAGATCGGCAGGAGCTCCGCGGGGCCGTGCAGGGCGCCCAGCAGCAGCGCCTCGCCGACGGCGATCTCGTGCCGCGCGGCTGCTGGTCGGGCTCAGTCGGCGACGACATCCGCCGCCGGCTCCGGCTTGCGGAGCGCCGCCGGCTCCGCCGCGCGGGCGCCGCCACCGGATGATCAGGTAGACGACGGCCGCCACCAGGATCACCGCTCCGACGTAGTCGACGTACTCCAGGTGATGGCGCCAGGTCTGCCACTGCTGGCCGACCTCGCGCCCGAGCACGCCCAGGCCGCCGATCCACATGATCGAGCCGAGCGTGGCCATGGTGACGAAGCGCAGATACGGCATCCGCGCCACGCCGGCGGCGTAGGGGAAGGCGGCGCGGATGAACGGCAGCAGGCGCGACACGAAGATGACCGGCGAGCCGTAGCGATCGAACCAGCGATGGGCGCGTTCCAGGCTGCTGGCGCTCACGTGCAACTTGGAGCCGTGGGACTGCAGCAGCTCGCGCCGGCCGAAGTAGCCGATGGCGTAGGCGATCGAGGCGCCCGCGACGTCGCCGACGACGCCGGCGATGATGATCCCCGGCAGGGTGAGGTTGCCCTGGAAGACATCGAAGCCGGCGAACAGCATCGTCGGCTCGGTCCCCGGGATCCCGATGACGCCGGAGCTCAGCGTGAGCAGGGCGACGCCCGCCAGCCCGATGCTGTCGATGAGATGGGTGGCGAGGTTGACCAGCGGACCGGTCAGAGAGGCCAGGAGGAGCGGCACTGCCGCCTAGGGTAGCGGCGCACGGCCCGGGCGGCCCGAGCGGGCACTGTGAACGGGCTCTCATCTTGCTGCGGATCACTACTGTGAGCGCGATGGCCGTCCCGCTGTTCGACACCGCCACCCCGCTCGCCCCGCTGCGCCAGACGATCCTGGAGCGGATCGCCGAGGTGGTGGCCGAGCAGCCGGTTCGTGCTCGGCCCCAACGTCCAGGCCTTCGAGGCGGAGTTCGCCGCCTACCTCGGCGTGCGCCACGTCATCGGGGTCGCCAACGGCACCGACGCGATCACCGTGGGGCTGCGCGCGCTCGGCGTCAAGCCCGGCGACGACGTGGTCGTGCCGGCGCTGACCTTCTACGCCAGCGCCGAGGCGGTCGTCAATGCCGGCGCGCGGCCGGTGTTCTGCGACGTCGACTTCGACACCCGCAACGTCACCGCCGACACGGTCCGGGCGGCGCTCACCCCGCGGACGACGCGCGATCGTCTCGGTCGACCTGTTCGGCCTGCCCGCTCCCGACCTGCGCGAGCTGGGGGTGCCCGTGCTCGAGGACGCGGCCCAGGCCGCGGGCGCGCGCCACAACGGCGCGATGGCCGGCGCGCTGGGCGACGCCGCCACCTTCTCCTTCTACCCCTCCAAGAACCTCGGCGCCTTCGGCGACGGCGGCGCGGTGGTCACCGATGACGACGAGGTCGCGGCGCTGGCCCGCTCGCTGCGCTTCCACGGCTCGCGCGACAAGCAGACGTTCGACCACGTCGGCTACAACTCGCGCCTGGACGAGATCCAGGCCGCCGTCCTGCGCGTCCTGCTCCCGCATCTGGACGCCTGGTGCCACGGCCGCCGGGCCGCCGCCGCCGCCTATCGCGCCGCCGGGGTGGACCGGTACGTGGGGCTGCCCGCAGTGCCCGACGGCAGCGACCCGGCCTGGCACCTGTACGTGGTCACACACCCTCGCGCCGACGAGGTCATGGCCGCGCTCAACGCCGCCGGCGTGCAGGCCCGCGCCTACTACCGCGTGCCGCTGCACCGCCAGCCCGCCATGGCCCCGTACGTGGACCGACCCCATCCGCCTCCGTCCACTCCCGGTGACCGATGAGCTGGCGGCCACCAACATCGCGCTGCCGATCAGCCCGGTGCTCACCGAGGCGCAGGCGGGCGAGGTCGTGGCCGCCCTCGCCGACGGCATAGCGCACCGGCGCCGCGCCGCCGAGCGCCCAAGTACCGTGCCCACTCGCGATATGCGCGTCTGGGTCGACTTCACCAACTCCCCGCACGTCCTCGTGCTGCGGCCCGTGATCGAGCGGCTGCGGGCCCAGGGCCACGAGGTGAGCGTCACCGCCCGGGACTTCGCCCAGACCCTCGCGCTGTGCGAGCGCTTCGGGATCGAGCACACCGCGGTCGGCCACCATCGCGGCGCCGGGCTGCTGGACAAGGCGCGCGGGCTCGCCGACCGCTCGGTGGCGCTGACCCGGTGGGCGCGCCGTCACGGCCCGTTCGATCTGGCCATCGGCCACGGCTCCAACGACATCACCGTGGCCAGCGCGCTGCTGCGGATCCCGTGCTCCACCACGTTTGACTACGAGTGGGCGACGGTCCAGCACAACGTCAACTGCCGGCTCGCCCAGGCCGTCGTCATCCCCGAGGCGATCCCGCCCGCGCGGATGGACCGCTACGGCGCGCGGCGCAAGCTCGCGCAGTATCCGGGTCTCAAGGAGGAGTACTACCTCTCGGACTTCGAGCCCGACAGCGCCGTGCTCGCCGCGCTGGGGCTTGACCCCGCCGAGCCGATCGCCGTGGTGCGCACCCCGCCGGCCGTGTCGCTGTATCACCGCTTTGAGAACGACCTCTTCGGCCAGGTGCTGGACCGGCTGCGCGGCGCCCAGACGGTGGTCCTGCCGCGCACGCCCGAGCAGCGCGCCGAGCTGGCCCGCGCCGGCGGCTTCATCGTCCCCGAGCGGGCGATCGACGCGCAGTCGCTGATCGCCTACGCCGACCTCGTCGTCTCCGCCGGGGGCACGATGAACCGGGAGGCGGTGGCGCTGGGCACGCCGGTGTTCACGGTGTTCGAGGGCCGGCTGGGCGCCGTGGACGAGCGCCTCATCGCCGAGGGTCGGCTGGCCCGGCTCGAGCGCCCCGACCAGGTCGCAGCTGGTCAAGCGCGAGGCCACGCAACCGGATCCCGCCCGCCCCGAGCGGGTCCGTCGCGACCCCGAGCTGTTCGTCGAGCTCCTTTCACGTCCCGCCAATCGCGGCTGAACACGGCGCTAACACCACGGTGAGCGGGGAGCGGCAACGAGGTGCGGGGCTGGTACCGTCCTTGGCTCCTCGTGTCTGACACCACGCTAGAGACGCCGCACGCCTTCGGTCCCGAGGGCCACGATTCCTCGCCGCCCAACCGTCCCGGTGGGGGCGGCCGCTCCGTCCTGAGCCGCTACACGTGGTGGCTGGTCGGGCTGGCCGTGGTCCTGGTCGCCGCCATCGTCCTGCGCTGGGCCGACACCCGCCCGGGTTATGACCCGTATGGCTGGCTGGACTGGGGCTACCACACGCTGCACGGCTCCCTGAACCTGGGCGGTGCCCCGTCGTGGAAGCCGTTCACCTTCATCTTCAACGTCGTCTACGCCCTGTTCGGACATTGGGCGCTGTACCTGTGGATGCTCACCGCGGTGTCGATCTCGCTGTCGGGGGCCGTGTTCGGCGGGCGCATCGCCTACCGGATGACCGCCCGCGAGGACGGCGGCAAGCACACCATCCTGGCCGCCTGGGCCGCCGCCCTCTTCGCCGGCGCCGCGGTGCTCGGGATCCAGCAGTACTTCCACTACCTGATGAGCGCGCAATCGGACTCGATGCTCGTCAGCGTCTGCCTGGCCGCGATCGACCAGTACCTGGGCGGCCGCCTGCGCTGGGCGTTCTGGCTCGGCGTGCTCGGCGGCCTGGGCCGGCCCGAGGTGTGGCCGTTCCTCGCCGTCTACGGGATCTGGCTGCTGCGCAAGCACCCCAACATGCGCAAGGACGTGATCGGCGGCGCCGTCATCACGCTGTTCCTCTGGTTCGGGGTTCCGACGATCACCAACGGGCGACCCAACATCGCCGGCCAGCTGGCGCTGCGCTCGCCGCGAGAATGCACCACCAGCAAGGTCACGTGCACCATGAGCCGGTTTGCCGCGCTGGACTACATCGCGCTCGAGCTGGCCGCGCTGCTCGTGCTGGGCCTCGCCTTGCTGCGCCGCAACTGGACGGTGGTGACGCTCGCCGGCATGGCCGCCGGCTGGGTGGTCATCGAGATCGCCTTCGTCCTGCACGGCTTCCCGGGCGTACCTCGCTACCTGTTCGAGCCCGCCGGGCTGACCGCGGTGCTGGCCGGGATCTGCTTCGGCTGGCTCCTGCTCGACGCCAAGCGCTACTGGCGGGTGCTGCCGTCCTGGGCTGGGATCCCGCTGGCGGTGGTCCTGCTCGCGGTCACGGTCCCGCACGGGATCAGCAGCGCACGCGCCGAGCATAAGGACATCAACCACGAGCGCGACCGCACCAAGGAGATCAACAAGCTGGGCGCCCTCATCACCGCGCTGGGCGGCCCCGCGCGCGTGCAGGCCTGCGGCTGGCCGGTGCTCAACGTCGAGTACGTGAGCATCATGGCCTGGTATCTGCACCGCAACACCGGCGTCATCGGCTACCGGCCCAAGATCGAGCTGGCCAAGAAACGCCCGGACGTCTACTTCCTCTCCCTGCCCAACGGGTGGAAGGTCACGGCCAATCACCAGCCCGCGGGCAGCTCGTGCAACAAACTGACCTCGCTCTACGTGCCTACCGCGCGGCACCCGGAGGGCGTGCTCGTCCGCGGGTGAGCCGTCGTGCGCCCGATCGCGGCCGCGGGGGCGGCCGGGTCCGGCTTAGCTGTTCTTCACACAACCGTCACCTGTGGCCCTCCCCGGAGGCCCGATCGCATTCGAGGCGCCCCTGCCGGCGCTGCGCTTTGTCCTCGGACCCTCGTGTAGCGCTGCTACACGTCGGGGTCCTGCGTCCTCGCGCAGCATCCGGCAGGGACACCTCTCGTTGCGACCGTGCCTCCGGCGAGGGCCACTAGAATCCCGGCCGCATGCGCCGACGGATCAGATCCGCGGCCTTCCCCGTCCATCGTCACGCGCTCCCCCAGCTGGTGCTCGATGGTCTGTTGGTCGCGCTCGCGTACTTCCTTGCCTTCTGGCTCCGGTTCGAAGGTGACTTCCACTTCGCGAACCAGCGCTACGCGCATCTCCTCACCGACACGATCGCGTGGGTGGTCGTCCTCATCCTGCTCGCGCTGGGGGCGTTCGGCCAGTACCAGCGGCTGTGGCGGTTCATCGGGCAGCGGGACTACGAGGCGGTGCTCAAGGCCGTCATCGTCGCCACGGTCGTCATCGTCGGCGCCATCGCGCTGCTGCATCCCGTCCAGTGGCCAACGACGGTCCTGAAGGTCCCGGGCGTCCGCCACGTCCACAAGGCCATATACGGGCCCGGTCCCGATGCGCCGGTGGCGCTGCCGGCCAGCGTGATCGCCATGTTCTTCCTGCTCAGCCTGGCTCTGCTCATCGGCGCGCGCTTCGCCGTGCAGCTCATCGTCGAGGGACGCATCCGCACCATCCGCACCGGCAAGGGGGCGCGCGAGGTGCTGATCATCGGCGGCGGCGAGGGCGGCCGCCTCGTCGTCCGCGAGCTCATGCGCAACCCCGAGCTCGGCCTCACCCCCGCAGGCTTCCTCGACGATGACCCCCGCAAGCGTGGCATCAAGGACGAGCACGGTCTCAAGGTGCTGGGCAACACCGACTCTGACCTCGCGCGCGTGCTCGACGAGGTCGAGCCCGACGAGGTCGTCATCGCCATCCCTTCGGCCCCGGGTGAGCTGCGCGGGCGCGTTGTCGCGGCGTGTCGCGACCGCGGCATCCCGGTGCGCACGATGCCGACCGTGTTCGAATTGCTGCGCGACGGCTCGGGCCAGCTCCGCGTCACCCGGCAGTTGCGCGAGGTCCGCGTCGAGGACATGCTCGGCCGGGAGCCCGTCCGCGAGGAGCTCCAGCGCGTGGGCGCCTATCTGGCCGGAGAGGTGGTGATGGTGACGGGGGCGGGCGGCTCGATCGGCTCCGAGCTGTGCCGTCAGATCGCCCGGGTGGGACCGCGGCGCCTTGTGCTCGTCGACCATGCCGAGGACAACCTGTTCGAGATCCACCGCGAGCTCGAGGAGGAGCGCCACGTGCGCACCTCGGTGACGGTCCTGGCCGACTGCAAGGAGGAGGAGCGCATGCGCGAGGTGTTCGCCGAGCACCAGCCGTCGGTCCTGTTCCACGCCGCCGCCTACAAGCACGTGGCGATGATGGAGAGCAACCCGGTCGAGGCCCTCCGCAACAACGCCCTGGCCACGCGACTGGTGGCGCGGATCGCCGGCGAGCTCGGCGTGGGCACGTTCGTGCTCGTCTCCACCGACAAGGCCGTCAAGCCGGCCACCGTGATGGGCGCCTCCAAGGCGCTGGCGGAATGGGCGGTCGAGGCGGAGGCCACCAAGCACCCCCGGACCCGCTACGCCACCGTGCGGTTCGGCAACGTGCTCGGCTCCTCGGGCTCGGTGGTGCCGATCTTCCGGCGCCAGATCGCCGCCGGAGGCCCGGTGACGGTCACCGACGAGCGCATGACCCGCTACTTCATGACCATCCCGGAGGCGGTCCAGCTGATCATCCGCGCCGGGTCGCTGCGCGACGAGGCCAGCGGGGAGATCTTCGTCCTGGAGATGGGGGAGCCCGTCAGCATTCTCGAGCTGGCCAACACGATGATCCGGCTGTCCGGCCTGGAGCCCGAGCGCGACATCGCCATCGACATCGTCGGCGCGCGGCCGGGCGAGAAGTTCCACGAGGAGCTCTTCGACACCCACGAGCACCCCCAGCCCACGCCGGTGCAGCGCATCCAGCGCGCCAGCCACGAGCGGCTGGACCCCGAGTGGGTGGACCGGACGTTCGCGGACATAAACCTGCTCGTTCTCGAAGGTGACGCCGCCGCGTTGGCGAAAACCGTGTCCGAGCTGTCCGGTGCGCGCGCCACGCTGCCTTCCGGCGACGTGCCGCCGTCCACCCTTAAACTGCGCCCGTAATCCAATGGCCTCGATCGCGTACGCCCTCTCGATCCAGCACTTCATCAACTCGGTGGGTGCCAAGGCCGGTTTCGCCTCCATCATCGGACTGGCGCTGCTCGTCCTCCTCTTCTTCACCCAGTCGCGGGAGACGGCCAACCTCCGCCGCCGCGCCGACGAGGCCGAGCAGCAGCTCCAGCAGCTCCAGCTCTACGTCGACCACCTGTCGCGCCAGCGCACCCAGCCGGCGGCCGCCCCGGCGGCGGCGCAGACGACCGGTGCTCCCGTCGCCGCCCCGCCCGCCGCCGCCCTGGCCGCGCGCGCGGCGAGCGCCTCCTACGCCGTCCCCGGCGAGAAGGTTTCGACCGGCGCCGTCGCCACGATCCCGGCCGCCCCCGCGGGCGTTGGCGCCCCCGCGCTCAGTTCCGCCACGCGTCTCATCCCGCTCGCCGAGCCCGAGGAGATCTCGATCCGGGCACTGCGGCCGTCCACCAACGGCGATGGAGACGGTCACGTGTCTGACGCCACCGTCGCGACTCCGCCCCCCACCCCGCCGCCCGCGGGCCCGGCGCCATCCACGGCCGCCGGCGGCGGCAACGGCGTCGCTCGTCCTCCCGTTGTGCCGATGCCCACGATGGCCGCGGCCACGCCGGCACCGGCGCCGCGGGTGGCTCTGCCCCGCCAGCAGCAGCGCCCGCCCGGCCGCCCGCCGGCGTCGCCCCCGCCGCCCCGCCGCCGCGGCCGCGAGCCCTCCGGTCGCCGCATCAGCCCCGTCTTCCTCGTGCTGGCCGGCATCCTCCTCGTCGCCGTGGTCGCGGTCGTGCTGGTGTTCGTGACCGGGTCGAGCAACAACAGCTCGTCGTCGAGCTCCTCGTCGGCGTCCTCACCATCGTCGGCGTCGAGCACCACCGCGGGCCGGAAGACCAAGGGCGCCAACCAGCGCAAGGCCGCCGTGACCACGGTCACGCCCAGCACGGTGACGGTCGCCGTGCTCAACGGCACCTCGACCAACAACCTCGCCCACGACGTCTCGGGCAAGCTGACGACCGCCGGCTACAAGGGCGGCCCCACGCCGCAGAACGCCGCCGAGAGCGGGGTGACGTCAACCATCGTGGGCTACACCGCGCCCGGGTACCGCGCCGACGCGCTGGCCGTGGCCAAGTCGCTGAACCTGAGCCCGACGTCGGTCCAGGCGATCAGCCAGGGCGATCGCCTCAAGGTGTGCGGCAGCACGACCACCTGCACGACGCAGGTCGTCGTCACGGCCGGCGCCAATCTGGCGACCGGCTGAGCGCGGGCGGGCGGGTGGGCTCGATCACCCGCGCTGCTGCCCGCACCGCGTCGTCGCTACATTCTTCCGTCCGATGTCCGCCATGAAGGATCTCCTCGACCTCCCTCCGCGCACCGACAAGCCCCGCCAGGAGGGGCTGACGCATGTGCTCGACCGCGGCCTGTCGGTGGCCGACATCGACGGCCTCGTCGAGATCGCCGGTGACTACATCGACATCGTCAAGCTCGGCTGGGGAACCGCGGTGGCCACCGGCAACCTCGAGGCCAAGCTGGCCCGCTACAAGGAGCACGGGATCACCGTGATGTTCGGCGGCACGCTCACGGAGCTGGCCATCGCCCAGAACCGGCTCGATCGCCTGGTGGCCTGGCTCAAGGAGCTGGGACTCGACCACATCGAGCTCTCCGACGGCACGCTCAACATCGAGTTCGACCGCAAGCTCGAGCTGATCTCCCGCCTGGCGGCGGAGTTCACCGTCCTCTCCGAGGTCGGCTCCAAGGACGACACCCGGATCATGGCCCCCTACCGCTGGGTCGAGCAGATGAAGGCCGAGCTGGAGGCGGGCGCCTGGAAGGTGATCGCCGAGGGCCGCGAGAGCGGCGCCGTGGGCATCTTCCGCCACGACGGGGAGGTGCGCCAGGGCCTCGTCGACGAGATCCTGCACGCCATTCCCGGTGACAAGATCATGTTCGACGCTCCGCGCAAGGAGCAGCAGGTGTGGTTCGTGCGCCGGCTCGGTCCCGACGTCAACCTCGGCAACATCACCCCCGAGGACGTCCTCTCGCTCGAGACCATCCGGGTGGGGCTGCGCTCGGACACCGCGGTCGCCGAGCTCAATGACTGAGCGCCCCCTGGCGCACCGATGAACCTGGGTCTCGGCGGGATTCGGCTGGCTCGCCACGGCGAGACTGACGACAACCTTCCGCCGCACCGCTTCCAGGGCTGGACCGACACGCCGCTCAATGACACCGGGCGCCGCCAGGCCCGTGAGCTGGCCGAGGAGGTGGCCGGCGACGGGATCGCGTCGCTGTGGGCCTCGGACCTCAGCCGGGCCCGTGAGACGGCCGAGATCGTCGGCGCGCGGATCGGGATGGAGCCGGCGCTCGACGCCCGCCTGCGCGAGGGCGCGCGGGGGCGGTGGGAGGGCTTTCTCATGCAGGACATCGAGCGCGCCGAGCCCGAGCTCTATGCCGCCTGGCGCCGGGGCGGCGCCCAGTTCCGCTTCCCCGGGGGCGAGTCGCTGCTCGAGCACCAGCAGCGCGTCACCGAGGCGCTGCGCGAGATCCATGCCGCCGGCCCGCTACCGGCGCTCGTCGTCTGCCACGGCGGGAGCATCCGGGTCATGCTGTGTGCCGCGGATCCGCGCGGGCTCGACGCCTTCCACACCTTCGACGTGCCCAACGTGGCGGTGGTTCCGCTGTGAGCCGTGCGCCGGTCGCGGCCTTCGTCGTGCTGGTCGTCGCCACCGTGGCGGCGTTCTTCGTCACCCAGCACCTCAAGGTGACCACGCCGCTGATCCAGGGCGACCCCGCGCCGGTGCCGAACATGATCAACCCGGTCTACGGCGGCGTCTGCCCCAGGCGCACCGGAAAGGGCGTGGTGCGGCTCGTGAGCTACAAGCGGATGGGGATCTCCTTCTATCTCCAGAACCGCTCGGACAACGTCACCGTCCAGATCGTCCGCGACGGCATACCGGTGAAGACGATCGGGAACAACGTGTTCATGCGCGCTGAGCACCCTCAGCGCCACTACTTCACGTGGGACGGGCGTCTGGCCAACGGGTCGATTGCCCCCGCGGGCATCTACTACGTCAAGGTCTCGCTGCTGCACCAGTCGCGGTACCTGATCATCTCCAACGGCACGGCCAACCTGCCCGTGACGGTGGAGACGACCCGGCCCCAGGTCCGGGTGACGGGCGTGACGCCGGCGACGATCCCTACCGGCGGCGGCGCGCCGGTGACGGTCCACTACACCGGAACGGGCACGCTGCGCCCTCGGATCCTCATCTATCGCGTCACCGGCGGCGCTCCACGGCTCGTCAAGAACTTCGCCGCGACCTCCAAGGCGGGCTACAGCACCTGGGACGGGACCCTGCGCGGCGGCAGGCCCGCGCGGCCCGGGAGCTACGTCGTCGCCGTCCTGGCGACCGACCGGGCCTGCACCACGTCGCACTCGCCGATCTCGCCGGCGGCCGCGCCCCGGGCCGTGGTCACCGTGACCTGAGCGCGCTCAGGTCAACGGCTGGGCCTTGACCGCGTTGCGCTCGACGTCGATGACCTCGCGAGCGGACGGGCGGACGCTGATCTCCTGGGTGACCAGGGTGGCCGGGATGAGCTCCCAGCCGGGGTCCCCGCCCGCCGCGTGGCCGTTGCGCCGGGCCTCGAATCTCAGCGAGCGGTTCTCGTCGAAGATCCTCACGCGGAACGTGGCCGTGCCGTTGACGACGCTGACCGGGGTGCAGTACGCGAACGTCCTGCCGTCGGGGGTGCTCACCGCCTCTCCGGAGGTGCGCAGCTTCCAGCTGTCCTTGGCGCCCGTGGCCTCGTAGTGGATGACCAGCTCATCCCGGCATACCCGACCCAGGACGTCGGTGAAGCGCTGCCGGTTGTGGCGGCGCAGCGTGTCGAGGTCCGGATCCTCGTCGCGCACATAGGCGCAGTCCAATGCGTCTCCGGCCTGATCGAGGGCGAACCTCAGGTGCTTGAGCGCTCGCCTGCGGATGCGCGTGCCGCGTGGACGCGCGTCCCAGCGCTCTGCGCGCGGCAGGAGTGCGTAGAAGCAGGCGGCGTTGTAATGCGCCTGCCACCCGGCGACATGCCAGCGAGCGCCGAGGTAGCGCCACCGGACCAGGACGCGCCACCGCAGCTGCCGCAGCTCGGATCTCGGGTCCACGGGGGCGGCGGCGAGCTGCTTCGCGCGCTCCTGGGACGACGACGGCGGCGCTCCGTCCGGCGGTCGTCCGAGGATGCGGGTGCGCTCGCTGCGCGCCTTCTGGGCCATCTTGCTGATGCCCAGCGCCTTGCGCAGCTGCCGGCGCTCCCGCCCGGTGGGCTCGAAGCGATGGCGAAACCGCTTGTGATGACGCAGCGTCCATAGCGGCCGAAGCTGCGTGCGCACGCGCCGGGCCTCGCGCAGCGCGGCGTCCTCAAGCCGCTCGCAGAGGAGCCCCGACGACGGACCGGGCAGCGGCTTGGTGGAGGAGTCGTGGGGGTCGATCTGCTTGGCGGTGGCGCGCTCGTAGCGGGCGATCGTCGCCTCCAGCAGCGGGTCGCCGTCAAGCGTGGCCTCGGGCTCGCTCGACAGGACGCTCATGAGCACGCTGGCGCGGAAGCCGGCCTCGAAGATGTCGGGGCGCCGGATGCGGATGGAGTTGTAGGCGGCAAGGGCGCGCACGCGCAGCCCGAACCGGCACGCCTTGTCGTCGGTCCCCGTGGCCATCCGCTCCAGGCAGTTGGCCGCCCGCAGGCGCGCCAGCATGTTGTCGGGATCCAGCTCGCTGGCGGCGAGGTAGCTGCCATAGGCCCTGGCGTAGTCCCCGCCACGCCGCTCCGCCTCCAGCCCCGCGTGATAGGTGGTGAGCGCCTCGCTCGTGCACCAGCGGGCCCAGCTCGGATAGATGTTCGGTGCGGCGGTCCCGATCGTGCGGTAGATCTCGCGGCTGGCCGCCGCGATCGCCTTCCCCGCGTCGGGGCCCTTGGCCACTCCGAGGTTGACGCTCGGTCGCGGACCGGTGCAGACCAGCTCGTAGGCGAACTGGATACGCCCCTCGCCCTCCCCCGGAGTCCGCAGCAGGGTGCCGGCGATCATGAAGCCGGTCGAGGCGGGCGGCATCGGGATCAGCCCCAGGACGGCCCCGACCCAGCTGGCCTCGGGGATCGGCGCCTTGGAGATGGCGTCGGCGATGCTGGCCACCGTCGGTGAGCCGCTGGGGACGCCGCTGGGGGGAAGCAGCCCGCGCTCGCCGAGTGTCTGCTGGAGCAGGGCCTTGGCGGCGCTCGGCCCGAGCTTGTCGTCGTCACAGGTGAGATCGGAGATGTGGATCGTGCCCAGCCGCGCGAAGGCGGCGGCCGGGACCCAGCCCCAGGCCAGCAGGTAGACCGACGCCCCGACCAGGATCCAATCCAGCACCCCCAGCTGCTTGACCCAGTCGACGCTCGCGCTCAGGGCGTTGTGCAGCCACGTCGCGACCGCGGGGCCGGTGGCGTACGCCGCCGCGTGAAACCCCTCGCTCGCGTCCAGCGCGACGGTCGCCAGCAGCACTGCTGCCAACGCCGTAAACAGAAACGGTCGCCACCCGATCACTCTCAGCCCCTGACCTCGGCACGGTAGCTCGCGGGGGACCCGGAGTCAACGCACCCGTGGCGATCCCTACCGTTTGCCGCCGTGACCGCGTACCTCAAGCGCCTTGCCTCGTCGCTGGCGGCCTATCAGGTGGCCGACGTCGTCTCGAAGTTCATCGCCGTGATCCTGCTGCCGGTCTACACCCGGTACGTCACGCCGACGGGCTACGGCGTGGTGGAGCTGCTCGCCAACGGCGTGATCCTCATCAGCATCCTCGTGCGCTTCGGGATGATCGAGGCGTTCCTGCGCTTCTACTTCACCGACGCCGACCAGGCCCGCCGCGACGCGCTGGCCCGCCGCGCCGTCACCTTCCTGCTCGTGGCCACCACGATCGTGGCCGTGATCCTGGCCGCGCTGGCCGACCCGATCAGCAAGATCGTGCTGGGCTACCACGACGCCACCACGCTGCGGATCGCCGTGCTGGGGCTGTGGACGTTCACCAACCTCGAGCTCGCCTACGGCCTGCTGCGCGTCGACGAGCGCCTGCGCCTGTACGCGATCGCGTCCCTGAGCAACGTGCTGATGACCGTGGCCGCCTCGGTGGTGCTGGTGGTGGTCCTCGGCAAGGGCGCCCGGGGACTGCTCCTGGGCAACTACGCCGCCTCGACGGTGGTCCTGCTCGCGCTGTGGTTCAAGATGCGCCACCGCCTGCTCGGCGCGCGCCGACGCGCTCCCGCCCACGCCGAGCCGATGGGCGCGCTGCTGCGCTTCGGGCTGCCCACCGTGCCCGCGGAGGCGTCGGTGTACGCGCTGAGCATCGTCGACCGCTATTACATCTTTCACCACCGCAGCCCGGCGATGGCCGGCCTGTACTCGATCGCGATCAAGCTGGCCGGGGCGGTGGCCTTCATCGTCCGCGCCTTTCAGTACGCGTGGCCGCCGCTGGCCTACTCGGTCACCGACGACCGCGAGGCCGCGCGGCTCTACGGTCTGGTGACCACGTACTACCTTCTCGTCTCCGGATGGGTCGTGGCCGGGCTGGCTCTCGAGGGCCGCTGGGTGCTGCGGCTGCTGGCCGCCCCGTCGTTCTTCGAGGCCTACAAGGCGCTGCCGTGGGTGGCGCTGGGCTGGGCGATGTACGGGCTGTGGGTCGTCTTCCTGGCCGTGGCCGGCCGCGCCAAGGTGACCGGGCGCAACTTCCCCGCGGCGATCGCCGGCCTGACCGCCAACGTGGCGCTCCTGCTGGTGCTCGTGCCGGCGCTGGGGCTGGCCGGCGCCGGCCTGGCGCTGTGCGGGGCCTATGTGGTGATGCTGGGCGTCATGCACCTGCTCACCCGGCGGGCCTTCCCGGTCGACTTCGAATGGCGGCGGCTGGCGCAGCTCACGCTGATCGTGGGCGGCCTCGCGGCCGCCGGTGAGCTGGCCCTGCCCACCTCCGGCGTCGTCGGCTTCATCAGCCGCGCGGCGGTGTGGGCGGTGATCCCGCCCGTGCTGCTGGCCACCGGGTTTGCCCACCGCGCCGAGCTGCACCAGGCCCGCGTGCTCCTGGCCCGCGCCCGGGACTTCCGCCCCCGTCCCGCCGGCAGTGAGTCGTGAGCCGCCCCGCGGTCAGCGTCGTGATGCCCTTCGCCGGGAGCCGCGCGGAGGCCGAGACCGCCCTGGGGGCGCTGCACACGCTGAACACCGGTCCCGACGATCAGCTCATCCTCGCCGACAACTCCGGGGTGGCTCCCGCCGACGACCGCGTGACCGTGGTGTCGGCCACCGGCGAGCAGTCGCCCTCGCACGCGCGCAACACCGGTGCCATGCGCGCCACCTGCGACTGGATCCTCTTCCTCGACGCCGACTGCCGGGCGCCCGCCGACCTGCTCGACCTCTTCTTCCACATCCCGCCCGAGGGAACCGTCGGCGCGCTGGCCGGTGCCGTGATTCCCGCCGGCGGGGGCGGTGGCGGCGTGGCCGTCCGCTACGGCGCCGCCAAGAGCTTCCTCGATCAGGACGCGCACCTGGCCCATCCCTTCATGCCGCGGGCGGTTGCCGCCAACCTGCTGGTCCGCCGGGAGGCGTTCGAAGCGATCGGCGGCTTCTACGAGGGCGTGCGCGCCGCGGAGGACACCGACTTCTCCTGGCGCCTGCAACGCGCCGGGTGGCGGCTGGAGGGGCGCCCCGCGGCCGCCGTCGAGCACCGCTACCGGACCACCGTGCGCGCGCTGCGCCGCCAATGGCGGGGCTATGCCGCGGGCCGTGCGTGGCTGGGCCGCCGCTATGACGGCTTCGCGCCCCAGCCCGCGGTGGCCCGGGCGCGGCGCGTGCTGCGCCGCCGCTCGACCGACCACCCGACCACCGCACGCCCGCGGAGCGGCCGGCCGCGCGGGCGGGCGGTGAGACCAAGCGCGCCCCGGCGGGCGCCCCCGGCGTCACCTCGCTGCCGTCCCCGCCGGGACGCCTGGATCGCGGTCGGTTCCTGGCGCTGGACGCGGTGCTGGGGCTCGAAGAGCTGGCGGGCTTCGCGCTCTCCAACCGCCCGCCCCGCGAGGCCAGGCCGCCCGCGCGGGTGGTGCTGGTGGCCGACCGCTTCCCCGCCCGTGACGATCCGCTGGCCGACTTCGCGCTCACGCTGGCGGGCGCGCGCGTGGAGGCCGCGGCGCGCCCAGAGGCGCTGGGGTGGCGCGCCGCCCATGGCCTGACCATCGACTACCGCGAGGACGATGGAGCCGCTGCTCGGACGCTGGCGCTGATCCGCCTGGTCGCGCGCCACCCGCTGCGCTGCGCGCGCGATCTGGTCGGGCGCCGCCCGGGTGCGCCCACGCTGGCGGCGCTGGCTCCCGCCGTGGTCCGGCTCGCCCACGACGGCGAGGCCCGGGTCCATCCCCTGGGCGGAGCGGACGCCCGCGCCGTCGCCGCGCGGTTGACGCGCCTGGCCGGACGGCGGCTGGAGGTGTGATGCGCGTCCACATCGTCGATCCCCCGGCGTTCACGCCGCCCTATGACCACGCGCTGGCGGCGGCGCTGGCCCGCGCGGGCGCCGAGGTGCAGCTGATCACCAGCCGCTTTGCCTATGGCGAGGTGCCCACCCCGGATGGCTATGCCCGGCGCGAGCTCTTCTACCGCCGGGCCGTGGGGGCGGCGGGCTCGCGGACGCGGCGGCTGAGCAAGCTCGCCCGCTCACGTGCCCGACATGCTGCGCTATCGCCGGGTCGCGGCGACCGCCGACGTCGTGCACTTCCAGTGGCTGACCGCGCCGGTGCTCGACCTGCTGCTGTTGCCGGACCGGCCGCTCGTGCTCACCGCCCACGACCTGCTCCCGCGCGAGCCGCGCCGGGGCCAGCTGGCCGCCCAGCGGCGGCTGCTGGAGCGCGTCGACGCCGTGGTCGTGCACTCCGAGTACGGCCGCGGCCAGCTCGTGAGCGGCCTGGGGCTGCCCGAGGCGAAGGTGCACGTCATCCATCACGGGGCCTTTGACCACGCGGTCGAGCCGCGATCGCCGCTCCCCGCGGAGCTGGCGCGGTCGGTGGGGCTGGCGGGGCTGGCGGGACGGCGCCCGGTCGTCCTGTTCGCGGGGCTGCTGCGCCCCTACAAGGGCCTGGACACGCTGCTCGCGGCATGGCGGGGCGTGTCGGGCGCCGAGCTGTGGATCGCCGGGCGCCCGATGATGGACCTGGCGGCGCTGCGGGCGCTGGGCGGCGAGCGCGTGCGGTGGGTCCCGCGCTTTGTCTCTGACGGTGAGCTGGCGGCGCTGCTTGCAGCGCGCCGACGTCGTCGTGCTCCCCTACGCCCGGACCCAGCGCTTTGACCAGTCCGGCGTGCTGGCCACGGCGCTGGCCTTCGGCAAGGCGGTGGTGGTCTCGGACATCGGCGGCTTCTCGGAGATCGCCGCCGTCGGTGCGGCCCGGTTGGTGGCCCCGGGCGATCCCGAGGCGCTCGGCGCGGCGCTGTCGGAGCTGGTCGCCGATCCGGACGAGCGCGGGCGGCTGGCCGCGGCGGCGCTGGCGGCGGCGCGCGGGCCGTACTCGTGGGACGCGGCCGCGCGGGCGACGCTCGCGCTCTACGCCCGCGTCACACGCTGACCGGCTCGCGCCGGGCGACCTCTTCGCGCACCACCGGCGCGACCTTGGTCCCGAACAGCTCGATCGAGCGCATCACATCCGCGTGGGCCACCGCGCCGACGCTCATCTGGCCGATGTAGCGGCTGTTGTGAAACAGCTCGTGCTCGAACAGGATCTTCTCGGCCACCTGCTCGGGCGAGCCGGCGGCGACCGCGCCGCGCGGCGAGCGCAGCGCCTCATACTCCTCGCGTCCCGACGGCGGCCAGCCGCGCTCGCGGCCGATCCGGTTCATCATCGCCAGGTAGGGGCCGGCAAACGCGCTGTCGGCGGCCGGCGAGGTGTCTGCCACGAACGCGTGGGTGTTGATGGCCAGCGGCAGGGTCGCGGCGTCGTGACCGGCCTCCGCCGCGGCCTGGCGGTACAGGGCCACCAGCGGGGCGAAGCGCTCAGGCTGGCCGCCGATGATGGCCAGCGTCAGCGGCAGGCCCAGGACGCCGGCGCGGACCACGGACTGCGGCGAGCCTCCGACCGCCACCCACACCGGCAGCGGGTCCTGCAGCGGGCGCGGGTAGACGCCGGCGTCGGTGAGCGGCGCGCGCAGGCGGCCTGACCACGTCACGCGCTCCTGGGCACGGATGGCCAGCAGCAGGTCGAGCTTCTCGGCGTAGAGCTCGTCGTAGTCGTCCAGGTCGTAGCCGAACAGCGGGAAGGACTCGATGAACGAGCCCCGCCCGGCCATGATCTCGGCCCGCCCGCCCGACAGGAGGTCGAGCTCGGCGAACTGCTGGAACACGCGCACCGGGTCATCGGAGCTGAGGACCGTGACCGCGCTGGAGAGGCGGATCCGTCCGGTCCGCGCCGCGATCGCGGCCAGCGCCACCACCGGCGCGGAGATGAGGAAGTCGGGTCGGTGGTGCTCGCCGATGGCGAACACGTCCAGTCCCACCTGTTCGGCGAGCTCGGCCTCCTCCAGGAGGTCGCGCATGCGCTGCTCGGGGCTGACGCCCGAGCTGAGGTCGGCGAAGGTGGCGAGTCCGAGTTCCATCACGCAGTCTGCGCCTGAGCATAGCAAGGTAGTTGCGCAGACAACTAAATGGGTGTCCGACTGCGGAACGCGCCGTCTCAACTTTACGCCGGATCGGCCGACCCTAGGAACATGGGAACGCCCGAACTCGAGCTCGCCCCTGGCCTCATCGCGCCCTGGCACGCCGCGTCCGCCGCCACCACCGACGAGGCGGTGCTGACCGCGATGCGGATCCTCATCGTCGACGACCAGGCGTTCAACATCGCCGTCATCAGCGGACTGCTCCGGGAGGCCGGCTACCAGGACATCATCAGCACGCGCGACCCGCGCAGCGTCCCCGAGGTGTGCGCGGCCGAGCGCCCCGACCTCGTTCTGCTGGACTTTCACATGCCCGGGATGACCGGTCTGGATGTGCTGGGCTCGATCGCCCGCCTCATCCACGGCGCGGAGAGTCTGCCCGTCATCGTCGTCACCTCCGACCCGACCCCCCAGCGCCGCTATGACTGCCTGACCGCCGGCGCGCGTGACTTCCTGACCAAGCCGATCGACCAGATCGACCTGCTCCTCCGGGTCCGGACCCACCTGCTGACCCGTCACCTCCAGCGCCACGCCGAGCGCCGAGCCGACGACCTCGACGACGCCGTCCGGGCCCGCACCGTCGAGCTCGAGGAGGCACGCCTGGAGAGCCTCACCATCCTGGCCGCCGTCTCGGAGTACCACGATGACGACACCCATCAGCACACCCAGCGCGTCGGCGCCACCGCGGCGCGCTTGGCCCAGGTGCTGGGCATGCCCAAGTCCTTCGCGTCAGAGATGCGCCGCGCCGCCCCGCTGCACGACCTCGGCAAGGTGGCGATCTCACAGCAGATCCTGCTCAAGCCGGGCCCGCTCACCGACGACGAGCGCGCCGAGATGATGCGCCACGTCCACTTCGGGGCCAAGATGCTCGCCACCGGCCGCTCCCCGATCCTGCGCCTGGCCGCCGAGATCGCGGTCAGCCACCACGAGCGCTGGGACGGCAACGGCTACCTGGCCGGGCTCACCGGCGAGGACATCCCGGTGTCGGGGCGCATCACCTCGGTCGCCGACGTCTTCGACGCCCTCACCCACGAGCGGCCCTACAAGGCGGCGTGGGAGCGCGACCGGGCCCTTGAGGAGATCACCTCCCAGGCCGGCCGCCAGTTCGACCCGGCCGTGACCGAGGCGCTGCTTCAGCTGGACTTCGACGCCCTGGATGAGGGCGCCGCCAGCGTCCACGGCTAGGCGCTGCGGTCGGTCTTGCGGCGGGCTCTCGGCGTTGCCGGGGGCGCGTGGGGAACGTCAACTGCGCTATCGAAGGCGGGACGGGGGCGGTCCGGCGGTCCCTCCGCGGAGTCTTGGGAGATAAGCGTTGGCTGCCAACGCTTATCTACCAAGGGTCCTTGCAGAGCCGGCCATTTACACAGCAGCCCACCCTTCCCAAGCCCGCCGTTTGACCCGCATTGGCCTGGCAGGCGTCGCGACCCCCACCGTCACGCCCGCAACGCTCACGGCGCGAGCACGGCGGCGATCTCCCGCAGCAGTTCGGCGGCGGGCACCGGCTTCTGCAGCAGCGAACCGTCGAGGGCGCGCCCACCGTTCTCCAGCGCCGGCCGCGCGAACCCGGAGGTGAAGATGACCTTCAGCTCCGGATGGATCTCCACCATCGTGTGGGCCAAAGTCGTGCCGAGCATCTCGGGCATGACGACGTCGGTGAGCAGGACGTCGATCCGCTGTCCGGCGCCGGAGGCGACGGACAGGGCCTCCGGCCCGTTGCCCGCCGTGAGCACGCGGTACCCCGCGCGGGTGAGGATGCGCGCGGTGACCGCCCGCAGGGGCGTCTGATCCTCGACGACCAGGACCGTCTGCTCGCCCTCCGCGTCCGGCGCCTCCTCGGTGGCCCCCGCGCGCTCGGGCAGACGAGCCGCGTCGAGCGCCGGGAACAGCGCCCGCACCGTCGTGCCCCGACCGGGCTCCGAGTACAGGGAGACGATGCCGCCGGCTCCCGTGATGATCCCGTACACGGTGGCCAGCCCCAGGCCCGTGCCCCCGCCCGGCCCCTTGGTGGTGTAGAAGGGATCGAAGGCGTGCTCCGTCACCTCGGGCGACATGCCCGCGCCGGTGTCGGTGACGACGAGCTCGACATGCCAGCCCGCATCCAGGCGGCCGCGATCGCGCGCGTCGTCGGCGTCGAGCCACACGTTGAACGTCTGGATGGCGAGGCGGCCCCCGGTGGGCATCGCGTCACGAGCGTTGACCGCCAGGTTGACCAGCACCTGACCGATCTGGCCCGGGTCGGCCTGCGCGCGCAGCAGATCGGGGGTGAGCTCGGTCTCGAGCTGCACGTGCTCGCCGATCGTGCGCGCGATGAGCTCTTGCAGGTCGGTGACGACCTCGTTGAGCGATACCGGCTCGGAGCGCACCGTCTCCTGCCGCGCGAAGGCCAGCAGCTGATGGGTGAGGTCGGAGGCCTGCCGGGTGGCGCGCGACACCTCCCCAAGGTCGGCGATCAGCCGGTCATGGGCCTCCGCCGTCACCGCGCCCCCGAGATCCTCGACGCCCTCGGTGAGCGCGGTCGTGTATCCCGCGATGATCGCCAGGAGGTTGTTGAAGTCATGGGCGATCCCGCCGGCGAGCTGGCCCAGGCTCTCCAGTCGCTGTGAGCGGACGAGCCGCTCCGAGAGGCGCACGCGCTCGGCGTCGGCCAGCGCCCGCTCGCGCTCGGCCTGCAGCGCCAGGCGCTCGGTGATGTCGCGGTTGACCTCGAGTAGGCCGATGATCCGGCCACCACCGTCGTAGAAGGCGCCCCAGGTACTGGCCACGGTGATCTGTTCGCCGTCGCGCTGGGTCTGGACGAGGTCGCCTTCCCAGCGTCCGCTCTCGGTGACGATCCGCTCGATCTCGTCCAGCGGGATCGGATACCGGGTGCGCAGGACGTCCTTGGGACGGCGGCCGATCACCTCGGCGCGCGTATAGCCGTACATCGTCTCCGCTGCCTGGTTCCACAGGGTGATGCGCCGTTGCATATCGCGAGCGAAGACCGCGAGAGGGACGAGCTCGAGCAGGGCCGACTGCTGGTCGAGCTGGAGGGCGCGCGCGGTCTCGGCGGTGATGTCCCGGACCGCCATCAGATATCCCGCCATGCGGCCCGTCTCGTCGCGCCAGGCCAGCCCGTCGAGCTCGACGTCGATCATCCGCCCAGCTTTGGTGAGGTGCTTGGTCGTGATCCGACAGCGCCCGGTCTCGTCGAAGGCGGCGCGCCAGCGGCTGATCTGGTCCGGCGCCGCCGCGCTCAGGAACACCGGGTCGCGCCCGAGCGCGTCCGCGCGGCTGTAGCCGTACATCTGGCTGGCCGGCCCGGAGAAGTAGGTGATCGCCCGGTGGCCGGCGGCGTCGATGGTCACCTCCATCAGGGCGCAGGGGACGATCTCCAGCAGCTCCGCCGAGCGGCTCGGCAGCGCCTCGTCGGGCCTCCCGGAGGGCGGTGGGTCAGGGTCGCGGTCTCGCATCGGCTCCTCCCCCAAGTGCGGCACGGTGCGTGCGGCACGGCCCCCTGATTAGTAAAGCTATCGACACTGGACCTCCGTGGTCGTCGCGGATGCGCCTTGCGGGATGACCCGGATGGCCGCGCGACCGTTCTCAGGCATTGTGGTCCTTGATCAAGACTTCTCAAATCACGGGGTGCATGATGTTCACGAAGGTCAACTGGGCCGCCGACGGGTCCGAGCCCGCGCCCTCCGCGCTCGTCGAGCTCACCCGCGAGGACTGCCTGCGGCTGCTCGGCACGGCCGCGGTGGGCCGCGTCGTGGTGCTCACCGCCGGCCAGACGCCGGTCATCCGTCCGGTGAACTTCGTGTTCGACGAGCGGTCGCAATCGATCGTGTTCCGCTGCACCGGGGGCACCAAGCTGATCGCCCTGCTCGCCGCCGCGCGCGCGTGGTTCGAGGTCGACGAGATCGACCCCGACGGCGGAACCGGGTGGAGTGTGATCATCGCGGGCATGACCGAGCCCGTCACCGAGCGCTCAGAGGTCGCGCGCCTGGAAGGCCTCGCGCTGCACAACTGGGTCGCCGGCCCCGACGCCCACTGGATCCGCATCCGCGCGCGGGTCGTGTCGGGTCGGCGGATCCAGGCTCCCCGGGCGGGCCCTGCAGCCGCAAGGCCGAGACAAGTAAATCAATGAGTTTACTCGCCAGCCCATGATCACGATCGTCCTGGCCGATGACCACCAGGTCGTGCGCTCGGGGCTGCGCGTCCTCCTGGAATCCGACGGTCGCTTCGCTGTCCTCGGCGAGGCCGGGGACGTGGCCGGCACCGCGAAGCAGGTGCGCGCCTGCCGGCCGAGCGTGCTCGTGCTCGATCTCAACCTGGGCGGAGAGTCGAGCCTCGACGCCATCCCGCGGCTGCGCGCCGACGCGCCAAACACGCAGATCGTCGTGCTCACCATGCAGGAGGACCCGGAGTTCGCCCGGGCGGCCCTGCGTGCGGGCGCACTGGGCTATGTGCTCAAGGACGCCGCCGACGCCGAGTTGATGACCGCAGTGACGCTCGCCAGCGAGGGGCGCACCTACCTCAACCCCGAGCTCGGCGCGCGCCTGGCGGCGCAGCCGGTCGAGGTCGACACGCGTCCGGACAAGCTCACCGCCCGCGAAGTGGAGGTGCTGGAGCTCATCGCGCTGGGCCACACGAACGGCGAGATCGCGAGCACCCTGTTTCTCAGCGTGCGCACGGTCGAATCTCACCGCGCTCACATCCAGCAGAAGGTCGGCCTGACGACGCGAGCGGAGCTGGTGGGCTACGCGCGCGACCGCGGCATTCTGGCGTGAGCGGCCGGTAGCACGGCGGTGACCGTCGTGCCCTGGCCCGGAGCCGAGGCCAGGGACAGCTGTCCGCCCAGCAGCTCGACCCGCTCGCGCATGCCGGCCACGCCGAAGCCCGCGGTGGCCACGGTCGGGTCAAAGCCCCGGCCGTCGTCGCCGACCGTGACCTGTACGTGGCCGTCATCCTCGACCACAGCGACGTTCACACACGTTGCCTCCCCGTGCTTGCTGACGTTGGTCAGCGCCTCCTGGACGAGGCGGTAGATGCCCGTCTCCAGGTCGGCCGTGAGCCGTTCTGACGCGGCGCCGGCTTCGCGGGCCAGCTTGACCTCTGATCCCACCTCGAGGCCGCTGTGGCGCGTGCGGTCGATCAGCGCCCGCAGCGCTGGCTCGAGCCCGAGCTGGTCCAGTGCCGCGGGTCGGAGCTCGGTGATCAGTGCCCGCAGCGTGGTGATGTCGAGCTCGAGCTGCTCGATCGCCTGATCCACGGCCGCCGCCATGGCCTCCGGATCGTCGCTGCGTCGCGACCCCGACAGGATCAGGCGCAGGTTTCCCAGGGCCTGCAGGGTCTCGTCGTGAAGCTCGCGGGCCCACCGGCTGCGCTCGGCCTCGGCGGCGGCCACGCGCTGGCGGCGCTGCTCGTCGGCGGCCGATTCCGCGGTCGCCACCGCGGTGGCGGCGCTGGCCGCGAACGCCTCGAGCAGGGTCTGGTGGTCGCTGGAGAAGCCGCCGGCCTGCAGGTTGTCCAGGGCGACGAGCACGCCGTATTGGCGGTTGCGGAAGATCAGCGGCACGACCAGGCCGTCGCGGGCCGTGAGCCCCAGGTGACCGACGCCGTGCTGCTCGAAGCGGGCGCGCATGCTGTCGTCGCTGAGGCGCTGGGTCCGGCCCGTCCGCAGCGCGGCGCTGGCCACGGTGTTCTCCAGGGCGACGCGCGCTCCGATCACCCCCGCGGGCAGGTCGCCCGCCCCGGCGGCCATCTCGAGCTCGTCTCCCTGCAGGAGCTCGATGACCAGCACGCGCGCCGACACGAGCGCGCGGCCGCGCTTGGCCACGAGCGACAGGATGGAGTCAAGGTCGGTCTCCCCGCCCACCGCGCGGGCGATCTGGATGGTGGCGTCCAGCGCGTCGACGGTCCGCTGCAGCTGGGCCCGCTGCACCTCGGAGCTGGTGAAGCGGCGGGCGTGATCGAGGGCCAGACCCGCGAAGTCGGCCAGCAGGACCGCCGCCTCCTCGTCGCCGTCGGTGAACTCCGCGCCCGACTGCTTCTCGGTCAGATAGAGGTTGCCGTAGGGGTCGCCGTCCACGATCACCGGGACCCCCAGGAACGAGCTCATCGGCGGGTGGCCGACCGGGAAGCCGTAGGAGTGGGGATGGCTGCCCACGTCAGCCACCCGCAGCGGGCGCGGGTTGCGGATGAGCTCGCCCAGGACGCCGCGGCCGGTCGGCAGCGCGCCGATGGCCTGGCGTTGCTCCTCGTCGATCCCTCGGGTCACGAAGCGGGCCAGGCCGTTGCGCGATTCGTCCAGCACGCCGACCGCGGCGTAGCGGGCGCCCGTGAGCACACAGGCAGCCTCAAGCACGCGGTCGAGGACCTGCTCGACGTCCAGCCGTTCGAGCACGCTGCGAGCAACCTTCAGGACTCCGCGAGTGGCTTGATCCAACGCTGTCGATCCAGGTACGGCGGGATGGCCCCGGCCCGACGATACACGCTGCGCGGCGGGACCCCGCGCCGGCGTCAGCCGCGGTCCGGATCGTCGAGCAGGTCGTGCTCCCGAGCGTAGGCGACGAGCTCGGCTCGGGTCGAGCGTCTCGCCTTTCGCGCGATGTGCGCGCGGTGGGACTCGACCGTGCGGACGCTGAGATAGAGCGACTCCGAGATCTCCGCGTTGGTGTGGCCGAGCGCGATGAGCTTGAGCACCTCGACCTCTCGCTCGGTGAGGTTGTCCGGCGGTCCCGGAGGCAGCTCGGGCGACGCGGCGATGAGGCCGCCGAGCTGCGGGTTGAGGTAGCGGTGGCCCTGCAGCGCCGCGCGCACCGCGGCGACGAGCTCGGCGTCGGCCGCGTCCTTGAGCACGAACCCCAGCGCGCCCGAGCGCAGCGCCTCGCGGGCAAAGCGCGGCTCGTTCTCCATCGTCAGCACCACGATGGCGGTGCCGGCCGAGGCCTCGCGCATCCGCGGGATCTCCGTCAGGCTGGAGCCGCCGGGCATGCTCAGGTCCAGCACGATCACATCCGGCTTGTAGGCCAGGACCTTGCGTACCGCTTCCCCGGCGTTGCCCGCCTCGGCGACGACCTCGAATCCGGGCTCGGCCTGCAGCAGGGCCCGCAGGGCGCTGCGCACGATCGTGTGGTCGTCGGCGAGCACGATGGTGGTGCGCGGCCTGTCCGGTGAGCCCTCGATCCGCGTGACGCTATCGCGCCGCGCCGTGCGCGTCACACGGCCTGGGGGCCTGTCTGCGGCACAATCCCCCGCCGTGACGCTTCTCAAGACCGCGTTCTGGGCTTCTGCGGGGCTGCTCGTCTACACGCACGCCGGCTATCCGGCGGCGCTGGCCGCGTTTGACCGCGTCCGGGGTGGGCGTGACGAGGCTCGCGAGCGCAGCGAGGGTACGGCGAGCCCGCCGGTCTCCGACGCCGGGCTGCCCGGCGTCACGGTGATCGTCGCCGCCTATGCCGAGGAGGCGGTCATCGCCGAACGGGTGGCCAACCTGCGGGCGCTGGACTACCCGGCGGACAGGGTCGAGGTCATCGTCGCCTGCGACGGATCGACCGACGACACCGCGCGGCGCGCCCGGGATGCGGGCGCCGACGTCGTGCTGGAGCTTCCGCACGGCGGCAAGGTCCGTGCCCAGGACGCCGGCGTGCGCCGTGCCCGTCATGAGATCACCGCGTTCTCGGACGCCAATGTGACGTGGGCGCCCGACGCGCTGCGCCGGCTCGTCGCGCCGTTCGCCGACCCGCAGGTCGGCTACGTGTGCGGTGACGTGCGCTTCGTCAACGAGCGCGGCACCAACCAGGAGGGCCTGTACTGGCGTTATGAGATGGCGGTGCGGGCCCTGGAGTCGCGCCTGGGCTCGGTGACCGGGGGCAACGGCGCGATCTACGCCACGCGCCGCCACTCCTACATCTTCGTGGACCCGATCATGGGCCACGACCTGTCGTTCCCCTTCAACATGGTCAAGCGCGGCTGGCGCGCGGTGTACGCGCCCGGTGCCCACGCCACCGAGAAGATGGTGCCGACGATCGAGGGCGAGTTCCGTCGCAAGCGCCGGATGATGAGCCACGGCTGGCCGATCATGCTCCGCGGCGGGATGCTCTCCGTGCGCGACTACGACCCCGGCTACGCGGCGATGATCGTGTCGCACCGGGTACTGCGCTACGGCTCCCCGTTCCTGCACGCCGCCGCGCTCACCGCGGCCGTGGCGCTCATCGGGCAGGGGTGGATCTACGTGGTGGCGACGGTGCTCCAGGTGGGGCTGCTGCTCGCCGCGCTGGCCGCGCGCCTCGTGCCGCTGCGCCCGCTGCTCGTGGCCCGCTACTACGTGCTGACCACCGCGTCGCTGGCGGCCGGCCTGTGGGACTGGCTGACCCACGGCACCGAGGCGGGCTGGGAGGCCGCCGAGGGCACCCGATGACCGCCGCGACCCTCAAGCGCGCAGTCGACATCGCCATCGCCCTGCCGCTGGTGGTCATCACCGCGCCACTCGTGGCCTTGCTGGCGCTGGCCGTGCGCCTCGAGTCCCCGGGCGATCCGATCTACCGCCAGACGCGCGTGGGTAAGGACGGGGCGCTGTTTGACATCTACAAGCTGCGCACGATGGTCACCGGCGCCGAGTTCACCGGCGCGGGCCTGGCCATCGCCGCCGGCGATCCCCGCATCACGCGACTCGGCACGGTGCTGCGCCGCTACTCGCTCGACGAGCTGCCCAACCTGTGGAACGTGCTGCGCGGCGACATGTCGATCGTGGGGCCCCGGCCGACGCTCCAGGGCCAGGTGGACCAATACACCGAGCGCCAGCGCGGCCGCCTCGCGGTCAAGCCCGGGATCACCGGTTGGGCCCAGATCAACGGGCGCGCCTCGCTTCCGTGGCCGCAGCGGATCGAGCTCGATCTCTGGTACGTCGAACACCGCTCGCTGGCGCTCGACCTCCGCATCCTGGCGCGCACGCTCGGCCTCGTCGCCCGCGGCAGCGGCATCTACAAGGGAGCCGGCGGCGGATGGCAGCCACCCCCGCAGACGTAGCCGTCCTGCTCACCGGGGTGGGCAAGCGCTACGCGCTGGTGTCGGTGTTCGCCCAGCACGCGGTGACGATCGCCGCCGATCCCAACCCCCTGGCTCCGGCGCAGTATGCCGCCCATCACCGTCGCTCCGTGCCGCGCTTCGACGACCCCGGCTATGTCCCCGCGCTCCAAGAGTTGTGCGAAGAGTTCGGGGTGGGCGCAGTGGTGCCGCTCACCGACCTGGACCTGGAGATCCTCGGGCACGCGAGAAACGACCCCACCCACCCGCTCCCCGCCTTCGTCCCCGACGGCGACGTGGCGCGGGCCACGTTCGACAAATACGAAACCCACCTGCTGCTGCAGCGCCTTGGCCTCCCGTCGCCCCCGACCGTCCTCCCCGGCGAGGCGGTCGACAGCTACCCGGTGATGATCAAGCCCCGCTGGGGCTCGGGGGCGCGCTCCATCCACCTCGCCCACGACGAGCGCGAGGCCGGCTTCCTGGCCGAGTACATCCGCGAGCCGGCGATGGTCCAGCGGGCCATGCGGGGTCCCGAGTTCTCGATGGACTGCCTCTCAGACCTCGACGGCCGCTGCCTCAACGTGATCCCCCGGACGATGATCGAGTCGCGCGGCGGCGAGTCGATCAAGGGCACGGTGATCGCCGACGCGGAGCTCATCGACCTCGGCCGGCGTGTCGTGGAGGCGCTCGGGTGCCGCGGACCGTGCACCGTGCAGGCGTTCCGCGACCCGGAGATCGGCCTGGGCATCACCGACGTCAACACCCGCTTCGGGGGCGCCTGCCCGGCCCACCTCTACGCGGCGCTGCCCGGCCGCACCTACCCGGAGCTGATCGTGCGCATGGCGCGGGGCGAGGCGATCGAGCCCCACATCGGGGAGTTCCGCGACGGCGTCACGTTCACGCGCTACTACTGGCAGCTCGAGCTCGACGACACGCTGCGGCCGACGGGGCGCGACCTCATCGATGGATCCGCCTCGCCCGCCCCGCCGATTCCCGCCCCAGCCGACTCTTAGCCGGCGCTCTAAGCGTCTCCGGTACTCTTAGCCCCGTGGCTATCACTGTCACTCAGCTGACGGCGTTCCTGGCGGTCATCCGGGGCGGGTCGGTGACGGCCGCGGCCGACGAGCTGGTCGTCACCCAGCCGTCGGTGTCCTCGGCGATCTCGGCGCTCGGGCGCGAGCTGGGCTGCGAGCTGTTCGAGCGCGCCGGGCGCGGCATCCGCCTCACCGATGCCGGCAATGCCTTCGCTCCCTACGCCGCCGACGTGATCGGCCTGCTCGAGCGGGGCCGGCGGGCGGCGCGGGAGGCGGCCACGGCCAGCGGCCGCCGGTTGCGCATCGCCGCCGTCACCACGGCGGCCGAGTCCTTCGTGCCCGAGATGATGCGTGACTTCGCGCACGACCATCCCGATGTGGAGCTCACCCTCGACGTGGGCAACCGCGCGCACGTGATCGAGTCGGTGCTGCGCCACAGCGCCGACGTCGCCATCTCCGGCACGCCGCCCGGCGACGAGCGGCTGCACGCCGAGCCGCTGAGCGAGAACGCGATCGCCTGTATCACCTCGCCCGAGGACCCGGCGACGCTCGGCAAGCCACACGCGGCCGCCGAGCTCGCTGGGCGCGCGTGGCTGCTGCGTGAGCCGGGGTCGGGCACGCGCGCGCTCAACGAGCAGTTCCTCGCCGACCGAAGACTGGCTCCGCGCACCCTCGAGCTGGGGTCAAACGGCGCGATCAAGCAGGCCGCGCGGGCCGGGCTGGGGATCTCTTTGCTGTCCCGGGCCGCGGTCGAGGTGGAGCTGGCCAGCGGCCAGCTCGGTGAGATCCCCCTGCGCGACGCCCCGCGCAGCCGGCCCTGGTACGTCCTGCGCTCCTCGGTGGGACCGTCGCGCCCGTTGGTGGAGGAGCTGCTCGCCCACCTGCGCGCCCGCCAGGGCGTCGTCTGAGGGGGCCGGGAGCGCCGACGGTGCGGCCTGGTCGGCGCGCGCGCCGTTGGCCCCGAGCGCCACTGCCGCCCGCGCCGTCACCAGCTGGTAGAGGACGAGCAGCTGGGTGACCGCCAGCGGCTCTGAGCGATGCAGCTCGGTCCCGACCGTGAACTCGCCCAGCCGGTCGGTGCGCAGGTGGCTGGCGAAGTGCAGGCGGTCCCAGATCGCCTCCTCGAAGGCGGCGCTGCGCGCCGGGTCGATCGTCCCGGGGATGAAGAGCTGCGTCTCTGAGCCGCGCTGGGCCATGCGGATGGCGCCGTCGCCGCCGGTCAGAGCGGGCAGGTCGGGGTGGGCCAGCCCGGGTCGCATGGAGAGCTTGGCGTCGAGGTGCGCGGGGTCGCCGCGGTCGCCGGGCATGAACGAGATGACGATGTCCGCGTAGCGGCGCTGGGGGCGGATGAAGGTCTCGGCGTCGGCTTCGCGCCGGTCGAGCTCGGCCAGCACCTCGTCGGTGGTGTAGCCGCGCCGGCTGCAGTCGCGCTGGACCTTCCAGCGCCGCCGCAGATCCTCGGGCGGGTCCAGGAAGATCCGCGCGTCGTAGGTGTCGCGCATCACGGCGGTGTGAAAGCCGAGCATCCCCTCGACGATCGTGAACTGGCCCGGGGTGACGTGCTCGGCCGGGGCCAGGGCCCCGTCGCGGTGGCGGTACACGGGCTTGAGGATCGGCTCGCCGGCGCGCAGGTGGACGAGGTGCTGCTCCAGGATGTCGAGGTGGTTGGCCTCGGGTTGCAGCGGCGTCACCCCCAGCTCGGTGCGCTGCGCCCGGGTGTAGCGGTGGTAGTGGTCGCCGTCGATGTGGGTGACCTGCGTCTCGCCGAGGATCCGCACGAGCCCGCGCGTCAGCGTCGTCTTGCCGGCGGCGGAGTCGCCGCAGATTCCCAGCAGGATCGGCCGTGGCATCAGGGTGCGCAGCGTACGGACCGCGGTGGCGCACAACAACTGCAATGCGGCGGCCACGCATAGCCGGACCTTTATGACTAAGAGGCAAATCAGTCCTTGACGTCTATGCTGCCCCGCGCCTACGCTGCCGGGCATGCTCACCACCGCTGACACCAAGAAGGACCGCTGGGCCTCGGGCGTGACCCCGTACGCCGAGATGGGTTACTTCGATCCCGACTACGAGCCCAAGCCGACCGACGTGCTGGCCGCCTTTCGCATCACCCCCCAGCCCGGCGTCGACGCCGTCGAGGCGGCCGCCGCCGTGGCCGGGGAGTCCTCCACGGCCACCTGGACGGTGGTGTGGACCGACCGCCTCACCGACCACCGCCACTACCAGGCCAAGGCCTACGACGTCAGCGCGGTCCCCGGCCGCGAGGGCGAGTACATGGCCAAGATCGCCTACGACCTTGACCTGTTCGAGGAGGGGTCGATCGCCAACATGACCTCCTCGATCATCGGCAACGTGTTCGGGTTCAAGGCCCTGCGGGCCCTGCGCCTGGAGGACCTGCGCATCCCGCTCCACTACGTCAAGACCTTCCAGGGCCCGCCGCACGGGATCGTGATGGAGCGCGAGTACCTGGACAAGTTCGGGCGCCCGCTGCTGGGGGCCACGGTCAAGCCGAAGCTGGGGCTCAGCGCCAAGAACTACGGCCGCGTCGTCTACGAGGCGCTGCGCGGCGGCCTGGACTTCACCAAGGACGACGAGAACATCAACTCTCAGCCGTTCATGCGCTGGCGCGACCGCTTCCTGTACTCCATGGAGGGGGTCAGTCGCGCTTCGGCGGCCAGTGCCGAGGTCAAGGGCCACTACATGAACGTCACCGCGGCCACGATGGAGGAGATGTACGAGCGCGCCGAGTTCGCCAAGGAGCTCGGGAACGTGATCATCATGATGGACCTCACCGTCGGCTACACCGCGATGCAGTCGATGTCCAGATGGGCGCGCCGCAACGGGATGATCCTGCATCTGCATCGGGCCGGCCATGGGACCTATACGCGCCAGAAGAGCCACGGCGTCTCCTTCCGCGTGATCGCCAAGTGGTGTCGCCTGCTCGGCGTCGACCACATGCACGCCGGCACGGTCGTCGGCAAGCTCGAGGGCGATCCGGCGATGATCGCCGGCTACTACGACACCCTGCGGCTTGGCCACGTGCCCGAGAACCCCGAGCACGGGATCTACTTCGACCAGGACTGGGGGTCGATGCCGGCGGTCATGCCGGTGGCCTCGGGCGGGATCCACGCCGGCCAGATGCACCAGCTGCTGCGCTACCTGGGGGAGGACGTCGTCCTGCAGTTCGGCGGCGGGACCATCGGCCACCCGATGGGCATCGCCGCCGGGGCGACGGCCAACCGCGTCGCCGTCGAGGCGA
Organism: uncultured Solirubrobacteraceae bacterium; assembly: GCA_963764125.1. Taxonomy (GTDB): domain Bacteria; phylum Actinomycetota; class Thermoleophilia; order Solirubrobacterales; family Solirubrobacteraceae; genus Palsa-465. Next base: position 70,256 of record CAVXRR010000036.1, read on the forward strand.
TCATCCAGGCGCGCAACGAGGGACGTGACTACTTCCAGGAGGGTCCCGACATCCTCGAGCACGCCGCCCGCGGCTGTCCCGAGCTCGACGCCGCGCTCCAGGTCTGGAAGGACGTCACCTTCGACTTCCAGTCCACCGACACACCCGACTACGTCGTCACCCCCACCCTCGGCTGAAAGGTCAGCTCATGCGCGTCACCCAGGGAGCGTTCTCGTTCCTCCCCGACTTCACCGACGACCAGATCGCCGCGCAGATCCGCTACGCGCTGGACAAGGGGTGGTCGATGAGCGTCGAGTACACCGACGATGCCCACCCGCGCAACTCCTACTGGGAGATGTGGGGACAGCCGTACTTCGAGCTGTTGCCCGAGGACTACGAGGTCGTCCTGCGCGAGGTCCGGGCCTGCCGGGAGGCCCACCCCGATCACTACGTCAAGCTCATCGCCTACGACGCCCGGCGGGGACGCCAGACCACCGCGCTGAGCTTTATCGTCAACCGGCCCGCGAACGAGCCGGCCTTCGCCGTGGAGCGGGCCGACAGCCACGACCGGGTGGTCCGCTACCGGCTGGCCCCGACGCGATGAGCGCGCTGCAGGCGGTGCCGGCGGCCGACATGACGGGCGCGCCCGCCCCGGCCATCGGCGTCGATATCGAGCCGGTGCTGGCACAGCTCGATGCCGAGCTCGTGGCCCTGGCGCCGGTCAAGCGCCGCCTGCGGGAGATCGCGGCGTTGCTCGTCGTCGACGGGCTGCGTCGCCAGGCGGGTCTCAGCGCCGCCCGTCCGACGCTGCACATGTGCTTCACCGGCAACCCGGGCACCGGCAAGACGACGGTGGCGATGCGTCTGGCCGAGATCCTGCACCGCCTCGGCTACATCAAGCGCAACCACGTGGTCGCGGTGACCCGCGACGACCTGGTGGGCCAGTACGTCGGCCACACCGCGCCAAAGACCAAGGAAGTCCTCAAGCGCGCCTACGGCGGCATCCTGTTCATCGATGAGGCCTACTACCTGCACCGGCCCGACAATGAGCGCGACTACGGCGTCGAGGCCATCGAGATCCTGCTCCAGGTGATGGAGAATGAGCGCGAGCGACTGGTGGTCGTTCTGGCCGGATACCGTGACCGCATGGAGGAGTTCTTCACGCTGAACCCGGGGATGGCGTCGCGCGTCGCCCACCACATCGACTTCCCGGACTACGGGACCGACGAGCTGATGGCGATCGGCCGTCTGATGCTGGGCGACGCGTCCTACGAGCTCTCGGCCGAGGCAGAGGATGCGCTGCGCGGCGAGCTTGAGCGGGGGGCCGCCCAGCCGCGGTTCGCGCATGCCCGCAGCGTGCGCAATGCGGTGGAGCGCGCTCGGCTGCGCCACGCCAACCGGATCTACGAGACCGTGCGCAACGGGACTGCCGCCACTCCACGCGACCTCATCCGCATCGAGGCCCAGGACATCGCGTGATGCCGCGCCCGGTCATCCTCGGCGTCGTCGGCGACTCGGCCACCGGCAAGACGACGATCAGCCGCGGCCTCGTGCGCGTGCTGGGCGAGGACAACGTCGCCCACATCTGCACCGACGACTACCACCGCTATGACCGCGCCCAGCGCTCGGAGCTGGGCATCACGCCCCTGCACCCCGAGTGCAACCACATGGACATCATCGCCCAGCACCTGGCGCACCTGCGCCGGGGCGAGCCGATCCTCAAGCCGGTCTACCGCCACCAGGACGGCACCTTCGGCCCGGCGGTCCACGTGCGCCCGGAGCGGTTCACGATCATCGAGGGCCTGCTCGGCTACCACCGGCCCGCCATGCGCGAGATCTACGACGTCCGCGTGTTCCTGGCTCCGCCCGAGCAGCTGCGCCGGCGCTGGAAGGTCGCGCGCGATTGCTCGCGGCGCGGCTACACCACCGATCAGGTCCTGGCCGAGCTTGACCGCCGCGAGCCCGACTCCGAGGCCTTCATCCGCCCCCAGCGCCACCACGCCGACATGCTCGTCTCCTTCCTGCCCCCGGCCGACGGCGACGACGACCACCTCGACGCCGAGCTGACCCTGCGCGACGGACTGCCCCACCCCGACCTGGCGCCCTTCATCGACGGCCGCCCGGACGGCCTGACCCTGACCGAGCGCGACGGCGAGCGGGTGCTGCAGATCCCGGGGCGGATCGAGCCTGCCCAGGCCGCCGCGATCGAGGAGGCGATCTGGGCGCGGATGCACTTCGCCACGCACCTGCGCGCGCGGCGGCTGGGCGAGTTCACCGTCGCCACCGACCTGCGCCGCTCCGAGGCGCTGGCCCTGGTCCAGCTGCTCATCCTCTACCACCTGGTCACCGCCCGGGCCACCGTGGCCCTGGGCGGCGAGCGCGCCCGCGCCGGGCAACCTGCGGGGCATGAGAGGGCGGCTGTATAGGCTCTTGGTGTGATCGATTCCGCTGTCGTAGCCGCCACTCAGGACACGGCGATCGCCTGGCTGGCCCAGGAGCGGCGTGTCGTGCAGGCGCTGCTGGTCGAGGTGGAGGGCTCCGCGCCGCTCCCCGCCGGCGCGATGATGGTCATCGACGACCAGGGCAACATCGAGGGATCGATCACCGGTGGCTGCGTCGAGGGCGCGGTCGTCACCGAGGCCGAGGAGCTGCTGGCCGCCGGCTCGCCCGCTCCGGCCAAGCTCCTGCGCTACGGCATCTCCGACGAGCTCGCCGGCACCGTCGGGCTGATGTGCGGCGGGATCGTGCACATCCTCGTCTACGAGTTGGCCGGCGAGACGGCCGAGGTCGAGCGGGCCGTGCTCGAGGCCCACGTCGACGGCCGGCCCGCCGCGGTTGCCACCCTGATCGACGGCGAGAGCGCCGGCGCCCGGCTGGCCGTGATCGAGAACACGCTCATCGGCTCCCTGCACGACACCGACCTGCTGGACCGCAACGTCGCCCGCGAGGCCCAGGGCCTGCTCGAGGAGGGCAAGACGACGCTGCGGCGGTTCGGGGCCGACGGCGCCACGCTGGGCGACGACGTCCGCGTGCACATCCGCTCCTACGCGATGCCGCCGCAGATGTGGATCTTCGGCGCCATCGATTTCTCCGCGGCGCTGGCACCGTTCGCGTCCCAGATCGGCTACGAGGTCACGATCTGCGACGCCCGGGACCGCTTCGCCCGCTCACGGCGTTTCTCCTCGGCGGCCAGCGTCAAGATCGGCTGGCCCCAGGAGGTCATGGCCGACGTCGAGCTGGGCTCGCGCGACGCGGTGCTCGTCTTCACCCACGACCCCAAGTTCGACGAGCCGGCGCTGATCGCCGCGCTCGGGACCAACGCCGGCTACATCGGCGCGCTCGGCTCGCGCCAGACGACCGCCGACCGCGAGGAGCGCCTCAAGCGCTCCGGCGTCGGCGAGGCCGACCTGGCCCGGATCCACGCGCCCTGCGGCCTTGACATCGGCAGCCGCACCGCCGAGGAGACGGCGGTGTCGGTGTTGGCCGAGATCATCGCCGCTCGGGCAGAGCGGGCGGGGTCGCCGCTGCGCCAGACCACGGGGCCGATTCACGGGCGCGATCGCGCCGAGGCCTAGCGGACCTGAGCAGCACCGCGCCGCTGATCGCGGCCAGCAGCGACGTGGCGGCGATGACGATCCAGCCGTGCTCAAAGGCGCTGAGCTGCTCTGAGCCGGTGTGCGGGGTGCCGATCACGGCGACGAGCACGGCCACGCCAACGGCCAGGCCCACCTGACGCAGCATGTTGACCACGCCCGAGCCGGTGGCGAACGACGTGCGGCGGCAGCGCCGAGGCGCCGGTGGACATGAACGTCGGCAGCGTCAGGCCCACCCCGATGCCGGTCATCAGCATCCCGGGCAGCATCTCGTCCCACGTAGTTGGGGTCCAGGCTGGCCCGCAGCGTCCACCACGTGGCGCCGGCGGCGTAGATCGTCGCGCCGGCGGCGATGACCCGACCGGGTCCGTACCGGGCGATCGCCCGGCCGGCGACCAGGAAGGCGAAGAGCGGGACCATCAGCGGGCCGGGCGCCACGGCGAGACCCGTCTGCAGCGCCGTCCAGCCCCACACGTCCTGGCACCAGAGCACGAGCGAGAGCAGCATCGCGCCGAAGGCGATCGAGAACACGATCGCCACCACCGACGAGCCGGTGAAGGCGCGAATCTTGAACAGTGAGGCGTCGATCAGCGGGTTGCGCGCCCGGGCGCAGTTCAGCGCGAACACCGCCAGTGCCGTCACCGCGGCGGCCAGGCAGACGATCGTCGAGGCCGACCCCAGCCCCAGTCGTTGCCCTTGACCAGGCCCAGGGTGAGCAGGCCGACGCCGGCGGTCACGAGCACGGCACCGAGCGCGTCGGGCCGCGGCACGGGGTGGCCGGGGACCTGGGGGAGCCGGCGCCACCCGACAACGAGGGCGGCCAGGCCGATGGGGACGTTGACGTAGAACACCCACCGCCAGCTCGCGGCGACCAGCAGCCCGCCCACGACCGGGCCCAGGGCCGCGGCCAGCCCGCCGATGGCCGTCCACGCCCGCACCGCGCCCTGGCGGCGCTCGGGGGCGGTGGTGGCCAGCACGAGGCTCAGCGAGGTCGGGGTGAGCAGCGCGGCCCCGGCGGCCTGGAGGATGCGGAAGGCGACGAGCATGGTCAGGCTGGAGGCGGCGCCGCACGCCGCGGAGGCGGCGGTGAACACGGCGACGCCGAGCAGGAAACCGTTCTCGCGCCGCCGGCTCTCCGACAGTCGGCCGAAGAGGACGAGCAGCGCCGCGTAGACGATGGCGTAGCCGTTGAGCACCCACGAGAGATCCCCAGGTTGGGCTCGTGCAGGTCACGCGCGATGTCGGGCAGGGCGACGTTGACGATGAACAGGTCAAGGCTCGCCAGGACCACCCCGGCGCACACGATCACCATCACCAGCAGGGGCGACGCGTCCGCGCGCCGGGTGGGAGTCTGACTTAGCAAGTTCATAGCCAGGCACCCTACCACACTGGCTTAGGACTTTGTAAGTCAGCTATACTCCCCGGCCATGACCGAGACGACGACCATCCAGATGACGGGGGCGCTTGACCCGCGCGACGGGTGGAGGGCCGACCGGTGCCCGATGGCCCACGCGCTCGACGTCGTGCGCACGCGCTCGGCGTTCCTGGTCCTGCGCGAGGCCTTCTACGGCGCCACCCGCTTTGAGGAGTTCGCCGAGCGGACCGGGCTGTCAGAGCCGGTGACGGCGGCGCGCCTGCGCGAGCTCACCGGCGAGGGCCTGCTTGTGCGTGAGCCCTATCAGGAGCCCGGCCAGCGGACCCGCCGCCTGTACCGGCTGACCGAGAAGGGGGCCGACCTGCTCCCCGCGCTCGTCGCCCTCATGCAGTGGGGCGACAAGTGGGTCCTGCCCGGGGGCGCGCGGGTGGAGGTCCGCCACCAGGAGTGCGGGTCCCCGGTGCGGGCCGAGCTGCGGTGCGAGCACGGGCACGAGGTCGGGCGCGACGAGTTGGAGCTGGCCCGGCGCTAGCCGCCTGCCGGGTCGGCGGTTGCGGCTGGCTCCCGGCGTTTGACACAACTCGGGCGCACGTCAACGGCGAGCTTGGGAAGGGCTGGCTTGAGCGGGCCAGCGACCTGGATAACGTGCCAAACCGTGGCGCCCGGGCCGCGTTTTGTCACGTTGTCCATCTCCCACATGGTTTTCGTGGAAACCCCGGGCCCTCGAGCTGGCCTTGTCACCGTTTCCAGGTGCCGAGGCCCCGATGGCGGGCCGGGCCGCCAGCTGCGGCGCCGCCCTTCCTCTACGGGTGCACCCGGGTTGTCGGGGAGTGCAGGTCGGAGGCTGCCGGCCAGGACGCGTCCCCGCCGGCAGATCCGGGGCGCGGCGCGGCCGGGGAGCTCGGAAACCTCCGGCGCAGCTCGACGTTTCCCGCGTTGTGCAGGTCGTTCTAGTCGGGCTGCGGCGCGCCGGTGTAGAACGCGGTCGTCCGCTCGGCCCAGTCACGCGCCGTCCCGGGATCGGTGCCCGCGGCCACCGCCGCCTCGCTCCAGTGCTCGCTGCTCCGGGTGATGAAGCGACGCCCCTCCTCGGACACCGTCCACCGCTGGGCGGCCGCCGGATCGAGCCGGTCCGCACCGGCCAGGTGCAGCCCGAGTCCGTGCAGCCCGAGCTCCCAGCCGATCCCCACCGCTCCGGGGCCGAACCGCGCCCACGTCTCGTCGTCGGCCAGGGCGAGGTGCTCGAGCTCCAGCCGGGTCGTGGCCTCGTCGAGCGCGGTGAGCCGGAGCTCGATCCAGCTGACGGCGCCGCCGAACTCCCACGTCGCGCGTAGGCCGGTCGGCGGCTCGCAGCGCTCGATCGTCCCGCCCGCGTTGCCCTCGAGCTGGAATCTCCCCCCGACCCGCAGCTCACCGGAGACCGGCAGAAACCAGCGCGGGATCCGGTCGGGATTGGTGCACGCGTCCCAGAGGTCCTCCAGACCCGTCGGGTAGGTGCGCGTGAGGACGGCGCCACGCGCCTCGCCCGCCTCGATGGCGCGGGCCGTCACCTGACGCGCGGTCTCGTTGACCTCAGTGCCTTGATCCGTCATCGCCGTCTCCTCTCGGTGGCCGTTGTCGTGCCGCGCGCCCGGCGCCCACGCGCCACCTCGGTGGCCAGCGCGTCCAGGTGCGGCGTCCAGTAGGCCCGGAAGCGGTCCAGCCAGTCGTCGATCTCGCGCAACGGCTCGGGCGTGACCGCGTAGAGCCGCCGCGTTCCCTCGGCGCGCACGGTGGCGAGGCCGGATTCACGGAGGACGCGCAGCTGGGCCGAGACCGCTGGTTGCGAGATCCCGAACTCCCCGCGGATCACCTCACAGATCGCTCCGGAGCTGAGCTCGTTGGTGGCGAGCAGCTCCAGGATCCGCCGCCGCACCGGATCGCCGAGGACATCGAAGGCAGGAACCGCCATGGGCTGCCGCGATAATATCAGGCACTCTTTATATAAGTCAACTCTGAAGGAGCCGATCCTGCGGTTGCCGGGTGTCCAGAGGCATGCCACCCGCGCTGGGGCGCCGCCGCGGGGCCAACCCCGTGCGTGCCGGAGGGGGTCGGGGCGCTCGGATAGAGTCGCGCCGCCTTGCGCCGTCGCCTTGCCAGCCTCGTCATCGTCCTCAGCGCGGCGCTTGCGGGCGCCGTCGCCACCGCCCCCGCTGCCGCCGCGAGCGCCGACGGCTGGGCGGGCGCCGGATTGGTCCGGGCGCCCGGGGGGCCGTTCCTCACCGACGCCGCCGGCCGCACGCTGCAGCTCCACGGAGCCAACGTGGTGGCCAAGTGCGGCGGGGGCTCGGTGGACATGCCGGAGGCCGGCACGCCGTGTGTCGGCCCCGCCCAGGGCCCCCGCCTGGCCTACGTCCTCTCGCCCGACGCCGATGATCCCGGTCGCCGGTTCACCGCCGCCGATGCGCGCACCCTTGTCCAGCTGGGCTTGAACGTGGTGCGGCTGGGGATCATCTGGGAGGGGCTCGAGCCCGGGCCGGCCAACGCGCGGATCAACGATCCGCACTACTGCGGCCCGCACACCCGGGGCACGCCGTTCCCGCGCCTGGGCCGCGGCACCGATCCGTATGACCCGGGCACGGTCCGGGCCTACCTGGCCAAGACCGACCGGATCATCGACCTGCTGGCCGGCGCCGGCCTGCGGGTGATCGTGGACATGCACTCCGACGCGTACGGCTCAGCGTTCTTCAACACCCAGGGGGCCACGCCGTGGAATGGCGAGGGGGCCCCGCTGTGGGCCACCTGCACGGGTGGCGCGCGGTTCCGGCCCACGCCGGGGTGGGGCAGCTTCTATCTGCTGCGCCCGATCCAGATCGCCATGCACCACTTCTTCGCCAACGACGTGCGCGGCGACCTCCAAGGCCAGTACGCCCGGGTGTGGCAGGCGGTGGCCGGCCACTACCGCGGCAACCGCGACGTGCTGGGCTACGAGGTCTACAACGAGCCCAACGACTACCTGGTCAAGCACTTCGACCCCGAGCTCCAGTGCGACTACGGCGGCCCGGTCAACGAGCCCGCCTCGTGCGCCGTCGACCACCCCGACGCGCTGCGCCACGGCCTCATCGGCGCCATCCAGTCCGCCGACCCGACGCACGTCGTCTTCTACGAGCCGAGCGGCGACACCAACTTCGGCGCCCCGGAGACGCTCGGCATGTCCGAGCCGTTGCGCTTCCCCCGCCTGGCCCTGGCCTTCCACACCTACGGCCCCATCCCCAAGCAGCTGGCGCAGCTGGCCGTCGAGCGCGCCCGGACGCACACCAGCCAGCGGGGCGGGCCGGCGTGGATCCTGGACGAGTTCGGTGCCGCCAACGACGACGCGCTGAGCGCCGCGACGGTCGGCGACGCCGAGACCGACAACCTCTCCTGGGCCTACTGGGCGGCGCTGCAGCTCAACGACCCCACCGGCGGCCAGGCCTACGAGGGGCTGCTGGACCAGACCACCCGCCAGCCCTATCCCAACCAGGCCCGGGCGATGTCGGTCCCGTATGCGTGGGCCACCGCGGGGACGCCGGGGGCCCAGTCGTTCTACCGCTCGGCCCAGACCTACCGCTACCGCTACACCGTGGCTCGCACAATCCACGCACCGACCGAGATCGAGATCCCGCCCTACACCTACCCGCTCGGCTACACCGTCCAGGTCACCGGCGCTCGCGTCACCTCACCGCCGGACGCGGCGCTGCTCACGCTCAGCGCCGACCGCGGCGCCACGACGGTGAGCGTCACCGTGCGCTCGCTCACCCCGTTCCCGTTCCCGCGTTACTAGCGCGGCCACAGCCACCCCGCGGACCGCGGCCACAGCGACCCCGCGGGCCGCTACATCTCCTCCATAGCGGCGCCCGGAATGGCGTCGATCAGCGCCGCGATTCCCACTCCGAACACGGAGTGCGTCGTCCCCGCGGCGCACCACACCGTGTCAAAGCGCCGCAGCGACTCGTCGATGATCGTCGGCAGCGGGCGGTCGTGCCCCAGCGGCGGGATCCCGCCGATGGCAAAGCCGGTGGCCGCCTTGGCCTCCTTGGCGCTGGCGACGCGCAGCCCCAGCCGCTCGGCGTCGACGCGCCGGTCCCCGGCGCACAGGACGATCACCGGGTCCTCGCCCCGGAGGAAGACCAGCGACTTGACGATCTGACCCACCGTGGTGCCCAGCGAGGCCGCCGCCTCGGCGGCGGTCCGCGCCGAGGAGTCAAGCTGGCGGACCTCGATGTCGAGCCCGAGATCGTGCAGCCGCGCCTTGATCGTGGCGGCGTTGCGGTGCAGCTCGGTCACGACGGCGACGGATCCTCGAAGGCCGCGGCCTGGGTCCTGAAGGCATCCTCGATCCGCGCGGCGTGCTCCATGGCCACGACGCTAGGTCAGGAACGGCCCGAGCAGGGCCAGGTCGGCCGCGCCGAGCCGGTCCGAGGCCGTCTTACGCTGGTGCCAATACGGGTAGAGCAGCGGCGGGCGGCTGACCTCCTCCAGCCGCCCGACCTCATCGTCTGAGAGGGCGAGCTCGGCGGCGCGGAGGTTGTCGGCCAACTGCTCCTCGGTGCGCGCGCCGATCACGACCGAGCTGATGGTGGGGCGCCCCAGCAGCCAGGCCAGCGCCACCTGTGCCGCGGAGACGCCGCGGCCCTCGGCGATCTGCGACCAGGACGTCGACGGTGTCATACAGCTTGTCCTCGTCATAGACCGGCGGCTCGTTCCAGTCGGTGAGGTGGCGAGAGCCGGCCGGCGCGTCCTGGTCGCGGCGGTACTTGCCCGACAGCAGCCCTCCGGCCAGCGGGCTCCACACCAGCGTGCCCAGCCCCTGGTCGACGCCCAGCGGGATGAGCTCGTACTCGGCCGAGCGCTCCTGGAGCGAGTAGTAGATCTGCTGGCAGACGAAGCGCGGCAGGTGGTCGCGCTCGGCGATGCCCAGCGCCTTCATGAGCTGCCAGCCGGTGTAGTTGCGAGACGCCGACGTAGCGGACCTTGCCCGTGTCCACGAGGTGCGCAGGGCCTCGAGCGTCTCCTCCAGCGGGGTCATGCCGTCCCACTCGTGCACGTGGTAGATGTCGATGTGGTCGGTGCGCAGCCGCCGCAGGCTGGCCTCGCAGCCGCTGATGACGTGGTGGCGCGACAGGCCCGCCATGTTGGGTCCCTTGCCCATGGCCATGCGGACCTTGGTGGAGATGAGGACGTCGTCGCGCTTGGACTCGATGGCCTCGCCCACGATCTCCTCCGAGCGGCCCGTGGAGTAGACGTCGGCGGTGTCGATGAGGTTGATCCCGGCGTCGAGGCACATGTCGATCTGGCGCCGTGCGCCGGCGAGGTCGGTGTCGCCCACCTTGGCGAAGTTGCCCTGGCCGCCGAAGGTCATCGTGCCGAGCGTCAGGGCGGAGATCTGCAGTCCGGAGGTGCCCAGCGGCCGGTAGTCCATTGGCGTCCCTTTCGACGAGGTTGCGTGCTCGCTCGAGCCTAGAGGCGCGGCGCGGAGCGCGCCGGGTCAGGCGACGGCGGCGGCCGAGGCCGACGCGGCGTCGTCGGCGTCCCAGCACCGGTCCACGAAGGCCGCGATCTTGTTCGTCAGCCGCGCCGGGCTTCACGCGCAGCTCCAGGATCGAATGGGCGTTGACCAGGCGGCCGTTGGGCAGCTCGGAGGCGAGCATGCCGGCGTCGGAGAACGGGTGCACCGGGTCGCGGGGATGGCCGATGACCAGCGCCGGGGTCTGGAAGCGGCAGCGCTCGTGGTGGCCCGGGGCGGCGCGGCCGTAGAGGATGCCGCTGAGCACCGCGGCACTCGGCGCCGGATCCTGGGAGATCCAGTCCAGCCCGATCTGGGCCAGGAGGGGCAGCGGCCGCCGTGGCACGGTGCGGGCGCCGCGGGCCAGCGCCCGCATCCCCGGCTCACCGAACTTCAGGGCGAGCAGCAGCGGGGTGAACGCGGCGGCGCAGGCGGCGATGGCGTTGTCGAGCACGGGCATCTCGATGACCATGCCGGACAGGCGATCGGGCGCCTGCAGCGCCACCTCGAGGCTGATGTTGGCCCCCAGCGAGGTCCCCCCCACGACGGCGCGATCGATCCCGAGGTGGTCCAGGAGAGCCACCGTCTGCTCGGCGAACGCGCTCATCGAGTAGCGCCACTGGTCGCGCGGGCGCGACGAAGCGCCGTGGCCGAGCGGGTCGAGCGTGACCACGCGGTTGCCGCGCGCCGCCAGCCGGCGGGCCAGCGGCTCCTGCATCTTCTGGGACAGCAGCAGGCCGGGGAGCAGGACCGTCGTCCGTGAGCCCTCCCCGTAGACGGTGTAGGCAAGCCGTTGCCCGTCGAGGTGAAACTCGGCCATCGTCAACTCCGCAGCATAGTGAAGCGCGAGGCGTTGACTGGTCAGTCAGCCAGTTTTGCCGCGCGGGGCCGCGGCGGGGCGGTACAGTCTGGTACCAGCCACCGTCTCGCTGGCCCCAGCCACCGCTTCTCAAGACTTTCAGGAGGGACTCGTCTCATGGCCAAGGCTCCACGATCGCTTGCCGGCAAGGTCGTCGCCATCACCGGCGGCGCCCGCGGAATCGGCCGAGCCACCGCGGCTGCGCTGATCGCGCAGGGCGCCCGGGTGGCCATCGGCGACATCGACGCCCCGCTGGCCGAGCAGACCGCATCCGAGCTGGGGAGCGGCACGCTGGGCCTGGCGCTGGACGTCACCGACCGCGAGAGCTTCGACGCCTTCCTCGCCGAGGTCGAGTCCCGTATCGGCCCGCTCGACGTGCTCATCAACAACGCCGGGATCATGCCCATCGGGCCGTTCGTCGACGAGACCGACGCGACGGCCAGGCGGCTGGTCGACATCAACCTCCACGGCGTCATCCACGGCTCCAAGCTGGCCCTGGAGCGCTTCATGCCCCGCGGCCGCGGCCATCTGGTCAACATCGCCTCCGTCGCGGGCAAGGGCGGCTTCCCGGGCGGGGCCACGTACTGCGCCACCAAGCACGCCGTCGTCGGCCTCAGCGAGGCGATCCGGGCCGAGGTGCGCAAGACCGACATCGACGTCAGCATCGTCATGCCCGTCGTCGTCAACACCGAGCTGGGCTCCGGCCTGCAGCGCAGCCGCGGCGTCAAGGTCGTCGAGCCCGACGACGTGGCCAACGCCATCGTCGAGGCGCTCCAGACCGGCCGCGTCGACGTCTACGTGCCCAAGCAGATGCGCGTGCTCTTCCGCCTCATGCACATCGTGCCGCGGCCGATGGCCGACTTCGTCACCAAGGTGCTCAAGGGCGACCAGGTGCTGGTCAACCCCGACCACCTGCTGCGCGAGGCCTACGAGAAGCGCACGGGCGACAAGGCCGAGCTCACCGTGGCGCCTCCGGCGGTGCCGGTGGCCGCGGCCCCGGCGGGTGCGCAGGCCGCGGGTGCGCAGGCCGCGGCCCCCGAGCCCGAGAAGGAACGGGTCTAGGCGCCGGAGCCCAGCCAGTCGGCGATCAAGGCGCCGATCTGAGGACCGGCGTCCTCCTGGAGGAAGTGGCTGGCGTCGGCGATCACGTGGGCGAGCTCGCCGCCCAGCGCGGCGGCGAACCGGCGGCCGGTCTCAAGCGGCAGCACGGGATCTGAATCGGCCCACAGCATGAGCTTGGGCCGGGCGTCGGTGCGCAGCGCGTCGAGCGTGCGCTGCCCCGCCTCGGCCCCCGGCATCTCCGGGGTGGTGGGCAGGATGAGCGGGAAGGCGCGCGCGCCCGCCTTGGACGCGGCGTCGGGGAACGGCCGCTCGTAGGCGGCGATCACCTCATCGCCCGGGTCGTGCTTGCAGGCGCCGCGCACCAGGAAGCCGACCGGCAGGTCGTCGGTGCGCGCCACGAAGTCGCGAAACGCGTTCCAGGCGTCGGTCATCGGCTGGTGACCGGTGAACAGGCCGGTGTCGAGGATGACCAGCCGGTCGATCCGCTCCGGGGACTCCACCGCGGCGCGCAGGCCGATCGGCCCGCCCCAGTCGTGGACGACGATCGTCGCGCCGGTGACGTCCAGCGCCTCGAGCAGCGAGGTCAGCGCCGCGGTGTGGCGGTCATAGGAGTACCAGTCGATGTCGGTCGGCTTGTCCGAGCGCCCGAACCCCGGCAGGTCCGGGGCGATGCAGCGGTAGCCCGCGTCGCGGACCGGCACCAGCACCTTGCGCCACAGAAACGACCACGTCGGCTCGCCGTGGACGAACACCACCGGCGGGCCCTCGCCCTCGTCGATGTGCGCCATCCGGACCCCGTCGAAGTCCGTGAACGTCGACGCAAACGGGAAGTCCGGGAGGCCTTCGAGCGCCTCGGGAGGTGTCTGGACCACGTCGGTCACGGGTGAGGGCGCAACCTACCGGACGGGGGTCACCCGCGGCGCAGCCACGCCGTCGCGTCGGAGGCCACGGTGATCCTGATGACGTCGGGCTCCCGGGCCCACGCGATGAGGTTGAGCGACTGCAGGCGATCCAGGATGGCCTGGAACGCCACCGCCTGGGCGGGCGCGGCGTATCGGCGCTCCACCGAGAAGGCCCAGCCGGTCTGCGCCGGAGGGTCCGAGACCCCGACCTGACCGGCGAGCCGCCCGTCGGTGACCGTGCTCTGGATGCGCAGCGGAGCCCGGGGGAGTCCCGAGACCCGGCGCACCTGGGCGGCGAGCTCGATCATGAAGCGCAGCGCCTGCGGCCGCAGGCCGCGATACAGCGACCGGGGCGCGCCGACCGCCTTGGCGCCCGTGCCCATCGCGGGATCGATCACCAGCCCCAGCGCCGCCGCGTTGGAGGGCAGCGGCACGATCGCGTGGTTCTGATAGGCGGCCGACAGCGCCGCCGGATCGGCGAACGGCCTGGCCGTGGGGTGCAGGGCCGCGCCGCCGGCGTCGTCGGCGGACTGGAGCGCGCTCAGGCGCGACAGCTCGGCCCGGTCGGTGCGATACAGCTTCATGATCGCCACGGCGGCCAGCACGCGCCAGTAGTAGGTCCAGGAGTCGTCGCCGAAGCTCGCCAGTCGCCGGTAGGCGTCGGCGTGCCGCGTCGGGGCGCTGTCGAAGTAGAGCTGCGCGTAGGGGACCGGGCGACCGCCGTCGTAGGCGTCCAGCACCTGGTGCAGGTTGCCGATGCCCATGTGGTAGGACTCGATCGCCAGGTCCGCGCGCCCGAACTGCTGCTCGGCGAGCTTCAGGTAGCGCACGGTGCCGGCCAGCTCCCTGGTCACGTTGAAGCGGTCGTCGATGGCGGCGCGACGGGCCAGCAGCGGGCCCAGGCGCCCGGCGCGCGTGCCGCCGGCGACAGCGTCGATCTGCCGGGTCAGGCGCCGGCTCTTGGCGAGGTCGATGTGCATGCCCAGCAGCGACTGGCCGGTGGCGGCAAGGATCTGGGTGAGGCCGGCTGCGTCCGGCGGGATCTGAGCCGGCGATCGCCTGGGGCCGGCCGGCGCTCTCGAGGAAGACCAGACCCTCCACCAGGCTCGGGTCGATCCCGGAGCCGGCGGTGGCCCGGTCGATCGCCCCGCGGAAGGCGGCGACGCGCTTGGCCGTGGCGACCGCGCCGCCCGGGCTGAGCACGAACAGCGGGCGCGCGTTGCCGGCGGCGGCCCGCGCGACGAAGTCCGCCTCCTGGCTGGAGCGGTAGGCGAACGGGTCGCCGGGCCCGGCGCTGTCGGCCACGGTGGGCGCGGGCGGCTGGGGCAGGCCGCCGGGCGGGTGGGTCCATATCGAGACGATGATCGCCACCACCAGGATGAGGCCGGCCAGCGCCACCACCAAGCGCGCCCGCCGCCGGGCGAGCGTCATGGTTCGCGGGCGCCGGCGGCCGCGCCGCGGGCGGCCGGGCGCTCCGGGACCGGGCCGGGCGGCCTCGAGGGACCAGGTCCGTGGGACACGCCGGGCCGAAAGTATCAGCGTCGGCTATCCTCGTGCGCTCGCTGGGCACCTCCGCGCCGCCCGAGGCCGGCAGTGATGCACCGCCTACGGCGGACCGCGCCGGCACCCACATCTCGAAGACCCGCACTGGATATGAGTACCTCCGACCTCACAGGCCGCCGCGTCCTGGTCACCGGCGGATCCGGCTTCATCGGCCGCCACGTCGTCTCCCAGCTGACCGCCGACGGCGCGCAGGTGCGCGTCGTCGACCTCGCAGCCCCATCCCGACCCCTCGGTGGACGTCGTCCAGGGCGACATCGCCGACCGCGAGGTCCTGGACAGGGCGTTCGAGGGCGGCTTTGACTCGATCGTGCACCTGGCGGCGGTGACCTCGGTGCTGCGCTCGCTCGAGGAGCCCGACAAGACCTTTCGCACGAACGTCGCCGGTACCCACGCGCTGCTCGAGGCCGGGCGCGCCGCCGGAGTGACGTCGCTGGCGTTCGCCTCCACCAACGCGGTCACCGGGCCCGATGGAGCAGCCGAAGATCACCGAGGACGCCAAGCTGCGCCCGCTCACCCCGTACGGGTCGACCAAGGCCGCCGGCGAGATGCTCATGTCGGCCTACACCGCCTCCTATGGACTGCGCTGCGCCTGCATCCGCCTCACCAACGTCTACGGTCCGGGTATGCAGGCCAAGGACAGCATCGTCGCCCGGCTGATGCGCTGCATCCGCCTGGGCACGACGTTCGAGGTCTACGGCGACGGCTCGCAGGTGCGCGACTACGTCCACGCCCACGACGTCGTCGCCGCGATGCGCCTCGGCCTGACCTCCGACGCGTGGGCGGGGTCGACGGTGATCGGGTCGGGCAGCTCGCTGTCGGTGCTCGAGGTGATCGAGGCCGTCAAGCGCGTGTCCGGCGCCGACATCGACTTCACGCACGGCCCGGCCAAGCCCGGCGAGATGCCCGCGGTGATCGTCGATCCCGCTCGCGCCCACGCCGCCGGCTGGACGCCGCAGTACCCCGATCTCGACGACGGTCTGGTGGGAGTCTGGGACGAGTGGTCGCAAGGCCGACGTCAAGGCGCCGGCGACGCGATGACCGCCGATCGACGTCGAGCCGCGACGAGCACGACCGCCTGGATCCCGCCGAGCGCGGCCGCGGCCGAGGCCTTCCTGGATCAGCATCCCGCCGGCGCCGGCGCGCCGCTGGCCGTCGTCATCCCCGCCTACAACGAGGAGCCGACCGTCGCCGAGGTGATCGCGGCGATCCCCGCCGAGGCGGCCGGCCTGCAGACCGAGGTGATCGTCGTCGTCGACGGCGCCAAGGACGCCACCGCCGCCGCCGCCGCGCAGGCCGGCGCGCTGGTGTGCGACGTCCCGGTCAACCGCGGCCAGGGCGCCGCGCTGCGGCTGGGCTATTGGCTGGCCCGCGCCCGGGGCGCCCAGGTGATCGTCACGATCGACGCCGACGGCCAATACGAGGCCGATGAGATCGGACGCGGTGGTCCAGCCCATCCTCGACGGCAGGGCCGACTTCGTCTCGGGCAGCCGCCGCCTGGGCAGCGAGCTCACCACCGACGCGACGCGCCACGCCGGCGTGATCGTGTTCGGCGCGCTGATCTCCCTGCTCGTGCGCCAGCGCATCACCGATCCGGCCTGCGGGCTGCGCGCGATGCGCTCGGAGGTGACCGCGGACGTCGTGCTCGAGCAGCCCCAGTACCAGGCGTCGGAGCTGATGATCTCCGCCGCCCTGCACGGCTACCGGCTGGCCGAGGTGCCGACGACGATGCGCGATCGCGGCAAGCACGCGACCGGCACCAAGAAGGGCGGGAACTTCGGCTACGGGGTGCGGTTCGCCCGCGCCGCGGTCCACACCTGGTGGCGCGACCGCACGGCGGCGCGCAGCCGCGACTGGCCCGAGAAGACCCACGTGCTCGTAGACCACGAACTTCAGCACGAAGAACACCGCCTGCACGAACACGTAGGCGCCCGTCACGAGGATGACGCGAATGCCGTGGCCGGCGGACGATGCTCTTGACCTGAGCTCTGCGTCCGCCCGTCGCCACCGATGAGGCGACGAGCACGACGCCCGAGATGACCATGTAGGCGACGACCTCGCGCATGCACGACACCTGCCCCTTGATCTTCCACGCCCAGCGGCGGTTGAGGATCCAGTTGGGGACGGCGCCGGCGAAGAAGGCGAGCGATCGAGCACGTCGTCGGTGCTGCCGACGGATCACGTAGAGCAGCGCGAACGACGACGATGCTCGTGAGCAGCGCGATGACCGAGCCAATGGCGTACTTGGCGGCGATGCGATCTTGAGAAGCGCCGCGCGAGCGGCAGAGAGCCGCGCGCGTGCATAGAGGTCGGATAACCACCAGCCGAGATCCTAGCGGCTGCGCGCATAAGATCCGTGTCAGAACAGGGGGTTTGACGCGGTTTTGCGGCTGCCGGGGCGAGCGGTAGGTTCACTGAAATGCGTATCCAGGCCGGCGACGACCCCGTGCACCTCGACGATGACCTGATCATCGCCTCTGACAACCTGCCGGTGCTCAAGCGCCTGCCCGAAGGGGCGTTTGACCTGATCTACGTCGACCCGCCGTTCAATACCGGCCGGGCTCAGACGCGGCGCTCGCTGACGGCCACGGCCGACGCCGACGCATCGCGGGTCGGCTTCGGCGGCCGGCGTTACCGCACCACGCTGCTGCAGAGCCTCAGCTACGACGATGCCTTCAGCGACTACCTCGGCTTCCTGGAGCCACGGCTGACGCGGGCGCGGGAGCTGCTGGCTCCGCACGGCACCCTGTACTTCCACATCGACTACCGCGAGGCCCACTACTGCAAGCTCCTGCTCGACGAGGTGTTCGGGCGCGACGCGTTCCTCAACGAGATCATCTGGGCCTACGACTACGGCGCCAAGCCGCGCCGCCGCTGGCCGGCCAAGCACGACACGATCCTGGCCTACGTGCGCACCCCGGGCGCGCACCACTTCGATGCCGACGCGGTGGAGCGCGAGCCCTACATGGCGCCGGGCCTGGTCGGCGCCGAGAAGGCCGCGCGGGGCAAGCGGCCCACCGACGTGTGGTTCCACACGATCGTGCCCACCAACGGTGCGGAGAAGACCGGCTACCCGACCCAGAAGCCCGCCGGCGTCCTGCGCCGCCTGGTGGCGGCGTCCTCGCGGCCGGGCGGCTGGTGCCTGGACCCGTTCGCGGGCTCGGGCACCCTGGGCGCGGTGTGTCGGGACCTGGGGCGGCGATTTGTCCTGATCGACTCCAGTCCGGCGGCGATCGACGTCATGCGCGCCCGGCTGGACACGGTCCCGCCCGCCGTCAGCGCTTCGGCTCGCGCACCAGCGGCACGAATCTGACCGGGTCAAGGCGCTCCTCGCGCAGGCCTTCGGACGTGCGGCGGACGCGGGTGAGGAACTGATGCTCGCCGCCGACCGGCGCCACCAGGCGGCCCCCGGGGCGAGCTGCGCCTCCAGATGCCGGGGGGATGCCCTCGCCGGTGGCCGCGGCGACGTTGATCGCGTCGAACGGCGCCTGGTCGGGCAGGCCCGTCCCAGCCGTCGCCGACGACGCAGATGACGTTGGCGAAGCCCAGCGACGCCAGCGTGACCCGGGCCCGGGCGCTGAGCTGCGCGTGGCGCTCCACCGTCCACACCTGGGCGGCCAGCAGGCTCAGCAGGGCGGCGTGGTAGCCCGACCCCGTGCCGACGTCGAGCACCCGGTCTGAGGGCGCGAGCTCCAGCAGCTCGAGCATCCGCGCCACCACCACCGGCTGGGAGATCGTCTGCTCGCAGTCGATCGGCAGGGCCGTGTTCTCATAGGCCCGTGCGCGGTCGGCGTGGGGCACGAACCGGTGGCGAGGGACGGCGGCGATGGCGGCGAGCACCCGCGCGTCGTGCACCGACCGGGTCAGGCGGCGCGCCAGTCCCTGTGCGGGGTCCACCCGGTTCATTGTCCCAGGCGCCTTGGATCCTGAGCCGCCGTCGTGCTTGAATCGGGAGCATGCTGGCCAGCGCGAAGCTGCAACGCGCGCTCATGCTGATCCTGGTGGCGTTGCTGGGGGCGATCGTGTTCATCGTCGTGTCCAATCGCGGACCCGCCGACGGGCAGTCGCAGCACTCCGAGTTCGACGGGGGGACGATGCCGGCGCACCTCCTCGCCCACGACTTCACGCTCACCGACCAGTACGGGCATCGGGTCAGCCTCGCCGCCGACCGGGGCAAGGTCGTGGTCCTGACCTTCATCCACTCGCTGTGCCACGACACCTGCCCGTTCATGGTCGAGCAGATCAAGGGCGCGCTCAACGACCTCCCCGGCAACGGTCGCAACATCCCCACGATCGGGGTCAGCGTGGCCCCGGCCGAGGACACCGCCCACAACCGCAAGGCGTTCCTGGCCAAGCACGAGATGAACGGGCGCATCGAGTTCGTCAACGGCCCTGAGCGGGAGATGCGCCCGATCTGGCGCGCCTACGCCATCCAGCCGGTCACGCCCAAGGTCGACCACTCGACGTTCGTGCTCCTGCTCGACAAGCATGGCTATGAGCGCGTGGGCTTTCCCGCGGACCAGCTCACGCCCGAGGGCCTGGCTCACGACATCAGGGTGCTGGAGCGCCAGTCCTAGCGGGAAGGCGTTCGGGCCGCCGGGGTGAAACCGGGCAGGCGCAGGGAGAAGGTCGACCCGGACCCGAAGCTGGCCACGCTGCAGCTGCCCCCATGGGCCTTGGCGATGGCGTCGGTGATGGCCAGGCCCAGACCGACCCCGCCCGCGGCGCGCGTCCGCGCCGAGTCGGCCCGCGCGAAGCGCTCGAAGATCCGCGACAGCGCCTCGGGTGGCACCCCGCACCCCTCGTCCTCGACCTCGATCAGCACCTCGCCCCGCTCGCACGCCCGGGCGCGCAGCTCGATCGCGGCTCCCGGGGAGGAATACTTGACCGCGTTCTCCAGCAGCGCGTCCAGCGCGGCGCGCAGCCGGTCGGCGTCGACCCGGAGCAGGCCGCCGGCCAGCGGGCCCAGCCGCCAGACGCGCGGCGCCAGTTCTGACCAGCGCATGAACACGTCCTCGAGCAGGGGCTCGAGCTCCAGCTCGTCGCGCTGGAGGAAGTCGGGCTCGTTGGCGACCGCCAGCACGAGCAGGCGGGCGACGATCGCGTCCATGCGCCCCAGTTCGTCCAGCGCCACGTGCACCTCGGGCGGCGCTCCTGACTGCGAGCGCAACAGCTCCAGGTGGCCGCGCGCGATCGTGACCGGGGTCCGGAGCTCGTGCGAGGCGTCATGGATGAACCGCTCCTGGCTCTCGAGCAGGGACCGGTGCTCCTCGGCGCGCCCCTCGGCGATGCGCTGGGCGTCCACCCGGCGGCGGGCGTGCCACACCATGGCCAGGAACATCGCCGCCATCAGCGGCACCTCGAACAGCTCGCCCCAGAGCTGGACGCCGTGGAAGGCGTCGAGTGCGATCGAGAACCCCGTCAGCGCCATCACGCCGCCCAGCACGATCAGCGTCGGGCGTATGTCCCAGACGCGGAAGCCGTAGAGCAGCGTCAGGCTGATCCACACGAAGTGAAACGGGATCGTCTCCCAGCTCGGCCACGCGATCATGGCGACGTAGTTGAGGGCCGCGAACGCAGCCCACAGCAGCTCCACCTGCAGTCGGCGTGCGCGCTCGAGCAGCTTGGGAACGCGGCCGGTCATGCCGCCGCGCGGTAGCCCGCGTTGCGCACAGTCTCGATCGGGGCGTCGGGGCCGAGCTGCCGGCGCAGCCGGCGCACGCACACGTCCACCACGTTGGAGCGCGGGTCGAAGTCAAAACCCCACACCTCCGAGAGCAGCCGCTGGCGGCTGATCACCTCCCCGGGGTGCAGCATCAGGAAATGCAGGAGACGAAACTCGCGGTCGGCCAGGTCCGCGACCGTGTCGCCCATGCGCGCCTGACGCCGGGTCAGGTCTAGGGCCAGCACGCCGACGCGCAGCACTCCGCCGTCACCCGAGGTGAAGCCGCCGGCTCTGCGCATGTGCAGGCGCAGGCGGGCCAGCAACTCGTCGAGCGAGAACGGCTTGACGATGTAGTCGACGGCGCCGAGCTCGAAGCCGCGCAACTTGGTGGCGATGTCGCTGCGCGCCGACAGGATGAGCACCGGCACGTCGTGATGGCGCAGGTGCAGCTGGCGCAGGATCTCCAGGCCGTCCTGCCCGGGCAGGAGCAGGTCGAGGATCACGCCGTCGTAGGTGCCCGAGAGCGCACGCTCAAGCCCCTGCTCGCCGTCGGCTACCGCGTCCACGACGAACCCCTCGGCCTCAAAGGCACGGCCCAGGAACGCGCGGATCCGCGCCTCATCCTCGACAACCAAAATGCGCATTTCCGCGTTCCTCGCTCGGAGCTCTGGGCCCGGGCGCAACATATCCCCCTCTAAGAAGTTTGTAAATGACGCGCAGATGACATCGCCGTCATCTGCTTGCTTTGCGCGGGCCTCGGGATGGATACTCGCGGCGAGGAGAGGTCACGTTTATGAGCGGTTATGCGAAGCGCCTGACAGGGATCGTCGCCGGGATTGCAATCGTTTGCGTCCTGTTAGGCCTGTACATCGGGGTCTATCTCACCAACCAGCCCGGCTCCGCCGCGGCTGCACAGACGCCCGCGGGCGCGCACCTCTACCTCGGCACCGTCCCCGCGGTCGAGGGCACCGATCCCCATCCGAGCTGGGTGTCGTACTACGCCGTGGACGCTGCGAGCCGCAACTGGCGCCACGACACGACATACGTGCTCCCTGCCCACGCGGTCGTGACCGTCACCGTCTACAACTACGACGGGCAGAGCGGCCTGCGCAACCCGTTCATCGCCCAGGCGCAGGGGACCAAGGGCGGGGTCTTCACGCTCGACGGCAAGCCGACCAAAACGATCGGCCCCGACACGGCCTCGCACATCTTCGCCATTCCGCAGCTCGGTGTCCTGGTGCCGATCCTAGGCGTCGCCGACGACGCCAAGAACCAGTGCGCCAACGCGCCGTGCGGCCTCGCCACCGCCCACACGACCACCACCTTCACGTTCCGCACGGGCAACCGGGGGCTGTATCGCTGGCAGTGCTTCGTCCCGTGCGCGGCCGGCTACATCGCGGGCTGGGGTGGGCCGATGCAGACCGTCGGCTACATGGACGGCTTCATCAAGGTCGTATGAGGGGCGACCGGTCATGAACGAGGTCAACCATTGGCGCCGCTTCGTCCTGTGGTGGCTGGGCACCAGCATCGTCGCCACCCTCCTGGTGGTCCTGCTGCTGGCGCCGATTGTCCCGCCGGGGAACGGATCGGTTGAGGCCTCGGGCCAGGTCGTCGACAACACCGTCCTGCTGGGGATCTCCACCCCGTCGCCATGGCGGTCCTCGTCTACTTCATCTACGCGCTGATCGCCTTCCGCGAGCGCGACACCGCGGCCGTGGTCGACGGTCCGCCGATCCAGGGCGACGCCAAGATCCAGACCTGGTGGCTGGTGGTGACGACGGGGCTCGTGCTGTTCCTGGCCGGGTACGGCACCGTCCGCCTTCTCGCCGACGGGGCCGGTGGCGGCCAGGGCCCGAATCCGATCGCCGCGCCGGCCGGCGCCAAGGACGCGCTCCAGGTCCAGGTCATCGCGCAGCAGTGGAAGTTCACCTATCGCTGGCCGTCCTACGGTGGGGTGGAGACGCCGACGCTGGAGCTGCCGGCCAA
Organism: uncultured Solirubrobacteraceae bacterium; assembly: GCA_963764125.1. Taxonomy (GTDB): domain Bacteria; phylum Actinomycetota; class Thermoleophilia; order Solirubrobacterales; family Solirubrobacteraceae; genus Palsa-465. The sequence continues at coordinate 92,761 of CAVXRR010000036.1, forward strand.
CCGGATGATCGAGTTCCACGTCACCTCGCTGGACGTCATCCACTCGTTCTGGGCCTATCAGCTGGGCGTCAAGGCCGATGCCAACCCCGGCTTTGACAACATCGCCTACGTCACCACCAAGGGACCGCTGAAGTTCAACATCCACTGCGCGGAGCTGTGCGGCGTGTGGCACGGCTACATGTTCGAGACCGGGCACGTGGTGCGCCCGAGCGCCTTCAACGCGTGGATCACCCAGCAGCGCGTTCAGTACGCGCCGGCGACCAAGCTCTTGGACCCGTACTCCAAGCAGTACTTCCCGGACCCGCAGAGGAGAGCTGGATGACGACAGTCTCGATCGCAGCCACGCCCCAGCCCGCATGGCGCAAGCTGCTCGGCTTCAACCTGCTGACCGGGATCGTGCTGGCCGTGGTCGGGTGGCTCGTGGGCAGCTGGATCGGGGCGCGGATCCACGCACCCAGCCTCGACTACTTCGCCAACACCGGGGAGAACGACATCGGGATCATGCTCGGCTACCTGTTCGGGGTGATCGGGTTCCTGATCGGCCTCGGCTTTGCGAACTACCCGATCAGGCGCCTGATGGGTCATCCCGCCTCGCTGGCCGAGCACGAGTCCGAGGGCGAGGGCGTCGCGCGCTACTTCCGCCTGTGTACCGATCACAAGGTGGTGTCGATCCAGTACATCGTGGGGATCGGCGTGTTCTTCCTGGTGGGCGGGATCAACGCGATGCTCATCCGCACCGAACTGCTGCAGCCCAACGTCCACGTCTTCGGCGCCAACCAGTACGTGACCCTGGTCGGCATGCACGGGGCGATGATGATGGGGGTGATGACCAGCGGCGTGCTGGGCCCGTTCGCCAACTGGCTCGTGCCCCTGATGATCGGGTCGCGCCGCATGGCCTTCCCCCGGATCGAGTCGTTCACCTTCTGGCTGCTGATGGCAGCCGGCGTCGTCCTCATCACGACGATCTTCATGGGGGGCTTTCAGACCGGCTGGACCGGCTACCAGCCGCTCGGCGACCAGGGGACCGCCGGCTATGACGCTTACATCGGCTTCTTCGCTCTGGTGGGAGTGTCGATGTGCCTGCTCGGCTTCAACCTGATCGTCACCATCATCACCATGCGGGCGCCGGGGATGACCTGGAACCGGCTGCCGATCTTCGTGTGGAGCGTGCTGGCCACCGCGCTGCTGATGATGCTGGCTGCGCCGATGTTGATCGCCGCGCTCCTCATGGGGGCCTTCGACCGCACGGTGCAGACCGCCTTCTACGTCGCCAGCCAGGGCGGGAGCTCCTACCTGTTCCAGAACCTGTTCTGGGTCTTCGGCCACCCCGAGGTCTACATCGTGGCGCTGCCCGGTTTCGGCATCGTGCTGGAGCTGCTGCCGGTCTTCTGCCGCAAGCCGCTGTGGGGGTACCGCCTGGCCGTCGCCGGCATGCTCGGTGTGGCACTGCTGAGCTTCTTCGTGTGGCAGCACCATCTGTTCGTCAGTGGCATCAACGCGGACCTGCGCCCCTTCTACATGCTCTCGACCGAGCTGATCTCACTGCCCACGGGCTTCATCTTCCTGTGCGCCATGGGAACGATGTGGCGCGGGCGAATACGGTACTCGGTGCCCATGTTGTTCTGCATGGGGTGGGCGTTCAACTTCCTGTTCGGCGGGATCTCCGGTGTGTTCCTCTCCGACGTGCCGTCCGACGTGACCACGCATGGCACCTTCTTCTCCATGGCCCACTTCCACTACACAATCATGGGCGGGCTCGTGTTCACCGTGTTCGCCGCGATCTACTACTGGGGCCCGAAGATGACGGGGTTCAACTTCAACGAGACGCTGGGCAGAGTCCATTTCTGGACGCTGTTCATCGCCTTCAACGCCACCTTCGGTCCTCTGTTCGCCCTGGGCCTGCTGGGCCAGCCACGCCGCGTCGTCACCTATCCCAGCAATCTCCAGGGACTCAACGACTGGGTGAGCGTGTGTGCGTTCTGCATCGGGTTGTCAATGCTGGTGTTCCTCTACAACCTCATCTGGTCCATGCTGATCAAGCGCGAGCCCTCGGAGCCCAATCCATGGAACTCCAAGTCGGCCGAGTTCCAGCTGCCGACCCCGGTGCCGTTGCACGACTTTGACCGTATCCCGGTGTTCGACTCCGACCCGTATCCCTACGGGGTCGAAGCGGCGCCGACCCTGACGCCCGCCGGACAGGGTGCGTGACATGGAGGGCTCAGCCTCCGCACCCACCCATCCGCACATCGAGCTCGAGCCGCCCGAGTGGCAGCCGCGCGCGCTGCGGGCCGGTGCCCGCGGCCTGTGCGGCGCGCTCGCCTTTTTCATGCTCGCGTTCGTCTTCGCCTACTTCTACCTGCGCGCGCAGGATCCAAACAAGGACTGGAAGATCGGACACGTCGAGCCGTCGGTGGGGTTCGGCGTCGTCATCCTGCTGGTACTCGTGGCCAGCGCGGTGGCGATGCGCGTCGCGGCCACCCGTCCCGAGCTGACAGTCAGCGCCGGTTCCGCCGCCCTGGGGCTGGCGCTCCTGTCGGTCGTGCTCCAGGTGATCGACTGGACGACGCTCGGCTTTGGGCCTGAGAGCGGCGGCTATGCGAGCGTGTTCGTCGGCTGGACGGCGTTCTATTCCGTCCTCACCCTCCTGTGCGCGTTCTGGATCGAGACGCAGGTGGCGACTGCGTGGCGCCGGCGGCGTCAAGGGACGGCGGCCACTCCGGCGGCGGTGATGTCCGACACGGCGGTTGTGGAGGCCGGGCTCGAGGCCTGCTCGTTCTTCTGGTCGTTCTACGTCGTCAACGGGCTCGTGCTGTTCGTGCTCCTGTACGTGTTGTAGGTCGCAGGCGATGACCAGGCGCAGACGATGAGCTGGCACGGGTGGTCGATCCAGCCGCCGCTGCTCTACGTGGCGGTGGCAGCGATGCTCTACTGGGCCGGCAGCAGGGGCTACCGGCGCCCGGGTCGGGAGTGGCTGCGCGCGGCCGCGTTCGCCGGGGGCCTGCTGACGATCGTGCTGGCGCTGGAGTCGCCGATCGACGGCTACGCCGACCAGCTCTTCTGGGTGCACATGCTTCAGCACGTGCTCCTGCTCACGGTGGCGCCGCCCCTGATCCTGCTCGGCCGGCCCTGGCCACGGATGTGGCGCGGGCTGCCGCTCGAGACGCGGACCCGGGTGGGGCGCACTCTGGCTCGCGCGCGGTGGACGGCGCCGCTGAGAGCCCTCGCGCGGCCCCTCCCCGCCTTCATCCTCTTCAACGCCACCGTGATCGCCTGGCACATCCCCGGGGCCTACGACGCGACGCTGCGCTCCTGGGCCGTGCACGACGTCGAGCACGCGATGTTCTTCTTCACCGGACTGCTGTTCTGGGCGCGCGTGATCGATCCCGGGCCGCTGCGCCCGCGGCTGGTCTGGCCGGCGCGGATCGCGTTCACCGTGGGCGCCATGGTGGTCGGCTGGATCCTGGCCATCACCCTGGTGCTCGTGCCCCACCCGCTGTATCCGTTCTACGCGGCGCTGGCTCACCGTCCCGGCGGGATCACTGCGCTCACCGACCAGCAGCTGGCCGCGGGGATGATGTGGGTGCCCGGATCGCTGGCCTACACGATCACGTTCATGATCGGCTTCTACCGCTGGCTGGAACCCGATGTCAAGCCGGCGTCTGGAAACCGGGCGCTCCCGACCATCTAGGAGGACCTGAGAACCATGCCCCTGTTCGCGGATGACTTCCTGGCCGGCTCGCTGCTCTCGCTGCTTTTGCCGGTGTGCCTGCTGATCGCGATCGCCGTCTGGTACGTCCTGTTCGCCAAGCGGGCGCCCGAGGCGCATCCGTCATCGCCCACGCTGCCGCCGCCCGACGTGGTCGCTGCGGCGTCTGACGCCGAAGCGGTGCAGCCGGCCGGCCCACCCCCCGGCGAGATCAGATGACCCAGGCGGCCGCCGGCCTGCGCCACCGGGTCAGCCCGCGCGCGGCCCGCCAGGTCGCGGCGGTGCTCGCCATCGCGACGGCGGTCGGCATCGCCGCCGGCGCGGGCGCCCATCTGCTGCTCACGCAGGGCGCCACAGCGACGACCGCGGCGACGACTGTCCGCCACGGGCCGCTGCGCGGCCAGGCGACCTGGGCCGCCGGGGCCCGGCCGGCGCCCGCCATCACCACGCTGCGCGATCAGACCGGAGCCCGCTTCAGCCTCAGCTCGCTGCGCGGCCGGCCCGTGGCCATCGAGTTCTTCGACTCCCACTGCAAGGCCGAGTGCCCGCTCGCCGGCCGAGCGCTCGCCGCGTCCGAGCGAGCGCTGCCGGCCGCCCAGCGCCCGGCGCTGGTCGTGGTCAGCGTCAATCCGCTGGACACCCGCGCCAGTGCGCGCGCCGCGATCCGCCTGTGGGGCCTGGCCGGCGTGGCACCGTGGCACTGGCTGATGGGGACCCACGCGCAGCTCGCGCCGGTGTGGGCCGCCTACCACATCTTCGTGGCGCCGACGCGTGGTGACATCACCCACACCGAGGCGCTGTATCTGCTCGACCGCCGCGGCGACGAGCGCTCCGGGTATCTGTTCCCCTACTTGCCCGCCTCGGTGACCCACGACATGCGCGTGCTGGCCGGGCGGGCCGGAGGCCAACGTGCCTGAGCTCATCGGGGCCGTGCCCGCCGAGGGCCTCGCCGCTGACGGCGCCGCGCTGCGCGTCCGGCCGGCGTGGCGGGCCACGCTCGCTGACTACGTGACCCTGACCAAGCCGCGGATCATGTCGCTGCTGGTCCTCACCGCGGTGTGCGCGATGGTCGCCGCCGCCGGTGGGGCACCGGCCACGGTGCCGCTGGCGGCGCTGGTCATCGGAGGCGCGCTCGCCTGTGGGGGCGCGAGCGCGCTCAACCACGTGCTCGATCGCGACATCGACCGCCTCATGGGCCCGCGCACCGCCACGCGCCCCGTCGCCGCCGGACGGATCTCGCCGCGGCGCGCGGTTCTCTTCGGGCTGGCCCTCTCGGCGCTGGCCTTCGCCATTCTGACGGTCTTCGCCAACGTCCTGGCGGCGGTGCTCAGCCTCAGCGGCGGCGCCTACTACGTTGTCGTCTACACCCTCTGGCTCAAGCGCAGCACGGCCCAGAACATCGTCATCGGCGGAGCCGCCGGCGCGATCCCCCCGCTGGCCGGGTGGGCGGCGGCTCACGGCACCCTCGGACTCGGCGCCGGGTTGCTGTTCGCCATCGTGCTGCTCTGGACGCCGCCGCACTTCTGGGCTCTGGCGCTGCTGCTCTCGCGCCATTACGAAGCCGCCGACGTGCCGATGATGCCGGTCGTGCGGGGCGCCTCAGCCACGTCGGTGCAGGTGCTGCTCTACACGGTCGCGCTGGTCGCCGTCTCCCTGGTGCCGTCGGCGCTCGGCACCTTCGGCGCGGGCTACCTGGTCGCCGCGATCGTCCTTGGCGCCATCTTCTGCGTCCTGGCCTGGCGCCTGTGGCGCGTGCAGACGCCGGCTCGTGCGGCGGTGCTGTTTCACTACTCGCTGCTGTACCTCTCGCTGCTCTTCCTGGCCGTGGCGGTCGACGCCGTCATCCGCTAGCGCCGGCCGGGGTTCGCGAAACGTAAGACGAACGTAGGAGTAGGCCTCCTAAGCGGACTCTCAGGACTAAATACCGGTGGGACGGGAAGGCATTGTGTATCCAGGCAATCCACCCAAGGACGCAATGACCTTCACTCTGATCCTCAACATCGTCTTCGCCGCGTTCGTCCTCACCGTCATCCCGGGGATGCTGCTGTTCGCGATCCGCACCTCCCAAAACGAGCATCCGCCCCGCACCCGGGCCGTCCGGCGGCCGGTGGCGCATGCGAGTAGGCCCACTCCGCGGTTCAGCGGCGCGTATAGCCGTCGCGAGCCCGCCTGAGCACCGGTTCCAGATGCTCGTTGACCTGCTCTGAGGTCATGCCGGGCAGCTGAAAGGCTGCCCGGCCGCTCTGGGCCCTGACGTGAAGCTCCGGCACGCGCCGCCCCGGCCGCAGGCCCCGGCGGGGGTTGGCCACCTCGACGCCGTGGATCTCTGACCACAGGAGCCGGCCGATGGCGGCGCCGCTGGAGGCCTTGAGCAGGTCGAGCCCGGCGTCGGAGAAGCGCAGCTCGAGGTCGGTCTCGCCGTTGCGCAGGCTCTCGATCCCGCTCATGTGCACGGCCGCCAGGCGCAGCGCCTGAAGCGGGGTCTGCCCCTCCGTGCCCTCGCTGAGCGTCACCTGGGCCAGGGGATGCTCCTCCGCCGCGCCCTCGTAGGGCGGGGCGCCCGAAAGCGCGTGGGCGCGCTGCACGGTCGGGTGCGAGACGGCGTCGTGGAGCGCGATGCCAAGCTCGGTCGTGGCCGCACCGGCCAGGCAGCGGCGCCACAGCACTCCGCCCGCCCGCCCGGCAGCCCGCTCGACGAGCTCATCGAGCTGTGCCGCCTCGAGCGTCATTGGCTCGCCGGCGGCGCCGCCGGCTTGGCGCAGGATGGCGGAGCGCAGCCGCGCCTGCAGCTCCCGCCGTCCGTGCAGGACGATCCGCTCGGCGGCCTGCTCGAAGTCCGCGGTCACCCCGGCACGAGCTCCGTGACCCGGCGCAGGAACCCGGCGGCCTGCGCGCCGAACACGATCCGGTGGTCGCAGGCCAGCGTCAGCGTGAGCTCGTGTCCGGCGACGACGACTCCATCGCGCAGCACCGGGAGGGCGCGGATCGCCCCCGCGGTCAGGATCGCGGCCTGCGACGGCCTCACCAGCCCGGCGGCGCGGTGCACCCCGGACTCCCCGAGGTCCTCCACGGTGAACGTGGCCCCGGCCTGCTCGGGGGGCGTCAGCTCCCCGGACCGGGCCCGTGCCGACAGGCGCGCCAGCTCGGCGTCGAGCTCGGCGACGGGCTTGGCGTCGGCGTCGAGCACGGTCGCCGCCACCGGCGTCTCCGAGGTCTGGAAAACGACGCCGACGTTCACGCGGGAGTAGAGCTCGTAGCGGCCGTCGCGGTAGGCGCCGTTGACGCGCGGAAACGCGCGCAGGGCGCCGGCACAGGCCGCGATCAGCACGGCGGTGGTGGTACACCCCTCCGCCTCGGCGCGGGCCAGCAGCGCCCCGGCGTCGGCCTCCACCGACAGCTCGAGGTCGGGAACGGTGGCGCGGATCTCCGCGCTGCGCCGTGCGACGGCGCGGCCGGCGCGGCCGGGCTCCTCGACGGTCGTCTCGCCCTTGAGCGACTCGGCGGCGACGCCGAGAGCCGATGGTGTGCTGGGAAGGTCCACGGTGCGATCCAACATACCGCCGCTACTCGTCGGCGCCCTCCCACAGGGCCAGGAACTCCTCGGACTCCAGACCGGCCAGGTCGGCCCGGAGCTGGCGCAGCACCCTCGCCGCGTCCTTGGCGGGCAGCTCCCAGTAGAGCAGCAGCTCCCCGTCGTCGACGGACACCACCTCGATGCGGTCCACGCGCCGGCGGTCGGCCATGAACGACGGCTCGCGCCCGCCGCGGGTGACGATGAGGTGAAAGACACGGTTGGCCTTCATCGTCGGCGCGCGTGGTCGGTCAGTGGTCGTGCCCGTGGCCGTGCCCGTGGCGGGTCACGGAGAGCATCGGTCCCGCCGCGGCGGCGGCCAGCGCGTCGCCGGCCCGCTCCAATGCCCCCCGCCCTGGAACACCTCAGCCCCGACCTGGATCGCCGGCAGCGAGGTCACCCCGGCCTGCCGCGCCCGCTCTCCGGCGCGCTCCAGGGAGGCGCTGACCGAGCGCAGGCCCGCGCCCTTGAGCACCGCGGTGGGGTGCATCTCACACGCGGCGGCGGCGATCAGGACGGTGCCCTCGTCGCCGAGGTCGCGTCCCCCCGCGAACACCTGCCGGAACGCCGCCAGCGAGAACGCCACCGCGCGGCCGCCGCCCTTGGCGTAGGTGGCGACGCGCATGGCCAGCTCTGAGTCGGGTGGCCAGGTGCGCGGCAGGCGCAGCGGCTGCAGGCCGTGGCCGGCCACGGTGAGCGCGAGCGCCTCGGCGTCGGGCTCGGCCGGCGTCCATTCGATCCCGGGCCCATGGACCGGCTCCCACTCGGGAAACATCTCGACACGGGCCAGCTCTCCCATGATCCGTTCGGCCGTGACGTAGCACCCGGGGTCGCCCAGGTCGTAGTAGAAGACCGGCTGTGCGGGCTGCGAGGCCACGCCTGGATCGCGCTAGCCGTGGATCAGCCAGCCGTCGGCGGCGCGAGCGGCTTCCATGACCGCCTCGGACATCGTCGGATGCCCGTGGACGAGCCGCGCCACCTCGGGATAGCCGCCCTCAAGCGCACGAGCGTTGACCAGCTCCTGGATGAGCTCCGTCGCCTTGGCGCCGATGATGTGGCCGCCGAGCAGCTCGCCGTACTTGGTCTCGCCGATGATCTTGACCAGGCCGGTGCGATCGCCGTAGACCGTGCCGGCACCGACGGCGCCGTAGGGCACCTTGCCGACGACGACGTCGTAGCCCTGGTCACGGGCCTGGGCCTCGGTGAGCCCGAAGCTGGCTACGTTGGGCGTGCAGAACGTGGCCCGGGGGATGTCGATGTACTCGATCGGATGGGTGGTCATCCCGGCGGCGTCCTCGACGGCGATCACGCCCTCGTCGGAGGCCTTGTGGGCCAGCGCCGGGCCCGGGACGAGATCGCCGATGGCGTAGATGCCCTCGACGTTGGTGCGCATCGCGCCGTCGACCTCGACCAGGCCGTTCTCGCCGAGCTTGACGCCCGCCGCGTCCAGCCCCAGCGCCTCGATATCGGGTCCGCGGCCGGCGGCGATGACCAGCCAGTCCACCTCGCCCGACTCGTCGCCGTGCTTGAAGGTGACGCTGTCGGAGCCCGTCGCGATGTCGGTGACCAGCGTGCCGGTGTGGACGTTGATGCCCTGGCGCTTGAAGCCGCGCTCGGCCAGCTTGGAGATGTCGGCATCCTCGGTGGGGAGGACGCGGTCCAGCGCCTCGAACAGAGTCACCTCGACGCCCAGCCGGGCGTAGCCCGAGGCGATCTCCGATCCCGACGCGCCGGCGCCGACGACCACCATCGACTTGGGCAGCTCGTCGAGCGCCCACGCCTCCTCGGTGCCGATCACGCGGCCGCCGAACTGGGCACCCGGGATCGGGCGCTTGACCGAGCCGGTGGCCAGCACGATCGTCTTGGCCGAGATCTCCTGGCCGGCGACGGTGAGGGTGCCCTTGCCGGTGAGCGTGGCCTCGCCCTCGATGAAGTCGACCTTGTTCTTCTTGAGCAGGCCGGCGACACCGCCGGTGAGGGTCGAGATCACCTTCTTGCGCCGTTCGGAGACGCCGGCGTAGTCGATCTCCGGATCGGACACCTTGATCCCGAACTCATCGGCCTCGCGGATCTCGGTCAGCACGTCGGCCACGCGCAGCACGGCCTTGGCAGGGATGCAGGCGTAGTTCAGGCAGCGGCCACCGACCTGGTCGGACTCAATGCAGGCGGTCTTCATCCCAAGCTGGGCGGCGCGGATGGCGGCGACGTAGCCACCGGGCCCGGAGCCGATGACGACGCAGTCGTAAGAGGATTCAGGCATTTGATACGAGCCTATCCAAGCTGGCCGGAGATCACGTTCCGGGAAGCCGTCGGGCTCACGTTCCGGGAAGCCGTCGCGCTCACGGTCCGCCAAGCCGGCGGGAGATCAGGTTCCGGGTCGCTGCGGCATCTGGATGCGGCTGAGCACGCGCACGAGCTTGAAGAAGAGGTAGCCCGCGATGGCGATGATGACCGGCGCGACGATGAAGCCGAGCGCGTTGCTGGCCTCGACCAGATACAGCGAGAACAGCGTGCCGATGATCGCCAGCAGCGCCATGAACCCGAGCACCGCTCCGTACCACATGCGCCACAGGCCGATGGCGCACGCGCACATCAACGCGGTGAAGATGAGGATGCCTGCGGGGGCCGGGTGCTTGCCGCCGATCTTGTCGCCGGCGAGCCACGCGATGAAGTTGGCCAGCCCCAGCCCCGCCGCGAGCAGCGCCGAGATCCGGATGGCCATTGGGCGCTCGCCGGGAGCGATCGGCTTGAGGTTGGCGCGGGCCTCGGCGTCGCGGCGCTGGCTGCGGGTGAGCTCCTCGCCGGTGGGGACGGCCCACTGGCCCGGGCGCCGGGGGCGCGCCGGCTCGGTGGCGGTCGCCTCGGCCGGCGCGGATTTGGCCGGGGAGGGCGTGGCCGCGGACGCCTTGGCCGGGGAGGGCTTGGCCCGGGCCGGGCCGCGTCGCCCGCGCTTGCGGCTACGTTGCGCCAACGCCGGCCTCGCTGGCGGAGTGCAGCGCGCGCGCCGCCGCCTCGGGGTCCGGCGCGTCGGTGATGGCGCGCACCACGGCGATCCGCGTCGCACCGGCGCCGCGCACGGAGGCGACGTTGCCCGCGTCGATGCCGCCGATGGCGAAGAACGGTGTGGCGGTGTGGGCCGCCGCGTAGCGCACCAGGTCAAGCCCCACCGCCGGGCGTCCCGGCTTGGTGGGCGTGGCGTGGACCGGCCCCACCCCGATGTAGTCGATCTCGGGGTTGGCCGCGGCCGCGTCGATCTGTGCGGGCGAGTGGGTGGACAGCCCGACGATGCGGTCGGGCCCGACCAGCGCCCGGGCCTGCGCCACCGCCATGTCGTCCTGGCCCACGTGGACCCCGTCGGCGCCGGCGGCCGCCACCAGGTCGGGGCGGTCGTTGAGGATGAGCGGGACGCCGTGGGCGTGGCACATCGCCGCGTACCGGCGGGCGGTGGCGACGACGCTCTCATCGCCGGCGTCCTTGAGGCGGAGCTGGACGATGTCGACGCCCCCGCGCAGCGCCCGCTCCAGGAACACGTCGGGCTGCGCTCCGCAGACGAGGTACAGGCGCGCGGCTCGGAGGGCGTCACGGACGTCGGGCACGCCCCCAGTCTGCCACGCCCTCGGCGGCGCGCAGGCCCGCCCGCGCTAGCATCCACTACTTACGGGAGCCCCACCGTTGGGCTGAGAGGGCGGACGCCGATCCGCCGACCGTCAAGACCTGACCGGGTAATGCCGGCGCAGGGAGGTTCATTGTCCGAGCATCCAGTGCAAGCAGACGCCGTCATCATCGGTGGCGGCGCGATCGGGTTGTCGGTGGCGTGGCGCGCGGCCCGGCGCGGCCTGCGTGCCGTCGTGCTCGACCGCGGGCCGGTGGGCCATGGCACCTCGCACTACGCCGCCGGGATGCTCGCGCCCGTCGCCGAGGTCACGCCCGGCGAGGAGCCGCTGCTTGAGCTGGGGCTGCGCAGCGCCCGGCTGTACCCGCGTTTCGTCGCGGAGCTGCTCGAGGAGGCGGCGGCGGAGAGCGTGGGCTACACGACGTCCGGCACGCTGCTGGTGGCCCGCGACGCCGACGAGGCCGAGGCGCTGGAACGCGAGCTGGCGCTGCGCCACCGCTTCCAGCTGCCGGTGGAGCGCCTGCGCGCCTCGGAGGCACGGCGGCGCGAGCCCGGCCTGGCCCCGGCGCTGCGCCTGGCCCTCGACGTGCCCGGCGATCACGCCGTCGACCCGCGCATGCTGCTTCCGGCCCTGGCCAGGGCCGTCACCGCCGCCGGGGGCGAGGTGCGTGAGCACACCCCCGTCGCCGGCGTAGCGCTCACCGGCGGCCGTGTCCAGGGCGTCGTGCTCGACGACGGCTCGAGCGTGCGCGCCGAGCAGGTGGTGATCGCCGCCGGCGTGTGGTCGCCGCAGCTCTCGGGCCTGCCGGAGGCCGACCGCATCCCCGTGCGCCCGGTCAAGGGCCAGATCATGCGCCTGCACGACCCGGCGGGCCCAGGCCTGCTGCAGCGCGTCATCCGCATGGGCCCGTCCTACATCACGCCCCGTGGCGACGGCCGCTACGTGCTGGGCGCGACCTCGGAGGAGCGCGGCTTTGACACCACGGTCACCGCCGGCGCCGCGTTCGAGCTGTTGCGCGACGCCGCCGAGCTCGTGCCCGGGATCTCCGAGCTGATCCTCGACGAGTTCGCCGCCGGGCTGCGGCCGGGCACGCCGGACAACCTTCCGGCCATCGGGCCCGGGTCCGTGGAGGGACTGCACTGGGCCACCGGCCATCGCCGCGGCGGGATCCTGCTGGCGCCGGTGACGGCCGAGCTGATCGCGGGCGCCCTGACCGGCGAGGCGCTGCCCGGCCATGCCGCCGCGTTCGCGCCCGGCCGCTTTGCCGCGATGGCCGTGGGGAGCGCGGGCTCGTGAACGTCACGGTCAACGGCGAGCCCCGCGAGGTCGGCGCCGGCGCTACTGTCGCCAATGTGGTGGAGATGCTCGATGTCGCTCCCGGAGCCCGCGGCGTTGCCGTCGCCCTGGACGGCGAGGTGGTGTCGCGGGGACGGTGGACTCACACCCACCTGAGCGAGGGGTCCGCGGTCGAGGTCGTCGCCGCGATCGGAGGAGGATGAGCGCCCTGCCCGACGATCCGCTGCGCATCGCCGACCGCACGCTGAGCTCGCGGCTCATCCTCGGCACCGGCGGCTTTGCCAATCACGAGCTTCTGGCCCAGGCCTGCCGCGCCGCCGAGGCCGAGCTGTGCACGGTGGCGCTGCGACGCCTGGACGCGGCGGCGCGCGGGTCGATCCTCGACGTCCTCGACGAGGCCGGCGTATCGATGCTCCCCAACACCGCCGGCTGCTACACCGCCCGCGACGCAGTCACCACGGCTCAGCTCGCCCGCGAGGCGTTCGAGACCGACTGGGTCAAGCTCGAGGTGATCGGTGACGACCGCACGCTGCTGCCCGACGCCGTGGAGCTCGTCGCCGCCGCCGAGGAGCTGGTCGACGATGGCTTCACCGTGCTGCCCTACACCACCGACGACCCGGTGCTGGCGCGACGCCTGGAGGACGCGGGCTGCGCCGCGGTGATGCCGCTGGGATCGCCGATCGGCAGCGGCATGGGGATCTGCAACCCCTACAACCTGTCGATCATCATCGAGCGCGCCGGCGTGCCGGTGATCCTCGACGCCGGCGTCGGGACCGCGTCGGACGCCGCCCTGGCGATGGAGCTCGGCTGTGACGCGGTCCTGTGCGCCAGCGCGATCTCACGCGCCCACGACCCGGTGGCGATGGCCCACGCGGTCCGGCTCGGCGTGCAGGCGGGCCGGCTGGCGCGCGGCGCCGGGCGGATCCCGCGCCGCCGCTACGCGCAGGCCTCGACGCCCGAGGAGGGCATGCCGGCCTTCGACGCCCAGGGCGTCGCCGCAGTGACCGTCGACGAGCTGATCGACGGGTGGCAGGCCGCGTGGTCGGGCAAGGACCCGGCCGCGTTCGCCGAGGTGTGCGCCACGGGCGTGCAGTACGAGGACCCGCTCACCGGCGAGCCGCTGGACGGGCTCGACGCGCTGACCGCCCACGCCGCGCGGCTGTGGGAGGGCTTCCCCGACGCCCGGCTGGAGCGCACCGGAGAGCGACTGGCCAACGAGCGCTTCGTGGCCGCGCCGTGCAAGGTGCTGGGCACCCACCGCGCGGCGCTGGCGGGGCTGCCGGCGAGCAACCGGTTCGTCGTCGTGCACTGCGTCTTCTACTGCGAGCTCCAGCACGAGCTCCTGTTGCGGGTGCGCGCGTTCTTCGACGTCTATGACGCGGCGACGCAGCTCGGGGTGCTGCCCGCGCGCGGGACGATGGGCGAGAAGGCGCTGCTCATGCTCCGCGGCTTCGGGCTGCGCAACGCGCGGGGCTGAGTAGCTCGCGGTGCGGGGTCCGCGCCCCGGGGGACTGCCGGCGACCACTCGGGGAATCGGCGAACGTAGGCGACGGCTATCGAGGGGAGAGTGCAGCGCTTCGGGCGCTCGCGGCGGGCCCTGTGGCGGACCTCTGGGAGATAAGCGTTAGCTCGGTAAGGCCTATCTACCAAGGTTCGCCCGCGGCGCCCACAATCGCCCTGGGCATTCGCGCTCTCCCCTAGCGTGCGCGCGCCACCCGGACCGCCGCGGCCAGGCCCTCCCGCGCCGCCGGCGACAGGTGTCGCCGCAACCGCCAGCACGCCCCGCTGAAGGTGAGGTTGGCCACGGTGGCAAAGCCCGGCTCGTCGGCGCGCAGCGCCAGCAGCAGGTGCGCGACGCGGTCGGCCGTCGGCAGCTCGGCGTCGGCCACGCGCACGCAGTAGCACTGCACGCGCCGCCCGCCGGGCCGCACCAGCAGCGCGCCCGCCGGCCCCACCAGCCACACGCCGAAGCTCCCGCGCTCGACCACCAGCCCGGTGCGCGCCACGAGCGCACGCGCGTCGTGGCCGACGAGGTCGCCGAGCAGCCCCAGCGCGCGCTGCTCGGCGTCGTCGCTCGCACCCGGCGCGCCGTCGCGGCGGGCGCAGCACGCCGGCGCCGCGCGCGGCGTAGAGCGCGGGGATCGCCCACGCGAAGCCGAGCGCGAACACGCGAGACGACGGCCAGCACCGGTGCCAGCAGGGGCAGCGCCACCGCCGTCGCCAGGAACGGGACCTCGTGGGCGACGGTGCTCAGCGTCCACACGTGGTCGGCGCGGCGCAGCGCCGGTTCGTCGACGCGCTTGCGCCAGCGGACGTTCTCCAGCTCGGGCAGCGCGCCCGAGGCCGGCAGCCTCGCGCCGGCCGCGACAGCCAGTCGCCAGCCGCCGCCATCTCGGCCACGGCCGCCGACGCGTCAGCCGCCGGCGATCGGGCGGCGCAGGATGACGAGCTCGGCGTCGAGCGGGAGCTCGCGCACCGCGGTGGCGGTGCCGTCGGGCTCCGAGGCCACGGCCAGGTAGCCGCGGTCGAGCTCGGCGTGAAGCGCAGCCCGGGCCGCCTCCGTCCCGGCGAGGTCATCCGGACTCCAGTGCGCCAGCACGGTGTGTCCGGTCTGGTCCATGCGGATGAGTCGTGACATGCGGCGATCCTCCGGTGCGGGTGAAGATCCCATCATACGTCCGGGCTCCCCGGCTTCGCCGACCGTGAGGCGCAGGTCGACCGCCACCGGCGCGTGGTCAGACAGCGCGCCGCGGTCCAGCACCTGCGCGCCGGCGCACCGGCGCTCGCACCGCGCCCGGCGATGAAGAGGTGGTCGACGTCGTGCCCGCCGACCGCGGCGAAGCCCGGCCACTCGGGCGCGCGCAGGTTGAAGTCGCCGCCGAGCACGAGCGGGTCGCCGCGCGCCCACCGCAGCGCGGCCGCGGCGGCGGCGGCTCCGTCGCGCTGGGCGCGCCGCCTCGTCGTGGGCGGTGGCGTGCAGGTTGACCACCCACACGCCGCACCCCAGCGACGCACCGCGTGGGCGACGCGGCGCTCGGGCGAGCGGGTCAGCGCGCTCGACGTGGTGGGCGACGATGCGGTCGCGCCGGGCGAGGATCGCGTTGGCGCCGCCGCCCTGGGACTTCATCAGCTCGGGCCAGCGGCCGCGCCAGCGCACGCCGCAGCCGCGGCAGGGCGTTGCGCGAGGTGAGCGCCTGGCGGTGCTCGGCGCCCAGCGCGCGCGGCCAGCGGCGCGGTCCACCACGGCGGCACCTCCTGCAGGAGCGCCACGTCCCACTCCCAGCCCTGCAGCGCCGCGCCGAACTCGTCGAGCAGATCGCGCCGCGACGGCGGCACCGAGCGGCCGTGCATGAGGTTCCAGGTGAGGACCCGCAGGTGCACACGGCCCAACGTACACTGCGGCCCGTGCCACGCCACTTCCTCACCGGAGCCGAGCTCAGCGCGCGGAGCTCGGCGCCCTGCTGGATCGCGCTGCCGAGCTGAAGGCCGCGCCCGCTGAGCTCCGACGCGCTGGCGCGCCGCTCGGTGGCGCTCATCTTCCAGGCGGCGTCGACGCGCACGCGCACGTCGTTCGAGGCCGGCATCGCCGAGATGGGCGGTCACCCGATGGTGCTGCGCAGCGGCGAGCTGCAGCTCAGCCGCGGCGAGTCGATCCGCGACACCGCCTACATCCTCTCGCGCAACGCCGCCGCCATCGGCATCCGGACCGGACCCGACGAGGAGGTGGAGGAGCTCGCCCGCCACGCCACCGTCCCGGTCATCAACATGCTCACCGCCAGGCACCATCCGTGCCAGGCGCTGGCCGATCTGCTGACACTGCGCGAGACGTTCGGCTCGCTGGACGGACTGACACTCGCCTATGTCGGTGACGGCAACAACGTCGCACGGTCACTGGCCATCGTCGGTGCACTGGCGGGTGTACAGGTACGCGTCGCGGCACCGGACGGCTATCAGCTCGAGCCCGTTGCGGGCGTGCAGTTGACCGACGATCCGCGGGCCGCCGTCGACGGCGCGGACGCCGTGTACACCGACGTGTGGGTGAGCATGAGTGACGACCCGGCCTCGGCGCAGGAGCGCCGGCGCGCGCTGTCGCCCTACCGCATCGACGACGCGCTGCTCGACCTCGCGGCGCCGCACGCGATCGCGCTGCACTGCCTGCCCGCGCACCCCGGCGACGAGATCACCGCCGAGGTGCTGTACGGCGACCGCCAGCGCATCTGGGATCAGGCGGAGAACCGCCGCCACGCCCAGAAGGCGCTGCTGGAGTTGCTCGTAGGCTGAAACGTTGCGCCCGTCACGCGCAGATTGCGCGCACATTGGGTAGATTCGCCGCAAGCGCCGCACGTCAACTCGTCCAGCGCTCAGCGCCAGCGTCAAAGCCAATAAGGAGCAGGAGCTTCCGATGCCCCCCGAAACGCTCGTCGTCCGGCCGTTCAACTTCATCGTCTTCGTCGCGATCCGGCGCCACCCGCACGAGCGCCAGTTCGCGCAGCACCGGCGCGCGGGCCACGCAGGCTGCCGCTCGCAGCGGCGCGAAGTCCACTGCCACCAGCGCGCGCAAGGGCGCGGCCAAGACCGCGACGCAGGCCAAGTCCGGCGCCACCAAGACGCGCAGCACGGCGAAGTCCGGCGCCGCCAAGACCGCGACCGCCGCGAAGTCGACGGCCAGGTCCGCGGCCGCCACCGCCAAGACGGCGCGGCGCCGCCGCCGCCGGCACCGCGCGCAGCGCGCGCGCCGGCGCGAAGGGCACTGCCACCGCGGCGCGCGCCGGCGCCAAGAACACGCGAGGACGAGCGCAAAGGCGGCGGCGACCAAGACGCAAGCGCGCCAGCGGCGGCGGCGTGCTGTCGGTCGCCGAGCAGCTCGCGCAGGGCGCGATCAAGCCGCGCGACGTGATCATGCTCACCCGCGCCCACATCCAGGAGGCGCTCGACGACGCCGCGTCGCGTGGACGCGTCACGCGCAAGGACGCCAACGACCTCGTCGCCGAGCTGGTGCGCCGCGGCCGCGGCAGGGCAACGACCTGGTCAAGGAGATCGAGGCGCTGCTCGGCAAGGCGGGCGCCGCCACCAAGCGCGCCCGCAAGCTCGACCCCGTCGATCGCATCGTGCGCGGCGCCGACCGCGCTCGCCGCGCCGCCGGCGTCGGGCCCGTCGTTCCCGATCCTCGGCTACGACGACCTCAACGCCGGCCAGGTGCAGAGCCGCATCAAGGAGCTCAAGAAGCCCGAGCTGCGCAAGGTGCTGACCTACGAGCGCAAGCACGCCAACCGCAAGTCGGTGGTGGGCGCGCTCGAGAAGGCGCTGGCGTAGCGCCGCACGCGCCCGGCGGGCCGGTGACACCCGGGCGCGCGACGCGGGCAGGCGCGCCGGTCGCACGCGCCACGCGCGACCGTGCCGACTGCCGCTGCCTGCTAGTTCTGTAGTCCGCATGTCCACCGCACCCCCCACACAGCCCCGGCCCCAGCGCGGCGACGAGCTGGAGCTGACGATCGACGCGCTCGCCTTCGGCGGCGCCGGCGTGGCGCGGACCGACGGCTACGTCGTGTTCGTCACCGGCGCGGTTCCCGGCGATCGCGTGCGCGCCGTCATCGGCAAGCGCAAGCGCGCCTACGCCGAGGCGCGCGCGGTCGAGATCCTCGAGCCCGAGCCCCGACCGGATCGCGCCGGTGGCCGACCATCCGGGCGCTCCGTGGCAGGTGCTCTCCTACGAGCGCCAGCTCGAGGTCAAGCAGGCGCAGGTCGACGACGCGCTGCGGCGGATCGGCAAGCTCGACGGCTTCGCGCTGGAGCCGATCGTTCCCGCGGTGGCGCAGTGGCGCTATCGCAACAAGCTCGAGTACTCGTTCGGGGCCGACGCCGACGGGCGCGCTGGTGTGCGGCTTTCACGCTCCCGGCCGCTGGGACGAGATCGTCGCCATGGACGACTGCATGCTCGCCTCCGAGCGCGCCAACGCCGCGCGGGAGCGGATCGTGGCGTGGTGCCGCGAGCAGGGGCTGACCGCTTATGACCGGCGCAGCGGCGAGGGCCTGCTGCGCAACCTCGTCGTGCGTGAGGGCCGGCGCAGCGGGGCGATCCAGGTGCGGCTGGTCACCAGCCCGGGCGAGATCGACCGCGACTCGCTGATCCGCGCCGGCGCCGGGCTGGACGGGCTGCTGTGGACGCGGGTGGACAGCGTCGCCGAGACGACCTACGGCGGCGAGACCGAGCTGCTGGCGGGCTCTGACCGCTTCGAGGAGGTGCTCGGCGGGATGCGTTTCGAGATCTCCGCCGAGGCGTTCTTTCAGACCAACACCGAGATGGCCGAGCGCCTGTACGAGCTGGCGATCGAGTACGCGGCGCCGATCGGCTTCGAGCGCGTCTACGACCTGTACTGCGGGATCGGCACGATCGGCCTGCTGATCGTCACCGCGGGTGGCCGAGGTGTGGGGGCTGGAGCTGGTGCCCGAGGCGATCGCCGACGCGATCGCCAACGCGCGCGCCAACGAGGTCGACAACGCCCACTTCTTCGCCGGCGACGTGCGCCTGGCCATGCGCGAGCTGGTGGAGCGCGCCGGGCGTCCCGACGTGCTCGATCGTCGATCCGCCGCGCGCGGGGCTGTCGCAGAAGGTGGTGCGGCGGATCATCGAGGCGTCGCCGTCGCGGCTCGTCTACGTGTCGTGCAACCCGACGACGCTCGCCCCGAACGCGGCGCAGCTGGTCGAGGCCGGGTACGAGCTGCGTGCGCGTGCGCCCGGTCGACATGTTCCCCCAGACCCCGCACATCGAGTGCGTGGCCGAGCTGGTGCGCCGCAGCGGTAGGGTGAGCGCGCATGCGCGCCGTCACCATCACAGACAAGCAACTGACCGTCGAGGAGCATCCGGACCCCGTCCCCGGAGCCGGCGAGGTGCTGGTCGAGGTGCGCGCCGCCGGGCTCAACGGCGCCGACATGCAGCAGCTCGCGCGGGGACTACCCGGCGCCTCCCGGCTCGCCGCAGGACATCCCGGGGCTCGAGCTCGCCGGCGAGGTGGTGGACCGCGGCCCGGGCGCCGAGCGCTTCTCAGATGGGCGACCGGGTGATGTCGATCGTCGGCGGCGGCGGCCAGGCCGAGCTCGCGACGGTCCACGAGCGGATCCTCATGCCGGTGCCCGAAACCTCTCCTGGGCCGAGGCCGGCGGTGTGCCCGAGGTGTTCACCACCGCGCACGACGCGGTGTTCACCCAGGCCGGGCTGCGTGGTGGGCGAGCGGCTGCTCGTCCACGGCGCGCGCGGGCGGCGTGGGCTGCGCGGCGGTCCAGCTCGGTCGCGCCGCCGGTGCGCGGGTGACCGCCACCGTGCGCAACGCCGATCTGCACGACGCGGTGGGCGCGTTCGGCGCCGACGGTGATCGCGCCCGACGGCTTCGCACGAGCAGGGCCCGTACGACGTCATCCTCGAGCTCGTCGGCGCGGTCAACCTGATGGACAATCTCAAGGCGCTCAACACGGGCGGGCGGATCGCCGTGATCGGCATGGGCGCCGGCGCGCAGGGCGAGATCAACCTGGGGCTGCTGATGATGAAGCGCGCCCGGATCCACGGCTCGACGCTGCGGGCGCGCCCGCTGGAGCTCAAGGCGCTGACCGCCCGCGCGATGGAGCGCTCGGTGCTGCCGCTGCTGGCCGGCGGGCGACGGTCAAGGTGCCGATCGCCAAGACCTACCCGCTGGCCGAGGCGCCCGCCGCCTACGAGCACTTCCAGGCGGCGGCAAGCTCGGCAAGATCGTCCTCACGATGGACTGAGCGCGTCAGCTCGACGGCGCGCGCTGCCGCTCAGTAGGGCGGCAGGTCCTCCCACCACTGCCCCAGCACGCGGAACGCCGACCAGAACGCGCGCTTGGCGCCGTCCTCGTCCAGCGACGTCGTCGATGTTGGGGACGAACAGCGCCTCGATCGACGGGGTGAAGTGCTGCAGCTCGCCGGGGCGTGGCGGCCAGCTCGCGCGACAGCGGGCACGCCGAGGTCGTTGATCGACGTCGAGCGCGTCCTCGCCCATCACGACCACCATCTTGGGCTGCACGATCGCCAGCTCCTCGACCAGGCGGCTCACGCAGCCGGGGTCGGCCATCGCCGGGTCGGCGACCGGGCACTTGACGCACAGCGTGCCGTAGACGGCGAGCGGATCGATGCTCAGGCGCTTGAGCGACTTCATCAGCGCGTTGCCGGTCCGCCCGTAGAAGGCGACGCCCTCCTCGACCTCGGAGGGCCGCGCGGAGTACTTGACCATGAAGATGTCGGCCTGGGGGTGGCCCGAGCCCAGCACCGGCATCAGCTGGCCCCGTGGGCAGTGCGCGCACTCGCTCAGCCGGCGCGCGAACGCGTTGAGCTCGCGGATCGCGCGCTCGAGGTACTTCTCTCGGATCTCGTCGTCGGTTGCCGGCACCCCAGTCGGATTGGACGGGCGGCCGTGCTTGTCCTTGCGGCTGCATCAGGACTTGCGCCCGGTGGCGCGCCTGACGCGGCGCTCGCGGCTCGCCCGCCGGGCGGCTCCGGGCATCGCCTTGGTCTGCAGAAACTTCAGTGCCTGCACGTAGAGGAGGCTGGCCGGGTTGCGGATGATGTCGGCGTCGCGCAGCGACTCCAGGAACTCGTCGGGCCCGTTGAAATCCCGCATGCGGATCCGCACCGAGCCCAGGCCCTGGGGCACGTGGGCGTCCGAGCCGGCCCCTGCCGGGATGCGGTACTTGGCGGCGAAGCGCACCGCCTCCTCGTTGAACTCGGAGATCGCGATGCGCGGATTGAAGACCTCGATGGCGTCGACGTCGTCGATGACCGCCAGCAGGTGCTCGTAGTCGGGCACCGAGTGCATGCGGTCAAAGGGATGCGGCACGTAGACGAGCCCGCCCTGGCGCTTGATCTCGGCGATCGTCTCCTGGAGCGTCATCCCGCGCGGGATCTTCTCCTCGATGAACAGGCCGATGACCTCGCCCTGCTCCTTGGTCTTGACCTCCTCGCCGACGATCACCTTGACGCCGTCTGGCCTTGGCGCGGGCCTCCAGCGCGCCGGAGATCTCGTTGTGGTCGGTGACCGCGATCGCGCCCAGGCCCGCGCGCCCGTGCCTCGGCGAGCAGCACCTCGACCGGGGTGGCGCAGTCATAGGAGTGGTCGGTGTGCATGTGCAGGTCGACGTCGATCAGCGGCCGCGAGGCGAGCCGTGCCGCGGACCGGCCGTTCCCCGAGCCGTCGCGGCGCCGGGCGGCGAGATCGAGGTAGATGGCCTCGAGCTCGCCCGCCACGCGCCGCCAGCCCAGCGACCGGCGCAGCTCGCCGGCAATCGCGGCCGCGCGCGCTCAGCGCAGCTCCGGCTCGGCCGACCAGCCGCTGCAGGTGCGCCGCCAGCGTCGCCGTCTCCCCGGGCTCGAACATGAAACCGCACTCCCCCTCGCCCAGCGACTCCTCGTAGGCGGGCAGGCGCGAGGCCACCGGCACCGCGCCGGCGCCCAGCGCGCGGACGAGCGTTCCCGGGGTCGCCCGGTCACCCTCGGAGGCGAAGACGGCGATGTCGGCGCTCGCCAGCAGCCGCGCCTCGTCGCTACTCGGACGCCTCCACGAAGGTGATCCGCTCGCGCAGCAGGCGGTCGAGCGTCGCCGGCGGTGCGGTCGGGCGCGGGTACCAGACGGTGGCGTGCCACCGCGGCTCGGCCGGCAAGGCGCGCAGCGCGCGCAGGAAGATGCGCAGGGCGGCGCGCTCCTCGGTGGCGATCATCACGATCTCGGGCATCTCGGCGCGGCGTGCGCTCCGGGGCGACATCGGCGCCGGGCGCGATCACGGTGTACTCGCCGGGGAAGTAGTGCTGGAGCAGGTTGCGTGTGGCCGCGTAGCTGGCGATGCGGGCGTCCATGCGGGAGAACAGCAGGCGCGACAGCGGACCGGTGAGCTGGGTGGAGAGCACGCGCTCGGTGGGGGCGTGGAAGCTGCCGACGTTGAGCGCGCGCGAGTGGCGCAGGGCCGCGCTCGACGCGCTGGGGGCGAACGGCTCGTGGACGTTGACGATGTCGAGCGGGAGCGCCGTCAGCGCCTCCTCGATCGTGCGGGCCACGTCGACGGGCAGCGACGCCGCGCGGCGGCGGGCGGGGGCGAAGGGCAGCACCTCGCCGACCCCGAGCACCGTCGGCGCGCTCTGCGGCGTCGTCGAGCAGCTGCTCGGGGTGCGAGCGCAGCGCGCGGCGGCTGTCGCGCACCAGCGATGCGGACTGCGAGGGCGCGACGATGAGGACGCGATGGCCGCGCGGACGCCAGCTCGTCGGACACCCGCGCGACGTACTCGTTGACCTCGTTGGCCACCTCCCACGCAAATGGGGTCACCTGCGCGATGGCCAGACGCTGGGGCGCGGGCACGGACCACATGTTATTGAGCCCCGAGGCTCGGACCCCACCCACCCGGCTCCGGCCGCGGACCGGTTCCGGCCGCAGCATCCGGCACAGTGCCGGGGTGCCTCCCACCCCGGAGAGACTGAGCGCCGCCGCCGCGCGGCGCATCGCGCTGGCCGCGCAGGGGTTCGGGCGTCCACGGCCCGCGACGCCGCCGGGCGCCCGCCAGATCCGCGAGCTGGTGACCCGTCTCGGCGTCCTGCAGCTCGACTCGGTCAACGTGTTCAGCCGCGCCCACTACATGCCGGTGTTCTCGCGTCTGGGGCCGTATGACCGGTCGCTGCTGGACCGCATCGCCGCCCACGACACGCCGCGGCCGACGCGGCGCCTGGTCGAGTACTGGGCCCACGAGGCCTCGCTCATCCCGGTGGAGAGCCACCCGCTGTTTCGCTGGCGGATGGCCGACGTGGACGCCGAGGCATGGGGGTCGGTCCGCCGCGTCATCCACGAGCGCCCCGAGCTCGTCGCCGACACGCTGGAGCTCGTCGCCTCACAGGGCCCCATCCGCGCCAGCGCCACCGGGATCCCGCGGCCCGAGCGCCGCGCCGGCGACATGTGGAACTGGCACGACGGCAAGGTCGCGCTGGAGTACCTGTTCTACACCGGGCAGGTCGTGTCGGCGGGCCGGGTCAACTTCGAGCGTCTCTATGACCTCCCGGAGCGGGTCCTGCCCGCCGAGGTGCTTGCCGCTCCCACGCCGGACCCGGCCGAGGCACAGCGCGAGCTCGTGCGCATCGCCGCGGGCGCGCTGGGCATCGCCACCGAGCCCGACCTGGGCGACTACTTCCGGCTGCCCCGCGCAGACTCCAAGGCCCGAGTGGCCGAGCTGGCGGCCGCCGGCGAGCTCGTCGAGGTGCAGGTGGCCGGGTGGGGCGCACCGGCGTTCCTGTGGCCGGCGGCGCGCCGGCCTCGGCGGGTCCAGGCGCGGGCACTCCTCTCGCCCTTTGACTCGCTGGTGTGGTTCCGCACCCGGGCCGAGCGGCTCTTCGGCTTTCGCTACCGCATCGAGATCTACGTCCCGCCGCCCAAGCGGGTCCATGGCTACTACGTGCTGCCGTTCCTGCTCGGCGACGCGCTGGTCGGTCGCGTCGACCTCAAGTCAGACCGCCAGAATGGCTCGCTGCTCGTGCAGGCGGCGTTCGCCGAGCCGGGGGTCGACGTCGCCCACGTCGCCGCCGAGCTGGCGGCCGAGCTGCGCCTGACCGCGGCGTGGCTCGGCTTCGACGATGTGGTGGTGCGCCGGCGCGGGGACCTGGCGCCCGCGCTGCAGCGGGCGATCCGGTCCTAGCCGGCCCGTCAGGCGCGCCACTCGCCAGGCGCGCCGGCCGGGCGGGCGGCGCGCCGGGTTCGCGGTTCCTACGCCTTCGCGGCCGTCTTGGCCTTCGCCTTGGCCTTGGTGGCCGCGGCGAGCGGCTTACGCGTGTACTTGGCGATGAACGCCTCGGTGAGCTCCCGGGCCTCGTCGTCGGGCCGCTGGTTCATCGGCGACTTCATCAGGTAGGAGCTGGGGCCGTCGAGCTGCCCGGACAGGCCGTTGTTGAGGGCCAGCTTGCAGCAGCGCACGGCGTCGGTGACGATGCCGGCCGAGTTGGGGGAGTCCCACACCTCGAGCTTGAGCTCGGCGGTGAGCGGCACGTCGCCGAAGGCCTGGCCCTCGAGGCGGATGTGGGCCCACTTGCGGTCAGTCAGCCACGGCACGTAGTCAGACGGGCCGACGTGGACGTCCTCCTTGGGCAGTTCGTGGCCCATGATCGAGGTCACGGCGTTGGTCTTGGAGATCTTCTTGGACTCCAGCCGGTCGCGCTCGAGCATGTTGTAGAAGTCCATGTTCCCGCCGACGTTGAGCTGCGAGGTGCGCAGGAGCTTGACCCCACGGTCGTGGAAGAGACGGGCCAGCGCGCGGTGGACGATGGTGGCGCCGACCTGGGACTTGATGTCGTCGCCGATGATCGGCAGGCCGGCCTTCTTGAAGCGCTTGTTCCAGTAGTCCTCGCGGGCGATGAACACCGGGATGCAGTTCACGAAGCCGCACCCGGCCTCCAGGATCTGCTCCACGTACCACTTGGTGGCCTGCTCGGACCCGACGGGGAGGTAGGAGACGACCACGTCGGTGCGCGTCTCCTTGAGCACCTCGACGATGTCGGCGGTGGGGCCGGGCGCCTTGGTGATCTTCTCCTTGAGGTAGCGGCCCAGGCCGTCGTGGGTCATGCCGCGCATGACCTCGACCCCGAGCTTGGGGATGTCGTCGCCGAGCTTGAGGGTGTTGTTCTGGCCGGCGAAGATCGCCTCGGAGAGGTCCTTGCCCACCTTGTCGGCGTCGATGTCGAACGCCGCGGAGAACTCGATGTCGCTGACGTGGTAGCCGCCCAGGTCGACGTGCATGAGCCCGGGTACCCGTTCGGCCGGGTCGGCGTCGTTGTAGTACTGGACGCCCTGCACGAACGAGCTGGCGCAGTTGCCCACGCCGATAATGGCGACGCGGACCTTCTCGTGCTGGTGACGCGCGGTGCCGTTGGACGAACCGTTGGTAGTGGTCACGTGACGTGTCCCTTCTCTCAAAGTTGCAGGCCCGCCTACGGTCGGCGGGCATCGCCACAAGTATCCCCACGGCCGCGGTTCGGTTACACCTTTTTGTACACCGATCGGTTTCCGCATCGCCACCCGCAGGACCCGCAGCCTTGCACAAGTAAACTCATAGGTTTACTTGTGGCGGGTGGCGGTGGCAGGTCTAGTCCATGGCGGAGAGCAGGAGCGCGGCGGCGAGCGCCTGGGCCTCGGTCGCCGGCTCGGGGCTGTTGAACAGCGCCACCTGCGCGGCCGCGCCGTCATAGAGGAGCGCCAGACGCCGGCCGAGTCGCTCCGGGCTCGCGCCCCGGCCTCGCGAGCCAGCGCCGCCAGCCGGTGGGCGAACTCCCGCTTGTAGTCGACGATGACGATCCGGCCCGGATGGGCGGGGTCGGCCAGCTCCGTGCCCGCGTTGACGAACGGGCAGCCCCGCAGTGGAGGGCGACCCCCGGCGAGCGTCGCGTAGAGCTCCAGGAGCCGGGCCCGGGGCGCCAAGTCCCCGCGCGTCAGGATCGCATGGGGCGGGTAGCCGGGGTCGGCGGCCAAGGCGGCCAGGTAGCCCGCCACGACCTCGTCCTTGCTTGCGAAGTGCTGGTACAGCGTCCGCTTGGAGACGCGGGCGGCCGCGCACAGCTCGGCGATCCCGGTGATGTTGATCCCCTGGCGCTGATAGAGCTCGCGCGCCGCCGCGAGGATCCGCTCGCGGGCACCGCGGCCCGCGGAGACGGCCGGCGGATCATGCGACGCAGGCACGGCGCCGAGGATACCGGCCGGTTTCCCCGCGCCGCGCGGAGTCAGTCGCTCGCGGCGGGCGCGTTGAGCTGCTTGCGGACGTAGAGGATCCGCTGCAGCACCGTGAATGCGCTCAGCCCCGCCAGGACATAGACCGCCGGCGCCAGCAGCTCGAAGTGGCCCAGCGAGGCGCCCTCGGCGAAGACCAGTCCGATGGAGAGGATCACGACCCGGACCGGGCGAGTGGCCAGGCCGACCTTGCAGGCCACGCCGAGCGCCTCCGCGCGGGCGCGCGTGTACGACACCATCAGCGACGCCAGCACCGCGATCACGACCGCGGCCACCGCTGCCTGGTCGTGGCGGCTGGCGAAGTAGGCGGCGACGGCGGTGAGGACGATGCCCTCCTCCAGGCGGTCCAGGGTGGAGTCCAGGAAGGCGCCGAACGGCGAGCCCTTGCCCGACATGCGGCTGTAGCGGCCGTCGAGCGTGTCCATGATGGAGCCGACGATGAAGGCGACGCCGCCGAGGAAGAACAGGCGCTCCACCACCAGCGCGGCGGCAGCGAGGTTCAGCGCGAAGCCGGTGAGCGAGATGGCGTTGGGCGTGAGGCGGCTCTCGATGAGCCGCTCGCGCATGAGCTCCTGAGTGGTCGGGCCCTCGCGGCGCGATCGGGGCCGGCGCTGCCGCGGCTGGCGCGGCACGGGAGGCGAGCTTTGCGAGGCCATCCGCTGCAACAGGCTAGGCGGTTACGCGGGCGCTTGCCCGAACGCCCACACGTCGGGCCGGGCGCGAGCCAGCAACTGCGTGGACAGCAGCGCCGACGCCAGGGCGGTGATCGCCCCCAGGACGACGTCGGTGAGGTAGTGGTTTCCGGTGGCGATGACGACGAACGCGATGTACACGGGATAGACCGCCCAGGCGATCGCCGCGAGCCGGTTCTTGACGAGCCGGGCCATCGGCCAGCCGATCATGAGCGCGAAGCAGACATGCATGGAGGGGATTGCCGCATAGAGGTTGAGCAGCGCACTGGATGGCCCGTGCTCCACGGTGATGCCCGTGAACTGCTGGATCGAATCCGTGAAGCCCCACTGCGGCTCCAGCCGCGGCGGCGCCGTCGGGTACAGGGCGTAGCCGACGAGCGCGAACGCCATCGCCACCATGAACATGTTGCGCACGAAGTAGAAGGAGTCGTTGCGCCGCAGGTAGATCCACACCAGCGCCCCGATCGTGATCACGTAGTGCGCATTGAGATAGCTCGAGTCGGCGATGTCCAACAGCCATCGCTGGTGCACGACCCACGCCTGGATGCCCGGCTCCACGAACACGTGCAGCGTCTCCTCGAGGTTGATCACCCTGTAGGCGTTCCACGTGGCCTTGGCGACGTCGTTGCCGTCCACCACGCCCCGCACCACCTGGTAGAGCAGGTAGGCGCCAAGGAAGAGGGACAGCTGCCGAAGCACGTCCGCCCAGCCGCGCGGGAGCACGCGCGCCTCAATGTTTCTGAGTCGCTGCATGGACCGGCAAATCCTATAAGGACGATTGTCTGTGTCCCGTAAGGCAGCGAACCTCCGCCGCTCAGGAGCAGCGGGGCGACGTCGCCCGGACCCGTCCCGGCGCGAAGCGGGTGACGAGCCGCACCGGGCCGGCGCGGCGCAGCGTCAGCTCGGTGGCGTCGCCCGCGGGCGCCACACACCCCGCGCCGGCCGGCAGTGCCCAATAGGGCGTGAAGCGTACGTGCAGCTTCACCCTCCCAGGCCGCTGCGCCTGCAGCGCGATCCAGTCAGAGCCGATCGCGCGCACGGTCGCGGCGCCCTGCGCGATCGGTGTGGGATGCACGACGGCGTAGACCCGCCAGTGCGTCGAGCGCATGACCCGCCGCAGATACGGCTGGCCGGCCCGGATCAGGGCCGCCTCGCCTCGCGCCGAGGCGTCGAGGGTGGCGTCGGGGAGGGCGACGAAGCGGATCGCGTTGTCATGCAGCCACCGGTCATAGGTCGCGGCGGTGAGCCGCCCGTCATAGAACAGCGGATTGTCGGCGCGATCGAGCTGGCGCTCCCAGCCGCGGGCGAGCGGGAATGCAGGGGCCACACGGTAGGCCTCCCAGTGCGAGTCGGTGAACGGGATCTCGATGCGGAAGGCGTGGTCGCGCCCCCCGGGCTGGGCGCGGAGGAAGCGCAGGAGCGGCTGGTAGTAGGCCGCGCTGGTGGCCGGGTCCCCGGCGAGCGCCGCGACGTCTGAGACCGGCGCCTGCCAGCCGACGTAGAGCAGCGGCAACGCGCACAGGGCCAGCAGCACCGGGCGCCGGCGCCACCACAGCAGCGCGGCCAGCGGCGCCGCCAGCAGCGTGCCCAGCCGGGCGATGTTGCTGCCGATGGGGGAGGGGATCACGTAGACCGCAAGCGTGGCCAGCGCGTAGAGCGCGACCCCGGCCCGCAGCGCCGCGGCCTCGCGCGGGATCGCGAGCAGCGCCAGCGCGCAGATGGCCAGGACCGGGAGCAGCGTACCCAGGTCAAACGGCTCGGTCCCGCCCTCGGGGAAGGTGATCGCGAGCAGCCCGACGGGGACCAGCGCGGCGGCCGCGGTCGCGACGCCGGGGAGCGCGGCTCGGAGCTGTCGCCGGGTGAGCACCGCTCCCAGCGCGTGGCCCGCGGCGGCGAGGGCGGCGAACAAGGCGGCCACCGGGCTGCACAGGGCAGCGACGAAGGCCAGGCCGGCGCCGGCGAGCGGCAGCCCGCGGTCCAGGGCGACAACCGCTCCCAAGGCTGGCAGGGCCCCGAAGGCCAAGGCCAGTCGCCCGGTGTAGAGGTTGATCGCGGTGGCAGCGCCGAACGCCAGCGCCCCCAGCCAGGCGCTGGCGCCGAAGTGGCGGCGGGCCAGGGGCGCGAACAGCGCCGCCGTGGCCGTGGCGGCCAGCGCGGCGGCGAGCTGAGGGGTGAGCAGCGCCGAGACCGCCGGGAACAGCACGCTGTAGCCCAGGATGTGATGACCGCCGTACCAGTCGTTGTTCCAGAGGCCGAGGCCCTGCTCGCTGAACAGGCGGGCGCGGAACAGGTGCGCCGCCAGGTCCCGGGTGGGCGGCGAGACGATCACGTAGGCCGCGGCGAGCACGGCGGCGATGGCGACCGGCGCGTGGCGCCGCCATGCCTCGGTGGGTGCCGGTGTCGGTTGGTCACGCGCGGGCGCGGGCGGGGTGGCGCGGGTGGCTGGGGTGGCGCGGGTGGCGGTCATGGCGTGCCCGGGTCGGCCGCGAAGGCGGCGAGTCGCTGGGCCAGCGCCGGCTCATCGAGCCACGGCCAGTGTCCGGCGCCGGGGACGCGCTGCACCGCAGCGTGCGGGAGGCGCTGCGCGTAGGCGTCGGCGAAGGCCGGCGCCAGCCACGGGTCCTGCTCGCCCCAGACGACGAGCGCGGGCTGCTCCAGCCCCGCGAGGCCCGCGCCGGAGGCCGCCAGCGAGCTCGTGTCGACGGAGCGGTGCAGCCTGAGGATCGCGCGTTGGGTCCCCTGGTCGAACTGGTCCCACACCGCGTCCACGCGCGCGTCGGGCCAGGCCTCGGCTGTGGCGCTGCCGTTGCGCAGGGTCCGCGCCAGCAGCCAGCGGTTGACCGAGCCCATCAGCAGCTCGCCGATCGCGGGACGGCGCCACCACCGCGCCATCGCGGGCCACTCGAAGCCGTCGAGCAGCGGGACGGCGTCGATCAGCGTCAGGCGCGTCACCCGGTCAGGGTGGCGCTGGGCGAAGAGCAGGCCGATGGCCGCTCCCCAGCCGTGGCCGACGAGCGCCACCTCGGGCACGGCGAGCGCGTCGAGGAACTGCTCCACGAACAGCGCGTAGGCGGGCAGCGAGTAGTCGAGGTTGCCCGCCTTGCTCGTGCGCCCGAAGCCGGGCAGGTCCGGGGCGAGCCCGCCGGTCAGCTGAAGCAGCGCGGGCCAGTCGTCCGAGCTGGTCGGAACGCTGTGGAGGTAGAGGACCTCGGTGTCGCGCGCCGGAGCGCGGAGATAGAAGACGGAGGCTCCCGCGACTTCGATCGTGTGCTCGTCGACGCCCACGCCCGGCCGAGCATAACGTCCGCGCTGCTGCGGCCGCCGCCGCCGCCTCGCGCGTGCCAGCATTCCCGCGCACGTGACCGACCCGGCCTGGAACCGCCCCACCGCCCGCCGTGTCCGCGCCGTCCGCGACCGGCTGCGCCTCGTCTACGGGATCCCGGGCTGGGCGGCGCACGGCCATCCGATCGCCGAACTCGTCCTCACCGTGCTCTCGCAATCCACCAACGACCGCAACCGCGACGTCGCCTACCTGCGCCTGCGCGAGCGCTTCGACGATGGCGATGTCTGGCGGGCGGTGCGCGGGGCGCCGGTCGACGAGATCGAGGAGGCGATCCGGCCCGGCGGCATCTCCAAGGTCAAGTCGGCGCGGATCAAGGACATCCTGCGCGCGATCACCGACACGGCCCCGGACCGCGACCTCTCGCTGGACTGGCTGCCCGAGCTGTCGGTCCCCGACGCGCAGGCCTACCTCACCGCGCTGCCTGGCGTGGGCCGCAAGACCGCCGCCTGCGTGCTGCTCTTCGCGCTCGGGATGCGCGACATCCCGGTCGACACCCACGTCTCCCGGGTGGGCACCCGCCTGGGCCTGTTCCGGCCCAAGGCACCCTTTGAGGAGATGCATGACGAGATGCTCGCCATCACGCCGCAGGGCCAGGAGCTGGAGTTCCACATCAACCTCTTGCGGCATGGGCGGCGGACGTGCCATGCGCGCAAGCCCGAGTGCGGGGCGTGCGCGCTGAACCGGATGTGCCCGAGCGCGTTTTCGTTTGGCTGAGGTGCCAGGGGTGGCGCGACCCCGTCACGCAAAAATAAGCACCGTATGCGGGCTTATTTTTCAACGGAGGCCGTGGATCCCGCCGAAACGGGTCCGTCGGCGCGATCGATGCCCGTCGTTGACGTTCCCCGCGCATCCCTGGCGACGAACCACAGATCTGCTACTCTCCGACTGAGATTTTTGTAACCGCAAGGGAGCAGACAAGAACATGGGAAAGACGATCGGAATCGACCTCGGAACGACCAACTCCTGTATGGCCGTGCTCGAGGGTGGCGAGCCGACGGTGATCGAGAACGCCGAAGGTGGGCGCACGACCCCGTCGGTGGTCGCCTTCACCAGCGGCGGTGAGCGCCTCGTAGGCACCGTCGCCAAGCGTCAGGCAGTCACCAATCCGCAGAACACGATCTTCTCCATCAAGCGCTTCATGGGCCGTAAGGAGGCCGAGGTGCGCGAGGAGGAGGCCATCGTGCCGTACAAGGTCGTGTCGGGCCCGGGCGGCGACGCCCGCGTCGAGGCGGCCGACAAGCAGTACTCCCCGCCGGAGATCTCGGCGATGATCCTCGGCAAGCTGAAGGCCGACGCCGAGGCCTACCTGGGCGAGACCGTGGACAGCGCGGTCATCACCGTCCCCGCGTACTTCAACGACGACCAGCGCCAGGCGACCAAGGACGCCGGCAAGGTCGCCGGGCTCGATGTCAAGCGCATCATCAATGAGCCGACCGCGGCCTCGCTGGCCTACGGGCTGGACAAGGAGACCGACCAGACCATCCTCATCTTCGACCTCGGCGGCGGCACCTTCGACGTGTCGGTGCTGGAGATCGGCGACGGCGTGTTCGAGGTCAAGGCCACCGCGGGTGACAACCACCTGGGCGGCGACAACTTCGACAAGGCGCTCGTCGACTGGCTGGTCAAGGAGTTCAAGGCGTCCCAGGGCATCGACCTGGCCGCCGACCCGATGGCGCTGCAGCGGCTCTACGAGGCCGCCGAGAAGGCCAAGATCGAGCTCTCCACCACGCAGGAGACCCAGATCAACCTGCCCTTCATCACCGCCGACACCTCCGGCCCCAAGCATCTGGACACGCGCCTCACCCGCGCGAAGATGAACGAGCTCACAGCCACGCTGCTCGACCGCACGGTCGCTCCGGTGCGCCAGGCGCTCGACGACGCCAAGGAGAAGGGCGCCGGCACCATCGACCACGTGGTCCTGGTCGGCGGCATGACCCGCATGCCGGCCGTGCAGGAGAAGGTCAAGGAGCTCACGGGCAAGGAGCCGCACCGCGGCGTCAACCCCGATGAGGTCGTGGCCGTGGGCGCCGCCATCCAGGCGGGCGTGCTGGCCGGCGACGTCAAGGACGTCCTCCTGCTCGACGTCACCCCGCTCACCCTCGGCATCGAGACCAAGGGCGGCGTGATGACCAAGCTGATCGAGCGCAACACCACGATCCCGACGCGCAAGTCCGAGGTCTTCTCGACCGCGGAGGACAACCAGCCGTCGGTGGAGATCCACGTGCTCCAGGGCGAGCGCGAGATGGCGACCTACAACAAGTCGCTGGGCAAGTTCCAGCTCACCGGCATCCCGCCGGCCCCGCGCGGCATCCCGCAGATCGAGGTGGCGTTCGACATCGACGCCAACGGCATCCTCAACGTGTCCGCCAAGGACCTGGGCACCGGCAAGGAGCAGAAGATCGAGATCCGGTCGGGCTCCGGCCTGTCCGAGGACGAGATCAAGCGGATGGTGACCGACGCCGAGTCCCACGCCGACGAGGACAAGCGCCAGCGCGAGCTGGCCGAGGCCCGCAACAACGGCGAGAACGCGGCCTACCAGGCCGAGCGCCAGCTCAAGGAGCTCGCCGAGCAGATCGACAGCTCCTCCAAGGAGGAGATCGAGGCGGCGATCAAGGCCGTCCGCGAGTCGCTGACCTCGACCGACGCCGCTGACATCAACGCCAAGACCGAGGCGCTGCAGTCCGCGTTCCACAAGGTCTCCGAGGCGATGTACCAGCGCGCCCAGGAGCAGCAGGGCGCCGAGTCCGCCGGCGAGGCTGCGGGCGAGAACGGCGCTTCCTCCACCAACGGCGCGAGCGCCGAGGAGGACGTGGTCGACGCCGAGGTTGTGGACGAAGGGAAGTAGTCGATGAGCTACCCCGACCCCACGAAGGCGCCCAAGGCTCACCCGCAGGCGCCTGAGGCCGAGCTGCCTCAGGCGCCGCCGGGCGCCCCCGAGGGCCACGACGCCTCGCCCGCTCAGGCCGACCGGTCGCAGCCCGACCCCGAGGTGGCGACCCAGCCGGCGTCCCCGGCAGGCTCCGACTCCGAGGCCTCCCCGCAGCCGACGGAGGCCGAGGTGGCGTCCGAGCTGGAGGCGCTCGTCGCGAAGGCCAAGAGGGCCGACGAGTACCTGGCGCTGGCCCAGCGCACCCAGGCCGACTTCGAGAACTACCGCAAGCGGGCCACCCGCGAGGCGGCCGCCGCGAAGGAGCGGGGTGCCGCCAAGCTCGCGCTCGCGCTGCTCCCGGCGATCGACAACCTCGATCGCGCGCTGGCCCACGCCGATGAGGTCGTGGCCGGCGAGGGCAGCAACGGGGCCGAGTCGCTGGTGGCCGGGCTCAAGCACGTCCACGCCGACCTGATCGCCGCGCTGGGCAATGTCGGGATCGAGCGCTACTCGCCCGAGGGCGAGCCGTTTGACCCCCAGTACCACGAGGCGGTGGCTCAGCAGCCGGTGGAGGGCGCCCAGCCGGGCGTCGTCGTCGAGGTGTTCCAGCGCGGCTACCGCATGGGCGAGAACGTCGTGCGCCCGGCGCGCGTCGTCGTCGCCGGGTGACAGGGCAGGTGAACATCCGTGCCTGAACGGCCTGACTACTACAAGATCCTCGGGGTGGGCAAGAACGCCTCCGACGAGGAGATCAAGAAGGCGTACCGCAAGCTCGCCCGCAAGTACCACCCTGACACCAATCAGGGCGACAAGAAGGCCGAGGAGCGCTTCAAGGAGATCTCGCAGGCTCACGACGTCCTGTCCGATCCCGACAAGCGCAAGGCCTATGACCGTGGTGGGCTGCTCGGCGGCTTCGGTCAGGCGGGCGGCGGCTTCGATCCGGGCGCGTTCACCGGCGGCTTCTCCGACATCCTCTCCAACCTGTTCGGTGGAGGGGGCGGTGCCGGCGCCGGCACCGCCGGTCGTCCGGGCGGCGGCACGGCCCGTGGCCCGGGGCGGGCGGGACGAGTTCCGCAGCGCGGCCGGGACCTCGAGACCGAGGTGTCGCTGACCTTCGACCAGGCGGTCAACGGCGCCCAGGTGCCGCTGGCGATTCCGACCTCGTCGCCATGTCCCACCTGCAAGGGCTCGGGCGCCAAGCCGGGCACCTCCCCGCGGGTGTGCCCGGTCTGCAACGGCCGCGGCCTGGAGTCCCAGAGCCAGGGCATCTTCTCGATGTCCCAGCCGTGCTCCAACTGCCACGGCTCGGGAACCGTGATCGACGAGCCGTGCCCGACCTGCCAGGGCTCAGGCGCGCAGCGGTCGGTCAAGCGGATGCGCGTCAACATCCCCGCGGGGGTCAAGGACGGCAGCCGGATCCGGCTGGCCGGCAAGGGCGAGCCGGGATTCGGTCCCGCCCCGCCCGGCGCGACGGGCTCCGAGGCCGGAGCGCCCGGCGACCTCTACGTGATCACGCGCGTGACCGAGTCCTCGGTGTTCAAGCGCAACGGCGACAACCTCGAGGTCGAGGTGCCGCTGACGATTCCCGAGGCCCTGCAGGGCGCCGTCATCGAGGTGCCGACGCTCAACGGCTCAAAGCGGTTGCGCGTGCCCGCCGGGACCAAGCACGGGACCGTGCAGCGGCTGCGCGGCGAAGGACCGGCGCGGCTGGGTGGCAAGGGCAACGGCGACATCCACTACCGGTTCGTCCTGGAGGTGCCGTCCTCGCTCTCGCCCGAGCAGTCCGAGGCCGTTGACAGGCTGTCGAAGGTCATGAACGGCAACCCGCGCGAGCGCCTGTTCGCCGCGGCCGGCGGTGAGGCCACCTGATGTCCTCGCGTCGCGTGCGCACCCGCATCGAGGTGTCCTCGGACCGGGGGGTGTTCATGATCTCGGTCGCCGCCGAGCTGGCCGAGATGCATCCCCAGACGCTGCGGATGTACGAGGCGCGCGGGCTCATCGAGCCCAAGCGCTCGCCCAAGGGCACGCGCCTGTACTCGCAGAAGGACGTCGATCGCCTGCGGCGCATCCAGGAGATGACCGCGGAGCTGGGCATGAACCTGGCCGGCGTCGAGCGGGTGTTCGAACTCGAGCAGCAGCTGGACTCGATGGCACGCAAGGTGGCCTCGCTCCAGAAGCGCGCCGAGGAGCTGAGCGCGGAGGTGGCGCGACTGGAGGCGATTCGCCGTGACCTGCGTGCCGAGATCGTGCCCTACGTGCGCGGCGGTGAGCTCGTGCGCCACGCCGACCTGCGCGGGCTGCAGTTCGGCGTGCGCAGCGCCGATAAGACCTAGAGACCCCGGGCTGAGACCGGCACCTTGGGGGTATCTGGCACCGCACCGATCAACGTTTCGGCGTGTTGGGTTATGCAACGATCTCTCCCCACATGCCGGCAGGGGACCGGGGCCGCATCGCCGGTTTGAGACAGAAACAGGGAGTGAACGCTTGATGGGCAATTCCAGCTGGGGAATGACTCGGGTGCTGCGCCGCGCCAGGATCGCGATCGCGGCGGGGGCATGCCTGCTGTGCGCCGGCGCGCTGTCTGCGACGCCGGCCGTGGCCGCCACGACGGGTCCCCACTGGACATGGCTGGGCGGCGCTCCCGCCGGCGGCGACGTGTCGCTCTCGCTTCCGCTCAGGGCCGACCTCAGCGGCCTGCAGCGATTCGCCGCCGCGGTCTCCGACCCCAAGTCACCCCAGTACGGCCAGTACGACTCGATCGCCAACCTGGCCAAGCGCTTCGGCGCGACGGCGGCCGAGCGGGCCCGGGTCGTCGGCTACCTCACCCGCGCCGGAGCCACGGGCGTCAAGGTCGACGTCACCGGGCTGTTCGCCGACGCGACGCTGAAGGTGTCGCAGGCCGGCCGGTTGTTCGGCACGACCCTGGGCAGCTTCCGGCCCGCCGGCGCGCGTGTCCGGGGCGCCACGTTCATGGCGCCCGAGACGGGCGTCCGGATCCCGCCGGCGCTGCGAGACGACGTGACCGGCGTGGTCGGCCTCGACACGCAGCCGCTGTTCGGATCCTCGACGCCGGCGGCTTCGAGCGACGCCGCGTTCCCCCACAAGGCGGCCGCGTCCGCGGCCGGGTCCGGGTCCGGGTCCGGGTCCGGGAACGAGGGTACCAACGACGAGTCCGGCTATCTGCAGCGGACCGGCACCGCGGCCGGATGCGCCGCCGCGGTCTCCCAGTCGGGCTTCACTCCCAACCAGTACCTGACCGCCTACAACTACGCCCCGCTGCAGAGCGCGGGGCTGGAGGGTCAGGGCGAGCGCGTGGCGCTCATCGAGATCGACGGGTTCCGCTACTCGGACCTGCGCAACTTCTCCAAGTGCTTCGGCCTGGCCACGCCCGCGATCAACGGCTTCGGCGTCGGGCTCAAGAAGCCGCTGGCCGCCGGCGGGGAGTCGACGCTGGACCTCGAGGTCCTCGATGCCGCCGCCCCCAAGCTCAAGGCCGTCGACGTCTACGAGTCGCGCCCGAACGCGGTCGACGTGCTGCACTCGCTCACCGCGCCGCTCTCGAACTCCGGGAGCAAGCCCGACATCATCTCCGCGTCGCTGGGGTCCTGTGAGGAGGCGACGCACCTCACGATCGGCGACTCCGGGCTGCGCCACGTCGAAGGCGCCCTGGCCCTGGCCGCCGCCAGCGGCATCTCGGTGCTGGCCTCCAGCGGCGACGACGGCTCGTCGGCATGCCTGACGCCCGACGGACGGCCGCTGCCCGGACTGGCGGTGAGCTACCCGGCGTCATCCCCGTTCGTCACCGGCGTCGGCGGCACGAACTTCGCGCTCGACCCCACAAACCACATCGTCTCCGAGCAGGTCTGGAACGACTCCCCGCTGGTGATCGCCTCCGGCGGTGGCGGCTTGAGCCAGCTGTTCAAGCGGCCCACCTACCAGGACGGATCCCTGGCCGCCGCCCACCGGGGAGTGCCCGACATCTCGATGCTCGCCGACGTCGCGCCCGGCTATGAGATCTTCTGCACCGCCAAGAGTGACTGCATCGGCAAGGGCCACGAAAGCCCCTGGACCCAGGTGGGCGGCACCAGCGCCGCGGCGCCGCTGCTCGCCGGCGGTCTGGCGCTGGTGGACCAGGCGCTGCGCAAGGCCCACCGCCAGGACCTCGGTCTGGCCAACCCGCTGCTCTACGGGATCGACCACTCGCCCTCCGGGCCGAGCGTCATCTCCGACATCGTCGCCAACAACAACGACCTGGGCCCCAGCCTGATCGGCCGCCCGTTCGGCTGCTGCACCGCCGCCGCGGGCTTCGACGAGGCGTCGGGCCTGGGCAGCGTCAACCTGGCCAGCCTGGCGCTCGTGGCGGGCACGGTGGTGCCGCCGATCGTCAACGTCGGGCTGTCGGTGCCCGCACAACGCCACCCGGTGGCCGCCAAGCACTTCCTGGCCAGGGTGAGCTGCTCCGGCCGCTGCCTGATGGGCGCCTTCGCCCGGCTCAGGATCGGGCGCTCGCGCAAGGTCATCAGCAAGTACTCGAGCGTCTTCCTGCTCAAGAACGGCGGGCACCGGACCATCAAGATCGGACTGGACAAGAAGACCGCCGGCAAGCTGCGCAGCGCGCTGACGCACCGCCAGAAGGTCACCGCCACCATCTACGGGGCGATCCTGGATCCCAGCGGCAACGTCGAGTCCAGCACGCGCGGCAAGGAGCTGCGGGTCCGCGGGTAGTGCGCCCTGCGCCGCGCGGGCGTCCGTGGCGGCCCAGACCTCTGAAGCCAGGGATCGCACCCGGCCCTCGGCGGAGCCCTTGAAGCCTGGGCGAATCCGTGCGATAATCTTAGTCACAAAGACTTAGATTTCTCACTCTGAAACACGGAATCGCCTATGCAACCAGACCGCTTCACCATCAAGTCCCAGGAGGCGCTTCAGGCCGCCCAGCGGCTGGC
Source organism: uncultured Solirubrobacteraceae bacterium (assembly GCA_963764125.1). Classification (GTDB taxonomy): domain Bacteria; phylum Actinomycetota; class Thermoleophilia; order Solirubrobacterales; family Solirubrobacteraceae; genus Palsa-465. The sequence continues at coordinate 130,553 of CAVXRR010000036.1, forward strand.
CGACGAGCGCCGCAACCCGCAGACCACCCCGGAGCACCTGCTCGCCGTCCTGCTGGAGCAGGAGGGCGGCGTCGTGGCGCCGGTGCTGCGCAAGCTCGGCGCCGAGCCCGCCGCGGTGCGCCAGACCCTCGGCCCCCGCCTCGACGCGCTGCCCAAGCTGACCAGCGGCAGCGCCGCCGCCGAGCCGGCCGGCGGATCCACCGAGCTCGTCCAGATCCTCCGCACCGCGGAGACCGAGATGCGCGAGCTGGGCGACGAGTACGTCTCCACCGAGCACCTGCTCCTGGCGCTCGCCGCCCATCCCGGCGGCGCCGGCGAGGCGCTGCGCTCCAGCGGCGCCCCCCGCGAGGCGCTCATCAAGGCGCTGGGTGAGGTGCGCGGCTCGCACCGCGTCACCGACGACAGCCCCGAGGACAAGTTCCGCGCCCTGGAGAAGTACGGCCGCGACCTCACCGATGCCGCTGCCGACGGCAAGCTCGACCCGGTCATCGGGCGCGACGACGAGATCCGCCGCGTCATCCAGGTCCTGTCGCGGCGCACCAAGAACAACCCGGTGCTGATCGGCGAGCCCGGCGTGGGCAAGACCGCCATCGCCGAGGGCCTGGCCCAGCGCATCGTCTCGGGCGACGTGCCCGAGGGTCTGCGCGACCGCCGGGTGGTCTCCCTGGACATCGGCGCGCTCATCGCCGGCTCCAAGTACCGCGGCGAGTTCGAGGACCGTCTCAAGGCGGTGCTCAAGGAGATCGCCGACGCGGGCGGCACCGTGATCCTCTTCATCGACGAGCTGCACACGATCGTCGGCGCCGGCGCCGCCGAAGGGGCGGTCGACGCCGCCAACCTACTCAAGCCGATGCTCGCCCGCGGCGAGCTGCGCGCCGTGGGCGCCACCACGCTGGACGAGTACCGCAAGCACATCGAGAAGGACGCCGCGCTGGAGCGCCGCTTCCAGCCCGTCTACGTGGGCGAGCCCAGCGTGGAGGACACCATCGCGATCCTCCGCGGGCTCAAGGAGCGCTACCAGGTCCACCACAAGGTCCGCATCCAGGACTCGGCGCTGGTCGCCGCCGCCACGCTGGGCCAGCGCTACATCGCCGACCGCTTCCTGCCCGACAAGGCGATCGACCTCGTCGACGAGGCCGCCTCGCAGATCCGCATGGAAATCGACTCCAAGCCCACCGAGATCGACGAGGTGGACCGCCACATCATGCAGCTGGAGATCGAGCTCCAGTCGCTGGGCGACGACGACGACGCCGGCACGCTGACCCGTCGCGAGCAGCTCGAGCGCACGCTGGCCGAGGAGCGCGAGCGCTCGGACGCCATGCACGCCGAATGGCAGCGCGAGAAGGAGACCCTCGGTGCGGTGGCCGACATCCAGGAGCGTCTCGAGCAGGCCCGGGGCGAGCTCGAGCGCGCCCAGCGCGAGGCCGACCTCGGCCGCGCCGCCGAGCTGCAGTACGGGACGATCCCGGAGCTGACCAAGAAGCTGGAGGAGGCCGTGACGGCCGAGCAGGAGGCCGCGGCCAGCACCGATGCCGCCAACGGCCCGCGCTTCCTCAAGGACGTGGTCGACGCCAACGACGTCGCCGAGATCGTGGCCAAGTGGACCGGCGTCCCGGTCTCACGGCTCATGGAGGGCGAGATCGAGAAGCTCGTGCACATGGAGGAGCGCCTGCACGGGCGCGTCATCGGCCAGGATGAGGCCGTGTCCGCGGTGTCGACGGCGCTGCGCCGGTCGCGCGCGGGTCTGTCGGACCCCAATCGCCCGATCGGCACCTTCCTCTTCCTCGGCCCCACCGGCGTCGGCAAGACCGAGCTGGCCCGGGCCCTGGCCGAGTTCATGTTCGACACCCAGGACGCGATCGTCCGGATCGACATGTCGGAGTACATGGAGAAGCACGCGGTGAGCCGCCTGATGGGCGCTCCCCCCGGCTACGTCGGCTATGAGGAGGGCGGCCAGCTGACCGAGGCGGTCCGCCGCCGGCCCTACTCGGTGGTGCTGCTCGACGAGATCGAGAAGGCCCATCCCGATGTGTTCAACGCGCTGTTGCAGGTGATGGACGACGGGCGGCTGACCGACGGTCAGGGCCGGACCGTCAGCTTCAAGAACGTGGTCCTCATCATGACCTCCAACATTCCGGGCGGCCGAGCCGGCGTGGAGGCGCACTTCAAGCCGGAGTTCGTGAACCGCCTCGACGACATCGTCGAGTTCGAGCCGCTCACCCGGGAGCAGATCGGCGAGATCGTCGACATCCAGGTCGGGGTGCTCGTCAAGCGCGTCCGCGAACGTGAGGTAGAGGTTGAGCTTTCGGACGCGGCGCGTACCTTGATCGGCAATCTCGGCTACGACCCCACCTACGGGGCGCGTCCGCTCAAGCGGGTCATTCAGAAGCGCCTGGTCGACCCGCTGGCGCTGGCCATCCTCGAGGGCCGGTTCGTCCCCGGCGACACCGTGAAGGTGGATGCCGCCGACGGCGAGCTCGTCCTGGAACGGGCCGGCGTCGACGCGCCCGCCGCCACCGTCTAGAGACGCCGGTCGCCATACCTTCGCCCCGCGGGGCGGCGCCTCACTGTTCGGCGAGGCGCTGCCCCCAGGCGAACACGTTCTTCTCGGTGCGCAGGTGCATGAACGTCTCCATCTCGCGCACCTCGGCGATCGAGCGGATCTCGTCGTTGAGGACGCCCAGTAGCACCTCCTCGGTCGCGCACACGAGCTCGACGATCACGTCGAAGGAGCCGGCGGTCACCACGACGTACTCGATCTCGGCGATCCGGGCCAGCCGGGCCGCGGCCGCCCGCGTATCGCCGCTCACGCGCAGGCCGATCGTGGCCACGACCCCGCGGCCCAGGGCGACCGGGTCGGTCACGGCCACGATGCGCATCAGCCCTGATTCGCGCAGGCGGTTGACGCGCTGGCGGGTGGCTGCCTCGGACAGGCCGACCGCCTCCCCGATCTCGCCGTAGGGTCGCCGCCCGTCCTCCTGGAGCAGGGCGATGATCGCAGCGTCGATCTCGTCGAGCTTCGGCGGCGGGGGTGACGACGGCATTCAGCGCATCCTCAACTTATCTAGTTACACTGTCGACATTTAGCAACTATATTAGCGTCTGATCCGACGGAAAAAGTGAGGAGAGCGGGATATGGCAACGACTATACGGGCCGCCTGAGCCCGGCGGCATGACCTCGGGGGACCTGCTGTGGGCCGCCCGCACGCTCGCCGCCGAGCTTGACGTCGTCGGCGCCGACCTGGTGGAGGTGTGCCCGACGGCGATCGGCGCCGCCGACATCACCGCTCTGGTGGGGTCGCGGATCGTCCATGAGCTGCTCACCGGCATCGCCGTGCGACGCGTCGCGACGGCCGCCGGCGCGTCGCGGGACACGGCGGCCGGGTATCCGGTACAAGTGCCCTGAGAGCACCGCCAACGCACCAAGGGAGGGCCAGATGCCGACCTACGTCATGCTCACCACCCTGACTCCGGATGGGGTCCAGACGATCAAGAACAACCCGGGGCGCATCAAGGAGGTCAACCGCGAGGTCGAGCAGCTGGGGGCCACCGTCAAGGCGCAGTGGGCGACCCTCGGCCAGTTCGACTTCGTCAACGTGATCGAGGCGCCCGACGAGCAGACGATCACGCGGGTTTCGCTCGAGCTGGGCTCGCGCGGGACCGGCCGCTATGAGACGCTGACCGCCATCCCGATCGACGACTTCATCGGTCTGATCTAGGTGGCGGCGCGGGCGGCCAGGGCGACCACGGGACCCCTGCGGTGACCGACACGGTCCTCGTGCTCGGCTCCGGCGCGCGGGAGCACGCCATCGTCCATGCGCTGGCGCGATCGCCGCGCAAGCCCAGGATCGTGTGCGCGCCCGGCAACATCGGCATCGCCCGCGACGCCGAGACGCGCCCGCTGGATCTCGCGGATCCGGGCGCGGTCCTCGGGGCGGCGCGGGACATCGCCCCCGACCTCGTCGTGGTGGGGCCCGAGGCGCCGCTGGTCGCCGGCGTCGTGGACTCGCTCACCAACGCGAACCTCCGCTGCTTCGGGCCCAGCAGCGACGCGGCCCGCCTGGAGGGCTCCAAGGCGTTCTGCAAGGAGGTCATGGTCGCGGCGGAGGTGCCCACGGCCGCCTACAAGGTCGTCAAGACCCCCGACGAGGGCATGAGGGCCATCAAGGACTATCCGGTCGTCATCAAGGCCGACGGCCTGGCCGCGGGCAAGGGCGTGATCATCGCCGCGGACAAGGTCGAGGCCCGGGCGGCATTGAAGGACCTACTGGTGGGGCGGCGGTTTGACACCAAGAAGGTAGTGGTGGAGGAGCACCTGGTGGGCGAGGAGGTGTCGCTGCTGGCGGTGTGCGACGGGGTGACCGCGCTGCCGCTCGCCTCCGCCCAGGACTACAAGCGCATCTTCAACGGGGACCTGGGCCCCAACACCGGCGGCATGGGCTCCTATTCGCCGGTCCCGTCCATCGACGAGACGCGGGCCCGCGAGATCTGCGCCGCCGTGCACCAGCCGGTCCTGGACGTCCTGGCGCGGCGGGGGTCGCCGTTTCACGGCGTCCTCTACGCCGGCCTGATGATGACGGCCGACGGCATCAAGGTCCTGGAGTTCAACGTCCGCTTCGGCGACCCCGAGACCCAGGCGATCCTGCCCCGGCTGCGCTCCGATCTGCTCGAGCTTCTGATGGCGGCGACGGAGCCCGGCGGGCTGGCCACGCTGGCGCCGCTGGAGTGGAGCGAGGACATGGCGGTCACCGTCGTCCTGGCCAGCGCCGGCTACCCCGAGACCTTCCACGCCGGGGACATCATCCGTGGCCTGGAGCGGATTCCGCCCGACGTCTACGTCACTCACGCGGGCACCGGGCGCTCGCGCGCGGGCCAGATCGTCACCAAGGGCGGACGGGTGCTGAGCGTCACCGCGCTGGGACCCACGCCGACCCGATGCCGCGTGGCCGCCTATGCTGCGGCGAACGTGATCCACTTCGACGGCAAGCAGATGCGGCGCGACATCGCCCAGAAGCTGGTGGGATGAGCTCCGACGCCGAGCCATACGGCCACGCCGAGGGCGAGCTCGCGCCCGAGCCCCCCGCGGGGCAGCCCGCTCCCCTGGCCGAGCCGGAGCCGGAGCCCGAGCCCGACGCGCTCGCCGAGACCGCGGTCGAGATCAAGGAGCTCGCCGCCGACGAGCCGCACGTGGCGATCCTGATGGGCTCCAAGAGCGACCTGCCCGCGATGGAGAAGGCGGAGACCGAGCTCACCGAGCGGGGCATCCGCTCAGAGACGCGGGTGATGTCGGCCCATCGCGAGCCCGACACCGTCGCCGAGTACGCCAAGAACGCGCGGCTGCGCGGCATCAAGGTGATCATCGCCGGGGCGGGCCTGTCGGCCGCACTGCCCGGCGTCGTCGCCGCCCACACCGACCTGCCGGTCATCGGGGTGCCCCTGACGAGCCGCACGTCGGTCGCCGGTGGCCTCGACGCGCTGCTGTCGATCTCGCAGATGCCCCCGGGCGTCCCCGTCGGATGCGTGGGCGTCGACAACGCCCGCAACGCCGCCGTGCTGGCGGCGCGCATCCTGTCGATCTAGGAACCGCCCTGACGGCGCAGGTCCCGGATGTACTGGGCGATCACGGCCGCGTCGTTGCGGCGGGTCCGCGGCACCCGCGTGGTCTCCTCGACCGGTGGAGCTGGGCTCTGTGTTCTCATGTGGCTTCCTCGCAGAGCTCTGCCTCGATCCGCCACTGGCGGTGGACCGGGGCTCGTTGTACGATATGCGTCGTACAATAGCAGCTTGTACGATGACTCTCGTACAAAGCCGATGAGGTTCCTATAGTGCAAGGGGCAATGTCAATGCACACCACTGAATCGATCGCTCATCCCGCCGTGGCGGAGCTTGAGCTCGGCGCCGTTCTGCATGCGCTGAGCGACCCGGTCCGGCTGCGGATCGTCGCCAAGCTGGCTCGCAGCGAGGGCGACCACACCTGCGGCAGCTTCGCCCTCCCGGTCACCAAGTCCACGTGCACGCATCACTTCAAGGTGCTGCGCGAGGCGGGCGTGATCCAACAGCGCCCCCAGGGGACGACGCGGCTCAATCGGCTGCGCCGCGAGGACCTCGACGCCCGCTTCCCGGGCCTGCTGGACACCGTCCTGCGGGCCGCGGCCGCCGCCGAAGGCTCCATGGCGGAGAGCGAGGAGGCCGCCGGCGCGGCGCTGGCCGGCATCACCGCCGACGTCGCCGCCGCCATGTCGGCCACAGGCCAGGCGAGCGGCCCGGCCCTGGCGTAGCCTTCGGCGCCCTTGATCGCCCGTTACACACGCCGGGAGCTGGGGGAGGCCTGGTCTGACCATGCGCGCTTCGACGCCATGCGCCGCGTCGAGGTGGCCGCCTGCGAGGAGATGGACGGCCCCACCGCGGACGAGCTCGACGCCATCCGCGCCGCGACCTTCACCGTGGAGGCGATCGACGAGCGCGAGAAGGTCACCGACCACGACACCGCCGCGTTCGTCGACGTCCTGTCGGAGTCGGCCGGGCCCGCCGGTCGCTGGATCCACTATGGCCTGACCTCCTCCGACGTCCTGGACACCGGGCTGGCCCTGCAGCTCACGCACGTCGCCGGGCTGGTCCTACCCGATGCCCGCCGCCTCGTGCAGGCCCTGGCCGCCAAGGCGCGCGAGCACGTCGACACGCTGTGCGCGGGGCGGACCCACGGCATCCACGCCGAGCCGACCACGTTCGGGATCAAGCTGGCCGGCTTCGCCTTCGAGGCCGACCGCAATGCCCAGCGCCTCGAGCGTGCCTTCGCCCAGGCGGCCGTGGGGGCGGTGTCCGGGGCTGTGGGCACCTACTCGACCACCTCACCGGACTTCGAGGCGCGCGTCCTGGCCCGGCTGGGGCTGAAGCGCGAGCCGGTCTCGACCCAGGTGGTCGCCCGTGACCGCCACGCCGAGCTGCTGCAGGCGATCGCCCTGGCCGGCTCGGGGCTCGAGCGCTTTGCCACCGAGGTGCGCCATCTGGCCCGCACCGAGGTGGGCGAGGTCCGCGAGCCGTTCGGGCGCGGCCAGAAGGGCTCGAGCTCGATGCCGCACAAGCGCAACCCGATCAAGTCAGAGCAGGTCGTCGGGCTGGTGCGCGTGCTGCGCGGCAACGCCAACGCCGCCCTGGAGGATGTGGCCCTCTGGCACGAGCGCGACATCTCGCACTCCTCGGTGGAGCGGATCATCCTGCCCGACTCGACGATCCTGCTCGACCACATGCAGCGCCGGGTCCTGGCGCTGGTCGAAGGGATGGTCGTCGACGCCGCGCGCATGCGCGAGAACCTGGGCCTGACCTACGGCGCACTGTTCTCCCAACGCGTCCTGCTGGCGCTGGTGGCGGGGGGCAGCACCCGTGACGACGCCTACCGCGTGGTCCAGCGCGTGGCCCAGCAGGCCCTTGACCAGCGCACGCCGATGCGTGAGCTGCTGGCGGCCGACGCTGCCGGCGCCGGGCTCGATCTCGATGCGATCTTCGACTACGCCCCGTTCGTCTCCCATGCGCATGAGATCGTCGGGCGCCTGGACGAGATCGCCTGACCTGGCCTGAGGTCCCTCCGCTCAGCGCAGCAGGCGGGCCTGCGGGATCCGGTTGTTGCGGATCGTCAGTTGGATCTGCTCGCGCCTGAGCCGCGGAGCGGACACGGTCAGTCGCAGCCGGTCACCGGCCCGGAAGGTGCGGCCGCGCAGGCCGGCCAGCAGGCGCCGCACGCGGCTGCCCGTCGCGGACTTCACTCGCAGCCGGGGGCATCCGCGACCGGCGCAGCTGACACGCACCTGGGCCCGCCGGGGAAGCTTGTGGACCGCGATCGAGCGCAGGGTCGTGCGTGCGCCGATCCAGTGCCACCGCATCACGAACTGGGCCCGGACCCCTTTGGCCGGGCTCGGTGTCACCAGCGGATTGGAGGTGGTGATCGTCTGGTCCAGCACGGTCGCGGCGTTGCCCGCGGCGTCGGTGACCTTGACGGTGAGCTCGTGTCGGCCGTCCTGGAGTGCGGTGGTGGGGACGGGGACGTCCACGGACTCGACCTGCGGGCACGGCTGCTGGTAGTCGAACATCAGCGCGCCGGTGGTGGGGTTGGCGCCGACCGGCACGCACTGGCCCGAGTTGGTGCTCGGCGTCTGGACGTTCTCCTGGGCGCCGTCCACGAAGGTCTGGACCAGGTAGACGCCAGGGCCGCCCGTGTCGGCGGCGGTGAAGATCAGATGCGTCACCCCACGGGCTCCGGGCTCGAGCGCCGTCCCCGTGAAGCCCGAGCCGCCGGGCACGGCGTTGTTCTGCAAGAGCAGGTCGGCGGAGTGGATGTCGACCGCGGCGAAGTTGTTGTTGGCGTCCTGGCCCGTGGTGCAGGTGTTGGTGGAAGCCCCACTTGCGCCGGCGCAGCTGGCGGCGGCGATCAGGGTGCCGCCGCGGTTGGCCGGAAGCGCGATAGTGCCGCTCCACGTATAGCCCCCGTTCTGGCACGGGCCGAGGATCTTGGCGCACACCAGGAAGCGATCCGCGGCGTCAGGTGCGAAGGCCGGCTCGTGGAGCCCGGCGACCGCGGTGGCGCTGCTGCCCGAGCCGCCGCCGTACAGGGTGACGTCCATCGTCCCGCCCACCAGCGTCGATCCGGCCGGCGGGGTGTAGGTGAGGAGCTCGTTCGCATCGCCGGGCGCGGGCTGCGCCTCTCCTGACAGGTCGGCCACCATGGGGGAGCCGGGCGCGCAGGCCGCGTCGTCGTTGGATCCGAACTCGGGGCTGCCAGTGCTGCTGCCCGTCCAGCCCTGAAACGGCGCTGCGGTCCCGCCGGGGTTGACGCACGACACCTGCATCCACTGGCCCGCGCGGGCGACGGGCGCCGCCACGACCAGGAGCAGCAGCACGGCCAGCGCCGCCATCCCGCCGGCCGGCAGCCTGCCAGACATCCATGCCCTGCCCGTCGCTCTCACTGATAGAGCATTGTTGCGCAATCGCGCGCAGGCGGGACGCGCCTCGGCCGCTCCGCGCTCAGATCTCCCAGCCGCCGTCGTCGGCGGTCTGGGCGGCGGCGAGCGCGGCGTCGAGCTGGCGCAGGGCCGCGGGCAGCCGCGTGGCCAGCTGGCGCCCGGCATCGGTGAGGGCGACGCGGCGGCTCGTGCGCTCGAACAGGCTCACCCCGAGCTCGCGCTCGAGGGCGACGATCCGGCGGCTGAGCGTCGACGGCGTCACCCCGAGCCGGGCGGCGGCCCGCCCGAAGTGCAGCTCGTCGACGAGCACGCCGACCGAGCGAAGCTCACGGAGCTCGATCACGGTTCCGACCGTACATCATTGCGCGGGACGCAACGCAAGCTTCCGTGACGGCGACTTGATCGCGGGGCGCAGGACGGGTTAGCTTCGCGCAGTCCCCAAGGAGGAAGAGGATGACCAGCATCGCCATCGTGGGATCCGGGGTCTCGGGTCTGCACCTCGGATTGTTTCTGCAGCAGCACGACGTCCCGGTGACGCTCTACAGCGACAAGACCGCTGAGCAGATCGCCTCCGGGCGCCTGCTCAACACCGTCGCCCACCACCATCACACGCTTCAGCGTGAGCGCGCGCTCGGCGTCCACCACTGGGACGCGAGCGAGTACGGCTACGTCTGCCACCAGCACGCCATCCTCGGCACGCCCGAGCCGATGCGCTGGCGCGGTGACTTTGAGCACCCGTCCTCGATCATCGACTACCGCCTCTACCTGCCCCGGCTGCTGCGCGACTACGAGGAGCGCGGCGGTGATGTCGTCGTTGGGTCGATCGACGCCGAGCAGATCGAGCGCATCGGCGCCGACCACGACCTGGTGGTGGTGGCAGCCGGCCGCGGCATGGGCGCGATGTTCGCCCCGCTGCCCGAGAAATGCCCCTACGACAAGCCCCAGCGCCGGCTATCGGCCGGCATCTACCACGGGGTGCGCTACTCAGAGCCCAAGGGCGTCGGCGTCCACATGTCGCTCGGCCACGGCGAGATGCTGGAGCTGCCCATCACCTCGCGCGACGGGTTCGCCACCGCGCTGCTGTTCGAGAACATCCCCGGCGGCGACCTCGAGGTGCTCGCCGACATCAGCTACGACGAGGACCCCGCCGGCCACGACGAGACCGTGCTGCGCAAGCTCGAGGCCCATTACCCGATGTGCTTCGAGCGCGTCGACCCCGCGGAGTTCTGCCTCCAGGGGCCCACCGATCTCCTCCAGGGCGCGCTGACGCCGGTGGTGCGCGAGGACTACGTCCGGCTGGAGAGCGGGAGGTTCGCGCTGGCGATGGGCGACGCCCATTGCGTCGTGGATCCCGTCAACGGCCAGGGCGCCAACTCGGCCTCCTACTCGGCCTGGGTGATCGGCCAGGCGATCCTCGACGACCTCGCCTTCGACGAGCAGTTCTGCCGCCGGGTCGCGCGCGACCGCCAGGCCTTCGTCCACGGGGTCTCGGACTGGACCAACATGATCCTCAACCCCGAGCCCCACGTCGTCGGCCTGCTCATGGCCATGGCCCAGAACAAGGCCGTCTGCGACGCCTATACCCAGAATTTCAACCATCCGGATCGCCAATGGGATACGGTCGCGACACCTGAGCGCACCGCCGCGTTCATCGCCCGGCACACCGCGGGGCAGCCCGCGGTCGCCGCCTAGATCCCGATCCGGAGGTCCCCCACCCGATGCACAAGCTCGTCGTCATGTACCCCACGCCGGCCGACAAGGACAAGTTCCGCTCCTACTACGAGAGCACGCATCTGCCGCTGGCGAGCACCCTCCCAGGCCTGCGCGCGTACCGCTATGCCTTCGATGTCGGCTCGCCGTCCGGCGACAGCCCCTACTGGTGCATCTTCGAGGCCGACTTCGACGACGCCGCCGCGATGGGCGCGTCGATGCAGTCCGAGGAGGGCGGGAAGGTCGCCGCCGACGTGGCCAACTACGCCGACCAGCCGCCGGTGATGGTCCACTATGAGGTGACCGAGGGCAGCTGATCGGGGGCTGCCGTTTCGGCCCTGCGGGGCGCTGCGCGGGGGCGGCTGCCAGGTCGTCATAACGCCGCGCTAGGATCGGCCGCGTGACCGCCCTCGCCGACCTCCCACTCCTTGCCTCAGGCAAGGTCCGGGAGATCTATGACCTGGGCGACGAGCTGCTGATCGTCGCCTCGGATCGGATCTCCACCTACGACGTCGTCCATCCCACGCCGATCCCCGACAAGGGGAGCGTGCTCACCGGCCTGTCGACCTTCTGGTTCGAGCGCACGGCCGGCATCGTCGGCAACCACGTCATCTCCGTCACCGACGGCGTGCCCGACGAGGCGCGCGGCCGGGGGATGGTGGTGCGCAAGCTGAAGATGCTCCCGGTCGAGTGCGTCGTGCGCGGCTACATCACCGGATCGGGCTGGAAGGACTACCAGGCCACCGGCAAGGTCTCGGGGCACACGCTGCCCGAGGGCCTGCGCGAGTCAGACCGCCTCCCCGAGCCCCTGTTCACCCCGTCCACCAAGGCCGATGTCGGCCATGACGAGGCGATCGACTTCGAGGGCGCGGTGGCGCTCATCGGAGACCGCGCGCTGGCCGAGCGCGTCCGCGACGTGTCGCTGGCGCTCTACGAGTACGCCGCAGAGCACGCGCGCAACCACGGGATCATCCTCGCCGACACCAAGTTCGAGCTGGGGCTCGATGCCGACGGTGAGCTGACCATCGGCGATGAGATGTGCACGCCGGACTCGTCGCGCTTCTGGCCGGCCGATGAGTACGAGCCGGGCCGCGGTCAGCCGAGCTTTGACAAGCAATACGTCCGCGACTGGGCCTCCTCGACGGGTTGGGACCGCAACCCGCCGGCGCCGCCGATCCCCGACGACGTCGTCGCGCGCACACGCGCGAAGTACGTCGAGGCCTACGAGCGGGTGACCGGGGAGCAGTTCAGCGACTGGGTCGACCGCACGGGCGCGTGATGCGCGCCCGGGTCCTGGTCAAGCCCAAGGCCGGCATCCTCGATCCCCAGGGCCAGGCGGTGGAGCGCGCGCTGCCCGCGCTCGGCTTCACCGGGGTACGCAACGTCCACGTCGGCCGGCTGATCGAGCTGGACGTGGAGGACCCGGCGCGGCTGCCCGAGATGTGCCAGCGCCTGCTCACCAACCCGCTCATCGAGGACTACGAGATCGTCGAGGCGCTGGACGGCGACTCCACGGTGCCGGCGGCCTGATGAAGTTCGGGGTCATTCGGTTTCCGGGGTCCTGCGATGAGGTCGACGCGCTGCTGGCCTGCCGGCGAGTCGGGGAGGCCGTCATCCTGTGGCACGGCGATCGCGACCTGCAGGGGGTCGATGCCGTCGTCGTCCCGGGCGGCTTCTCCTACGGCGACTACCTGCGCGTCGGCGCCATCGCGCGCTTTGCCCCGGTGATGGAGGAGGTGGCCGAGTTCGCCGCCGGCGGCGGGCTGGTGCTGGGGATCTGCAACGGATTTCAGGTGCTGTGCGAGGCGGGCCTCCTGCCCGGCGCGCTCCTGCCCAACACGTCGCTGCGGTTCATCTTCCGCCAGGTCGAGCTTAAGGTCGTGACCACCGACTCCCCCTTCACCGGCGCCTGTGACCCTGCCGCGCGCCTGTCGATCCCGGTCAAGCACACGACGGGCCGCTACTACGCGCCCGACGATCAGCTGGCGCGGCTGGAGGCGGGCGACCAGGTGCTGCTGCGCTACGCGCCCGGGCACAACCCCAACGGCTCGCTCAACGACATCGCCGGCGTGTGCAACGAGCAGCGCAACGTGTTCGGGCTCATGCCCCACCCCGAGCATGCCGTGGACCCGCTGACGGGGCCGACCGGCGGCCTGGCCATCTTCGAGTCCATCCGCGCCCATGTCGCCGACGGCGCCGCGCTCGTCTAGCGCCGAGTGACCCCGGCCGCCGTGACGCCCAACGCTGCCCCCGCCACCTACCGCGAGCTGGGCCTCACCGACTCCGAGTACGCGCTGATCCTCTCGGGGCTCGGCCGTGAGCCGGCCATCACGGAGCTGGCCATGCTCTCGCTCATGTGGTCAGAGCACTGCGCCTACAAGCACTCCAAGAAGCTGCTGCGCCGGCTGCCGACCGAGGGGCCGGCCGTGCTCATGGGCCCCGGCGAGAACGCCGGGGTGGTCGACGTCGGTGGTGGCCTCGGGATCGCCTTCAAGGTCGAGTCCCACAACCACCCCAGCGCGGTCGAGCCGTTTCAGGGCGCGGCCACGGGCGTCGGCGGAATCCTGCGCGACGTGTTCGCGGTCGGTGCCCGGCCGATCGCGGTGCTCGACTCGCTGCGCTTCGGCGAGCCTGCGGACTCAGAGCGCTCGCGCTACCTGCTGGACCGCGCCGTCGGCGGCATCGGCCACTACGGGAACTCGATCGGCGTGCCCACCGTGGGGGGCGAGATCTACTTCGAGTCCTCCTATGAGCAGAATTGCCTGGTCAACGCGATGTGCCTGGGCCTCGCGCCCCACGAGCGGCTCATCCGCTCGGCCGCGGCCGGACCGGGCAACGTGCTCGTCCTGTTCGGTGCGCTGACGGGCCGCGACGGCATCGGCGGTGCCTCGGTGCTGGCCTCGGCCGAGCTGGGCGAGGGCGACGAGGCCAAGCGCCCGTCGGTCCAGATCGGCGATCCGTTCGCGGAGAAGAAGCTGCTGGAGTGCTGCCTGCAGCTGCTCGACGAAGAGCTGCTGGTGTCCCTGCAGGACCTTGGGGCGGCCGGCCTGACCTCGTCCTCGGCGGAGATGGCCTCCAAGGGCGGCGTGGGGCTGGACATCGACTGTGCCCGGGTGCCCCTGCGCGAGCCCGGCATGGAGCCCTTCGAGATCATGGTCTCCGAGTCCCAGGAGCGGATGCTGTGCGTGGTCGAGCCCGACCAGTTGGATGCGGTGATCGCGGTGTGCGAGCGCTGGGAGACCCTGGCCACCCCGATCGGGACGGTCACGGACTCCGGCCGGCTGCGCGTGCGCTCCGGCGACGAGGTCGTCGCCGACCTGCCCGTCGGCATCCTGGTCGACGACTGTCCCCTGTATGACCTTGAGCCCGCGCCGCCGTCGGAGTCGCTGTACGCGCCGGGCCCGGCGATGCTGAGCGCCGACGAGCCGGCGGGCGACACGTTGCTGGCGCTGCTCGGCTCGGCCAACATCGCGTCGCGCCGGCCGGTGTTCGAGCAGTACGACCCCGTGGTGCAGTCGCGCACGGTGCGCCGCCCCGATGACGCCGACGCCGCCGTCCTCGCCCTGCCCACCGGCGAGGCGATCGCCGTCGCCATCGACGGCAACGGGCGCCGGGTCGCCTGTGACCCGCGGCGGGGAGCGGCGGAGGCGGTCTATGAGTGCGCGGCCAATCTGGCCTGCGTGGGTGCCGAGCCCCTGGGGCTGACCAACTGCCTGAACTTCGGCAACCCCGAGAAGCCGCACGTGGCCTGGCAGCTGGTGGAGGCCGTGGAGGGGATCAGTCACGCGTGCCGCACGCTGGGGGTGCCGGTGGTCGGCGGCAACGTGTCGCTCTACAACGAGGCGCCGACGGGCCCGATCTTCCCGACCCCGGTGATCGGCATCGTGGGCCGGCTGCCCGACCCCTCACGGGCCGGCCGGCTGGCCTTTGACCGTGAGGATGACGTCGTGGCCCTGGTGGGGGACTTCGGCGGGGCCGACCGCGCCGGCTCGGAGCTGGCCAAGCTGCGCGGCGAGGCCGTGACGGGGCCGCTGCCGGTGCTCGACGAGGAGTCGGTGCGCGTCGCGCATGCGACCGTGCGGGCGATGGTCAACACCGGCGCGGCACGCAGCGCCCACGACATCGCCGAGGGCGGAATCGCGGTGGCGATCGCGGAGTGCTGCATCGCCGGTCAGATCGGCGCCGCCATCCGGCTGCCCGACGGGCTTGACCCCTTCGCCGAGGCGCCCGGGCGGGCCTTCATCGTGTCGGGGTCCGAAGAGGCGCTGCGAGGGCTGACGGTGATCGGCCGCGTGGGTGGGTCTGCCCTGAGCGTTGAGGGCGTGCTCGAGGTCGAGGTGTCACGGCTGGCCGAGGTCCGCAGCCAGGGCCTGGTGCGGTTCATGTAGGGACGTCGGGCCGCTGCTAGCCTTGACCCCTGTCCGGCCGAGCCTTCCGCCATGCTTGGCCCGTGACCTCTCTCGTGAACGACCACCGCGACGGACCCCGCGATGAATGCGGCGTCTTCGGGATCTATGCGCCCGGACATGACGTCGCCCGCCTCGCGTACTTTGCGTTGTTCGCGCTCCAGCACCGTGGCCAGGAGTCGGCCGGCATCGCCACCGCGACGCCCCACGGCAACATCATGGGCATCCGCGACCAGGGCCTGGTCTCCCAGGTCTTCGACGAGAACACGCTGCGCTCGCTGGTCGGCGACATGGCCATCGGCCATGTCCGCTACTCCACCACCGGCTCCTCGGAGTGGGAGAACGCCCAGCCGATCGTCCGTGACGACCGCCGCACGCTGGCCCTCGCCCACAACGGCAACCTGATCAACGCGGTCGAGCTCCACGCTGAGCTGCGCGGGCGCGACGTGCCGTTCCAGTCCACCTCGGACTCCGAGATCATCGCCGCCCTGCTGGCCACCCATCCCGCCGAGCGGGTCGAGGACGCGATCACCGACGTCCTGCCGCGGCTGAGCGGGGCGTTCTCGACCGTCGTCATGACCGAGGGCGCGGTCATCGCCTTCCGCGACCCCCAGGGGCTGCGGCCCCTGGCCATCGGCCGGATCGACCCGCCGCCGGAGTCCGACGAGGCGCCGGTGTACTGCGTGGCCAGCGAGTCCTGCGCCCTTGACCTCATCGGCGCCACGCTCATCCGCGACGTCCTCCCCGGTGAGGCGGTCACCCTGAGCGCCGCCGGGCTCAGCGCGCGCCAGGTCGTGCACAGCGAGCGGCGCGCCTTCTGCGTCTTTGAGTACATCTACTTCGCCCGCCCCGACTCGCGCATGGGCGGCACCGTCCTCCAGGTCGCGCGCGCCCGCATGGGGGAGAACCTGTGGCGCGAGGCGCCGGTCGAGGCCGACGTGGTGATCCCGGTGCCCGACTCGGGCAATGCCGCGGCCCGCGGCCTGGCCCGCGCCTCCGGGCTGCCCACCGACGACGGCTTCATCAAGAACCGCTACATCGCCCGGACCTTCATCCAGCCGGGCCAGGAGCTGCGCCGCCAGGGCGTGCGGATGAAGTTCAACCCCGTCCCCGAGGTCGTCGCGGGCAAGCGGCTCATCGTCGTCGACGACTCGATCGTCCGCGGCACCACCGACCGCCAGATCGTGAAGATGCTGCGTGATGCCGGCGCGGCCGAGGTCCACCTGCGCATCTCGGCGCCGCCGATCAAGCACCCGTGTCATTACGGGATCGACATGTCCACGCGCGAGGAGATGATCGCCCACGGCCGCACCGTGGAGGAGATCGCCGACGAGCTGGGCGCCGACTCGCTGCACTACCTGTCGCTGCAGGGCGTCTACGACGCCATCGGCGGGTCGCGCGCGGAGCACTGCGACGCCTGCTTCAGCGGCGATTACCCGCTGGCCGGGACCGAGACGGCCAGCGGCAAGTACGCGCTCGAGCACGAGCTCCCGCTCGTCCGCGTGTAGCCCGGGTCGGTCCTGGCTGGACCGCTTCGGGTTCGCTCCGGGTTCGCTCCGGGCGGCCCGCCCCGGTCTGCCCGGGGGCGGCGGTATCGTCGGCTGGGTGGGTGGGTCCGATCCGCGTCGCATGCTCAGTGAGGTCTTCGGCTTCGATGACTTCCGCCCCGGCCAGGCCGAGGCGGTCCAGGCCGGGCTGAGCGACCGCGACGCCCTGGTCGTGATGCCCACCGGCTCGGGCAAGTCGCTGTGCTATCAGCTGCCGGCGCTCATGCGCGACGACCTCACGATCGTCGTCTCGCCGCTGGTGGCGCTCATGCGGGATCAGGCGTGGGCGGTCCACCGCATCGCGCCCGGCCGGGTGACGATGGTCAACTCCCAGCGCAGCCACAACGCCAACGCCGAGGCGATGGCCCGCGTGCGCCGCGGCGAGGTCCGCCTGCTCTACGTGGCGCCCGAGCGCTTTGCCTCGCCGGCGTTCGCGCGGACGCTGGGGTCGGTTGATGTGGGCCTGTTCGTGGTCGACGAGGCGCACTGCGTGTCGGAGTGGGGCCACGACTTTCGCCCCGACTACTTCCGGCTCGCCGATGTCGCGGCGGGAGTGGGCGCCCGCTCGCTCATGGCGCTCACCGCCACCGCGACCCCACGAGTGGCCGACGACATCGCGTCCCGGCTGCGGCTGCGCGACCCGCTGCGCGTCACCACCGGCTTCGACCGCCCCAACCTCAGCTTCGCCGTCGTGCGCTGCGGCGGCGCGCGCGACAAGGAGCAGCGCCTGGTCGCGGCGCTGTCCGAGACGGACGCCCGTCCCGCAATCGTCTACGCCGGTACCCGGGGCGCCACCGAGAAGCTCGCCGGGATGCTGTCGCGCGCGCTGGACGGCGGCGTGGTCGCCTACCACGCGGGCATGCGCCCCGAGCAGCGCGGCGATGCCCAGGAGCAGTTCATGAGCGGGCGCGTCTCGGTGATCGTCGCCACCAACGCCTTCGGGATGGGGATCGACAAGGCCAACGTACGCACCGTCTGTCACGCC
Organism: uncultured Solirubrobacteraceae bacterium; assembly: GCA_963764125.1. Lineage (GTDB taxonomy): Bacteria > Actinomycetota > Thermoleophilia > Solirubrobacterales > Solirubrobacteraceae > Palsa-465. The sequence goes on from CAVXRR010000036.1 coordinate 148,155, forward strand.
GCGGTGCCGAGCTCGCTGGAGGCCTACTACCAGGAGGCCGGCCGCGCCGGACGCGACGGCGACCCGGCGCGCTGCCTGCTCTTCGCCGAGTCGCGCGACAAAGGCCTCCATGTCTTCTTCATCCAGCGCTCGCGGGTGACCCCCGCGGCGTTTGATCGGGTGGGCGAGCGGCTCACGTGGGCGGGCTGCGACGGCCGCTATGACCTGCCAGTGTCAGAGCTGGCCGGCGCTCTGGGTGACCAGGGCGCGGGAGACGAGGAGGCGGTGCGCGCGGTGCTGGGCCACCTCGCCCGCGCCGGCGTGCTCACGCCCGCTCCGGCGCCCCGCGACCGCGCGGTGGGGCGGATCACCGGCGGCTGGGATCGCCGCGCCTCGGCGTTGTGTGTGTCCTCGGCGCGTGAGGCCGAGCGGGTGCGCTGGAATCAGTACCGGTCGGTGTGGGGCTACGTCGAGGGCGACGGCTGCCGGCGGCGGGCGCTGCTCGACCACTTCGGGGACGCCTCCTCGGGGGTGGCGGTGGACGGGGTGCCGTGCTGTGACGTGTGTGAGCCGTCTTTGGTCCCGGCGCCGCAGTCCGCACGTGTGGTCGCCGGTGCGGGCGGAGCGGGGGCCGGGTCCGGGGCGGCGAACGCGGGCGGTCCGCTCGACCTCGATGACGCCATCCTCGGCGTCGTGGTCGCCGCACAGCCACCGGTCGGGCGCACCCGCGCCGTGGAGATCCTCCGCGGGGGGCGCTCCAAGGTCGTGGTGCAGAACGCCTATGACGGGCTCACCGAGTACGGCGCGTTCGCCCACCTGCGCTCCGAGGAGGTGCTGGGCCGGGTCGACCAGCTGCTTCAGGCCGGCGCCCTGCGCTCCACCGGCGGCCGCTTCCCCAAGCTGGCCGCGGCATGAATGTCGGCGTTCTGGCGTCCGGCACCGGCACGAACCTCCAGGCGCTGATCGATCGGGCCCACGGGCGTGATGGGGTCGTGCTGCGCGGGGTCGCGTCGGACAAGCCGGAGGCCCAGGCGCTGGCGCGCGCCCGCGCGGCCGGGATCGACGCCGAGGCCTTTGCCGGCGACGCGTTCGCCGACCGCCCGGAGCGGGATGCCGCGATGGTGGGGTGGCTGCGCGAGCGCGAGGTGGAGCTGGTGGTCCTGGCCGGCTACATGCAGCTGCTCAGCGACGCGTTCCTGGCGGCCTTCCCGGGCCGGGTGATCAACGTCCACCCGTCGCTGCTGCCGGCCTTCCCGGGCCTGGGCGCGGTGCAGCAGGCGCTTGACTACGGGGCCAAGGTGTTCGGGGTCAGCGTGTTCTTCGTCGACGGCGGTGTCGACACCGGCCCGCTCATCCGCCAGCACGCGGTCGAGCTGCCGGATGCCCTCGATGCCGATGCCGTGCTCGCGGTGCTGCATCCCATCGAGCACGACCTGCTCGTCGATGCGGTGCAGTCGATCGCGCGGGGAGCGGTGCGCCTGGACCCGGCCAACCCGCGTCGAGTGGTCATCTCACGGTAGATTGGGGCCTATGGACGCAAGCGCACAGCCGATGAGCGTGCCGGCGACGGCGTCCGAGGAGGTCCAGGTCAAGCGCGCGCTGCTCTCGGTCTCTGACAAGACGGGGATCGTCGAGTTCGCCCGCGGCCTCACCGAGCTGGGCATCGAGGTCATCTCGACCGGCGGCACCGCACGGGCGCTGATCGAGAACGGCATCCGCGTCCGATCGATCTCGGACCTCACCGGCTTCCCGGAGATCATGGACGGCCGGGTCAAGACGCTGCACCCCAAGCTCTATGCCGGGCTGCTGGCGGTGCGTGACAACGACGAGCACCTCGCCGCCGCCGAGGAGCACGCCGTCGAGTTCGTGGACCTGGTCTGCGTGAACCTGTATCCGTTCGAGCGCACCGCCGCCCAGCGCGGTGCCGTGGACGAGGAGGTCATCGAGAACATCGACATCGGCGGGCCCACGATGATCCGCGCCGCCGCCAAGAACCACGCCTTCGCGGTGCCCGTGGTCGATCCGGTCGCCTATGACGCCGTCCTGGCCGAGCTGCGCGAATCCGACTGCCGCCTGTCGCCCAACACCCGGGAGAGCCTCGCCGCCGAGGCGTTCGCCTACACCGCGCGCTATGACACCGCGATCGCCCGCTGGTTTCAGGAGAAGCGCGAGGACTTCCCGCCGTTGTTCGTGCGCGCCTTCGAGAAGGTGCTCGAGCTGCCCTACGGGGAGAACCCCCACCAGCGCGCCGCCTACTACGAGCAGGTCGGCGCCCGGACGCACGTGCTGTCGATGGTGTCCCAACTGGGCGGCAAGCCGCTCTCCTTCAACAACCTGCTCGACCTCGATGCCGGCCGCCTGCTCCTCTCGGAGTTCCAGATCCCGGCGTGCGTGATCATCAAGCACAACAACCCGTGTGGCGTGGCCTGCGGGTCGACCGCCATCGAGGCCTACACCAAGGCCTACGCGTGCGATCCCCAGTCGGCCTTCGGCGGCATCGTCTGCCTGAACCGCGGCGTCAACGGCGAGCTGGCCCGCGCGCTGTCTGATCAGTTCGTCGAGGTCCTGTTCGCCCGCGGCTACGACGAGGAGGCGCTGGCCGAGCTGGCCGAGAAGCCCAACACGCGCATCCTCGACGATCAGGAGCGCCGCATCCCCAACATGATCGAGCCGCACCTGCGCCAGGTGATCGGCGGCCTGCTGGTCCAGGACCGCGACTTCGACCTGGAGGAGCGCTCTGAGATGCAGGTGGTCACCGAGCGCCGGCCCACCGAGGCCGAATGGCAGCAGCTCTCGTTCGCCTGGCGGGTGTGCAAGCACACCAAGTCCAACGGCATCATCATCGCCCGCGATCTCCAGACGATCGGGGTCGGGGCGGGGCAGATGAGTCGCGTGGACTCGGTGCGCCTGGCGCTGGCCAAGGCGCGCGACGGCGTGCAGGGCGCGGTGCTCGCGTCCGACGCCTACTTCCCCTTCTCCGACGGGCCCGAACTGGCACTGGACGCCGGCGTGACCTCCATCATCCAGCCCGGCGGTTCGGTGCGGGACCACGAGACGGTGGAGGCGGTGGACAAGGTGGGCGGGGCGATGGTGTTCACCAGCCGCCGCCACTTCCTCCATTGACCGAGCGCCTCCCCGGCGACCCCCCGTCCCCGTTCGAGGGTCAGTTCGGTTTCAGCAGGCTGTTGCGCGTCGGCGACTTCGTCCTCGTCGGCGGGACCACCTCGGTGACGCCCGAGGGCGCGGTGTGCGGCATCACCCCCTACGACCAGGCCGTCGAGATCTTCACCAAGATCCTCCACGAGCTCTCCCGCGTCGGTCTCGGCCCCGCCGACGTCATCCACAACCGCGTCTACGTCACAGACATCTCCCGCAGCGATGAGGTCGGCCGCGCCCACGGCGACTTCTTCGCCGACCACCGTCCCCTCATGACCATGGTCGAGGTCAGCGGTCTGATCGACCCCCGCATGCTCGTGGAGATCGAGACCGTGGCCTACGCGGGCTAGCCTCAGATCCCCGCAGCGCGTGCCCCGACCGGCGTCAGGTGCGCGATCATGCGGGACTCGCCGCCGTAGCTCAGTTGGTAGAGCAGCGGGCTTTTAATCCGAAGGTCCTGGGTTCGAGCCCCAGCGGCGGCATCAGAAGTGGCTGTTTGAGTTGAGGATGAAGTGGGAGTGGGTGTTGGTGTAGAGAGTGAAAGGGATGGGGTGGCAGCTGGCATGGAGAAGCAATTTTGAGGCGACTTGGACAGGAGCGGGAGGAGGCTGTTGGCTGCGGTGGTATTTCACAGGGACGGTTGTGGGACGGGAGTGCTTCGACGATTCTTTCGCAGAACAAGCGGGGTGATGGTGAGAGATGGGGGGTGTGCGGCGACGGATCAAAGAACGCTACTGCGATTCTTCGGGAGGGAGCGGGGCTTCACTTCGATGTCGCGAGCGGTAGCCAGCTTTATTCTGATTTACATTTCGCTAGGTAGCTTAGCTGGCATCAGGATTCGCGCAGCAGCTCGCGCTCGGCGTCTCGTCGCGCTGTTCGCGTTCAGGGTGGCGGCGTCGGTGGGGCAGCGGGCGCACGGATTACGGAGACGAATCTTCGCGGGCGGCGCGTTGTCGCGCGCTAACGTGACGCCGCTCGGGATGAGCAGGATCATCGTCGGCGCGCGATGGACGAGCGGGCGCTACGACCCGCCGGCAACCAGTCCGGAGACATCCTGCCGACCGTGTGGAGCGACGACGGCGCCACTACGTGATGATGGATGATGGCGGCGTCGACGTACCAGTGCGCGGCGGCCTGTGGCGACAATCGCTCGCCCGGGTCAGCGGCACCCCGCCGAACCTGCGCTTTCAGCCACGTCGGGGACCCGTCTCGCCGGCGCCGCACACGTGGGCGCAGATCGACGGCGACCGAGACCGTGACGACGGGCCGCTCGGGCCGTACTACAGCATCGGCTTCGTCGAGGCCGCGGGCGTCTTCTACGCCACCGAGCAGCGCAACTGGAACTGGTCCGCGAACGGCCCTTCACCGGCTTGGTGGGCATCGCCTACTCCGACGGATCACGGTGAGACCTGGCGCTCTGCCGGAAAGCCGTTCGCGGCTCCGCTCGGGAACCTGACGTTCATCGACGGCGGAGGCCGCGGCGGCGTGTATCCGGACGGCTACGTGTACGCGATCGGGACGAGCGCGAGTTCAACGCGTCCACGACTGCTGCTCGGGCGAGTGCGTCCGGGCGTCGCCAACGTCACCGATCCCGCTCGATGGCAGTGGTTCGCCGGGCTCCAGGCCGGCAGCGGGACGGACGCGCTGCGCCGCGGTGGTCGAGCTCGCTGCGCCGCGGCGACCGCCGGTGCTCGACTGGAACTCGCACATCACCTATCCGCAGGCGACCTACGACGGCCGCTGCACCGCTACCTGCTGACCTTCACCTACTCCTATCCTCGGACGCCCCCGGCGTCGGAAGGGGGCGCCGAACTGGTGATCCTCGAGGCGCCGACGCCGTAGGGGCCGTTCTCGTTCGTGGCCGGTCAGCGAGTTCGGCCCGTCCAACGGCTATGGGGCGAGCTTCCCGGCCCAGTGGATCAGCCGGGACGGACGCGACCTGTGGCTGAAATGGGCGGCCAACTTCGCCGGCTGCGCGAAGGGCCTGGATTGCTCAGGCAGTACGGGTCAACGTCGCCGGGTCCAGAGGAGGAAGGTGGGGGGGACGAAGTTGGCGCGCGACGCACGGCACGGAAGCTGCTTACGTGGCTCGGACTGTCTGCGCTGTTGCTGTTGCTGCGTGGACAGGCGCGGCGGTCGCGCGCTGAGGGTCGACTCCGGCGGCTGACGCGGCTTCGTTAGTCAACACACACAACAACGCGTATATCGGCGCGGCTGCAGCGGCTGCGGTGGGCACGCCGGTACTCGGGCTGCGCCGCGGTGATCTCCGCGTCCAGGAACGAGATCTGCCTCAGCCCGCGTCAACGGACTCGCGCTCCTCGACGGGTAGTTCAACCTCAGCCAACGCCGGCGGCTATTGACGCCGAACAGATCAGCAAACGCAGGACGCTAGATCAAGCGACGCTGCAGCACGGCTGCTCATGCGCAGCAAGCGGCTTCGGATGTCGACCACGGTTCTGTCTGACTGAGTCGCCACACGGGCCTGCCCAGATCCGGATCCGGGAGACCGAAGGACAAGCCGTGTACGTGCAAGTAAAAGGCCCACCGGTGCCGGCTGGGGTCAGCTGTGCGCGAGCGACCACGCCCGGGCGATCAGCGCCCGGCCTCGGAGCTCCAGCCACCGGGCCTGAAACGGATCGATTCGGCGTCCGTCGAACGCCGCACCGTCGAGCAGGCTGATCATTCGAGCGCCCACCTCGTCGCGCTCGCGGCCGATGTCCGCGAGACGCTCCTCGATCTGGCGGTAGGTACTGTAGCTGGGTGAGCTGCTCTAGAGCTGGTGTTTCATTGGTAGATGTTTATAAGTTGATGTTGAAGAGCATCTTTTAATCCGAAGGTCCTGGGTTCGAGCCCCAGCGGCGGCATCAGAAGTGGCTATGTCCCGAGATCTGCGTCCGCCGGCGTGGACCGAGCGGGGTCGGCCACCTGGTGGGTGGTTCACTAACCGGACCGCCGAGGTCAGGACCAGATCTGGCCGTGTACTGGCACGACCGCGACCTCTGTAGGGACACGAATCACTTGGCTATGAGGTCGCGTCAGCCGGCGGAAGCGGTGCTCGCCGCGGCTGCGACGGGGTCTTCGTTGAGCCATCGGGCACCGACGGTCTCGGCGATGCTCGCATCGATTCCAGGGCCGGCGAGCGCGAGCATGGCAACGCAGGCGAGCTGGCGCAGGCCGCCGAGAGTGCTTTGAGCCAGCTCGGGAAGCGCGGCGCTGACGACGACGAGCGCCGGCTGTAGCAGCTCCGCTGTCTCCATCAGCGTCAGCAGCGGAGTATCGGGCCCGAGGTAGGTGATCCGCCAGCCGTGAGCACGGAGCGCGAGCCCGAAGCAGATCAACCCGAGATCGTGCTGGTCTCCGGGAACGCACGCGAGCAGCGCGCGCGGACCCCGACCGCGCCCCCAGTCGCGCGCCAGGCCCAGCAGACGGCCGCGCAGCAGCGCGCTGGCGAAGTGCTCCTGCGCGACCGACGCGTCAGCGCGCGCCCAGCGCTCGCCGAGCTCGCGAAGATAGGGAAGGATCGCATCCCGCAGGACGCTCTCGAGCGGGTAGGAACCCAGGAGCCGGTCGAGCGCGGAATGCGCGCCGACGTCGTCGAATCCGTCGAGCGCGCGGCGCAGCTGGTCGCCGAGCGCAGCTGCGGTCGGTGCACCGCCTCCGTCATCCGTGCCGGCCGCGGGGTCAACTAGCGCCGGCGGCTCAGCTCGCGTGAGCCGGGCTGCCTCGGCCGCCGATAGGCCTTGCTCGAGGTGCTCGAGCATGCGACGGATCCGCCGCTCGTCGTCCTCGTCGTAGAGGCGGAATCCGCCTGCGGTGCGAGCGGGCGACAGGATCCCGTACCGACGCTCCCATGCGCGGAGGACCTCCGGTGTGACCCCAACGCGGCGGCTCAGCTCCCCGATCCGCACGGGCCCGCGGTCGGGTTCATGAGCACTCATGCGATGAGTGTACAGACCCTGTACAGACTCTTGACACGATTACTCCCGGGCTGTACAGTCCTTGGACAATATCTATACAAAGGAGACTCTCGCAAATGAGAAAATCATTGGTCGCAGCACTCGTCGCAGCGCTCGTTGGCGCGATGACGTTCGGTGCGGTCGCCTCGTCGGCATCGGCACCGCACAAGCCCACCAAGAACATCGTCCAGACAGCCGCCGCCGCCGGTTCGTTCAAGACGCTCGTCTCGCTCGTCAAGCGGGCGGGCCTCGCGGGCGCCCTCTCCGGATCGGGGCCACTGACGGTGTTCGCGCCCACGGACGCCGCGTTCGCGAAGGTGCCCAGGGCGACACTCGCCGCACTCGCCAAGAACAAGTCGAAGCTGAAGGCCGTCCTGCTCTACCACGTGGTGAGCGGCAGGCTCACCGCGGCCCAGGTCGTCAAGCACAGGTCGCTGACCACGCTGGAGGGCGGCACGCTGTCGATCCGAACTCGCGGTGCCAAGGTCTATGTCAACGGTGCGCGCGTGATCACGGCCAACGTCAAGGCATCCAATGGCGTGATCCACGCGATCAACCAGGTGTTGATCCCGGCTGGCTGATCGCGAACCCCCAGGCGCATCCCGACGGCGCCAAGTCGCCGGGGTGCCGGGGGCCGTCACATGAGACAGATGATCGATTCCATCGTTGACACCATCCTCGACCGCTCCGTCGTCGGCGGCTACACGAGCGCTGGCTACCGCGTCCGCAACAACACATGGCAGGCAGGCGAACTCCAGCGCCTCGAGGGCAAAGTTGTGGTCGTCTCGGGTGCGACGTCTGGAATCGGGCTCGCAGCAGCCGAGGGGTTTGCGCGCCTCGGGGCGAGCGTTCGCCTGCTCGTGCGCAGCGAGGAGCGCGGCGCCCGAGCCGGCGCCGCGATCATCGAGCGGACACGGAACAGCGATGTTCGGATCAGCGTCTGCGACCTCAGCAGCCTCGAGTCGGTGCGCGAATGCGCGACGCGCCTCGCCGCGCAGGAGCCGATCCACGCGCTGGTCAACAACGCCGGCGTGATGACGCAGGAACGCGCGCTCTCGGCCGACGGGATCGAGCTCACACTCGCGACGAACGTGGTCGGCCCGTTTCTGTTGACGAACCTGCTGCTCCCGCTGCTGAGAGAAAGCGCCCCCGCTCGCGTCATCAACGTCTCCTCGGGCGGCATGTACACACAGCGGATCACGGTGAACGACCTACAGAGCGAGGACGGGCGGTTCGACGGCCCGAAGGTGTACGCGCGCACGAAGCGCGCGCAGGCGATCCTCACCGAGATCTGGGCGCAGCGGCTGGCGAACACCGGGGTCGTGGTCCACGCGATGCACCCGGGCTGGGTGGACACCCCGGGCGTGCAATCCTCGCTGCCTCGCTTCTACAAAGCGACCCGGCCGCTGCTCAGAACACCCGCGCAGGGGGCCGACACGATCGTATGGCTCGGAGCTGCGGCCGAGCCGGGCCGCAGCTCTGGCCGGTTCTGGCACGACCGCCGGTCTCGCCCCACTCACCTCCTGCCGGGCACGAGGGAGACGCTGCAGGAGCAGGAGCGGCTATGGGCCGAATGCGAGCGCCTCAGCGGTTGGCAGGACCCTCGAACTGCGATTGCTGCGCGCTCAAACTCCTAAGGAGACGTCCGATGGCTCATTACAACGCGAGCTTGGAAACCCCGCGTCTCCTCGACGAGGTGTTCGCGTACCTGAGCGACTTCTCGACAACCAGGGAATGGGATCCGGGCGTAGTCGAAGCGGAGCGTTTGGGCGGTCCAGCGGTAGGTGAGGGAACCGAGTTTCGGTTGGTTGCCGAGTTTCTCGGCCGCAAGAACGAGCTCACCTATCGGATCGTCGAGTACGACCCGCCGCATGCGGTCACCGTCCGTGGCGAGAACGCCACCGTGGTCTCGCGGGACAGGATCACGCTCGAGTCGATCGCCGAGGGAACGCGCGTCACCTACGACGCGGACCTCGCGCTGAAGGGCGTGCTCAGGATCGCCGACCCGCTCCTGGCGCTTGCGTTCAACCGTGTCGGCGCTAGGGCTCTCGCTGGTCTCAGGCGCACACTCGCCGCCTCGCAGGCGCAGACGCTGAGCCCGCTGTCCGGTCGAGCTCTCGACGGCAAGGACTATGAGCTACCCGGCGATCTCCCCAAGCAGCACAACGCAGCATGACTCGCGGGATCCCGGACACCTCTGCCCGCGCTCGCACGATCACCGTCTACACCGACGTCCGAAGGGTCGTAGACGACCTCGGGCTCGCCGGGACCGACACGATCGCGGTGCTAATCGTCGAGCGCTCCGGCCGAGTACTCGCCAGCGAGGTCGGCGGCTTCGAGGAGCAGAAGGCCGAGCGACTGGCCGCCTCGCTCGCGCCGACACCGTCGCCCACCGCACCGTGACATGACGGAAAGGGTGCTCGTCACCGGCGCGACCGGGTTCATCGGCGGTCGCCTCGCCGCCAAATTGGCAAGCTCGGCACGGGAGGTGCGATGCCTGGTACGCGATCGCGGCGGGACTCGCGCCCGCGAGCTCGAGCGCGCGGGCTTCGATCTGCATGAGGGAGACGTGCTGCGTCCAGAAACACTGCGCGGCGCAGGCCACGGGGTGGACGTGGCGTATTACCTGATCCACTCGATGGGTCGAGGCGGACCCAAGGACTTCGCCGCCAGCGAGCGCGCCGCCGCCACTGCATTCGCCCGCATGGCGCGCGCGGAGGGGATTGAGCGCGTGATCTACCTCGGTGGCCTCGGTGACCGCCCGCAATCCCAGCACCTACGCAGCCGGCACGAGACCGCGCTCGCGCTCCGCGAGCACGGCCCCGCGGTGACCTACTTCCGGGCCGGGATGGTGGTCGGGCCGCAGAGCGAGTCCTATCGCACGCTGCGCTACCTCGTGCAGCGGCTGCCGGCGATGATCGCACCGGCGTGGCTGAAGAACGCGACCCAGCCGATCGCAGTCGACGACACCTTGAGCTATCTGGTTGAGGCACTGACGGTCGAAGCGTCGGCGGGGAGGGAGATTCAGATCGGCGGCCCCGACGTGCTCACCTACGGCGAGATGCTCGACCGGATGGCCGAAGTCCTCGGAATCCGTCGCAGGCTGCGGATCCCCGTGCCGCTGATCACCCCGTGGCTCTCCTCACTCTGGATTGGGCTCGTCACACCGGTCGACGCGGGCGTAGCGAGACCGCTGATCGAAGGGCTTGCCGTGCCAACGGTCGTCGCCGACCCCTCCGGAATGGCGCTGTACGACATCAAGCCAATCAGCTTCGACCAAGCACTCCGACGCGCCGTCGCACAAGACCCCGAACTTGCGTCCACATGAGAGTCCTCGAACGGCTCTTCGGCTCGCGTTCCGCCCGCATCGGGATGATCGTCGTGTGGCTCATGCTCGGCGGGCTGGGCGGTTCGATCGTGCAGCGCTTCCAGGACGGTCATCCTCCCCGTGCGTGCGCAGCATTGAAGCCAGCGTTTCTCGCGACGGCCGCATGCCCATATTCACAAGCCTAGTCTTTGCGGACTGAGCCGAGTACGGGCAAAGCGTAGGCCTGGTGCGTTAGATCCCAACGCATTGAGCCAATCTCTCAACGGAGGATGTGCTTGATCGCGGCGCAACCACAGGAGCTTTAAGTCAGCGCGGTCGCGTAACGACACCTTGAGGCTGTTCGTCCTCGAGCCGTTGTCAGCTTGCCTCGTAGAGCCGACGGCGCCACACTGAGATCTCGCGCGCATGAGCGGGCTCTGTCTGCGTGCGTGGTAGTTGCGGCGGCCAACTGACCAATGCGATCGTCCGGTTCCGTCGAGACCGTTCCTCGGTGTGGTCGCCGACGCTCTGCGCGGGGCTTGAGCAGAGCGCCTCACTCGCCCGACGCGGCTCCGGCCGCCCTGTGTCGTTGGCCGGCGATGGCACTCTGTGTGCCGCTGAGGTCGCCAGCGCCTGCGCGGCGTTCAGCTGACGAAGATCGCCTGCTCGAGGCTTGTGCCGGCGGCCAGGTTGTTGCGCAGCGGTGTGTCGGCGAAACCCTGGCCGCGCGGCGCGAGAATCCAGAACTGAGCGCGAGGAGACTCCGTGCCGACGATCACATCGCCGGCGTATCTGGCAAGAGCGGCTGCCGGCGCCATGTAGGTGTCGCCCGTCTTGTCGTCGGTGAGGTACAGGCCTGGAAGCGGAGCCCGTGTCGTCCTCGCCGTCCCACTCAGAACCGTCGGGATCGCCGCGATCGGGCTCAGCCCCGTGGGCATGATCGCGATCGTCCGCGTCCTCCCGCGGGAATTCAACGCGACAACCCTGCCACCGCCTCCGCCGGCATCGACCGTCAGGAGCGCGTCCCCGCCGACCGACCCAAATCGACGGGGCGCGATGACAAGCTCGTCTGCGCCCCCCGGCCCGGAGTAGCTGCCGACCCGCTGCACCCGCCCGTGAGCGTCGACCGCATCCACCTGACCTCCAGCGGGTTTCGCGCCGCCAGAACGCCCGGTCGCCGCAAGCAACCGGTAGCCGAAGCGGCCGACGGTGTCAAACGCCAGCGCTCCGTCTGCCGCAGGCGGGTAGTGCGCGGGGAGGGTCGCGAACACAGTCTCGCGAGAGCCGTCCGTGCTGATCTCGTAGATCTTGTTGTCCGGCGAGTGGCAGAAGATCGCACCGGACGGGAAACCGTACCTGCCAGCCGAGAGGACGCACCGTGTCTCCTCCACCAGCCTTGGCATCTTCGCAAACCGATGCAACGGGCGACCCGCCGGCGGCGCGGCCCAGACCGTGTTCGCGGTGTTCTGGACGTAGAGGAACTGCCGACCAGTCCAGACGACGCTGTCCAGCTTCTGGGTCGTCTTCGCGACTAACCGAAACCTCAGCGTCTGGCTCGACGACAACAGACCGGGCGCGGCCGCCGTCGAGCCACAGGACCCCAGAACGCCGGCGAGCATGAGTACGACCCCGCCGACCAACATCCGCCGCACCCGCGCGTCACCCCACACCCCCTGCCTCGATCGCGACCGCGCTGCGGACCTCATCTCATCGGCCTCACCGACCCGCTCGGGCCAAGCGCACTCCGCCGCGCCGTCCACATGACCCGCTCGTGTCCCCGAAGCAGGATCCTTGAATTCAGGACCGCCATCGACTCCCGATCGTAGTGCGCCAGCTCTCGGGCGACCCGAGAGTCACCTCCCGCAACGTCGCTATTGCGATCACCAGCTGGGATACCGGTCGAGAGACGAAAGGGATCGTCGGGTGAGTCACGCGTGCGCCGCAATCCGGGCGTCGAGTAGTCGACCGGACTCGGCCGGTCGGAACGGGTAGCAGCATCGCGAGCAGCGGGCGTTGGCCTGGTTGGGGCGCGCATCACGTTCCTGGTGAATTGGCGCGGGTGGGCTCGCCTGGTGGACGAGGCCGGTTTCGTAGGCGTGGACGATGGCCTGTGCGCGGTCGCGGATCCTGAGTTTGGAGAGAATGGTTGCGACGTGGCTCTTCACGGTCGCCTCGCTGAGATAGAGCGCGGTCGCGATTTCGGCGTTGGAGAGCCCGCGTGCGAGATGTCTTAGCACCTCGAGCTCGCGTGGGGTGAGCTGGAGGTAGGTTGGTCTCAGCCGCCCACACAGCAACGATTCGTCGGTCGGCTTCTCAGTGTCTGGCGAGAACGCACACCATGATTCTCCCAAGCGTCCCCGACTTCAGCGCGCCCACCAGGTTGCCGGCTGCAGGGGACGCTACAGGGCAGTCCGGCGAGGAGCTACCCGTTCTCAGCCACGAACTGGCTGGCCGTAAACGGCGTACCTTCGGGATCCGCCAGCACCGTCAGACGAACGTACGGGGCGTCGAACGGTGGGACGAGCACCTCGCCGCCGAGCTCGGGCGCCTCGGCGGCGGCTGCGTCGGCGTCGGTGACCGCGAATGTCACATGCCAGTGCGGGTGCTCGCCGTCCTTCAGCGGTTCGAGCACCGCGACGACGTCCTCAAACCCGGCCGCTCCCATCTCAGCCGCGCCCTTGCGCATCCCCGGAACGATCGCCTCAAGATAGTCGCCGTAGCCCGGCAGCGTCCAGAACTCCGCGCCGGCGAGCGATAGCGTCGTCCATCCGAACACCTCGCCGTAGAACTTCTTGGCCGCATCCAGGTCGGGGGTGTGGAGGGTGTTGAAGTTCACGGCGCCGTGCTCATTGACGACCTTCGCACCCTTGGTCCGGCCGGCCTGCCAGACGCAGAACACCGCGCCCTGCGGGTCCTTGAGGATCGCCATCCGGCCGGCGTCAACGACGTCGAACGGCGATGCGAGCACCTCGCCTCCTGCAGCCTGCACGTTGGCGACCGCTTCATCCGCGCTCGTGACGGCGACGTAGGTGTTCCACGCCGGCACCGGCGGGTGATCTGCCGGCAGCTCACCAATCCCGGCGGTGCTGCCACCGCGGATCGTGGCGATGAAGAACCGCTCACCCGGGGTCTCCATCGCCGGAATGAACTCCCAGCCGAACAGCCCGCGGTAGAACGGCAGCACGCTCTCCGGATCCTTGTAGCTCGCATCGACCCAGCACGGCACGCCGGGAATGTACTCGTCGCGTTCTGACATCCTGCCCTCTCCCCTACTCGTTGACGATGCCGCGGACCCTATCCGCGATTTAGGTCAGCTCCGGTCCGGTTTAGCAACGGCAACCACATCGCCGAGAGTCTCCCTGCCCGCCTCGATCATCGAGGCTCCCGCGGTCGACGGCCGCCTGGCCCGAATCATTCCTCCGCTGGAGCTGCATCGCTCTGCTCCACGCATCTCGACATCGCATCGCGGAGTTGACCATTGCGCGGATGGCAAGCATCACCGCTGGCGATCGCTCCTGCGTCTGAGACGGCGGTGGTTCGCGCGAGCGCATTGGCGACCCGGCGTCCGTGAGCGACCGCGCCGGCGGAACGAGCGCTTGTCGCGAAAGAACTCGCCAGCCACTCAGCCGATGCTGCTGGCACCAGCGGGTCTTGGCGGCCGGTCGGCCGACTACGCGAGCGCCTCGCGATTGGCAAGCCCGAGGGCGTGTATGTGCGTCGGTTTGGTCCCGCGGTCGTGCGATCGGGTGGTTGAAGCAGGGTGTGGCCGGGGGGAGAATGGGTTGGTGCGCAGACTGTCGGCGATCGTGGTGGCCCTGACCCTGACCCTGACCCTGACCGGGTGCGGTGCTAGCACGGTGACGACGCGCACTTCCGAGCTTCCAGCGCCGACGACGCATGCGCGTCCGGGGCTGCGGCACGGCAGCTCGACCAGTGGCTCGGCAGTCTCTACCGGCACGCCTGGATCGCCCGGCTCGACCGGCGGGTCGGCCGGGAGCGGAAGTGGCGCCGGGAAGATCCAGCACGTGGTGTGGATCTGGTTTGAGAATGAAGATCAGAGCAACATCATCGGTAACAACTGCTGCACCTACTTCACCCAGCTCGCGAAGGCGTACGGCAACGCGACGAACTATCACGCGCTCGGGCACTACAGCGCCGACAACTACACGGGAGCCACTGGCGGAATCCCGTGTTGCTACGACGATAGTTACCAGCAACTGGCTCACCAAAGCATCTTCAATCAGCTCCCCAACGGACAGTCGCGGTCCTTCGAAGAGTCGATGCCATCGCCGTGCGACACCAGCAACTCCGCGGAGTACGCCGTCAGGCACAACCCTGAGGCCTACTACGTCAGGACACTCGGACCCGACTGCCCCAAGTACGACACTCCGTACACGACCGGGTCCACACCGGACCTGTCGGCGAAGTTCACGTTCGTCGCGCCTAACCTGTGTAACGACGGGCACGACTGTTCGACCGCGACTGCGGATCACTGGCTCGCCAGCGAGATGCCGCTGTTCATGAACACGCCGCAGTACAAGTCCGGCAACACCGTGATCTTTGTAACGTTCGACGAGGGCTCGTCAAATATGTCTCAGGGTCCCACCTCTCCACCAAACAACCGCATACCGATGATCGTGGTCTCGTCCAAGTCCTCGGGACGGGACGGGACGCAGTGGACGCACTACTCGCTCCTGGCAACGACCGAGCAGATCTTCGGGCTCGCCAAGCTCGGCGGCGCGGCGTCGGCGACGACCATGTGCGGGCACTTCGGCCTCACTTGCTGACCTGGGGCGGGCGACCCGCTGGCACTGCGTGAGTCTGACCGAGCGCTCGAATCTCCGCCAGCTGGCATAGCAAGACCACCTCGCTGCGCCCGGCCCGACGCCCGCTACCGCGTGAAAGCGCTCGACGATTGACACCGCGACGGAGAGTCGACTGGCTTCCCGCGCCGGGCGGATCGGGCGAATAAAGGGCCCCCGGCCCCTTTCGCTCGCGCATCCGGTTGAGAGCGCTCAGTAGGAAGCGGCCGTGGCTCGGACACTATGCATGCTGCTCCGTCGGTCCGGCGTCATAGAGGTGCTGCGCGAAGGTCCACTGGTGCCCTTCGAGGTCGGCGACTTGGTAGCGCCGGTCGCCGGCATGTATCTGAAGCTCGGTGACGATCAGCGCCCCTCGGGCCTGGGCGTGCTCGTAATGACCCTCGACGTCGTCGACGTACACGTAGAGCATGCTGCTGACTCCGCGACGAGGACTGTCGCCATGAACCGAGGGCCGGCCGATCGTGATCAGACTGCCCAGCACCTTCATCTGGGCGCGGCCCGTCTTGCCGTCGGCGTCGGTGTGATGCGCGGCCGTGCGCTCCTGAAATCCGAACACCTCGGTCAGCCAGGCGATCGCAGCGTCCACGTCGTCATAGATCAGGTGCGGCAGGATCCGCGGAAAGCCCGCGGGCGGATTCGTGGCGGTAGAGTCAGCTGGTGGGGGGCTCAATGAGATCGCCCTCCGCGACGTTCGAGGATCGAGCGTCGATAGTGACACGCGCACAGTGTGCGCGACCGTCGAGCCGCCGGGATCCCGTTGACCTCCGCCGGCGTGCCGCTCATCCGATTCGGGTGATGACGCCGGGGTTGTCGTCTCAGAAGCTTGGCTCGGGGCGGCGGTTCACGGCACAAGCGAGCGATACGAGGCGGTCTTGGCGACATCATCTGCGACAAACACATCCCGACCGGGTGTCGGCGTTGGCTCGACAAGCGAGTTCAGCCTGTTCTTCCGGATCAAGCCCGGACACGGGAGCGCCCTGCGGGAGGCGCTGGGCGCACTGCAGAACACGCCGGGCTATCAGTCGGGGGATTACAACATGGCGGTTGCCACGATCCACGAGGCCCGGTTCGTGCCATTCGACGATGACACCCGGCTGCTGTTCGCGACGAGCTTCGATGGCCCGTGGGACGCCTACATGGAAGATTTCCTCACGTCGGGGTCGACTCTGGCGCTGTTCGACGCCGTCTTTCAGCACGTCGAGGGGTACGAGGGGCTTCCCGACCTCACCGCCCTACAAGCCTTCATTCTCAGCGCTCAGCGGACCGCCGCCGCGTACGCCCGCAACTACCCCGGCACCGTCAAAGAGATCCGCAAGGCCCTAGCCGTGAACGACGCCTTCCAGCGGGTGCTCGACGATCCCGCGGCCGCCGAGGCTCTGCAGCACCCCGCGCTGAAGCCGTTGCTCAACGAAGCCAGCGACTAGCCCGGGCGCGCGAGCACCAGCCGGCGTCCACACGCAATGTCGCACCACATCTCTGGGCCCCGAGCGGTAGCGGAGCCGATCGCCGACATCACCGACCTGTACGCGTTCCCGAGCCCGGAGCGTCCGGGCTCGCTCGTGCTGGTGCTGAACACGCTGCCGTTCGCGCCGCCGTCGGCGCAGTTCTCCGACGGGCTGATCTACCGCTTCCGGCTACGCCCGCTGACTGCGACCGACCGCGACGATCCCGCGCCGTTCGTCGTCGGTGACGAGGAGCTCGTGTTCGATTGCGTGTTCTCCGAGCCCGGGGGCAGTAATGGCGCGACCCAGCTTGAGCAGTTGGGCACGTGCGCGACGCCGGCCGCCGAGACGGTCGAGTTCCGCGTGCATGACGAGCGGGGTGCGCAGGCGCATGGAGTCCGCGTCTTTGCGGGCGTGCGGTGGGACCCGTTCATCCTGGATGCGCCGGCGGCGCTCAAGACGATCGCGACGCGCAAGCTGGCGTTTAGCGACCCGGGCTCGATCTATCTCGACGGCAAGAACGTGCTCAGCCTGGTCGTCGAGGTCGACCGCACGAGCCTGGGTGAGGGCGGCGATCTCTTCGGCGTGGTGGGCGAGACCTTGACGCGGGGCCAGCTCCACGTCCGGCTCGAGCGGGTCGGTCGACCCGAGGTGCCGAACCTGATGCTGGCGCCCAAGGAGTTCGACTCCGTCAACCGCGATCTCGAGATCCGCGACCTCTACAACATGGACGACGCGTTTCACCCCGCCCCGCACTACTTGGGGGCGTACCGCGCCAGGCTTGATGCGAACCTCGCGTTCTGGGACAGCCTTGACGGCAACACCGACTGGCCGACCAACGGGGACGGGACACACCCGCTGACCGAGTTGTTGCTCGCCGACTATCTCGTCGTCGACGCGGCCAAGCCGTACGCCGAGCAAGGCTCGTTCCTCGAGATCGAGCTCGCCGCCCGACGCGGCCAAGCACATCAGACCTGTGGCGGCCGAGCACTCAATGACGACGTGATGGACACGATCCTCACACTGCTCGTGAACGCCGGAAACGGACCCACGATCCGCGATGGTGTCGATCAATCGACGCGACCTGCGTCGCAGACGTTCCCGTATCTGGCGCCCCCGAACCCGGATCCCCCCACACCTCCCGAGCACCTGTAGCGGTTGGTGTCATGAGCGCCACCACCGCGACGGAAAGCTCGAGCCTTGAGCTCGACGACATCCAAGGCGGCGCGATTCACCAACGACCGTCCCCGTACGTCGGGACCTACCTCCTGCTCCGCATCGACGACAGACACGCAGGACAGGAGCTCATCCGGCGACTCCTGCCGGTGGTCCGCTCCGCCAGCGCATCATCCGGCCCGGCGCAGAACGCCTGGGTGACAGTTGCGTTCACGTATCAGGGGTTCAAGGCGCTGGGGATGCCGAACGCCTCGCTCGACAGCTTCGCGCCGGAGTTCCGCCAGGGCATGGCGGCGCGCGCGGCCGAGTTGGGCGATCGTGGGGAGAGCAGCCCCGAGAACTGGGAAAAGCCGCTCGGTACCACGGAGGTCCACGTCGCGCTGGCGGGCTTGTCACCCGACGTCGCGCGGTTGGAGGCGAGCCTTGAGCGCGCACGCCGGGCGGTCGAGGACCTCTCCGGGGTAGAGGCGATCTGGCGCCAGGATTGCTATCAGCTCCCGACCGGTCGGACATCGTTCGGGTTCAAGGACGGGATCGGCCAACCGGCAATCGAGGGGAGCGGGATCCCGGGGTCCAATCCGCTGGAGCGGCCGATCAAGGCCGGCGAGTTCATCCTCGGATACCCCGACGAGACCGGAGAGCTTCCGCCCATGCCCACCCCCACAGTCCTCGGGCGCAACGGCACCTACATCGTGTTTCGGAAGCTGCACACCCGTGTCGCCGCGTACCGCCGTTACCTCCGAGACCGGGCGGCGGATCGCCAGGAGGAGGCGTTACTTGGCGCCAAGATGGTCGGCCGCTGGCAGAGCGGGGCCCCTCTGGTGTTGGCGCCCGACCAGGACGACCCGGAGCTCGGCGGCGACGACACCCGGAACAACGCCTTTCTCTACGGCCACGATCGCCGCGGGCTCAAGTGCCCTGCGGGTGCGCACGCTCGGCGCGCCAACCCTCGGGATGCGTTTGATGGGGAGGGCAGCGTGGACGTCCGCCTGCACCGAATGATCCGGCGTGGCACCAGCTACGGCTCGATAGTCCCGGACGGTGTGCTCGAAGATGACGGCACAGACCGCGGCATCATCTTTGTGTTCGCCGGCTCCCATCTGAAGCGCCAGTTCGAGTTCGTCAAGACCCAGTGGCTGAACGACGGCATCTTCATCGGTGCGCCGCAGGAGCAGGATCCGCTCGTTGGAAGACCGGCTGGGAACGGAGTCTTCACGATCCCGACGCAACCCATCAGGCGCCGGCTTCAGGCGATGCCGCCGTTCGTCGTGACGCGCGGCGGCGAGTACTGCTTCGCGCCCGGCCTTCGTGGGTTGCGCTGGCTCTCCGAATTCACGACCTAGGACGATCGACTCAGACCGGAGGCGCTGTGGCCGCAAGCTCGACAAACACAGAACGATGGGACGTGCTCGACTTCGGGCCGCCGCCTCCCGAGGGCGAAGAGCCCGACAACCCGGTGCTCCTCGAGTACCCGGCCGGCGATTCGATCGCCATCATCACGCTGAACCGGCCACACGCTGACAACGCCATCACCACGGAGATGGGCGCGAGCCTCACCGATGTCCTTGAGACGATCGCTGTCCGCCCAGCAGTGCGGGTGGTGATCATCACCGGTGCTGGGAGCCGCGCATTTTCGGTCGGGAGCGATCTCCGGCAGCGTAAGAACATGACCAAGGAGGGGTGGCTTCGGCAGCGCCAGGACTTCGACCGGACGTTGTACACCCTGCGTGAGTTGCGGAAGCCGATCTTCGCTGTCGTCAACGGTCTCGCCTACGGCGGCGGGTCGGAGATCGCGCAGAGCACCGACTTCATCATCGCGTCGGAGAACGCCTCCTTCGGTCAGCCAGAGGCAATGATCGGGCTCGCCGCGGGCGGAGGCTCACCGGTGTTCCTGCCGCGCGTTCTCCCGCCGGGCAGGGCGATGCAGATGCTGATGACAGGCGATCCGATCAGCGCCCAGGAGGCACACCGCCTGGGCATGGTGAATGAGATCTACGCGCAGGCGGACCTGATGGGGGCCGCGCACCGGATCGCGGAAAAGATCGCGAGCAACTCACCGACGGCGGTTCAGGCCGTGAAACGGGCAGTCCGGCTCGGGTACGGACAGCCGACCGAACAGGCGATCTCGATCATGATGGAAGCCCACTGGCGCTCCGCAGTGCATCCAGACCGGATGGAGGGGATCGGCGCATTCAACGAGAACCGCGACCCAAGCTTTGACGATCCCGACTACTGAATCCACGAGGTTCGATCGAGGAGGCGCTTGAGATGGCCGTAACCGACAACTTGGAACGAGCGCGCGCAGCGCTCACCATGATCCATGCCCAGCCGTTCAACGCCGAGGCGCCGCCCGAGGCGCTCGACGGCGACGTGACGCCGACTCCGCTGCACTACGTGCGCAGCAACTTCCCCGTACCTGATCACGACGGCACGCTCGAGATCGCCGGCGCGGTTGAGAACCCCCTCACGCTCACGCTGGACGATCTGCGAGCACTGCCGGCAGTCGAGCGCGTCGTGACGCTCGAGTGCGCCGGGAACGGTCGACTCGCGATGAGGCCGCTGCCGGCGGGTGAGCCGTGGGGCGATTACGCAGTCTCCACAGCACGATGGAAGGGTGCGCTCCTGCACGAGGTCATCGAGCGGGCAAAGCCACACCCAACCGCCGTGGAAGTGCGCTTCGCCGGTACCGACCACGGGTCATACATCCTCAACCCAGTGCTCAAGAACATCGACGCGTCGGACCTGTCGTTCGAGCGATCCCTGACGCTCGTACACGCCGCCGACCCATCCGCGGAGATCCTGATCGCGTATGAGATGAACGGAGAGCCGCTCAGTCCCGACCACGGGTCACCGTTCCGTCTGATCGTCCCGCATTGGTACGGCGTCGCCTCGGTCAAGTGGCTGAAGCAGATCGAAGTCCTGACTGAGCCCTTCATCGGCGAGTTCGAGACCGGCCACTACATGTATCAGTGGCACGATCGGCCCGCAGAGCGCGTGACGGTGATGCGACCGCGGGCGCGGATAACAGACCCCAGCCCGGGCGCCGTCGTGGGCCTCGGTGACAGGTGCATCGTTCGCGGCAAGGCATGGTCGGGCACCGGCC
Source organism: uncultured Solirubrobacteraceae bacterium (assembly GCA_963764125.1). Classification (GTDB taxonomy): domain Bacteria; phylum Actinomycetota; class Thermoleophilia; order Solirubrobacterales; family Solirubrobacteraceae; genus Palsa-465. The sequence continues at coordinate 169,097 of CAVXRR010000036.1, forward strand.
CGGTCACCAATGTCGACCTGAGCCTGACCGGGGAGGGCGATTGGCTACCGGCGCACCTAGAGACCCCGAGAGGTCCGTATCAGTGGCAGAACTGGTCCTTCGAATGGCAACCGACTGAACGCGGACGAAAGACGCTGCGCGCGCGAGCCACCGATGCGGCAGGAAACGTTCAGCCCGAAGTTCCCATCTGGAACCGGCTCGGCTACGGCAACAACGCGATCGAGGTCGTCTTCGTCGACGTTCGATAGCACCCGCTGCACGTTCACACCAGATCATCCCCTCCACGCCATGCGTGCGCGAGCTCTGCTATCGGGGTGAGGTTCCGATTCGTAGCGGCTTCTTGCCCGAGGGGCAGCAGCACCTGGAGTCGGGTGCTCGCTCCGCTCAAGCTCACGCCGGTGCCCCTGGAACGATTCGGCTCCTGCCCGGCGCATATGTGGCCGTCCGTCGCGAGACCCTCGCAGATCATCCTCAGTTGGAGTGACATCCCGGTAGCCGAGCGCTTCTGCGATCCCTGGCGGCACCCCGATCGACGTCCCTGCGCGACGGATACGTGCTTCTCAACCGGATCGGGTGATGGGCACCTAACGGTCGCGGGAGATCGTAGGTGGATGGAGACCGATCGAGGGAGGGCTCGGTGACGGGCCAGGCGATCGGCCAGGTCCTCTCGTTTGGCGTGGGCGTCGCGCTGAGCCCGCTGCCGATCATCGCCGTGGTGCTGATGCTCGCCACGCCCAAAGGCCGGACGAACGGGCCGGCCTTCCTGACGGGATGGGTACTGGGGATCGCCGTCCTGGGTACGATCGTGCTGCTCGTCGCGACCGGCGCGTCGGCCAGCGAGCACGGCAGCCCAGCGACTTGGCTCAGCATCGTCAAGATCGTCCTCGGCCTCCTGTTGTGGCTGCTCGCGGTTAGGCAGTGGCGCGGACGTCCTCGGGACGGCAGAGAGCCTGAACTGCCGGCATGGATGACGTCAATCGACACGTTCACGCCCATCAAGTCGGCCGTGACGGGAGTGCTGCTGTCGGCGGTCAGTCCCAAGAACCTGCTGCTCGTCGTCGGCGCCGCCGCGGAGATCGCTCAGACCGGAGCAACCGCCGTAGGCCAAGCCGTCGCGCTGATCGTGTTCATCGTGGTCGCCACGGTAGGCGTGGGCGCGCCGGTCGCGATCTACTTTCTCATGGGCGACCGCGCGACCGGGATCCTCGGCGAGCTGCACGACTGGATGGTCCGCGAGAGCGCCACGATGACGGCGGTCATCTGCCTGATACTCGGCGCGAAGCTGATCGGCGACGCGATCACCGCGCTCGGCGCCTAAGCGGCTCGCGGTTCGCGACTCGTCGGCAGTTGGCTCATACCGCTGCTGCTGGCCGTCCAATACGCCCACGTGATCCTGCGGACTGTGCTGGCTAGCGTTCGGGCAGGGAAGGCAGCGTCCCGGGTCGGGCACGATTACCGGTGCGCGAGACACAGAAAATCGTTTTTCGCTGCGGGCGGGTCGGAGAGGCGGTGATTCTCAGGTGGCTGCGGCGGAGGTACCGAGCAGGCGGGCGTGGGCTTGCTGGATCGCTCGGCCGGGGGTGATTCCGAGTTCCTGATCAAGGATGGTGCGCGCGCGGTCGTAGACGCACATCGCGCCGGCGACGTTGCCTCGGGCGGCGAGCGAGTCCATCAGCAGCGCGTAGCCGGTCTCCCGTAGCGGCGAGCGCTCGAGCAGGCGTCTGGCGGCGCGTTCGGCCCCGGGCAGCTCGGTTCCCCCGATCCCGAGGCAGCTGGTCGCGTAGACCTCGAGGGCGTTGTCGTGCACGTCGTCGAGACGCTGGCGCCACCGGTCCAGCCACGGGGTGTCGTGCTCGGGCAGCAGTCTGCGGCGAGCGGTGAACTGAGCGCGAAGTGCAGGACCCCAGGCCCGCTTGAAGTCGCCAAGGGCCACGGCGGACTGCGCCTCGTGGACTGCCGCGAAGGCATCTTCGACGTCGATCCGCGCGTCCGGCGGGAGGTTCATCCGAAGTTCGCTGCGTCCGCTGAGAATCTGGTTACCCAACGCGGCTCGGACCTTGGAGACGAGGACGCTGAGGGCGGCGGGCGCAGCTGCCGGGGTGGCGTACGGCCAGAGCGCGTCTACGAGCTCGCCGCGCGTCGCGGCGTGGTCGCGGTTGAGCGCGAGGTAGGCGAACAGCAGCCGTCCTTGCCTGCTAGGCAGGTACGCATCGGCCCGCCGACCGTCGAGTTCGAGCACGAAGCGGCCGCAGAGCTGGATTCGTGTGCGAGCGCCAGACGCCATCGATCCAACCTTTTTCCAAGGTTGCTGCCAAGATATGGGAAAGGATCGGCTTCCACAATCGCCGCGACAACAACATGTCCAGGCAGATCACATGCGAGTGCGGATTCGTCGCACGGGGTGAGAGAGATGACGAGGTGGTCGCTCAGATCGAGGACCACATTCGGAGCGACCATCCTGAGCTTGTCGAGACCCTCACCCGCGACGAGATCGCCAGCTGGGTCGAAGTAGTCGACTAGCACGCGTTTGCGCTCGCGCTGCCTGGCAGCGAGCGAAGAATGGAGGCCGAAATGGCTACCGGCATGCTGCTGATGAGCAGCGGAGAACTGACCGCGCGTCTGCGCGATAAGGATCTGTTCGTGTGCGATTGCCGGTTCGCGGGCGAGGCCGAGAGTTCGCGCGCGAGGTACCTCGACGGTCATATCCCCGGCGCGATCCACGTGTACTGGCTCGAGGACCTGTCGACCGCCGATACGACGGTCACGACGTTCCTCCCGACCCCAGACGAAGCTGCCGACAGGCTCGGCCGACTGGGAATCACCCACGAGAAGACGGTGGTGGCGTATTCGGATGGTGGCAACCTGTACGCATCGCGGCTGTGGCATGTTCTGGCGCACTACGGCCACGAGCGGGCCGCTCTGCTCGATGGCGGTATCGAGAAATGGCAGGCCGAGGGCCGCCCGCTCGAGCGCGGTGCTGTGGCGCCCATCCCGGGTCGCTTCGCGCCGCGAGAGTCGGCATGGCTGCGCGCGATCAGCGCCGAGGAGATCGTCCGGCGGCTTGATGACCCGGCGATCCGGCTCGTCGACGTGCGCGGCCAGGCCGAGTTCTCCGGCGAGCAGCTGCGCGCCGCCCGCGGCGGCCATATTCCGGGCGCGATCTTGTGGCCGTGGGAGGAGAACCTGTGGCCGGACGGCACACTGCGCGGGCCTGCGGAGATTCGAGCGTCCGCGCGGGCGGCGGGTCTGTCGCCTGAGCACGAGCTAGTCACCTACTGCCAGGGTGGGGTTCGGGCCGCCCACGCTGCCCTGGCTCTCCGCGTCGCTGGCTATAAGCGGGTTCGGATCTACGACGGCTCGTGGGCCGACTGGGGCAACAACCCAGCGCTTCCCGTCGAGGGCGAACTCACCGCAGGGGCGGCGTAGCGCCGCGGAGCTGGCGCGGCGGGCCGGGACGCCGAGCGCTACACCGGCGAATGGCTGGGCGCTCAGGCAGCCAGCGGCGACTCCGAGCGCGTGGGACGATCACCACCGAGTCCAACGCGACCGGACACCCCGCAACCGACAATACATTCGGCGTCGCAGTCTTCTAGGGACACCCAACGAGAGAAGCCGCAATGATCTGCACACTGACGGCCCGCCGGCTCAAGGCGGGCAGCTACGATGCGTTCCGCTCCGCCTGGGAGCCAGGCGAGGCGCCAACCGGCTGGACACACATTTACCACTGCCGTGACGTTTCCGCGCCCGACGTAGTGATCTCCTTCGGGCTATTCGATGGCACGCTCCAAGAGCTGCGCGAAGCGCAACAGCGTCTCAGGCGGGGCGAACAGGTCGACCGCATCGGCCCGCACGTCGAGGCGGTGCTGCTCGACGGGGCCTACGAGGTCATCGAGGAGCTCGCGCCCTGACGACACCCCAGCGCAGCGGCAGCTGACGCCGGATGACCAGCCACGGCTCCAGCTGCGACCACGCCCAGCGATCGATCCCGCTTGCGCCTCGTCCACGAACGCCGCGGGCTGCTCCATCGCGGCGAAGTGCCCGCCCTCGCCAAGCTCGTTCCAGTACTGCAAATCGCAGAACCCAGCACGAACGACAGATCCGTGACCGCTGAGACCTCACCAAAGCGCTTGGTCAACGACTCGGCGTTGACGACCGCCGTCACTCGGGGCCCCGAATCTGGTCAGGTTGAGCGAACGCGGATGCGAGCTCGTGCAGCGCTTCGGACGTGTTCACGCCAAGAGCGCCAAGCAGCACTGCCGCGGGATCTGGTGGTTGGAGCGTGAGGATCTGGGCCAGCACCTGCTGCGCCGAGACCTGGGTCTTGCGACGGTTGGGCTTGACCGCTTCCTGAAGAACCCTCTTCGCCGCAGGCGTCAGGCGACGGCGATCCTTTTCCATGACGGCTCTGATCGTCGGCCGCTTCGGCACGGCCCGCATCGGCAGCGGGGGAGCGTCGGTGCCGGTGCCGGCCCCCAGGCCCAGGGCAGCCAAGGCTTCGTGATCGAGCGACTCAACGGCCTGACGAGCTTGCTGCAGGTTCACCCCCAGCACGGTTTCGATCGAGGGATCCTCGAGCAAGGCGAGCAAGAGGTGATCGGTGCCCGTTCGGCGATCACCTCGGCGACGAGCCTCCTCACTGGCCTGCAGATAGATGGCCCAGGGGTGAAGCAGCTCTGGCGCAACGGATTCGGTGGTCATGAAGACTCCTTGTTGTATTTGGTGTGCACCGATTGGCGGGTGACACCCAAGGCGCCTCCGATCTGCTGCCACGACCACCCCTGCCGGCGGGCGGTCGCGACGTGGTCCGCCTCGACCCGTTCGGCGAGCCGGTGCAGAGCGAGAGAGGCGCGGAGCCCCAGCGACGGGTCGTTGGACGCGATCGCGGAGGCGATGTCTTCAGCATTCATGGCCGTCAGTCTAGATTGACAACAGCGCGTTTGTCAACCCAAACTGACGCCGCGTGGTCCGGGACGCTTGGCGCACAGCAATGCCGAGGAGCACGCCGGAGCGACTGCGAAAATGCTTCGTGGACCCTTTGCCGGCAGGACGACCAGAAGATGTCGCGGCCACGCATAAAATGCCCGGGCATGCGGCTCTCCCAAGATCAGGCGCGGAGGATCATCGACGCAGCACAGCCATGCGCGAGCGCTCGAGATCGCGGTGACCGTTGCGGTGTCGACGAGGGCGGCCTGGCGAAGGCGGTTGACCGGATGGATGGCGCGCCTCCGCTGATCGCGGGCGCCGGCTCCATCGTGATCAGAGACGGGGACGCTAACGTGCTCGGTGCCGTCGGCGTCAGCGGCGGCAGGCCGGAGCAGGATCGGGAATGCTGCGACGCCGGAGTCGCAGCGATGATCGGCTGAGCGCCCGGCCACGCTGGAAACGCCGGCCGCCAAAGCGCGGGCGACCAACTGTGTCCGAGAAGATCAGCCCGCCGCGATCCTGACCGCCAACGTCTGGACGGGGGCGTCATGGAACGCCGCGGCAGCCTCCCCGTCCGAGCCGTAGCGCCGCGCCTCCAGGCTGCGGACCGGAAGCTCCAGCTCGACGCCGGGCTGGCTGAGCGGATACGGCTCCAGCGTCACCTCTCCGGGCGCCGAGACCCAGATCCGCACGTCGACGGCGTCCCCGCCCTCCGCGCAAGGGACCCTGGACACGAGCCGGCCGCCCGGAGGCTGCTCGACGTGAGGGAGAGCCGCTCCGATCGGCACCGCGCGCTCGTCCGCCGACGGGTGCTCGAGATCGAGCAGGCAGATCGCCAGCGAGAGGCAGTCGAGCGCCTGGAGCACCTCGTAGGCGTGCCACGCCCGGGCCTCGAAGGTGCTGCGCCGCCCGCGGCCGCCCCACGCCTCGCGCAGCGCGGCAATCCAGCGGCGCTCTTGCTCGGCGACCACCTCGGCGGCCACCGGATGACCGACGGGCTCACCATCCGACAGACCCCAGCGCGTGCGGTACAGGCCGGACCAGTGCATGCTCACCAGTGCCCCGGCGTGCGCCGAGCGGGCATAGATGCGGTCGACGCCACGTCCGTAGGGTCCGACGGTGTCCGGCAGCGGGACCTCCAGGAAGTGGGCCGGCCGCCCGGCGTCGGCATTGAACACCGGCCGGTCGTCGAGTTCGCTCCACCCGTCGTCGTGGTGCGTGGCGGCATCGAGCAGCGCGTCGCGCGCCGTCACCGGAGCGAACCGCTCGTTGCCCCAATGCTCACCGAGAGCGCCCGCAAGACGCCCATGGTCCGGGTGGGTGACCAGCGTGAGCCGATCCTGACGGTGGCTGATCAGCACTCGGATCGCCCGGAAAGAAGCGTTGATGCATACCGGCTGGGGATGTGAACCGAGGCGTTCGGCATACACAGCGAGTATCTCCGCCGACGGGGCCGTCGTCAACCGCTTCACATATATTCATTCTTCCTTTTTGCCTACCACGGGGAGCTGGTGCTGCTGATGAACGCCGTTGTCGTTCGCCGCTATGGGGGTCCGGAGGTCCTGGAGTACCTGGAATGGCCGGAACCGGACGTCGGTCCGCGAGACGTCCTGATCCGCGTGCACGCGGTGAGCATCTCGCGGGTCCTCGATGTGGAGGTGCGCCGGCGCGGCGCGGACTTCGGGGCGCAGCTGCCGAGGATCCTCGGCTCCGATCCGGCGGGCGTGGTGGCAGAGGTCGGAGACGAGGTGGCGGCCGTACAGGTCGGCGATCGTGTCGTCTGCACGAGCACCCTGTTCTGCGGGCGGTGCGCGTTCTGCGCCATCGGGCTCACCAACGCGTGCGTCGAGCACCGCGTCGTCGGCGTGCACGTCGACGGGGGATACGCGGACTATTGCGCGGTGCCCGAGGAGGCGGTGGTGCGTGTGCCGGATCACGTGACCCTCGAGCAGGCCGCCTGCATGGGCGTGTGCTACCCGATCGCCTGGAACCTGCTCAAGTACGCCGGCCGCCTCGGCGCGGCTCAGGACGCGCTGATCATGGGCGCCGGCGGCGGGGTGGGGATAGCGGGCGTGCTGGTCGCCCGGGCTCTCGGCGCGCGGGTGATCGCCGCCGCCGGAAGCGACTGGAAGCTCGACCGCTGCCGTACGTTGCTCGGCGCCGACGAGACCATCAACTACACCGACCCGGGCTGGTCGGAGCAGGCACGCGACCACAGCCGCGACGGGCACGGCGTCGACGTCGTCTACGAGAACATCTCATCGCCGGAGATGTTCGGGGACTCGCTCGGATCCCTGCGCCCCTACGGGCGGCTGGTTACCTGCGGGTCCCACGGAGGCGAGGTGGTGCCGTTGACGATGCGGACGCTGTATCGCTCGCACCTGACGATCGCCGGGGACACGGGGGCCACCGTGGAGCGGACCCGTGAGGTCTTCCAGGCGGTGGCCGAGCACCGGCTGGAACCGCCGCCGGTCTTCCATCGGTTCGGCCTCCATGAGGCGGCGGCCGCTCAGGACGCCGCGGAAGGACGCGAGCTGTTCGGGCGCGCCGTACTGGTCGTCCGCGAGGAGGACGAGGCGAGGTAGGCGCTCGCCGGCTCCAGTTCCACGACGTCGCCGTACTTGGCGTCGATGTCGAACAGGGAGGTGAGGTGCGAGAGCGGCGCGCGGTCCCCGACCGCATCCCGGACCACGATCGTGTGCAACCCCAGCGAGCAGGCGTCGACCGCGGTGGCGCGGACGCATCCGCTCGTCGTGCAGCCGGCGACCACCAGGGTGTCGACCGAGCGGCTGATCAGCCGCGTGGCCAGATCGGTCCCGAAGAAGCAGGACGCGTAGCGCTTGGACACAATCATGTCCTGGGACTCGGGCGCCAGCCGAGGGTCGACGCCGGTCCACGCGCTTCCCTCCACGAGCAGGTCGTTGGCCGGGATCTTCCGGGACCACAGCCCGGCTTCGGCCAGCGGCACCGAGAAGAGGATCGGAGCACCGCCCGCCCGCGCGTTGTCAACCAGCTGCCGGCTGGCCGTGATCTCGGCGTCGAAGTCGCCGGCCAGGGGAGAGCCCGGTTGGGTGAACCCGCGGACGAAGTCGACCACCAGCAGCGCCGGGCGGCGGCCGAACCCGATCCGGCCGGCGAAGCCGCGGGTCAGAAGGCGCTCGTGAAGCGTGGCCAGGTGCTCACGTGCCGCCGCGGCGAGTTCAGGATCGATCATGGCCTGCCGCGTGCAGGCTCAGTCTGCGCGCCTCGACGTCGTGGTGCTTGAAGTAGTGGGCCGCGATCTCGTCACTGGTGGTCACCCAGACCCCCTGGTGGCCGGCCACGTGCTCCAGCGCCTCGGCCAGATACCGATGACGCGAGGGTTGGTTGACGATGAACGGGTGGAGCGGTAGCGCCAGGACCCGACCACCGGACTCGCCGTCGTGGAGCAGCTGGTTCAGCGCGTCGACGACCAGGCGCACGTACTCGGGGCCGCTCAGGTTGCGGGCGGTGAACAGAGGCACATCATTGAGCTCGGCGCTGTAAGGGACGGAGATCATGCCGTCGACCGTCAGTGGGTACGGCTGGTCGTCATTGACCCAGTCGAGCAGGTAGGTGAAGCCCAGCTCGCGCAGCAGCCGAGGCGTATGCGGGGTCTCGGTCAGCGCCGGGCCCAGCCACCCGCGCGGCGAGCGACCGGTGGCCTGCTCGATCGTCCGCGTGATGTCCGTGAGATGGTCGCGTTCGCGGTCCGCGTCCATGGCGGTGTGGAGAGTCGAATTGTCATGCCCGTGAGCCAGCCACGCCCAGTCGCGCTCTCGCCCGGCGGCGATGACCTGGGGATAGCGAGCGCACACCGCGGCGTTGAGGAGCACGCTGGCCCTGATCGCCAGTCGGTCCAGCAGATCGATCAGGCGCCAGATGCCGACGCGGAGGCCGTACTCGCGCCACCCGTAGTTCATGGGATCCGGCACGAGCCCGACCGTTGCCGGCGAAATGCTGGTGGAGGGCTGGTCGAGCAGGTAGTGCTCGACGTTGACGCCGACGTAGAACGCCACCCGCGCCCCGCCGGGCCAGCGCACCGGGGGACGGTCGACAATTGGCCAGTAGGGGTACAGCTCCTGCTCCACAGAACAACCATAACGATTAGGGGTGAAGCGGATAGGGTGCGGCTCGTCATGACGAATGCGGCGCCCCTCATGTGCTACGTGCGGATCTACAGTGACGCCTCGGGCGCCAGTCACTTCCAGGACGTAGACGTGGAGGCGTCGGACGCGCCGAGCGCGGGCGCGGCAACCTCCGATCCGCTCCCGGTGACGGGGCTGATCTTCCGCCGGGTATGCGCCGGGCCCCCGCCCGCGTGGCACATCGCCCCCCGCCGGCAGTTCATCGTCCACGTCGAGGGCGAGGTGGACGTCGAGGTCTCCGACGGCGAGGTCCGCAGGTTCTCGCCGGGCAGCGTCGTGCTGGTGGAGGACACCCACGGAACGGGCCACATCACGCGCCCGGTCGGCGGCATGCCGCGGACCACGTTGTTCATCACGCTTCAGGCGCCCGACGGACCACTGGGGTAGCCGTCGGGCACGACGTGCACGTCGAGCAGAACGACGGCGCCGGAGCGGGCGGCGGCGACGGCCGCTGCCAGGTCGCCGTCGAGCTCGGCGGCGGCCCGTACCGGCCCGTGACCGGCCAGGCCCAGCGAGTGCGCCAGGGCGGCGAGGTCGGGCTCCGGATCCCGGATGTGCTGGCCGATCCAGCGGTTCTCCGCGGGGCGCTTCCGGTGCCGCGCGACCCGCTCCTGGTGCACCTCGTCGTTGAAGAACGAGCGATTGTTGGCGACGACCACGAGCAGGCCCAGGTCGTAGTGGGCCGCGGTCCACAGCGCGGATGCGCCCATCAGCAGATCGCCGTCCCCCAGCACCGCGACGGCGAGCCGCTCATCGCCCTGCAAGGCAAGCGCCGCCCCGACCGCCATGCCGGGGCCCGAGCCGAGGCCGGCGCCGCCGTCCTGCCCGAGGTAGTCCAGGGGATGCGCCGCGCGCAAATCGGCTCCGTCCCACCCCAGCGGCAGACGCACCAGGCACGACGGCGCCCCGGCGAGGGCGCGATTCAGGGCCCCCGCCAGCCGGCGCATGGAGATCTGATCGCCGGAGGGCGCCGCCCCCGCCTCGCCGGCACCGTTGACCTGGGCGGCGGCGTGGCCCGGGCCGTGCTCGGCGCCGCGGCGCACCGCCGGACCGCTCTCGAGCCGCTCCAGCAGTGCCTCGACGAGCAGATCCGGATGGGCGGTGATCGCCAGGTCGGCCGGCGCCAGCTCGAAGTGATCCTTGCTCCAGCCGTTATGCAGAGCCTGGTCGGCGGTGCAGGAGATGACCCGCGCGCCGGCCTGCGCCTGCCTGACGGTGCCGCCGAGGTCGACCCAGTCGAGGCTGAGGATCACGTCGGCGCCGGCCACGAGCTCACGGCCGGAGGCGGTGAGGAACGTGCCGGGCGCGGCCGGATGCAAAGGGTGGGCGGTGGGGAACGCCGCCGGGACCTTCAGGTCGGTGAGCACGTGGGTTCCCAGCCGTTCGGCGAGGGCGACGCGACGCTCCCATTCGCGGACGCTGCGCCCGACGCGCCCCATGAGCACCAGCGGTCGGGCCGCCTGTGAGAGCAGGTCGAGCGCCCGTTCCACATCACCGACGGCGGGTGACGGCGGCGCCGGGGGACGATGGCGCTCCAGCGCGGGAAACACGGGCGCGGCCGCCAGCGGAGCCTCCTGCAGCGCCGCGTCCAGGCAGATGTACACCGGGGCGCTCGGATAGCTGGAGGTGACGAGGTGCCCGCGGAGCACCGACTCGAGTGCAGCCTGGGCCGACGCCGGCTGGTCGTCCCACTTCACGTACCCCCGGACGAGGGCCGCCTGATCGGCGGAGGTGTGGACCCAGTCGATCCATGGGCGCCGCTGGTCGGCGTCGACCGGTCCGGTGGCTCCGAGGGCCAGCATCGGCACTCGGTCGCAGAACGCGTTGAACAACGCCATCGTCGCGTGCATGAGGCCGACGTTGCTGTGCAGGGCGACCGCCATCGGCCGGCCGGTGACCTTCGCATACCCATGGGCCACGGCCACCGCGTGCTCCTCGTGCAGGCACAGCACGAGCTGCGGTGTCTCGTTGCCGAGGTAATTGACGAGGCTGTCATGCAGCCCTCGATAGCTCGCTCCGGGATTGAGGCTGACGAACGGAACCTCGAGCCGGCGCAGCATCTCGGCGACCGCGTCGCTGCCCCACTGCGGCGAGCGGGTGCCGTCCGCCTGGACCACGGGCCGCTCGACCTTGCTTTTCATGCTATTGATTATGTCCCATATGACAGCCCAGCGCGTTCACGACGGCAGTGCTCAGGGCGAGATCGTGGCCGCGTTCGGCGTCCCCCATAACCCTCATTTCCCATCGTGGATCGCGCAGGGGATCAATGATGCCGACGAGATCACTCGGCTGTATGGCGCCATCGCCGAGCGCCTGGAGCGGGCGCGGCCTGACGTGATCGTCTACTTCACCTCCGACCACTACAACGTGTTCTGGGAGACGCTGCCGATCTTCGCCATTGCCATCCCGGAGAGCGCCCGGGGAGCCAGCGACTACCCCGAGCTGAGCCGCGAGGTGTCGATCGACGCCCCCCTGGCGCGCCAGATCCAGTCAGACCTGGTGCACGGCGGCTTCGACGTGGCCATGGTCCAGTCGCTGGAGTTGGACCACACGATCGTCGCCCCGCTGCAGCTCATGGACCCGGTGACGGCCGCCGTGCCGCTCGTTCCGGTGTTCGTCAACGGCTTCATCCGGCCGTTGCCGACGGCCGAGCGGTGCCGGGCGTTCGGGCGGGCGATCGCCCGGGCGATTGCCGCGGCGCCCCGGCCGCGACGGGTAGCGGTCATCGCCAGCGGGAGCTTCTCGCTGGAGATCGGCGGTCCTCGGATCAGCGAGGACTCGCATACCGGCGTTCCCGACCCGCGCTGGCTGGCGCGCGTGCAGGAGTTGCTGCGCGCGGGGGATCTCGACCGGCTGGTCGCCGAAGCCACCGATGAGCAGTTGTGGCGCGCCGGCAACGCCGGCGGGGAGCTGCTGGACTGGATCGCGATGCTGGCGATGTTCCCGCCACGCGCCCCCGACTTCCTCGAGTGCCAGCCGCAATATGGCCATGCGTATGCCGCGTGGCCGGATCTGGCCGGCGGCCCGGTGCCATGAGCGTGTACGCGGTCAACACCTTCTGCCGGCGCGTCGTCCATGACCCGGATCTGCGTCGTCGGCTGGCCGAGGAGCCCGAGGCGGCACTGCGCCAGACGTCGCCCAAGCTCAGCGAGGAGGAGGTTCAGGCCCTGCTCGCCGGAGACGTGGGGGCGCTCTCCCGCCGCGGGGCCAACCACTTCCTACTCCATCAGCTCGGCCGCTGGCAGGTGCTCGGCCTCGATCTCCCCAGCTACGCGCAGCGCATCCGCGAGGCCCACCGCGCCGAGCGCGAGGGCTCGTCACGATGACGGCCTTCGGCGCCACCGGCTGGGACGTATTCCCGCTGTGCCTGGGAACCAACGTGTTCGGCTGGACGGCTGACCGGCGGGAGTCCTTCGCCGTGCTCGACGCCTACGTGGCGTCGGGCGGCAACTTCCTGGACACCGCCGACCAGTACGCCGCGTTTGCTCCCGGGCTCCAGGGCGGCGAGTCCGAGACGATCATCGGCGAGTGGCTGGCGGCGCGGGGCCGGCGCGACGACGTACTCGTCGCCACCAAGGTCGGGCGCAAGCCGGGCCGGGAGGGCCTGGCGGCGAGCAACATCCGGCGGGCCCTCACCGAGTCGCTGACCCGGCTGCAGACCGACTACGTCGATCTCCTTTACGCCCATGCCGATGATCCGGGCACGCCTCTGACCGAGACGCTGGGCGCATTCGACGACCTGGTCCGCGAGGGACTGGTGCGCCAGATCGCGGCATCCAACTACACCGCCGAGCGGCTCGCCGAAGCCATGGCGGTGTCCGACCGCGAGTCACTGTCGCGCTTCGCCGCGCTGCAAAGCCACTACAGCCTGCTGGTGCGCGACGAGTATGAGGACGGACTGCGGGAGCTGTGCACGAGCGCGCATCTGCCGTGTGTGCCGTATTGGGGGCTGGCCCGCGGCTTTCTGACCGGGAAGTACCGGCCCGGTGGCGACCCGGTCCCGAGTCCGCGGGCCCGAGCCGCATCGGCTCATCTGGATGACCGCGGGCTCCGCGTCCTCGCCGCTCTGGACGAGGTCGCCGCCTCCCGTCGCGTCGCCCCGGCGGCGGTGGCGCTGGGGTGGCTGGCCGCGCAGCCGGGGATCGTGTCGCCGCTGGCCAGCGCGCGCACCCCAGAGCAGCTGCGTGATCTCCTTCAGGTGGCGGAGCTGGAGCTCAGCGACGCCGACGTGAACCTCCTCGACGATGCCAGCAGACCCTGATCGGGCGGCCGCGTGGACTACCGGATCTCACTGACGAAGCTGGAGATCCTGTGCCTCGTGGTCGAGCTCGGCGGAGTCGGCCGGGCCGCGGAGCGCCTGCACGTGTCCCAGCCGGTGGTGACCGCCCACATGCGCCTCCTCCAGGATCGGATGGGCGTCGAGCTGCTCTACCGCGACGGGCAGCAAATGAAGCTCACTGAGGCCGGCCACGAGGTCTACCACTGGGCGCGGGAGGTCCTCGGCCGCAGCCGTGAGCTGTCCCGGACGATCGATGAGATCGCGGACGGATGCGCCGGCGCGGTCGTGATTGCCGCCAGCATGTCGGTGGGGAGCTATCTGCTGCCGCGCGTTCTCGGCCGGTTCGGCGACCGCCGTCCCGCTGCTCGGCTCACCCTGCACGTGAGCGACTCCGAAGATGCGCAGCGCGCGGCGGAGTCCGGCGAGTGCGACTTCGCGGTGGTCACCGGCGGCGCGTCGTTGACCGGCGGCGCGCTGCGCGCGCATCGCATCGGACGCCATGATCTGGTGCTCGTCGCCGGCGCCACCGACAGCCGGATGGGCGATTCGGTAACGCCCGCGGAGCTGGCGCTGCTGCCCTTCGTGTGTGCCCCGGCCTCCCGGCCGCGCCGCCAGATGATTGACGAGGTGCTTGCCGGGGTCGGGGTCTCCGACCGGCAGGTGGTGCTCGAGCTGGGCCATCCCGAGGCGCTCAAGACCGTCACGCGGATGGGGACCGGCGTCGCGCTGCTGATGCGAGCCGCCGTTGAGGAGGAGCTGCACTCCGGCTCGCTGCGCGAGGTGGAGATAGAGGGACACCGGCTCAGCGTCCCGCTGCTGCTGGTGCACCGGGCCGACAAGCGCTTCACGCCGCTGCAGAGCCAGCTGCTGGAGGCGCTGTCTGCGGCTCTGGGCGACAGCGCTGCAGCCGGCTCACACGCGCGTGCCCCGGTCCCGGCATAGCTCGCGCGGCGCGACGCCGCGCCGGCGTCGCTCACGGTCAACAAAGGAGAGGGAATGGAGACGCTGGGAACGCTGATTGGGGGACAGATCACCTACGGCCGCGACGGGGGCACGATCGAGTCGATCAACCCGGCCGACGGCCGGCTGCTGGCGCGCTTTCCCCGCTGTACACCGCGTGACGTGGACGACGCTGTCGGCGCTGCCGCGGCCGCCCAGCCGGGATGGCGAGCGCTGGCCCCAGGGGAGCGTGCCGCTGTCGTGGAGCGCATCGCCGGCGCGGTGCTGGAGCACGCCGAGGAGCTGGCGGGGCTCGACGTCGCCGACAACGGCAGCCCGATCCGCGAGATGCGGCGCGACGCGCACATCGCCGCCGCGCAGCTGCGCTACTTCGCCGGGCTGGCATTCCAGCTGCGCGGCGAGACCGTGCCAGGGGAGTTCGACCGCCTCAACTACACGGTCACCGAGCCATTCGGGGTGGTCGGGCGGATCGTCCCGTTCAACCACCCGCTGATGTTCGCCGCCAGCCGGATCGCGGCGCCGCTGATCGCCGGCAACACCGTTGTGCTCAAGCCCTCCGAGCACACCTCGCTGTCGGCCATCCGCCTGGGCGAGCTCATCGCCGACATCGTGCCGCCGGGCGTCGTCAACATCGTCACCGGCTACGGCCAGGAGGCCGGCGACGCCCTCGTCACCCATCCGGGCGTCCGGCGGATCGCCTTCACCGGCTCCGCGGAGATCGGCCGCCACATCCAGCAGCGCGCCGCCGCCGAGATCGTCAAGACGGTGACGCTCGAGCTCGGCGGCAAGAACCCGATCGTGGTGTTCCCCGACGCTGACCTTGACCAGGCCGTGGACGGCGCGCTGCGCGGGATGAACTTCACCTGGCAGGGACAGTCGTGCGGATCCACCTCGCGGCTGCTGGTGCACGAGTCAGAGCACGATGCGTTCGTCCGCCGTCTCGCCGAGCGGATCGAGGCCCTCCGCAGCGGCCCGCCCGACGAGGAGAGCACCGACACCGGGGCGATCGTGCACCGTGGCCAATACGACAAGGTGATCGACTACCTGCGCATCGGCCGGGAGGAGGGCGCCCGCGTGGTCGTCGGCGGAGGTCCGGTGCAGCCCGAAGGATTGGCCGAGGGCATGTTCGTGTCGCCGACCCTGTTCGACAGAGTGACTCCCGGCTCGCGCCTGGCCCAGGAGGAGATCTTCGGCCCGGTCCTGGCGGCGATGCCGTTCTCCGCCTACGAGGACGCTGTGGCGATCTCCAACGGGGTCACGCTTGGGCTGACGGCGAGCGTGTTCACGCGCGACCTCGCCACCGCCCACCGTTTTGCCCGCGACGTCCAAGCGGGATACGTGTGGATCAACGATGCCTCGCGTCACTTCCCCGGCACCGGCTACGGCGGTGTGAAGGACTCCGGCGTCGGCCGCGAGGAGGGCTTTGAGGAGCTCATGTCCTACGTGCAGCTCAAGAACGTCAACGTCCGGTTCGGGTGAGCCCGTGGCACGCGTGCGCCTGACCCTGGCCATCAACGACTACGACCACGTGCGGGATCTGGTGGAGGGCGACGTGCCGCTGGACGGGCTCGAGCTGACCTGGCTGCGCCTGCCCGTGGAGGAGACGTTCTTCCGCTTCATCCGTTACCGGGAGTGGGAGGTCACCGAGCTGTCGCTCGCCAAGTACTGCGCGCTGCGCGCCGACGGCGACGAGTCGGTGGTGGCGATCCCCGTGTTCCCCTCCCGCTGCTTTCGCCACTCGGCCATCTTCGTCCGGGACGACGGTCCGATTGATGATCCGGCGGCGCTCGCCGGAAAGCGGATCGGCATCCCGGAGTGGACGCAGACCGCCACGGTGTACGCGCGCGGGGTGCTCCAGCACCGCTACGGCGTCGACCTGCACGACGTCCGGTGGTTCCAGGCGGGAACCAACGAGCCGGGCCGGGTGGAGGGGGTGTCGCTGACCCTGCCTGAGGGGATCTCGCTGACCAGCCTCCCCGAGGCGACGCTGAACGACCTGTTGCTGTCGGGCGAGCTTGACGCGGTGATCGCCGCACATCCGCCGACCGAGTTCAAGCGCGGCAGCGGCCGGGTGGTGAGGCTGTTCTCCGACTACCGCGCGGTGGAGGAGCGCTACTACGCCGACACCAAGGTGTTCCCGATCATGCACGTCATCGCGCTCCGGCGCGATGTCGTGGACCGCTATCCGTGGGCGGCGGCGAGCTTGATGAAGGGGTTCGAGGAGGCCAAGCGGCGGAGCCTGGAGCGCGCGGCGGACGGCAACGCGCCGAAGTACCCCATCCCGTGGAGCTTTGCCAACGCCCAGTGCGCCCAGGCCGTCTTCGGATCCGACTTCTGGCCCTACGGCATCGAGGCCAACCGCACGACGCTTGACACCTTCCTGCGCCAGGCTCACGAGCAGGGAGCCTGCGCGCGGCGCATGACCGCCGAGGAGCTCTTCCGATCGAGCTCGCCGCCGCGTTCAGGATCTAGAGTCCGGCCGCCCGGATCATCTCCTGCGTGGGCCGATGACGCGCGACCGCCCGGTCGACGCGCTTGGTATCGCCGGAGTCGATCGCATCGACCAGGTCGGCGTGCACCCGCGCAAAGCCGACGAAGTCGAACCCCCCGATCTCGGCCTGGTTGACGCTGGCCTCCAGGAAGTCGAGCACCGCCACGTAGATGCTGCGCAGCGGCGCGTTGGCGCACAGCGCCGCGATCTGGCGGTGCAGGGTCCAGTTGGCGGCGAAGTAGGCGCCCGGATCCTCACCGGACATCCGCTTGAGGACCTGCTTGAGCGCCCGTATGTCAGACGCGCGGTGATACCGCGCGGCGTGCAGGCAGATCACGGGCTCCAGCGCGTCGCGGATCTCCAGGCTCTCGGTGTAGGCCAGCGCGCCCGACGAGAAGCCGAGCACCAGATGGCTGAAGGCCAGCCGTGTGGCCGCGCCGCCGACGAACACGCCGCCGCCCGGGCCCGGACGGGTCTCGACGATGCCGCGGGCCTCCAGCAGGCGTATCGCCTCGTTCAGGGTGGCCACGGCGACGCCGAAGCGATCCCGCAGCTCCTCCTTGGTTCCGACCCGCGCGCCCTGCTCGTATTCGGCCTCGATCATCTGCTCCAGCTCGCGCGCGACGGCCTCGGCGCGGGAGACCCGGGCCTGGAGGGGTTGGCGTCTGGGCTGGATTGCCATGGCTAATCATTATGGCTGTTTCACCGCGGCGCTCAGCGAGCCCCCTGTCTGGGCCAGCCCCACCCGCGACCCGCGGGGGAGCGTCTGCGCCAGTCCGGCGACCACCCGCTGACCGCCGTCGAGCCGGATCGTCGCGAGGACCGAAGCGGCCGGATCGGCTCCGACGCGGCGATGCACCGTCGTCGTCTCCTCGACGGTTCCGCAGCGCTCCCGCTCGATGCGCCAGGCGCCCGCCCCGCAGTTGGGGCAGATCAGCCGGTGCGGGAAGTATCCGGCGTTGCAGGACTCGCACACCGACAGTTCGACGCCGGGGCGATCGGGGGTCACAACCGCTCCAGCACCGCGGCGCCGGCGGCCGCGCCGAAGCGGTAGAGGACCATGCCGTAGCCGGTGACGGGGCATGACGGGCGCCGTCGACCTGCCGTCGTCCACCCCGGCCGCGCAGCTGCCGGACGGCCTCCACCACTTCGTGCAGGCCGCCGGCGGCGCGGGCCTGGCCGGCCGAGAGCAACCCACCCGACGGGTTCAGCGGCCAGCGCCGGCCGTCGATCACCGATCGGACGAACCGCGGCAGGTCGCCGTCGGGGACGAACCCCAGGGCGCGCGGCTGGGCCAGGACCATCGCCGGATAGTCGTCGTACACGCACATCACGTCGATCTCCGCCGGTCCAACGCCGGCGCCGGCCCACAGGCGGTCGGCGAACGTGGCGTGGCCCGGCTCCAGCCCGTCGCCGTCCTGCTGGTCGTGGTTGAAGCTGGCCTCGAGCGCGCGCCCGCCACGTGCGGGGCGGCGCTGCGGGCCGCCGTCGCCGCCGCCGGGGTGGTGACGATCAGCGCGTCCGCCCCCGCTACCCCCGGCGGGCAGTCATAGCGGCACAGCGGATCGGCGACCGGCAGCGCGCCCAGATACTCGTCGAGGGTGAGCGGCTCGCGGTACACGGCGCCCGGATTGCCGGCCGCCCACCGGCGCTGCGAGATGACCACGCTGGCGTAGTCGCGCCGCTCCAGTCCCCCCGCCCGCATCTGGCGCGTGGTCAGCATGGCGAAAAGGCTGTTGGGGCCGCCGTAGCCGATGGGGAGCGAGGTGCTCGGCGGTGGCGCGGTTGAACGAGGCCTGGCGCCGGGCAATCTCCGCCGGACCCTGCGCGTCTCCGGCGAGGATGAGCACCGTCTCCGCGTCTCCCGGACTCGACCGCCCGGCGGGCGTGGGCGAGCATGTTGATCGCGCTGGCCCCGCCGTTGGTGTCCTGCATGATCCAGCGCAGCGACAGCCCCAGCCGCCACGCGAGGTCAACAGCGTGATCGGGTGCCAGCGAGAACGACGACACCGCCAGTCCATCGACCGCCCGCGGGGCGAGGTCGGCCTCCGCCAGCGCGGCGCGCGCGGCCTGGGCCAGAAACCACGAGGTGGTCTGACCCGGTCGGGGGTGACGCGTGTAGGTCGCCTCGGCGAGCCGCGGTGATCACCGCCGGCGTCACCGCTCAGCGCCTCAGCCGGTAGCCGGCCCGCTCGCGGTCCCAGGTCGTGTCGGTGACCCCGCGCGCCCGCAGCTCCTGCTTGCGCACCTTTCCGTTCTCGGTCAACGGCAGCTGATCGACCAGCTCGACGTAGCGAGGGATGGCGAAGTACGCCAGGCGCGGCTCGCAGTGCACCATCAGCGCCACCGGGTCGAGCGAGGACCCGGGCCTCGGCACCACCGCCGCCATCACCTCGTCCTCGGCGAGCTCCGACGGGACCGGGTACACCGCCACCGCGCCGACGTCGGGATGCTCCAGCAGCGTGCGCTCCACCTCCACCGAGGAGATGTTCTTCACCGCGGCGTCGGATCGTATCCTTCCGCCGGTCGAGGAAGCGAAACCAGCCGTCGCCATCGCGGATGACCTGATCGCCGGTGTGGAACCAGAGGTTGCGCCACGCAGCGACGGTGGCCTCCGCCATCCCGTGGTAGCCCGAGGCGAGGCTGAACGGATGGCGCCCGCGCACGACGAGCTCACCGGGCGTTCCCGGCCGGGACCTCGGCGTCGTGCTCGTCGACGACCCGGATTTCGAATTCATCCACCGCCCGGCCCAGCATGCCGGGCCGCTGCGGATCCTCGGGACGGCCGATGATGTGGCTGGTCTCCGTCGACCCGTAGCCGTCGACCAGCGTGATCCCGAAGCGCTGCCGGAAGGGCTTGTGCAGCGGCGCCGCAGTCGCCGGCGCGAGGGCGACGCGCACCTCATGGCGGGCGTCGCC
>CAVXRR010000037.1:0-190404 GCA_963764125.1 uncultured Solirubrobacteraceae bacterium
CTGTTCGTCGCAAGTGTTTGCGCGGCTGGCGGTTATCTCGAAAACATTTTGAATTCGAAATTCCGAGTGCTGCTGCAATACGCTGCGGTTCTCAATTAGCGATTCCTTAGCGATTCCTGCGTGAGCATCGGTCCCCCGTCATTCCCGCGAAGGCGGGAAGCTAGACGCTTATGGTTGACTCACTGGATTCCCGCCTGCGCGGGAATGACACCACTGGTGTCTTAGAACGCAGCGCACACGTTGAGACAGCCGCGGGCTAGGTGCTTACGCGGATGGCGAGTTGGTTTGAGTTGAAACTATGAAACGGAGGTGACGCCGCGTTTTGGTAATTCCTTGACGACGTGGTAAACCGGTGGGGCGCAGAACGTCGAACGTGGGTTCGGCGTTAGTTCCAACGGCTTCCACACAAGGAGAAGAACCATGAAGTACGTCGGCGTCGACCTCCACAAGCAGAGTATCAGCCTGTGTGTCGTGATGCAAAAGGCCGGTCAACGAGTCGTCGTGAAGCGTGAGACATTACGTTGCGACGAGCCGCGGCGAATCCAGTCCTGGTTCCGTCGCTTAGGAACGTTTCAAGTGACCGTCGAGGCGACGAGCAGCTATGAGTGGTTCGTCCAACTCGTGGAGCCGCTGGCCGACCGGGTGGTCTTGGCTCATCCCAAGAAGCTGCGGGTGATCGCCGAGAGCACTCGCAAGACGGACAAGCTGGACGCCCAGGTGCTGGCCGAGTTCTTGTCACTGGGCATGATCCCTGCGGCGCACCGGCCGAATCCCCGCTTGCGCGAGCATCGGGCCTTGGTGCGTCAGCGGCAATACATTCAGCGGCGGATCACCTCGGCGAAGAACCGGCTGCGGCACCTCCTGTCTCACTACAACGCGGACGTGAAGTACCTGTTCAGCGAAAAAGGCCAAGCTTACCTGCAGGAGCTGGCGCTATCGGCGGCTGACCGCTTCGTGGTGCGGCAACTGCAAGCGAGCCTTGACCACTGGCGTGGGCAACTCGCTGAGATCTACAGCGAGCTGCGTAAGTTCGCTAAGCAGGCGCCCGAGGCTGAGCGGGAAGCTCGTCAGGTCCTGGAATCGATGCCTTGCGTGGGACCGGTCACCATCGAGGTGGTGCTCTCGGAACTGGGGGACGTGCGGCGGTTCCGGTCCCAGAAGCAAGTCGCCGCCTATGCCGGGCTGGCACCCGGCATTCGCGCGAGCGCCGGTCGAACGAAGCAACTCGGAATCACCAAGGAGGGCTCGGGCCTCTTGCGGTGGGTGATGATCCAGACGGCCTGGCGGTTAGTCGGTAAGACGCGCCGCTGGGGCCTGGCCTACGAACGGCTCAAGGCGCGGACGGGCAGTAAGAAAGCCATCGTGGCCATCGCCCGCCGACTGTTGGGCGTGATGGTCGCGACGCCTACGTGCCGCAGACCACGGGGCGGATGGCGCCGGGCTTCGCCCTCCAGGCGACCGACTACGTCCAGGCCCTGATGGCGCGCGGGCCGCTGCTCGAGCGGTTCTGCGCCACCGTGTTCGACCAGGCCGACATCCTGGCCATGCCGACGAGCCCGGTGCCGACCCCGACGATCGCCGACACCGATACCGGCGGGGACGCGCGCTTCGTCACCCTCGCCAACGCGATCGGCGCGCTGGTCGGGCCGTTCAACTATCTCGGCCTGCCGGCGGTCAGCCTGCCGGTCGGCTTCGACCGCAACGGCATGCCGGTCGGCCTCCAGCTCGTCGGCAAGCCGTTCGCCGAGGGCCTGCTGCTGCGCGCGGCCCACGCCTTCGAGCGCGCCACTGGGGTGGCGAACCGCCGCCCACCCGCCTGAGGTGGCGACGCTCCGGCCGGCCCTCCCGGGCACCGCCAGGCTCGGGCCCGAGCTGCGCGGCATCCTGCTGATCCTGGTCGCCATGGGCCTGTTCGGCTGCATGGACGGGATCAGCAAGACGCTGGTGGCCCACTACCCGCCGACGCTGGTGCTGTGGCTGCGCCACGTCACGGCCGTGCCGGTCTCGTTCCTGATCCTGGTGCGCAAGCACCCGCTCGGGCTGATGCGATCACGCGCGCCCTGGATGCAGCTGGTCCGCATCACGCTGCTCGTGGTCGAGATGAACATGGTCCTGGTCGCGTTCCGGGTCATGCCGCTCGCCGACGCCCAGGCGATCTTCTCCGCCACGCCGCTCCTCGTGACGGCCCTCTCCGTGCCGTTCCTGGGCGAGCGCGTCGGCTGGCGGCGATGGCTCGCGGTCGCCTGCGGCTTCGTCGGCGTGCTGGTGATCGTCCGCCCGGGCCTGAGCGTGCTCCAGCCCGGCGCCGTCATCTGCCTGGGCGCCACCGGCCTCTACGCGATCTACAACATCCTGACCCGGCGCGTGGCCGCCAAGGACCCGGCCGAGACCAGCTTCCTGCTCCAGATCGTGGGCGGTGCCGCCCTCCTCACCCTGGTCGGCCCCTTCTACTGGGTCACCCCCGCGCCGCAGCACTGGCCGCTGATCCTGATGCAGGCCACGCTGGGCGCGCTCGGCCACCTCTGCATGGTCCGCGCCCTGACCATCGCCCCCGCCGTCGTCATCCAGCCCTTCACCTACACGCTGCTGCTCTACGAGATCGGCATCGGCTTCCTGCTGTTCGGCGACGTGCCGGACGGGCCGACGCTGCTCGGTGCGGCGATCGTGGTGGGGGCGGGCGTCTACGCGGCGGTGCGGACGCACAAGCGGGCGGCCGAGGTGCCGGCAGGGGCGCGGCCGTGAGGCTCGCGTAGGGAGCGGCGGCCGCCCACGCCCTCGCCGCCTCTGGTGAGCCCGCCGTCCCTGAACCGGCGCGCTGCTAGGCCGGCGCCCCCACCGCAAAGTGCAGCCGCCGCACCGTGTCCGCGTCCAGCCGCAGCGCGCTTGCCAGCCGCTGCAGGTAGTCGCGCTCCGCCTGGGTGTCGACGTCGATGGCGAGCAGCGAGGCGGCGTAGACCTGGGCGGCCAGCTCGGGCGTGCGGGCCTCGCGCGCGAGGCCGTCGATGTCGGGCGGGCCGCGCATCTCCTCGACCAGAAGGTTCTTGCTCTCGGCGTCGGCCCCCGCCTCGTCGAGCTTGCCCATGATGCGCTGCATCTCGGTCGCGTCGATCTGGCCGTCCGCCTTGGCGGCGCTCAGCATGGCGCGCAGCAGGAGGTGGGCGGTCGACTGGTCGTCGGCCGAGGGTTGGGCCGGGGCGGGGATCGCGGGTGCGGCCGGCGTCCAGCCAGTCGCCGGTGCGCTGCCGGTGGCGGCCGGCTGGCCCTGGTCGCGGTTCTGGAGGGCGTCGTAGGCGATCTTGCCCAGGACGGCGAGGAGGCCGCCGCTGATGGCGCCGCGCAAGGGGCTGCCGCCCTCGCGCGTGCCCATCATGGCGCCGGCGAGCGCGCCGAGGCCGCCGGCCTTGAGCGAGCCGCTGGACTGGGCCTGGCCGAGCACGCCGCTCGCCATGTCGCCCAGGCCTCCCTGGCCGCCGAGACCGCCGCTCCTCAGGGCGCTCTCGACGCGTTGCCGGGTCGAGCCGGACAGGCCGGCCTGGACGAGGGCGCCGAGGATGCTGCGGGCGTCGAACATCGCCATCGATCGGTCCTCCGGTTGGTTGCCGCTGGATCTACGGCCGGGGCCGCGCGCGGCAACCGGGACCGGGGCCGATCAGCCGAGGCCGGCGAGCACGAGCTCGTTAACCTCCTTCGACTTCTCCATGTGCGCGAGGTGGCCGGCGTGGTCGAGCACGGTGACCTGGACCGAGCCCGGCAGGCCCTCGCCCGTGCGCGGCCGGCACGATCCGGTCCTCGCGTCCCCAGACGACCCGGACCGGCACCTTCGCCTCGCCGATCCGGTCGCGCAGGAGGTGGCCCTGCCGGCCGCCCGGGAAGAGCGTGTCGCGCAGCTTCTTGAGGGCCGCGTCGACGCCGTCGAGGCGCTTGAACTTCAAGACGTCCTCGATCATGTCGCCGGTCACCAGCCCGGGGTCGTGCGACCAGCATCTGGAGCACCGGCTCCAGCTTCTTGCGCCGGTTGGCCTCGATGAAGCCGTCGATGTAGTCCATGCTGATGTCCGGCCCGAGCCCGGCCGGGCAGACCAGCGTCGCCGAGGCGACCCGGTCGGGGTGCGAGAGCGCCAGCTCGAGCGCCACCGCCCCGCCCAGCGAGTGGCCGACCAGGTGCGCGCCGCTCGATCCCGCTTGGCGTCCAAGAAGCCCAGCACGGTGCCGGCCAGCGACGGCGATGGTGCCCTCGCCCACGTCCTTGCTCGAGCCGCCGTGGCCCGGCAGGTCGAGGGCGTAGCTGGTGCCGCTGCTCGGCCAGCGGCCGGCTGGTTGAACATCCAGCTGTTGAGGTCGCCGCCGAAGCCGTGGAGGAAGACGACGGGCGTCGCCCGCGCCCTCGCCCGGCCGCGAGGTAGCGGATGCCGCCGGCCGCCGACGTCGACGGTCTCGGGCTCGGGGCCCTTGGCCGTGGCCTGCGGCGGCGAGCTGCGCCTTGAACTTCGCCTGGAAGTCCTGCGACGAAGGCGTCGATCTCGGCGTCCGGCACCGTCTCGTCGGCGACGACGCCGAGCAGCGCGCCGACCGGCAGCGTCTCGCCGGCCTCGACCAGCCGGCGGCGGAGCATGCCCGTCGGCCGGGACTCTCGTAGACGTTGGCGATCTTCGATGGTCTCGATGTCGGCGATCTCCT
The DNA here is from genome assembly GCA_963764125.1 of uncultured Solirubrobacteraceae bacterium. Taxonomy (GTDB): domain Bacteria; phylum Actinomycetota; class Thermoleophilia; order Solirubrobacterales; family Solirubrobacteraceae; genus Palsa-465. The sequence goes on from CAVXRR010000037.1 coordinate 4,678, forward strand.
GGCCCTTGGCGATCGTGTCGCCCTCGGGCTTGACGTGCCAGGACGCGACCATGCCCTCCTTCATCGCCAGGCCCCATTTGGGCATGGCGATGGTCTGGATGCCGGAGTCGCTCACTCGGCCGCCCTCGCCAGCGTCGCCGCCGCCGATGACCGTGCGGACCGCCGCCTCGATCTTGGCCGGCGCTCGGGATGTAGAGGTCCTCGAGCGCCGGCGAGAACGGCACCGGCGTGTGCGGCGGCGGTCACCATCCGGATCGGCGCCTTCAGCGCGTCGAACGCCTCCTGCGCGACCAGCGCCGCGATGTCGGTCGCCATGTTGCAGCGCGGGTGCGCCTCGTCGACCACGACCAGCCGGCCGGTCTCGGCGACGCGTCTCGAGGATGGTCTCGGTGTCGAGCGGCGAGGTCGTGCGCGGGTCGACGACCGTGCAGGCCGATGCCCTCCTTGGCCAGCTTGTCGGCCGCCTCGTTGGCGAAGTTCACCATGCGGCCGAAGGCGACGATGGTGACGTCGTCGCCCTCGCGGGTGACGTTCGCCTCGCCGAACGGGATGGCGTAGGCCTCGTCCGGCACCTCCGCCTCGCTCGTCGTACATCGCCTTGTGCTCGAAGAAGATCACCGGGTCGTCGTCGCGGATCGCCTGGATCAGCAGGCCCTTCGCCTCGTAGGCGTTGGACGGCAGCACCACCTTCAGGCCCGGGATGTGGGTGAAGATCGGGTAGAGGCACTGGCTGTGCTGGCAGGCGGCGCGGAAGCCGGCGCCGTACATGGTGCGGATGACCAGCGGCGTGACCGCCTTGCCGCCGAACATGTAGCGGAACTTGGCCGCCTGGTTGAAGATCTGGTCGAAGCAGACGCCCATGAAGTCGACGAACATCAGCTCGGCGACCGGCCGCAGGCCGGTGGCGGCGGCGCCGGCGGCGGCGCCGATGAAGGCGCTCTCGGTGATCGGCGTGTCGAGCACGCGGTCGCGGCCGAACTCGGCCATCAGCCCCTTGGTGACGCCGAGCGGGCCGCCCCAGGCGTCCTGCTCGCCCGGCGCGCCCGGCGCCGCCGGCGACGTCCTCGCCCATCAGGATGACGCGCGGGTCGCGCTCCATCTCCTGGCGGCAGCGCCTCGTTGATCGCCTGGCGGTAAGCTCTTCTTGCGGCATGCGGTCGTCTCCCTCAGTACGAGGCGTAGACGTCGGTCAGCAGGTCGGCCTCGGTCGGCATGCGGCGCCGCCTTGGCCTCGGCCACGCGCTGCGTCGATGCGCGTCCTTGACCTCGCGGTCGATCGCGTCGAGCTCGGCCGGGCTCGAGCAGCGCCGGCCTCGGTGACGCGGCTGGCGGAACAGCATGCAGCGGGTCCTTGCGCGGCCTTGTACTTCGCCACCTCGTCCGGCGCCGCGATAGGTCGTGGCGTCGCCCTCGAAATGGCCGTAGTAGCGCATGCAGCTTGCACGTGGATCAGCGTCGGCCCGCCGCCGCCGCGCGCCCGCTCGATCGCCTCGCCGCGCCGCGTCGTAGACGGCGAAGAAGTCGCTGCCGTCGACCTCGACGCGCCGGCATGCCGAAGCCCTCGCCGCGCTCGACCTGGCTGCCGCCGACCGACGTAGCTGGACGGCGGTCGATCTCGGCGTAGCCGTTGTCCTCGACGACGAAGATCGCCGGCAGGTTCCAGACCTTGGCGAGGTTGTAGCTCTCGAGCGTCGTGCCCTGGTTCGAGGCGCCGTCGCCGACGAAGGCGACCGCGACGCCGCCGGTCTTGAGCATCTTGGCGGTCAGCGCCGCGCCGCAGATCAGCGGCGGGCCGCCGCCGACGATGCCGTTGGCGCCCAGCATGCCCTTGGACAGGTCGGCGATGTGCATCGAGCCGCCCTTGCCGCCGCACAGGCCGTCCTTGCGGCCGAAGATCTCGTGCCATCATGCCGTCGACGTCGCAGCCCTTGGCGATGCAGTGGCCGTGGCCGCGATGGGTGCTGGCGATCTCGTCGCGGTCGTCGAGGTGCATGCAGACGCCGACGCCGACGCCTCCTCGCCGGCGTAGAGATGGACGAAGCCCGGGATGTTGCCGGCCGAGAACTCGTCGTGCACGGCGTCCTCGAACTCCCGGATCGTCCGCATCCGGCGATAGGCCTTCAGCAGATCCTCGCGACTGAGCTGCACTGATGCCTCTCCCTGGTCGCCTTGCGCCAAAGGGAGGCTGCCGCGTCACGGGCATCCGGCAGTGGCACCCCGGATCGCGTCGCGGTCGCGCGCCATGCCTTTGCCGTTGCTCGGCCGGCTGGCGCGAGGAGCCCCCTGATCGGCTTGGCCAGGCCCTGGTTGACCGGGCGCCACAACTACCGCCGCGGCGGGCGGAGTCAAGTTGCCGCGGGCGCCCGGCTGGGGTCACCGGGCGGCGGGGCTGGCGCCCCGGTGCCCGGTCGGTGGGCCTGCAACCCGTTGATGCGCGGATGAAAAGCGGCTCCTGGGTTCGTTCGGGTAAAACGCCGCCGGGTTCGTTCGGACGCGGGACGTGCCGCACCCGGCGGGTTCGTTCGTGCACCGTCGATGCGTCGTGTCAAAGAGCGTCGGCCCCGCGGGGCGGAGGGGCGAGGACTATACTCTTATCCGGCCGCCCTGGCGAGCGGCCTCAGCCCTGTTCCCACAGCTCGAGCCAGACGGCGGCGGACCAGAGGCGGCCGAGGAGCTGGTAGAGGAGGGCGGCGGAGAGCAGGTAGCCGAGGCCGGCCGCGAGCGGGTGGCTGGCGAGGACGGTGCCGAGCGCGCCGAGGGAGACGGCGACGCAGAGGCCGTTGCCGGTGTAGCAGTCGAAGGCGCGGTGGACCGGGTGGGCCGGCAGGCGGTCGAGGAAGCGCGGATCGAACCGCAGGCCGCCGTCGCCCTTCTCGCGCACGCCGGCGAGCTTGAGCAGCCGCCGCCGGTCGGTGAGCCCGGTCCAGGACGCGAGGTCGAGGATGCCGGCCTCGCCGGTGGCGAGGCGACGCTCCCGCGCCTCAAGGGCCAGGAAGGCGGTCAGCGCGGAGACGAGGCAGCAGACGGCGAGCACGAGCAGCATCGGGCACCTCCGGGGGCGCAACACGAAAGCTATTCTGCCGCGGGTCTGGTTCCCATAGGGTTAACGCGGCTCTGCGTCGCGTGGCCGTACCGCGATGACCGGCTAGTCAGGCAGTCCGTCCTGTGCGCCGGCAAATAAATCGACCAAAGGAGCCAAGCCCCTTTGGAAACCTCAAAAGGTAAGAAGGTAAAGCATCAAGGGGTAAGCGCCCTGGAGACCCGGAAGCCCAGATAGCGTTGATCCGGTCGTTGGGCCCGAATGCTAGTTGCGGATCGCCGAGCGCAGCGAACTCCGGAGTAGACGTTCCAGGAGCCGCCGCGTACCACATGCGCGCGGCCGAACAACTGCCCGCACTCCAGGGACTTCCATCCTCGGGCGCGCCCGCATAGCTGTCGTGGTAGCAGTCCTCGACCCACTCCCACACGTTCCCCAGCACCTCGTGCAAGCCCCAGGGTTCGCCGGCAGGCTGCCGACCGGCACCGTCCGCTGCCGGTACTCGCCCTTCTTGCCGCCGCCGTAGGTGTAGGTCCCGTCATAGTTCGCCTGCTCGGTCGAGATGGTCGCTCCCGTCCAGAACGGCGTCGTCGTCCCCGCCCGCGCCACATACTCCCATTCCGCCTCGCTCGGCAGGCGATAGCTCTTGCCGGTCCCCCTGTTCAGCCATTGCACGTAGGCTTTGGCATCATCCCAGCTCACATTGATTACCGGCTGTCGACCACGCCCCCAACCGTTGTCGTCAGGACGGTAGCCGCCACAGCCGCCGCCTGCGACGCAGGCGTCCCACTCGTCGAACGTCACCTCGAAGCGGCCGACCGCGAACGGCTGCGCGATCCTGACCCGATGCTGCGGGCCTTCGTCGCTGTGGCGGCCCTCCTCGTTCTCTGGCGAGCCCATCATGAACTCGCCGGCGGGGACCACGACCATCTCGGGGCAGTTCGGGCAGTCGCGAAACACCTCGCCCACCTCGGGCGAGGGTTGCGCCGCGACGGTCGGAGCGGGAGGCGAGCGCCGGCGCCGGGGCGCGGCGCAGCGGCGTGGCTCGCCAGCCACAGCTTGCAGCCAAGCTGTCGACTAGTGTCACGGTAGGCGCCAGCCAACGACGAGCACAGCGAGGAGCGCGCCTGCGACCATCCCCCATCGTGCGTATGGACCGGCTCCTGCCTCGAGTCGGGCAGCGCGAGCTGACTTGCCCAGCCTGTCGAGATCAGGCCGTCAGCTGCTCCAGATCGTAGTCCCACCGCCTGTCGCTGATCTCGTGCGCGTGCCGCCGGGCGAGGCCGCGAAGATCCTCGGGCAGGTCCTCCCCGGACGGCATGGCCGCCCCGCCGACCAGCACCGGCACGACCCGGATGCCGCGCCGCAGCGCGGCGGCCACCTCCAGGCGGGTGAGGTCGTCCGGGTCGTCGAGGCGGCGCCGGCCGTTCGGGTCGGCCGCGGGCAGCCAGCGCGGGCCGATGACGACCAGCACCACCTCGGACTTGGCGAGCCACTGCTCGATCGCCTCGGCGTAGTCGACGCCGGCCTCGAGCGTGTCGATGTCGCGGAAGACGCGGGTGGGGCCGAAGGTGCGCCGCAGCGCGTCGTAGAGGCGGCCGGCCCAGGCCTGGCTGTCGTCCCGACGGTAGGAGATGAAGATGCCGCCCACGGGGCCTCGTCCGGGTTGCCGCGATGGTGCCTTGGGCCGGGCGTGGTGTTTCTGGCGGCAGAATGGGCGGGAGGGCGGCACTAGCGCAAGCGCTGAGGCGGCCCGCCGCTTCCGGCGAGAGGCTCGGGCGGGGACGGCTTGCGGAAGGCGGGGGCGAGCCGCAGGTAGGTGTGGGGGCGTGCTCCCGGGACCTGCGGAGGTGGAGATGGCCGGCAAGAAGAGGCGTGAGCCCGTGCGGCTGGTCGAGCCGGTGTCGCTCCTGGGCCTGAACCTGGGCGACGTGCTGCTCGGCCTGATGGAGACCGGCGAGGGGCAGCCGGGCCCGGCGCCGGACGCCGCCTCGGCGGAGGAAGGTCCCGTGCTGCGGCTGCGCATGCCGGACGGGCGGGTCGAGCGCAAGTCGCTGCTGGGCGGCTTCTGGCGTCGCGACAAGGAGGGCGGGCTGACGCTGCCCCGGGTCGTGAGCCGGCGCGAGGGCAAGGTGCTCGCCTGCAAGCTGTACCGGGTCGAGGACGGGAGGGCGCTCTACGCGGGTGCGCTCAAGGCCGCGGGCGCGCGGGCGTTCCTGGAGGCGGCGGCGGGCGGGGAGTTCCGGTACCGCAACGCGTCGTTGCGCCGGATGACGGCCGGGGAACTCGCGGCGGCGGTCGATCCGGGGCGGGTCTACGACTACGACCTGCTCGGCGCGGAGGGGTGAGCGGGCGGTCCCGCCGCGACGCCTCGCGCTGTAGCGTCACCGGGGCAGGGCGTAGGCGATCACGTAGTCGCCGACCTTGGTGCCGAACGAGCCGTGGCCGCCGGCGGCGGTGACGACGTACTGCCGGCCGTCGACCGCGTAGCTCATCGGCGTCGACTGGCCGCCGGCCGGCAGGCGGTCCTCCCAGAGCTGGGCGCCGTTGGTCACGTCGTAGGCGCGGATGTAGTAGTCCGGCGTCGAGGTCAGGAACGCGACGCCGCCCGCCGTCGTCATCGGGCCGCCCAGGCTCGGCACGCCCATCTTGATCGGGATCGGCAGCGGGCGCGCTGTCGCGGATGGTGCCGTTCTTGTGCATCCAGGCGATCTTCTTCGTCTTCAGGTCGATCCCGGCCATGTAGCCCCAGGGCGGCCGCAGGCAGGGCAGGCCGATCGGCGACAGGAACGGGTGCAGCATCGACGCCGTACGGCGCGCCGTACATCGGCTGCACGCCGATCTCGGTGCCGGGCGGGTGCGCGCCGTTGGGCGCCGGCGGGTTGTCCGGGCCGCGCGGGATGCAGCTTCGAGACGAACGGGATCGCGATCGGGTTGGCGATCGCGATCTGGCGGACCGGATCGACGGCGATGCCGCCCCACTCGAACATGCCGAGGTTGCCCGGGAACACGAGCGTGCCCTGCAGCGAGGGCGGCGTGAACGTGCCTTCGTAGCGCAGCCGGTGGAACATGATGCGGCAGGCGAGCTGGTCGAAGATCGTCGCGCCCCACATGTCGGCGCCGGTCAGGTTCTGCTCGGGCCGGAAGGTCAGCTCGGAGAACGGCTGCGTCGGCGCCACGTGGTCGCCGGGCGCCGCGCCTTGCGGCACGGGCCGCTCGGGCGCCGGCACGATCGGCTGCCCGGTGCGGCGGTCGAGCACGAACAGGTTGCCGGTCTTGGCCGGCTGCAGGATGGCGGGAACGGTGCCGTCCGCCGTCGGCAGGTCGACGAGCGTCGGCTGCGACGGCAGGTCCATGTCCCAGAGATCGTGGTGCACGGTCTGGTAGGACCAGACGCGCTTGCCGGTGTTGATGTCGAGCGCCACCAGCGCGCTCGAATAGCGCTCGCATCACGGCGTCGCGGTCGCCGCCCCAGATGTCCGGCGTGTGCACGCCCATCGGCAGGTAGACCAGGCCGAGCTTCGGGTCGTAGGAGGCCGTGATCCAGGAGTTGGGCGAGTTGTTGGTGTAGGTGTGCGTCGGCGAGGGCAGCGCGTTCTCGTCGGCCGCGCCCGGAGTCCCAGGCCCAGACCAGCTTGCCGGTGTGGACGTCGAAGCCGCGGATGACGCCGGAGGGCTCCTCGCGTCGAGTAGTTGTCGATCACCGCGCCGGCGACGACGATGATCTTGTCGCTGACGACCGGCGGCGAGGTCGGCTCGTAGAAGCCCGGCGTCGTGACGCCCATGCCCTGCTTGCAGGTCGAGCGTGCCGTGGTCGGCGAAGCTCTCGCAGGGCTTGCCGGTGTCGGCGTCGAGCGCGATCATCCGGCCGTCGTTGACCGGCAGGAAGATCCGTGCGCGGGCAGTCGGCCGGCGCCGGCGCGCCGTCGGCGTCGGTCGCGCCCGGCGCGGTCTCGTGGTAGGAGACGCCGCGGCAGGTCAGGTGCTGGAAGGTCGGGTTGTCCTGGACCTGCGGGTCGAAGGACCAGCGCAGCTTGCCGGTCTTGGCGTCGAGCGCGAACAGGCGCTGGTGCTGCGAGCAGAGATAGAGCGTGTCGCCGACCTTGATCGGCGTGACCTCGAAGGTCGTCTCGACCGGGTCGTTCGGGCCCGGCAGGTCGCCGGTGCGGAACGTCCAGGCGACCTTCAGATCCTTGGCGTTCGCCGGCGTGATCTGCGTCAGCGGCGAGTAGCGCTGGCCGGACTGGGTGCGGCCGTAGGCGCGCCAGTCCTCGTCCGGCTGGCCGGCGCCGTCGGGCGGCGGGCCGGCCTGCGGCGGTCGCGATCGTGCCGTCGATCTCGTGGTAGTCGGAGACGAGCCCGACCGCCAGCACCGCGGCGCCGGCGACGACGCCGGCCCAGAGCGGCAGCGTCGCGGCCCAGCCGGCCGGTGCCGCGTCGCGGCCGAGGTTGCGGGTGATCCAGGGCGTCAGCAGCCAGAGGCCCAGCGGGAAGATGACGTCGCCGCGCGCCGCCAGCGGCCACCAGTCGAAGCCCGACCTCGGCCACCGCCCAGACCAGCGTGCCGATCAGCACGGCGGCGTAGACCCACAAGGCCGTCGCGCCGCCCGGCGACCAGCAGCGCGCCGGTGACCAGGATGCCGAGGCCGGCGATGAGGTAGAAGAGCGAGCCGCCCAGCGCCACCAGCCAGGCGCCGCCGCCGGCGAGCGCCAGGCCGATCAGGGCGTAGACGACGCCGGTGATCGTGACGACCGGGTGCGAGCGTGATCGGGACGGCATCGGCACCTCGCCTCCCGCGCGGAGGCCTCGGGGGAAGGGCGTCCGGGCGGAGCTTGGACGGGTCGCGGTCAGAACGGTCGGGTGACGCCGCGATTGCCCCCACCAGCTAGCGCGCGACGGGGGCGGGGCCAGTGGTCCGCCGGAGGTGCCGTCACCTCGCCGGGACCTCGGCCAGGACAGGTCGACGGCCGGCTGGTGGCGGGCCAATCAGGCGGAGCTCGGCCCCGCGGCGGGTCGGAACTCCGCCCTCGCCGCGCCGTTCGGTAGCCGTACCCAGGGTCAGCGCAGGCACGTGCCTTCGCCGACCTCAACGGGGAGGGGAATCGGGATGTCGATCATCGGCTGGATCGTGCTGGGGCTGATCGCCGGCTTTATCGCGAGCAAGATCGTCAACAAGACCGGCGAGGGCGTCATCCTCGACATCGTGCTGGGCATCGTCGGCGCGGTGGTCGGCGGCTGGCTGTTCGCCGCCTTCGGCGCCTCCGGGGTGACCGGCTTCAACATCTACAGCATGTTGGTGGCGATCATCGGTGCCATCGTCGTGCTGGTCATCTACCACCTGATCACCGGCCGCCGCGCCGTCACCTGAGCGCTTCGCCCCGGGGAGGGCTGCGGCTCGCCGAGGCCCTCCCCGAGTGCCTAGAAGGGGTTAGCCGGCGGCGCTTCCCTCGGGAGGCCCCTCGGCCCGCGGGCGCCTGGGCACGACGAGCCTGGCCGTGAGGGTCTGCACGACCTCGCCGCGCTGGTTCCGGGTCTCGCTCCGCAAGGTCACCGTGCCCCGGTCCGGCCGCGAGCGCGAGGGCGTCACCTCCAGCACCTCGCTCACGACGGTCAGCACGTCGCCCGGCCGGGTCGGCCGCGGCCACGCGATCTCGCCGCCGGCCCCGATCACGCCGCCCGCGAGCGGCACGCTGCCCACCAGGAGGCGCATCGAGATCGCCGCCGTGTGCCAGCCGCTCGCCGCCAAGCCCCCGAACAGCGACGAGGCCGCGGCCGCCTCGTCGAGGTGGAAGGGCTGGGGGTCGAACGCCTCTGCGAAGGCTTTGATCTGCCCGGCGTCGAGTGCCTGCGGCCCGCTCGCGAACCGTTGCCCCACCGCGAGGTCGTCGAGGTAGAGGCGTTCCTGGCCTTCCGTCATCGCTCACTCCGCCTGGCTCGAGCCAGGCGCCGACCGCTCCGCACGCTCAGCCCGCGGCCGCCGCTCGCCAGAATTGCCGTCAACCCGCCGCGGTCAAGTCACACCGCGCGCCGGACGGGAGCCGGGTGTTGCGCGATCTCATCTTGTCAACTCGACCGCGAGTAGATAAACCGGCAAGCAGGGCAGCCGAACGGTGACCGATGCGCGCCGGCGACACGCGACCGTTGCACAGCCGCTGGACATCGGGAGCATCGCCCGCGGTGCCGCGTCCTGTCCGTACCTTGGCCCCTCTCGCGTTCCTGCTCGCGCTCGCCCTGGTCGCCTGGGCCGGTGCCGCCAGCGCGGCGGGTGTCGTCCGGAGCGGCAACCTGGGCGGCCGCGAGCGCGATTGCGCGGCCCTGATCGCCTACCTCGAGGCGTCCGTCGAGGGCGTGCGCGGCATGCAGGCCGTGGTCCGCGTCGTCCACAACCGGATGCGCGACGCGCGCTTCGCGTCCACCGCCTGCGCGGTGGTCGGCCAGGACGGCCAGTTCCAGCCCATGGAGGAGCGCCCCGCCCTGAAGCGGGCCGTGCGCGGCGGGCGGCCGCTGCGGCTGGAGCGCCTGCTGCGCGTCGACACGCCGTTCGAGCGCATGCTGCTGGGCCAGGCCCTGCGGCTCGCGGGCGAGGCGCCGGGCGCGGACCCGACCAAGGGTGCGCTGTACTTCGTGAACCCGCTGCTGATGGACCCGGACCGCTGCCCCTGGTTCGCGGCCCTGCGCCGGACGACGCGGATCGGCGCGCACGTGTTCATGACCCACTACCACGAGGGCGAGCGGCGGCGCGGCCCGGCGCTCGACTGCCGGATCGCCGGCCGCGACAACTGGATGATCGCCAGGAACCGGCGCAACCTGCTGCTGGTCGCCCACGCCAGGCTCGCGCGCGCGAGGCGGTCCGCGCGCGCCTGAGGGCGGTGCGGCTCCCCTCGATCTCGTATCACGCCCCGGCGTAGCGCCGGTCGGCCCGGCGCACGATGACGACGTAGGCGGCGGCCAGGAGGCCGATGCAGGCGAGCATGAGGGCCGACGAGGCTGCTGGCGTAGCCGACGTTGAAGAACTCGAGGCCCTGCTTGACGGCGTAGAACTGGAGCACGTCGGTCGCCTCCTCCGGCCCGCCCTTGGTGGTGACGAACACCGAGTCGAAGAGGCGGAACGCGTCCATCGTCCGCAGCACCAGGGCCAGGAACACGGCCGGCAGCAGCATCGGCAGGATCACGAGGCGCAGCTTCTGGAGGAAGCGGGCGCCGTCGACCTCGGCCGCCTCCAGCATCTCGCCCGGGATGCGCCTTGAGGCCGGCGAGCAGGATCAGCGCCATGAGCGGCGTCCACTGCCAGGCGTCGATCAGCACGATCGCCCCGAAGGCCGAGCCCGGGTAGCCGAAGAAGCCGCGCTCGCCGACGAGGCCGAGGTCGCGCGCCCAGTAGCCGATGTAGCCGAACTCGGCCGAGAGCAGCGCCTTGAAGACGAGGCCGACCGCGAGCGGGGTGATGGAGACCGGGACGAGCAGGAGGGCCAGGGCCACCCGCTCGAAGCGCCGTCGCGCCAGAGCAGGATGGCGAGGGCGAGGCCCAGCGCGAACTCGAGGCCGACGGCGAGGCGGTGAAGGCGAAGGTGTTGCTGATCGCCGCGCGGGCCGTGGGGTCGGCAGCGCGATGCGCCGACGAAGCCGGCCGGCTCAGTTGTAGCAAAGCTGAGGCCCGGCCACGGCCAACCGCCCGGCGGTTCGAGGCGCAGGAGGATGTAGTCGAACAGGCTGTACCAGAGCCCCTGCAGCAGCGGCAGGCCGGCGACCAGCAGCACGTAGAGCAGGGCCGGTATGGTGCAGCACAGGAAGAACAGCCGCCGCCGCGCGGCGAGGCTCGCGAGCGGGCGTGGCCCGGGCTGAGGGCCCGGGCCGTCAGCGTGCCGGCCGAAGCGATCGCCCTGACCCGGCTCAGAACAGGGCCTGCGCCTTGGCCTGGGCCGCGTCGAGCGCCTGCTTCGGGTCGCGGTCGCCGGCCAGGACGGCGTTCACCGCGTCGCCGAGGATGTCCTGGATCTCGGGATATTGCGGGATGCGCGGGCGGTACTCGCCGTTGCCGTGCTCGAAGCTCTCGGCGATCACCGGCAGGAAGGGGAACTGTCGAGGAGGTCGGGGTCCTTCAGCGTCGCACTTGCGGATGTAGCCGCGGCGCCCTGCAGCGTCCAGCTCCTTCTGGATCGCCGGGCTCGTGACCCACTTGATGTAGACCCAGGCGGCCTCCTGCTTGCTTCTTGTCGACGTCGGCGTTGATCGCGAGGCCCCAGCCGCCCACGCCGTAGGTCTGGCTTCCCGCCTTCGCCGGGGCGCCAGCATGATGCCGGCCTTGCCGACCACCTTCGACATCGTCGGGTCGCTGTAGCCGGCGGCGCCGACCGACCAGCTCTGCATGTTGGCGACGAGGCCCTGGCGGAAGGCTCTCCTCGCGCCCGCCCCAGTCGAACTCGACGGCACCGGGCGGCGCGGCCTTCGTCGAACAGGTGCTTGTAGACCTTCAGGCTCTCGACGTTGGCGGCGCAGTTGATCGCCGGCTTGCCGTCCTGGCCCAGGATGGAGCCGCCGAGCTGGGCGTTGTACTGCATCCAGTCCTGCGCCACCGCCGGCCCTTTCTGGCCGTTGGCGACGAAGCCGTACTGGTTCTTGGCCTTGTCGGTCAGCCGCTTCGCGTCCGCCGCCAGCTCGTCGCATGGTCTTGGGCGGCTGCAGGCCCGGCGGCGTCGTAGAGGTCCTTGCGGTAGGCCAGGATGTTGGCGTAGCCGGCGAACGGGTAGGCGACCTGCTTGCCGTCGTAGCGCCCGAGCGACTTCGAAGAGCACGGGGTAGATGTCGTCGAGCCCGAGCTCGGCCTTGTCGCGCTCGATCAGGTCGTCGAGGACGACCGTGTGGCCGGCCTCCTCGAACTGCCCGGCCCAGACGATGTCCATGGTGACGAGGTCGTAGCCCTTCGTCCCGCCGACGAAGTCGGCCGTGATCTTGGTCAGGAGCTCCGGGTAGCTCAGGATGTCGACGTTCACGTCGATGCCGAGGTCCGCCTTCGCGCGCGGCGCCAGCTTCACGAGCGGCCCGAATACTGGTCGTTCATCGACGCCAAGCTGAGCTTGACGCCGTCGAAGCGCTGTGCCGCCGCTGCGCCCTCGGCGCCTATGCCGACGGCGAGAAGCGCTGCGGCCAGGACCGCGAGCCTGCCCATGCCTCCTAACCCCCTCCAAGCGAGCCTCGGGCCAGAACTACGCCCGTGCCGCAAGCCCGTACAGGTCCGTCCTCGCCGCCGCCACCAGCTCGCCCACGGTGCCTTCCAGGAGCGGCCGGCCGCCGAAGCGGAGGCCCAGGGCCCGCAGCCGGCCGGTCTCCATGACGTTCGCCGGCAGCGACGGCGGCGGGTCCGGCAGCGGGCCGCGGGCGCCGGTCAGGTCCTGCACGATCGCCGCCACGTCGCGGGTGGAGACGGTGAGGTCCGAGCAGTTGAAGGCGCGGCCGGCGACCTCGGCCGCGGGTGCCGTCAGCAGCAGGCGCACGGCGCGGGCGACGTCCTCCCCGTGCACCTCCGTCCCGGCGCGCGCCACCGGCCAGGGCCGCTCGGCCAGCACGGCCGTCACGAGGTCGAGCCACTTGCTGCGCTCCACGGGCCGGGTCAGGCCGTAGACGCCGGTCGGCCGCAGCGCGCAGGCCGCCCAGCCGGTCGTCGCGGCCCACGCGCTGAGGAAGGCCTCGACCGCCGCCTTGTAGGCGCCGTAGTGGCTGTCCGGCCAGGCCGGGTGGTCCTCGTCCAGCGGCCGGTCCGGCAGCCGGCGGCCGTAGACGGCCCGGCTCGACAGGAACACGACCCGCTCCACGCCGGCCGCGCGCGCCCGGTGCAGGAGGGAGAGCGTGCCGGTCAGGTTGGCGGCGAGGTAGCCCTCGAGGTCCTGACCCTCCCCGCCCCGGTAGCGTCCGGGCAAATGGCGGTAGGCGGCGTGGACCAGCGCGTCCGCCCCTTCGACCAGCGGCAGGGCGCTCTCCGGCCGCTCCAGCCCGCCCTCGACCCACGCCACCGGCCCCGGGAACCCGCCGCGGTCCGTGCCTTCGCGCGCCCAGGCCCGGACCTCCCAGCCCTGCGCCAGCAGCTCGGCGACCACGAACCGGCCGACATAGCCGGCCGCCCCCGTCACCGCGACGCGCATGCGCGCCGGTGCCGGCAGCTCGGCCGGGATGCCCCGCCCCTCGAGGACGCGCCACCAGAGGTCGATCAGGGGCTCGAGGCGGTCCCGCTTCGGGTGGTCGGCCTGCCAGGGCTTCTCGTACTGGTAGTGCAGCACGCGGATGTCCGGCCAGCGCCAGAGCTGGGGCAGGTTGAGGTAGACGTACTGCAGCGTGTTGCAGGTGTAGGGCAGGCGGTGCCAGTCGGACCAGAAGCTCTCGAGGAAGGTCTGGTCCGTCCGCCGCCAGAACGCCCCCGGCACGTCGAGCGCCGCCGAGCATCCGCTCGAACGTGGCGCGCGACGGCTCGGCCACGAACACGCCCGAGTTCATGCGCCGGAGGTCGGCCAGGCTCTCGTAGAGGTTGGGGGCGGCGGAGAACTCGGGGTAGTCGAACAGGCCGTCGATGCTCTGCAGGACGATCGTGTCGGCGTCGAGGAAGACGACACGGCGGAACCCGGTGAGCTCCCAGACGCGGAGCTTGGCGAAGTTGTCGAGCGGGTCGTGGAAGGCGGGCTTGCCGCCCTTGGTGAACGGGGCGGCGGCGTGCAGCGGGTCGCGGGCGTGGCGCGCGCGGAAGGCGGTCGAGAGCCGGGGCGGGCTCACCGGGACGATGCGGCAGCCCTCGGCCGCCAGCGCCTCGAGCCCGTCGGCGCCGGCCGTGGCGAGGACGACGAGCGGCCAGGGCGTGCGGACGGCCTTCAGCGACCGGGCCAGCGCGAGGGCGCCCAGGCCGTAGTCCGGGTTGGTGACGAGGGTGACGTAGGCGTGGATCGGCCCGCTCCGCCGCTCTCAGGCCGCGACGGCAGGCCGGCCGACGGAGCCGTCGCCCCCCAGGATCGCGACCTGCATCGGCCCCTCCCGCCCGGTCCAGCACCTACCGCGCGGATAGCACCCTTGCCGGCGCGGCAGAAGCCTACGGCGCAGGCGACGCTGCATCACGCCGCGGCGAGGGCCCGCGTCACCGGCTCGGCGAAGTCGATGACCGGGCCCTCCGGCACGATGCCGGTCGGGTTGATGCCGCGGTGGCTCTCGTAATAGTGGTGCTTGATGTGGAAGAGGTTGACCGTCTCGGCGATGCCCGGCCTGCTGGTAGAGGTCGCGCGACGTAGGCCCAGCAGATGCGGGTAGTCGACGATGCGGCGCAGGTTGCACTTGAAGTGGCCGACATAGACCGGGTCGAAGCGCACCAGCGTCGTGAACAGCCGCCAGTCGGCCTCGGTCACGCGGTCGCCGGCGAGGTAGCGGCTGGCGCGACAGCCGGTCCTCGATCCAGTCGAGGCTCGCGAACAGCGGCCGGACGGCCTCCTCGTAGGCCTCCTGCGTGGTGGCGAAGCCGGCCTTGTAGACGCCGTTGTTGACCGTGTCGTAGACGCGCTGCGTTCAGCGCGTCGATCTCGGCCCGGAGGTCGGCCGGATAGTAGTCGCCCGGCAGGGCGCCGACGCCGTCGAAGGCCGAGTTGAGCATGCGGATGATGTCGGACGAACTCGTTGTTGACGATCGTGCTGGCGCTGCTTGTCCCACAGCATCGGCACCGTCACCCGGCCGGTGTAGCCGGGCTTCGCCAGCGTGTAGATCTGGTGGAGGTAGTCGGCGTCGTTGACCGGGTCGCCGGTGCAGTCCGGGCCTTGCGCGAAGGTCCAGCCCTGCTCGCCCATCAGCCAGTGGACGACCGAGACGGTGATCGCCTTGTCGAGGCCCTTGAGCTTCCTGAAGATCAGCGTCCGGTGCGCCCAGGGGCAGGCGAGCGAGACGTAGAGGTGGTAGCGGCCGGGCTCGGCGACGAAGCCGCCCTCGCCGGTCGGGCCCGGCGTGCCGTCGGCGGTGATCCAGTTGCGGAACTGGGCCTCGGTGCGGACGAAGCGCCCGCCGGTGTCGGCGGTGTCGTACCACCGGTCCTGCCACTTGCCGTCGACCAGGAGACCCATGCGTAACCCCCTCCAGCCCCGAAGCGTCGCAGCACCGAACGCGCGGCGGGCCGGCCGTTCCCGGGCCCGCCGCCTCGTCCCTAGTGCCAGCCGCGGGTAGGTCAGCTGAAGGTGGCGTCAGTACATCAACAATGGTGATGAAGGTGTTATGATTCCGGCAGGTCGGCCAGCAGGATCTCCGACGTCTCCTGCGCCTCGACCGTCACGGCCTCGGCGTCGCGCACGACCACGCCGTCGCGCGCCTTGGCCGGGACGCCGTTGACCGTGAACCGGCCGGTGGCGCCCACGAGGTAGGCCTGCCGGCCCGGCTCCAGGCGGTAGGTGACGCTCTGGCCCGGGTTCAGCGTGGCGCCGAGCACGGCCGCGTCCTGGATGATCGGCAGGGCGCCCTCGTGCCCCGGGCGGCCCGAGGCGAGGGGGACCAGCTCGCCAGCCCGGTCGCCCTTCGGGAAGGCCTTCTGGTCCCAGCGCGGCGGCAGGCCCTTCTCGGCCGGCTCGATCCAGATCTGGAAGATCTGGGTCGGCTCGTCCTCGCGGTTGTACTCGGCGTGGCGGATGCCGGTGCCGGCCGACATCACCTGGACGTCGCCCGCCTCGGTCCGCCCCTCGTTGCCGAGGCTGTCCTGGTGGGTGATCGCCCCGCGGCGGACGTAGGTGATGATCTCCATGTCCCGGTGCGGGTGCGGGTCGAACCCGGTGTGCGGCTGGATCTCGTCGTCGTTCCAGACGCGCAGCGGGCCCACGCCCATCCGCGACGGGTCGTAGTAGTGGCCGAAGCTGAAGTGTTGGCTGGCGTTGAGCCAGTCGATCCGGAACTTGCCGAGCGTCTCGAAGGGCCGCAACTCGACGGCCATGACAGTTACCCCTTGAGCTTCTTCGCGATGGTGGCGACGTGGCGGCCCTGGAAGCGCGCCATGCCGAGCTCCTTCTCCGAGGGCTGGCGGCTGCCGTCCCCGGCCGAGATGGTGGTGGCGCCGTACGGGCTGCCGCCCTTCACCTCCTCCACGCCCATCTGCTCCTGGCACGAGTAGGGCAGCCCGACATAGACCATGCCCTGGTGCAGGAAGAACGGGATGGTGGTGATCAGCGTGGTTTCCTGCCCGCCGTGCTGGCTGGCCGAGCTCGAGAACGCCGAGGCGACCTTGCCGACCAGGGCGCCCTGCATCCACAGGCCGCCGGTCTGGTCGAAGAAGTTGCGCATCTGCGAGGCCATGCCGCCGTAGCGCGTGCCGCAGCCGACGATGATCGCGTCGTACTCGGCGAGCTCGGCCGTGGTCGCGACCGGGGCCGGCTGGTCGAGCTTGAAGTGGTTCTGCTTCGCGATCTCCTCGGGCACCAGCTCGGGCACCCGCTTGACCACGACGTCGACGCCCTCGACCTCGCGCACCCCGTCGGCGACCGCGTAGGCCATCTTCTCGATGTGGCCGTACATGCTGTAGTAGAGTACCAGGACCTTGGTCATTCACCTTCCCTTCCGCACGGACTCGCGAGCCTCTAGGTAGGCCGAACGCCGCGCAGCCGGAACGGCCGCCGCGCGAAAAGGATTGTCGACGATCCGGGGACAATCCGGCGCCGCGGGAGCCGCGCCTGTCGCTCGGCCGTTAAGACGGCGACTTCTCGGGGCGGGAGGGCAACGCGATGGTTTCGACCCTGGAGCCTTGCTGCCGCCGGCGCCGTCCTGGCGCTGGGCTCGGCGACGGTCGGGAGTGCTGAGGCGGGCACGACGGCCTGCTACGCCGGGAGCCTGGGCGGTCAGGCGGCGGTCCGGAGCGGCTGGGCCGACGACCGGCCCGGCCTGTGCCGTCTCGTCACGCGGTCCGCCCTGCCGCCCCCGTTCGCCACGGCGTCGGCGGACAACCACCCGCACGCGATCCCGCGGCCGGCGGGGGCGCTGCCGAAGGCGCCGCCCGGCTTCCGGGTGTCGCTCTTCTTCCAGGACGGGACCGCGCCGCGGCAGCTGCGGGCGGCGCCGAACGGCGACCTGTTCCTGGCCGAGAGCTACGCCGGCCAAGTGCGGGTGCTGCGGCCGGACGGGAAGGAGAAGCTCGGCCCCATATCAGGCACCGCGCGGTGATGAGGCGGAGCGGGGTCGGCGATGGCGGGCTGGGAGGAGAGGTTCGACGACTACGTCGAGCGGTTGGGCGACGTGCTGGGCCACGCCGACCGGCGCGCGCCGCTGCGGGCCTACACGACCGGCCTGCTGCTGCCCGGCGAGCGCAAGAGCGTCGAGCCGATGGCCGCCCGGGTCGACCCGGCCCGGGTCGGGGCGGCGCACCAGTCGCTGCACCACTTCGTCGCCAAGGCGGCCTGGGACGACGCCGCCCTGCTGAGGGCGGTGCGCGACTACGCGCTCCCCGCGATGCTGGAGCGGGGCCCGATCCGGGCCTGGCTGGTGGACGACACCGGCCTGCCGAAGAAGGGCAAGCTCTCGGTCGGCGTGGCGCGGCAGTACTGCGGCCAGCTCGGCAAGCGGGACAACTGCCAGGTCGCGGTGACGCTCTCGGTCGCGACCGAGGCACGCCAGCCTGCCGGTCGCCTACCGGCTCTACCTGCCCGAGGCCTGGGCCGGCGACCCCGCCCGCCGCGCGATGGCGGGCGTGCCGGAGGAGGTCGGGTTCGCGACCAAGCCTTCGATCGCGCTCGACCAGATCGGGCAGGCGCTGGCCGACGGCGTGCCGCCGGGGGTGGTGGTGACCGACGCCGGGTACGGCAACGACACCGACTTCCGCGACGGGATCACCGCGCTGGGCCTCCCCTACGTGGCCGGCATCCAGGGCACGACCGGCCTGTGGCCGCCCGGCACGGGACCGCTGCCGGCCGCGCCGCGGGGCGGCACGGGGCCGGCCGCCGAAGCGGCTGCGGCGCGAGCCCGAGCACCAACCGCTCGCGGCCGAGAGGCTGGCGGCGGGCCTGCCCGCGGGCGCGTGGCAGGCGGTCACCTGGCGCGAGGGCACGGCCGGGCCGCTGGCCTCGCGCTTCGCCGCCGTGCGGGTCCGGCCGGCGCACGACGACTTCCGGCTGAGCGAGCCGCGCGCCGAGGAGTGGCTCCTGGCCGAGTGGCCCGAGGGCGAGGACGAGCCGACGAAGTACTGGCTCTCGACCCTGCCCGAGCGGCCACGCTCGAGGAGCTGGTCGCGACCGCCAAGCTGCGCTGGCGGGTCGAGCGCGACTTCGAGGAGCTGAAGCAGGAGCTGGGGCTCGGCCACTACGAGGGCCGCGGCTGGCGCGGCTTCCACCACCACGCCAGCCTGTGCGTCGCCGCGTACGCCTTCCTGGTGGCCGAGCGCTGCCGCTTTTCCCCTCCGGGCTGGCGACCCCGGCTCGCCGGCCCCGAGCGGCCGGCCGGCTACCGCGCCCCGGGACTCCTCCCGTGCGCCCCGAGCGGCACAGCCCGGGCTCGATCGCGACCCTGCGCCGGCACCTGGCGCGTCGCGCTGATCTCCTGCTCCCGGCCCACTCGGCGAGCCTCGGCCTGACGTTCTACGCCACGGGGCCCCCGGGCCGCTACCGCAACGGCGCCTTCGTCGCCCTGCACGGCTCCTGGAACCGGGCGAACCGGACCGGCTCGAAGGTGGTCTTCGCCAAGGTCAAGGACGGCGCGCCGGCCAAGCGCTACGAGGACTTCCTGACCGGCTTCACGGTCGCGGCACCGGCCCAGCCCGACGGCACCGGCACCTGGGGCCGCCCGGTCGGGGTCGCGGCGGGCCGGGACGGCGCGCTCTACGTGTCGGACGACCTCGGCAACGTGGTGTGGCGGGTCGCCTACCAGCCCTGAGCCACGGCCCTCGCTCGCCGGTTGCGGGGGCGTCGCCGCAGCAGCATGTTGACCCTCTAGCGGAAACGCGCGCTCGGAGGGGCGGGGGAATGCGGAAGCGGTCGGCACGGCTCGCCGCGGGTGCCTTGGCGCTCCTCTGCCTCGCGGCCTGCGGCGGGGGCGGGGGGCCGCCACCGTCGCCGCGCGCGACCGCCGCGCAGGCCGAGGAGCAGGCGAACGCGGCGGCGCGCAAGGTGGCCCGCTCGCTCTGGGGCGTGGTGCCGGACGCGCCCGAGCGCAAGGCGGACGTCGACCTCGGCGCCATCAAGGGCTCGGCCGTGGCGATCGCCCCCGACACGCTGCTCGTGAGCTGCCGCGCGGTCGGCCGGCCGGAGCGGGTCGGGCTCGAGCGGCAGAACAAGTACCGGCTGGCGCACGTCGTCGGGACCGACCCGGGCGGGAGCGTGTGCGTGCTGAGCGCGCCTGACGCGCCGCTCACCCCCGCCCCCGGCTACCGCAGCGCCGGCGACCTGCGGCCGGGCGAGCCGGTCTACGCGCTCTCGCACCGCAACAGCTTCGACATGACGCTCGCGGCCGGCCGGATCGCGGCGGGCCCGGGCGGCGGGCTGGCGGCGGACCTCGAGATGCCGGGCGACCGGCTGGCCGTGGTGCTGTTCGACCGCTTCGGCGACCTGGTCGGGGTCGGCTCCGGTCCCGCGGCGCCGGGTGCGCCCATCGACCTGGCGACGCTGTCGGGCTCGCTTGTACCCAACCTGCCGAACCACGACCGCGGCGGGGCGGCCCCGCGCCAGGCCCCGGCCCCGACCACGCCGCCGCGCGACCTGCCGGAGCAGGAGGAGGACCCGCCCGGGCCGGGGCAGGGCTGAGCGACGCTTCGTCTCGTCCTGCCGGACCGGCGAGGAGCGCGACGCAGTCGGCGAAGGACGAGAGGCCGAGCTCCCGCCGGCGCCGCCGGAGCTTGCCCCCCACATCGCCCGCTTGCCCGGCCCGGGCTGGAAGCTCGCAGGTCTCGCGGACCAGGCTCGCGGCCGCGAGCGGCCCCGGCTCGCCGGTGTCGAACATACGGTTGAGGGCCAGGAGCGTGACGAGCCGGCTGCCGCGCCGGGCGAGGCCGCGCATGAACGAGCTGCCCCAGTGCTGGCCGAACTCGGGGGCGGCCGGTCGCCTTGAGGTCTCTGCACTCAGGAGCCGTCACATTCGGCTTATGTTCTGATCTCCCAGCAGCTCAATCCAGAATTTGCTTAATTCTCTCCGTCATCTCAGCAGATATAAGGTCATAATCCATAATACCGAGCGTCTGGATGAAAGCAATGAGAGCCGTTGCGATTTCAGCCTCAAAGCAGCCGGTTTCAATTCTGGTCAAGAAGAGGCGGCTGTTTAGCTCAGAAGGACGAAGGCGGTACCCTTTCAGAATTTGCTTGCGCTCGCTTGCTAATTCCTCAAAGGAAAGGCTTAGCAACTAGATATCGGCAAGGCCATCCAAATCGTACTGAACGTATTATCTTATCCTGGCTTACAGCCATCTTAGCTCGCCGCGCCGCAGTAGAGCAGGACGATTTGCTACCACCTTGGCCTCAGGCAACAATGCAAGAAGTGATCGCTCATGCGTCTTTTTCTCATGCCTCTCCGTCCCCAGCCGCTACAGCCCGCGCCTGCCCGGCCCCCAGCTTGCACGCCACGGCACCCCTCCCCCTGAGCTTGTGCGGCGCCGGGATCCGTGCAGCAAGCGTCCTCGCCTGACTCGAAGACGGGAAACGAGGGCCAGCCTGAACGGTGGGGGCTGGAGCAGCTGAAGAATCGCACCTTCGACCTGAACCCGGGCGCGGATCGGCTGCACGCCGAGCTAAGCCTGCGCCCTTAACGACAAAGGACGTAAGAACGCGCCCTGCCACAGCAAGACCAACCATCTGATTCGTTCTTCTATTGGCAGTTCCGTTCATTTTTTAGCCCAATCCCAATCAATCCGATGCCAGTTCCCAAAGCATCTCTTGCCCCGGACCTCGCCGGCAGCGGACCTCGCGCGGACGCCCCGGCCCGGCCGCCGCGACCGCGCTCCCGGCCTCGCGCGCGTCCGCGCCCTACCGCGAGCCGTGCCGGCCGAGGGACCGGGCCGAGCGGCCGAACGACAGGCCCGAGCGGTCCCGCGCCGTCGCGACCGGCCGCGGCAGGACGGGCGCGAGCCGTCTCACTTTCGTCCGGCTGGCCGCCTCCCGCCTCTGGCTCCCGTTCGTCAACACGGCCTGACAGCTAGCCCAGCGTGGCGAGCGCCGCGGCCCGGGCCCGGTCGTAGCCGCGGCTGCTCTCGAGGAGCTGGCGGCTGTAGGGGTGCTGGAGCGCATCCTCCGCCAGCGCCGCGCTGTCCGCCTCCTCGACGATCCGGCCCTGGGTCATGACCGCCAGCCGCTCGCACGTCTGGGCCACCACGGCGAGGTTGTGGCGACGAACAGGTAGGTGAGCCGTGCGCCCGCCGCAGGTCGGCCAGCAGGTTCAGGACCTCGGCCTGGACCGAGACGTCGAGCGCCGAGGTCGGCTCGTCGAGCAGCAGCACCTCGGCTCGAGGATCAGCGCCCGGGCGATCGCGACGCGCTGCCGCTGGCCGCCCGAGAGCTGGTGCGGGTAGCGGAAGCGGTGCCGGGCCAGGCCGACCCGGCGCAGCGCGTCGCCGATCCGGCCGTCGCGTCGCCGAGCCGTGGATCGCGCAGCGGCTCGCCCAGGATGCGGTCGACGGTCTGGCGCGGGTGCAGCGAGCCGTACGGGTCCTGGAACACCATCTGCACCGCTTGCGGCTGCGCCGCGTCGCGCCGCGGCGGCAGGGCCCGCCGCCGATGCGCACGCGTCCCGGTCGCGCCGGGACCAGGCCGGCCATCGCCCGCAGCACGGTCGACTTGCCCGAGCCGGACTCGCCGACGAGGCCGAAGGCGCTCGCCCTGCGCGCACCGCGAAGCCGACGCTCGCGGACCGCGTCGACCGCGTGCCGGCCGCGTCCGCGAAGCGGACGCTCCAGGTCGCTCGACCTCGATCATCGCGCCGGCTCCCGTCGAGCCAGGCCGGGTCGCGCTCAAGCGTGGGAGGCGCTGGCCTCGGCTCGCCGAGGCGCGGCAGGCAGGCGAGCAGGCCGCGCGTGTAGGGGTGGCGGGCGGCGTGCAGCTCGGCGCGTCGGCAGGCTCCTCGAGGACGCGGCCGGCGTACATGACCAGCACGCGGTCGCAGAACGAGCCGACCAGCTCAGGTCGTGGCTGATGAAGATCAGGCCCATGCCGCGCCGGGTCACCAGGTCGTCGAGGATCGCCAGCACCTGCGCCTGCACGGTAACGTCGAGGGCCGAGGTCGGCTCGTCGGCGATCAGCAGCTCGGGCTCCGGCGACCAGCATCATGGCGATCATGACCCGCTGGCCCATGCCGCCGGACAGCTCGTGCGGGTAGAGGTCGGAGACCCGCTCGGGGTCGCGGATGCGGACGGCCTCCAGCATGTCGAGCGCGCGCCGCCGGGCCGCGCCGGCCGCACGCGCTGGTGGACGCGCAGGCCTCGGCGATCTGCCGGCCGACGCGCATCACCGGGTTGAGCGAGAATTCGGGTCCTGCATGACCATCGCGATGCGGCGCGCCGCGCATCGCGCGCATGTCGCCGCTCCAGGCGCGCAGAAGGTCGATGCCGTCGAAGGCTGAGCCGGTCGGCGCTGACGATGCCGGGCGGCGGGAGAGGCGCAGGATGGCCCGGCCGGTGGTCGACTTGCCCGAGCCGATCTCGCCGACGATCCCGAGCCTTCTCGCGCCCCAGCGTGAAGCAGACGCCCCGCACGGCCTCGACCGGCCGTGCGGCGTCGGGAAGCGGACGCGCAGGTTTTCGACCTCCAGCAGGGTGTCCATGGCGTCTCCGGCAGGCCGGCCTGCGGGCCGTTGGTAGGGCCGAGCGGGATGGGAGGCGCAACAGCGGGGGTGGACTGCCGGGCGGCAATTAAGGAATCACTAAACTGCCTCTCCACGACCTTCAGGCGGAGGCGGCCGCGGCGACGATGGCCCGGTAAGTGACGGGCCTGGTGCGGACGGCCTGCTCGACGAGCCGGGCGAAGCCGTGGCTGATGCGCTTGGCGGTGCGGCGGTTGAAGCGGAACACGTACTCGTCGAGGTAGGCCGGCAGGTGCTTCTTGCTGACCGCGCCGTGGTGCGTGCCCAGCAGCCAGCGCTTGGCGAGGCCGAAGACGAGGTGGATGCCCGGCAGCCGGAGCGCCGCATCAGGGGCGCCGGGATCGACCGGCTCGTGGGCGTAGCCCTCGGCCGCCAGGCCGGCGTAGCCGGACCAGCCGTCGGTGGCCACGGCGGCGGGCTTGGCGACGGCCGCGCCGAGGAACCCCTCGAGGCTCACGGCCGAGGCGTCGGGCACCACCGCGAGCCGGAGCCGGCCGAGGCGGCGGCCGCCGGCCCGGGCGGCCTCGACGGCGCCGACGACCAGCGTCTTGCCGACGGCGCCCCGGCCTCGCTTGCCGGGCCGCGGGCCGCCGACGTAGCTCTCGTCCGCCTCGACGCGGCCGGCCAGGGGCTCGCGATCCGGGCGGACCATGGCCTTGCGGAGCTTGTGCAGCCAGGTCCAGGCGGTCTGGTAGCTGCCGAAGCCCAGCTGCCGCTGCAGCTCGGCGGCGGCGATCCCGCCCTTGCTCGAGGTCACCAGGTAGGCGGCCAGGAACCAGCGCGCCAGGCCGGTCTTGGTCTGCTCGAAGATGGTGCCGGCGAGCAGGGAGTGCTGCTTGCGGCAGGCCACGCACTCGTAGACGAGACGGGTCCGCAGCATGTAGGCGTGATCATGACCGCAGCCGTCGCAGCGGAAGCCGTCCGGCCAGCGCGCCCGGAACAGGTACTCCCGACATTGCTCGTCCGTTCCGAATCGGGTGTTGAACTCGAGGAAATCTTGCGGAAGATCGTCGGGTAGCATGCATCCCTCCGTCGGTTGGTCTGCATCGCGACTTTAACTACGGGACAGCCTCGCTACAACTTCTTCCTGCAGCTCGTGGAGAGCAGAGGCAAATTCCCTGAAAAAAAAAAATATAGCTATAAAAGGTATAAAAGCCTAATACTCGCGTCGACCTCTTTCCAGGGAGTTGCTCATGACGCGTCAGGTCAAGCGCTACGGCTGGGTCCCCGACCTGCCCGACCAGCGCGACCACCTCTACGCCGCGCCCGCGCGCCGCTGGCCGACCTGCCGCCGAGCGTCGACCTGCGCGCCGCAGTGCCCGCCGGTCTACGACCAGGGCCAGCTCGGCAGCTGCACCGCCAACGCCATCGCCGCGCGCGATCGAGTTCGACCGCATGAAGCAGAAGCTCGCCGACTTCATGCCGTCGCGCCTGTTCATCTACTACAACGAGCGCGTGATCGAGGGCACGGTCGACACCGACAGCGGCGCCAAGATCCGCGACGGCATCAAGAGCGTGGCCAAGCAGGGCGTCTGCCCCGAGGACGACGTGGCCCTACGACATCGCCAAGTTCGCCGACGAAGCCGTCGGACGACTGCTACACCGCGAGGCGCTGCGCTACCGGGCCGTCGGCTACCAGCGCGTCGTCGCAGACGCTCGCGCCAGATGAAGGGCTGCCTCGCCTCCGGCTACCCGTTCGTCTTCGGCTTCGCGGTGTACGAGAGCTTCGAGAGCCAGGAGGTGGCGCAGACCGGCGTCGTGCCGATGCCCGACGCCGGGCGAGCGGCTGCTCGGCGGCCACGCCGTGCTGGCGGTCGGCTACGACGATGAGCAGCCAGCGCTTCATCGTCCGCAACTCGTGGGGCAGCGGCTGGGGCAAGGGCGGCTACTTCACGATGCCCTACGCCTACCTGACCGACCGCAACCTGGCCTCGGACTTCTGGACCATCCGGATGCTTTCCGCGCCGACGGCCTGAGGCCGCTGACCCGAAGCGGGCCGCACCTACGCCCGCTTCGGGTCCAGCACGTCGCGCAGGCCGTCGCCCAGGAGGTTGAAGCCGAGCGAGACCGTGACGATGGCGAGGCCCGGGACCGTCGCCACCCAGCGGTGGTCGAGCACGAACTGCCGGCCGGTCGAGATCATCGCCCCCCATTCGGGCGTCGGCGGCTGCGCGCCCAAGCCCAGGAAGCCCAGGCCGGCCGCGGTCAGGATGATGCCCGCCATGTCGAGCGTGAGGCGGACGATCAGCGAGGACAGGCACAAAGGCACGACGTGGCCCCAGCACGATCCGCGCCGGCGAGGCGCCCGCAGGCGGGCGGCGGCGATGAAGTCGCTGCGCCGGATGGTGATCGTCTCCGCCCGCGCGAGGCGGGCGTAGGGCGGCCAGGCCGTGAACGCGATGGCGATGACGGCGTTCTCGATTCCGGGCCCGAGCGCCGCCACGAAGGCGAGCGCCAGGATCAGCCGGGGGAAGGCGAGGAAGACGTCCGTGACCCGCATCAGCACGGCGTCGAGCCACCCGCCGACATAGCCCGCGACCGTGCCGACGGCCAGGCCCAATGGGCCGACGATCACGACCACGAGCGCCACCACGCCGAGGGTCACCCGGGTACCCCAGACGAGGCGGCTCAGCATGTCGCGGCCGAGCTCGTCGGTGCCGAACAGGTGCGCGGCCGACGGCGCCGCAACCGGCCGGCAGATTCTGCGCGATAGGGCGAGTAGGGGGCGAGCACGGTGCGAGCGCCGCCACCAGGAGCAGGAGCAGCACGATGAAGAGGCCCACGAGCGCCAGCGGGTTGCGGCGGAAGGCGAGCCAGGAGCCGGTAGGCGCCGCCGAGCTTGGCCTGCCGCCGCGAGGCCGGCGTCGTCGGTCAGCAGCCAGGCGCGCCGGGTCGTCGTCACCGCGCCCTCGGGTCGAGCAGGCGGTAGAGGAGGTCCGAGAGGAGGTTGACCAGACGAACACGGAGCCGACGACCAGCGTACCGCCGAGCACCGCGTTCATGTCGGCGTTGAGGAGCGAGTTCGTGATGTAGCGGCCGAGGCCCGGCCAGGCGAAGACGGTCTCGGTCAGCACCGAGCCCTCGAGCAGGCTGGCGTAGGCCAGGGCGATCACGGTCACCAGCGGCACCAGCGTGTTACCGAGCGCATGCCGCCAGACCACCGCCGCTCCGGCACACCCTTGATCCGTGCCGTCGTGACATATTCCTGCCGCAGCTCGTTCAGCATGAAGCTGCGGGTCATGCGGCCGATATAGGCGAGCGAGAAGTAGCCCAGGAGCGAGGCCGGCAGGATGAGATGGCAGAGGGCGTTCCAGAACACGTCGGGCTCGCCGGCAGCAGCGCGTCAATCGGTCAGCACGCCGGTCACCGGCGTCGACCAGGTCCTCGTAGGCGACGTCGAGACGGCCGGGCCCGCCCACCCAGCCGAGCGTGGCGTAGAACAGCAGCAGGCCCATCAGGCCGAGCCAGAAGACCGGGCACCGAGTAGCCGAGCAGGCTGACGACCCGCACCACATGGTCGGGCCAGCCGCCCCTCGCGCGTCGCCGCCAGCACGCCCAGGGGCACGCCGAGACCATGCCGATGAGCGTCGCCAGCGTCGCCAACTCGAGCGTCGCCGGGAAGAACACGGCGGATGTCCTCGAGCACCGGCCGCGCGGTGAGGACCGAGTTGCCGAGATCGCCGTGCAGCACCTGCCCGACATAGATCAGGAACTGCCGCCAGCAGCGGTAGGTCGAGGCCCAGCTCCTCCTGACCCGCTCGTAGACATCAGGCGGCGCCCGGTCGCCGACCGCGGCCAGCACCGGGTCGATCGGCACGACGCGCCCGATGAGGAAGGTGACGAGCAGCAGCCCGAAAAGCGTCCGGACGAGCGAGGATGCCGAGGCGGGCCGCACCCCCGAGGTAGGCGAGCCCGCCCATGCCGGCCGGCTAGTTCTTGGAGGCCTTCCAGTACAGGTTGTCGTCGAAGCTGGGACCAGATCAAGCCGTGCAGGTTCTTGCGCGAGGCGATGACCTCGATCCTGGGCCATGATGACGAAGGGCGCCACCTGCTGCGCCTTGCGCTGGATGTCGGCGTACATCCGGCCCGCTTCTCGGCGTCGCGCTCGAGGACGGCGGCCTGGACCTCCTTGTCATCTCCGGGACCTCCCAGGCGTTGCGCCACGCGAGCGCCTTGCCCTTGCCGTCGTCGGCGTTGTCCGTGTTGGTGATGAAGCCGTCGGCGTTGGTGTGCGGGTCCTGGTAGTCCGGGCCCCACTGGCCGATGTAGATGTCGTGCGTCCGCGCCCGGTACTTGGTCAGCGTCTGCTTGTTGTCGCCTGGGATGATCTCGACCTTCAGCCGGCCTGGCCCCACATCGACTGGATCGCCTGGGCGAAATCCTTGGTCGGCGAGTCGTTGCGGGTGTCCATGGTCACCTTGAAGCCGTTCGGCAGGCCGGCCTTGGCCAGCAGCTCCTTCCCCTTCGCCGAGGTCGAAGTGGTACGGCTTGTCGTCAATCGCGCCGAGGAAGCCAACGGCAGGAACGTCTGGTGGACGATGGCCTTGCCCTACATGATGTTGTCGGTGAGCGAGTCGTAGTCGGTCAGCCATTCAGGGCCTCGACGGACCTCGGGCTTGGAGAGGTACGGGTTCTTCTGGTTCAGGCCCAGGTACCAGATGCAGCCCTTGGGCGCCTTCTCGATCCGATATCCGGATTCTACCCGACCGCCGGCTAATCCTCGTCGACAGGTTGCGGGCGAAGTCGATGTCGCCTTTATCCAGCAGGAGGCGCTGCGTCCCTGTCTCGGGGACGTGGCGCACCACGCACGCGCTTCAGGGCCGGCGCGCCCTGGCAGTAGTTGGGGTTGGCGTCGGCGGTCGAGCGCTCGTTCGGCTTCCAGGCGCGCAGCTGAAGGGGCCGGAGCCGGCCGAATTGCTCTTCAACCAGGCATAGCCGTAGTCGTCGCCTTGGTCGTGCTCCTGACCGGCTTGCTGTCGACCACCGAGGCCACGCCCGCGGTCAGGCAGTTGAGGAAGAAGGTCGGCGCGAACGCCTCGTCGAGCTTCAGGACAGTGTGCGGTCGTCCGTCGGCCTTCACCGTCTCGGCAAGGTTGTCGGCTTGAAGCCGAACTGGCCGAGGATGAAGGCCGGCGTCTTGTTGAGCTCGATCACGCGCCGCAGGCAGTACGCGACGTCTGGCGGCGAGCGGGTTGCCGCAATGGAACTTGACCCTTGCGGATCTTCAGCGTGATCGTCTGGCCGTCGTCCGACCGGTCCAACTCTCGGCGACAGGCCCCTGAAGTCGCCCATGTCTGTCCGGCTCGAACGTGATCAGCGCGGTCGTAGAACTGCGCGATCGCCTCGCCGCCGGTGAACTCGAAGGCCTCGGCCGGGTCGAGGGTGATCATGTCGTCGATGTGCTCGGCCATGACGAAGCGTGTCGGTCGGCGTCTCGGCCCGTACCCTCCCCGCCAGCAACGCCATCATCGCCCGCCCCGAGCAGCAGCCGAATGCCCGTCCGCATGACACCTTCCTCCCGTCCCGCCGGTCCGCCCGGCCCCTGGAGCGAGGCTGGCGGTGCCACCGGGCCCTTGTCAAGCGGCGCCGCTGATCCGAGGCTGGTCGAGACGCCAAGGTCGGCGGGGAGGGTCCATGCGCGAGCTCGCGGTCGGGATCGACGTCGGGACCTCCGGCGTCCGCGCGATCGCCGTCGGGCCGGACGGGACGGAGGTCGCCCAGGCCGCGCGGCGGCTGCCGGCCTCGACCGTCGCGGGGCCGAGGGTCACGCAGGAGCCCGAGGCGTGGTGGCGGGCGACGGCCGAAGCGCTGGCCGAGGTCGCCGCGAGCCACGCCCGGCCGGATCGCGGCGCTGGCCGTCGACGGGACCTCGGGCACGCTGCTGCTGGCGGACGCGGAGGGGCGGCCGCTGGGGCCCGTGCGGATGTACAACGACGCCTCGGCGGCAGACGTCGCGGCCAGGATGAAGGCAGGCGGCGCCGCCCGAGAGCGGGGCGCACGGCGCCACCTCGCCCGCCGCGTGGCTGGTCGCGAACGCCGAGGCGACGCGGGAGGCCGCGCTCGCCCTGCACCGGCCGACTGGATCGCCGGGCGGCTCTTCGGCCGGTTCGGGCTGTCGGACGACAACAACGCGCTCGAGACTGGCTGGGACCCGGGTGCGGCGCGAGGTGGCCGGCCTGGCTTGAGGGGCTGGGCGTGCCGACGCGGCCTGCTGCCGGAGGGTGGCGCGAGCCGGGCAGCCTGCTGGGGATCGTCGACGCCGGTGGGCGCCGGATCGGCTCGGCCTGCCGGCGGACTTGCCGGTAGTGGCCGGGACGACGGACGGCTGCGCGTCGTTCCTCGCCACCGGCGCCGCCGAGGCCGGGCGACGGGGTGACGGCGCTCGGCAGCACGCTGACGCTGAAGCTGCTCTCCGACCGGGCCGGTCTTCGGACCCGGGCTCGGGCGTCTACAGCCATCGGCTGCTCGGGCGCTGTGGCTGGCGGGCGGGGCGGGCCAATACGCGGAGGTGCGGCGCTGGCGCGGTTCTTCGCGCCCGGCGAGATGGCGGCGCTCGAGCGCGGTCAACCCGGACCGGTCGAGCGGGCTCGACTACTACCCGCTGCCGGGGACGGGCGAGCGCTTCCCGGTGAACGACTCCGAGATGGCGTCGCGCACGAGCCCGGCCGGCGGACGATGTGACGTTCTTCCATGGCTTGCTGGAGGGCATCGCGGGCGCGGAGGAGCACGGGCTACCGGCGGCTGGCGCGAGCTGGGCGCGCCCTCCGTGAGCCGGTGCGCAGGGTGGGCGGGGGGGCGGCGAACCCGGTCTGGGCGCGGCATCGACACCCGCGCGCTGGGCGTGCCGGTCGCGGCGGCGCGGAGACGGAGGCGGCTTTCGGCGCGGCGCTGCTGGCCGCGCGGGCGCTCGGCTGCTAGCGTCCGCGGAGCGTTCTCGGGAGGGAGCAGGGCATGGGCGGGGAGAAGCCGTTCGCGGGCAAGGTCGCGGTCGTGACCGGCAGCACGCAAGGGCTGGGCGAAGCGATCGCCGGCTCTTCGTCGAACGGGCGGCGGCTCGCGTGGTGTCATGCGGCCGCGACCGGGCGCACGGCCAGGCGGTGGCGGGAGCCTTGGGCGAGCACGGGGCAAGGGCCTGTTCGTGCCCGGCCGAGCTCGGTCAATGCGGCCGGCGGGGACCTGGTGGCGGCTGCGACAAGGCGTTCGGGCGGGTCGACGTACTGGTCAACGCCGCGGCGATCACCGAGCGCGGGAACGATCCTCGATACGACGCCGGAGCTGTTCGATCGCATGTTCGCGGTCAACGTGCGCGCCCCGTTCTTCCTGATGCAGGAAGCCGTCCGAAGCTGATGCGACGAGAGCGGAATCGCGGGCGCGATCGTGAACATCACGCGCATGTCGGCGCACGGCGGGCAGATCGTTCCTGACACCGCGTATTCCGCATCGAAGGCGGCGCTGGCGGCGTTGACCAGGAACGTCGCGTTCCGCTGATGCCGGACCGCATCCGGGTCAACGGCCTGAACATCGGCTGGATGGACACGCCGGGCGAGGCACTCGATCCAGAAGCGAGTTCCACGACGCCGTGCCGGACTGGCTGGCCAAGGCCGAGGCCAGGCAGCCGTTCGGCCGGCTGATCAAGCCGGACGAGGTGGCGCGTGCCGTGGCGTTTCTGGCCTCGCGACGAGAGCGGGCTGATGACCGGCTCGATCGTCGATTTCGACCAGACGGTCCACGGCTGCTGGGACAGCCCGCCGGTGCCGCAGGGGGCCGGTGGAGATGATCCCGGTTGATCCGCGAGAGTCTAGCCGGCCTTCATCTCGGTGAACGATCCCGGCGCGGCGGCCGTCACTGCCGCCGCGATCTCGCTCAGCCTGCCTCGCAGCTTCGGCCAGTTGGCGTGAGGCAGGACGACCACGGCCAGGCGACGCCCCAGTAGGCTGTTCTGGTGCCGCATGTTCTTGTCAGCCGTGAGCAAGACCTCGAACCCGTTCGCCTCGGCCTCGCGCAGAAGCCGGCCGTTCTTGATACCCTTCCAGCCGATCAGGTCCACCGCGGTTGCCTCGCCCGTGGGAAAGGCGCGAAGGACGGGTCGAGGGACGCCCTCGTCGAGCAGGATCTTCGGCGAGCTGGCGCCCGGGCGGCGTGGCGCTGGGCCTCCTCGCCGGCGAGCTCGAGGACCGCAAGCACATCCTCGCGGCTGAGGCTCGGCCATGTCTCGAGGATCTCCTCGACCGTCATGCCCGCCGCCAAGTTCTCGAACAGCACCGAGACCGGGACCCGTGTGCCTCTGAAGCAGGGGGCACCGCTCATGACCTCCGGGTCGCTCACGATGAGGTCGGACAGCTCCATCGCCGATCTCCCACCAGACCCGCCCTCGCGGCCGCTATGCCGAGCCCTATATCACCGGACCGTGCCCGCGGAGGGCGCCATCGGCAGCAACGAACGGAGGCCACCATGTCCGTCGACGTGAAGTACCGCACCAGCGCCACCGCGACCGGCGGGCGCGACGGCGCGCCACCGCCAAGGACGGCAGCTTCGAGGTCAAGCTCGCCGACGCCCAAGGAGCTGGGCGGCGCGGGCGGCCCGGGCAACAACCCGGAGCAGCTCTTCGCCGCCGGCTACTCGGCCTGCTTCCTCGGCGCCATGAAGTTCGTCGTCCTCGCAGGGCGGGCCGAAGGTGCCGGCCGACGCCAACGTGACCGCCACTGTCGGCATCGGGCCGCGCTCCGAAGGCGGGTTCGGCATCGACATCGCGCTCGACGTCACGCTGCCCGGCCTGGCCCAGGAGCGACGCGCGAGAAGCTCGTCGAGGAGGCCCATCAGGTGTGCCCCTACTCGAACGCGACCCGCAACAACGTCGACGTCAAGCTGAAGGTCGTCTGATACCGAATCCGGATGATCGAAGCAGTCGGCTGCCGTCCGTGGTAGGTCGGCGCGATGTCAGCCTCGGGTTTGGCGGCTCATCTGAGCCCCGCGGAGCTGGGCCAGCGTTATCGGGCGGCCCGGTGTCCGGTGGAACGGTCCCACTTGCAGATCGTCTGGCTCCTCAGCCTGGGCCGGAGCGAGCGGGAGGTGGCGCAGGTCACCGGCTACGGCCGGCGCTGGGTCGGCGAGGTCGCGCGCCGCTACGACGAGGACGGGCCGGGCGGCCTCGGCGATCGGCGGCGCGGGAACGTCGGCGCCAAGCCGCTCCTGGGCGCCGAGGGCGAGGCGGCGCTGCGGGCCGCGTTGTCCACGCCGCCCGCCGACGGCGGCCTGTGGACCGGTCCCAAGGTGGCGGCGTGGATGGCGGTCCGGCTCGGCCGCAAGGTGTGGCCGCAGCGCGGCTGGGACTACCTCAGGAAGCTCGGCCACAGCGCGCAGGTGCCGAGGCCGCGGCACGCCAAGGCGGCGAGCCCCGAGGAGCAGGCGGCGTACAAAAAAGCTCGCCGCGGAGGTGGGCGAACGTCGCGAGCGGAACCCGGGCCGGGCGGTCGAGGTCTGGGCCTTCGACGAGCACCGGCTCGGCCTGAAGCCGGTCCTGCGACGGCAATGGGCTCCCCGGGGTCAGCGGCCGATCGCGGTCGGGCGACACCGCTACGAGTGGCTCTACCTCTACGGCTTCGTCCACCCGGCCACCGGCGAGGTGGTCTGGTTCGTGTGCAGCACCGTCGACGCCGAGCTGCTCAGCGCCGTGCTGGCGGCGTTCGCCGCGGCGGTCGGCGCCGGCGAGGGCAAGCTGATCGTCCTGGTCCTCGACAACGCGGGCTGGCACATCAGCGGCGACTTGGTGGTGCCACCCGGGATCGAGCTGGCGTTCCTGCCGCCCTACACCCCCGAGCTGCAGCCGGCCGAGCACCTGTGGCCGCTGGCGGACGAGGCCGTGGCGAACAAGCACTTCGCCACCCTCAAGGACCTCGACGTGGCGCTGAGCGAGCGTTGCTGCACCTTGGCCGCCATGCCGGAGGTCATCAAGGCTGCGACCCACTTCGCCTGGTGGCCGGCCGCCACCCCGCCCAGCTCGCCGGCGCATTGATCAGCCGGATTCCGTATGACGCCGGCCTCAATCGGCACCCGCAGGCATCGCGGCGGGTGCCGAGCCAGCTTGACCGCCGCCCGATCGGCGGTCCATCCCTGCGCCGGGCCGAGGGGGGCGGCGGATGCAGGGCGAGGTCGGCGTAGCGGCGGGCAGGGCGGAGCGGAGCTTCGACGCCTTCGGCGTGCTCGCCAGGTTCGCCCCGCTGATCTTCCTGGTCGTGCTGATGGCGGCCTTCGCCGTCATCTCGCCCCGCTTCCTCACCCCGCTCAACCTGTTCAACGTCATGCGCCAGGTCTCGATGTACGCGGGATCCTGGCTGTCGGCATGACGTTCGTCATCCTGACTCGCGGCATCGACCTCTCGGTCGGCTCGCTCGTGGCGTTGACCGGGCTCGCCGCCGCCATCGTTGCCAAGGGCGGCCTCGAGAGCCGCTTCGCCGTGGGTGTGGGGGCCGAGGCGCACAGCTCGGGCTGGTTCACTGCGCTCCTGGTGGCGCTCGCCGTCGGCACCGTCGCGGGCTGGCTGCAGGGCTTCGCCATCACGCGGCTCAACGTCCCGCCCTTCGTCGTCACGCTGGGCGGCATGTCGGCGTTCCGCGGGGCGGCGCTGCTGACACCGGGTTGCCGGGGAGCCCGAAGACGAGCGGATGGCCCGCCGCCGGAACCCCGAACCACGTCGGCTTGCCGGGCTGGAGGGCCACGCTCCAGAACACCTCCTGCACGCCGAGCGCGTCGAGGGCGGGCTTGACGTGGTCATGAGGCCCCACCGACACCCCGCCGGAGATGATCACGACGTCTGAGTCCGCCAGGGCCACGCCGATCCCCTCGGCGGTGGCAGCGCGGTCGTCGGGGAGCCGGCGCGCCGGGCCGGTGACGGCGCCCGCCCGCCGCGCGAGGCCGGTGAGCATGGGGGCGTTGGAGTTGTGGATCTCGCCGGGGCCGAGCGGCTCGCCGGGTGCCCGCAGTTCGTCTCCGGTGCACAGGACCGACACCCGCGGCCGGCGTGCGGCGATGACCGAGCCCACCCCGGCGGCGGCCGCGGCGCCCAGCGCCACGGCTCCAAGCGGCGTCCCCGCGCTGAGCACGACCGTCTGCGCGCGCATGTCCTCGCCGGCCCCGCGAATGTGTTCGCCGAGCACGGCCGCGGCCGTGGTGTGGATTGCGTCGCCGCCATTGAGCTCGACGTTCTCCTGGGGGATCACGGCGGTGGCCCCGGGCGGGACGGCCGCCCCGGTGGAGATGCGCATCGCCTCGCCCTCGACCAGCTTGTGGCCCGAGGGAGTCCCGGCGCGCGACTCGCCGACGACCCGCAGCGTCCGCCCGGCACCGCCGGCGAGCACCGCGTAGCCGTCCATCGCCGAGCAGGGGAACGGGGGCACGTCGCCGGCCGCGGCGACGTCCCGGGCCAGGACACGGCCGAGCGCGTCGTCGAGCTCCACCGGCTCGGTGCCGAGCGAAGTTGTCGCGTCGAGCACTCGCCGGCGGGCCTCGGTTATGGAAATGAGTGATCTGGGCATCTGGACGGGTGGAAGGACCTAGGGCGGATCGGATTTCCAGCATATTGCGGTGAAGGCGGATGGAGTCGACAGGGGCGCGTGATACAAGACGGCCGATGCCGTCCATGCCCCCACGGCGGCGGCGGGCGCGCCCGGTTGCCGACGCTCCCATAGATGCGCTGCTGCCGCGGTCGGAGGATCTGGCCAAGGGGTGGCTACTCGCGTTGCTGGAGCAGGCGCCGCTCGATGACGCCCCCGCCATCCTCGCCACCGAGCTCACCCGCGATGGGCCCCGGGTATGCGACGCCGTGCTGCGCGCGATCGCCGACGACACGGATCTGCGCCGTCTGGAGCCCGGCGGCGTCCTGACCCCGCTGGCCGCCCGGGTGGGCGAGCTGGCCGGGGCCGCCGCTCCCGCGGCGGTCTCCCGCGCCGTCGATGCGCTCGTCGGCGTCGTCTGGGCCGCCGTTCGCGAGGAGCTGCGCGCCGCTGACGCCGACCTCGTGGCCGAGCTGACCGAGCGCCTGGCGCTGATCGGGGAGCTCGTCCGCACGGCGGCGCTCGAGCGATCGGCCCCGGGGCCGGTGTCGCCGGTTCCGCCGCCGCTCTCTCCCGTGCCGCCGCCGGTGGCCCCCGACCCGTCCCCGCCGCCGCCCCGGATGGCTCCACCCCCGCCCGTGGCCACCACGCGCCCGTCGTCCCCACCGCCTGCCGCTGCTGCTCCGCCGCCACCCCCGATGTCGCCTGCGCCGCCGCCCCCGGGGCCGCGGCCCGCCGCCCCCGGCGTCGCCCGCACCGCCGCTCCCGGCGGGGCCCGCCTCGCCGCCACGCGACCCGGCTGCCCCGCCGCCCGCGCAACGCACGTGGCCCGGCCTCTCGGACCCGCCCACCCTGGACCCGTCGCGCGCCCTGTGGGTGAGCGCGCTGGAGGATGAGATCGCTCGCTCGGGCGCGGCGCCGCTCTCGCTGCTGCTCGCCGAGCTCGAGGACGCCCAGCGCGTCACCGCGGTCGAGGCCCGCGCCGAGGCACGCGCCGTGTTCAACCAGTTCGCCGGCGCGGTACGCAGCGCCGTACGCCGTCAGGACATCCTGGTGTGCGAGAGCGATGCCCGCGCCTGGATCATCGCGCGCGACACGGCCCGGGGGGGCGCCCACGCGCTGGGCGAGCGCATCGCCTCTGCGGTCAGATCCTCACAGCAGTGGCAGGGCGCGCCGCTGGCGGCGAGCGTCGGCGTGGCCGTGTTCGGCGAGGATGGCCGCACGAGCAGCGAGCTGATCGAGGCCGCCGAGGAGGCGCGGTTCGCAGCCGAGGCGGGCGGCGTCGAGGTTCTCGGTACCGAAGAGCCCTGAGGCCGGGCCAGTCCCAAAGAGCGCTGAGGCGCGGGTCAGCGCTGCGGGAGGGAGACGGCGGCGATCTGCGTAGTGCCCGTGATGCCCAGCGCCTTGCCGGTGGCGACGGTGAGGTCCCAATCGGCGCCGTTGGCGTAGGGACCGCGGTCGATGACCGGGACCACCAGCGTTCTGCCCTGGTAGTAGACGGCTACCGACTCGCCGCAGCGCAGCGTCCGGTTGGCCAGTCCGATCGTTCCGCGGCGCAGGCGCTGTCCGCACGCGGTCTTCTTGCCGTAGAAGCCGGGGCCGTACTCCGTGGCCCGTGAGGGCCGGTAGACCGTGGTGGTCAAGGAGGGCGTCATCGAGGCGCTCTGGGCCTGCGACGACGTGGCGGCGACCACGGCCCGCATCGCGAACTGACCGATGTGGTTGGTCTGCCAATCGGCGCTGAAGGTCCCGTCGGAGCCGATGGTGGCGGTCATCGTGTTCGCCCAGGTCCAGTTGGTCTGATGGCCCGAACGCTGGATCTGGATCGTCTGGCCGGCCATCTGCGTGGGCGCGGTACCGGAGAACGCCAGGCCCTTGCCCAGGATCCCCGAGGCGTTGGTCTGCAACGTGATGCCGTCACCGCTGGTGGAGACGGTCACGTCGCCGCTCTGGACCGATGGGTCGGTACCGGTCGTGGTGCCGGTTGTGGTGGTGCCGGTCGACGTGCTCACCGGCGCGCCACCGGGCGCGAGTCCAGCGCCGCCGCCCGAGGAGGCCAGCGCAGCGGCAGGCACTGCCAGCGCTGCGGCAAGCAGTGCGGGTACGGCATGGGCATGTCGACGACGACGACGGGTCACTAGGTCCTATTCCTGTATTCGTGCCTACGAGGTGAGCTGACGGGCTCGCGCTTTTGACGGCGCTACGGTCCTTTGCGGGACCGATTCGCCCCAGCGGGTCTGCGACAACCCGCGAGTGGTTCCCCCGTCGATCCCTCCCGGAGAAGAGATCGTTCGGCTGGTGGCGCGGCAGTATACGCAAAACGCGACGGCAGACTTATGTAAGCCTGGTGATGTCTGCTGGCGGAGCGGCGATCGGGAGCGTGTCCGCGCCGGCCGCGGGCGAGGCAGGCACGCGGCGATGGGCGCGGCAGGCCGGCGGCTACGGGCGCGGCAGGCGCGAGGCGGCGCGGCGCAGGGCGCGCGCGCCGGCGTGCAACCCGATCTCGGCCAGCTCGGCCGCGGCCTGGACCGCTGTCTCGAGCGCGCCGGGGGCCGGCTCGCGAGGTGCGGGCGTCGCGACCCCAGGCGTCGGCGTCGCGGCGGGCGGCTTGGGCGTCGCGGCAGCGGCGGCGGGTTTGGTGGCGGCGGTCCGCGGCTTCGCCGGCGCGCGCTTGACGGCCGCCGGCTTCACCGCTCTCGCGGCGGCCGGCTTCTTGGCTCGCGCGGCGGTCGGCTTTGCCGATCGCGCGGCTGTCGGCTTTGCCGCGCGGGCGGTTGACGGCTTTGCCGCGCGGGCGGTTGGCGGCTCGGTCGCGCGGGCGGTCGACGGCTTTGCCGCGCGGGCCCGCGGCGTCGGGGCGGCCTTCACCACGGCGGCCTCCGGCGCCTGCGTGTCGAGGGGGGGCGCACCGGCCGGCGCGGGCCGTTTGTCGCTGCGACGGTGGGGACGGGTCCGGGGGAGGGACCCGATCACTCCGGGCTTGGGCTTATCGCTCATGAGCCCCAATCATGGCGCACGGACCGGAAAATTCGCGGTCGACCAAAAAATTCGTTCTATCGTTGAAACGACGCGGACGGTCCGAGGTATAGATCTCAAACATTGAAGAAGACGCCCGGGCGGCCATGAGCCGCCGAAATGGCGCTTCAGCTAGGCCTGCGCAGGCCTGCCGCGGATTGACTTCACAAAATATAGTGACTATAGTCGGACCGTATGTTTGAGTAGCGGTCGTACGCTCTGAGTTGGGCGTTTGCCGCGGTTTTCTTTGTACTGCGACGACACCGGTGGTGTGTCGCCGCCAACGACGGAAACGGAATCAGATGTCTGTAGCGGACCTGCAGGAACTCGAAGAAATCAAGGGCCTGGTCAACCGCGGCCAGCAGCTTGGGGTCCTGACCTACTCGGAGATCTCCGGCGCGATCTCCGAGCTGGACCTGGACGAGGCTGACGTCGAGGAGCTTCACGGCTTCCTCGAGCGCGCGGAGATCGAGCTGGTTGAGGAAGTAGACCCGGCCCTCGCCGCCACCGAGGTGGAGCGCGCGCCGGACAAGCGCGGCCGGCGCAAGGCCAAGACGCCGCTGGATCTCAAGCCGGACATGACGACCGACTCGCTGCAGCTGTTCCTCAAGGACATCGGGAAGGTGCGACTGCTCACCGCCCAGGAGGAGGTCGACCTGGCCAAGCGGATCGAGCGCGGCGACCTCGATGCCAAGCAGAAGATGGTGGAGTCCAACCTCCGTCTGGTCGTCTCCATCGCCAAGAACTACCGCAACCAGGGCCTGCCGTTCCTGGATCTCATCCAGGAGGGCACGCTCGGCCTGGTCCGTGCCGCGGAGAAGTTCGACTACCGCAAGGGCTTCAAGTTCTCCACGTACGCCACCTGGTGGATCCGCCAGGCGATCGCCCGCGCGCTCGCCGACAAGGCCCGCACGATCCGCATCCCGGTCCACGTGGTCGAGAAGCTCAACAAGATCGGGCGCGCCGAGCGCAAGCTGGTGACCGAGCTCGGTCGCGAGCCGACCGCCGAGGAGATCGCCGAGGTCACGGGGATCGAGCCCGAGGAGGTCGAGTCGATCAAGCGCTCCGCCCAGGCGCCGGTCTCGCTGGAGAAGCCGGTCGGCGACGAGGAGGAGTCCGAGTTCGGGCAGTTCATCGCCGACGAGCGCGCCGAGTCCCCGTACGAGCGGGCGGCGGAGATCCTCACCAAGGAGGCGCTCCGCGAGGCGCTGGAGAATCTCAGCTACCGCGAGCGCCGCGTCCTGGAGCTCCGTTACGGGCTCGGTGGCGAGCATCCGCGGACCCTGGATGAGGTCGGACGGACGTTCAACGTCACCCGCGAGCGCATCCGCCAGATCGAGAATCAGTCGCTTAAGAAACTGCAGTCCCTCGCGGAGGCTCAGAAGCTCCGCGACGTCGCCTGATCCGTCGCCCACGGACGGCCGCCGCCGACTGCGGCGGCCGCCGGGACGACAATCTTCTGCCGCTTGGCGGCGATCCCCGCAACGATCTTGCGTGGACGCCGCCACGATCAAGTTGTAGGTTGCCCGCACGGTTTCCAGGACCGGACCTACGACATGGGAGGTAGTGGGATGCGCGTGCGCTTGAAGCTGACGGTCGTCGCCGCGGCGGTGTCTCTGTTCGCGTTGATGCAGGTGCTGTCGGCGTCCGCGTCGTCGGTGGCTCACGCGCCCGCGTCGGCGCAGAGCGTGATCGTCGTGTTCAAGAACCAGGATCGCGCCCAGCCCGCGACCCGTTCGGCACTCGGCGCGCGCCGCCGTACGCTCGCCGCCGTCCAGAGGCCGGTGCTGCAAAAGCTCGCCGCCGGCAATGCGCGTGACGTGCACAGCTTCACCACGCTCAACGCGGTGTCGGCGACCGTGTCACCGGCACAGCTCTCAACGCTGCGGTCCGATCCGGCCGTGGCGGAGGTCGTGCCCAACGGCCTCGTCCACCTCGCCCCCCCGACGACTCAGGGCGCCGCCGGCGCCGCCGGCACCGGCGCCACGCCGCTGCCGGGCGCCTGCGCTCCCCCCGGCAAGGTCCAGCTCGAGCCCGAGGCGCTGAAGACGATGAGCGTCAACTCCGACAATCCGAACGCCAAGACGGCGCGGTCGCTGGGGATCACCGGCAGCGGGGTCACCGTCGGCTGGATCGCCGACTCGCTGGACCCGAACAATCCCGATTTCATCCGGCCCAACGGCCAGCACGTGTTCGTCGATTTCAAGGACTTCAGCGGCTTTGGCACCTCGGCGCCGACCAGCGGCGCGGAGGCGTTCGGCGACGCAAGCTCGATCGCCGCGCAGGGCCGCGAGGTCTACGACGTCAGCCACTACAGCGCGCTGGCGCTCAACCGTCCGTGCAACATCCGCGTCGAGGGCGTCGCTCCCGGCGCCAATCTCGTCGGCCTTGTCGCCTTCGGCGCCTCCAACGTGGCGCCGGACTCGTCGATCCTGGAGGCGATCGACTACGCGATCACGACCGCCCACGTCAACGTTCTCAACGAGTCGTTCGGGATCAACAACTATCCCGACGACGGCGGGGCGCTCGACCTGATCGCGCAGGCCGATGACCAGGCGGTCGCGGCCGGGATCACGGTCGTCGAGTCCACCGGCGACGCCGGCGTGACGAACACCACCGGCGAGGCGGCGACCGATCCCAACGTGATCTCGGTCGGCGCCTCGACCGATAACCAGAACTACATCCAGGACGGCTTCGGCGGGAGTCGGTTCCCGGAGGTCAAGGGATGGACCAACGATGAGATCAGCTCGTTGAGCTCGTCGGGCTTCGACCAGCGCGGACGCGCGATCGACGTCGTCGCCCCGGGCGAGTCCGACTGGGCATTGTGCTCGACGAACCTGGACGAGTTCGGTGGCTGCGCCAGCCTGGCCGGCAACCCGTCGCCGGTCCAGTCCTTCGGCGGGACGAGCCAGTCCTCGCCGCTGACGGCGGGCGTCGCGGCGCTCGTCATCCAGGCCTATGAGAAGACGCACCGCGGGACGGCGCCGACGCCGGCGCTGGTCAAGCAGCTGATCGCGTCCAATACCGATGACATCGGCGCCCCCTCCGACCAGCAGGGCACCGGTCGCGTCGACGCCTACAAGGCCGTGCTCGCGGCCGAGAACGACAACCAGCCCGGCCGCGGCGGCTCCGCCCAGGGCCGCAACGTCGGCGTGTTGGCGACGAGCCCGACTCAGCTCAACGCGGTCGACCAGCCCGGCACCGCCGAGAACCTGACCGACACCGTCACCAACGAGAGCGGCTCAACGCAGCATCTGACGTTCTCGGGTCGCACGCTCGGCGCCTACCGGTCGCTGTTCAGCACGCAGTTCACGCTGTCCGACAGCGACCCGCAGACGCCCGACTACGCGGGCGTGCCGATCAACTACCAGCGGCTGACGTTCCGCGTGCCCGCCGGCGTGGACCGGCTCAACGCGTCGGCGGCGTTCCACTCGGCGACGCCGGACGCGTCGCTCAACGCGCGGGTGCGGATCACGCTGATCGACCCCAATGGCAAGTACGTCGGGGACTCGCGGCCGCAGGGCCTCGGCAACTTCGGCAACCTCCAGATCGCGAGCCCGGCC
Source organism: uncultured Solirubrobacteraceae bacterium (assembly GCA_963764125.1). GTDB lineage: Bacteria > Actinomycetota > Thermoleophilia > Solirubrobacterales > Solirubrobacteraceae > Palsa-465. The sequence continues at coordinate 45,605 of CAVXRR010000037.1, forward strand.
GCCGGTACGTGGACGGCGTACGTCTACAGCCGTGACGCGAACGCCGGCGGCTACATCGGCCCCGTCGTGTTCGGCGTCAGCACCGCCAGGTACGCGAGGTTCGGGACCGTCACGCCCGCGGGCGCGACGCTGGCTCCCGGCCAGTCGGTGGCAGTTCAGGTCAGGACGCGCACGCCTGCTGCGCCCGGCGACGCCAGCGGCGCGATCGTCGTGCAGTCGACTCGCGGTGGGTCGGCGACGTCGACCACGGTGCCCGTGACGTTGCGCAGCCTGATTCCGTCCGGCAACCAGACGTTCTCCGGGACGGTGACCGGCGGCAACGGACGCGCGCCGATCAGCGGGCAGGAGTTCTTCTACCAGCTCGATGTGTCCGCCGGACAGCCAGAGCTCAACGCCACGATCACGGTCCAGGATCCGGGCAACCAGTTCGGTGCCTACCTGATCAATCCGCAGGGCGAGGCCGTCGCCTACGGAACCAACATGGTGCCGGGTGCGACTGCGTCCTCGCCGCCCGACAACCAGATCGGCGCCCAGCTGCACACGCTCAGCCCCGCCCCGGGCCGCTGGAGGCTGGCGGTGGTGTTCGCGCCGGTGGTGTCGGGGAACTCGCTCTCCTCGCCGTTTGAGGTGAGCGTCAACCAGCAGGCGGTGCCGGCTTCGGGCGGCGGGCTCCCGAACGCCGCCTCCACGCAGCTGACCGCCGGTCAGCCCCACACCTACAACGTCACCGTGAAGAACACGGGGACCGCGCCGGAGATGTTCTTCGGAGATGCGCGGCTGCCTGGCAGCACCTCGTTCCCGCTCGGTGCCGTCACCGGGGCCTCGGACAACCTGCCGGTCAACGACAACATCCCCGTGTATCTCGTGCCGACCAACTCGACACAGTTCCAGGCGCAGGCGACGACCACCGGGTCGACTCCGATCCTGTTCGAGTCGCAGTTCGTCGGCGGCGATCCGGACCTGGCGTCGACGGTCGGCACCACGGCATCGCTGTCGTTTGCGGACAACCCCCTCGCCACGGGCGAGTGGGACGTGTTGCCGGTCGAGTACGGGACGTTCGGGACGACCGGTCCTCCCGGCGAGACGGTGACCACGTCAGCGAGCGTCGTCACGAGCCCGTTCGACAGCACGGTCAGCTCGCCGACCGGCGACCTGGAGTCAGACAGCGCAAACCCGGCGACGAGCCTTGCCTCGTTCAAGCCGATCACGGTCGCCCCGGGCCAGACCGGGACGATTCCGATCACGCTCACGCCGAGCGGAGCGTCGGGCACCAAGGTCACGGGAACGCTGTATCTCGACGACACGGCGTACTTCGAGTTCGGCTCGATCCAGAACGCGGTCGTGAACTACCCGCAGGCCGATCAGGTGGCCGCGGTGCCGTACCAGTACACCATCAAGTAGCCGATCGACGGCCGTACCCGCGCGACCAGCTGGAGCCGGCGCCACGCGCCGGCTCCACTGATCGCCGTTCCGCCTCTCCCGAGGGCGCGGCCTCACGCCGCCGCTGCCGTATCCGCGACCGCACCGCTACCTACGGCGGGCATATCCGCGACCGCACCGCTACCTACGGCGGTCAGGTGTGTCTTGGCACGTGTAGCGTTGCGCCCCGATGGGGCTGCGTTAGCTTACGTTGACTTTACATTGACTTGACGTTAGGTCGACCGGGGTCAATGTAGCTTCGCGGCCGCCGCACGTGCGCCCTCACGATGACGATGAACCGCCGCCGCCCCCTCACCAGAGACGACGTTTCGCGCCCCAGCCGCCGCGACCGCGCGCTCACCGCCGTCGTGTCGGCAACGGTGGCCGCGCTCTGCCTCGCGGCATGCGGCGGGTCAGTCGCAAACCAGAGCGGTGGGGCGTCGGGGTCATCGGCGGCGTCGGCCACGGTGACGGTGTCCAAGCTCGCCCGGCTACAGCTCGGTGCTCACCACCTCCGCCGGCCAGGCCGTGTACCTCCTGACCGTCGACCCGTCCGGCGACAGCCGCTGCAGCGGCTCGTGCGCCGCGGACTGGCCCCCGCTGCTGGCGACGCAGTCGCTGCGCGCCGGACCCGGCGTCAAGAGCTCGCTGCTGGCGACGTTCAAGCGCGGCGACGGCAGGAAGCAGGTCATGTACAACCACCACGCGCTGTACACCCACAAGGGGCAGGGCGCCGCCTCCGGCGCGGGGCTCGCGGGCGACGGAGGGATCTGGTACCTGGTCTCGCCGGCGGGTAGCGCCGTCAAGTCGACGTCCGCCGGTGGCTATTGACGACGTGCGATGCAGCGCGGCCCGCGCGCCGGTGACCGCGAGCGTCGACATCCGGCAGGCGACCGAACCGACCGAACCGGTGACGATCCTGCGCGCGCCCGCGGGCGGCAAGGGCCTGCTGCTCGGCGTGTGCTGCGTCGCGCAGTTCATGGTCATCCTCGACCTGTCGATCGTCAACGTCGCGCTCCCGTCGATCCAGTCGAGCCTGAAGTTCTCGGCGTCGGATCTGCAGTGGGTCATCGACGCGTACGCGATCGTCTTCGCCGGCTTCCTCATGCTGGCCGGCCGCGCCGGCGATCTGTGGGGCCAGCGGAGGACGTTCGTCGCCGCTCTGGCGCTGTTCGCCGCGGCCTCGCTGGCCGGTGGGGTCGCCCCCACGAGCGGCGTCCTCATCGGCGCCCGGGCGCTGCAGGGCCTCGCCGGCGCGCTCGATGGCCGCCTCATCGCTGGCGATCATCACCGCGCTCCTTCGAGCCCGGCCCCGCCCGTCATCGCGCGGTCGGGCTGTGGGGCGCGATGAACGGCGCGGGCGGTGCCGCCGGGACGCTGCTCGGGCGGGGTGATCACCCAGGAGCTCAGCTGGCGGTGGGTGCTGCTCATCAACCTGCCCATCGGCCTCGTGGCGGCCGTGGTGGCCGCGCGCGGTGGTCGCCGATCGCCGGTCGGAGCAGCGCACATCGTTCGACCTCGCCGGCGCGCTGCTGCTCACCGTCGGTCTGCTCCTGGAGGCCTATGGGGCCGTCACGGCGGGCAGTCGACGGGTGGGGCTCGGCGTCGGCGCTCGTCCCCATCGCCGTCGGCTCTGTGCTGCTTGGGCCTGTTCCCCGTCGTCGAGAAGAGGTTCGCGCGGGCGCCGCTGGTGCCGCCCAAGGCGTTCACCCGGCCCCTGCGCGTCATCAATCTCATCGTCCTGCTGTTCAGCGCGGCGCTGTTTCCCATGTGGTACGTCGGCTCCCTGTACCTGCAGCAGGTGCTGGCGCTGACCCCGCTGGCGACCGGCCTGGTCTTCCTGCCGATGGCTCTCACGATCTTCGCCTGCGCCTCTCGGGCGGGCAAGCTGGCGGGGCGGGCCGGCGTGCGCCCGGTCCTCGGCGGCGGGCTGATCATGATGACCGCGGGGATGGTGCTGTTGGCCCGGATCGGCGCCAGCGGCAGCCCCGTGCAGTACGTCATCCTGCCCGGCGTCCTGACCGCCATGGGCATCGGCTTCTCGATCGTCCCGTCGACCATCGCCGCCACCCAGACGGCGGAGCCCGGACGGGCGGGGCTCGCCTCCGGGCTGGTCAATACCTCGCGTCAGGTCGGCGGCGGACTGGGCCTGGCCGTCCTCATCTCGATCGCCACCCTGTACACCAGCCACCTGATCGGCGCCCAGCACTCGGTCGACCAGGCGCTCACCGACGGCTTCCGCGTGGCGTACCTGATCGGCGCCGGACTGTGCGCCGCGGCCGCCGTGCTCACCTTCGCCCTGGTGCCGCGCTCGCAGGCCGATGCGACGGCATCCCGGCGCGAGCCGCCGGGTGCTCGGGGCCGTCGCCGGGGTCGTCGCCGTGCTTTGCCGTGATCGGGCTCGCCGTGCCGAGGACCCACGCCGCGCCGCTGGGCGCCTACACCACCAACGGGGCCTACACATTCGTCTCGGCTCCGGGCCTGCACCCGCCCAGGCTGACGCTGGAGAGCGCCGCCCCCGGGGCGCAGCGCCTGCCGGGGTACCTCATGCTCGCCAACTTCTTCGACGTCACCCACCCGCCGATGGTCGGCCAGAGCGGGCCGCTCATGCTCGACGGCCGCCTCGCGCCGGTCTGGTTCGCGCCGGTCCCGGCCGACCTCGTGGCGTCCAACCTCGAGGCCCAGACCTACGACGGCCGGCCGGTGTTGACCTGGTGGCAGGGTGACGTCAGCGCCACCGGCGCGATCAACCGCGGCCAGGACATCGTCGTCGACGACCATTACCGGCGCGTCGGCCACGCTCAAGGGCGCCGACGGCTGGGTCCTGACGCTGCACTCGATGGTCATCCGCGGACACGACGCCTGGGTGACCGCCAACAAGAACGTGCGCGGCCGATCTCTCCGGAGACGGGGGCGTCAGCAACGGCGTGTTCACGGACTCCGCGGTCCAGGAGTACGACCTGCGCACCGGCAAGCTGCTCTACACGCTGGAGCGCCTCGGGTCACATTCCCCGCCGCGACTCCTACACCCAGCCGCCGCCCAACGGGTTCCCGTGGGACGCCTACCACGTCAACTCGGTCGCGCCGTACGGCAACGGCACGTTCCTGGTCTCGATGCGCAACACCTGGGCGGTCTATCTGGTCAGCGCGCGCACGCGGCCGGATCCTCTGGACCCTCGGCGGCAAGGACTCGAGCTTCACCGTCCCGCGTCAGGCCGAGTTCAAGTGGCAGCACGACGCGGAGCTGCACGCCGGCTCGACGGTGACGCTGTTCGACGATCACTGCTGCGACATCACCGGCGCCGACACCTACCTGCCGGCGACCGGACCATCGCGCGGGCTCACGCTCAAGCTCGATCAGGCCGGCCACACCGCGAGCGTGGTGCGCCAGTACTCCCACGGCGCCACCTTCCACTCCGAGTACATGGGCAACACCCAGGTCCTGCCCAACGGCAACGTCGTCGTCGGCTGGGGCGAGGTTCCGTTCGTGTCGGAGTACACGGCCTCCGGCAAGCTGATCTTCGACGCGGCGTTCCCGTCGCCGGACATGAGCTACCGCGCCTACGTCCAGCCCTGGGTGGGCACGCCGCTGGACCCGCCGAGCGGCGCCGCGCGCGCCCGTGGCGCCCGGACGACCGTGTACGCCAGCTGGAACGGGGCGACGCAGGTGAGCGCGTGGAGGGTGCTCGCCGTGACGGCCGCCGGCGCGACGCAGCCCCTGACCACCCACGCGCGCACCGGGTTTGAGACGTCGATACCGGTCTCGGGCGGCTCCCGGCGCTTCCGGGTCCAGGCCCTTGACGGCGCGGGCCGCGTCCTGGGGACCTCGAAGACGCTTCGAGGTGACGGGATGAGGTGCGCCCCATGACCGCCACCCGGCCGCCGCTGCGAGGACGAGGACGGGGAGGTGACCGCCGCACGCCTCACCCACGAGGACGAGCGCGAGCAGGCTGCCCGCACAGCCGGCGCCGACGCTCAGCCGCCGGCAGTTCCTGCCCCGTGCCGCGGCCGCCGCCGCGGGCGCTCGTGGCCGCGGGCGCCGTCGGCTACGAGCTGCCCCACCGCTCCGGGGCTCGCCGGCGGTCGCTCGCCGGCCGCGGCGGGGAAGTCCTCCTCGGCGCCACCGCCGACGGCCACGTCTGGCTCCGGCAGAGTCCAGACGTTCCTCACCCGCCCGGATCTGCGGCCGCCCGCGGTGCGGGTGACGCAGCTCGGCCGCGCAGCCGGCGCCGGGTCGACGCCGCGCTTCATCCTGCTGGCGCCGATGAACGCGGTGCCGGCCGCCGAGCCCCAGCAGGGGCTGATGATGATCGACCGGCAGGGCCGCCTCGTGTGGTTTGCCCCGGCGTCGGGCGACCCCCGGTTCAACCTCGACGTGCAGTCCTACGGCGGCAAGCCGGCGCTGACGTGGTGGCAGGGGACGGTGTCCAGTGCGCACGGCTACGGGGTGGCGCAGATCGGCGACGACGCGTATCACCCGGTCAGAGACGATCCGCGCCGGTCACGGCCTGCAGACCGACCTGCACGATCTCCAGCTCACCGCCCGCGGGACGGCGCTCATCACCGCCTATGAGACGACCACGACGGACCTGTCCTCGATCGGCGGCTCGTCGCAGGGCCAGGTGTTCGTCGGGCACGTCCAGGAGGTCGACCTCAAGACCGGGCGCGTCCTGCTCGACTGGAACAGCCTCGACCACGTCGGGATCGAGGAGAGCCTTCAGCCGCCTCCACACAAGCGGGCAGGGCTACGACTACTTCCATCTCAACTCGGTCGCCGAGATGGACGACGGCCATCTGCTCATCAGCGCCCGCAACACGTGCGCGCTCTACAAGGTCGACCGCTTCACCGGGAAGATCCTCTGGCGGCTCAACGGCAAACGCTCGGACTTCAGCGTGAGCTCGCGCGGCCCGCTTCTGGTGGCAGCACGACGCCCGCCCCCACGGGTCATCGGTGATCACCGTGTTCGACAACGCGGGGCCCGACAAGGAGAAGCAGTCGCGGGGGCTGGTGCTGTCCGTGGACACACGCGGCCAAGCGCGTCGAGCTGACCCGGGCGCTCGTGCACCCGGCGGGGTTCATCGCCGGCACCCTGGGCAACGTCCAGCTGCTGCGCGACGGCGGGGCGTTCGTCGGCTGGGGGTCGCAGTCGTATTTCTCGCAGTACGCCCCCGACGGGACCCTGATCCTCGACGGCGAGCTGCCCGATCGGCGTTCGGTCCTACCGCGCCCATCTCGCCGACTGGGTGGGCCGTCCCGCCGACGGTCCCCGCATCGTCGCCCAGGCCAATCCGGCAGGGGGCTTCGCCGTCCACGCCAGCTGGAACGGCGCCACCGAGGTCGCCCGCTGGACGGTGCTGGCCGGACTCGACAGCTCGTCGCTGTCAGCGGTCGGATCCCAGGCCTGGACGGGCTTTGAGACGGCGATCGAGGTCAACAGCGAGGGCCCGTACTTCTGCGCCGTCGCCCTCGACGCGAGCGGGCGCGAGCTGGGGCGGTCCCCGGTCGTCTAGTCATGGCTCGAAGCGCCAACGTCACCTGGCAGGACTCCAACCTCTCGCGCGCGTCGCGCTGGCGCGCCCTGGACGCCCGCGGCGCGACGGTGTGGCTGACCGGGCTTCCCTCCGCGGGCAAGTCGACGCTCGGCGCCGCGCTGGAGGAACGGCTGGTGTGCTCGGGGCGGTTCGCCTACCTGCTGGACGGCGACAACCTCCGGCACGGGATCTGCGGCGACCTTGGCTTCGACGAGGCCGACCGGGCCCGCAACATCCTCCGCGTCGGGGAGTTGGCGCGCCTCTTCGCCGATGCCGGGGCCGTCGCCATCGTCGCTCTGGTGTCGCCGCTGGCCGCCGCCCGCGATGAGGTCCGCTCCCGGCACACGGCGCCGGGCTGCCGTTCATCGAGGTGTTCCTCGACACGCCGCTGGCTGAATGCGCGGCGCGCGACCCCAAGAACCTCTACGCGCGGGCACGCGCGGGAGAGCTCGCCGACTTCACCGGCGTGGGCCAGGCTACGAGCCGCCCGCGCGGCCGGAGGTGACCGTGGGACCGGCGCAATCTGCCTCCGCGGTGGAGGCGGTGCTGAGCTCGCTCGAGGCGACCGGCGCGGCCGCGCGCCCGGAGCGGGGGCGACGGCGATTCTCCTGGGGCCTTGACTGGGGGCGTTCCCATCAACGAAACGGAGTGAAGCGATGAAGCTCATCGGAGCCGGACTGCCGCGAACCGGGACGCTGTCTCAGAAGCCGGGCTCGTTCTTCTATCGCGAGCTCGTGGAGCGGATCGCATCGTCGACGGCGCCATCGACGCCATACAGCGCCACCGGCGCGCCGAAGCGGCGCTCGCCGGAGCGTCCTGAGCGCAAGCGTGCCGGCCGTAGCGCCGGCTCACTCGCTTCAGTTCGTGAAGTCTTGCGCTAGAATCGGAAACCTGAAGGTTCCGAACGACACGTGTCCGGTCTGCCGGACGGCGGAGATCGTGTGCGGCAAGTGGACCCTGCTGGTGATCCGCGACCTCGCCGACGGGCGGTCGCGGTTCTGCGAGCTGGAGCGTTCGCTGGCCGGGATCAGTCCGCGTACGCTGTCGCTGCGGCTGCGCGCGTTGGAGGAGGAGGGCGTCGTGGAGCGCCAGACGTTCCCCGAGGTCCCGCCCCGCGTGGAGTACGTGCTCACCCCCAAGGGGCGGGCGCTCGTGCCGCTGATCGAGAGCATGCGCACCTACGGCCGGGAGTGGCTCGGCTGCGCGGACGAGCTCGACGCGACGCCGGCCGCCGAGCCGGTCGCCACCGCGGCCTGACGTCGCCGCCCACCGCGGCCTGACGCCTCCCAGCGCGGCCTGAGGCTTACCCGATCGGCTGCAAGGTCTGGTGCGCCGGAGAGGATCGCGTCGCGGCGCGGAGAAACCGCGGTCGTGCGCAACGTCACCCTTCATCGTCTGCTGGAGTCCTTCACCGTCGACGCGTCGAGCCGCCTGTGCGGGGAGGCCGCCGCCGGTGCCGAGATGCCGTTCGAGCTCGCCGAGGAGCGCGGCTCCGGGCGCGTCCCGCTGTACTGCTACCGCCCGCTGGTCGACGAGTTCATCCGCTCGCGGATGGGATCGCTGGGCGACCTGCCCAGCCACGCCGACGCCGCCCACGCGCTGGCGCGGTGCGAGGCGCTGGACGTCTACCTGTCAGAGCACGGCGTCAAGGCCGCCGCCCGACCCGCGCGGCACGCGCCCACGCCGCCCTCGGGGTGTTCCTGGAGGCGGTGTTCACCGAGCGCAGCGGCTTCGGCTTCGAGCCGGCGGCGTTCGAGGCCGCCTACGCCGAGCTGGAGCGCGCGATCTACGAGGGCCACTGCACCGCCACGGTGATCGCCCCGCTGCTGGGCGTGGCGCTGGACCCCGACACGATCGAGCTGACCCTCGGCGACGGCCTGTCGCTCATCCGCGGCGACGCGCTGGCCGACGCACCCCCCGAGGCGGTCTGGGGCGAGAGCGAGGAGCCCAACGTGCTCGCGCTGCTGGCCATCGACGAGCAGGGCTCTGACCGGCCGCCGGTGGCCGTGGCCCGTGCGCGCTTCCGCCACGTGCTGAGCGCGCTGCGGCTGTTCGAGCGCGGCGGCTACGCCGTCGGGCCGGTCGGCTGGGCGCGGACCGAGGCCGGGAGCTGGCGCTCGGTGTCGATCGGCGTCGCCGGCCGCCCGCGGCTGCTCACGATCGTCCCGGCCGCCCAGGAGGAGGAGCTGCGCGCCTTCTGCCGGCTCGTCGCACGGCGCGATCCCCACCCGGAGCTGGCGCTGGGCGCTGGCGCCGGTATGAGATGGGATGCGAGCGGCTGTCGCCGGCGCGAGGCGCTCACCGACTACCTGCTGGCGCTGCGGGCGCTGCTGGAGCCCGAGGGCCCGGCGAGCGGGCGGCTGGCCCAGCGGCTGGCGGTCATCTGCGCGCGGCCTGAGGACCGGGTGGCGCTGACCGAGCGGACCGCGCGCGCCGTGGCGCTGGAGCGTTCGGTGATCGAGCGGGCTGTCGGGCGAGGGCAGCGATCCGGGCCGCCCGGACGCGCTCATCGACGAGCTGGCCGAGAACCTGCGCGCGATCCTGCGCGACATGCTCTGCGGCCACCTGGACGCCGATCTGGTGTCGCGTCGCCGACGAGCTGCTGGCCGAGGCCGCCGGGGTGCCCGTGGTCGAGTCGTGAGATCCGCCGAATGCGTTAAACTCCGTGAGCGACCGCTCCCTACTCGGTCTCCCATGGGAGGCCGGGAGTGTTCTGCCCGCCAGGCACGACACAAGTAAGTCCTGGGGCTCGTAAGTAGTCAGGGGGAGCGCGATCACAGCGGCGAGCGGGCACTGCCCGCTCGTTCTGTTTAAAGGCCAACGAGGCGCCCGCTGGCTCCACGGGAACGACTAGGCTGCGCCTGATGTCCGAGGACGCTCTCATCTGCATGGTCGAGATCCCGATGGGGAGCCGCAACAAGTACGAGTTCGACCCGAGCTCGGGCGCGATCAAGTTCGACCGCTTCGTCTCGGCCTCGGTCGTCTATCCCACCGACTACGGCTTCATCCCCGAGACCCTCGCGCTCGACGGCGACGAGCTGGACGTCCTGGTGTGCGTGTCCGAGCCCACGTTCCCCGGATGCCTGGTGCCGGTCAACCCGATCGGCCTGTTCTGCATGCGCGACGAGAACGGTCCCGACGACAAGGTCGTGTGCGTGCCCGTCCACGACCCGCGCTGGAACGTGTACCACGAGCTGGAGGACCTGCCCCAGCAGCTGCGCGACGAGATCTTTCACTTCTTCACCGTCTACAAGGACCTCGACGTGGACCGCCACTCCGAGCCGATCGGGTGGGAGGGGCGCGAGTCGGCGCTGGGCCGGATCACCGAGGCCCAGGAGCGCTATCGCGCGCAGGCCGGCGGCTAGGGGCAGTGCGATGTACCACCTCGAGCTGCGCCAGTTCCCTCACGTCGCCCGGGTCTTCAACCTGACCCGCGACGAGCTCGAGGCCCGGTTCGTGCGCCCCTGGGTGGGCGGGACGATGATCGAGCACGACGACCGCCGCTGGGCGCCGGAGCGCAGCAGGCTGAAGATCCTGGAGGGACCGGAGCTGCGCCCCGACGAGCTGGGCATGGGCCGCGGCTGGGCCAGCGCCGCGCGCAGCGGCACCGACGTCACCGACGCGGTCATCGCCCAGGCGCGCCGCGGCGCGGAGGCGCGCCCGGAGGTGGAGGCGCTCAAGGCGGCGATCGTCGAGGTCGCGGCGACGCCGCTGGGCTTTCAGGACGTGATGGCGCTGGCCGCCGCGGCGCACCCGCATTGGCGCGCCAGCCAGCAGCTCGAGCTCGCCGAGCAGGCGGTGTGGGAGATGCTGCACCAGGGCCGCGTGGTCATGACCGTCGGGCGGCGCGGTGGTCGCGCGCGAGCGCTGGCAGCCGGTGGTGCTGAGCTGGGCCACGTGGGCCGGGGTCACCACCGAGCCGTTTCGCCTGCAGACCCCGGCGCCGGCCGCCGGCCACAAGTAAACTCATAAGTTTAGTTGGTGCCCGTGGTGGGGCGGGCGGGTTGCCGGGCGGGCGGGTGGTGGGGGAGGGCGGGCGGGCGGCGGGTCAGGCGATGACGTCGGCGATGAGACGCTCGCGGTCGGTCTCGGAGGCGAACAGGTAGCGGTGGACGCGCAGGAGGCCCTCGACGTCGTGGACGTCGTCGTCGAGGTGGGGGACGAGGAGCAGCGGCTGCTCGCCCAGCTCGTCGCGCAGCCGGGCCACGTTGTGCGCGTCGCGTCGCGCCAGCCGGTGGTAGTCGAAGAAGTTCTCGGCCACGCGGGCGGCGAGGTCGCCGGTCAGCTCGGCGTCGAGCGCGCTGACCAGGTCCTCGGGCTCGGCCTCGCCGAGGATGTCGTGGTGCACGCGGTTGACGATGACGCCGGCGAAGGGCAGCCCGCCCTCGGTGAGCGTGCGGCGAAACCAGATCGCCTCCTCGATCGCCGCCTGCTGGGCCGAGGTGACCAGCAGGAAGGCGGTCGTCGGGGCCTTGAGCATGCTGCTCGACGCCGCGGGCGCGCTCGCTGAAGTCGTCGGTCATGTCGCCCAGCAGCCCGAAGAACGTGGTCAGGTCGCTGATCAGGTCCACGCCGGTGACGCGGCGCAGCGCACCCAGCAGCGGCGCGGCGCCGCGGCCCAGCACCCGCATGCCCAGGCCGGTGGGCCGGATGAACGCCTTCAGCGCGCGGCCCTCCAGGAACGAGGTCAGCCGGCGTGGGGGCGTCGAGGAAGTCCAGCGCGTTGCGCGACGGCGGCGTGTCGAGGACGAGCAGGTCGAAGTCCCCGTCGCGCTCGAGCTCATAAAGCTTGGCCACCGCGGTGAACTCCTGCGAGCCCGAGACGGCCGTCGAGAGCTCGCGGTAGATGCGGTTGCGCTTGATCTCCTCGGCGCGCTCGGGGTCGGCCGCGACCCGCTCGATGAGCTCGTCGAAGGTGCGCTTGGGGTCGAGCATCATCGCCCACAGCTCGCCCTTGAACGCCGCCGCGCGACCGCCGGCCAGCCGCTCGGGCTCGACCCGCCGCGGCTCGTTCTCGAGCTCCTGCAGGCCCAGCGCGTTGGCCAGGCGCTTGGCGGGGTCGATGGTGACCACGGCCACCTTGGCGCCCTCGGCCGCCATACCCAGCGCGATCGCCGCCGACGTGGTCGTCTTGCCCACGCCGCCTGAGCCGCCGCACACGCACACGCGCTTGCCCGCCAGCAGATCCGAGACGCTCATCGCGCGTCAGTCTAGGAACGACGCATTCGCTTCGCGGGATGCCCTGTGATCCCGGTAGGCTGCGTCGTACGGGGGCCCGGGACCGGTGCGGGCCGAAATACTGGACTGTGTGGAGGACCGCCATGGTTCGCAGGGTCACGCTCTGGCTGCGCTGTTCGCGCTGCTCGGCGCCGCGCGACCGCTCAGGCGGCGACGATCTGGACGCCGATCAGAGCGGGACGAACGGCACCATCAGCTCGATCGTCTACCAGTCGCCGACGCGCTTCTGGTATGCCACCAGCGGCGGCACGATCGCGTTCTGGAACGGGAGCTCGTTCAAGCCGGGACCGGCATCCTCCCGGGCGAGAATTTCACCGACCTGGCGTTCCAGCCCGGCGGCAGCGTCGGCTACGCGATGCACGAGCAACGGCCACATGTGGCGGTCGACCAACAGCGGGATGAGCTGGACGCAGCTGACACCCCGACCACGCGCAGCGACTGCACGCAGCGCGACGCTCGCACCCGAGACGGAGCTGAACGCGGTCCAATGGGCCAACAGCACGACGGTCTACCTCCTGGGCAACACCTCGACGATCCTGCGGTCGGGCAACGCCGACGCGCCGGTCCCCGACGTTCACCGAGATCAACAAGCTGGCGACCGGCACCTGCGCCGTCCAGAGCGAGACGTTCACGCAGAACTTCACCGACGCGACGTTCCTGCCCGCCAACCCGGCCAACGCGTTCTTCGTCGCTCAGGACTTCGGGAGGCTGTATCAGAGCAGCAACGCGCTCAGCGGCTCGGTGAGCGGCGACGAAGACCAACAGCGACACCGTCAACAACTTCACCGGCAACCCCCGGATCGCCCAGGACGCCACCAACCCCAACCGCGCTGTGGGTCGTCGACCACCAGCCCGGCGGCGCTGGCTGCGGCACGCTATGCCTGATGTCTGTCGACCGACGGCGGCAAGCACCAGCGCCGCGGCGAAGTTCCCCAACGACGACCACGTCAACGGCGGGCTGTACGACGTCAGCTCGCAGGGCGGCGTCGAGGTCACCGCCGGCAGCGGCGGTGAGATCTTCACCTCCGTCGACGGCACCAACTTCTACAACCAGCCGGCCGACGGCGCGCTGGCCACGGAGAACTGGCGCGCCGAGGCGGCCTTCGACGCCGCGCATGCGGCGGTCGGCGGCGAGAACGGAGCGCTGGCGGTCACCGCGGCGGCCAACACGATCCCGGACATCATCGCCCCGACGGGCACGATCGCCGGGCCCACGACGGTCACCTCGGGCAGGGCGACCACCTACACGGCGGTCGTCGCCGACAACAGCGGCGGCAGCGGGGTCAACCCCGCCGCGTACACGTGGACCGCGCCCGGGTTCGCCGCCCAGCACGGCGCGACCGCGACCTTCACGTTCCCGCGCGGCGTCGGCGAGGTCACGCTCACGCTGACGTTCGCCGACAACGCCGGCAACCAGGGCACGGCGACGCTCAACGTCACCGTCAAGAACGCGCCGCCGCCGGGGCCGCCCACGGGCTCCAGCCCGACCACGACCAGCACCGGCGGGGCCACGATCAAGATCTTCAAGATCGTCACCGTCACCGGCCGCAACGCGCGGTTCATCCCGGTCATCGTCTCGGCGACCAAGCCGCGGAAGTTCACGGCCCAGATCCTGCCCGCGAAGGGCAAGAAGAAGGCGCTGGCCACCGGCCGCCTCACGCTCAAGCACAAGCACGGCGGCCACGGCACGATCCGGGTCAAGCTCCCGGCCAAGGTCAAGCCGGGACCTACTACATCGTCGTGCGGGAGACGACGCTGAAGGGCAAGAGGGTCGGAAAGCTCATCAAGATCAAATTCACGCTGAGGTAGCGGTCGGCCGGCGCGAGGTAACGCAACCACGGAGTTGCACTAACCTCGGCGCGGTGAGGATCCTCGCCCTCTATGACATCCACGGCAATCCGGATGCGCTGGACGCGGTGCTCGCCGACCCGCGGGCGGCGGATCCGGACGCGTGGTCGTCGGCGGCGACGCCGTGCCCGGCGCGTTTGCCGGCGCCGGCGCTGGACCGCCTGGAGGCGCTGACCGGGCGCGGTGCACTGGATCCGCGGCAACGGCGAGCGCGAGGTGGCGGCGGCCGTCGACGGCGGCCGCCCGCCGCCGGGCGACAACGCCGCGGAGATGTCGGCCTTCACGGCCGGGCAGCTCGGCCCCGAGCGGGCCCGCGCGCTGGGCGACGCTGCCGCTCAGCGTGACCGTGGACGGCGTGCTCTTCTGCCACGCCACCCCGCGCAGCGACGAGGAGCTGGTCACGCGGATCTCGGCGCCCGAGCGCTGGTCTGAGGTGCTGGCCGGGGTGCGAGGCCGCGCTTGTCGTCGCCGGGCACACCCACCAGCAGGACGACCGGATGGTCGGACGGCGTGCGCTTCATCAACGCCGGCAGCGTCGGCCTGCCCTACGAGGGCGACGGCGACGCGCGGTGGCTGTGGATCGAGGACGGCGTGCCCGACGCTGCGGCGCACCGCCTATGACGCCGCGGCCGCGGGACGGCGCATGCGCGATGCCTGCGCCGCCCTGGCCGACTCGGTCAACGCGTCGCTGATCGAGCCCGTCGAGGCGATGGTGGTGACGCGGATGTTCGAGGAGCGCGCCGGGTCGACCTAAGGTTTACTAGGCCTGCGCGGGGGCGGTCTGCGCGGTCGGCCGCGTCGGCGTCGGCTGCGGCCTCGGCGTCGGCCGCCGGCGGAGCCTGGCGGGCCGCCGAGCACGCGCAGCGCGTCGGCGGGGATGTGGACGGACACCGGCGTGCCCTGCTGGTAGCTGTCGGCGTCGCCGGTATTGGCGATCGAGGCCTGGAGCTGGGCGCCCGTGGCCAGCCTCACCATCACCTGCACGCTGGCGCCGACGTAGACCGTGCGCTCCACCATCCCGGGCAGGCAGTTGCCGCGCTGGTCGCCGTGCTCGAGCAACTGTGACGCGCTCGGGCCGAGCGACGATCTTGACCGGCCCGGAGGCGGTGAGGTCGCCGCAGCCGGCGCGCAGGCGGAAGTCGCCGACGGTCACCGTGCAGTGCTCGGGGGGGTGGGTCGGATCCGGTTCGGCGACAGCGTCCATCAGGTTCGAGACGCCCAGGAAGTCGGCGACGAACACCGTCGCCGGGCTCTCGTAGACCGCGGCGGGCGTGCCGATCTGCTCGATGCGCCCGGCGCTCATCACCGCGACGCGGTCGCTCATGCTCAGCGCCTCCTCCTGGTCGTGGGTCACGAACACGAAGGTGATCCCGACCTCCTCCTGGAGGGCCTTGAGCTCGAGGCGCAGCTGCTTGCGGATCTTGGCGTCCAGTGCGCCGAGCGGCTCGTCGAGCAGGAGCACCGCCGGGCGCAGGACGAGCGCGCGCGCCAGCGCCACGCGCTGCTGCTGGCCGCCGGAGAGCTGCTGGGGCCGGCGGCTGGCCAGCCCTCCGAGCTCGACGAGCTCGAGCGACTCCTCGACGCGGCGGCGGACGTCGGCCTTGGCCACCTTCTGGCGGCGCAGCCCGAAGGCGACGTTGTCGAACACGTCCAGGTGCGGGAAGAGCGCGTAGTTCTGGAACACCGTGTGGACGTTGCGGCGGTGCGGGGGCACCTGGGCGACGTCGACGCCGTCGAGCAGGATCTCGCCGGCGGTGGGCCGCACGAACCCGGCGATCATCCGCAGCGTGGTCGTCTTGCCGCAGCCCGAGGGGCCGAGCAGGGAGAAGAACTCTCCGGCGTTGATCGACGCGTCGATGCTGTCGACCGCGGTGGTCTCGTCATAGCGCTTGGTCAGCGAGCGGAGTTGGACGTCGCCAGCCATCAGGCGGCCTCGATTCCAGACAGCTCGCGCAGCGCGGAGACGCCGCCTTGCGGAGGCGGTGCGCCGTCCGAGCACGGAGTACAGGAGGTAGCCGACGGTGATGCCGAGCAGCGTCGTGGCCACGAGGATCGTCGCCAGGGCGTTGAGCGCCGGGGTGCTCGTGCCGCCGCGGGCGTTGGAGTAGAGATACATGGGGATGGTGGTGGTGGAGGCGGTCGATGACATGTACTGGGTGACGACGAAGTCGTCAATGGAGAGCGCGAACACGATGAGCATGCTGGCCAGGATCGCCGGCATGAGCAAGGGGACGAGCACGAGCCGGATGGCGGCCCACGAGGTGGCGCCGAGGTCGCGTGCCGCCTCCTCGTACTCGGGTCCGATCGAGGTCAACCGGCTGCGGATGATCACGACGACATAGGAGAGCGAGAAGGTCACCTGGCCGACCACCTGCGCGACCGTGCCCAGGTGGATGAGGCTGAACGGGACCAGCGACAGCTGGGTGAAGACGACGAGCAGCGACACCGCCATCACGATCTCGGGCGTGACCAGCGGGAGGAGCATCAGCGAGTTGGCGATGCCCGAGCCGCGGCCGCGCCACCGCGCGAGCCCGACCGAGGTACATGGGGATGGTGGTGGTCGAGGCGGTTGATGACATGTACTGGGTAACCACGAAATCGTCAATGGACAGCGCGAACACGATGAGCATGCTGGCCAGGATCGCCGGCATGAGCAGCGGGAGCAGGACGAGCCGGAGGGCGGCCCACGAGGTGGCGCCCAGATCGCGCGCGGCCTCCTCGTACTGGGGGCCGATCGAGACCAGGCGGCTGCGGATGATCACGACGACGTAGGACAGCGAGAAGGTGACCTGGCCCACCACCTGGGCGACGGTGCCGAGGTGGATGGCGTTGAACGGGAAGAGCGCCAGCTGGGTGAAGACGACCAGCAGGGAGACCGCCATGACGATCTCGGGCGTGACCAGCGGGACGAGCATCAGCGAGTTGGAGACCCCCGAGCCGCGGCCGCGCCAGCGCGACAGGCCGACGGCCAGCAGGACGCCCAGCGGGGTGGCGATGACCATGTCCAGGCCGGCCAGCAGCAGGCTGTGGACGAGCGCCTGCGTGTACTGGGGGTCGTGGAAGATCGACTGGGTGGGGTCGCCCCACCACCATTTGATCGAGAAGCCCTGCCACACGCTGCGCGACTTGCCGGCGTTGAAGAGAACAGGATCGCGATGACCACCGGCACGAGCGCCCACGCGATGTAGGCCCAGGTCTGGCGACGAGGAAGCGCGGCTCGCCCCACGGGTTGCGCAGGAACCGGGGCACCAGGCTGCGCTGGTTGGCCGGGGGCGAGGCGGGAGCGGGGGCGGCCGGGCGGGGCGCGGCGCCGGGCGTGGAGGTGGTGGTCGTGCTCATGCCAGCTGCCGTCTCTGGTCGCGCGCGGTCTGGTAGAGGTAGTACGCCATGCCGATGGCGAGGATGGCCATCAGCACCAGCACCAGCGAGGCCCCGAGGTTCTTCTCCGATCCGCCCTGGACGAAGATGTTGATCTCGTTGCCCAGCATGTTGGTCTTGGGCGAGGCCGAGATGAGGTCGTTGGTGTAGTAGTCGCCGAACATCGGCAGCACCACGAGCGCGGAGCCGGCCAGGATGCTCGGCCGGCTGAGCGGCAGCGTGACCCTGAGGAAGGCCTGCCACGGCGTCGCGCCCGAGGTCGCGGGCGGCCTCGATCTGACTGCCGTCGATGCGGTCCAGGCCGGCGAACACCGGCAGGATGAAGTACGGGATGTAGCCGTAGACGAGGGCCAGGATCACCGAGTAGGCGTTGCCGTTGAGCCAGTCCGGAGGGTTCGCCGATGCCGATGGCGTTGAGGATCTGGTTGACGTAGCCGTCGGGGGAGAGCAGGCCGATCCAGGCCAGCATGCGCAGCAGGTAGCTGACCCAGAACGGGATGACCAGCAGGACGATGAGCAGCGTCTTGAAGCGCTTGGCGTGGCGGGCGACGTAGTAGGCCACCGGGTAGCCGATGGCGAAGCACAGCCCCAGCGAGAT
Source organism: uncultured Solirubrobacteraceae bacterium (assembly GCA_963764125.1). Lineage (GTDB taxonomy): Bacteria > Actinomycetota > Thermoleophilia > Solirubrobacterales > Solirubrobacteraceae > Palsa-465. The sequence goes on from CAVXRR010000037.1 coordinate 63,618, forward strand.
GCTCACGTAGACGAGCGTGTTGCGCACCGCCGGCCAGTACTCGCCGCCCGGGCAGCGAGCCGCTGAACGCCTTGGACAGCCAGCCCGGGTTCCAGTTGGCCGGGTTCCAGGCCGGGATCGGCTGGAACAGGAAGTCGACCTGGCCCATCGCGATCGCCACCACCGCGTAGGCGGGGATGACGACGAACAGCACCAGCCACACGACCCCCGGGAGGGCGAAGGCCCGCCAGTAGGAGGCGCGGTTGTCGATCGAGGTGGCGCTCACGACGATTTGATGGCCGCCCAGGCGTTCTCCCACAGGGCCTGCCCGGCCTGGCTGAGCGTGCCCTGGACGTAGCCGTTCTTGAACTGCTCCTCGCGGATGAGCGTGTTGGTCAGGTTGGGCGCGAGGTAGCCCTTCTTGACCACCGCCTCCGGGGTCATGGCATTGAGCGGCTGCTGGTAGCCGGTGTAGCTGAAGTTCGAGAACGCCTGCTTCTGCGTCGAGCAGGTGGTTGAGGAACAGGTGGGCCAGCACCGGGTTCTTGGCGCCCTTGAGCACCGCCATCGTGTCGTTGTTGATCGGGCCGCGGCCGTCGGAGGGCCACCAGTAGGCAAACGCCGTCGGCCTTGGTGCCCTGCGGCGCGTAGGACGGGATCGACGGCCATGTCGCCCGACCACGCCTGGTGCAGCCACAGCGAGCCGTCGGCCAGGCGCTGGTACTCGTTGGTGTCGAACTTCAGGTTGGTCGTGGAGACGAGCTGCTGGATCGCCTTCTGGGCCGCGGTGATCTGGCGCCGGGATCCTCGGTGTTGACGTCGGTGACGCCGTTGTGCAGCAGGCCCATGGTCAGGCCCTCATGCTGGTCGTCGAGCAGGCCGACCTTGCCGTTGATCTTGGGCCCGTCGGTCCACAGCGCCGACCACGGCGCGGACAGCTTGGCCGGGTTGAAGCCGGGCAGCTTGTCGGTGCGCCAGCCGATCCCGGTGGTGTAGATCGTGTAGGGCACCGTGTAGCGGGCGCCGACGTCGTACCACGGGTTGTTGAGCGCCGGCCAGACGTTGGCCTTGAGGTTGGGGACGTAGCTCAGGTTGAGCGGCTGCAGGATCTTGCCGACGACGAGCTGCTCGAGGTACACGAGCTCGGGCACGAACACGTCGAACTGCACGGCCCCCGAGTCGAGCTTGGCCACCGCCTCGTCGATCGTGTTGAAGGTGCTGATCTGGACCTTGACCTTGTACTTCTTCTCAAAGGCCTTGACGACGTCCTGGTTGATGTAGTCGATCCAGTTGTAGAGCTGGAGCGGCCCCTTCTCGGGCTGCATCCCGGACGCGATCGGCTTGTTGTCGGCGTAGATCGGGAGCGTCAGCGGATGGTCGGGCCGCGCCAGGGCCAGGCCGCCGGGGCCGAGGTTGGCGGGCGCGGCGCTGAGCGCGGAGCTCGAGCCGGAGCTGGAGGCGGAGCTCGGCGCCGACGGGCGTGGTGCTGCCGCAGGCGGCCAGCAGCCCCGGGATCGACAGCGCGGCGGCGGTCCCGCCGGCTCGCTTGATGAAGCTGCGTCGGGTGGGGCGGTCCACCCAAGGGGTGTCGTCCGTCATGGAGTGGCTCCTCTCCTCTGAGTGGTCTCGATCGGCCCGCTGCGGCGCAGCTCGCACTGCAGTTCGCTGTTGGCGAGCGCGAGGCACCGGTCGACCATCCGCGCCGGCGTGACATCGGGCTGGCCCAGCGTGACCTGGACCCCGAGTCCGTCCATCAGCCCGCTGAGCGCGAGCGCGAAGTCGTCGGGATCGGCGTCGGCGCTGAACTCGCCGGTCTGCTGCCCGTCGCGGACGATGTCCGGCGATCAGCGCCCGCTGGCGGCGGTCCAGGCGGAAATACGAGCGGCGGACGCTGGGGTCGCGCCGGGCGCGGACCCAGATCTCCATCCACAGCGTGTAGTCGTTGAGGCCGCCCGGCCCGAGGCTCGTCTCCTCGATGAGGTGCACGAGGCGGTCGCCGGCGTTCTCGATCCGGTCCTGGCCCTCGGACAGCCGCGCGTAGAAGCTGCGGTCGGCGTACTCCACCGCCTCCTCCAGCAGCCGGTCCTTGGACTCGAAGTAGTAGAGGATCGTGGGCGAGCTCGTCCCGGCTCGCTCGGCGATGTCGCCGATGCGCGTGTCGAACAATCCGCGCTCGTAGAGCACCTCGGCGGCGGCGGCGATGATCTGCGGCTTGCGCAGGTGGTCGACTTTGGGTCGCGGGCTCACGGCTCTGAAGTTTCTCCTCCGGCTACTTCCGGGGACGTATACTGAATGCCGAGTCAGGAAACTACGCAGCGGGCCGTCGGCTGTCAAGGCGGGACCGTTTTAGATTTCGTGAGGAGAGAGCTGGCGTGACCGATGTGGCGGTGCTGGGAGCCGGTCTGGCCGGGCTGTCGGCGGCGCGCGACCTGATGCGCGGCGGGGCCGACGTGCGTCGTTCTGGAGGCGCGGTCGCGGGTCGGCGGCCGCGTCGACGCGATGACGCTGGCCGACGGGCGCACCGTCCAGCTCGGCGGCGAGGTCATCGGCCACAAGCACACCGCCTACCTCGAGCTGCTGGGCGAGCTGGGCCTGGCGGTCGAGCCCAGCTACATGGCGGACCCCGGCGAGATGAGCTGGGGCCTGAACGAGGGCGTGTTCGTCGGCGACGACGTGCCGTGGCTGAGCGCCCAGGAGCGCGCCGACGCCGAGCGGCTCGACGCCATGTTCGCCGCGCTGGCGGCCGAGATCAACCCCGACGATCCGTGGAGCCATCCCGATGCCGCGCGCCTGGATTCGCTCAGTCTGGGCGCCTGGCTGCGCCTGAACGGGGCGCTGCCGGCGGTGCGCCGGCGCCACGTCCTGGCGTCGCTGTCGCTCTCCTGCGACGGCCCCGATCGCAGCTCGCTGCTGGCCGACCTGCGCAAGCATGCGACCCTCGCCGGTCACGGCTTCTATGACCTGGCCGCGTGGGAGGGCCTGCGCTGCGCCGCAGGGGTCGGCTGAGGTCGCGGTGAGGATGGCCGCGGAACTGGGGGAGCGGGTGCGGCTAGGAGCCGTCGTGTCGCGGGTGGAGGTGCTCGGCGCGCGCGGAGTGGTGGTGGGGCTCGCCGACGGCGAGGAGATCCGCGCCGAGGCCGTGGTCTGCGCGCTGCCGGCCGGGCCCCTGCGCGCGGTGGAGATCACCGGGCTCAGCGACGCGCGCCTCGCCTCGCTGCGTGCCCTGCGCCAGGCGCTGGCGGCCAAGCTGGTCGTCGCCTACCCGGACTCCTTCTGGCAGCGCAACGGCCAGAACGGCCTGGCCGAGACCGAGTGGCTGTTCGGGTCCACCTGGCCCCAGGGCGAGGGCCTGCTCTCGCTGCTCGTCCCGCCCGGAGCGCCTGTCGGCGTTCCTGGCCGCGCCGCCCGCGGCGCGCAGGGGGGTGATCTTGGGTGGGCTGGAGGCTCTCTATGGAGAGGGGGCCCGAACGCCCGAGGCGTTCATCGAACGCCCCTGGGGCGCCGATCCCTTCACCCTCGGCTACATCACCAGCTGGGCGCCCGGGGATCTCATGGCCGCCGGACCGCTGCACGGCACCCACGAGCCGCCGTTCTACGTCGCGGGCTCCGACCATTGGGTGGCCGGGTACATGGAGGGCGCGGTGCGCACCGGGCGCGGCGCGGCCCGCGCGGCGCTGCAGGTCGGCACCGCCGTCTAGCCGGTGGCGCGGCTCACAACCTGCAATTTGCGCAAAACCAGGCGGCGCGCTCCAGGTTTGGCGCGGAGCGCATGTGGGGGATGCAGAACGTGCCAGACCCGCGAGCGCCGGCCGGGTTTGGCGCGTTGTGCAGGTTCAGCCGGTGCTGCGGAGGTCCGCGTCGCCGTCGCCGGCCGCCACACCGTCGACCGCCGCCACACGGTCGCCGGCAGCCGCGCCCCCGGCGGTCGGCATACCCGCGCCGCTGACCAGGCGCTCACCCAGCCCGAGCTCCGCCGCCAGCGCCGCCGACACCGACCGGCGCGCGCGTTCCAGCGAGATCGTGGAGTCCCCGATCAGCGTGCGCACGCCGAAGCCGTCGAGCAGCGCCAGCGTCCGGTCGGCGACCTCCTCGGGATCGCAGCGCTGAAACTCGCCGTCGCGGATGCCGGCGGTGATCTCGGCCGCAAACCACGCGTGCATCCGCGCGTAGAGCTCCTCGGCCACGGGCCGGAGCTCGGGGTGGCGGATGGCGCGTAGCCACAGCTCCACCCACAGCACCCAGTCCTCCTCCAGCGCGGGCGTTGTGGGCAGGCACTGGTCGATCATCGACCCCAGGCGCTCGGCGTGGGTGGCGCCCTCCGGAAGGTCTGACTCCACCCGCACGTCGCCGGCCTGGGCGTAGGAGTACTCCAGCGCCTCGGCCAACAGGGCCTCGCGAGTCTCGAAGTGGTAGTGGACGTTGGCGGTGGAGACGCCCGCCTCCATGGCGATCCGAGCGATGCGCACGGCGTCGATGCCCTCGCGGGCGATCTGCCCGACCGCCGCGGCCAGGATCCGCTCGCGCCCGTCGCGCCGGCTCGCCATCAGCCCGGCGCGACCTCCGCGCCATTCGTGCGCGCGGCGCCATCAGCGCCCTCCGCGCCATTCGCGACCGCGTCGGTCATCGCCGGCGTCAGGTCGGCCCGGATCCGGTCGGCGAACCAGGCCACGCCGTTCTCGCGCGCCGACAGCGGCCCGCAGCGGTAGCCGCGGGTCTGCAGGCCCTGCTGGACGTTGTCGACGAGGTCGATGTCCTCATCGAGCACCAGCGTGTTGAGCCGCTGGTTGGCCCACTGCACGAACCGGGTGCGCGGGCTGGCACCCTCCGGGCGATAGGAGGCCGACACGTCACGCGTCCTGGCCACCCCGTCGGGCAGCAGCTGCCAGGTCCCCACCTGGTCGGGGTAGAGGTCGATCGTCGTGTTGGGATAGATGTACACGTAGCGCCACATCGTGCGGTCCTTGGGCGGCAGGCCGGCCATCGGCGTGACCAGCTGGGCGTAGAGCCGCTCGAGCCGGTTGCTGGAGGGCTTGTCGCGCATGGGCGCGTCGAACCACAGGTAGTGCTCGTTGACCTCGACGTCGTAGTGCTTGTAATCGAGCATGCGCATGAGGCCCGGGTGGGCGATGGGGATGTGGTAGCCCTCGATGTAGTTGTCGGCCACCACCTTCCAGTTGGCCGGCTGGGTGCCGCCCGCGGGCGCGAAGGGCGTGAGCGTCTCGATCCGGTAGGGGGCCAGGCGGCGGGGCAGGTCGCCGACCAGCTCGGCCAGGGGCGCCGCGTCGCGGTCGAGGTTGACGAACACCAGCCCGCACATCTCCTCCACGCGCACGGACATCAGGCTCAAGGACGGCTTGTCGAGCTTCTCACCGAAGGCCAGGCCCTCGGGCACGCCGATCAGGGACCCGTCCATCTTGTAGGTCCAGCCGTGATAGCGGCAGCGGATCGCCGCCTTGCACTGGCCCGCTCCGCTCAGCAGCCGCGAGCCGCGATGGCGACAGACGTTGAGGTAGGCGCGCAGGCCGCCCTTGTCGTCGCGCACGACGAGCACGGGTTGGCTGCCGGCGGCTGCGGTGATGTAGCTGCCGGTGCGCGGCAGCTGGGAGACGTGGCCGGCGAGCTGCCAGGTCCGCTCGAAGATGAGCTGCTGCTCGGCGTCCTGCAGGGTCGGGTCGGTGTAGTAGCGCGGCTCGAGCGCGATGCCCGAGGGGGACGGAGCGGACCCGTTGACGGCGGCTGCGGGCGACGTGGGCGAGGCGACGGTGCTGTCCATATCTCATCCTGACTTTGTGATCAGTTGATGTATTCTAACCGTCATGGTCAAGCGCGCGTCGTGGCTGTCGATCACCCCGGAGCCCGAGCGCGAGCTGCCGGCGGCGGTGGCGACGCTGGCCGCCGGGCGCCGCGCCGGCCCCGGCGCCGTGGCCGCCGAGGAGGCCCGGATCGAGCGTCTGATCCTCCACGGCACGCAGCGCCGCTGGCTGGCCTACCTGCACGAGGTGGTGGATCTCATCGCCGCCGCGGAGGGCACCGATGCCCCCGATGTCGCCGCGGCGCGGACGCGGGCGACCCAGGTGATCGCCAACCACCACAACCTGCTGCTCGGCCTCCCGGATTACGACCCCACCCACGCACGACTGACCGCCAACGACTCGAGCCGCCTGCGCGCGCTCGACCTCTAGGAGTCCCATGAGCACGACGACAACCGGCACCGCCGCCACGACCAGCGACCTGTCCGACGAGCACGCCGCCCTCCAGCAGCGGGCGCGCGAGTTCGTCGAGCGGGTCCTGCGCCCGCTGGAGCTGACTGCCGAGGCCGCCGGGGGCCGTCTCCCCGACGAGACCGTCGAGCACATCAAGCGCGAGGCGATCGCGGCGCGTCTGCAGGGCGGCCGGGTGCCGACCGCGCTCGGCGGCCAGGGGTGGTCGATGCTGGAGTGGTTCCTCGTCAACGAGCAGTTCGGCCGTGTCACCAACGGCCTGCACTGGCACGTGCCCGGCGTCTACAACGTGTGGGTCGAGGCCAGCCCCGAGCAGGTCCAGCGCTACGTGGTGCCCGCGCTGCGCGGCGAGGGCGGCGATGCCTACGCCGTCACCGAGGCCGAGGCCGGCTCTGACCCCAGCGGGATCGCCACGACCGCCGTCGCCACCGAGGCCGGCTGGCGCATCAACGGGGAGAAGTGGTTCGTCACCTCCGGCGACGTGGCCCGTGTGCTGATCGTGGTGGCCAATGTCATCGACGGCCCCGACCGGCTCCCGACGCTGTTCCTGGTCGAGCCGCAGGCCGCGGGCGTGGACTTCGTCGACGACCCCCTCTACACCCACAGCTATCCCCACGGCCACCCGACGATCCGCTTCACCGATGTCGAGGTGCCCGCCGACGCGGTCGTCGGCGGCGTGGGCAACGGCGACGAGCTCCAGCGCCGGTGGTTCACGGAGGAGCGGCTGGGCATCGCCACCCACGGCCTGGGCGCGATGTGGCGCCTGCTCGACGAGACCACCGAGTGGGTCCTGACCCGCCAGCAGGGCGGCCAGCGCATCATGAACTACCAGGGGATCTCGTTCCCGCTGGCCGACTCGGCCACCGACGCCACCGCCGGGCGCCTACTGGCGCGGCACGTCTGCGAGATGGTCGACGCCGGCGCCGATCCGAAGCTCGTCCACGCCAAGGCCTCGATGGCCAAGCTCTTCGTCTCCGAAGCGGCGGGCCGCTGCGCCGATCGCGCGGTACAGGCGTTCGGGGGCCGCGGCTACCTGCGCTCCAACGTCGCCGAGCGCTTCAACCGCGAACTGCGGGTCGACCGCATCTGGGAGGGCACCTCGGAGATCCAGCGGCTCATCATCTCCCGCGCGCTGGAGCGGCGCGGGGTGGAGGCCACGATCCATTGACCGCACTCGACTCACCTGCCGCCCCGGCGCTGGGCGACCTCGGCCGCCTCATGCGCCCGGCGTCGATCGCCGTGGTCGGTGCCACCGACCGGGCGGGCAGCTACGCCGCCGAGACGCTCGTCAACCTCGAGCTGATCGGGTTCCCCGGAGCGGTCTACGGCGTCAATCCGAAGCGCACGGAGGTCATGGGACGCGTGTGCGTGCCCACCGTCGCCGACCTGCCCGAGCCCGTGGACGCGGTCGTGGTGGCCATTCCGGCCGCCGGGGTCGCGGCGGCCATCGACCAGGCGGGCGCCCGCGGATGCGGCGGCGCGGTGGTGTTCAGCGCGGGCTTCGGCGAGGTCGAGTCCGGTCGCGGGCATCACGACGACCTCGTGGCCGCCGCGCGACGGCACGGGCTGCCGGTGTGCGGGCCCAACTGCAACGGCATCGTCTCGCCGCACTGGCGGACCGCACTGTGGGGCGACGCCTTCTCCCTTCCCGAGCCCGGCCCGGTGGCGCTTGTCTCCCAGAGCGGCAACGTCGCCGTCAACGCCCTGGCCACCCGTCGCGGCCTGCGCTTCCACACCGTCATCGCCAGCGGCAACCAGGCGGTCCTCACCGCCGGCGACTATCTGACGTTCCTGGCCGGGGAGACCACCCCCACCCACCCCCTCGGCGCCGTCGCCCTGTACCTGGAGGACGACGGCGGGTCGGGGCTGGTCGACGGTCTGGCCGCGTGCGCCGATGCCCGGATCCCGGTCGTGGTGTTGAAGGTCGGGAGCTCACCCGCCGGCGCGCGGGCGGCCGCCGCCCACAGCGGCGCCCTGGCGGGGGACCAGCGTGTGTTTCGCAGCCTGATCGAGGAGGCCGGTGCGGTGTGGGCCGACGACGTCCACGATCTGCTCGAGCTGTCCAAGACGATCGCCACCCGCCGGGTCTCGCCGCCACGCGCCGCGAGCGCGCGTGGGCTGGCGATCATGACCTGCAGCGGCGGCGACTCCGCGCAGGGCGCGGACGAGGCATCGCAGCTCGGCGTGGAGCTCCCGGCGCTCGCCCCGCAGACACAGGCACGCCTCGCGGAGCTCCTGCCGTCGGCGGCGACCGTGGCCAACCCGCTCGACTACACGGCGATGATCTGGGGCGACGTGCAGGCGCTCGGTGAGCTGGTCCGCGTGTTGGGGGAGGACCCGGCGATCGGACAGGTGCTCGTCTTCTACGACCAGCCGCACGGCATGACCGGCGCGCCCCAGGAGTCGTGGCGCGCGGTCCGCGAGGGCGTGATGCTGGGCGCCTCCCTGAGCCCGGTGCCGGTGATGGTGTCATCGACGCTGCCGGAGCTGCTCGATGACGCGGCCGCGGCCGAGTTCGCCGCGGCGGGCGTGCCCGCCGCCGCGGGGCTGCGCACCGGGCTGCGCTGCGCTGCCGCCGCGCTGCACACCACCGCGGGCGCGGACGCGGCCCGGCTGCGTGAGATCGCGGTCGCCGCGCGCATGGCCGACGCCGCTGGCGCCGACGCCGCTGGGGCCGACGCCGCTGGGGCTCACGGCGACTGGCTGCCCGAGCACGAGGCCAAGGAGCTCCTGCGCGCCGCGGGCGTCGCCGTGCCCTGCGGCCTGGCTGTCAACGGTGAGGACGACGCGGTCGCGGCGTGGCGCGAGCTCGACGGGCCGGTCGCGCTGAAGCTGAGCGCCGCGCGCGTCCAGCACAAGACCGAGCTCGGCGGCGTGGCCCTCGGCCTCGACACCGAGAGCGACGTGCGCCGCGCGCATCGCCGCATCGCGGCGCTGGCCGACGCGCACGAGGGCGTGGTCCTGGTCGAGCGGATGGCGCCGCCCGGCGTGGAGCTGATCGTCGCCGCGCACACCGATGGCGTCGTGCCGGCGCTGGTGGTCGGCCTCGGCGGGATCTGGACCGAGCTCCTGCGCGACGTGGCGGTCATCCCGCTGCCGGCCGACGCGCGGCGCATCGAGCGAGCGATCGCCACCCTGCGCGGCGCGCCGCTGCTGCTCGGCGGCCGTGGCCGGGCGGGCGGGCCCGGCACCGACGTGCCCGCGGCGGCGCGGCTGGCGGCACAGGTCGGCGCGCTGCTGCTCGAGCACGGACTGGCCACGGTCGAGTGCAACCCGGTGCTCGTGGGGGAACCCGACCCCGCCCGCCCCGGGGCGGTGGCGGTGGACGCCGCCATCCGGAGGAGCGAAACGACATGAGCGGCGGCCGAGGCGACTACGACGTCGCGGTCATCGGCGGCGGCTTCGCCGGCGTCACGGCGGCCCGCGAGTGCGCGCTGCGCGGGCGCAGCGTCGTGTTGCTCGAGGCTCGCGACCGCCTCGGCGGGCGGACCTGGAGCGCCGACTGGGACGGGTGGCACGTCGAGTACGGGGGTGCCTGGGTGCACTGGCACCAGCCGCACACGTTCTCGGAGATCACGCGCGCGGGCCTGACGACGACGCTCGGCCCCGACGCGCAGCGCGCCCATTGGCACGTCGGCGCCGACCGCCACGTGGGCACGATCGCCGAACGTGATGCGATCGCGCAGAGGGGGTGGGATCGCTTCGTCGACGGCGTGCGCGAGGCGCTGCCCGCGCCCCACGCGCCGTTGCACGCGATCGACCGGCTCGCCACATTTGACCAGCTCACCATCGCGCAGCGCGTCGACCAGCTCACCCTGTCTGACGAGGAGCGCGACGTCCTGTCCGCCGAGCTGGAGTCACTCGCCCACGCACCCCTGACCGACGCCGGCGCGGTCTCGGTGCTGCGCTGGCACGCGCTGTCGGGCTACAGCCTGCGGCTCACCCAGGAGACCGGCGGGCGGGTGACGATCGACGCCGGGACCGGCGCGCTGCTGCACGCCATCGCCGACGCAGCTCCCTTCGAGCGACGCCTCGACACGCCGGTGCGGGCGATCGCGCACCGCCAGGGTCGCGTCGAGGTGCATACGGGCAATGGCGGCGACGTCCGTGCCGACGTCGCGATCGTCGCCGTTCCCCTCAATGCATTACGAACGATCGCGTTCGATCCGGCTCTCCCGGAGGACAAGCAGGCGGCCATCGCGCTGGGCCAGGCCAGCCGCGGCATCAAGATCATGCTGCGGGTCCGCGGCGAGCACCTCCTGCAGAACGCGATCCGTCCCGGGCACCCGTTCGGCTACCTCGGCTCAGAAGAGCTCGACGGCGACGGCTCCCAGCTCATGATCGGCTTCGGGCCCGACGCCACGCGCTGCGACGCCACCGACCTCGCCGCCGTCCAGCGCCAGCTCGACGCGATCCTCCCCGGCTACGAGCTCCTGGATGCGACCGCCCACGACTGGCTGGCCGACGAGTTCTCCCGGGGCACGTGGGCGATTCACCGCCCGGGCTGGTATGAGCACCATCACGCGGCGATGCGGCGCGTCGAGCCCGGGCTGGTCTTCGCCGGGTCGGACCTGGCGAACGGGTGGGCGGGGTTCATCGACGGCGCGATCGAGTCCGGGCTGCGCGCCGGCGCTCAGGCCGCGGCGGGCCTCAGCCCGTGACCGGTACCGACTCCCGCGCGGCCAGCCCGCCCTCCAGCGAGTCGGCGAGCAGATCGAGCTCGGGCCGCCCGAGGGTCTCGGCGAACAGGTAGGGCAGCTCGACGAGGTCGGTGGCGAGTCCCTCCCGCAGCCGGGCGAGCTGCTCGCGCTGGCGCTGCATGCGCGCGTGCTCGGACAGCGCGGCGCCCAGCGCCGCGCCGGTCAGCGGCTCCTTGGTGCGCTTGCGGGCCTTCGCCAGCGCGGCGCGCTCGCGGACGCTGAAGCGCTGCGGGTAGCACGCGTTGGCAATCGTGGCCTCCAGCGTGAGCTGCTCCTCGGCGAGGGCGTCGCGCAGCCACAGCGTCTCGTTGACGGGCATCTCCTCGGCGGTGGCGACGGCGATGACCGCGGTGAAGGCGGGGTCGGCGATGGTGGCCGCGATCACGCCGGCCTGATGGGCGATCGGCCCGACGCGGGCGATCTCGGCGAATGTCCGCGGGGTCCGCAGGATGCCCACGCCGTGGCCCGCGGCGGGCGAGTCGACGAGGACGAGGTCATAGACGTCGCCTCCGTCGGTGCGGCGCTCGTGCTGGGCGAGCTCCCAGAGCTTGCCCACGCTGAGCAGCTCGCGCATGCCGGGCGTCGCCATGGCGAAGGCGCCGAACAGCCGGCTCTGCCCCAGCGCCTGGCCCACGGCCCCGGTCTTCACGCGCAGGTACTCCTCCATCGCATGCTGGGGATCGACGGAGATCGTGAACAGATTCTCGGCGAGCTCGACCTCCTCGAAGGTGCGCCCCTGCCGGTCAAAGGCCCGCCCGACCCGTTCCTGACTGGCCAGCTCGGCCACGATCGTGCGCAGCCCGCGGCGCGCCGCGACCATCCCGAGGGCGGTGGCGACGGTCGACTTGCCGACCCCACCCTTGCCGGTGACGAAGATCAGGCGGCGGTCAAAGAGCCCGGGCACGACCCGAGAACATAGCTTTTGGGCTGGCGATGATGGCCAAACGCCCATCAGGCAAAGGATTTCCTAATCCGCGTGCGAATACTCACGGCGTATGAGTCCCCGATCGCATCGGAGCCAGAAGACAATGCCCACCTGCAAGGTGATCGCGCTCGCCAACCAGAAGGGTGGCGTTGCCAAGACCACGACAACTCTGAATCTGGCCGTGGCCTTCGCCGAGGAAGGGCACCGCGTCCTGTGCTGTGACATGGACCCCCAGGGCAACCTGACGATGTCGCAGGGGATCGACCCCGACACGCTGGAAAAGTCGATGTACGACGTCCTGGTGCACCAGGTCTCCATCCGAGAGGTCGTCCGCAAGCGCGAGATCGACATCGCCTGCGCCTCGATCGACCTGGCCGGCGCGGAGATCGCGATGTCCACGATGATCGGCCGGGAGCGCTCGCTGCAGAAGGCGCTCAAGGAGGTCGCCGACGACTACGACTTCGTCTTCATCGACACTCCGCCGAGCCTCGGACTGCTCACGATCAACGCTCTGACGGCATCCGACAAGGTGATCGTCCCCGTCCAATGCGAATATCTGTCGATGCGCGGCTTGATCCAGCTGCAGAACACGCTTGGGATGATCCGGGAGAACCTGAACCCAGATGTCGAGATCGAAGGGATCCTGCCCACGCTCGTCGACCTCCGCACGTTGCACGCCAAGGAGGCCATCGAGCTGCTGGAGGAGAACTTCGGCGACCGCGTGTTCGCGTCGCGCATTCGCAAGACCGTCCGGTTCGCCGAGGCGCCGGTCAAGGGCATGTCAGTACTGAAGTACGATCCCGACGGTCTTGCCGCCCACGCCTACAGGCAGCTCGCCAAGGAGGTCCTCGCAAATGGCAACCGGTAAGCGCGCGAGCATGCGTGAGGGTCCGCTCGCGGACCTCTTCCGCCGGACGACCGAGGACAACACGCCCCGCAAGGAGCAGGGGGAACCCGAGGCGCCGCCCGCGTCGACGCCGGAGCCCAGCTCGCCGGCGCGCGCGTCGATCCAGCCTCCGCTGGAGCCGGCCGCCGAGGCCGCGGCACCCGACCCCGCCGCGCCCGCCCGCGCGACCCCGGAGCCGCGCCGCCGTGCGCACCCCTCGCTGGAGTCAGATGCCCCGTCGCCGATGATCGACGAGCCCGAGCGCGAGATCCCCTCGCCTCAGGAGCGCCTGCGCCAGGCCTTCTCCGCCGACATCCCGCAGAACTTCATGGAGCCCGCCGGGCCGGCGCAGGCTCCGCGTGACGCCTACGCGCGCAGCGACCACGAGCACGACTCGTTCCCATCTCCCGCCGCCGTCGGGCATCCGGTGCTCCGCGTCGTCGGCGTCGGCGGTGCCGGCGTCAACGCCGTCAACCGGATGGTCGAGGCCGACATCACCGGCGTCGAGTTCCTGGCCATCAACACCGACCTGCAGTCCCTGCAGCTGTCGGCGGCCGGCGAGACACTGCACATCGGGGATGCCGTGACGCGCGGGCTGGGCTCGGGCTCTGACCCGGACCTCGGCCGTCGGGCCGCCCGCGACGAATATGACCGCATCAAGGCGCTGCTGCGCGGGTCCGACATGGTCTTCATCGCCGCCGGCGCCGGCGGCGGCACCGGGACGGGCGCGGCACCGATCGTGGCCCAGATCGCCCGCGAGATCGGCGCGCTCACCGTCGGTATCGTCACGCTGCCGTTCCAGTTCGAGGGCTCGCGCCGTCGCGACCAGGCCGAGGCCGGGATCGCGGCGCTGCGCGAGGAGGTCGACACGCTCATCGTCGTCCCCAACAACCGCCTGCTGTCCGTGCTGGACCGCGGCGTGTCGATGGTGGACGCCTTCCGGGTCGCCGACGACGTCCTGCGCCAGGGCGTGCAGGGGATCTCGGACCTGGTCACGCTGCCCGGGCTCATCAACCTGGACTTCGCCGACGTGCGCACGATCATGACCGAGGCAGGCAGCGCGCTGCTGGGGATCGGGATGGGCACCGGTGAGCGCCGGGCCATCGACGCCGCCGAGCAGGCCGTCGCCTCGCCCCTGCTGGAGACCAGCATGGAGGGCGCCCGCTCGATTCTGCTGTCGATCACCGGCGGCCGCGACATCTCGCTGTGGGAGGTCAACGAGGCCGCCAAGGCGGTCGCCGAGGCCGCCCACCCTGACGCCAACATCATCTTCGGCGCCATGGTCGACGACAAGCTCGAGGACCAGGTTTGGGTCACGGTGGTGGCGACGGGGTTCGGGGACGAACGTCCCCGCCGCCGTGATGATGCGCCCACCTCGCGGTCCCGCGGCGAAGAGGAGCCGCGGCGGACGCTGCGCGAGCCGGCCGGAGAGCCGCGCGTCAGCCGCATGCGCCGCAGCGCCACGGAGCTGGACGTCCCTGAATTCATTCCGCGGCGCTGACCTGCGGACAGCGTTGATGCGGTGACCGCGCCGGGCACCCAGCTTGGCGTCGTCGCCGCGGGCCATCCCGTGAGCGCGCGGGCGGGCGCCGACGCGATGCTCGCCGGGGGCAACGCCGTCGACGCGGCGCTGGGCGCCATGCTGGCGTCGTTCGCCTGCGAGCCGCTGCTCACCGGCCTCGGCGCTGGGGGCTACATGCTCGTCGTGGCGCCGGGCCACGCGCCGACGCTGCTCGACTTCTTCGTCGAGGCGCCCGGTCGCGGACCCGCGCCGGCCCAGCGTTCAGAGCTCATCCCGGTGCCGGTGTCCTTCGGTGACGCGGTGCAGATGTTCCACGTCGGCGAGGCGTCGGTGGGCACGTTCGGGATGCCGGCGGGCGTGTGCGAGGCGGCGCGCCGCTTTGGCCGCTTCCCCCTGGATCGGCTGGTCGAGCACGCCGCCCGGCTCGCGCGCGAGGGCGTCCCGCTGAACCCCCAGCAGGCCTACATCCTCGAGATCCTCGGCGCGATCGTCACCTCGACCCCCGAGGCCGCCGCGCTGTTCGCGCCCGACGGCCGGCTGCTGCGGGCCGGTGAGCGCCTGCGCCAGCCCGAACTGGGCGACGCGCTGGAGCGGTTGGGATCGGACGGCGCGCGGCCGTTCTATGAGGGTGATATCGCCGCGGCGATCGTCGACTGGCTGGCCGCGCGAGGGGGGCTGGTGACCAAGGCGGATCTCAGCGCCTACGAGGTGGTCGACCGCGAGCCCGTGCGGGCCCGCTATCGGGGCCGCGACGTGCTCACCAATCCGCCGCCGTCGGCCGGCGGCATCCTCATCGCCCGTGCGCTGGCCATGCTGGAGGGAGTGCCAAGCCCGCCGTCGGTCGTCCAGCTCATCGACGTGCTGGAGAGCAGCCAGAAGGAGCGCACCCCCGAGTTCCTGGCCGGGCTCGGCGACCCGCAGTTCGTGCGGGAGTTCCTGGCCCGGCCGGTGGGGCGCCTCGGCTCGACGACCCACATCGCCGCCCTTGACCACGACGGATGGGCGTGCTCGGTCACGTGCTCCAACGGCTCGGCATCCGGCGTCATCGTGCCCGGCACGGGTGTACACCTCAACAACATGCTCGGCGAGCAGGACCTCAACCCCCTCGGCTTTCACCGCCACCCGCCCGGGCGCCGGATGCCGAGCATGATGTCGCCGACGATCGTCCTGCGCGACGGTGCGGCCCAGCTGGCCGTGGGCAGCGCCGGATCCAACCGGATCCGCTCGGCGGTGCTCCAGACGATCATCCGCTCGATCGACGACGGGCTCGAGGCCCAGGAGGCGATCGACGCGCCGCGCGTGCACTTCGAGGACGACATGGTCTACAGCGAGCCCGGGATCGACGTCGCCGCGCTGGAGGCCGCCGGCCGGTCGGTGAGCCCGTTTCGAGACCGCAACCTGTTCTTCGGCGGCGCGCAGGCCGCGGCGCTGGACGCTACCGGCCGCTTCTCGGGCGGCGGTGACCCGAGGCGGGGCGGCGCCGCGATCGTCGTCGAGGCAGCCTGATGCGGCGGGCCCTGGCCTCCGCGGCTCTGGCGGCCGCGGCGGCCGTGTTGGTGGCGGGGTGCTTCGACGTCCAGTCGGCCGACCTGTTCCTGCTCACGCGCACCGGGCAGGGGTCGAAGCTCACCCTGCTCATCAACGATGCCGGCACGGTCCGTTGCGACGGCGCCAAGGCCAAGCCGGTCTCCAACACGACCCTGATCACGGCCCGCGACCTGGCCGACAACCTCGCCACCGACGCCCAGAACAAGCTCACGATCCCCGATGGACCGGGCTCGGTCTACTACTTCCGGATCCGCCTGGAGCAGGGGACCGTCTCCTTTCCCGACCGGGCCGCCGCGACCCGCAAGGTCCTGGCCCAGGCCGAGCTGTTCGCCGCCCAGACGGCCCAGAAGGAGTGCGGTCTGACCGGCTGAGGCACGCCGCATCCCGCGTCGGCACGAGGTGAGAATGCGCTTACGCGAACGCATCGAGCGGGGTGCCCCGTTATCTGGATGGCTAGCCTAAGCCGCTCGTCTTGCTCTCCTTTGCCGCCGCACATCTGATTACGACGTTCCAGGCGATCGTCCTCGGTGTCCTCCAGGGCGCCACCGAGCTGTTCCCGGTCTCCAGCCTGGGACACACGGTGCTCGTCCCGACGCTGTTTCGCTGGGGGAACATCGTCGCCTGGCAGTCGCAGCCCGAGTCCCCGTGGCTGGCCTTCGTGGTCATGCTCCACGTCGGGAGCGCCGTCGGCCTGCTGATCTACTTCTGGCGTGACTGGATCGCGCTCATCAAGGGCTTCTTCGCCACGCTGGGCAAGCGCCGCATCGACACGCCGACGGAGCGCTTGGCCTGGCTGATCGTCGTGGCCACGATCCCGGTCGGCATCCTCGGGCTGCTCCTGGAGAAGGTGATCCGCCAAGCGCTGGCCAAACCGCTCTCGGCGGCGATCTTCCTGATGGTCAACGGCTGCATCCTGCTCTTCGCCGAGCGCTACCGCAAGCGCTCCGAGGTCCGCGAGCTGGCCCGCCGCGAGGGATTGAACCCCGAGGGCTACAGGTCGCTGGACACCATGGAGTTCCGCGAGGCCGGCATCATCGGCACCGCCCAGACCACGGCGCTCATCGCCGGCATCAGTCGTGACGGCGTCGTCATGACCGCGGGCCTGGCGCGGGGCATGGACAACTCCGACGCGGCCCGCTTCGGCTTCCTGCTGGCCACGCCGCCGATCCTGGCCGCCGGCCTCTTCAAGTTCAGCGACCTCACCGGGCCCAACGGCAACGGGATTCGCGGCGCCGCGGTCATCGCCGCGGTCTGCGCCGCCGTCACCGCGGTGATCACGGTCCATTACCTGACCCGATACTTCAAGAAGGGCAACCTGCGCCCGTTCGGGATCTACTGCATCTGCTTCGGCGCCTTCATGACGGCGTTCACGCTCATCGCGGGAACGCCGGCGCCCTAGCCCCCCGGGGCTGGGCTGAGGTCGCGCTCAGCCGAAGCGGACCTTGCCGTTGGACCGCGCTCGCGCCTGGGCGCGGTCGACGAAGTCCAGACGCTTGGTCGCCGCGCGAAACAACCGCGTGACGAGCTTGAGTCGCGCGTTCTCCGAGCGCAGGTCGAGCAGCCCCTGCTTGGCATCCAGGCCGAAATCGACCGTGGCAGCCATGTCGTAGGCGCCCATCTCCTCGAGCTCGGCGTCCTCGGGCTCGCGATCGGTGGCGCGCTTGACCAGGTCGGCGTACGCGGCGTGCGCGTCACCGGCCAGCTTGGGGTCGGGCTCGTCGACGCCGTCCTGGACGAACTCGACCATCCCGGCCGGGTAGGGGAGGTGGGCCTGGCGCTCGAGCACGCGGAACGGTCGCGTGCCGCGGGCCAGCAGGTTCATGCGGCCGTCGTCCATGCGTTCCAGCACGCGCTCGACGGCGCAGGCGCAGCCGATCTCCCTGAGGCCGTCGTCGGCCATCCACACGATCCCGAACTCGGCGCCCGACTCCAGGCACTCGGCCATCATCGTCTTGTAGCGCTCCTCGAAGATGTGCAGCGGGACGAGCTCGCCGGGGAGGGCGACCAGCGCCAGGGGGAACAGCGGGAAGTCCGTGGCCTCGTCGGTCATTTGCAGGCAAGTCTAGGACCCGCGACGGCCCGGCGACCGCGGTTGCGCTCAGTCGCGGCGGGCGGTGAGCAGCAGGTTGTAGAAGATCGCCGGGGGCAGCATCGGCTCCAGCAGACGCTCGTCCACGCGCTGCAGCGCGAGGTAGCCGTGAAACGCGTAGCGACGCCACAGCATCGGCACGTCGGTGGGCTCGGCGGAGGCCTCGAGCGCCCGGTTGAACCACCCGAACCAGTTGGCGGTGAGCTCCTCGCCGCGAACCCTGACGTCGGTGAAGCCGCCCCGCCGGGCGTAGCGCGAGAGGTCGCCGGGCTCGAAGGCGTGGATGTCGACGAATCGCTCGAGATCGTGATCGTTGGCGGTGCCTGCGCCGTTGTGACCGGCACCCGAGCCGCCCGCCGGCCGGGCGCGCAACAGCCGCCGCCATGCCGGGGCCAGCGCATTGGCGCCGCGCTTGGGGACCGAGGCGATCCGGTCACCCAGCCGCGACGGCTCGCCGGCGAACACGATCCGGCCCCCCGGCCGCAGCACGCGGTGAAACTCGGCGAACGCGCGCCGCAGGTTGGGCAGGTGGTGAAGGACGGCGTGACCCAGCACGAGGTCGAAGCTCTCGTCGGAGAAGGGGAGCGACTCGGCGTCGGCGCGGGCGGTCTTGACGTTCAGCCCGAGGCGCTGCGCGTTTCGGGCCAGCGTCGTCACCATGCCGGGCGAGATGTCGGTGCAGGTGGCCTCGCTCACGACTCCGGCCTGGAGCAGGTTCAGGCTGAAGTACCCGGTGCCGGCGCCGATCTCCAGCGAACGGTCATAGCCGCGATCGAGCTCTGAGCCCAGCATCTTGCGCAGCTTGCCCATGACCTGGCCCTGACCGATCTCGCCGAAGTCGATGCCCCACTTCGAGTCGTAACTGTCGGCCGCCACGTCGTGGTAGCGGGTATTGACGTCGCGGATCTCGTCCGCGCTGAGCAATGCCTCCATGCCATCGGGCAGATTAGGGCACGTGCCCGTACCCTGTCGCCCCGTGACGACGAACGTCTACGTCCAACGCGACCAGCCGCCGGGGGTTCCTCCGCTGGAGCTGACGGGCGAGCGCACGCTGCCCGACGTCCCCGCCGAGAACTACTGGTATCGCCGCCATCTGGCGGTCTATGAGTGGATCGGAGCGCGGGTCATCGGCCGCCGGGTCCTCGACATGGCCTGCGGCGAGGGCTATGGCTCCGAGGTGTTGTCTCGCTCGGCGGCGAGCGTCGTGGGGGTTGACGCCAACCCCGAGGCGCACGAGCACGCACGGCTGCGCTACGGGCGCCAGAACCTGACCTTTGAGCGCGGGATGGTCGAGAACCACGGCGTGGCCGGCGCCTATGACGCCGTCGTGTTCCTGCAGACGATCGAGCACGTCCAGGATCCCGCGGCGGTGCTGCGCCACTTCCGCTCGCTCCTGGCGCCCGGCGGCGCCGTCTACGTATCGACGCCCAACCTGCTCACCCTGGCTCCGCCGGGGGCCGCCAAGTCCGACAACCCCTGGCACATCAAGGAGTACCGGGCCGCGGAGTTCGAGCAGCTGTGCCACGAGGTGTTCGGGCAGGTGCGGATGCTCGGGCTGTTCCATGCCCGCAAGCTGCGGCTGCACGAGCTGGCGCTTTCCTGCGGCTGGGACGCCGTGCACGCGCGACTGCGCATCACCAAGCCGTTCTATGACCGCTTCACACCGTCGATCGCCTCCAGCGATTTCGCGCTGCGCGAGACCGCGCTGGACGGCGCGCTCGATTTCCTGGCGGTGTGCGAAACGAACGAGGGAGACAGATGAGATACGTGAAGGTGTTGCTCGCGATGGCCGTGCTCGGCGCCTACCCCGCCGTCGCGCTCGCCCACAAGGCACCGAGCAAGGGCCAGCGCTCGGGACTGGTCAGGGCCACCGACGGCTATTTGCACGAGTCCGTCCCGGCCAAGTGCCTCAGGGAGGAGATCTCGACCGCCGACGCTTCGTGGGCGGAGGTCGGTTTCGCCTTTGGCAGGGCCGGTCATCCGCCCGCGGGCTGCGCCAGGTTTGCCGCCAACGGCGTGATCCTGTTCCACTTCCGCGCCGGCCGCTGGCGCTTCGAGGGCGCCGGCAGTGACTTCCGCAACGGCAACGGTGGGTGCAGCCTGTCGGGCAAGGTGCCGCGCAAGGTCATCTCCGATCTGGCCCTCTGCTAGCGCGGGACCCGGAGCCAGGCCCAGGGCCCGAGCCAGTGGCGCCACATCGCAGTGAGCAGGGCGAGCTCGCGCTCCTCCTGCATACCCACATGCCCTACGTCGAGGGCTTCGGGACCTGGCCGTTCGGCGAGGAGTGGCTGTGGGAGGCGATCGCCACCAGCTACCTGCCGCTGCTCGACGTGCTGGCCGCGCCGGGCGGCGAGCGCGTCACGCTGTCGATCACCCCGGTGCTGGCCGACCAGCTCGAAGTGCCCGGTGCGCTGGAGCGCTGCCTGCGCTTCCTCCAGACCATCCGGCCCGAGTCACACCGGCTCGACGTCGAGGAGCTGGCCGCAGCGGGCCACCGCCAACTCGCCGCCGAGCTGGAGCGCTCCGCGGCCGAGTACGCCGCGGCAGCAGAGCGTCTGCACGCAGTCACGGCGAGCGGCGGGCTGCTGGCGGCGCTGGCGCCCCACGCGAGCTGGACCTCGTCGGCCACCCACGCGATCCTGCCGCTGCTGGCCACCAACGCCGGTGTCCTGCTCCAGGTCCAGGCCGGAGTCGCCTCGCACCGGCGCCGCTTCGGCGGCTGGCACGGCGGGTTCTGGCTGCCCGAGTGCGCGCACGCGCCGTGGCTTGACGAGCTGCTCGAGGAGGCGGGGGTGGCCGCCACCTGCGTGGAGCTCACCGGGGTGTTCGGCCTCGGCGACGACCGCCACCTGCGCCCCCTGGTGGCCATCGACGGGCCGGTGCTGTGGCCGCTTGACCGCTCGATCATCGCCTTGGTGTGGGGGGCTGACGGCTATCCCTCGCGCGGGCCCTACCGCGACTCGCACCGCCACACCACCCACCGCCACCACGTCTGGTGCAACGACGGCGGGCCCTATGACCACGCCGCCGCGCTGGAGCAGGCCCGCGCCGACGCCGCCGAGTTCGTCGCCCGCGTGCGCCGGCGGATCGCCGGCGGCGGGGTCTGCGTGTGCGCCCTGGACACCGAGCTGCTCGGGCACTGGTGGTATGAGGGGGTCCACTGGCTGGCCGCCGTGCTTGAGGAGTCCGCGCGGCAGGGCCTGGCCCTGACGACGCTCGACGACGCGCTGGACCGCCACGAGCCGGTGCCGGCACCGGCGAGCCTGCCCGTGAGCAGCTGGGGGGACGGGGGAGACCTGCGCACGTGGTCGGGGCCGCAGGTCTCCGAGCTGGCCTGGACCGCCCGCGCCGCCGAGCTGCGGCTGGCCGCCATGGCCGGCAGGCCGCCGGAGCGCGCGCTGCGCGAGCTGCTGGCACTTCAGTCCAGCGACTGGGCGTTCCTGCACACCCGCGCCACCGCCGGCGACTATCCGCTCCAGCGAGCCCGCGCCCATCACGACGCGCTCAAGCGCGCGATGGCGGGCGATGCTGAGCTCGCGGCCGAGCCCGCGCTGCGGGGCCTCGCGCCGGATCTGACCGGCTGGGGCTAGCTACCCCCAGCGGAACGCCTTGGGCGTCTCGCGCATCCGGATGAGCCGGGCCGGGGCGCCGCCGACCACCGAGTTGGCCCTCACGTCGCAGGTCACCACCGAGCTCGTCCCGATCACCGAGTTGTCCCCGACGGTCACGCCCCGCAGGACGCAGGCGCCGTAGCCGATCCACACGTTGTGGCCGATGTTGACGTCGCGCTTGTAGATCCCCTGCTCGCGGATCGGCCGCTCCACCTCGACCATCCCGTGGTCGAAGTCGATCATCATCACGCGGTCGGCGATGATGCACTCGCGCCCGATGGAGATGTGCTGAAAGGCCGAGATCGTGCACTCCTGGCCCATCACGGACTTGGCGCCGATCGTCAGCTCGCCCTCGTGGACGCGCACCTTGCAGTCATGGCCGATCCACGACCAGCGCCCGAGCGTCACCCGGGCGTTCTTGCCGATCTCGAACTTGACGCCGGGGCAGACGAAGCACAGCCCGTCGGTCTGCAGCCGCCCGCGCCAGCGCACCTTCAGCCACAGCCACCGCACCGCCAGCCGCAGGTAGCCCCACGTCAGCATGCGGTTGGCTCTGGCGAAGCGCAGGAACGTGATCGGGCCGCCGCGGAGCGGAGGCGGTCCCTCGCGGATGACGGCGGACGGCGGTGGCGTCGCCAGCCGTGGCCGCTCTATATCCCGGGTGCCGGCCGAGTGCACCCGGGCATCGTAGGGAATTTGATCGCCTATCCGTGATCCACCCGATACGGGCGGCATGCCGGGTCAACCGTCGGTGAACAAACCGTTGAGCGGCCCGATCAGCCGGGCCGATCGCCGCGACGCGCCCGGCAGCTCCAGCAGCCGGTGGGTGGCCGGCAGCCCGGCGCGGTCGCGCTCGAGCTGCTCGTCGGCGATCGGGTGCCAGCGCTCGTCCACGAGCGTGGCGGCATCGGTCTCGCGGATCTCGCTCTCGTCGCACTCCAGATGCTCGGCCCAGAGGCGCACGCGGGTGTCACGGGCAAGGCCAGCGTCGTCGGTGACCACGCACATCTCGGTGTCGTTGAACAGCGAGTGGGCGTTGAGGTTGGCCGAGCCGACGATCAGCCAGCGGTCGTCGATCACCGCCACCTTGGCGTGGACGTAGACCGGATCGGCCCGGGCATGCGACGGTGACAGGGCCCGGATCGTGGCTGCCAGGAAGCGCTTGGCCGGGCCCCCCTCGTCGTCGGCGTCGATCAGGCGCCCCACCTGGCCGCGGGTGTCCTCGGCGCCGTTGTTGGCCTTGGCCGGCAGCAGCACGACCACCCGGAACTGCGGCGTGGGCGGGTTGCGCAGCTTGTCGGCGATGATCGAGACGAGCTCGGGCGACCACAGGAACTGGTTCTCCAGGTAGATCAACTCCCGGGCCGAGCGCAGCGCCCGGGCGTAGCTCTCGAAGATGCGGAAGTCCCCGCGGGGGATGGCGTCATACATGTCCTCCTCGACGGTGCGCACCACCTGGACCGTCGACTCACCGGCCGGCTCGGGAGCGGGCACCGCGGGGATCTCCTCCTTGGTCAGCTCGCGCCAGCGGGTGCGGAAGCTGTCGTTGACGTCGGCCACCGCCGGGCCGCGCAGGCGGGTGCCGACGTCGTGCCAGCCGGTGGAGCGCCGGGCGTAGTGGGCCTGGACGTCGTAGCGGTCGCCCGCCGCGTTGGTCATGTCGATGCCGCCCACGAAGGCCAACTCGCCATCCACGACCACGGTCTTCTCGTGGTGGCAGTGGAAGGGATGCTCCTTGGGGTCGCCCCGCGCCTGAATACGCGTGTGCTTGGTGAGGTTCTCCAGGGCCTCGGAGACCTCGCTCCGGGTGGGATGAAACAGCGGGACCGGCGCGCCCGACCAGACGAGGACGCGCACGTCCACCTGCTCGGCCATCTCGGCGAGCAGCACGCCGATGGCGCTCAGCGGTTGCCCGCGGATCAATTCGAACGCCGGCTCCAGGTGCCAGCCGGTGACATGCACGAACCGCTTGGCCCGCGAGATCGCCTCGGCGATCTCGGGCAGGGCATTGGCGCCGTCGATCAGCACCTTCAGCTCGCAGCCCTCGCGCGGCGGCGGATCGCCCTGGGCGAACACGCCCGGGCTCGTGGGCTCAAAGACCCGGGCCCAGCCCAGCTTCGTCAGCCGCCGCCGGTGCTTGAACGTGACCGTGGCCTCGATCCCGTCGCCCAGCAGCTGGTCAAAGCGTCCTACCAACGCGTTCGCCATTACCTCTGACCCTCCCCGCTTTTGTCGCCGACTACACCTGGCATGATGGCTGGCCGCCCGTGCCCCGGTCCAACGAAAACCTCGCCGAGCGCCTGCTCGACGGCGATCGCCGCGCGCTGGCGCGCGCGATTTCGCTGGTGGAGAACGACGATCCCGAGGGCTGGGAGCTGGTACGCACGATCTACCCCAAGACCGGCCACGCCGCTGTCGTCGGCTTCACCGGGCCGCCCGGAGTGGGCAAGTCGACGCTGATGGGGGCGCTGACCAAGCTCGAGCGCGAGCGGGAGCGCACGGTCGCGGTCCTCTCCATCGACCCGTCCTCGCCGTTCACCAAGGGCGCCCTGCTCGGCGACCGGATCCGTCTCACCGACCACTTCCTGGACCCGGGCGTCTTCATCCGCTCGATGGCGAACCGCGGCGCGCTGGGCGGACTGAGCGAGGCGGCGCTGCAGGCGGCGCTGCTCATGGACGCGTCGGGCCGTGACCTCGTGCTCCTGGAGACCGTCGGGGTTGGGCAGGCCGAGGTCGACATCATCGACCACGCCGACACCGTGGTGCTGGTGCTCATGCCCGGGTCCGGTGACTCGATCCAGGCGCTAAAGGCTGGGGTCATGGAGATCCCCGACATCATCGTCGTCAACAAGGCCGACCATCCCCTCACCGACACGATGATCCGCGAGATCAAGGGGGTGCTGGCGCTGGGCCCCAAGCCCGATTGGCCGGTTCCGATCATCCGCAGCGAGGCCGTCCGCGGTGAGGGCGTGGCCGAGGTCGCCGACAAGCTGGACGAGCACCGCGCCTTCATCGAGTCCGAGGGCACCCTGTCCGAGCGCCGGCGGCGCAACCTGCTCAACGAGGTGCTGTCGATCGCCACCTACCGCATGCGCCGTGAGCTCGAGGAGTCAGTCCGCGACGACGAGGGCGTGCGCGAGTTGCTGGACCGCGTCGTCTCGCGCGAGCTCGACCCCGCCAGCGCCGCGGCCACCATCCTCGAGCGCCAGATCACCGCCGCGTCCGACGCCGGTGAGCCCGCCGGCGGGGGCCAGCGCGGCTAGAAGCTGAGCGCGAGCTCGGTGAGCAGGCGCACGCCGAACCCGGTCCCGCCCTTGTCCTCGTAGGGCCTGCGGCCGTGGTCGCTGACGCCGGCGATGTCGAGGTGGGCCCACGGCACGTCGCCCGCGAAGTGATGCAGGAACTCGGCGCCGGTGATCGCCGACGCCTCGCGGCGCTCGGTGCGGTTGGTGATCTGGGCGAAACGGCCCTTGACCATGGCGGCGTACTCGGCGTGCAGCGGCAGCCGCCAGACGAGCTCGCCGGTGCGCTGGCCGCAGGCCGTCATGAGTCCAGCGAGGGTGTCGTCGTTGCTCATCAGCCCGGCATAGACGCTGCCCAGCGCGACCACCACGCCGCCGGTGAGGGTGGCGAGGTCGACGATCGCGTCACAGCCCTCCCGCCGGGCGTAGGTGATGCAGTCGCCCAGCACCAGACGGCCCTCCGCGTCGGCGTTGTTCATCTCGACGGTGGTGCCGTCCAGCGCGGTGAGGATGTCGCCGGAGCGCATGGCGCCGCCGCTGATCATGTTCTCGGTGGCGCCGACGACGCCGATCACGTTGATCGGAGCGGCGAGATCGGCGAGCGCGGCCATCGTCTCGATCACCGCCGCGCCGCCGGCCATGTCGAACTTCATGTCGATCATCCCCGCCATCGACTTGATGGCCAGGCCGCCGCTGTCGAAGGTCACCGCCTTGCCGACGAGCGCGAGGCGTCGGTCGCTGTCGGCCGCGCCGTTGTAGGTGAGGGTGATCAGCCGGGGATCCTGCTGAGACCCTGAGGCGACCGCCGCGAACAGGCCCATGCCCAGATCGCGCAGCTCGGCGCCGCCGAGCACGCTCACCGTCAGCGCCGGGCGGCTCACCGCCAGCTCGGCCGCGTACACGCCCAGCGCGGTGGGGGTGAGGTCGTTGGGCGGCCGGTTGCCCAGATCGCGGGCGCGGTTCTGAGCGCTGGCCACGATCACGGCGCGCGAGACGCTGCCCTCGACGTCGGCGGCGGCGCTGATCAGCAGCCGCTGGATCCCCGCGGCGCCGGCGTCGTCATCGGGATCGCCGTTCGCGCCGCGCTTGTAACGGTCAAAGCGGTAGGCGCTCAGGAGAGTGCCCTGGACCACGCCCTCGGCGATCTCGGCCGCGGCGCCCGGCGGCAGCGCCCAGCACAGCGTCTGGGCGCCCAGCTCACGGGCGCGGCGGTGGGCCAGCGCAGCGCCCACCCGGGCCCGCTCGCCGTCGAGCTCGTCGCGCGCGCCCAGCCCCACCAGCATGACCCGGCGGCCGTCGACATGGGTGATGGCCAGATGCTTGAAGCGGCCCTTCGCCTCTCCGGAATCGAGCAGCGCCTCGAGCGGCGCGCGGGCGTCGTCGACCGCCAGGGGCTCGCCGTCGAAGACCGCGTAGACGACGGTGTCGGCGTCGGTCGAGAGAGCCGGGGCCGTGGTCGTCTCGACGTACACGGCGCGCCACACTACTACCATCGGACTCCCCCGCCAGCGACCTCGGAGACGCCAATCGATGCCCAAGACAGTGATCCTCTCTGCCGCCCGCACGCCCATCGGCAAGCTCGGCGGAGGATTGGCCTCGGTAGACGCCACCGAGCTCGGAGGCACCGCCATCAGGGCCGCGCTGGAGCGGGCCGAGGTGGCCCCGGAGCAGGTCCAGCACGTGGTCATGGGCCAGGTTCTGCAGGCCGGTCAGGGCCAGATCCCCTCGCGCCAGGCTCAGATCAAGGCCGGCATCCCCAAGGAGGTCTCCTCGGAGACGATCAACAAGGTCTGCGCCTCGGGCATCCGCGCCGCGGGCATGATCGACGCCGCCATCCGCGCCGGCGATCTGGACCTCGCCGTCGGGGGTGGGATGGAGTCCATGTCCAAGGCGCCCTACATGCTCAAGGAGGCCCGCTTCGGCTTCCGCATGGGCGACGGCAAGGCGATCGACGCGATGATCAGCGACGGGCTCACCAATCCCTTCAGCGGCAAGCACATGGCCCAGGAGGCCTCGGAGGTCGCGGCCGAGCTGGAGATGACGCGCGCCGACATGGACCGCTGGGCGCTGCGTTCCCACGAGCTCGCGATCAAGGCCACCGACGAGGGCCGCCTGCCCGATGAGATCGTCCCCGTCACGATCACGGGTCGCAAGGGCGACACCACCGTCGAGGTCGACGAGGCCCCGCGGCGCGATTCGACCCTGGAGAGCCTGGCCAAGCTGCCCCCGATCTTCCTCAAGGACGGCACCCACACCGCGGGCAACTCGCCGGGCGTCAACGACGGCGGGGGCGCGCTGGTGCTCGCCTCCGACGAATGGGCCAAGGGCAACGGCAAGACGGCGCTGGCCACCATCGTCGCCCAGGCCGCGGTCGCCGACGACTTCCCCTACCTGGCCCGCACCCCGGCCACGGCGGCGCAGAAGGCGCTGGAGAAGGCCGGATTGTCCGCCGACGACATCGACCTGTGGGAGATCAACGAGGCGTTCGCCTCGGTCACCCTCAACTCCATCCGGATGCTCGGCATCGACGAGGACAAGGTCAACGTCAACGGCGGGGCGGTCGCGCTGGGCCATCCCATCGGCGCGTCGGGGGCCCGCATCCTCGGGACCCTCGTCTACGAGCTGCGTCGCCGCGGCGGCGGCCTCGGCTGTGCCGCGATCTGCTCGGGTGGAGGCCAGGGCGACGCGGTGATCGTCGAGGTCAATGGCGGCTGACGACGAGCCACCCGGGACTACGCCTCCAGGTGAACGCGCCGGCCCCAGCCCGGCTGGGGCCGCG
Source organism: uncultured Solirubrobacteraceae bacterium (assembly GCA_963764125.1). Lineage (GTDB taxonomy): Bacteria > Actinomycetota > Thermoleophilia > Solirubrobacterales > Solirubrobacteraceae > Palsa-465. The sequence goes on from CAVXRR010000037.1 coordinate 91,120, forward strand.
TTCTTCGACCTCGACAAGACCCTGATCCAGGGGTCGTCGGCGTTCCAGTTCGGGCGCGCGGCCTATCGCGCCGGTCTGATGGGGCGCCGGCAGCTCCTCGCCGACGCCCTCGCCAACGTCCAGTTCCGTCTGCGCGGCGCCACCGACGCCGACTCGATGGCCCTGCGCGAGCGGATCGCGGCGTCGCTGGAGGGCAAGCGCGTGGTCGACCTCGAGCGCCTCGGCGCCGACGTCCTGGCCGGGATCCTGCCCCGGGTCTATCCCCAGATGCTGGCGCTCGCCCATCAGCACCAGGATCACGGCCGTCCCGCGTACATCGTCACCGCCGCCTCCCAGGAGCTGGCCGAGATCCTCGCTCACGTGATGGCGCTCGACGGCGCCCTGGGGTCCGGGCTGTCGGAGGTCGTCGACGGGGTCTACACCGGCCGGCCGGTGGGGCTGTTCGTGTACCGCGGTGGCAAGGCGGAGGCGATCCGCGAGCTGGCTCAGCGGGAGGGGTTCGACCTGAGCGCCTCCTACGCCTACTCGGACTCCGAGTCAGACCTGCCGATGCTCGAGGCCGTCGGGCACCCGGTGGCGGTCAACCCCGACCTCACGCTGGCCAGGATCGCTCGCGAGCGGGGGTGGGACGTGCTGCGCTTCGATCGCCTCGGCCGCCGCCTGAAGACGGCGGTCGCGCTGGGGGCGGCAGCGGGCGCGGGCGGGATCGGAACCGTGGTGGCGCTGCGACGTCTGCGACCACCCCGCCGTGTGAGGCGGCTCGCCGGTGCGGCGCAGCGCCCCGGCCTCGGTGCGTAGCACTTCTCGAATGTGGCGCGAGTCACGACGAGGAGTGCTTTACTGCCGCGCCATGCTCACACGCCGCCTCCGCCTCCTGCTGCTCCTCACCGCCCTGGTCGTCGCCGTCTCGGCCGTCTCCGCGTTCGCCTCGTCGGGTAAGACGGTCAGGGTCGGCGACAACTACTACGGGCCCAAGACCCTCAGGGTGGGCAGGGGCACGAAGGTGACCTGGAACTGGGTCGGCGTGCTCAAGCACAACGTCGTGGTGCATCAGGGGCCCTCGGCGTTCAGCTCCAGGACCCAGGTGCGCGGCGGCTACAGCCATACCTTCACCAAGAAGGGCACCTACCAGCTGGTCTGCACGATCCACCCGAGCATGAAGATGACCGTCGTCGTCAAGTAGGACGCGTGGAGACGAAGCGCGGCACTACAATCCGCCCGCTTCACAAGATGTCCTCCTCAGACAAGAAGATCCGCGTCGTCGTCGCCAAGCCTGGGCTCGACGGCCATGACCGCGGCGCCAAGATCATCGCCCGCGCCCTGCGCGATGCCGGGATGGAGGTGATCTACACCGGTCTTCACCAGACGCCCGAGCAGATCGTGGAGACGGTGATCCAGGAGGACGCCGACGCCGTCGGCCTGTCGATCCTGTCCGGGGCCCACATGACGCTGGTGCCGCGGATCATGGAACTGCTGGCCGAGCAGGGCGTCGACGACGTCGTCGTCACCGTGGGCGGGACGATCCCGTCCGACGACATCGAGGAGCTGAAGTCCCTGGGGGTGGCCGAGGTGTTCACCCCGGGCGCCTCCGCCCAGCAGGCGATCGACTTCATCCGCGGCGCCGTCCGCGCCTGACCTCAGGCGTGGCAGGAACATTCGCGTACCAGCCGGGGCGAGACCGGACCCCACCCACCCCCCAACCGCCCTCGCCCGCCCCCCACAGCGACCGATTGACTCGTCAGTCAACCGGGTATAGTCGCAGCACCTTTCCGGAGAGAACCATCGTGAGCGCGCGGGTTGCCAACCCCGCTCAGGACACTTGATAGGAGGCCACACTTGAAGATTTGCGTCCTGGTGAAAGAGGTTCCGGACGCCGCCGTCGAGAAACGGATCGACCCCTCGACGGGGCGAATGGACAGGTCGGGTGAGCGCAACCTCAACCCGTACGACACCCACGCGATCGAGGCCGCCATGCAGATCCGCGAGGGCGGCGCGGTCGAGGTCGACGAGATCGTCGCCGTGACCATGGGCCCCTCCAGCGCGACCCGCGCGCTGCAGAAGGCCGTGTCGCTGGGCGCCGACCGCTCGCTGCACCTGTCCGACGACGGCCTGGCCGGGTCTGACGTGGCCGCGACCGGCTACGCGCTGTCCAAGGCGCTGGAGAAGGAGTCACCCGATCTGGTGCTTCTGGGCCAGCAGTCCGATGACGGCGAGTGCTACACGATCGGCGCCGTCGTCGCCGACCACCTCAAGATGCCGTCGCTGACCCAGGTGATCAAGATGGAGGTATCGGACCCGCCCGCCCAGGCGCTCACCTGCGAGCGCCAGGCCGAGTACGGCTACGACACCGTCGAGGTGGCGCTGCCGGCGGTCATCTCCGTGGGTGACGCCATCAACGAGCCGCGCTACCCGTCGCTGAAGGCGATCATGGGCGCCAAGAAGAAGCCGCTCGAGACCGTCGCCGCGGGCGACGTCGGCATCGACGCCTCGCTCGTCGGCGCCGAGGGCTCGCGGGTGCAGTGCGGCGAGTTCAAGGATCCGCCGGCCAAGTCCGCCGGCACGATCATCGAGGACGAGGACACCGACGACACGGTCGAGAAGATCGTCGCGTGGCTGGACGAAAGGAAGCTGATCTAGATGGCCGATGTCCTGACCTACGTTCTGCACTACGAGGGCGAGTTCAACAAGAACTCGCTGGGCGCCGTGTCCGAGGGCGCGGCCCGCGCCAAGGATGTCGGCGGGGAGTGCCACGCCGTCGTCGTCGGCGGGGATGACCTCACCGACGACCTGTGCAAGACCCTGGGCCAGTACGGCGCGACCAAGGTCCACCGCGCCAAGGGCCCCGAGGGCCTGGCCCAGCCGGTCATCGACGTCATGGCCAAGGTCATCGACGACGGTGGTCACGGCTACGCGCTGTTCGGCGGCGGCCTGCTCGGCTTCGAGATCGGCGCCGGCCTGGCCGCCCGCAAGCAGGCCGGCGTGACCATGGAGGTCACCGCGGTCCGCGCCGAGGACGGCAAGCTCGTCGCCGAGCGCCCGATCCTCCAGGACTCCAAGATCTCGGTCTCCCACTACCAGGGCGACCTGGGGATCATCATCGGCCGCATCAACGCGTTCGAGATCCACCAAGACGGCGAGGGCGACGCCGAGGTCGTCGACGTCGACGTGGAGTACTCGGCGTGGTCCAACCAGGCCAAGATGGTCAAGCGCGGCGAGCAGCGTGGCGCCGACGTCGACATCGAGGGCGCCGACATCCTCGTGGCCGGCGGCCGCGGCCTGGGCAAGGCCGAGGGCTTCGAACTGGCCGAGGCGCTGGCCAAGGCGTTCGGCGGCAACAGCGCCGTCGCCGCCACCCGTGCCGTGGTGGACGCCGGCTGGTACCCCTACGCCGCTCAGATCGGGCAGACCGGCAAGACCGTGTCGCCGAAGCTGTACCTGGCGGCGGGCATCTCCGGCGCGATCCAGCACAAGGTCGGCATGCAGTCCTCGGAGAACATCATCGCCATCAACAAGGACGCCAACGCGCCGATCTTCGAGTTCTCCGACCTCGGGATCGTGGGCGATCTGAACAAGATCATGCCCAAGCTCACCGAGGCGATCAAGGCCAAGAAGGGAGGCTGACCGAATGGCGGGGAGCAACGGCCATCATCACGCGCCCAGCGAGTTTCCGCCGCCGGTGGACTCCGTCAAGGAGTTCATCAAGCGGGGACTCGACGACGAGGACGAGCGCATCGACGTCGGCGTGGCGATCGTCGGCGGCGGCACCGCCGGACTGTCCTGCGCCAACCGGCTTGCTCCAGCTGCTGGCCGACGACGAGGAGCTGCTCGAGCGCCTCGGCGAGGTGCCGGTGGCGGTGATCGAGAAGGCCAAGACCTGCGGCGGTCACAACCTGTCGGGCGCGGTCATGCGCCCCGGGCCGCTGCAGGAGCTGTTCCCCGACATGTCCCGCGAGGAGTGGCGCAAGCAGCGCTTCGCCTTCGGCGAGGTGACCAAGGAATCGGTCTACATGCTGCCCGACGGCCAAGACCAAGGTGTCGGTGCCGATCCCGTTCGTGCCGAACTTCAAGAACCACGGCAACGAGGTGGTGTCGGTGGCGGCGCTGGCCCGCTACCAGGCGCAGCAGGCCGAGGAGGCCGGCGCCTACATCCTCACCGAGACCTCGGCGACGCAGCTGATCGTCGAGGACGGCAAGGTCGTCGGGGTCCGCTCCGGCGACAAGGGCCGCGGCAAGGACGGCGAGCCGCTGGGCAACTTCGAGCCCGGCACCGACATCAAGGCGCGCGTCACGGTCCTGGCCGAGGGCTGCTGGGGCCACCTCACCGGCGCCGCCATCAAGGAGTTCGACCTCGCCGACGGCCGCGAGCCCCAGGTGTGGGAGCTCGGCGTCAAGGAGGTCTGGAAGGTCAAAAAGCCCCTGGACCGCGTCATCCACACCTTCAGCCAGCCGTGGCCGATGAAGGTCTCGCCCAAGTACGGGCAGCTCGGCGGTACCTGGATCTATCCGATGAAGGACGAGAAGACCGGCGACGATCTGGTCTCGATCGGCTTCGTGGTGGACCTCAACTACCGCGACGCCACCACATCGGCCCACGACCTGCTGCAGACGTTCAAGACCCATCCGCTGGTCAAGGGAATCCTGGACGGCGGCGAGCGCGTGGCCTGGGGCGCCAAGGCGCTGCCCGGCGGCGGCTACTGGTCGATGCCCAAGCTGTCGATGCCCGGCGCGGTGCTCGTCGGCGACTCCGGCGGCATGGTCGACACCGCCGCGCTCAAGGGCGTGCACCACTGCATCAAGTCGGGCAAGCTCGCCGCCGAGGCGATCTTCAAGCACCTGCAGACCGGGGCTTCGCTGGAGTCCTACGAGCAGGCGGTCGAGGACTCCTCGATCGGCCAGGAGCTCTACCAGGTGCGCAACGCGCGCCAGGCGTTCCAGAAGGGCTTCATCAAGGGCAGCCTGCTGGCCGGCCCGGCGATCATGTCCAAGGGCAAGGTCCCGCCCGGCCGCCAGAAGTGGCACCGCGACGACGCCGAGCCGCTGTTCGTCGGCGACACCCGCGACGCCTATCCCAAGCCCGACGGCAAGTACACGTTCGACAAGCTCTCGTCGGTGTACATCAGCGGCAACGCCACCCGCGACGACGCGCCCAACCACATCCGGCTGCACCGCAACGTGCCGCGCGAGATCGCCGAGGGGTGGCGCTACATGTGTCCGGCCGGGGTCTACGAGATCCCCGACGACGCGCCGCCGACCGGTCCGGTGGACGTGACCGTCAACTACACCAACTGCGTGCAGTGCGGCGCGATCACCGCCAAGGGCGGACGGCTGACCCCGCCCGAGGGTGGCGACGGGCCGCTGTACACCATCACGTAACGGGGTTCGCGGAAACTTCTGCGGCTTCCAGGGGTTAAGGGAGCACGTATGAAGGTCCGCCGCCTCGTCACCGGTCTGGCCGCCGTCGCCGCCGTCGCTGCGGTCGCCGGTCGCCGTCGGTGTCCGCCGCCGCCCCGCCGCGCTCCGCAGCTCACCGGCTTCACCTGCACGCACGCGCTGGACCCGGGCGCCCGCGCCGTCGCCATCAAGGCGACCATGCGGCCGCTCACCGGGACCCGCAAGATGGCGATCCGCTTCGAGCTGCTGCAGCGGTCGCCGGGGCTTCCGGTGCAGGAGGTGAGCGGGGGCGACCTCGGCGTGTGGCGCACGCCGCCCAACCCCACGCTGGGCCAGCTGCCCGGCGACGTCTGGCGGCTGCAGAAGTCCGTCTACAACCTCGACGTCCCGTTCACCTACCAGTTCCGGGTGAGCTTCCGGTGGACCGGTCTGCACGGCAAGGTGCTGGGGACCGCGACCCGGTACACCCGCACCTGCCGCCAGCGCGAGCTGCGTCCCGACCTCACCGTCACGTCGATCACGGTCTCGGCCATCGCCGGCCATCCCAAGAAGGAGCTCTACACCGCGGTCATCGCCAACCAGGGGCTGACCGGGGCCGGGCCCTTCCAGGTGCTGTTCGCGCCCGGCGACACCTCGCGCGCCGACGACGGACACCGTCAGCCTTCCTCGGCGCGGGCAAGACGCGCACGCTGTCGTTCGTGGGGCCGCTGTGCGACGCCGCCAACCCGCCGACGGTGAGCGCCGACTCGGCCAGCCAGGTCGACGACTTCAACCGCGCCAACAACGTGCTGAGCGCGGTCTGTCCGGCGGCGCCGCGCCTCCTAGCGCACGCCGCGGGGGCGCCGCCCCCGCGACGCTAGACTCAATAGGACTATGAAGACCGAGATTCACCCCAACTACCAGGAAGCGCACGTCCGCTGCACCTGCGGCAACGAGTTCATGACGCGCTCGACGCAGGGCGAGATCCATGTCGAGATCTGCTCGGCGTGCCATCCCTTCTACACCGGCCGCCAGAAGCTGGTCGACACCGGTGGACGGGTCGAGCGCTTCCAGCGCCGCGTGGCCAAGGGCCGGCGCAGCGCCCGGACCACCGCCGGCTGAGCAGGCCGGGTCTGACGATATGAGCCACGGCGGGGGCGACGGCCGCGCACAGCCACTGACGGCAACGCGCGACGCCCCCGTCGGTGGCCAAGCCGTGCTGGAGGGGGTGATGATGCGCGGCGTCAGGACGTGGGCCGTCGCCGTGCGCAAGCCGGCCCCCGAGGACGCGCCGCCCGGGACGCTGGGCGAGATCGCGGTCAGCACCTTCCCCATCAAGCGCGCGCAAGCGCCGCCGGCGCCTGTACCGGCTGCCGGTGATCCGCGGCGTCGTCGCGCTGGTCGAGTCGCTGAGCATCGGCCTGCGCGCGCTGGGCATCTCGGCCAACGCGCAGCTGCCCGAGGACGAGAGCAAGGACGGCGAGGACGGATCCGGCGGTCAGGAGATCTCCGGGGCCACCTGGTTCTTCACCGTGCTGGTGTCCGTCGTGTTCGCCATCGGGCTGTTCTTCGTCGTCCCCGTCGGGCTGACCAGCCTGATCAAGAAGCAGCTCGGCTCCTCGCTGCTGTTCTGGGTGGTGGAGGGCGTGCTGCGGACCGCGATCTTCCTCGGCTACCTCACCCTGCTCTCACGCGTGCGCGACCTGCGCCGCGTGTTCGAGTACCACGGGGCCGAGCACAAGGTCATCTCCTGCTACGAGGCCGAGGACGAGCTGGTCCCGGAGCGAGCCCAGCTCTACTCGCGGCTGCACCCGCGCTGCGGGACGAGCTTCCTGCTCATCGTGATGATCCTGGCCATCTTCGTGTTCGCCCCGGTCGGGCTGCCGGCGTGGTGGATCCTCGTGCTCACGCGCATCCTCGGCGTGCCCATCATCGCCGGGCTGTCCTTCGAGGTGATCAAGTGGGCGGGGCGCAACCGGCGCCGGCGCTGGGTCCAGATGGTCATGTGGCCGGGGCTGCAGCTCCAGAAGCTCACCACGCGCGAGCCCGACCTCGACGAGCTCGCGGTCTCGATCGCCTCGCTGCAGGCGGTCCTCGCCGTCGAGACGCCGGGCGAGGCGTCGGCCGAGGACCTCATCGGGCTCGAAGTCGTCGCGTAGCGCGGCGGCCCGCGCTGGGCGCACCCGCCACGTAGCGCGGCGCCCGCGCTCGGCACCCCACTGGCGCGGCGGCCCGGCGGCCGGCGCCACCGGCTCTTTTTGCGGGCGCTACCCGCGGGTAGCGCTCCGGTAGCAAGGGTTTCCCACCAAAAGGAGCGCGCATGTCTGACGGAACCGTTGATCGCACCAAGGGCAAGGTCAAGGAAGCCGCCGGCGACCTGACCGACGACCAGAGCCTCAAGAACGAGGGCAAGGTCGACAAGGCCTCGGGCAAGATCAAGGACGCCGTCGGCGGCGCCGCCGACAAGGTCAAGGACGCGGTCAACCCGGACAAGTAGTCGCGCGCGCGGTGTCGGAGTCCCGGCCCGCCGTGGTCGCGGGCTCCTACACTCGCGTGCATGATCGACGAACTCGTCAAGCAGATCGAGACGCGGTTCGGCGAGCTCGAGGCTGAGCTGGCCGACCCGGCGGTGATCGGCGACCGCGAGCGCTTCGCCGCGGCCAGCCGCGCCTACCGTGAGCTCGAGCCGGCCGCCAAGCTGGCCGGTGAGTACCGCCGCGCCGCCGACGACCTCGAGGGCGCGCGCGAGCTGCTGGCCGAGGACGGCGACGATCCGGAGCTGCGGGCGCTGCTGGAGAGCTCGCGGGAGCGCATGGACGCACTGGAGGACGAGATCCGCCTGGCCATGGTGGAGCGCGACCCCAACGACGACAAGAACGTCATCGTCGAGATCCGCCCCGGCGCCGGCGGGGACGAGGCCGGCATCTGGGCCGGCGACCTGTACCGGATGCTCAGCCGCTACGCCGAGCGGCGCGGCTTCAAGGTCGAGGACCTGGCCATCGGCGCGGATGACTACACCTTCGCGGATCAAGGGCGACGGCGCCTACTCGGTGTTCAAGTTCGAGGGCGGCACCCATCGCGTGCAGCGCGTGCCCGAGACCGAGTCCCAGGGCCGCATCCACACCTCCACGGCGACGGTGGCGGTGCTGCCCGAGGCCGAGGACGTGGAGGTGGAGATCGACCCCAACGACCTGCAGATCGACGTCTACCGCAGCTCCGGGCCGGGCGGCCAATCGGTCAACACCACCGACTCGGCGGTGCGGATCACCCACAAGCCCAGCGGGATCGTCGTCTCCATGCAGGACGAGAAGTCCCAGCTGCAGAACCGCGAGCGGGCGATGCGCGTGCTCCGCGCGCGGCTGTACGAACGGGCGCTGGCCGAGCAGCAGGCCGAGCTCGGGGCCAACCGGCTGGCCCAGGTGGGCACCGGGGACCGCGCCGAGAAGATCCGCACCTACAACTACGGCGAGCGCCGGGTCAAGGACCACCGCATCAACCTGCTGGTGCACAACCTCGACGAGATCCTGCTCGGGGACCTGGACGAGCTCACCGACGCGCTCCAGGACGACGAGAAGCGCCGGCGGCTGGAAGAGCGTGGCGCCGGCTGACGCGCGCGTCGCCTCGGCGACGGTGGGGGCGGCCCTGGCCGCGGGCCGCGGCGCGGCTGGCCGCGGCGGGGGTCGACACGCCGCGTCTGGACGCCGAGGTGCTGCTGGCGTGCGTGCTGGACGTGGACCGGGGCCGGCTGGTGATCGATCGCGACGTCGCGCTGGACGGCGCGGCCGCGGAGCGGTTCGAGGCGACTGCTGGTGCGCCGGCGAGGCGCGCGAGCCCGTGGCCTACATCCTGGGCCGCCGGGCGTTCCGGCGGCTGGAGCTCGTGGTGGACCGCCGCGTGCTGATCCCGCGCCCGGAGACCGAGCTGCTGGTGGAGGTGGGGCTGGACCTGCCGCCGGGCTCGCGGGTGGTGGACGTGGGGACCGGGAGCGGCGCGGTGGCGCTGGCGCTCAAGGACGAGCGCCCCGACCTGCGTGGTGCGCGGCACCGACGTGAGCGCCGACGCGCTGGCGGTGGCGCGCGCCAACGCCGCTCGCCTGGGGCTGGACGTGCCGTTCGCGGAGGCCGACCTCGACGACGGTGAGCCCGCCGACGCAGTTCTGGCGAACCTGCCGTACGTCGCGGACGGGACGGAGCTGCCGCCCGAGATCACCCGGTATGAGCCGGCGGGCGCGCTGTTCGCCGGGCCCGACGGGCTGGATCTGATCCGCCGTCTGGTGTCCGCGGTGGCCGGCCCGACGGTGGGGCTGCTGGCGCTGGAGATCGGGCCCGAGCAGGCCACGGAGGTCTCCGCAGCTGCTGTGGGACGCGGGGTTTGCCGAGGTGGGGGTCCGCCACGATCTGGCCGGCCTGGAGCGCGTGGTGGTGGGCACGGCGTGACGACGCCGAGCGCGGAGCCGCAGGCCGAGGGCTTTGAGCGCTGCATGAGCGTCGGCGGCGTCGCCGTGTTCCCCGCCGACACCGTGTACGGGCTGGCCTGCGACGTCCACAACCGCGTGGCCGTCGAGCGGCTGTATCGCTTCAAGCGCCGGCGGCTGGACAAGCCCTCGGCGGTGATGTTCTTCGACCGCGAGCTGGCGCTGGCGGCGCTGCCCGAGCTCGGCGAGCGGACCCGCGCCGCGCTGGGGCGGCTGCTGCCGGGGCCGGTGACCGTGCTGCTGCCCAACCCGGAGCGCCGCTTCCCGCTGGCCTGCGGCGACGACCCGTCGACGTTCGGGCTGCGGGTGCCGGTCGTCCCGCTGCTGGACGGCGTGTCGTGGCCGGTGCTGCAGTCCAGCGCCAACCTCGCCGGCGGCCCCGACGCGTGCCGGCTGGCGGACGTGCCCGAGTCGCTGCGGCGCCGCGCCGACCTGGTCATCGACGGCGGCGAGCTGCCCGGGACGCCGTCGACGGTGGTCGACCTGCGGGCGCTGGAGACCACGGGGGAGTGGGGGATCGTGCGCGAGGGGGCGATGTCGCGGGAGGACGTGGCGGCGGCGCTGGAGTGGCAGTTTCACTTCGACCCCTCGTCCTACGCGGAGATGATCCACGAGGACATCCCGGTCTACGACGAGTTCCAGGAGGCGGTGGCGCGGGCCAGCGGGTCGGGAGCCTCGCGCGTGCTGGAGCTGGGGACGGGGACGGGGGAGACCGCCCGGCGGCTGCTGGAGCGCCACCCCGACGCGCTGCTGGTGGGGATCGACGAGAGCGCGTCGATGCTGGCGGCGGCTCGGGAGGCCCTCCCGTCCGAGCGGGTGTCGTTGCGGGTCGCCGCGATCGAGGAGCCGCTGCCCGAGGGGCCGTTTGACGTGGTGGCCAGCGCGCTGTGCGTGCATCACCTGGAGGGGACGCTAAAGCGCGACCTGTTCGCCCGGGTGCGCGCGGTGCTGGCGCCCGGGGGGCGGTTCGTGCTGGGGGACGTGGTCGTGCCGGTGGATCGGCGCCGACGCGGTGATCCCGCTGTCTGACGGCTACGACCACCCGAGCCCGCTGGCCGACCAGCTGCGAGTGGCTGGCGGAGACCGGCTTTGACGCGCGGGTGGTCTGGGAGCACCGGGACCTGGCCGTCGTGGTCGCCTCCGGCGCCGCCGTTACTATGTGACGCCCCGTGCGCCGCCGACCTGCCCGCCGACTTCTTCAACCGCCCGCTCGCGGAGGTGGATCCGGAGATCGCCGACGTGCTCGGCAAGGAGCTCGAGCGCCAGCAGCGGACGCTGGAGATGATCGCGTCGGAGAACTTCGCCCCGCTGGCGGTGCTGGAGTGCCAGGGCTCGGTGCTCAACAACAAGTACGCCGAGGGCTATCCGGGCAAGCGCTACTACGGCGGCTGCGAGTTCGTCGACATCGGCCGAGCAGCTGGCGATCGACCGGGCCAACGCGCTGTTCGGGTCCGACCACGCCAACGTCCAGCCGCACTCCGGCGCCCAGGCCAACGCCGCCGTCTACCACGCGCTGCTGCAGCCGGGCGACACGCTGATGGGGCTCGAGCTGTCCCACGGCGGCCACCTCACGCACGGGATGAAGATCAACGTCTCGGGCCGGCTCTACAACATCGTCGCCTACCACGTGGACCGCGAGACCTCGCTGATCGACATGGACGAGGTCGAGCAGCTTGCCCACGAGCACAAGCCCAAGATGATCGTGGCGGGCTGGTCGGCCTATCCGCGCCAGCTGGACTTCGAGCGCTTCCGGGCGATCGCCGACTCGGTCGGCGCCTACCTGATGGTCGACATGGCCCACTTCGCCGGGCTGGTGGCGGCGGGCCTGCATCCCTCGCCGGTCCCGTTCGCCGACGTGACCACCACCACGATCCACAAGACGATCGGCGGCGGGCGCGGCGGCATGATCCTGTGCCGCGAGGAGTACGCCAAGAAGATCGACTCCGCCGTGTTCCCCGGCCAGCAGGGCGGCCCGCTGGAGCACATCATCGCCGGCAAGGCCGTGGCGCTGCGGATCGCGGCGTCCGAGGCGTTCCGCGAGCGCCAGCAGCGCACGCTGGACGGCGCCCGCGCGGTGGGCGCGGAGCTGCTCTCCGCCGGCGGGGGCGTGAGCGTCCTGACCGGCGGCACCGACGTCCACCTGGTCCTGTGCGACCTGCGCGAGTCAGAGCTCGACGGCAAGCAGGCCGAGGACCGCCTGCACGCGATCGGCATCACCGTCAACCGCAACGCGGTCCCGTTTGACCCGCGGCCGCCCGCCGTCTCCTCCGGGCTGCGGATCGGCTCGCCGGCCCTGGCGACCCGCGGGCTGCAGGTGGACGACTTCGTCGAGGTCGGCAAGATCATCGCGGCCGTGTTGACCGCCGGACGACTTCGAGGCTCGCCGGGGCGAGTTCTCCGAGCGGGTCGAGGCGATCGCGGATCGCTACCCGCTGTATGCGCAGCTCGGTGCTGCGGCTGCTGCTGTCTGAGCTGTAGGCGAGCCTCGGCGACTGGGGTCGGTTGGTGGTCGGTGCGTGGGGGTGTGGTGGTTCGGGGTTAAAGACTGGCTGGGGAGGGGGGTGGATGGGGGCGGCCTGCAGGCTCTTAGTTATATGGGGGTTGATGAGCCTGGATTTCGCGGGAAACCTGGTCTGCGTCCGCAGGTTTGGCGCGTTTCCCAGGTGGGGGATGGACTCGCGGCAAAGTCGAGAGGCCGGCGGGGGTTTCTCGCGTTTTCCAGGTTGAGGGGACCGGGGAGCGGGGCCTGGCCGAGGTCGCGGGTGCGCAGCGCGCGACTGGTGCACCTGTCGCAGCTGCGGGCGCTGGGGATCACCGCGGGGCTCGTATGAGCACCGGGTCAGCGGCGGGCGTCGCTGCACCGCGTGTTTCCGTCGGTGCTGTCGGTGGTCGAGCCGGTCCTCGAGCCGCTGGGCGGCGGAGACGGCGGCGCTGCTCTACGCCGGTGACGAACGCGGTGCTCAGCCATGAGAGCGCGGCCGCGCTCTGGGGGCTCACCACTAGCCCCCTCCTTCGTGGCCATCACGATGATTGGCCGCCACGTCGAAGCCAGCCCGGGCTGGCAGTCCACGGGGTCAAGGCCCTGGACATCCGCGACGTCCGCGATGCACCAGGGCTTTCCGGTGACCGCCCCGGCCCGGACGCTGATCGACTGCGCGGCCAAGCCCAACATCGACCGGCTGCTCAACGAGGCCCGGGTGCTGCAGCTGGTCACGAACGCCGAGATCCACGCGGCGATGGAGCGGTGCCCCGGCCGCGAAGGGGACGGGCGCCGCTCCGCGCACTGCTTGGAGGCCGAGGACGACTCGCGGGTACACGCGCCCGGAGGCCGAGCGCCGGCTCAAACGGCTCGTCCGGGAGGCGGGGATCGAGACGCCCCGGTTCAACACCTACGTCGGCGGCTTCGAGGTCGACGCGTACTGGCCGCGGCACAGGGTGGTCGTCGAGGTCGACGGCTACGCCACCACGGCCACCACCGGCGTTTCAGCGCGACCGCGCCAAGGGCAACAAGCTGGTCGCCGCGGGCTACATCGTGCTGCGGTTCACCTGGCGCCAGCTCACGCGGACGCCGGTGGTGGTGGCGGCGACGATCGCGCGCACCCTGGCCCGGCGCGAGGCCGAGGCGGCCTGAACACCGGCACGCAACGCCTGCAGTCAGGCGGTGCTGGCATGCTTGTCGGGCATGCGGTACTCGGATGCCGTGCTCTCGTTCGTGGTGGCGACTGCGGTCGCCGCGGCGGCGACGCCGCTGGCGGCGCGGCTGGCCCGACGGCTGGGCGCGGTCGACCTGCCCAGGGAACGGGGGCTCTCGCAGCGCCCGACGCCCCTGCTGGGCGGGCTGGCGATCCTGGCCGCGGTGCTGGTGGCCGGATTGATCTGGCTGCCGCCCAAGATCTTCCTGCCCCACGTGCTGCACGGGCCGCGGGGACCGGGCGGCGTGGTCCACATGTGGGCGGTGATCGCCGGCGCCTGCCTGATCACGCTCGTCGGGGCCATCGACGACGTCCGGGAGCTGCCGCCCGCCGTGAAGCTGGCCGGCCAGATCGCCGCGGCGCTGATCGCGGTGGAGGGCGGGGCGGTGGTGACCTCGGTGACGCTGCCGTTCATCGGCCACCCGCTCACGTTCCCCAACGCCGGTGGCGTGCTCACCGTCATCTGGCTGGTGGGGCTGATGAACGTCGTCAACTTCTCCGACGGGGTCGACGGGCTGGCCGCCGGGCTGTGCACGATCGACGGCGTCGCCTTCGCGATCATCGCCTTCGATCTGGGCGTCCATGGGGCGCCGATCCTGGCCGCGATCACCGCCGGCGGCGCGCTCGGCTTCCTCTTTCACAACTTCTATCCGGCCTCGGTCTTCATGGGCGACGCCGGGGCCAACCTGCTGGGCTACCTGCTCGGGGTCACCGCGGTCGTCGGCTCGCTGAAGACCAACGCGGTGGTCGCCCTGATCGTGCCGCTGACCATCCTCGTCATCCCCTTCCTGGACACCAGCTTCGTCATCGCCAGGCGGCTGAAGTACCGGCGCAAGCCATGGTCGGCCGACGACAACCACTTCCACCACCGGATGGCGCGGATCGGGTTCTCCCAGCGCAAGACCGTGGTCCTACCTCTACGCGTGGTCGTTCCTGATGGCCGGTCTGGCGGTCATGCTCCGCATCGTCTCCCACCATCACCGCCATCAGGCCGGCTGGATCGCCGGGCTCATGGTCCTGGCGGTGGTGTGCGCCGCCGCCAGCGTCTACCTCATCTACGTGCTGGAGATCTTCAAGTTCAAGGGCCTGCGCACGATCGAGATGCGCCGCGCCAACCCGGCCGCCAGCGAGGACGACATCGACGACCAGGTGGCCAGGGACATCGAGACCGGCGAGTTTGAGAAGGTGAAGTAGTCGTGAGGCGACAGGCCAACCCCGCCGAGTGCTATGCCGACGCCGACGCGTGATGACCGGCGGGTAGACGCCTGCTGGCCGGACTGACACGAGCCGAGCGCGCCGGGCTGGCCATCGTCGGGGTGTTCGTCGTGCTCGCGGGCGTCGCCCGCTACGTCAGCTCGTTCGGCCACGTGGTGGCCTTCGTGGTGGCGGGCGTGGCGCTGGCCGGCGTCGCCTGGATCGTGTCGTTCTCCACCGAGCAGGTGGGCGAGCGGCTGGGCACCGCCGCCACCGGGCTGATGCAGTCCACGCTCGGCAACCTGCCGGAGTTCTTCGTGGTCATCTTCGCCCTCAACGCCGGCGAGAAGGTGGTGGCCCAGACCGCGATCCTCGGCTCCATCCTCGTCAACGCGCTGTTCGTGCTCGGGCTGGTGATCGTCGTCGGGGCCCTGCGCGCCGAGGATCACGTCATGCGCTTCAGCGCCCGGCTGCCCAACGACACCGCGACGATGCTCCTGATCGCGAGCTTCATCATCCTGCTCGTCGGGCTGGCCAACTCGGCGCACGACTCGGCCAGCCACCACATCCAGACGATCTCGATGGTGAGCGCCATGGCGATCCTCGTCGCCTACGGGGTATGGGTGCACCAGTACCTCACGACCGAGCCGCAGGGCACCACCCGGCACAGCGCGGCCCGCGTGGCCATGGCCACCAGCCTGGTGCTGCTGGCCGTCGCCGGCCTGGCGGCGGCGTTCGTCTCTGACTGGTTCGTGCACGCGCTGGAGCCCACGATCCATACCCTGGGGATCTCGCGATCCTTCGCCGGCCTGGTGATCGTCGCCACCGCCGGCAACGCGGTGGAGCACGCCGTCGGCGTGGTCCTCGCCGCCAAGGGCGAGAACGAGCTGGCCATCTCGGTGGTCAAGAACTCGGTGGCCCAGATCGCCGCGTTCCTGTTCCCGCTGCTGGTGCTGGTCTCGCTGCTGACGGCGACCTCGCTGACGTTCGCGCTCGCGCCGGTCTACACCGGCGCGCTGCTCGGGACCGTCGGTCATCGTGTGGCAGATCACCGGCGATGGGGAGGCCACACCGTTCGAAGGTGCGGCGCTGATCGCGGCGTTCGTGATCCTCGCCACGGTGGCCGCGTTCGAGACGTAATCATGCAATTGACATCCGGTTAAGACCGGGCGGGACACCGCCGCGAGGCTGGTACGTTCGCGCCCGTCATGGATGCGCATGCCGCCGCGTGGCCTCGATGTTCAGCGACGGATCGCCCGCGTCGCGCTGGTCCTTGCCATCGTCACCGCCGCCCTCGCGGCGATCGCCGCCACGGCCCAGGCCGACACCATCAGCTGGGACGCGCCGGTCCAGATCGACCCGGCCACGGCGGCGCCGCTGAACGCCATCTCATGCCCCAGCGCCGGGCTGTGCCTGGCCGTCGACGGCGGCGGGGATCTCGTCAGCTCGTCGAACCCCACCGGCGGGGCTTCGACGTGGACGACCTCGGACATCGACGGCAGCACGCTGGGCCTCAACGGCCTGACCGGGATCTCCTGCCCGTCGTCCTCCTTCTGCGCCGCCGTGGACCTGATGGGCAATGTGCTCACCACCACCACGCCCGGCACCCCCACGGCGCGCTGGTCGGTGGCGGCGGTCACCGCCAACCCGCTGAGCGGGATCTCGTGCCCGTCGGCGTCGCAGTGCGTGGCAGTCGACCAGTCCGGGAACGTCTGGACCTCGACCAACCCGCTCGGCGGCGCGGCCACCTGGGCCAGCGCCGCGGTCGACGGCACCAACACCCTCACCGCCGTGTCCTGCCCCACCGCGTCGCTGTGCGTGGCCGTCGACGGCAGCGGCACGCTGGTGCGGTCCGCCAACCCCACCGGCGGGGCCGGCGCGTGGGCGGGCGCCGTCGTCGACTCGGGGAACTCGCTCAACGCGGTGTCCTGCGCCTCGGCCTCTCAGTGCGTGGCCGTCGACGACACCGGCAACGCGCTCGTCTCGACGTCCCCGGCCAGCGTGCCGAGCAGCGCGGTCTGGCCGGCAACGGTCCTGGACGCCGCGGCCGGCCTGGACTCCGTGTCGTGCGCCCACACCGGCTTCTGCGCCGCGGGCGACGACGCCGGGAACGTGCTCGTCTCCGCCACCCCGGCCGGGGGCGCGGCGGCGTGGGGCACGGCTACCCGCGCAAACGCCACGTCGCTCGACGGCATCTCGTGCCCGAGCGCCGGCTTCTGCGCGGGCGCCGATGCCGGCGGCGACGTGGTCACCAGCACCAGGCCCTCCGCGGACCCGACCGCCTGGGTGTCGACCGCGCTCGAGAGTGGCGTCGGGGTGGCCTTCGCCGGTATCGCCTGCCCGGGCGCCGGCCAGTGCTACGCCGTGGACGCCAACGGCAACCTGCTGCACTCGACCGCGCCCGGCATCGGGCAGAGCGGGTGGGCGTCGGATGCCATCGACGGCGGCGCCGGGCTGACGGCGATCGCCTGCCCCTCGACGAAGCTGTGCGTGGCCGTCGATCAGCTGGGCAACGTTCTGCACTCCACCAACCCGGGCGGAGGGGCGTCGGCGTGGCAGTCGGTCTCGGTCGATCCCGACTCCACCCTGCTCGCGGTGTCGTGCCCGTCGACGAGCCTGTGCGTCGCCACCGACTCCACCGGCAACGTGCTCACCTCAACCAATCCCACCGGCGGCGCGTCGGCGTGGACCATCGCCGACATCGCCGGCGAGGATGCCCTGCCCGGGGTCTCGTGTCCGGTGACGACGCTGTGCGTGGTCGTCGACGCCAGCGGAACCGAACTGCACGCGACCAACCCGACGGCCGGCGCGAACGCCTGGACCGAGGGCAACGTCGAGGATGCGCCGCTCAACGTGATCTCCTGCCCGACGACGACCCTCTGCGTCGCCGGGGACAGCAACGGCTCGATCGTCACCTCCACCGACCCGGTCAAGGGCACCTGGGGCTCGCCGGTGTCCGTCGACGCGCCCGACGGGGCTCCCAACGTCATCCAGGCCATCACCTGCCCGTCGGCGTCGCTGTGCGTGGCCGGGGACGCCTCGGGCAACGTGCTGGCCAGCACGAACCCCAACGGCGGGTCCGGCGCGTGGAGCCTGAGCGACGTCGACGGCTGGCCGATCTTCGGGATCGCGTGTCCGCCCGGGAACGTCTGTGCCGCCGTCGACGGGTGGGGCGGGGTCCTGCTCGGCGACTCCTCGACCTCGACGAACCCGGGCCCCACCGGCCCGGCGCCGGCCCCGTCGGTGGTCGCGGGCCGCCTGGTCGTCGTGGGACGCGTCACGGTGGTCGACGGCAGCAAGCTGCGCGTACGCGTCGCCTGCAAGGGCACCCCCGCCACGCGCTGTGCCGGCCGTCTCACCCTTCTGACCCTGACGGGCAAGGGTCGCCACCGGCACAAGATCGGGTTGGGAGGGCGCAACATCAAGCTGCGGGGCGGGCGCGGCCTCAGGATCACGATGGGCCTCGACGCCCGGGGGCGCAAGCTGCTCAGGACGGCGCGCACCCTGCACGTGCGGATGGCGATCACGCAGGGCAAGCGCAGCGTGCTCAATCGCGAGTACACGCTGCGCCAGCCGCGGGCGCACCACAAGGCCAAGAAGCCCACTCACAAGTAGGTGGAGGAGCGGGATGGAGCGCGCGACCCGGTCTGAGGCCGCCGCGCGCTCAACCTCTGGACGCACCGTGCCGATGGTGATATTCTGACGTTTACGTAAGAATTCGATTGAAGGCAGGTCCGAGTTGTCAGTGCTACAGGCTCCCCACGCTGAGCGGCCCACCGGGCGCCGCCGCATCGGCGTCCACTCCGAGCACGACTCCTACAAGTGGTGGGCGCTGTCCTGCACGAGCCTGGGGATGCTGCTGGCGACGATCAACTCCGGCACCCTGATCATCGCCCTGCCCGACCTCGAGCGCAGCCTGCATACGAGCCTGCTCGAGCTCGTGTGGGTGATCCTCGTCTACATGATCGCCTCGACCGTGCTGGTGCTCAGCGCGGGTCGGCTGTCGGATCAGTTCGGGCGCAAGAAGGCCTACGTGATGGGCTTCCTCGTGTTTGCAGCGGCCTCGCTCGGCGCCGGGTTTGCCGCCAACGGGACCCAGCTCATCGTGTGGCGGATCCTCCAGGGGATCGGCGGGGCGTTCCTGTTCGCCAACGCCGCGGCGATCGTCACCGACGCCTTCCCCAAGGAGCAGCTCGGCCTGGCCATGGGCACCAACACGATGGTCGCGGCCATCGGCCTGGTCATCGGGCCGGTGCTGGGCGGCGCGCTGGTGGCGATCTCATGGCACTGGGTGTTCTGGTTCAACGTCCCCTTCGGCATCGCCGGGAGCGTGTGGGGCGGCTACGTCCTGCACGAGGTCACCGGGCGCAGCGAGGACCGCTCCTTTGACTATCTGGGCACGGTGACGTTCCTCCTCGGCCTCACCGGCCTGGTCTTCGGGATCTCCAAGGGCGGGATCGCGGGCTGGACGTCGCCGCTGACGATCCCCGCGCTCGTCCTTGCTGCCGTGTTCCTGCCGGCGTTCGTGCTCATCGAGTCGCGCCAGAAGGCGCCGATGCTCGACCTCTCGATCTTCCGCAACCGCCTGTTCGCGACCGCATCGGGAGCCGCCTTCGCCAACGGCCTGTCCCGCTTCGCGCTGATGTTCCTCTTCGTCTTCTACTTCCAGGGGGTGCAGGGCGACTCGCCGATCCTGGCCGGACTGAAGCTGGCCCCGCTGGCGCTGGGGATGCTCATCGCCAGTCCGCCGGCCGGGATGTGGGCCGACCGGCGCGGCTCGCGCACCCTGGCGGTGCTCGGGATGCTGGTCTCCGCGCTGGGGCTGGCCCTGATGACCACGCTCCAGCGCGACACCAGCTACGTCTGGCCCGGGATCTACATGTTCATCGTCGGGGTCGGGTCGGGCATGTTCAACTCCCCCAACACCGCGGCCATGATGGGCAGCGTCGCGCCCCACCGCCGCGGCATCGCCGCCGGCGCCCGGGTCCTGGTGCAGAACACCGGCGCGGTCATCTCGATCGCGTTCGTGCTGGCGGTCGTCACCTCGGCCGTCCCCGAGCACGTGCTCCTCGCCGTGTTCTCGGGCGTGGCCAAACACATCTCAACGGCGCAGCTCGTGCCCTTCGTCTCCAACATGCACACGGCGCTGTGGTGCCTGTGCGCGGTGTCGATCGCCGGCGCCGGCATCTCCGCGGCGCGGCCCAAGCACGTGATCGCGCCCGCCCCGGAGCAGTCCCGCGAGCCCCAGGTTGTGACATCGTGAGCGCCACCGCCGACCGCCAGCTGCGCATCGGCGAGGTGGCCGAGCTCACCGGCACCACGGCGCGCACGATCCGCTACTACGAGGAGATCGGGCTGCTGGACTCGGCGCCCGAGCGTGCCCAGGGCAAGCACCGCGTCTACACCCAGGCCGACGTGGACCGCGTCCGCGAGATCATCCGGCTGCGCGACCTGCTGGGCCTGTCGCTGGATCAGCTGTCGCAGCTGCTCGAGGCCGAGAGCGCCCGCGCCCACCTGCGCGACGAGCTGGCCCAGACCCAGGATCCGGCTGAGCGCAAGCGGATCCTGGAGGAGCTGCTGACCCACATCTCGGGCCAGCTCGACCTCGTCAGGACCCGGCTCACCGAGCTCACCGACCTCGCCGCGGAGCTCAGCGACAAGCAGCGCAAGGTGACCGAGAAGATCCGCGAGATCGACGCGGGGTGAGCCCCACCGCCGACATGCGCGCGACGCGACCCGGGAGCGCCTCTCCCGGCGCGAACCGGAGCGACGCGGACCGGACTGGCGTGGACCGGACTGGCGTGGACCGGACCGGGGTGGACCGGCGCGCCATGGCCATGCTGTCGGCCGGGCACCTGTTCACCGACGTCGGCCAGGGGTCGATCCCGGCGCTGCTGCCCTTCCTCATCGTCAAGGATCACCTCAGCTACGCCGGTGCCTCCGCCCTCATCCTGGCGGCGACCATCGCCAGCTCGGTCATCCAGCCCGTGTTCGGCCACCTGTCAGATCGCCGCTCGATGCCGTGGCTGATGCCGATCGGCCCCATCCTCGGTGGCCTGGGCGTGGCGCTGGCCGCGATCGCCCCCAGCTACGCGCTCACCTTCGCCGCCGTCGTGGTCAGCGGGATCGGCGTCGCCGCCTTCCATCCCGAGGGCTCGCGCTTTGCCAACTACGTCTCGGGTGCCCGGCGCTCGAGCGGCATGAGCCTTTTCAGCGTGGGGGGGAACGTCGGCTTTGCGCTGGGACCGGCGCTGGTGACGCCGCTGGTGCTCGCCTTCGGCCTGTCGGGGACGTTGCTGGTGATCCTGCCCACCACGCTGATGGGGCTCGTGCTCGCCCACGAGCTGCCGCGCCTGAAGACCTTCCGGGTCGACCTCGCCCAGGCCCACGCGGCCACCACGGAGGCCGACGCCTGGCGTCCGTTCACGCTGCTCGCCGTCGTCATCGCGCTGCGCTCGTTCATCTATTTCGGCTTCGTCACCTTCATCCCCCTCTACTTCATCCACGACCTGCACACGAGCAGGGGCACCGGCGGCGCCGCGCTCACCGTGATGCTGGTGGGCGGGGCGATCGGCACCCTGGTCGGCGGCCGTTTGGCCGACCGCTTCGGGCGCCGCTCGGTGCTGATCGGCTCGATGGCGGTGCTGCCGTTCCTGACCGTCGCGTTCCTGGTCTCGCCCCCCGCCCTGGCCATGCTGTTCGCCGCCATCGCGGGCGCGGCGACGATCGCCACCTTCGCGGTCACCATCGTCATGGGCCAGGAGTTCCTGCCCCGGCGGATCGGCGTCGCCTCCGGCGTGACCATCGGGCTCTCGGTCGGCATGGGCGGCGTCGCCGCGCCGCTGCTGGGCATCCTGGCCGACGCCCACGGGCTGCGCTCCGTGTTCGAGCTCATCGTGGTCTTCCCCGTGGCCGCGCTGCTGCTCTCGCTGGCGCTGCCGGTCCGGCGCGATCCGCGCCCTGCCACCCAGCGGGTCCCGGCCCCGGCGGCGCGGCCGGCGACCGCCGCAAACGCAACGCCAACGGTGGCGAGCGTAACCGCCGCCGACTGACGCGGTAGATTCCGGTGATACGCCGGCCCTGAGGCGTCGCACCGTCAGGCCTCTCGGCTCCAGCGCCCTGTTCAAGAGCCGGCGCCCCTTCATGTCTCGCATCCGTCAACGCACTGCACGCTGCACCCCTGCCCTGGCCGCAATCGCGGCGGCGCTCGTCGGCCTCATCAACGTCGCCTCGGCGCTGACCCCCAACATCCGCTGGCGGGGCCGGCTGCTGCTCGACGTCGAGCCGGTCGAGGCGGTCCGCCTGTTCCACGCCTTCGCGCTCCCCGCGGGCGCCGCGCTGCTGCTGGTCAGTCCCTACCTGCTCAAGCGCCGGCGTCGCGCGTGGCAGACGGCGATCTGGCTGATGCTCGCGCTCGGCCTGCTGGACCTACTCAAGGGTCTGGACGTGGAGGAGACTGTCCTCACCTGGGCCACGGCCGCCATGCTGTGCGCCAGCTCCACCGAGTTCCGCGTCGAGCACGACGCGATCACCCTGCGCAGCTCGGTGTGGCGGGTGCCGCTGCTGGGAGCGTTCGGCCTGAGCCTGGCCGGGTTCGCCGCCTGGGTCTCCCGAGGCCATCCGTCCTTCAGCGCCGTCGTCCGCGAGACCGGTGATCTGCTGGCGTGGCAGGCCGGGCCGCTGCGCTTTGAGCAGCACGCGATCGGGCACCACGCATTCGCCTGGGTCCCCTTGGGCGTCCACCTTGTCGAGCTCGGGACGCTGCTGGCCATGGCCTACGTGATCTTCCGTCCCCTGGCCGCGCCGGCGTCGCTGCCGGGTCCCGCCGCCCGCCGGGCCGCCGCCGAGCTCGTCCGCGCCCATGGCTCCGACACGCTCTCGTTCTTCAAGCTGCGCGCCGACAAGCACTACTTCTTCAGCTCTGACCGCTCGGCCTTCGTCGGCTACCGGGTGGAGAACGGCGTGCTCCTGCTCTCCGGGGACCCCGTCGGACCCGACGCGGCGCTGGCCGGGCTGATCTCCGACCTCAAGGAGTTCGCGCAGACCCGCGGGCTCAAGCTGGCCGCCGTCGGCGCCAGCGAGCGCCTGGTGCCGCTGTGGGAGGAGTTCGGGTTGCGGACGATGTACCTCGGCGACGAGGCGATCATCGAGGTGGGCCGGTTCTCGCTGGAGGGACGGCCGATCCGCAAGGTCCGCCAGTCGGTCAGCCGCCTGCGCAAGGCCGGCTTCACCGCCGAGCTGCACCGGGTCTCCGAGCTGGGGCCCGACGTCGCGCAGGAGGTCGAGGAGGTGCTCGAGCGCGGCCGCGAAGGCGCGCCCGAGCGCGGCTTCTCGATGGCCATGGACTCGCTGCACGGCGACCACGGCCAGGACACGCTCGTCGTCCTTGCCCGCGACGAAGCCGATCCCGACCGCCCGGTCCGCGGCGTCCTGCACTTCGTTCCCTGCTACGGGCGCTCGGCGATGTCACTGTCGTTCATGCGCCGCGACCCGCGCACGCCCAACGGCTTGACCGAGTTCATGGTGGTCAGCGCGGTGGAGCTGCTGCGCGAGCGGGGCGTTGATGAGATGTCACTCAATTTCGCGGCCTTCGCGCGGTGGATCCACAGCCCCGAGCGCCCCGCCGAGCGGGCCGTGGGCAAGCTCATCGCGCTGGGCAATCGGTTCTTCCAGATCGAGAGCCTGTACCGGTTCAACGCCAAGTTCTTCCCGCGCTGGGAGCCCCGATATCTGGTGTACCAGGGGGCGCTCGGACTGCCGCGGGCGAGCCTGGCGGCGATGTGGGCGGAGGGTCAGATCCCCAAGCCCGAACTGCCGCGGGGAAGTCCGTCAACCGGCGTGCGTGTGATGGCTCGGGCACGCTAACCTCCCTCTAACCCTGCGGCGGCTCTCCACTACCCTCTTGGTGGTGGCGCGCTGCCCGTTTCGGCGCTGAAATGCAGGCGACGCCTGTGAGTGCCGCGCCAGTAGCCTACGCGCCCCTCAACCCAGTACCGCCAGCTTGCTAAGCAGCTTCAGCAGACCCAATGCAAAAAAGCACTCGTTCGCCCCTGACGGGCAAAGACGTGGCCGGCGCGGGCATGTTCCTGCTGTCGGCAAATCTCCTGTTCGCGGCGATGGGCGCGGGTATTGGTGCGCTGTTCGGCGCAGCCCTGGCGCTGGGGATCATCGGCTTCCTGATCGGCTTCCTGGTGGGGATCTACCTTGTCATTAGGCGCTTCCGCGGTTACTGAGCGGCCACCCGTGAGCGTGCTCGCATACTTCGACGTCATCGTGCTGGTGGTCGCCGCGCCGATCATGCTGCTCATCGGCGTGCCCGCCTCCGGGTACGCCATCGGCGCCGGCGCGTGGATTGCGCTGCGCGCCGCCAACGTGGGCGTCGACCGCGTCACCGCGAGCATGGACGCTCAGCGCCAGATCGGCCTGCGGCTGGGCTTCATGCTCGCTCGGCTCTTCACCCTGGCCATCGCGGTGATCATCGCCCGCAACGTTGACGGCAAGGACGGCGGAATCACGTGCCTGGCCGTGATCGTCTTCGCCTACACCGTGTCGCTGGCCATCTCGGCCATGACCCGCACGAGGCCCCGATGACCAGCACCCGCAAGCTTCTCTGGGCCATCACCGGCTTCTACGTGGCCGGGATCGTGGTCCTGATCATCCTCTTCGGCTTCGGCCACCAGAACCACAGCTTCCAGGTCCAGAACGAGTTCAAGCTCGACAATTGGCTCCACCTCGGCGTCTTCAGCATCAACCGCGCGGTTCTCTACCTCATCCTCGCCACGATCCTCACCGTGGTCACGATGGTGTGGATCGCCGACCGGATGCACCAGCGGCCGAACAAGGTCCAGACCGCCGTCGAGGCGCTCTTCTCGCTCATGCGCGACAACATCACCCGCGGGAACATGCCCGATTCGATGGCGGCGAAGTGGTTTCCGTTCCTCGGCGCGCTCTTCCTCTTCATCTGGTTCAACAATCTGATCGGGTACATCCCGCTGCCGACCAACTCAGGCCAGGAAGTCGTCATCTTCGGCGCGCACATCCCGGCCTTCGCGCTCTACGCCGCCACCGCCAACATCTCGGTGCCGCTCATCCTCGCCCTCGTTGTGTTCATCGCCTTCAACTGGGTCGGCATCCGCGCCCAAGGCCCGATCGGCTACCTCAAGAGCCTGATCCCGGGCGGCGTCACCGGGCCGATCCTGCTGCTGATCTTCCCGCTGGAGGTCATCTCCACGTTCATGCGGCTGCTCTCGCTCACCATCCGACTCTTCGCCAACATCCTGGCCGGCCACCTGATCATCCTGTTCATGGCCGGCGGGCTGGCGGTGCTGCTCGGGTTGTCGTTCCTGGGCTGGTTCACACTGCCGTTTGCGATCCTGCTCTACCTGTTCGAGTTGGGCCTGGTGGCCACGCTGCAGGCATTCATCTTTGCGACCCTCGCCGCCATCTACATCAGCGGCGCGGCAACTCATCACTAAAACCATGAAGGAGCTGACCTCACAGTGCTAGCGCTTACACACCTCCTCTCGTTCGGCGCCGTCAGCGCCGGACTCGGCATCGGGATCGGAGGCGGACTGGGTGCCGTCGGTGCCGGCGTCGGCATCGGGATCATCTTCGGCAAGGTCATCGAGGCGGTGACCCGCCAGCCGGAGATGCGCGACGAGATCACCCAGATCCAGTGGCTCGGCTTCGCCCTGACCGAGGCGACCTTCTTCTACGGGCTCGTCGCCGGCCTGCTCTCCTGGGTGCTGAAGTAGCGATGCCCGCCCCGGTCACCGCCGCCTCCGGCGGCTCCTTCCTCATCACGCCCAACGTGGGGCTGATGATCTGGACCTTGCTGCTGTTCGGATTCTCCATGTTGATTCTGTGGAAGCTCGCCTTCCCGCGCATCTCCGCGGCGCTGGACAAGCGCCAGCATGCGATCGAGGAGTCGATCGATCACGCCGAGCAGATGCGCAAGCGGGCCGACGAGATCCTGGACGAGTACCGCGAGCGCCTCAAGGAGGCCCGCGCGCAGGCCGACGAGATCGTCTCGCGCGCCCGCCGTGCGGGGGAGACCCACGAGCGCCAGTCCGAGGAGGAGGCCAAGGCCAAGCGCGAGCAGCTGCTGGAGCAGACCCGCCGCGACATCGAGACCGAGACCCGCCGAGCGATCCAGGAGATCCGCCGCGAGGTCGCCGACCTCACCGTCCTGGCCACCGAGAAGGTGACGCGCAAGACGTTGACCGAGGACGACCAGCGCCGGCTCGTCCAGGACGCCCTGTCCGAGCTGGACTTCAGCGCCCTGGCGTCGGAGGCAGAGAGAAACTAAGTGGAGGAGATCGCCCAGGTCTACGCGCGCGCCCTGTTCGAGGTCGCGTCCGAGCAGGACACGCTCGATCGCGTCCACGACGAGCTCGGCGCCTTCGCCGACGCGATGTCGGGGAGCCGTGAGCTGATGACCTTCTTCTTCTCGCCGTACTTCTCGGCCACGGAGAAGAAGGAGGGGCTGGAGCGCGCCGTCACCGGCGCGAGCCCGGCGTTCACCAACTTCCTGCAGGCGCTGATCGAGCGCCACCGCATGCCGGCGATCTTCCGGATCCGCACCGACTTCAATGCGCTCTGGGATGAGGCGCGCAAGTTGCTGCCGGTGCAGATCACGAGCGCGATCGCGCTGGGCGAGGACGAGGTCAAGAGCCTGGGTGAGCGGATCGGCCGGCAGGTCGACCGCCACGTGCAGGTGTCCGCCGATGTCGATCCCGACATCCTCGGCGGGGTAGTGCTGAGAGTGGGGAACGTCGTCCTCGACGCCTCGATCAGGAACCGACTGGAACAACTTCGAAAGCAAGTGGCGCAGGCGTAGGGCCACGCCTGCGAAGGGAGCGACCTAAGAGATGCAGATCAAACCCGATGAGATCACCTCGATCCTCAAGAGCCGGATCGAGGGCCTCGACACAAGCGAGGCTGAACTGACCGAGGTCGGGACCGTGCTGTCGGTTGCCGACGGTATCTGCCGCGTGCACGGCCTCGAGAACTGCATGTCCTTCGAGATGCTCGAGCTGCCGCACGACGTGACCGCGCTGGCGCTCAACCTGGAGTCCGACAACGTCGGCGCCGTGCTGTTCGGCGAGTGGGAGAGGATCTCCGAGGGCGACACGGTCAAGCGCACCGGGCGCCTGCTGGACATCCCGGTCGGCGAGGGCCTGCTGGGGCGGATCGTCGATCCGCTGGGCAACCCGCTCGACGGCAAGGGCGAGATCGAGACCGACGGGACCCGGCCGGCCGAGCACAAGGCCCCCGGCGTCGTTCAGCGCCAGCCGGTGAAGGAGCCCATGCTCACCGGCCTGAAGGCGATCGACTCGATGATCCCGATCGGCCGTGGCCAGCGCGAGCTGATCATCGGCGACCGCCAGACCGGCAAGACCTCGATCGCCATCGACACGATCATCAACAACAAGGACCGCGACCTCATCTGCGTCTACGTCGCCATCGGCCAGCGCAAGGCCACCGTCGTCCAGCTGGCCAGCGTGCTGGAGGAGGCGGGCGCGCTCCAGAACACGATCATCGTCATGGCGGCCGCCGACGAGGCGGCGCCGATCAAGTTCCTGGCGCCCTACGCCGGCTGCGCGATGGCCGAGTACTTCCTCTACAACGGCAAGGCCGCGCTGGCCATCTACGACGACCTCACCAAGCACGCCTACGCCTACCGCCAGATGTCGCTCCTGCTCCGCCGCCCGCCGGGCCGCGAGGCCTACCCGGGCGACGTCTTCTACCTGCACTCCCGCCTGCTGGAGCGCGCGGTCAAGCTCAACGACGACCTCGGTGGCGGCTCGCTGACGGCCCTGCCGGTGATCGAGACGCAGGCCGGCGACGTGTCGGCCTACATCCCCACCAACGTCATCTCGATCACCGACGGCCAGATCTTCCTGGAGCCCAAGCTGTTCTACTCGGGTGTGCGGCCGGCCATCAACGTCGGCATCTCGGTCTCCCGGGTGGGCGGCGCAGCCCAGATCGGCCCGATGCGGAAGGTCGCCGGTACCTTGAAGCTCGAGCTCTCGCAGTACCGCGACCTCGAGGCCTTCGCCCAGTTCGGGTCAGAGCTCGACCCCGACACCCAGCGAACGCTGGCCCGCGGCGAGCGCCTGGTCAAGACGCTGAACCAGTCCGAGCGCCGGCCGATGCCGGTCGAGGTCCAGGTGGCGCAGATCTATGCCGCCACCAACGGCTACCTGGACCGCATCCTCGCCGACAAGGTGGAGAAGTTCCTCACCGGTCTGGGCGAGTCGCTGCGCGGCAACGAGCCCGAACTGCTCAAGAAGATCGCGGGCGGCGACTGGTCCGATGAGACCAAGCAGGCCCTCGACGACGCGGTGAACACCTACGCCGAGGACTTCGGCTACGACCTCGACGAGGAGGGCCACCCGCTCGAGGAGGGTGCCGGGCCCGAGCCGCGCCCGCGCTCCGAGAGCTCCGACCGCTCCGAGCGCTCCGACCGCTCCGACAGCTCCGAGACATCCTCGGATGACTCCGAGAACGACGGCGGCGAGGAGTAGGCGCAGCCACCAGGCCTGGCCGAGCACCTGACGACCGACTGAGCAATGGCAACCTCCCAGCGAGACGTTCGCAACCGCATCGCCGCGGTGAAGAACATCCAGAAGATCACCCGGGCGATGGAGATGGTCGCCGCCGCCCGGCTGCGCCGCGCCGAGCAGCGCATCGAGGCGCTGCGGCCGTACGCGGACGCGATCCGGCGGATGACGCGCCAGGCGGCCGAGGCCGCCGGCGATGTCCCGCGGCTGCCGATCCTGTCCGAGCACGAGTCCGTGAACACCGTCGGCCTGCTGGTGGTGGCCGGAGACCGCGGCCTCGCGGGCGCGTTCAACTCCAACGCGGTGCGCGCCGGCGTCGCCGCCGGGCGCGAGCACAGCGGCGAGGGCCACAACGTCCTCTACTACGCCTCGGGCCGCCGTCCGGCGTCATCGCTGACCTTCCGCGGCCTCGAGGTCGCGCAGAGCTTCACCGGCTTCACCGACCGCCCGGCCTACGCCGACGCACGGCGCATCGCGGAGCAGTTGATGGCCGCCTACGTGGACGGCGAAGTCGACCAGGTCGAGATCTTCTACAACGGCTACATCTCGCCGCTGTCGCAGGTGATCCGGCGCGAGACGCTGCTGCCCTTGCAGCGGGCCACCGTGCTGGATGAGGGCAAGGACGAGGAGAAGCAGGACGCCAAGGACTCGTCCGATGACCACCCGCGAGCCCTGGTCGAGTACGAGCCCGACCCTGAGGAGATCCTCAAGCGCCTCGTCCCCGACTACGTCGAGATTTCCATCTACCGGGCGCTGCTGGAGTCGACGGCGTCCGAGCACGGAGCCCGCATGACGGCGATGCGCAACGCGTCAGAGAACGCGTCGACGCTGATCGATGACTACACCTTGGAGATGAACCGGGCCCGCCAGGCCGAGATCACGCAGGAGATCATGGAGGTCGTGGCCGGCGCAGAAGGCCTCGGATAAGGAGAACAAACGTATGTCTGCCACCCAGGAAACCGAAACCAGCAGCGGCACCGAGAAGCAGAACGTCGGGCGGATCGAGGAGATCCAGGGCGTCGTGATCGAGGCCGTCTTCCCCGACAAGCTGCCGCTGATCAACCACGCCATCCTCGTCCGCCGGCCCGAGGCCACGCGCGCCGAGGAGGACGAGGACATCGCCGCCCAGAACGACCCGTACGTCACGTGCGAGGTCCAGCAGCACCTCGGCGACGATCGCGTCCGCGCCGTCGCCATGGACACCACCGACGGCCTGGCCCGCGGCACCGAGGTCATCGACACCGGCGCCCCGATCACGGTCCCGGTGGGACGCGAGACGCTGGGCCGGATCTTCAACCTGCTCGGCGAGCCGATCGACCTCGGCGAGGACATCCCCGCGGACACCGAGCGCTGGCCGATCCACCGCGAGGCGCCGACGGTCGAGGACCTCACCCCGACGACCGAGATGTTCGAGACCGGGATCAAGGTCGTCGACCTGCTCGCGCCCTACGCCAAGGGCGGCAAGGTCGGGCTGTTCGGCGGCGCCGGCGTGGGCAAGACCGTGATCATCCAGGAGCTCATCCACAACCTCGCCCAGGAGCACGGCGGGCTGTCGGCGTTCTGCGGCGTGGGCGAGCGCTCACGCGAGGGCAACGACCTGTGGCTGGAGATGAAGGAGTCCGGCGTGCTGGACAAGACGATGCTCGTCTTCGGCCAGATGAACGAGCCGCCCGGCGCCCGCATGCGCGTCGCCCTGTCGGGGCTGACGATGGCCGAGTACTTCCGTGACCAGGAGGGTCAGGACGTGCTGCTGTTCATCGACAACATCTTCCGGTTCGTGCAGGCCGGCTCCGAGGTCTCGGCGCTGCTGGGCCGGATGCCGTCCCAGGTGGGCTACCAGCCGACGCTGGAGTCCGAGATGGGCCAGCTCCAGGAGCGGATCACCTCGACCCGCAAGGGCTCGGTCACCTCGATCCAGGCCATCTACGTCCCGGCCGACGACCTCACCGACCCGGCGCCGGCGTCCGCGTTCGCCCACCTCAACGCGACCACCACGCTGAGCCGGTCGATCTCGGAGAAGGGGATCTACCCGGCGGTGGACCCGCTGGACTCCACCTCGACGATCCTCAAGCCCGAGATCCTGGGCGAGGAGCACTTCAACGTGGCCAACCAGGTCAAGGAGGTGCTCCAGCGCTACAAGGAGCTCCAGGACATCATCGCCATCCTCGGGATCGACGAGCTGTCCGACGAGGACAAGGTAACGGTGCAGCGGGCGCGCAAGATCGAGCGCTTCCTCTCCCAGCCGTTCTTCGTGGCCACCCAGTTCACCGGGATCGACGGCAAGTACGTCCCGATCGCCGAGTCGATCCGCGGCTTCAAGGAGATCCTCGAGGGCAAGCACGACGATGTCCCCGAGCGCGCCTTCTTCATGAAGGGCACGATCGACGAGGTCGTGGCCGAGGCCGGTGGCAGCCAGCGCGGCTCCGGCAGGTCCGGGGACGCGAAGGACGCCGATGAGTCCGGAGAAGCGACGGATGCCGATGAGTCCGGGGACGCGAACGACGCCGATGAGTCCGGGAACGCGACGGCGGCCTCCGAGGCGGAGTCCGGGTCCGAGGCCGAGTCGGGCACCGAGGCCGGCTAGCGCGCGATGGCCGACCACGCGAAGTTCCCGGTGGAGGTCCTCACGCCCGACGGCGAGGTGTTCGCCGAGGAGGTGCAGATGATCTCCACCAAGACGACGATCGGCTCGATCGGCATCCTGGCCAACCACACGCCGTTGCTGGCCATGCTCGACCCGACCGAGCTGCGGCTGTACCGCTCGGACTCCGACGTGGTCAGCTTCGCCCAGTCCGAGGGCTACATGCAGGTGGGCAACAACCGCGCGCTGCTGCTGGTGGAGGAGGCGCACGAGCCGGGCGCGCTGGACGCCGCGGAGCTGCGCGATCGCGTCCAGCAGGCCGAGCGCGAGCTCGATGCGGCCGGCGAGGACTCCGAGCGCCGGCGCGTGGCCGAGCGCGACAAGCGCCGCTGGGAGGCGTTCCTGAGGATCGCCGAGGGCGCGTAGCGTCCGTCGTGCCCTTAGCTGGGCGTCATCTGGATCCCCTACCCTCCGCCGTCCATGGTTGACGAGCTGGTAGTGGCCGAGCGCCTGATCGGCTACGAGACCTCGCGTCCCGACGTGCTCGTGGCCGCGGCGGGCTTCGTCAAGGGCTGGCTCGAGTCGCGCGACATCGCGGTCCAGGAACGGGATCACAGCGGCTATCCCGTGCTGGTGGCCGATGTGGGCGCCGCCGGGGACCAGGCGCCCTGCGTCATCTTCCACGGCCATCTCGACGTCGTCCCCGGGCGCCCCGAGCAGTTTCAGCCCCAGGTGGAGGGCGACCGCCTCATCGGGCGCGGCGCGTATGACATGAAGGGCGGCCTGGCGGCCATGATGTGCGCGCTGAAGGACATCGCAGACCAGGACGGGGTGCGGGTCCGCTTCGTGTGCGTCCCCGACGAGGAGTCCGAGGAGATCGACGAGCGCTCCACCGATGCGGTGGTGATGAGCGGATTGGGCGGGAACTTCGCGATCACCGGCGAACCTACGAACATGCACATCGGCGTCCAGGCCAAGGGCGTGCTGGCGATGCGGATCGTGGTCCACGGACGCTCCGCCCACAGCTCGACGCCGTGGCTGGGCGACAACGCCGTGCTCAAGGCCGTCGACGTGTTCCGCGCCATCGAATCCCTGCCCTTCAGCCGCGAGTCCTCGGAGATGTTCGACCGGCCCTCGATCAACCTGGGCCGGATCGCCGGCGGCGACGTGCTCAACAAGGTCCCCGACCGCTGCGAGATGGCCGTCGACGTGCGCTACCTGCCCGGCCAGGACCCGGGGGAGATCCTCGCCCAGGTGCGCGCCATCGGCGCCATCGACGTCACCCGCACCTTCATCCACCCGCCGGTGACCGTGTCGCGCTCAAACCCCTACGTGCAGGTGCTGCGCGAGGCCGTATCGCAGGCGACCAGCGGCGAGGTGATGAGCGTGGGGCGCGACGGCGCCTCCGACGCCGCGTCGTTCATCGAGGCGGGGATCCCGGCCGTCGAGTTCGGGCCCAAGGGCGGCGGCCACCACGGCCCCGACGAGTGGGTCTCGGTGGCCTCGCTGCAGCGCTATCGCCGCGCGCTGGTGGACTTCGTGCGCGCGCTGCCCGGCGCGGCTGGCGCAGCTTCAGGACGGCACCGCGGCCCCGTTGCGCGCGGTTGACGGAGGGGCGGCGTGATCCCGCGCACCCGTCTGGGGATGGCGTGGCGCTTCGTGCTGGCCGGGGTGCTGGTGGTCAGCGCCGCCGCTGCCACCACCGCGGTCGCCGGGCTGCTCCAGGTCAAGGATGTCGTCGCGCACATCTCCCAGAACCCGGGGATCAGCGACGAAGCAGATCGTGCTGCCCCAAGCCAGGCGAGCCCCAGACCATCCTGCATCATCGGATCCGACCACCGCGCCGGCGAGCCGATCCGGCTGGCCAACACCGACACGATGCTGCTCGTGCGCCTCAACGCGAACTCGTCGACGATCAACGTGATGTCGATCCCGCGCGACCTCCAGGTCGACATCCCCGGATTCGGCATCGCCAAGATCAACGCGGCCTACAGCGAGGGCGGCTACGGCCTGCTCATCAAGACGATCAAGCAGAACGTGTTCCCCGACCTGCACGTCAACCACATCATCGACACCAACTTCACCGGCTTCTCGGACCTCGTCGACGCCATCGGCTGCGTCTACTCCGACGTCGACCGGCGCTACTACAACGACTCGAACTCCGGCCTGCCCGGCGACAACTACTCGAGCATCGACATCCAGCCCGGCTACCAGAAGCTGTGCGGCCACAACCAGTCCGTCAGCGGCGCGCTGCCGTTCGTCCGCTTCCGCCACCTGGACTCCGACATCGTGCGCGCGGCGCGCCAGCAGGACTTCATCCGCTGGGCCAAGGACCAGTTCAGCATCTCCAAGCTGCTGGCAGAGAGGGACCGGCTGCTGCGGATCTTCGGCAAGCACTCGACGCTGGACAAGGACCTCCAGTCCCTGGACGGGCTCCTCAACCTGTTCAACCTGGTGCTCAACTCCGACGCCAGCACCATCCACCAGGTGCCCTTCCCCGCCGATCTGCAGCCGTGCACCGCGACCTCGTGCGTCGTGACCAGCAACCAGTCGGCCGAGCAGGCGGCCTTCGCGCGGTTCATGGCGGCCACGCCCAAGGCGGCCACGGCCGCGGCCAACCGGGCGAAGGCCACGCCGGCCTCGCTCAAGGGCCACAAGCAGCTGAGCAAGATCCCCACCGGGGGCCTGACCGCGGACGTGACCGACGGGCGCACGCAGGCGGCGGCGCTGAGCCGCGCGGGGATGCCGGTGTACTACCCCCGGCTGATCAAGGCCGGCTCTCAGTACTGCATGAGCATCACCGGCAACTGCACCGCCGGCGAGCGAGCCGCCCGAGAAGTACACGCACTCCTATCCGCGCCAGTACATCATCCGCGACGCGCAGGGCCGGCCGCACGCCGCCTACCGGATGACGCTGGAGCTCAACTCCGTCCTGGGCGAGTACTACGGGGTGCAGGGGACGACGTGGACCAACCCGCCGCTGCTGCGCAGCCCCAGCGGCACGCGCGACATCAACGGCAAGAAGCTCTTCCTCTACGCCAACGGCGGCCGCCTGACCACCGTGGCCTGGCACAACGGGCCCGACGTCTACTGGATCTCCAACACGCTGACGAGCACCATCCCCAACCCGCAGATGGTGGGGATCGCCGCCTCGCTGACCGCGGCCAACGCACTAGGCCCGCAGGCGCGGCCGCGCCGGACCTCGCTACCCTCGCCTCGTCATGGCTTCAGATCGCCAACCCATCGCCGTGATCGGCACCGGCTACGTCGGGCTGGTGACCGCTGCCGGCTTCGCCGAGCTCGGCTCCGACGTCTGGTGCGTCGACGTGGACGCCGACAAGATCGAGCGCCTGCAGCGCGGCGAGATCCCGATCTACGAGCCCGGCCTGACCGAGTCGGTGGCGCGCAACTCCGAGCGGCTGCACTTCTCCACCGAGCTGGCGCCGGCGCTCGAGCACGCCCGGCTGCTGTTCGTCGCCGTCGGGACCCCGCCCACCTACTCCGGCGACGCCGATCTGTCGGCGGTGCACGCGGTGGTGGCATCGATGCCGCGCTCAGACCACCACGCCCTGGTCATGAAGTCGACGGTCCCGGTCGGCACCGGCGCGTCGATCAAGCGGATCTTCGCCGAGCACGGCAAGGAGGGGTTCGCCTACGTCTCCTGCCCGGAGTTCCTCAAGGAGGGCTCGGCGCTGGAGGACTTCCTCAAGCCCGATCGGGTCGTCGTCGGCGACGACGGCAACTGGGCCGGGGACGCCGTCGTCGAGCTCTATGCGCCCCTGGACGTGCCCGTGGTCCGCACCGACATCGCCTCCGCCGAGATGGTCAAGCTGGCCGCCAACGCGTTCCTGGCCACCAAGATCAGCTTCATCAACGAGATCGCCAACGTGTGCGAGGAGACCGGCGCCGACGTGCTCGAGGTGGCGCGGGGGATGGGCCTGGACCAGCGGATCGGCAGCCACTTCCTCAAGCCCGGGATCGGGTTCGGCGGCTCCTGCTTTCCCAAGGACGTCTCGGCGCTCAAGCAGCTGGCCGGCAACTCCGGCTACCACTTCCAGCTCCTCACCGCCGTCATCGAGGTCAACGAGCTGCAGAAGCGCCGCGTCATCGCCAAGCTCCAGAAGCACCTGGGCTCGCTGGTGGGGCGGCGCGTGGCGCTCCTGGGCCTGGCCTTCAAGGCCAACACCGACGACATGCGCGAGGCCTCCTCGCTCGTGCTCGCCGCGCGGCTGCAGGCCGACGGCGCCACGGTGACCGCGCTATGACCCGATCGCCGAGCACGAGGCGCGCAAGCGGATGAGCGGCGTCGAGTTCGCCGATTCGGCGCTCGGCGCGGTCGAGGGCGCCGACGCGGCCATCCTCGTCACCGAATGGCCGGAGTTCGCCGAGCTCGACTGGCGCGAGGTCAAGGCGCGGATGGCGGGCGACCTGCTCGTCGACGGGCGCAACTTCGCCGACCGCGAGGACGTCACCGCGGCCGGATTCACCTACGAGGGGATCGGACGCTGATGGCGCGTCCGCCAGCCGATTCGCCGTCGCCGCCGGCCGACACATGCAGGCGCTGATCCTCGCCGGCGGGGAGGGGACGCGGCTGCGGCCGCTCACCTCCACCGTGCCCAAGCCCGTGGTGCCGCTGGTGGACCGGCCGTTCATCGTCTACATGATCGAGTGGCTGCGCGGCCACGGCGTCGACGACGTCATCCTCGCCTGCGGCTTCATGGCCGACGGGGTGCGCTCGGTGCTCGGCGACGGCTCCGCGCTGGGCATCCGCCTGCGCTACATCGAGGAGCCGACGCCGCTGGGGACCGGCGGCGCGCTCAAGTACGCCGAGGAGCTGCTCGACGATCGCTTCTTCATGCTCAACGGCGACGTCCTCACCGACATGGACCTCACCGCCCAGCTGCGCCAGCACGAGGAGACCGGCGCGCGGGCGACGCTGGCCCTGATCGCGGTCGACGACCCATCGGCGTACGGGCTGGTGCGCCTCGACGATGGCCTGACCGTGCGCGAGTTCGTGGAGAAGCCGAGCCCCGAGGAGGCGGGCACCTGCCTCATCAACGCCGGCGCCTACATCCTTCAGCGCGACGTGCTCGACGGCATGGCGCCGGCCGGGACCAAGATCAGCATCGAGCGCGAGGTGTTCCCGACGCTGGTGGGCAACGGCCTGTACGGCTACGAGGCCTCCGGCTACTGGATGGACATCGGGACGCCCGAGCGCTACCTCCAGGCCACCTTCGAGATCCTCGAGGGCGACGTCCGCACCGAGGTGGGACGGGCCGTCGCCGAGGCCGGCGGGGTCCTGCGCCACGGCGGCAACGGCCCCGGGATCGTCCACGGGCCGGCGCTGGTCGGCTCCGAGTGCGTGCTGGCCGCCGACGCCGTCGTGGGCAGCCGCAGCGTGCTGGGGCGCGGCGTGACCGTCGGCAGCGGCTCGCACATCGAGAGCTCGGTGGTGCTCGACGGGGCGAGCG
This sequence comes from uncultured Solirubrobacteraceae bacterium, assembly GCA_963764125.1. Lineage (GTDB taxonomy): Bacteria > Actinomycetota > Thermoleophilia > Solirubrobacterales > Solirubrobacteraceae > Palsa-465. The sequence goes on from CAVXRR010000037.1 coordinate 127,467, forward strand.
TCGGCGCCGGCACCCGGATCACCTCGTCGATCATCGGCCCCGGCGTGCGCATCGGCGACCACTGCCGCGTCGAGGGCCGGGTGGTGCTCGGCCAGGGCGTGAAGCGTGGGGTCGGGCAACACCCTGCTTCAGGGGATGCGTATCTTTCCCGGCGTGGAGCTCCCCGACGGCGCCATCGCGTTTTGAGCACGACGGCCTCCCTGTCTCCCGAGGCGATCGCGGCCGTCGATCCCAGCGACCAGATCTCCGACGTCCTGGGCCTGCCCGAGCACCTGCGCGACGCGCTGTGGCGCGTGGAGTCGGCCAAGCTCCGCCCCCAGGACTCGCCCGGGGGCCTGGTGGTCGCCGGCATGGGCGGCTCGGCCATCGGCGGCCTGCTGGCCCTGGCGGCGCTGGGGGACCGCGCCTCGCGGCCGATCGTCGTCGCGCGTGACTACGGGCTGCCGGCCTGGACGACGCCCGACACGACCGTCCTGTGCTCCAGCTACTCGGGCGAGACCGAGGAGACGCTGGCCGCCTACGAGGCCGCCGGGGCCCTGGGGGCGCGGCGGATCGTCTGCACCACCGGCGGCGCGCTGGCCAGTGCGGCCCGCGCCGACGGCGTCCCGGTGATCCCGCTGCCCGGCGGCTTTCAGCCCCGCGCCGCGGTGGGCTACGGCCTGGTGGTGGCGCTGGAGGTGGCGGCGCTGGCCGGGTGCGGCGAGCAGCTGCACACCGAGATCGACGTCGCCGCCGCGCACGCCGAGCAGCTCGTGGAGGAGTGGGGCCCCGGGTCGCCCGAGGACTCGCTGGCCAAGACGATCGCCCGCTCGCTGCACGGGACCGTGCCGCAGATCGCCGGAGCCGGGCTGACCGCGCCGATCGCCTACCGCTGGAAGACCCAGATCAACGAGAACGCCAGCGCGCCGGCGTTCGCCACCGAGCTGCCCGAGCTCGACCACAACGAGATCGTCGGCTGGGAGGGCGCGGCCGGCCAGGGCCGCTTCAGCGCGGTGTTCCTGGACGACTGCGACCTGCATCCCCGGGTCCGGACGCGGATCGAGCTCACCCTGGAGGTGATCGGCGCCCAGGCGGCGGCCGCGCACCGGATCCAGACGCTGGGCCAGACCCGGGTGGAGCGGCTGGTGTCGATGGTGCTGCTGGGTGACCTCGTCTCGACCTACATGGCCGTACTGGCCGGCCGCGACCCGGCCGCGATCGCGCCGATCACCCAGCTCAAGGCGGCGCTGGCCGAGCAGGCCGCGTAGCCAGGCCGCCCGGGCAGCGGCACAGCCGGAGTCGCCGGCGTCGCGGGCTCGCCCGGTACTTGCGCCAGAGCGCACATGCGCTCGAAACCTTGACACATCCGTGGTAAGGTTGGGATCGATGCAGTCCCTGACCATCAACGAAGCCGCCGCGACGACCGGCTGGTCGCCGCGCATGCTGCGCTACGTCGAGCAGACGGGCCTGGTCGCGCCGGAGCGCTCGGCCGCCGGGTACCGGCTCTACGGCGCGGCGGAGCTGCAGCGGCTGCGCACGCTCAAGGAGCTGCTGGAGCAGTTCGACGTGTCGCTGTCCGACGTGGCCTTCGCACAGCGGATGGCCGCCGACGGCGACCTGCGCGAGTCCGTGCAAGCGTGGCTGAGCGAGCAGGCGCGGCGGCCCGAGAACGTGCAGGCCGACGAGTGGCTGCGCTTCGAGCAGGAGAAGCACGAGCGCCTGCTCGCCGCGGCGACCGCCGCGTAGCCGATCGCGGGCCGGCGGGCGTCGATCGCCGCACACGAGCTTTCAGATAACGAGAAACGAGCCTGGAGAGACGAGCATGAGCACCACCGCCCAGAAAGCCGACTACAAGGTCGCGGACCTGTCGCTGGCCGAGTTCGGCCGCAAGGAGATCACCCTCGCCGAGCACGAGATGCCCGGCCTGATGGCGACCCGCGCCGAGTTCGCCGACAGCCAGCCGCTCAAGGGCGCGCGCATCACGGGCTCGCTGCACATGACGATCCAGACCGCGGTGCTCATCGAGACGCTGACCGCCCTGGGCGCCGAGGTCCGCTGGGCGAGCTGCAACATCTTCTCCACCCAGGACCACGCCGCCGCGGCGATCGTCGTCGGTCCCGACGGCACCCCCGAGGACCCGCAGGGCGTCCCGGTGTTCGCGTGGAAGGGCGAGACGCTGGAGGAGTACTGGTGGTGCACCGACCAGGCGCTGAGCTGGCCTGACAACGACGGGCCGAACATGATCCTCGACGACGGCGGCGACGCCACGCTGCTCGTCCACAACGGCGTGCAGTACGAGGCCGACGGCCAGGTGCCCGACCCCGCGACGGCCGAGAACGACGAGCACCGGGTCATCCTGGAGCTGCTCACGCGCTCGCTGGCCGACGACGCGCAGCGCTTCACGCGCATGGCCGAGGCCATCAAGGGCGTCACCGAGGAGACCACCACCGGCGTGCACCGGCTCTACCAGTTCGCCAAGGAGGGCCGGCTGCTGTTCCCGGCCATCAACGTCAACGACTCGGTCACCAAGTCCAAGTTCGACAACAAGTACGGCTGCCGCCACTCGCTGATCGACGGCATCAACCGCGCCACCGACGTGCTCATCGGCGGCAAGGTCGCGCTCGTGTGCGGCTACGGCGACGTCGGCAAGGGCTGTGCGGAGTCGCTGCGCGGCCAGGGCGCGCGGGTGATCGTCACCGAGATCGACCCGATCTGCGCGCTACAGGCGGCGATGGACGGCTACCAGGTCGCGCGCATCGAGGACGTGATCTCCGAGGTGCGACATCTTCGTCACCTCCACGGGCAACAAGGACGTCATCACCGCCCAGCACATGGCGCAGATGAAGCACCAGGCGATCGTCGGCAACATCGGCCACTTCGACAACGAGATCGACATGGCCGGCCTGGAGAAGACCGAGGGCATCAAGCGGATCAACATCAAGCCCCAGGTCGACGAGTGGGTGTTCCCGGGCGGCAACGCGATCATCGTGCTGTCCGAGGGCCGGCTGCTCAACCTCGGCAACGCCACCGGGCACCCGAGCTTCGTGATGTCCAACTCGTTCACCAACCAGGTGATGGCGCAGATCGAGCTGTTCGGCAACACCGGCGAGTACGAGACCCAGGTCTACACGCTCTCCAAGGCGCTCGACGAGAAGGTGGCGCGGCTGCATCTCGGCGCGCTGGGCGTCAAGCTGACCGAGCTCACCCCCGAGCAGGCCTCCTACCTGGGGGTTCCGGCCGAGGGCCCGTACAAGTCCGACCACTACCGCTACTAGACCCACCGGGGCGGTCTCCCGGCAAGCGGCAGGCACGGACGGCCCGGACACGGCACGGACGACGATGGCGCGGACCGCGGTCCCACCGCATGACGTCGCCGACCTGACGCTGGCGCCCGACGGCGAGCTGCGGATCGACTGGGCGGCCGGGCAGATGCCCGTGCTCGCCCAGATCCGCGCCCGGTTCGCCGCCGAGCGGCCGCTGGAGGGGATCCGCGTGGCGGCGTGCCTGCACGTCACCGCGGAGACCGCCAACCTGGTGCGCACGCTGAGCGCCGGCGGGGCGACGGTGGCGCTGTGCTCGGCCAACCCGCTCTCCACCCAGGACGACGTCGCCGCGGCGCTCGTCCTGGAGGATGGGGTGGAGGTCCGCGCCCGGCGCGGCGAGGACGTCGACACCTACGTCGAGCACGTCCTGGCCCTGCTGGACGGGGGGGTGGGGTCCGGTTCCCCCGGGGCGGGCGGGCCTCACATCACCCTCGACGACGGGGCCGACCTGCTCATCACCGCCCACGCCCGCGGCGGCGCGGTCCTGGAGGGGCTGATCGGCGGCACCGAGGAGACCACCACGGGCCTGGTGCGGCTGCGCCGCCTCCAGGAGGAGGGGACGCTGCGCTGCCCGGTGCTGGCCGTCAACGAGGCCCGGACCGAGCGCGCGCTCAACGACCGCCACGGCACGGGCCAGTCCGCGCTGGACGGGATCGTGCGGGCCTCCAACATCCTGCTGGCGGGCAACACCGTGGTCGTGATCGGCTACGGCTGGGCGGGCCTGGGCGTGGCCGAGCGGGCCCGCGGCGCCGGCGCCGCGGTGATCGTGTGCGAGGTCGACCCGCTGCGCGCGCTGGAGGCGCGGATGGCGGGCTATGAGGTGATGCCGGCGCTCGAGGCCGCCGAGCGCGGCGACATCTTCATCACCGTCACCGGCTCGCGCCGGGTCCTGCACGGCGACCACTTCGCGCGCATGAAGGACGGCGCGGTGCTGGCCAACGCGGGCCACTTCGACGTCGAGCTCGACCTCGGCGAGCTCGAGGCGCTGGCCACGGGCGGCCATCGCGCGGTCCGTCCGCTGGTCGAGGCGTACCGGCTGGCCGACGGGCGGCGCATCAACCTCCTGGCCCACGGCCGCGTGGTCAACCTGGCGGCGGCCGAGGGCCATCCGGCTGCGGTGATGGACGTGTCGTTCGCGCTGCAGGCGCTGAGCGTCGAGCAGCTCGTCGTCGGCCGCGGCGACCTGCGCCCCGGTGTGCACGCGGTCCCCGCCGAGGTGGACCGCGAGGTGGGGCGGCTCAAGCTGGCCGCACTGGGCGTCCGGATCGACGAGCCGACCGCCGAGCAGCAGGACTACCGCCAGTCCTGGGTCTAGGCCGCACCTCCGGATCCCACGCGGGCCGGGGATGACAGCCCCGTCAGGGGGTAGCCTCAGTCACATATGAGCGAGAACGGCGAGCTGCGCGGCGGGATCGACCTCGGCGGCACCAAGATCGAGGCGATCATCGTCAACGGCGACAACCAGGTGCTCGGCCAGTCGCGCCAGCCGACCCCCACCGATGGCGGCCCGGCCGATGTGGCCAAGCAGATGGCCGAGGCGATGACCGGCGCGGCCGAGGCGGCCGGCGTGGAGCCCTCCACGCTGCACGGCATCGGCGTGGGCTCGCCGGGCGACGTCGACGACGCGGCCGGCACCGTGGCCAACGCGCGCAACCTGCCCAACTGGATCGCGCCGTTCGAGCTCGCCGCCGCCCTGTCGGAGCGCCTCGGCGCCACCGTGCACCTGGGCAACGACGTCCAGGTGGCCACCCAGGCCGAGTTCCGGCTGGGCGCGGGCAAGCCCTATGACTCCGTGCTCGGGCGTGTTCTGGGGCACGGGCGTGGGCGGCGGGATCATCCTCAACGGAAAGCCGTGGCGCGGCCGCGGAGGGGCGGGGGAGATCGGCCACACCGTCGTGCGGCGCGGCGGCGCCCGCTGCCCGTGCGGGCGGCGCGGCTGCCTGGAGGCCTACGCGGGGCGTGGGGCGATGGAGGCCCGGGCGCGAAGCGAGGTCGACAAGGGCGCCAAGACCGAGCTCTTCAAGCTCATGAAGCAACGCGGCCGCAGCCGCCTGACCAGCTCGATCTGGGGCAACGCCCTCCAGGAGGGAGATGCGCTGGCCACCGAGCTCATCGACCGCGCGGTCCAGGCCCTCGGCGCCGGGATCGCCTCCGCGGTCAACCTCCTCGACGTCGAGGCGGTGATCATCGGCGGCGGCCTGGGCGTGCGGTTCGGGCAGCCGATGGCCGAGCGGATCGCCACGCAGATGCACCCGCACCTGTTCAACGACTCGCGCCCGCCCGCCGTCCGGGTGGCCGGGCTCGGGGACCAGGGCGGCGCGATCGGTGCGGCGCTGCTGGCGGCCTGACCGGCTCGTCCTCGCTCGCCACCGCATACAATTTCGCGCATCGACGTACCGGAGTCCGGGGCGTTTAGTCCGCGCCTCGGGATCGCGGCACGGACGATGCCATTTGACGAGGAGGATGTGCCTGATGCGGAAGGGGATTCAGCGGAGCGCTCTGGTGAGCGTCGTCGTCGCCTGCGGTCTTGCCGCGCTGGCGCCGACGGCGGGGGCGGCGATCACGCCGGCCATCAGCCTGGACCAGAGCGCCGGCAAGACGGCGGGATCGACCGCGGATCTCGGCGTCGATCTCACCTTCGCGCCGACCGGCAGCGACTCGCCCGACCACATGACGCTCACCCTGCCGCCGGGACTGCTGGCGAACGCCTCGATCGATGGCGGCGCGTGCCTGACCACGACCGATCTGAACGACAGCGCATGCCAGGTGGGCAGCGGCATCGTCACCGCCTACGCCTACCCGGCCGTGAACGGCGGCGTGCCGATTCCCACCAGCGTGACCTTCGACCTCGTGCCTCCGCCGTCTCCCGGCGACCTCGCCGGGCTGGCCGTCAACAGCAGCGGAACCCAGGTGGGCGCCACCGCCGACATCAAGGTCCGCCCGTCGGGCGACCCCAACGGGGTGGGCGTGACGATCCAGTTCGTGCTGCCCAACTCGCTGGACGGCGTCCCCATCTCGATCCACGAGATCAGCAGCACCTTCAACGGGCTGCGGTATCCGAGCACCTGTCCCGCGACTCCGCAGAGCTTTTCGGTCTCGGCCGATTCCTACGGCGACTCGACGGCCAACGCCGCCAGCGCGCCGCTCTCGGTCACCGGCTGCGCCGCGCTGCCCTACTCGCCTGCGTTCTCGGTCACGGCGACGCGTGACAGCGATGACCAGCAGGTCAAGGTGCTCACCAACATCACGCAGAGCGCGAATGAGGCGCCGAGCCGCTCGGTGGCGCTCGCGCTCCCACCGGACCAGCTCAGCGCCAACATCCAGGGGCTGAGGCGCCTGTGCCTGAGCCTCGCCAGCGGCAACTGTGCCCCGGTGGGCTCCGTGACCGCGGCATCCCCGCTGTATCCGAAGCCGCTCACCGGGCAGGCGTACCTCACGGGCTCCTTCCCCGGTCTGACGCTGACGTTGATCTTCCCCGCGCCGTTCCCGCTGACCCTCGTCGGCTCGGTCAACCTCATCACCAACGTGACGACCTTCACCGGCCTGCCCGACATCCCGCTCACCAGCCTCCAGGTGACGCTGGATGGCGGGCCACAGGGTCTCTTCACGACCCTCTGTCACGATCCGTCCGGGACGGCCTCCGCGGCCCTGACCGACCAGAACGGGGACAGGTCGGTGACGGCCCCCGCCAAGTTCACGATCGCCGGTTGCCCGGCGTCATCGGGCGGCGGCACCCCGTCGGCCGGGGGCGGCACCCGGTTGAGCGGGGCGAGCGCGACCGGGCTCGCGTCCGGCCATCCCTCCCTGAGCTTCCGGGCCAAGGTGGCCAAGGGAGCGGCCAAGCTCAAAGCGCTGACGGTCGAGCTCCCGCGCGGGCTGAGCGTGATCACCCACCGTGCCGGCACCAAGCTCACGATCCGCGGCGTTCGGGTGAAGGGGGCGGCCGTCAGGTCGCTCTCGCTCTCGCACGGCCATCTCGTGATCGCCCTGAAGCGCGCCGTGTCCGCGGTGACGGTCACCCTGTCGGGTGCGTCGCTGAAGGAGAGCCCGGCGCTCCGAGCCCAGGCCACGCGCCACAAGCTCAAGCACCTGGCCCTCAGCGTGATCGCCGAGAACGCCAAGGGCCGGCGCACGACCGCCCACGTCACCGTCACCCACCTCGGGCTGTAGGCCACCAAAGGAGCATCCGAGCATGCGGTACCTGATCTCTCGCCTCTTGGCCGCGGCCGTCGTCTTCGTGGGCGTGCTGTCGCTCGCGCCCGTGGCCGGCGCCTCGATCACGCCGTCGCTGAGCCTCGATCAGAGCGCCGGCAAGACGGCCGGAGCGCCCGAGAACCTCGGCATGAACCTGAAGTTCACCGACTCCGGCACCGACTCGCCTCACAACCTCACGATCAATCTCCCGCCGGGGCTCCTGGCCAATGCGTCGATCAGCGGCGGTGCCTGCCTGAAGAGCACCAACACCTCCGGGACCGCCTGCGAGGTGGGCAGCGGGACCGTCACCGCCACGCCCGACCTCATCGTGCTCGGGCTGCCCGCATCGATCCCGGTCCCGGTCACCTTCTACCTCGTGCCGCCGCCGAAGCCCGGGGACCTGGCCGGGCTGACGGTGATCGGCAATGTTCTGGGCCTCAGCGAGCAGCTCGGGTCCACAGGGGACATCAGGGTCCGCCCGAGCGGTGATCCCGCGGGTGTCGGGGTGACGATCGGCCTGGCCCTGCCCGACCAGCTGACGCTCTCCGGTCTGACGGTGCCGCTGGTCACGATCTCGGTGACGCAGATCCAGAGCACGTTTGACCGCCTGCGCTATCCGACGACCTGCCCGGCCACTCCGGACCGGGTCACTGCATCGGTCGACTCCTACAGCGATGCCACGGTGCATTCCCTCAGCGCGCCACTGCCGGTGACGGGATGCTCGTCGCTGTCCTACTCGCCCGCGTTCAAGGTCACCGCGACCCAGGACACCGCCGACCGCCAGGTGGCGCTGGCCAGCACGATCACCCAGGGCGCCACCGAGGCGCCGAGCCGCTCGGTCTCGCTGGCCTTCCCGACGGCCACGCTCGCGCCCAACCTGGCGTCGATCCAGGCGCTCTGCCTCAACCTGGCCTCGGGCACCTGCCGGCCCGTGGGCGCGGCGAGCGCGACCTCGCCCCTCTATCCCGCCACCCTCACCGGCAAGGCCTACCTGACGGGCTCGCCCAGCGGCCTCTCGCTCACGCTTGTGTTCCCGTCGCCGTTCCCGCTCACGCTCACGGGGACGGTCAACCTCCTCAAGAACGCGGCGACGTTCGCCGGCCTGCCCGACATCCCGCTGACGAACCTCACGGTCACCCTCAACGGCGGGCCGCAGGGGCTGTTCCTGTCGACGTGCGACACGCCCTCCGGCACGGCCACGGCGACCCTGACCGATCAGAACGGGGACAAGACGGCCACGGTCCCGGCGACGTTTGCCGTCCACGGCTGTCCCGGCGTGCCTGCGCCCGGCGGCAGCGGCGGCTCGGGCAACGGGGGCTCGGCCTCGAATCCGGCGAGCGGCGGCGGCCAGAACGCCTCGTCGGGCTCGGGGGTCACGGTGGGACACGTCACGCTCAGCCGCGCCCGGTTTGCCGGCCTGCGCACGGGCCGCCCGACGCTCAGCTTCCGGGTCAATGCGACCCGCGGCGCGGCCAAGGTCAGCCAGGTCACGGTGGGCCTGCCCGCCGGGCTGGCGTTCACCGCCCATCACCACCGCCTGGCCCACATCTCCGTCCAGGGGGCGAAGGTCAGATCGCTCACGATCTCCCACGGGCGTCTCGTGATCAGCCTCAAACAGGCGGTATCGACCATGACCGTCCTCATCGGTCGCGGGGCGCTGAGCGAGAGCCGGACGCTGCGCGCCAAGGCCCAGAAGCACAAGCTGAAGGCCCTCGGGCTCACGGTCGTCGCCCAGACCACGCAGGGCCGGCGCGTCACGTTTCATGCGCGCGTCAACGATCTCCAGCAGTGACGGGTTAGGGACCCGACGGCTGTGCAATAGCGCCGGACCCGTCAGTATCGGCGCCATGGACAGTCGGCGCCCAGTATTTTTCGCTGCCGCGGTGCGCCGCAGACCGTCCTCACCCGGTCGGTGGCTTTGGCAGGATGCCATCCGCGCCCACGTCGATGGACGCGGATGAATGGGATGGAGGAGGAGAGCCACATCGGCCCGCACGAGAGCACGACAGGAGGTCCCGAAGGGCGGCCCGCTTCGGTCAGCGAGGAGCTCGCCGGCGAGGGCCGTGCACGCTCCAGCGTCGCCGCTCGTGTCGGGGCGCTCGGCGCCCTCGGCCTCGCGCTGATCGTCGTCGCGATTCTCATCCTCGGCGGCGGCTCCGGGTACTCGCTGAACGCGGACTTCCAGAACGCCAGCGGGCTGGTGACCGGCGACAACGTCCTCATCGGGCCGGCCGCGGTGGGGACGGTCAACTCCATCAGCCTCACCCCCAACGGCCAGGCGCGCATCAACATGTCGCTGCGCGGCGGCGTCGGGCCGATGCACCAGGGCACGGTGGCGCGGATCGTCGAGGACTCGCTGTCGGGGATCGCCAGCAAGTACGTGGAGCTCGAGCCGGGGCCCCGTCAGGCGCCCGCGATCGAGGACGGCGGGCTGATCACCGACACCCACACCTACTCCGAGGTCAACATCGACCAGCTGTTCGACACCTTCGACCCGCTCACCAGGGCCGGGCTCAAGGGCTTCATCCGCGGTGAGGGGGCGTCGTTGAAGGGCCGCGGCGTGGAGGCCAACCAGGCGCTGAAGTACCTCGCGCCGGGCCTGCAGACCACCAGCCAGCTCACCGCCGAGCTCGCCCGCGACCAGCCGACGTTCGACCAATTGGTGGTGCAGGGCGCGGGCGCGCTCGGCGCGCTGGCCTCGCGCAGCGACCAGCTCAGCCAGCTCATCGCCAACACGAGCACCGCCAGCGGCGCCATCGCCAGTCAGAGCCAGGCGCTCCAGCAGGCGCTCGGCCTCCTGCCCGGGACCCTGCACCAGGCGACGACCACCTTCCAAGGTCTGCAGACGACGCTGGACTCGCTGGACCCGCTGGTCGCCGCCTCCAAGCCGGCGGTGCGCCAGCTGCCGGAGTTCCTCGCCTCGCTGCGCAAGGTGATCGCGGTCGGGGTCCCGACGATCGGGGCGCTGGACGACCTCATCCACAGCCCCTCGGGGGGCGGCGACCTCACCGCGCTGGCCCAGGCGACCCCGGCCCTGGCCCGGATCGCCGCCACCGCGCTCCCGGAGATGATCCGGCAGCTCAACGACTCCCAGAACCAGGTGGTGGCGCTGCGCCAGTACACGCCCGACGTGATCGGCGCGCTGACCAACCTCGGCCAGGCCGGCTCCTACTACGACGCCAACGGCCACTACGTGCGCACCCAGCCCACCCTGTTCCCGTTCGCGCTGAACTCCAACAACGAGCTGACCACGCAGTTCCCCTCCCAGCGCTACGACGGGCTCAAGGCCGTCCGCAACCGCTGCCCGGGATCGGCGCCCCAGCCCAGCCCCGACGGCTCGTCGCCGCAGCCGGTTCCCGGCTGCAGCACGAGCGACGTGCCCCCCGGACCGTGAGACGGATCGCCTTCATCGCGCTGGGACTGATCGTGGTGGCCATCGCCGTGGCGTACTCGATCCCGCCCACCCGTCGAGCTCGTCGTCGGGCAACGGCCCCTATCTGGTGCGCGCGATCTTCGACGACGCCTCGTTCGCGGCCCAGAGCGAGGACGTGCGCATCGCCGGTGCCAACGTCGGCAGCATCCAGTCCCTGGGGGTCACGGCGACCAAGAAGGCGGCGGTGACCATCGCCATCACCGACCAGCGCTTCGCGCCCTTCCACGCCGACGCCACGTGCGCGATCCGCCCGCAGTCGCTCATCGGCGAGGAGTACGTGGACTGCACCCCGGGCACCGCGGGCGCCCCCGCGCTGCCGCGGATCAACGTGGGTTCGGGCAAGGGCACCTACTACCTGCCGGTGACGCGCACGAGCTCGCCGATCGACTCCGACATCGTCCAGGACATCTCCACCGAGCCGGTGCGCCAGTCGCTGGCGGTGATCATCAACGAGTTCGGGACCGGCCTGGCGGCGCGCGGCTCGGACCTCAACGCGGTCATCCACCGCGCCAACCCCGCTCTGGGCAACACCGACAAGGTGCTGAAGATCCTGGTCGGCCAGAACCGCACCCTGGCCCAGCTGGCCACCGACTCCGACACCGTGCTGGCGTCCGCTGGCGCGCGAGCACAAGCAGATCTCGGGCTTCATCACCCAGGCCAGACACCACCGCGGTGGCCAGCGCCGCCCGCGCCCAGGCGATCTCCGAGACGTTCCGGAAGTTCCCGACCTACCTGGCGCAGCTGCGCCCGCTGATGGCCGACCTGGGCACGCTGGCCGACCAGGGCACGCCGCTGATGACCAGCCTGGGCCAGAGCGCCGCCGCGCTGGGGCAGCAGTTCGCCAACCTCACCCCGTTCGCCACCGAGGCGCGGACCGCGCTGATCAACCTCGGCGCCGCCGCCCAGCAGTCCCAGCCGTCGCTGCTGGCCACCCAGCCGCTGGCCGACCGCCTGCTGGCGCTGGGCAACGCCGGCGCGCCCACCGCCGCGAACCTGCAGAAGCTCCTCGAGCCTGGACACCACCGGCGGCATCGAGCAGCTCATGAAGCCTGCTGTTCAACGGCGCGGTGGCCGGCAACGGCTTTGACAGCCTGGGCCACTTCGTGCGCGACGAGCCGCTGGTCTCCAGCTGCACCAACTACGTCTCGACGCCCGCGGCCGGGTGCTCGGCCAACTTCGCGAGGCGTCGACGCCAGCGTCTCGTCCAGCGAGCGGGCGTCATCGCGGCGCCATCGCCTCGGCGGCCGGCCAGACGCACAGGGCGGGGCCACCGCGCCGTCGCGACACCCCGACCGAGTGGTCGCCAAGGCCGTCCAGTCGGCCGCTGAGCAGTCCCAGCCGCAGCGCTCGATGCAGGGCCTGCTCTCGTTCCTCGTCGGGAACGGTCCATGAGGTCCAGTCGCCGCAACCCCGGCCTCGCCGGCAACCCGGTGCTCATCGGCGCTCTCACCGTCCTGGTGACGATCGTCGCCGTGTACCTGGCCTACAACGCGACCAATGGGCTGCCCTTCGTGCCCACCTACAAGCTGCACGTGCAGGCCGCCAACGCCAGCGAACTCGCCCACGGCGACAACGTCAACATGGGCGGCGCGCTGGTGGGCCTGGTGTCCACCGTGACGCCCGAGCGCCTCCCCGACGGGCGGCCGATCGCGCTGATCAACGTCCAGCTGCAGAACAGCATCAAGCCACTTCCGGTCGACTCGACGGTTCACGATCCGCCTCAAGGGCGCGATCGGGCTCAAGTACCTTGCAGATCACGCCCGGCCACTCCTCGGTGGGCTTTGGCCAGAACGCGACGGTCCCGACTGCGCCAGGAGAGCACCGAGGTGGACTTCGACCAGGTGCTGTCGATGTTCACCCCGGCCGACCCGCGTCGGCGTCCAGCGGACGACGATCGGCTTCGGCCAGGCGCTGGCCGGACGGGGGTATGACATCAACAACGCCATCGGGGCGTTCGTGCCGCTGTTGCGCGATCTGCAGCCGGTGGCCGCGAACCTCGCCTCGCCGAACACCAACCTCGGCGGCTTCTTCCGCAGCCTGGCGAACTACACCGGCGCGCTGGTCCCGGTGGCCGAGACCCAGGGGCAGCTGTTCGCCAACCTCGACACCACCTTCCGCGCGCTGGCCGGGGTCGCCGTGCCCTCGCTGCAGGAGACGATCTCCGAGACGCCGCCGATGTTCGACGCGACGATCACCAACGCCCCGGTGATCCGCCCGTTCCTGACCGACACGGCGGCGCTGTTCTCCACACTGCGCCCGGGCGTGGCCACGCTGCCGCAGAGCGCCCCGGTCCTGTCCAGCGCCTTCGCCATCGGCACCCGCAACCTGCCCGGCACCGCCGCGCTGGACCGGCGCACGGTCACGCTGTCGCAAGAACACCGCCGCCTACGCCCAGAACCCGTCGGTCCAGCAGGGCCTGGACCGCCTCACCCTGACGCTGTCCAAGCTCGGGCCCGCCGCTGGCCTTCCTCACCCCGGTCCAGGCGACGTGCAACTACGTGACGCTGTTCCTGCGCAATACGCAGAGCCTGCTCTCCGAGCACGTCAGCCCAGGGCGGGCTGCTGCGCTTCGCCCAGGTGCCGATCGACGACGTACCCGGCCGTGAGGGCCAGCCCTCCAGCAAGCTCTACACCGGCGCTGAGAGCGGCGCATCGGGTCCGGTGCACGCCAACCCGTATCCGTACACCGACTCGCCCGGGCAGCCGGCGCAGTGCACGCGGGCAACGAGAAGTTCGTCCGCGGCAAGGCGCGTCATCGGCAACCCGCCCGAGCAACCCGGGCACCAAGACCGAGGTCACCCAGGCGGAGCGGCAAATGAGGCGCCACCGCTCCCGCGTCAGCAACTTCGCCGCCGGCGCCATCGCCGCCGTGGTGATCCTGGCGGTCTGCTACCTGGTCTTCGGCGGCGGGCTGCCGTTCGCCGGCTCCCCGTTCACGCTGAGGCGACGTTCACGGTGGAGACCCAGCTGCACCTCGGCTCGCCGGTGCGCATCGCCGGGGTCAACGTCGGCACCGTCACCGCGGTGCAGCGCGTCGGGGGGCAGCTCCAGCGCGGCGGTGGCGACGATGTCGATCCAGTCCAGCGGCCTGCCCATCCACGCCGACGCCACCGCCGACATCCGCCCCCGGCTGTTCCTGGAGGGCAACTTCTACGTCGACCTGCACCCGGGGACGCCCAACGCGCCCGCCGTCTCCTCGGGCGCGACGCTGCCGGCCTCCCAGACGACCGGGCCCGGTGCAGCTGGACCGCGTCCTGTCGGCGCTGCGCTCCAACACGCCGCGCCGACCTGCAGACGCGTGCTCCAGGGCCTGGGCGCAGTCGTTCAACGGCCAGCCGACCGCCGCCCAGGACGCCACCCAGGATCCGAGCGTGCAGGGGCTGACCGCCGGGGCAGTCGCTCAACAAGTCGCTCCAGTACGCCGCCGGCGCGTTCAGGGCCTCGACGATCGTCAACGCCGCGCTGCTGGGCAGCCAGCCTCACGATCTCTCGGGCGTGGTCACCGGCAACGCGCGCATGTTCTCCGCGCTGGCCTCGCGCTCAGACCCAGCTGGCGGACCTGGTGACGACGTTCAACGCCACCATGGGGGCGCTGGCCGCCCGCCAGCAGGACCTGTCGACGACGATCTCCCTGCTGCCGCCGTTGCTGCACGCCGCCGACTCCGCGCTCGGGCCGCTCCAGGCGTCGTTCGGGCCCACCCAGCGGTTCGCCGCGGCCCTGACCCCGAGCGTCAAGGAGACTGCGCCCGACGATCACCGCCGGCCTGCCGTGGCTGGCCCAGTCCACGGCGCTGCTCTCCCCCCAGGAGCTCGGGGGCCTGCTCGCCTCGCTCACCCCGGCGGTGCAGGGGACTCGAGCACGCTGATCTCGTCCAAGGCGCTGCTCAACGGGTCTGAGGCGCTGGCCCGCTGCTTCGTGCATACGATGATCCCGACCGGCAACGAGCGCGATCCAGGATCCGCCGCTCACCACCGGGCTGCAGAACTACCAGGAGCTGTTCCAGTCCGCGGTGGGCCTGGCCGGGATCTGCCAGAACTTCGACGGCAACGGCCGCTACGTCGCGCTCGACGCCGGCGGCGGCTCTGAGCGGGTGGCCACCGGCTACCTCAGGGCACGGGCCCGCTGTACGGCAACGCGGTACTGCCGCCGCTTGGCACGCGGCCCGCCTACCCCGGCAAGGCGCCGCCGCTCGACCGCGACGTCCCCTGCTTCCGGACCGCGCCGCCCAACCTCAACGCCGCCAAGACGGGGGCGGGACCGTGAAACGCGCCATCCGCGACCACCGCGTCGACTTCGCCGCCATCGCGGTGCTGATCGTCGCCGCCATCGGCGTCAGCACCTACATCCTCGAGCACCAGCCGTCGTTCGTCTTCGGCCAGACCTACTACCAGGTGCGCGCGCCGTTCGCGACCGCCGCGGCGGTGACGTGCGGTCAGGGGCAGGCGGTGACGATCGCCGGGGTCCAGGTCGGCCAGATCGGCGGCGTCGTCCTGCACAACGGCCAGGCCATCGTGACGATGAACATCTACAAGCAGTACGCGCCGATCTACCGCAACGCGACCGTGCTGCTGCGGCCGCGCACGCCGCTGAAGGACATGTACCTGGCGCTGGATCCCGGGCACCCGCAACGCCGGCCGGGTGCCCAACGGCGGGATCGCTGCCGGCCGCCAACACCCAGCCCGACGTGGACCTCTCGGAGATCCTCTCCTCGCTGGACTCCGACACCCGCAACTACCTGGTGCTGCTGCTGTCCGCCGGCGCCCAGGCCTTCCACGACCCGGGGGCCAGCGGGACGCGCCGAGCCCGACGGCGGTGGCCGACCTGCGGGGCACGCTCAAGCGCTTTGAGCCCCTGGATCGCGACACCAAGCCGTTCGCCACCCTGCTGGCCACGCGCCAGGCGCAACATCCGCCGCGCCATCCACAACCTCAACCTCGTCACCAACGCCTTCGGCGGGGTCGAGGGCCAGCTCGCCTCGCTGATCCGCGCCTCGGACACCAACTTCTCAGCGATCGCCGCCAACGACACCCAGCTGGAGCAGACGCTGACCGAGTTCCCGCCGACGCTGCAGCAGAGCATCGAGACGCTCAACAAGGTCAGGGGCTTCGCCACCGCCAGCACCACGACCCTGACGCAGCTGCAGCCGTTCGCGCGCAACCTGGGGCCGGCGCTGAAGGCCTCGCGGCCGCTGTTCCGCGACACCACGCCGGTCATCGCCAACCAGCTGCGGCCGTTCAGCGTGGCCGTCCAGCCCCTGGCGCGCACGCTGGCGGCGGGCGCGCCCAAGCTCAAGGCCACCATCCCGGCGCTGTCGAGCTCGATCGCGGTGCTCAACACGCTGTTCAACGAGCTCGCCCACAAGCCCGGCGGCGGCCAGCAGAGCTATCTGTTCTGGGGAGCGTGGCTGGCCCACATCGCCGACAGCCTGGTCAGCTCCCAGGATGCCAACGGCGCCGTGCTCCAGGGCCTGTTCATGGGCACATGTGACCGAGCTGAACTTCTTCGAGAACCAGCTGGCGCCCAGCAGCCCGGCCCTGGGCGTGATCCTCGACCTGCTCAACGCCCCCGCGCCGCCGACGCTGCCCGGCGTCACCACGACTCGCCGGCACGACCACCGTGACCTGCCCGACGGCGAAATGAACAAGCAGCGGCCCACCAACTTCGCGATGTTCACGATGGTCGCGTTCACGGCCTCGTGCATCGGGCTGCTGATCTTCCTGTGGATCTCGTTCGGCGGCTCGATGCCGCTGGCCTCGCAGGGGTACCGCTTCAGCGTCGAGTTCGACGAGGCCGTCGAGCTGGCCTCCCAGGCCCAGGTGCAGATCTCCGGCGTCCCCGTCGGCCACGTCGTCAGCGTCGGCCTGGACCACAGGACCGGCCTGTCGCGCGCGGTGATCGAGATCAACGAGGAGTACGCGCCGCGGCCGGCCGACACCCGGGCCATCCTGCGCCAGAAGACGCTGCTGGGCGAGACCTACGTCGAGCTCTCGCCCGGCACTCCGAACGACCCCAAGCCTGCCCGACGGCGGGAGCCTCCCGCAGGCCCAGGTGGCGCCGACCGTGGAGCTCGACCAGATCTTCTCGGCGTTCGATCCCAAGACACGGCGGGCGTTCCAGACCTGGATGCAGCAGGGCGGGATCGCGCTGACCGGCCGCGGCGAGCAGTTCAACCAGGCGTTCGCCCAGCTCTACCCGTTCGCCACCAACGTCGACTCCGTGCTGGCGGTGCTCAACCGCCAGAGCGCCGCCACCACCACGCTGCTGCGCGACGGCGGCCAGGTGTTCTCGGCGCTGAGCGGGTCGCCGGCGGCCCTCCAGGGCTTCGTGCGCAACACCAACGCGCCTGTTCGCCGCCACCGCGGCGCGCGACCAGGATCTGGCCGACACGATCCGGGCCTTCCCCGCGTTCCTCAGCGAATCGACAGCACGGTCAACCGGCTGGGCACGTTCGCCCAGACGACCAAGCCGCTGATCGACGAGCTCGACCCGCGGCGGTCCAGCTGAACCCGGTGCTGCAGGGGCTCGTGGTTCTGGCGCCGGAGCTGCGCGACCTGATGGTCGACATGGCCCCGCTGACCCAGGCCTCCAAGGCCGGCTTCCCGGCGCTGACGAGCTTCCTCAACGAGAGCGTGCCGTTCCTGGTGCGGCTCAAGCCCTATCTGGGCGAACTGGTGCCCGTGATCAACTACATCAACGCCTTCCGCGGCGAGATCGCGGCATTCTTCGCCAACAGCACCGCGACCAGCGAGGGCCAGCTCTGCCTCGGCCAACGGCGGGAACGCGCACTACTGCGGATCTCGAACCCGATCAACCCGGAGCGCTGACCGCCTACCCGAAGCGCCCTACAGCAACCGCACCAATCCCTACATGGCCCCGGGCGGCTACAACCAGCTGCTGCAGCGGCCTGCGCCGTTCGGCAGCTACCTGTGCACCAACAATCCGCTGCCGACGATCGGATCCTCGCTGTCGCAGAGCACAACTTCGTACCGGGACCGTGTTAACCCTCGCGCAACTCGTTGAGCAGTACTACTACACCTCCACGCCCGGAGGGCCGCCATGCCAGGCCCAGTCGCCGCTCGGCATCGCGACCACCGGCCAGAACCAGAGCTTCCCCCATCTTCAACCCCTTCCGTGAGCACTGACCAGCCCGGCGCCGCTCACGCTGAAGAGCAACGATCCACTCCAAGGAGGAGTCATTTGCGACGCATAGTGCTCATCGCCGCGGCGCTCGGCGTGCTCGTGGCGGCCGGCACGGCCTACGCCGCGATCAACACGTACTCGGCGAGCCTGAAGTTTCGCCAGCAAGAAGGCCGGAACCCCGCCAAGCCGGTCGCCGGTCGGCTTCACCCAGGACATCAAGGCCACGGGATCCACCGGCAACCGCACCGCGGTCCTGAAAGACATCAAGACCACGATCTACGGCCTGAAGGCCGACGGGCAAGGACTTCCCGACGTGCATCGCTCAAGATCGATCGCGAACGCCCACAACGACACGGGGTGCCCCAAGGGCGCGCTAGGTCGCCACCGGATACATCACCGCGGCGGTCGGCTCGCGACGGACTTCACCGCCGCCGCGGCCCCCTGTGACCCGCTGCTGCACGTCTGGAACAGCGGCCAGGGCAAGCTGACGTTCTTCTTCGTCGACCAGGCCCCGAACCACCTGTGCCTGGCACGGCGACTCAAGACCGGCAGACGTCGGCCCCTACCCGGCGACCTACAAGACTCGGGCAAGAACTGGTGCTCGACGTGCCGGTTCCCGCCTACGTGAGCTTCCCGCTGGGCGCGGGCAAGGTCGCCGGTTCGCTCGAGACCGAGCACCTCGTCTGGCTCAAGTCGCCAAGAAGTCAAGGGCAAGACGATGCTCGCTGGCGTCAGTCGGCTGCAAGGGCAAGCGGCCCTGGTACGATGACGTTCACGGCCACGCTGCCGACCACGGGCACCCGGCCGAACGAGACCAAGACGGTCAGCGGGCTCAGCCCCCTGCAGCAAGTGACGTGATCGCCGTGACCGCGCGGAGGGCCTCGGCCCGCCGCGCGGCCGGCGCTCACACCACCTCGTAGCGCTCCTTGCGCTGGGCCTCGCGCTCTGACTCGCCCAGCATCTGCACGAACACCCACACCAGCGCGATCCCCATCACGATCGACTGCTCGAGCGCCATCGTCAGCCCCGCCAGCGACTGATCCTCGGAGGGGGAGAGGCCCCAGTAGCGGGGGTGGTGCTCATAGAAGGGGTAGAAGGACGCGGGCGCGAACGCCAGCACGATCCCCAGGAGCCCCACCAGCAGCTTGGTGGAGACCATGTAGGCCACCGGCCCCATGCCGCCCAGCCGTTGCCGGTTGCGGATCGGCGAGAGCAGGTGCCACCAGTAGAGCGTTCCGGCGGCGGCGAAGCAGATGTGCTCGATGGCGTGGATGGTGGTGTGGTGCAGAGCGGCGTCGTAGAACGCCGGGACGTGCCAGAGCCACATGAAGCCCGCGTAGGCGATCACCGCGAACGCCGGGTGGGCGAAGAACCCGGCGCGGCGCTCGATGACCTGGACCCGTCGCGTGACCGGCCGCAGCAGGACCTTGTTGAGGCCGAGGATGAGCAGGATGGGGGCGAAGTCCAGCAGCAGGATGTGCTGGACCATGTGCATGAGCAGCAGCTGGTCGCCCAGCGCATCGATCGGCGACACGAGCGCGGCGAGGATGACGACCAGCCCCAGCGCGAACAGGGCCAGGCGTCCGTAGCCCGGCTTGTGCGTCGAGCCGGTGGCCTGAGCGCGCCGCCATCCGAGGACGTAGAGCACCCCGAGCGCCGCCACCCCGATCAGGACCGACGGCTCGAAGGTCCAGGCGATGGTTGGAGCAACGTTGGTGAGCAACGACCGACATTGTGACGCTCGACAAACGCCGGTTGCGGGAATAACCTCGTGTTCACATAGATCAACGCTTCAGTCGGGAGGTCGACGAATGCGGATCCAGGTCAAGGGCCGGAACCTTCACGTCTCGGATGACATGCGAGAGCACGTCAACAAGCGCTTCGGGAAGATCTCCAAACAGGTCTCGGAGCTCGCGGAGTTGGAGGTGGAGCTGATCCAGGAGCGGAACCCGGCGAATCCCGACAGCAAGGTCGCCGAGGCCACGCTGCACCTCAAGGGGGTGACGCTCCGGGCCCGTGACGCGTCGGGCGATCTGATGCATTCCATCAACCTGTGCGCGGATGAGCTGTCCGTTCAGGTCAAGCGCCACCGCGACAAGCGGCGCAAACGGCGCGAGTCGCGCGTAGCGGCGAGTCAAGTCCTGCCTGGGGACGTTTCGCCGGCTGCCTGACTGCGCGCCGGAGGGCGGCGCGGCCGGCCGGCGATCTGTGTGAACGCCGCGCTCGCCGCCCCGCCCCTCGCCGCCCGCTCCTCGCCGCCCGCCCCCGCGGTCCCGGCGCTCGCCCCGCGGTCGCCGCCGTGGCGCATTTCACATCGATCTCTTACAAGCCCTGAGGTCGCCCGCGCTACCCTAACTTCATGTCCTTTTTGGACCGCGCGCTTCGCATGGGCGAAGCCAAGAAGTTCAAGAGCTACGAGCAGCGCGTCTCCCGGATCAACGCCTACGAGGCGGAGCTCGAGCACGCCACCGACGAAGAGGTACTGGAGGCGGCCGACGGCCTGCGCGAGCGGGCCCGCAACGGCGAGCCGCTCGACGATCTGATCTATGAGTGCTTCGCGCTGGTCCGCGAGGCCGGCAAGCGGTCGATGGGCATGCGCCACTTCGACGTGCAGCTCATCGGCGGGATGGTCCTCCACGACGGCTGCATCGCCGAGATGAAGACCGGTGAGGGCAAGACGCTGACCGCGACGCTGGCCGTGGTCCTCAACTCGCTGCCCGGCCATGGCGTTCATGTCGTCACGGTCAACGACTACCTGGCCCGCCGCGACGCGCTGTGGATGACGCCGATCTACGACATGCTCGGCGTCAGCGTCGGCGTGCTGCAGAACATGCAGCCCTTCGAGGAGAAGCACGCCGCCTACGCCGCCGACGTCACCTACGGCACCAACTCGGAGTTCGGCTTCGACTACCTGCGCGACAACATGGCCAAGAGCCTGGAGGAGAAGTTCCAGCACGGCGGTCGCGCCAAGGACGAGGACGGCAAGACCCACTATCACCGCTTCGCCATCGTCGACGAGGTCGACAACATCCTCATCGACGAGGCCCGGACCCCGCTGATCATCTCCGGCGCGCCCGAGCAGGCGGCCGACCTCTACGGCAAGTTCGCCCGGCTGGCCCCCAAGCTGAAGGCCGGCAAGACCCCCGAGGGGCTCGATCCGCGGTCCAAGAAGGAGTTCGTCGCCGACTTCGACTACGAGTTCGACGAGAAGCACAAGACGGTCTCGATCACCGAGCAGGGCGTGGCCAAGGCCGAGCGCTTCATGGGCGTCGACCACTTCTACCGGGCCGAGAACGGGCACCTGGTCAACCACCTCATGCAGTCGCTGCGCGCGGAGTCGCTCTACAAGCGCGGCTACGACTACGAGGTGATCGACGGCGAGGTCAAGATCATCGACGAGTTCACCGGGCGCATCCTGGAGGGCCGGCGCTGGTCAGAGGGGCTGCACCAGGCGGTGGAGGCCAAGGAGGGGGTGCGCGTCCAGGAGGAGAACCAGACCCTGGCCACGATCACGCTCCAGAACTACTTCCGGATGTACGACAAGCTCGCGGGCATGACCGGCACGGCACTCACCGAGGCCACCGAGTTCATGAAGATCTACGAGCTCCCGGTGATCCAGATCCCCACCAACCGGCCGATGGTCCGCCGGGACAACAACGACCAGGTCTACAAGACCAAGGACGGCAAGTGGAGCGCCGTGGTCCGGGAGATCGAGGCGCGCCACAACGCCGGCCAGCCGGTCCTGGTCGGCACGATCGCGGTCGAGGTCTCCGAGCTGCTCTCGGACCGCCTGACCAAGCGCGGCATCACGCACTCCGTGCTCAACGCCAAGCCCGAGCACGCCGCCCGCGAGGGTGAGATCGTCGCCGAGGCGGGCGCGCCGGGCGCGGTCACCATCGCCACCAACATGGCCGGGCGCGGCGTCGACATCAAGCTCGGCGGCAATGCCGAGCATCTCGCCACCCTCGAGGTGGCCAAGCTTGGGCTCAAGCTCGACGACCCCGACTACGAGGAGCATTTCCTCAAGGTGCTTCCGACCATCGAGGAGCGCGTCCAGGCCCAGCACGACCAGGTGATGGAGGCCGGTGGGCTGTTCATCATCGGGACCGAGCGCCACGAGTCGCGGCGGATCGACAACCAGCTGCGCGGCCGCTCCGGCCGCCAGGGCGACCCGGGCGAGTCGCGGTTCTTCCTCTCGGCGCAGGACGACCTGGTGCGCCTGTTCGCCGGCGAGCGGATCTACAAGATCCTCGACCGGCTGGGCTCGGTCGACGACGAGGGCAACGAAGAGCCGATCGAGGCCGGGATGCTCTCCAAGCAGATCGAGAAGGCCCAGCGCAAGGTCGAGGAGCAGCACTTCCTCCAGCGCAAGCACACGCTGGAGTACGACGACGTGCTCAACCAGCAGCGCGAGGTCGTCTACACCTACCGCGACGAGGTCCTCGAGGGGCGCGACATGAGCGCCGCCGCCCGCGAGGAGATCGTCAACCTCCTCGAGCGGCTCGTGGAGGAGTACACCGCGGGCGAGTTCGTCGACGACTGGGACCTGGACGGGCTCATGCGCCGCATCGAGGAGATCTACATCCCCTCTGACGACTTCGAGTGGCCCGAGCCCGGCCGCGCGGACCGCGAGGAGCTCACCGAGCGCCTCCAGGAGGAGGCCCTGGCCCAGTACGACCACCGCGAGGAGGAGCTCGGCGAGGAGCTGATGCGCCACGTCGAGCGCTACCTGCTGCTGGAGATCATCGACCAGCGCTGGCAGGAGCACCTCTACGACATGGACTACCTCCAGCACGGCATCGGCCTGCGGGGACTGGCCCAGATGGATCCGCTGGTGGCCTACAAGAACGAGGCCTACGAGCTGTTCCAGGACCTCATGAACAGTGTGTGGTCCGACTTCGCGCGGCTCATCTACCACGTCGAGGTCACCATCCACGACGCCAACGGGCAGCCGATGCCGCCCCAGTCGCCGAGCCGCAGCGGCAGCTCGTCATCCACGTCGGCGACCGGAGGCGGCCGGGTCACCTACTCCGGCGGTCAGAACGCCGCCGGTGCGATGGCGATGGCCGCGGCCGCCGGTGCCGAGCAGGAGAGCTACGGCGAGGAAGGCCCACCCGAGCCGGTCCAGCAGCGCGTCGTCGACGAGTCCCAGCAGATCGGGCGCAACGACCCGTGCTGGTGCGGGTCGGGCAAGAAGTACAAGAAGTGCCACGGCGCCTGAGCGCCGCCCCCGCGCGCCCGCTACGTTTGCCGCCCCAGACGCTCGGAAAGGATGAATGGAGATGGCCGCGCATCCGCGACTTGAACTGCAGGGACGGACCGGGCCGGCGTTTGAGGAGGTCCTGGGCCCCGATGCGCTGGAGTTCGTCTCAGAGCTCCATGCCGAGTTCGACGAGCGCCGCCGGGAGCTGCTCAGGGCCCGCGTGGAGAGGCGCGCTCGCCTGGCCGAGGGCGAGCTGCTCGACTTCCTGCCCGAGACGGAGGAGATCCGCTCCGGCGACTGGACCGTGGCGCCGGTGCCCGCGGCGCTCCAGCAGCGCTGGGTCGAGATCACCGGGCCGACCGACCGCAAGATGGTCATCAACGCCCTGAACTCCGGGGCCGACGGGTTCATGGCCGACTTCGAGGACGCCAACGCCCCCACCTGGCAGAACATGGTCGAGGGCCAGATCAACGTCCGCGAC
Source organism: uncultured Solirubrobacteraceae bacterium (assembly GCA_963764125.1). GTDB lineage: Bacteria > Actinomycetota > Thermoleophilia > Solirubrobacterales > Solirubrobacteraceae > Palsa-465. The sequence goes on from CAVXRR010000037.1 coordinate 151,221, forward strand.
GCGATCCTGGGGACGATCACCTACGACGGCTCGGATGGGCGCCACTACGAGCTGGTCGACGAACCGGCGACGCTGCTCGTCCGCCCCCGCGGCTGGCACCTGGACGAGCGCCACCTGCGCATCGACGGCGAGCCGGTCGCCGGCGGCCTGTTCGACTTCGGCATGTACTTCTTCAACTCCGGGCCACCGCTGATCGCCTCCGGGCTGGCCCCGTTCTTCTACCTGCCCAAGATGGAGTCCCATCGCGAGGCGCGGCTGTGGAACGACGTCTTTGACTACGCCGAGGACCGCGTCGGCATGAAGCGCGGGACGATCAAGGCGACCGTGCTGATCGAGACGCTCCCGGCCGCGTTCGAGATGGACGAGATCCTGTACGAGCTGCGCGACCACTCGGCGGGCCTGAACGCCGGGCGCTGGGACTACATCTTCTCGGCGATCAAGTGCTTCACCGACCGGCGGGAGATGGTGCTGCCCGATCGCGGCGACGTGACGATGACGGTGCCGTTCATGCGCGCCTACGCCGAGCTTCTGGCCGCCACCTGCCACAAGCGGGGTGCCCACGCGATGGGTGGCATGGCCGCGCTCATCCCCTCCCGCCGCGACGAGGAGGCCAACGAGAAGGCGCTGGCGGGGGTGCGCGCCGACAAGGAGCGCGAGGTCAAGCAGGGCTACGACGGGACCTGGGTGGCCCACCCCGATCTCGTCCCGGTGGCGCGCGAGGTGTTCGAGGCCGGCCTTCAGGGCGCCCCCAACCAGCTGTCGGTGCAGCGCCCCGACGTGTCAGTGAGCGCGGCGGACCTGCTCTCGCTGCCCGAGACGCCGGGCCAGATCACCGAGGCGGGCCTGCGCACCGACGTCAACGTGGGCTTCCAGTACGTCTCCTTCTGGCTGGGCGGGCGCGGCGCGGCGGCGATCAACTCCCTGATGGAGGACGCCGCCACCGCCGAGATCTCACGCTCGCAGATCTGGCAGTGGGTCCATCACGGCTGCGCGCTGCAGGACGGGCGCACCGTCACCGCCGAGCTCGTGCGCCAGATCCTCGACGAGGAGACGGCCAAGATCCGCTCCGAGGTGGGGGAGGAGACCTGGCAGGCCGGGCGCCCCGTCGAGACTCGGGAGATCTTCGAGAAGGTCGCGCTGTCAGAGCCGCTGGCCGATTTCCTCACCCTCGAGGCCTACGACTACCTCGACTGAGCGGACGGACGCCTGAAGCCACGGACGCGCGCGGTGTGCGATCTGTGGCTTCAGGAAACGGGCCGCCATGGCCCCGCCGCCCGCTACGACGGGACCATGAACGACAGCACGCCGGATTGCAGCAGCACCAGCACCGCCATCAGCAGCACCAGGACGACCGACCACCCGAGCACCTTGCGGAAGATGTCGCCCTCGCGCCCGGCCAGGCCGACGGCCGCGGCCCCGATGGCCAGGTTCTGAGGCGACACCATCTTGGCCAGGACGCCGCCCGAGCTGTTGGCGGCCGCCATCAGGGTCGGCGACAGGCCCGCATGCTTGGCCGCTGCCACCTGCAGGCCGCCGAACAGCGAGTTGGTCGAGGTGTCAGAGCCTGTGACCGCGGTTCCGAACCAGCCGATCAGCGGTGAGAGGAAGGCGAAGAACCCGCCCGCCCCGGCCGCCCACGTGCCCAGCGTGATCGTCTGGCCCGACATGTTCATCACGTAGGCGATGGCGAGCACCGTCATGACGGTCAGCAGCGCCCATTTGATCTGCACGATCGTCTGCCAGTAGAGGCGCAGGGCGCGCAGCGGGTTGACGCGGAGCACTATCGCGGTGAGGATGCCTGCGATCAACAGCCCGGTACCGGCCGCGGTGAGCCAGTTGAGCTTGAAGAGCTCGCTGGTGGGAGCCTTGCCCTTGCCGTTGATCACGTGCAGTCCGGGCCACGAGAACTTCGTGGTCGCGCCGTCCAGCCATTTCAGGACGGGGTGCAGGCTCATCACGCCGAGGACGACGACGATGATCGCGTAGGGCGCGAAGGCCAGCAGCATGTCCTTGCGGCTCGGCGGCGGCCCGTCACCGTTGGTCGAGCCCGCGCGCACGTTGCGCTCGAACGCGGCGTCGGCGGTGCTGCCGCCCGCGATCGCGGGCTGCTGCCGGCCGCGCGCCGTCGCCGCCATGGCGGGGGCGCTCGGCTGCCACACGCGCAGGAACAGGACGAGCGCGCCCGCCGAGCCCAGCGACGCGACGATGTCGGTCAGCTCCATTGAGATGTAGTTGGACATGACGAACTGGAGCCCGGCGAACGTGAGGCCGGCGATGAACGCTGCCGGCCACACCGCGCGCAGTCCACGGCGCCCGTCGACCATGAAGACCAGGATGAACGGCAGGATCAAGGCCAGGAACGGCGTCTGGCGCCCGACCATGCTGCTCAGATGCTGGACCGGCAGGCCCGTGACCTGTCCGAGCGTGGTGATCGGGATGGCGATGGCGCCGAAGGCCACCGGAGCGGTATCGGCGACCAGGGCCACGGCGACGGCCTTCAACGGACTCAGCCCGAGCCCGACAAGCATGATGCTGCAGATCGCCGGGGGCGTGCCGAACCCGGCCAGCGCCTCGAGCAGCGCGCCGAAGCAGAAGGCGATCACCACCACCTGCACGCGCACGTCGTCGGAGATCATGGCGAAGGCGCGGCGCAGGACCGCGAAATAGCCGGTGGACTCGGTCATGTTGTAGATCCACAGGGCGTTGAGGACGATCCACATGATCGGCCAGAAGCCGAATGCCGCCCCCTCAAGTCCCGAGTCGGCCGCCTGGCCGACCGGCATCGAGTAGACGAAGATCGCCACGAGGAGCGCCACTCCCAGTGCGCACAGCGACGCCCATTGCGCCTTGAGCCGCACGATCCCCAGCAGGACGAACAACGTCAGCAGGGGCAGGATGGCGAAGATCGAGGTGAGTCCCAGCGAATGGGACACAGGGTCGAGTACCTGCTTGTACACGGCGCAGCCTCCCTCTCGGTAACAGCCGTTACGAGCAACCCCTACCCATTGGACAAGATTCAAATCGCACACGAGGTCGCGGTTGCTAACGTGAGCGCCCGTATGGCGACCGCCCCCTCAGAGCCGCTCCCCCAGCGTCTCGCGGCAATCCGTGGGCAGCTCAAGCTGCTCTCGGACTATCTTTGACCCGGCTGAGCTAGCCCAGCGCACCAGTGCGCTGGAAGATGAGATGGGGGCGGCCGGTTTCTGGGACGACCAGGAGCGCGCCGCGAAGGTGTCGGCCGAGCACGCCCGGGCCAGCCGCAAGCTGGGCGTCTTTCGTCAGCTGGAGTCAGACGTCGAGGACCTGGAGCCGCTCGCCGAGCTGGCCGAAGAGGACCCCGACATCGCCTCCGAGCTGGAGGAGCAGATCGCCGGCGTGCAGGCCCGCCTCGACGAGCTCGAGGAGGAGCGCCTGTTCTCGGGGCGCTACGACTCGGGCGACGCCCTGGTCACCGTCAACGCCGGGGCCGGCGGCACCGACGCCCAGGACTGGGCCGAGATGGTGCTGCGCATGGAGATGCGCTGGGCCGAGAAGCGCGGGTTCGACGTCGAGCTGCTCGAGGCGTCCCCCGGCGAGGAGGCCGGGATCAAATCGGCCACGTTCCGGGTCAAGGGCGAGAACGCCTATGGCCTCTACGGGTCAGAGAAGGGCGTGCACCGGCTGGTGCGCCTGTCGCCCTTCGATTCCGCCAACCGCCGCCAGACGAGCTTTGCCGGGGTTGAGGTCTCGCCGGTGGTCGAGGAGGCAGCCGAGGTCGAGATCGACGACGACGACCTGCAGATCGACACCTACCGGGCCAGCGGCGCCGGGGGCCAGCACGTGAACAAGACCGACTCGGCGGTGCGCATCACGCACAAGCCCACGGGGATCGTGGTGCAGTGCCAGAACGAGCGGTCGCAGTCCTCCAACAAGGCCGAGGCCTTGACAATGCTGCGCTCCAAGCTCCTGGAGCTCGAGGAGCGCAGGCGCCGCGAGGAGATCGCACGCGAGAAAGGAGAGGCGCAGGACGTCAACTTCGGGTCCCAGATCCGCTCCTATGTCCTGCACCCGTACACCATGGTCAAAGACCACCGGACCGATCACGAGATGGGCGACGCCAACCGCGTGCTCGATGGCGACCTGGACGGTTTCGTCCGCAGCTATCTGCTCAAGGCGGCCAAATGAGCCCGTCTTCTCCCGGACCCGCCCACGACCCCCGCGACGACACCGAGCCCGCTGAGCTGCGCGACGGCGCGCTCGTGTCCGAGCCTCGCGACCCCGGCGACACGCGCCGCCCCCGGCGCGAGCATCCCACCGCGCCCTATCTCGAGGCGATCGTCTCCTATGGGTTCCGCGGCTCGGTGCGCTTCCACGTGCCCGGCCACAAAGGCGGCCCGGGGGCCGACCCGGGCCTGCGCTCCGCGATCGGAGACCGCGCGCTGGCGCTCGACATCTGCCAGGACATCGAGGGCATCGACACCGGGCCGACGCCCACCCCCTACCAGCGCGCCGAGGAGCTGGCCGCAGCCGCCTACGGCGCCGGGCAGACCTGGTTTCTCACCAACGGGGCCACCCAGGGCAACCACGCGCTGTGCCTGGCCCTGGCCAAGCCCGGGCGCCACGTGCTCGTCCAGCGCAACTCGCACGCGAGCATCGTCGACGGACTGGTGCTCAGCGGCGGCATGGCGAGCTTCGTCGCGCCCGAGTACGACGACGAGCTGGGCATGGCCCATGGGGTCACGCCCGAGGCGCTTCAGCAGGCGCTCTCGCGCTCGCCCGACATCTCCGCGGCCTTCATCGTCTCCCCGACCTACTACGGGATGGCCGCCGACATCCGCGGCTGCGCCGAGGTGGCCCACGCCGCCGGGGTGGCGCTGATCGTCGACTGCGCCTGGGGCTCGCATTTCGGCTTTCATCCGAGCCTGCCCGAGTCGCCGCTGCATCAGGGCGCGGACGCGGTGCTGGCCTCCACCCACAAGATCGTCGGCAGCCTGACCCAGTCGGCGATGCTCCACGTCGCGTCCGGCGGTCTCGTGGACGCCGACGAGGTCGCCCGCTGCGTGCGGCTGGTGCGCTCCACCAGTCCCAACTCGCTGCTGCTGGCCTCGCTGGACAGCGCGCGGCGCCAGCTCGCCGCCCACGGCGAGGCGCTGCTCGACCGCACGCTCGCCGCGTCCGCGCGTGCCCGCGAGGCGATCGAGGCCATCCCGGGCATCGCCATCGTCGGCGAGGGCATGGTCGGCCGGCCGGGGGTCGCGGGCTGGGATCCGCTGCGCATCGTCATCGACGTGCGCGGCACGGGCGTGACCGGCTACGAGCTCGCCGCCGAGCTGCGCGCCGCCTACGACATCTACATCGAGCTGGCCACCCACGCGACGCTCGTGCTCGTGCTCGGCCTGGGCCAACCGGTGGAGCCGCTCGAGCGTTTCGCCCACGACTTCGCCGAGACGGTGCGGACGGTGGCGCGTCCCGGTCAGGGGCCGGCCATCGCCGCGCCCGGGACCTCGCTCGAGCACCAGAGTGTCGTCCCCATCCGTGAGGCCTTCCTGGGCGAGGGCGAGACGGTGCCGGTCGATGAGGCCATCGGCCGCATCTCGTGCGAGTCGATCGCCGGCTACCCGCCGGGCGTCCCGACGCTCCTGCCGGGAGAGCGGGTCACGGCCGAGGTCGTGCGCTACCTGCGCGAGCTGACCGAGGCCGGGGCGCGGCTGCACGGCGCCGCGGACCCGACGTTCGCGACGGTGCGGGTGCTGGCGGGGCCACGGATCGAGAACGGCGCCGTGACCGCCGCCTCGGGCAGCGCTGAGTCGCGCTAGCCGAGAAGGACCCCCGCCACCCGCGGACCACGCGGGCCCGCGGGTGGGCAGGGGTCACATCACTTGACGATGATCGTCCCGTGCATGTTGGGGTGGATCAGGCAGATGAACTGATACGTCCCTGCTTGGGTGAAGTCGATCTTGCCCGAGGACGGGATCTGCTTCGTGGCCGGATTGTTGTCCAGCGCCCCGACGTTGGCAAAGCCGTCACCGTGGCTGGTGAGCGATTCGGTGACCGGTTGGGTCGGATCGCTCGGGTAGACCCCTTGGGCCGGGAAGCTCGCACCCTGCTGGAACCCCTTGGCCAGCTTCGTGAGGGTCGCCCTGCTCCCGAACGTCGCCGTGTGGGTCTCGAACGTGCTCTTGGACATCTTGAACGTCACGACCGTTCCCGCGTTCACCGTGAGCGAGGTCGGGAACATGGCGTAGAGCTCCACGCCGCCCGGCGTTGACTCACCGAGGCTGACCGTGTCGGTGGGCTGCTTGGTCGCTGCCACCTTCTTGGCCGCCTTGATGTCGGCGGTCAACTGCGCGACCGTGGCCGCGGCATCCTGCTTGGCCGACGGAATCGGCTTGCCGGCGGCCTTGACCACGACGGTCCCGATCATTCCGGGGTGCACGTCGCAGAAGTACTTGTACGTGCCCGGCTTGGTGAACGTGAGGTTGAACGGCTTGGGCGGCCCGTTGCCGGCCGCCAGGCCGCTGTCCCAGCGCTGGCTGCCGTTGTACGTCTTGGCCTTGGGCGGCGCGAACAGCGTCGGGTTGAGCCCGACGTTGGGCACCCTGCCGTCAAACCAGAACGGGTTGCCCGCGGCGTCGTTGACGCCGGTCGCGAGCTTGCCCGGGACGATGAGCGGCAGCGCTGCGCCGCCCTTGCCCGGGAAATCGACCGTGTGGAACCCGCGAATCTGGAACGACACGGTGTCCCCCACGTTGATCGTCGTCTTCTTGTTGAAGAAGGCGTTGATGTCCGGCGAATAGAGCTTGCCGAAGCTCTTGGGCAGGAACTTGCCCGCGACCTGGCTGACGCCGGGCGCCGGCCCGGCGTACACCACTTTTGTGAGCGACTTGGCCGTCGCCCCCGACGCGGAGATCAGGGCGATCAGCGCTACCGCAGCCCCCACCCCCGTCCGACTCCCAATCCGACGCACGAACTACCCCCTTTTGGGTTGTAAACCGTCATCACAATAACCAAATGGCCACAAATCGTGGGAAAACTTGCCGGGGGCCGGGAGCCGGGGGAGAGGCCCCTATCCTCGGCAGGCATGGAGGCGTTGACCGCCGATTCCGCTGACGTCGTCGCCCGCGCGCTTGCCGAAGACCTCGGCGACGGCGACGTGACGACGGCCGCCACCGTCCCCGCCGATACGCGCGCCCGGGCGGTGATCCGCCAGAAGGCCCCGGGCGTCATCTACGGCCTCGACGTGGCCGAGCAGGTCTTCCGGTCGCTTGATCCCGACGCGGCGTTCGCCCGCGAGGTGGCCGAGGGCGTCTGGCGGGAGTCGGGCGAGGTGCTGCGGATCGAAGGGCGCGCGCGCGCGGTGCTCTCCGGCGAGCGCACGGCGCTGAACTTCCTGCAGCGGCTGTCGGGCGTGGCCACGATGGCGGCTCGCGCGGTCCAGGCCGTCGCGGGGACGGGAGCGGTCATCCTCGACACCCGCAAGACGACCCCGGGGCTGCGCGCGCTGGAGAAGGCCGCGGTGGCCGCGGGCGGCGCGACCAACCACCGCGCCGGCCTGTATGACGCGATCCTGATCAAGGAGAACCATGCCGCGCTCGCCGGCGGCGTCGGCGCCGCTGTGCGCCGGGCCCGCGAGGAGGCTCCCGATCTCCCCCTGGAGGTCGAATGCCGCGACCTGGCCGAGGTCGACGAGGCGCTGGCCGCGGGCGGGGCGGGCGGGATCCGCATCCTCCTGGACAACATGAGCCCCGACGAGCTGCGCCGAGCGGTGGACCACGTGGCCGGCCGCGCCGAGCTCGAGGCCAGCGGCGGAGTGACGCTCCAGACGCTCAGGGAGGTCGCGAGCACCGGCGTAGACTTCGTCTCGGTGGGCGCGCTGACCCACAGCGCGCCGGCCCTCGACCTCTCCCTCCTCCTCACCCCATTGCCATGAACCTGCCCATGCTCATGCGCCTCCGAGGCGCCGCTGATGCTCGAGAACATCCCCGCGCTCCAGAACGAGGTGCGCGAGCTGGCGGCCGCCCGCGGGGCCGTGATCCTCGCCCACAACTACCAGCTGCCCGAGATCCAGGACGTCGCCGATTACGTCGGTGACTCGCTGGGGCTCTCCCAGCAGGCGGCGGCCTCCGACGCCGGCACGATCGCCTTCTGCGGCGTGCACTTCATGGCCGAGACCGCCTCGATCCTCTGTCCCGACAAGCAGGTGCTGATCCCGGATCTCGACGCCGGCTGCTCGCTGGCGGACTCGATCACCGCCGCGCAGCTGCGCGAGTGGAAGGCCCAGCATCCCGGCGCGCTGGTCGTCATGTACGTCAACACCACCGCCGAGGTCAAGGCCGAGACCGACTACTGCTGCACCTCGGCCAACGCCGTGCAGGTGGTGGAGCACATCTACCGCACCCACGGCGAGGACACCGAGATCCTGTTCGGCCCCGACATGTTCCTCGGCGCCTACGTGGAGAAGACGCTGGGCCGCCCGATGCACGTCTGGGACGGCGAGTGCCACGTGCATGCGGGGATCAAGCCGGCCGACATCACGGCCGTGCGCGAGGCGCACCCCGGCGCCGACTTCCTCATCCATCCCGAGTGCGGCTGCTCGACGAGCGTCATGGAGTACGTCGCCTCGGGCGACATCGCCCCCGAGGGCGTGCACATGCTCTCCACGGGCGGGATGCTCGGCTATGCGCGCTCGCTGGGGGCAGACGAAGCGGCCGGGGTCAAGGCCACCACGATCGTGGCCACCGAGACCGGGATGCTCCATCCGCTGCGCCAGGCGGCCCCCGACGCCGAGTTCATCGCCGCCAACGAGGCCGCGTCATGCCGCTTCATGAAGATGATCACGCTCCCCAAGCTCCGCGACGCGCTGCGCGACGGCGTGCACGAGGTCAAGGTGCCGGCGGAGATCGCCGATCGCGCCCGGGTGCCGATCGAGCGGATGGTCGCGATCAGCTGAGCTCGCCGCCGCCGCCGTTGGGGTGCGGCATGTCCGGCGGCAGCGGATAGAGCGGGTCGGAGTCCTCGTAGAGCAGGACCCCGCGCTCGGCGACGGCCTTGACGCGGGGGGTGTGCTCCCGCTTGCGCTGGAACTCATCGAGCGTGTAGCAGTGCACGTCGGCGCCGTCGCCCATCTCCATCCCGTCCCACAGCGACGTCGCCTGGTAGACGCGCTCGAGCCAGGGCATCCCCTCAAATGCTCGCGAGACGAGCACCACGACGTACTCGGGCCCGCGCTCGCGCTGGGGTGGAGCGCCGCGGGCGTCGTCGACGCGCGCGCCACCGAGCATCACCACCTGTAACGGCCAGCGGTCGCCGACGCGGTTCAGGTAGCGCTGCATCTCTCCCAGGTTGAGAGCGGCACCCAGCTCCACTACGTCGATTGTGCAGGGTGAGGGTGACGCTCGTCAATAACGCGCGATCGCGCCGATCATCCGGCTCTCCAGCACGACCGAGGTGCCGTTGTCCGGCCCATCGATGAACAGCGCGAAGGCGAGGGTGTGTCCGCTACGGCTGTGGCAGTAGCCGGCGAGGTTGGTGACGTAGTTGAGCGTGCCCGTCTTGGCGGCGCAGCTTCCCACCGCGGCGGTCTTGAGGCCGATCCCCCGGACAGTGCCCTCCTTGCCGACCGTGGGCAGCGAGGCCACCAGCTCGCGGCCCGACCGGCGTGCCCCACATCTCCCGGAGCAGGTCGACGACCTCCAGCGGCGAGGAGCGGTCGTTACGCGACAGCCCGGACCCGTCGAGGATCGTCGGGTGCAGGCCGTAGGTGTCGGCGATCGTGCGGCCGATGACCCGAGCCCCGTCGGGGATCGATCCGCCGCGACCGAACAGGACGCCGAGCTGCTTGGCGAACAGCTCCGCGAACAGGTCGTCGGAGGGAACGTCCATCAGCCGCGTCATCACCGACAACGGGGGCGAGCTGACCGTGGCGAGGACGTGGGCGTCGTCCGGGGTCTTGCGCTCGCGGCGCGAGGCCTTGACCGCGATGTGCGAGCCCCGCATCACCAGCGCCAGCTCGCGCGCGGCGAAGGCGGCGGGCGAGTAGTGGGGGACGGTCGCGCCGTGGTCGTAGGTCAGCGCGCTGAGCTGCCCCCCGAAGTCGGGCACGTCGGGCAGGTAGTTGGTCATCAGCCCGCCGCGCTTGCGGTCGAACATCGTCTCGTCGGCGAAGATCTGGCCGGTGACGCGCGTGATGCCCCGCGCTGGCGAGCTGCGCGGTGACCTGGGCGGCCGTGGGGCCGTAGCCGAACTCCCAGGTGCGGTTGAACGTCGGGTCCCCGAAGGTCGGGTCTCCGCCGCCGCGCAGGTAGAGGTCCCCGTGCCAGACGCCGTGGCGCTCAGAGCCGGTCCCGAGCAGGGTGGTGTGCAGGCGGGCGTGGGGCCCGAGCTTGAGCATCAGCGCCGCCGTCGTCCACAGCTTCTCCACCGACGCCGGCGGGCGCTTGACGCTGGGCCGCAGGCCGTAGAGCTCGTCGTCGGCGTCGAGGTCGTAGACCAGCGCGCCGCTCTGCGGCCCCGCCTGGCCCATCGCCTTGCTCAGCGCCGCTTGGAGATGCAGCTCGTCCGGGGACAGCGGCGGGCGCTGGCCGCGCGTCGTCAGCAGCGCCGGGTCATGGGCGCGGCGGCGGGTGGGAGCGTGCTGCTTGGGCGGGGCGACGACGGCGGATCCGGCATCGAACTGCGCGTCGTGGTTGCTGGTGTGGCTCAGCGAGCCGAGCAGCCCGAGCGTGATCGCCGCCGCCAAGAGGATCAACACCAAGCCTGGGGCGAGCCACCGTCTCAGGCCGTCTCCAGCTCCTCCACGGTGTGGGGTCCGACGACCGCGATCGACAGCTCGTCGGCGACGCCTGCGGCGATCTCGCGAACCTCGTCGTAGGTGACGGTGTCCAGCAGTTCGATCGTCCTGTCAGGGTCGACGTCCTCGCCGTAGACGACCGTCTGCTGGGCGGCATAGCGCGCCACCGCGCCGGTGTTCTCGAAGGCCAGCGTCCGCGCGCCGGCGGCGTAGGCCTGGGCGCGCTTCACCTCGGCCTCGGTGGGGCCGTCGGTCGCGCAGCTCCGACGACGATGTCGCGCATGCGCCGGTAGGCCTCCATGCACTTGCCGGACTCCAGTCCGGCCGACAGCTGGAGGATGGGGACGTCGGCGTAGGCGTGGGGGAAGGCCGAGACCGAGTAGGCCAGGCCGCGCTGCTCGCGGATCTCGTCGAACAGGCGCGACCCCATCGAGCCGCCCAGCAGCGTCCCGTAGACCATCAGGGCGGCTCGCTGCTGGGGATTGTGACGTCGACCATCGGTCGATAGGACATACGCAGGTGCGACTGGTTGGAGTCCCGCTCGCGCACGAGCACGCGCGGCTCCTGAGCCGGGGCGGCAGTCGAAGGGCTCGGGCTCGGGGGCGGGCTCGAAGCGCTCGAACAGCTCGTCCAGCGCGCCGTTGTCGCCGAGGGCCTCGAGGTTGCCGACGGCAAACGCCGCTCCCCGCGGCCGGCGACCAGCGGCGGCCGCGGAAGGCGAGGATGCCGTCGCGGGTGAAGGTGTCGCGCAGGTGCTCGGCGGGCCCGAGCACGGGGCGCCCCAGCGGGTGATCGCCGAACACCGCCTCGTCGATGAGGTGCTCGGCGAGCGTCGCCGGCTGGTCCTCGGCGCGCGCGATCTCCTGGACCACCACGCCGCGCTCGCGGTCGAGCTCGGCCGGCATCGATCTTGGGGCGGGCCACGAAATCGGTGAGCAGGTCGGCGGCGTCCAGGCCGCTCTGGGCGCGCGCGGTGATGTGGAAGGCGACGAGGTCGTGGCTGGTGTAGGCGTTGAGGACGGCGCCGATACTCTCGGCCGCCTCGTTGACGTCGCGGTAGGTCGGGTACTTCTCGCCGCCCTTGAACACGAGATGCTCCAGAAAATGGGCCATCCCGTTCTCCTCGGGGCGCTCGGTCCGGGCGCCGGCGTCGAAGGCGGCCAGAATGGTCACCGCGCGGGTACCCGGCACCGCGATGCGATGCAGTCGCAATCCGTTCTTCAGCGTGCTGATCGAGATCTCCGACATCGGTGTCACAACGGTAGCGCTCGGGGCGGGAGATCGGGGTGGGCGTCGCGACGTGGTTCAATAGACCTGCAAATCGCGTTGCAAGCCCGCCGCGCACAGGACAACCACCGTGGGCTGCCGCTACTCTGCGCCGCACCCTATGGCTACACGAAACAAACTGTCGCGCCGCACCCGGGACCGGGCTCGAGGCGGCCTCAAACCAGCATCCACGGACCGATACCCGCCAGCAGCGCACTGCTCGGCCGGTCATCGAGTTCCGCGACGTCTCCAAGCTCTACGCCGGTGATGTGGGCCTCGACCAGGCGACCTTTGCGATCGAGCGCGGCGAGTTCGTGTTCCTCGTCGGATCGACCGGCTCGGGCAAGTCCACCGTGATGCGGCTGCTCATCAAGGAGCTCGAGGCGACCAGCGGCATGATCCGCGTCGCCGGCAAGGTCCTGGATGAGATCCCGCGCAAGCGCGTGCCCTACTACCGCCGCAACGTCGGCGTCGTCTTCCAGGACTTCAAGCTGCTGCCCAACCGCACCGTGTACGACAACGTCGCCTACGCGCTGCAGGTGACCGGGGGCACGCGCAAGGACATCCGCGCCAAGGTGCCGGACATCCTGCGCCTCACCGGGCTCTCGACCAAGCTGCACAACTACCCGCACCAGCTCTCGGGCGGAGAGCAGCAGCGTGTCTCGGTGGCCCGCGCGTTCGTCAACCACCCGCCGTTGCTGCTGGCCGACGAGCCCACCGGAAACCTCGATCCCGACACGAGCATCGACATCATGCGCCTGCTCTACCGGATCAACCGCACGGGGACCACGGTGCTCGTCGCCACCCACGACCAGTCGATGGTGGACAGGATGCGCCGCCGCGTGCTCGAGCTCTCGCAGGGCCAGATCGTCCGCGACGAGGCCGCCGGCATGTACACGCGCGACGAGACCACGCGCGACCTGGCCCGCCGCCTGCGCGCCCCCGCGACGCCCCCGCCGGGGGTGGAGTAGGCGCATGCGCATCGGTTTCTTCCTGCGCGAGGCGGTCCGGGCGACCCGGCGCAGCGCCGCCCCCAGCTTCGCCGCTCTGGCCACGGTGCTGGTGACGCTGCTGGTGCTCGGCGTGTTCATCCCGATCGTCCAGGCCACCAACGGCGCCGCCAACAGCGTCCGCAGCCGCGTCGAGGTTGACGTGTACATGAAGACCAACGCCACGGCCGCCGACGACGCGCGCGTGCGCCAGGAGCTGCTCAACGTCCCGCACGTCAAGCACGTCCAGTTCGTCTCCAAGGCCGCCGCCTACGCGCAGCAGGCCAAGATCGACCCCGCCGCCTACAAGCTGCTGGGCACCAACCCGCTGCCCGACACCTTCCACGTCATTCCGGACAACCCCGGCAACGTGCTGTCGGTGCGCAACTCGCTGTCCCCGCCGACGGGCGGCACGACGGGCACCATCGACCAGTCGATCCAGAGCGTCTCCAACAAGCGCAACGACACCAAGAAGATCCTCGAGGTCACCAACCTGGTGACCATCACCGCCGCGGCGCTGACGGTGCTGCTGACGATCGCCTCGGTCCTGCTCATCGCCAACACGATCCGGCTGTCGCTCTACGCGCGCCGCCGCGAGGTGGAGGTGATGAAGCTCGTCGGCGCCACCGACTGGTTCATCCGCTGGCCGTTCGTGATCGAGGGCATCGTCGTGGGTGCGGCGGGAGCGCTGCTGGCCATCGCGGTGCTGGGGGTCACCAAGATCGCGTTGCTCGATCCGCTCGCCAACAACTGGACGCTGATCGCGGCGCCGCGCACCATCTCCTTCACCGCTCTGCTCATCATGCTGATGGCAGCCGGCGTGGGGGTTTCGGCGCTCGGCTCCGGGCTGTCGCTGCGCCGTTTCCTGCGGGTCTAGCCGACACCCGGCCGGCCCGGCCGGGGCGGGCCCAGCTACCCTGGATAGCCGCAGATGCACGCGCGGCGTCAACGTTCTCCCCGGTCGGTCCGGGTGCTCCTGGGGGTCGTCGTGCTGCTCATCGGCGTGTGGTTCGGCGGCCACCCCAGCTGGCTGCCGGGGCCGATCCGCAGCGCGTTCGTGTCCCAGAGCAGCAATGACAAGCTCATCAATCAGGTCCTGGGCCTGATCCAGAACGACTACTACCGCAAGGTCAACCGCTCCGACCTGGTCAACAAGGGCCTCGCGGCCGCCGTGGCGAGCCTCAACGACAAGTACTCGCACTACTACGACCCGTCGGATTACCAGGCCTTCCAGAACGAGGACAACCCTCACCTGAGCGGGATCGGAATCGACATCAAGGCCGAGTCCCAGGGCCTGCTCGTCCAGGACGTGTTCCAGGGCTCTCCGGCGGCGAGGGCGGGCCTGGCTCGCGGGGACGTCATCACCCAGGTCGGCTCCACCTCGCTGGCCAACCGCTCGGCCAAGTACTCCGCTTCGCTGATCAAGGGGCGCGCGGGCACCAAGGTGACGCTCACCGTCCTGCGCGGCCAGCGCCGGCGGATCATCACCGTCCGCCGCGCCAACCTCACCGTCCCGGTCGCTGCCAGCAGGATGCTCGACTACAAGGGGAGCAAGCTCGGCTACGTGGACCTGACGAGCTTCACGTCAGGCTCGGGGGACCAGGTCCGCACCCAGGTTGCCCAGGTGCTCCACCAGGGCGCCCGCGCGCTCATCCTCGACCTGCGCGAGAACGGCGGCGGCCTGCTCAACGAGGCCGTCAACGTCGCCAGCGTCTTCATCCCCGACGGCACGATCGTCTCCACCGATGGCCGGGCCCAGCCCCGCCAGGTGTACCTGGCCAAGCCCAACCTGACCATCGCCCCCAAGATCCCGATGGTGGTGCTGGTGGACGCGGGGACGGCCTCGGCGGCCGAGATCGTCACCGGCGCGCTGCAGGATCGCGGGCGGGCCAAGGTCGTGGGGACCCACACCTACGGCAAGGGGGTCTTCCAGGAGATCGAGCCGCTGTCCAACGGCGGCGCGCTGGACTTCACCGTCGGCGAGTACTTCACGCCCAGCGGGCGCAACCTGGGCGGCGGCGGCGTCCGCCAGGGGCCCGGCATCCAACCCAACGTCTATGCGTTCACGAAGTCGATGGCCAAGACCGACACCGCGCTGACGGTGGCCGAGCAGACCGTCGCCGCCGAGCTCGGGCAGTGAGCCCGCCGGCCGCGCGGGCGGCGGATCCGCGCTCCACGCGCGGGTCGCGCTGCTGGTCCGCCAGGGGAAGTTCCTCGTCGCCGAGCCGTTCTTCGGCCCCGGTCCCCGGGTCGTCGTCACCCGCGACAAGCGCGCCGGAGTGGGCGACCTGGTCGTGCTCTCCGGCGGCGGCCAGGGCAATGGCCGGCGCGGCGGGTCGCGGCGGGCCACCGTGGCGCGACGCCTGGGCCGGCCCGAGATCGCGCGTGACGTGATCCGGGCGCTGATGCTCGATCGCGGCCTGCAGGGCGCATTTGATCCCGCGGTGGAGCGCGAGGCGCGGCTGTCGGCGGAGGACGGTGCGTCTGACGCGTCGGGCGAGGCGCTGCCCGGTGGGGACCGGCGCGATCTGCGCGACCTGCCGACGTTCACCATCGACCCGGTGACCGCGCGCGACTTCGACGACGCCATCTCGGCGGAGGCGCTCGACGACGGGTCGTGGCGAGTGTGGGTCCACATCGCCGACGTCGCGGCCTACGTGACCCCGCGCTCGCTGGTCGACCGCGAGGCCTACCGGCGGGCGACGAGCGTCTACGTGCCGGGGATGGTGGAGCCGATGCTCCCGCGCGCCCTGTCCAACGAAGCCTGTTCGCTGGTGCCGGGCGCCCCGCGGGCGGCGGTCACCGTGGAGATGATGGTCAGCGAGCAGGGCGTGCGCCGCTCCTCGATGTACCGCTCGCTCATCCGCTCCGACGAGCGCCTGGACTATGACCGCGTGGACCGGATCTTCGCCGGCGTCGACGGGGTCGCGGAGCCGTGGGGCGAGCCGCTGGCGGCGGCCCGGGCCGCGTCGGCGGCGCTGGGCGAGCTGCGCCGTGCCGGGGACGAGCGGCGCGGGCGCGCCGCGCTGGAGGTCGACTCGGCCGAGCCTGAGTTCAGCTTCGACCGCGAGGGCAACGTCCAGGCCGCCGAGCTCTCTGAGCAGACCGAGTCGCACCGACTGATCGAGCACCTGATGATCGCCGCCAACGAGCAGGTGGCGAAGTTCCTCTCCGATCACAAGATCCCGGCGCTGTACCGCGTCCACGAGCGGCCCGAGGCGCCGGCGGTGGAGCGGCTGATCGACCAGCTGGAGTCGCTGGGCGTGCCGACCCCGCCGGTCCCCAAGGGCCACCTGACCCCGCAGCAGGCGGCCGACGTGGTGGGGGAGGCGTCGGTGATGGTGGCCGACTGGGTGCGGCGCACCGGCCGGGGCGGCCGCGCGCTGACCAGCCTGGTGCTGCGCTCGCTCAAGCAGGCCTACTACGACCCGCGCAACCTCGGCCACGCCGGCCTGGCGCTGTCGCACTACTGCCATTTCACCTCGCCCATCCGCCGCTACCCGGACCTCATCTGCCACCGCGCGCTGCTGAGCGCGATCGCCGGGGAGCCGATGCCGGAGGCGTCGTGGGTGGCCGGCGCCGGCCCGTGGACCTCCACGCGCGAGCGCGAGGCGATGACGATCGAGCGCGACGCCGACGACGTCGCGCGGTGCTTCCTGCTCGAGCGCGAGCTGTTTGAGTCCGGCGACCGCGACGGCGCCTTTGACGGCGAGATCGTGGGGCTGATCGGCGCCGGGGCGTTCGTGGCCTTCGGCGAGCGGCTCCAGTACGAGGGGCTGCTGCCGGTGCGGCGGCTGCGCGACGACTGGTGGGAGCTCAACGAGCAGGCGACGATGCTGGTGGGGACGCGCAACGGCGGGGCGATGCGCCTCGGCGATCCCGTGACCGTCCGCGTCGGGCGGATCGACGCCCCACGGGGTAGGGTGGATCTCCTCCCGGTCGACGAGCCGGAGGACTGAGATCGACATGGCCAAGGGCAAGAAACGCAAAGCCGCACCCGGCGACGTCGCCACCAACCGGCGGGCGTCCTACCGCTACAACCTGCTGGAGCGCTTCGAGGCGGGGCTGGTGCTCACCGGCACCGAGGTCAAGTCGCTGCGCGAGGGCAAGGCCCAGCTCAAGGACTCCTACGCGAGGGTCCGCGACGGCGAGGTGTGGCTGATGGGCGTCTACATCCCTCCCTACGGGGCGGCCGCCCGTGACAACCACGACCCCGAGCGGCCCCGCAAGCTGCTGCTGCACAAGTCAGAGATCGAGCGGCTCGTCGGGCGCACCCAGGAGCGTGGGCTCACGCTGGTCCCGACCCGGATGTACTTCGCGGGGCCGCGCTCGCGGGCCAAGGTCGAGATCGCCCTGGCCAAGGGCAAGGACCTCTACGACAAGCGCCAGGCGATCCGCACGCGCGACGTCGCGCGCGAGATCCAGCGCGAGCTGCGCGAAGTCGGGCGCTGACCGCCGGCCTGCACGCGGTGCGTGGGGCACCGGCAAGCCGGGTAGCACATGGGTATGACCATAGGCTCATCAATCGTGCTCATCGCGGTCGGAGCGATCCTGAAGTGGGCGGTCACCGCCCATGTGAGCGGGATCAACCTCCAGACCGCCGGGACGGTGCTGTTCGTGCTCGGGATCATCGGGCTCATCCTGTCCGTCCTGTACACGTTCGTCTGGTCCCGCCAGACGCGGACCACGACGACCCGCACGTACGTCCCTCGGGACGAGCAGACCACTCGCTACCAGTAGACCTCGCCCCTATCGCAGTGATGTGGCGCGCGCGGGGCTGGTCTCAGCCCAGCGTGCGCGGCAGGTGTGAGGCGTCCATGCCGATCACCAGCAGGGCGACGAGGCCGAGGTAGACCGCGCCGACGAGCAGCCGGTTGCGCGGGCTGACGCGGTAGAACGCCTCGGTCTCGGGGCCGCCCTTGCGCCGGTGCTCCCAGCGCCGGTAGGTCTCATAGGCCGCGAACAGCGCGATCAGGATGATGATCGGGTTGGGGAAGACGAAGGCGAGGACGACGATGCCGAAGAAGCCCAGGAACCACATCCACGGGGACATCGCCGCCATCGCGCGCCCGCCGTCCAGCGGCACGACGGGGAGCAGGTTGAAGAGGTTGATGAAGAAGCCGGTGTAGCCGAGGGCGCGCCAGTAGTCGTGGCCGGTGATCTGCCAGACGACGAGGCATGCCGCGGAGCCGATCGTGCCCAGGACCGGGCCGGCGAGCCCCACGCGCGCCTCGGCGAGCGCGTTCTTGCCCAGCGACTTCGCGGCCACGACCGCACCCAGGAACGGGATGAACATGGGCGCCGACGCCGCGATGCCCTCGCGGCGGAGCTGGATCACGTGCCCCATCTCGTGCACGAGCAGCAGGACGACGAAGCCGATGGCGAACCAGAAGCCCCAGATGGTGGTGTAGGCCACGATCGAGACCGCCATCGATCCCGCCGTGACGAGGATCTTGATCTTCGGCAGCAGCAGGAGGATCGACTTGATCTTGGCCAGGAAGGCCAGGATCGCCACGCCGATCGGGGCGATGCGGCGCTTGTAGAACGACTCGCGGCTGCGAGGGTGACCGAGCGCGGCGCCCGGGTCCTGGTGCTCAGGCGGCTCCAGGCCGGTCGGGGGGTAGGGCAGGGGCTCGGGCAGCGTGGGCGTCGGGGCCCCGCCGCCGGAGTATGGGTTGGGCGAGTCGCCGTACTCCATGGTTCCTGAGTGGATTGTCGCAGCCGTTCCGGGCTCTTACGCAGGTCTTCGGTCCGGGTGGACGCCTGTTCGGGCGCGGGTCAGCATCTCCGGGCGGATTCGGGCCTCAGCGGGCGGTCCTATAATCGAACGACAACACATACCCCCGGGGACGACAGGCTTCGACGTGGTCGGATCGTGGGGGTGGTTGCGAGTCGAGGTCCCGGGAGGCCTCGTTAAACCCCCGGGAAAACCATAAGTGCGGACTCACACGAGTACGCGCTCGCCGCTTAGTCACTAGCACTAAGCCGTGAGCTCTCGGCCCCCCGCTCGCCTGCGGCGGGGTGGCTGGGATCAACTAGCAGGCTTGCCCGGGGAGGTCCGCTTCAGCCAAACCGGGGACATTTCATGAAGCTGGTGCCCCACAACCCCGCCGGCGAGGCGAGTGGGGGACGAGATCCAGAGCGCCGGCTACGCTCGTAGACGCCACCTTTTACGCGACCGCGGACGCGGGTTCAATTCCCGCCGTCTCCACTGACTGCAGCCGGGTGCGAAATCTCGGAATTTCGCCCCGCTGCAGGTGTTTAGCGGTGCGAAGACTGGGGCCGTTCGCACGAACGAATTCCCGCTGTTTCCGGCTGTCAATCGGATGGTCGGCCACAAGTCGGCCGCAGCTGTGGCCGGAATCGGCCACAAGACGCCGCGGGAGTTCTGGTGCGGCGATCCGTCAGGTGAGGTGGCTAGCTTCGCCGACGATGTCTGCTCTGCGTGAACGCCGCGCGCGACCGACGATTCGGTGCCTCCGCGGCGACGTCGCCGCGCAGCTCGCCGTGGCGGTCGAAGGTGGCGACCGCGCCAGCGGGCTGTTGCCGCCGGTCCGCAGGCGCCGTAAGTCGGCGTAGCCGCGGGGGAACCGGATCCATCCCGGCCACAGCCCGTCGCGCTTCTGAGCCCCAGGCGAACGGCGGCCTGGGAACGGGGACCACGCGACGGAAGTTGACGGCGTTCGCGCGTGAGATTGAAGCTGAGGATCTCGCCGCTGGCGCGACGAGATGAGTTACGCGCGGCGCCTGCCGAGGGCTCGTGGTGCGTCCGTATAGCCCCCGTTGCTGCGAAAGCTATGCGTACGGGGTATCTGACACAGCCCGTGGCCCCAACTCAGCCGGGGATCGTCGATCAGCCCTCCTGAGTGCGCTCGTGGATCGACCACCGCACGCTGCGGACCGTCGCTGAGTCGCGTAGCGCCCCGGGTCGTTTCGTAATTCGGACGCCCGGCCGTCGACGCTTGGGCCCGCTCATGTAACCCAGAGGGCGTCTCTCGGCTCAGAAGGAGAAATCTGCGCCGCATCTGCGGCGAGACAAGCAGGGACTCGACATTGACTGGCCACATCCCCATCACGCCGCTAGCTCCGGGCGGAATCGTCACGTCGTCGGCACTGTCAGCTCGTGATGAGAACGGCCGCGACGAACGCTAGGTAGCCGCCGATGATCAGTGCGCCATGAGATCGACGCAGCCCTCGGCTGGCGTACGCGCAGGCCAACGTCACCGCGGTCAGGCCGAGATACCAGGCGGCAACGAGTGTCCCCTGCCCGGAGGGCGCGCCGAGCCCCACGAGCACTCCGGGCAGCAGTAGACCGATAGTGACGTTCAGAGCGTTGCTGTTCAGGGCGATGCTGAGCGTGGCGGCGCCGCGCCCGCGGACGGCTAGATAGAGCGCGGAGACGGCATTGGGAAGGCTGGTGACGCCGGCGAGCACCAGCCCTCCGATGACGATCTCAGGGACATGGCGCCGAGCGCCCAGCGTCGACGCGGTCAGCTCCATCGCGACGCTGGCGCCGACCACGACGGCCGTGGCGAGGACGGCGATGACCACATCGCGACGATCCGCCTGCGATGGATGGATCGCTGGCTCGAGCTCGTGCTCCTCCTCGACGACGGCGTCTGATAGCCAGCGCACCCACGCCTGGGGTAGCCCCAATGTCCTCAACCGCTGAGCGCTGATACCGGAGACGATGAGGTACGGGACCAGCACCACGACGCAGGCGAGCAGACCGACCTCGGGTCCGGGGCCGCCCAGCACAACGGCGAGACACACGGCCGCGATCAGCATCGCGACCGTCCCCTCGAACAGGATCACGCGCCGGTGCAGTGTGATCTCGCCGGCGACGACCGCACCGAGCCCGAGCAGAGCGGCGAGGTTGAACACGTTTGATCCGATGACGACGCCGGCGCCGATCTGCGCGTGATGCCCGGCCAGCGCCGTCGCGCTGGCGGTGATCTCAGGGGCGTCGGCCGCGAGCGCGGCCAGCATTCCCAGCAGCGCCTCCGACAGGCCCAGTCGCGCTCCGATCCGCTCGAGCCGCGAGACCAGCAGCCAGCTCGTCGCTAGGCTGACCGCTGCGGCACCGACGAATACGACAGCGAGAAGCCCGTCAGCCACGACGACGCGCCCCACCGAGGCCTGCACTCATTCGCAGGCCATCACCCTTTCGCGTCCGGGATCGGCCCTCGCGGGTTGGTCTCGGACGCGGTGCTGGGCCGCGAGCAGGGTCACCCGCTCCCCGGCATGTAGGACAGTGTCACCATCGAGCACGACGCGTTCGTGCCCGTCGCTGACGCCGACCACGAGACAGTTCGGAGGCCACGCGACCTCGTCGACTCGCCGCCCCGCCGCTGCTGAGTCCGGGGCGATGGTGAGTTCGAGGATCTCATAGCCGGTCAGCGGGGTGCTGGACCGGTGCGCGACCATTGAGGGGTCATCGGCCCCGAAGTCCGCAGCCACTGCGCCCCGCTCGATCGACCGCTCAGAGGACCGCACGGCCCGCCCCAGCGCGTCAAGGATGTCGTGTCGGGTGATCCAACCCTGCAGGTGCTCGCGGTTATCAGAGAGGACCGGTAGTCCCTCCGGGCCGTAGAGCGTGAGCTGGCGCAGTGCCTGCTCGAGGGTCTCATCGCCAAACAGCTCCTGGGGCTGACGGGCATCGGTCACCCAGCCGACAAGGTTCTCCCAATTCGTGGTGGTCACGCCCTCCCCGTCGGCCTTGGCGTCCTGGTCTACGCGCAGGTGCGCGGCGGCGGCGAACCGCGGGACGGGTGCCATCGCGTCAGCGACAGTCAGGATCTGTAGCACGTTGGTGGTCTTGGGCCGTTCGATGTCGATCCCGCGCCGCAGCAGCTTGGTCGTGTACACGCTGCCGTAGGAGAGGTGCTTGGAGACCGCGGCGGCGACCCCGCACGTGAGCATGATCGGGAGGGTCAGGGTGAAGTTGGCGGTCATCTCCGCGACGCTGGCGATCGCGGTCAGCGGCGCCTGGGCAGCGGCCGCGAACACGCCGCCCATCGCGACCACGGCATACAGCGCCGGGGGACCGACCGCCGACCCGAAGAGATGGTGGACGAGCGTGCCGAACACCATCCCCGCCATCGCGCCGATAAACAGCGACGGGGCGAACACGCCTCCGGACCCGCCGATCGACAGGGTGAGGCTGGTGGCCAGGACCTTGCTGACCAGGAACAGCAGGATCAGACCGACGACGACGTGACCGCCGATCACGTTGTTCATCACCGGATAGCCGACGCCGTACATCTGCGGTACAGCCAGCAGCAGCGCGCCGAGCGCGACGCCACCGACCGCCGGACGCGCCCACTCGGGCCGGCCCTTCCACAGCTCGTCCACGAAATCCTCCAGCCAGTACAGGAAGGCCTTGAACCCGATCCCGATCAACCCGGCCACGACCGCGAGGACCACGACCAGCAGATAGGTGGTGTCGTTGGTCACCGACAGCCCATGCGGGATCATGCTGAAGAACGGCGCTGACCCGAAGATCGCCCGGCTGATGACATCGCCGGTGACCGCCGCGAGACCGGTCGCCACCAGCGCGTCGAGCGAGAACGCGCGCAGCACGATCTCAAAGCCGAAGAACAATCCCGTCAGCGGAGCGTTAAACGTCGACGCGATCCCGCCAGCAGCGCCGCACGCGACAATGATCCGCAGCCGACTCTCAGACATCCGCACCAGCTGACCAAGCGTCGAGGCCAGCGCCGAGCCGATCTGCACGATCGGGCCCTCACGCCCGACCGACCCACCCACGCCGATCGTGATCGCGGATGCCACCGCCTTGACGATCGTCACCGGCGGCCGGATCCGCCCCCCGTTCTCCGAGACGGCGAGCATCACCTCGGGCACGCCATGCCCCCGCGCCTCGCGAGCGAAGCGATAGATCAGCGGACCGTAGATCAGACCACCCAGCACCGGGACCAGCAGCACAAACCAGATCCCCAACCCCGGCAGGTGTGCGCTCGCAGCGTGACCCTGCTGGCCGAACTGGTCATGACCGGTCACCAGCCACGTCGCCCCGAACACCATCTCGCGAAACACGGCGGCGCCGAGGCCAGCGCCCGCCCCGACCACCAGCGCCATCACCACTAGCCCCAGCCGGTTACCGCCCAGCCATGCCGACGCCGTCCGCACCACCGACCGGCGCGACGGGCTTGACTGCGTGCCGACCAGGGAGTCAGCGGCCATTAGTCCAGGTCCCATCCCAGCGACCAATCCTGCTCGGGCACCTCGCCCGCCGCGTCCGCAAACGCCCGCAACGCGCGCACGACGGGATCATGATGAGCCTTCGGCATCCGCTGGACGATCGTCGCGATCTCCACCCGCCGACGCCGACTCACCTCAGCGACCAGCTTCCCGCCGGCGGCGGTCAAAGACACCCGCACCGCCCGACGATCTTCCCGGGCACGACGCCGCGTGACCAAGCGCTTACGCACCAGGCGGTCGCACATCCGCGTGGCCGTCGACCGATCGACACCCAGGGCTGTGGCCAAATCGGCCAGGCGCTGCGGGCCTCGCGAGGCCAACTCGATCAGGAACCGGTACTGCGGCAGGGTCACGTCCTCGGCGACGCCGGCCAACGAACGAGCCGCGACCGCCACCAGCGCCCGGCTGGCCCCCAGCACCGCGTCGACGAGCTCGTCGCCGGCCGGCACGGTCTCAGGTTTCCGCGCTGGGGACCCTTGCATATAGCTATTGTTGCATAAAGCAATGATCTGTGACCATGACGGACGACCGGCGGACCGAGACAAGCTCAAGGCCGCCATCACACTTAGGACTGGCGCGCCCGAGGCGCGGCTGCCCATCACCCTCGCGCTGAAGCTGCCGGCCAACTGGACGGCGACGCCGCTCGGCCTGAGAGTGACCGCAAGGTGAGAGCAAGCGTCACTGTGTCCTGACGAATGACTCGGCCGACCGAGGTCGCGCTCAATGATGACCTCCGCGACCTCGCAAATCGCCAAACCCAGACCCCCGCACCTCCCAAGCCCGTTGTTCGTAGAGCGTTGGTTGGTGAGACTGGGCTATCGCGCCCGCGGGGGAGCGCCGAGGCGTGCGCTGGCGGATCCGTCACCGGACGCTGACGAGGCTCGCGAGGTACCGGCGTCGGAGGTCTGACTGTCTCATCGACAACGGCTATCGGACGCGAAAGCAGGCGCGGCCAAGCGATTCTGCTTCTCGATCGCTGCGGCAGTGACGCTCCTGGGGCTGTCAGGGCGCTGACTTCGAGTCGCCGCTCGCCTCAAATCTGGGTTGAAACGATAGGTCCTTGGCGTTAGGTTCGCGCTTGCCCGGTCGGGGTGGCGGTGTGGGATCCGCCTGATCGCCATCACCGGGGGAAAGGGGTCCGACGTGTCTCGAGATCAGAAGAGGGCGCGCTGGTTCGGCGTGCTCTTCCTCATCACCTTCGTCACGTCGATCCCAGCGCTGGCGCTTTACGAGACCGTCCTCCGACATCCGGAGCGCTACATCGCGGGTGGTGGGCACGACAACCAGGTCTTGCTCGCGGCTCTGCTCGAGCTGCTGCTGATCATCTCCAACATCGGCACTGCGGTCGTGATCTTCCCGATCCTTAGACGACAGAACGAGGAGCTGGCGCTCGGCTACGTCGCCGCGCGCCTGGTCGAGTGCACGTTCATCCTCGTCGGCATCCTCTGCATGCTCGCGATCATCACGCTGCGTCAGCAGGTCGCGGGTCCGTCTGAAGGCACGGTCGCCTACACCCTCGCCGCGATCAAGGACTGGACGTTCCTCCTAGGCCCGGGCTGGGTCGTCGGCTGGGGGAACGGGCTGATCCTCGGCTACCTGATGTACCGCTCGGGCCTGGTGCCGCGACGGGCAACGTGGCTCGGCCTGATCGGCGGACCCCTGATCATCGTGTCCGGGACGGCCATCATGTTCACCGGCAACGAACCGAGCCACGCGCTTCACTCGCTGCAAGCGATCGTGACCATCCCGGAGTTCGCGTGGGAACTCTTCCTCGGCGTCTACTGCACGGTCTGGGGTTTCAGGCCGGATGCCCCGATCCTTTCCCGCGAGCGCCCGATGACGACTCAACCCGACCCGACATCGCACACCCAGATGTCGCGACCGGGGAGTGCTGCTTAGGTCTAGAAGCAGCCGTCGCGCGACCTCTCACCCCGTCTCAGATCGGATGAACATCTGCGACGAGCCCTACATTCCGCGCAAGGGAGGGAAGGCGGCATGGGCGTCCTCAGAGGTGCAGTGCCGGCGAAGCGCGTCTCCTCGTGACAACGCGCTCGCACCCGCATAGCTCGCGGGCAGCGGGGTTACCGAATCAATGCGACGGCTGCAGGACGCTGGCGAGGCGACCCATCAGTGGTAGGTGCGAATGATTCCGCTCGGCTGCCGCGACGGATTCGATACATCCTCGCCGAAGTTCGCGATGTAAAGGGCGCTGTCACGTTCCGCAGGATCCGCGCCAGCAGGAATGTTGAAGATCAGGTCACAGGTCGCAGACGCGCCAGGCTGGAGCCCACCCTTAGCGGCGGTTCCGGTCTTCCATAGGCAGGAGTTCTGATCGCCCCTCTCGGCGTCGAGGTTCTCGTCGTAGAAGGGGCTGTTACCGGCGCCGCTATCCGTGCCGGCGACGTACAGGTTGGCCATCGAGTGCTGCCACCGCTCCGGGCGTGCGGAGCTTGTTCTGGATCACGATGGTCAAGATTCGCGGATGGTCCCGCTCCTGTGGGAGAGAGGCAACGAGTTGGTGCGTCCAGCGAGGTGCAGATGGAGCGTGCCGGCCTTGTTGACAACGACGACCGTGGTTGGCGCCACTCACGCACGTCCCCTCGCGCATCTGCTGATCATTGATGCCAGCCGCGTTGCAGTCAGGCGGACCGTTAGGTGTCGTGGCTGTGTGCGCGGGGCTGCGACCAACGATGCCAGCTTTGGTTCGAGTGTGGTGATTACCCACTAGCACCAAGCGCCCCGACGGCCACCAGTAGCGCGAGCGGCGCCTCCCGAGTCCGACCGCGAGTCCGCCGAACGGCAGAGACCAACGCATCCGCCCCGCGAGCGACGGTCCTGAGCTCCCCTTGCCACTCAGCGGGATGTACCTGCAGCGCCTGGGCCTGCTCTTGAAGTACGCGACGCAGGCGGGCATCGAAGTTCTCTTGGGGCGTGGTCATTGCTGTACCTCTCTACGGAGATGGCTGAGCGCTCGCGAGGCGAGCGACTTAACGGTCCCGCGACGGCATCCGAGCGACTGGGCTATCTCGGCCTCGGACCACCCGCCCCAGTAGCGGGCGACGATTACCACGCGCTGTCGGTAGGGCAGCTCGAGCGATCGCGTCCAGCAGCTCCGCGTCCGGTGCGTCGAGCGCGCGGGGTCGCGGGCGAGAAGCGTCGACGCGCTCCTGGTGACGTCGCTCGTCGCGATGCCATGATCGGGCGGTGTTGACGACCGTCCGTCTCAGGTAAGCACTGGGCGACTCGACCCGCTCGAAGGCACGATAGACCGCGGCCATGGCGTCCTGTGCCACATCTTTGCGCCCGGCCGCGAGCCAGTTAGCAGCCACGCCAGCCGCACCGCTGGATCGTATTCGCGGCGATAAAAGGCGCCGAAGCTGTCGTTCTGGACCGACGAAGCGACAGGAACAACTCGGCTGCTCGCATCTCCACGTAGCTATGACTCCCGAGTGGTCCGAGAGGTTCCATGGCCCAAGGCATTTTTGCTGCTGGCCGACGACGGCGCTCGGGCCGGCCCCAGCTAGCACCCGCTTTCCCTCGCGACGCGTCACGTCGCGGTCGCCGCGAACGCCCGCGTGCGCTCAACTCAGGTCTCCTGCGCTCGGCCTCGAGAGACGTGCTCGTCGCCAAACTCAGGGCCCGGCAGCTCCAGAGCCGTTGTTCGTAGAGCGTTGGTTTGTGAGACGACCGGGTCGCCGGCGCCGCACGGCCTCGACAGCCCTCGGAGGCGTCCGATGGTGGATCGGCTCCTGCGACGAGCGAGACGCGCTATCCGCGCCAAGCGGGGCGGGCGACGAGTAGGACCGGAGGCCCGTCTCGATCCGGAAGCAGGTCGGTCCTCTGGGCGATCGGGTTGTGACCACGCTCGTGCGACATCGGCTGCCTGAGCCGCGAGGGCTCGTCTCGGTGGGCGGACATTGCTTTGCGCTCACTAATGCTTCGGGGCGTCTTGGATCGTGGCGAATCTCGGGGCATGCTGTTGACTGGGCTCCAAGACCTTCAGACTGCGCTCACTGCCGCGAGCCTGCAGCGGTCCTCGTTCGGAGCGAAGTGCGCGAACCCGTGGACGTGTGGCCCATCAATCAATCATCCGCAGCTCCTTGAAGAACCGTCGATCGGGCGCAGCTCTCCGATCGCCGCGACCGTCCTTGACCGGGTGGGTTGGGCTGATCGCAATCGTGCAGGTTGCGGTGCTGCTGGCCACGAGCACCCGGTACGGGTATCACCGTGACGAGATGTATTTCATCGTCGCCGGATCGCACGCGGCGTTCGGTTATCCCGACCAGCCTCCGCTGGTGCCGCTGCTGTCGTGGGCGATGAACGCACTCGGCCCGGGGTCGCTTCTGCTGTTGCGAACTCCCTCGGCCCTGGCGGCCGGGGCGACGACGACGCTCGCGGCGTTGATCGCGCGCGAGCTTGGCGGAGGGACCCGCGCGCAGGTGATCGCGGCGCTCTGCACGGCCGTGTCGGGTTTCGCGCTAGCGGTGGCGCATCTCGTCAGTACAACGACCCCCGACTTGCTGAGCACGACAATGCTTGGGTGGCTGGCGGTCCGAGCGATTGTCCGCGGCAGCGGCCCGTCGCTCATGGCCGCCGGGATCGTGGCGGGGGTCGGCGTGGAGGCCAAGCCGCAGGTCGGCCTGGTGGCCGCGGTGATGGCGGCGACGCTGCTGATCGTCGGGCCCAGAGCGCGGTTGCGGTCCCCGTGGGCCGTTGCGGGCGTGATCGCCGCCGTTGTGCTGGCCGCGCCCTACGTCGTCTGGCAGACGCAGCACGGGTGGCCCCAGCTGACCGTCGCGGGCCATATCGCCGGCAGTCAGGAAGGGGGACGCGCCGGCTTCGTCCCATTCCAGCTTGCCATGGTCAGCCCGTTTCTGGTGCCGGTCTGGCTTGCCGGCCTGCTCGCCCCATTCCGCCGCCCGGGTTGGCGCCAGTTGCGGTTCGTTTCGATCACCTACGCCGTGATGGCCGTCCTGTACTTCGCCGGCAACGGGCACGCGTACTACCTCGCCAGCATGTACCCACCCCTGCTCGGCCTCGGTGCACTCCCGACAGCCGAGTGGACCCTCCGCGCTCGGTACCGCACGCCGGTCCTAGCCGCGACGATCGTGATCAGCGCCGCGGTCAGCAGCCTCATCGCCCTGCCGCTGCTACCCGAGCGCGATCTTCAGGGCAGCATTGTCATCGCGCTCAACTCCGCCCAGGGCGATACGGTCGGCTGGCCGAGCTTCGTGCGCACCGTATCGAGCGCCTGGCGGCAGATTCCAGCGTCCGAGCGCCGGCACAGTGCGATCTTCACGTCCAACTACGGCGAGGCCGGCGCGATCGATCTCCTCGGCGCGCAACTGGAGCTCCCGCAGGCGTATAGCGGCCACAACGGATTCAGCGAATGGCGGATCCCCCCGGTGACCGACACGCACGGGCTGGTGACCGGTTTCAACAGCGCGGCAGACGCCGCGCCCTACTTCGACCGATGCCGCACGCTCGCGACCGTCGATAACGGCGTCGGTCTGGACAACCAAGAGCAGGGTCTCCCGGTCATGCTCTGCCACGTCATCAGCCCCTGGACGACGCTGTGGCCCCGCTTGACGCACTACGACTGATCCAACCCGGGTGCTGTCACATTCCCAGACCGGAGCCATTTCCGGCAGGGTCGGCTACGAGAGCCCGCTCGTCCGAGCGATCGCCTTCACGTTTCAGAAGGCCGCCGCTGCACAAGCGCCTGGCTACGATCCGGATCGCCCGCTATTGCCCAGTACGGTACCCGCGGCGTCGCGGAAGCAGGGCGGGACCGCAAGGAGGCCCGCGGCCTTGAGTTTCGCCAGTAGCGGTCACCCGGTCGGTACGGATTGCGGGGCCGACTACTCGTATGGACGTCGCACGCGACTGAGCGATGGTCCCAGCGCAAACGATTGATCAGCCGGACGGCTCGCGACTGTCTTGAGGAGCTGGATCTGAGACAGGGATCTGGGCGTGCGTTCGCCATGTACCCGGATGAACCGGCGGGCAGCTGTGGGTGACGGCTAGAGGTGGCCCCCCGGCCCCGCAGTCAAAACCAGTAGCCCCGGCCTCCCGCCTCGTGGCGCAGATCGCGCCGTCGGTGGCATTCCAGCTTGGGGTGAGATTCCGGCTACAGGACCGGCACCGCTTCTGACAGTACTCCGATCGGAGCTTCCCCACCACCCCATCTGGCGAATTCGCTGTGCTCGTTCCGCATCTGCGAGGTGGTTCCGGCCCGGAGGACAGGGTCACACGATGTCAAGAGTGTCCGATCGTCGATCCCGTCTGAGACGACGTCGTCAGCGTTGCTGCCTTCGGCGGCGAGCAGCAGTCTGATCGTGACTGCCGAAGCGGCGACGAAGGGGGAGCGCTGGCGATCGCCGGTCCGAGCGTCTGCTTGCTCGCCAACGGCTGGCACCGCAGCGTCGCGAAGTTGTGCTTGGTCGCCATTGCGATAGCGACGATCGTCGAGGCCGCGAGACGGATGCGATCGTCTGGCACGGCGACTCACTCGAGTGGATAGATCTCTGTGCCTTCGAGGATCGCGTTGCGCAACGCTGTCGCCCATTCCTTGTAACGTGAGGACCACTCGCGTGACGGCAGATGGCGGAGCGAGCTGACGAGCTGAGCGAGCGAGACTTGCCGCACGAGACGCCCGGGATATCAAAGCTCGCTCCAGCGCACAGGGGCTACGCGTACCAGGACCTGATGGTGGCCTGCCGCCTCACCGACATGGTGCTCGGCACCATCACCCGGGCTTGGTGCGACAAGAAGCTCGTAGACGACGACCGGTTTGACGATCTCACGACCGTCGACCTCGACGGGCGACGCGAGCGCATCCAGTTCAAATACACAAGCGACGCCGGGCGGATCCTCACGCTCGACTCGTTCACCACAGACGGTCGCAGTCTGCAACTCGACCGGCTACTGCGATGCATCATCGCTGACCGCGCAGGGCCCGGCAGCGGCGCGGCCAGTTCGAGCTTCCGGATCATCCTCGCCGATCAAGCACCAACTGATGCAGGACTGCTAGCCGTTCTCAAGCCGGCGTCTTCCGATCGCTTTCTCGCCGTAACCCAAACGCAGACATTTCGGTTTGACGCCGCCTCACTCTGGCGCCAGAAGGTTGGCGATGGTGACACCGCGGCACCATTCGCCTTTGTATTCGGCGGTGACGAGCCGCTGGAGTTCGAAGACCTGGCCTGGGCCTGTGAGCACCTGACCGTCGAGCTCGAAGCCCCCCGAGCCAGCCTCGACCTCGCAGCCCCGGTCCGGCCGAGCAGCTCCTGCTCACCAGAGTCCACAACGACGTTGGCGCCGAGTCCTTCCCCAACGTCAATCGAAGTGCCGTCGACGTGGCGGAGGCGTTCATCGCTGTGGCACCGCTGCCCGCGAGGCGGTCATCACGGCCACCACCGAAGAGCTGCTGCGCCGCGCGCGCTTGCGAAACGACTTCGGTGCCGTCTCTCGCGCGCATCCCGTGGACAGTGCCACCGAGATTCACGGCCCGCAACCGTGGAGGACCTCTGCGATCTCGCCGACGGCCGCGCCGGCGCTGGCGGATACCTACTGATCGAAGCCCCGCCTGGACATGGCAAGTCGTGGGTCTGCCAGCAGGTCCTCGAAGTCCTGCACGCAAAGGGCTGGCTGGTCGCCGAGCACTACTGCTACCTGGGCGATAGTGATGGCGACCGCAGCGAGCGGGTCCTCGCTGAGACGATCCTCGGCAGCCTGCTCGGGCGGCTCGCGGGCGAGGACCGCCGCATCGTCAGCGACAACCGACCGTATCTGGCGGCCGACGAGGAGACGCCGTCGCGGCACTCGAGCGCGCGGTCGAACTCGAGCCGGACCGCAGGGTCGCACTCGTTGTCGACGGTATCGACCACATAACACGAGTTCGATCGACAGGGGGCAGCCAGTTTGATCCCTCCCGGAGCATGGCCGACACGCTCGCGGGACTGGACCTCCCGCCTGGCGTCGTCCTGATTGTCCTGAGCCAACCCGGCGGGCACCTCCAGGCGATCGCCGAGGCGGGCGCGGTCACGGCGCAGCTTCCAGGCATGGATCGCGCTGAGCTCAAAATGCTCGCCGCGAGACGCGGTTTGATTCCCGGGGCATCGACGGACGAAGACGACCGCCGGCAGCAGAATCCGCCGCTGACTCAGGCGCTCGTCGACGCGATCGCTCTCCGCTCTGGCGGCAACGCGTTGTACGCGACGTACCTCTGCCGCGAACTGCAGCGTGCACCAGACGAGCAGC
Source organism: uncultured Solirubrobacteraceae bacterium (assembly GCA_963764125.1). Taxonomy (GTDB): domain Bacteria; phylum Actinomycetota; class Thermoleophilia; order Solirubrobacterales; family Solirubrobacteraceae; genus Palsa-465. Next base: position 182,724 of record CAVXRR010000037.1, read on the forward strand.
TCGACCCCGCCGCGGTCGTGCTCGAACTCCCGCCGTTCGACGGGACGCTCAAGGCCGACACGACCTCCTGTACGACTCCCTCATTGCCGAGGATCCTGGGTTGCCGAGATCGTCGCGATCGTCGACTTCGCCGTGACCAGGGCCGAGCTGAGGGCGATCCGACCCGATGCCGCGCACCACATCGACGCCGCCCTCGAGATCCTCGCGCCTGTCCTCATCGAGCGGGCCGCGCAGGGCGGGATCCGCATCTACCACGAATCGTTTGCCCGTTACCTGCGCACTCCCTTCCAGAACGACCCCACGGCCCACGCGGCTCTGATCGGTCTGGTCACGAGCTGGCTCGAGCAGCTGGGTCTCTTCGCGGGCACGAGAGCGTTCCATTCACTGCTGCCGCTGCTCGCCGACGCGGGTGATGACACGCGCGTGCTCGAGCTTGTCGATCGTGACTTCGTATCTAGGGCCGTCGCCGGCGGGTTTGTCGCTTCGGCGATCGGCGCGAACCTGGCAACCGCGGTCGGGGCCGCAGCCCGGCTCGAGAAATGGCACCTGGTGGTCAGGTTCGTCGAGCTGGCGCGTGCCGCCGACACATTCCACACAGAGCGATTCGAGTCGAGGCTCGCGGCGTACGTCGACGTTCCCGCCGCCCTGCTCGGAGCCGACGTGCTGGCCGAGCGCCTGACGAACGACGAGCGTCCCGTTATGCCCGGTCGAGACGGCCTGTTGATATCCGCGGCACTCGACGCACAGGGCGCGATCCCGCCCTGGCGCATCTATCTCGACGCCTACTGGCGTGAGCTTGAAGCCCACAACACGCTCCACGGGGATGAGTCCAGCAGGGCGGTCGAATTAGCGTCACTACGGGGGCAGCTACGCATCAACGGAGCCGATATCGAGTGGCGACGAGCCGCCGAATGGTTAGCCGCAAGGGACCTCGAGCCCCCGACAGTCGTGACGGTCGTGTTGGACACACATGGCTGGGAAGGGCTCCTGGCGCTGCTCGACTGCCTCGCCGAGCCCGCTGACGCGTACCTGGCTGCCGCGGAGGCTCTGCAGGACTCATCAGGTGCGACGGATGCACCGACCACGGTTGCGGATCTCGCCAATGCGGCGCTCGGGAATGGGCCGTCGGTAGGTTCGGCTCATCGCCTTCTGGCCGTAGGCGCCGACCCGCACGCGCTGGCCGAACGCAGCGGCTTTGAGCGAGATCAGCTCCTCTCCCTTACTCGAGACGTTCAAGAATCCTCAAACCACCATCGCCCCGAGGTGGTCGCCGCGTGGCTCGACTCGGCCGCGCTCGCCGCGCACCTCGACCCGTTGCGCATCGGAGTTGCCGAGGCGCTCATCGAGGGGGAGGGATGGTTCCGCTGCTGGATGCGGTTCGCGCTCTCGCTGAATCGAGCAGAAGCCGGAGACGAAGATGACCGCAGCGATGCGAGCCTGCAAGCCCTGCATCTGTTGACCGCTGACCTACGACCCTTCGTCGGTGACCCTCGAGCATGTGACCTCTACTCGCTGCACCCCACGATCAACCAGACGATCAAACGCGCGATGGCCATGCTCGACGACGCGCAGTGGCCCTCAGCGCTCGAAGTCCTCGACCAGGTCAGCTCGTCGATCACGACCACCTTGTTCGGTGAGCTGAACGGTCCGGTCCCGCCAGATTTCGTGCTTGACCTCGCCGTCCGGGGAGCGAATCCGGGACGGCTTGAGGCGGCCGAGCAGCTGGTGGCAGAGCACCTCAGTGATGGTGGCGGCAACCTGTTCTACTCCGATATCGCGGAGTTCCGACTCCAAGGCGCTCGCCTTGCTCTCGCTACCGGCAACAAACGACTGGCCGAGCAAAGGTGGCAGGAAGCCTGTCGGTTCCTCACGGCATACGGATTTCACAAGGACATCACGATCTATGAGGTTCTGGATCCCTTCGAGCTGCTGATCGAGAACAATCCGGCCGCGGCTCGCCAGCGCATGCCAGCGCTGCAGGCGCTCTGCGAACGCGTCCCAATGCACACGGACCTCAAGGAGACGCGAGGAGCTTGGGGACGATGGTTGCGTCTGCTCGCAAAGGTGGACCCGGCAAACCTCGGGCCGCTCGCGGCCACAGAGATCCTTGAGGAGTGCAACGACGCCAACGAGCTGCTCAACGGCGCACTCGAGGACTTATGGCGCGAGCACCACCAGGATGCCGACGCGCTAATCGCGGGGCCCTGCGACTGACCCTCGGCAGCCCGATGGAAAAGGCCGACGCGGGCGCGCTCGAGCGGCTGGCCAGCGCCGGCGACGACTCACCCGACCGCCGTCGGCTGCTCGTCTGGCTGCTTTCGCGGCTGGATGAGCGGCCGGTGACATACGGCTACACAAACAGCGACGAGATCATCGCTCAGGACGACGCACAAGTCGCAGAGGTGAACGAGACCGGGCTGCGCTTCACCCTGCCCGAGGTGGTGGCGCTCCGTCGCCCAGCCGCAGCGAAGCGCGACGACCCATGGGGTCTGCGCGGGAGACAAACGTCAGCGGAAGAGCTCCCGCGTGAACCGGGGCCGAGCTTCCCGCAGAGCTTCGCGGGCCTCGTAAAAGCGGTCCGAGAATGGCGCCGGCGTCCATACGACACTCGCGACCCAGCCTGGGATGTCGAGCGCTTCGGGAACACGATCGGCTATCGCCTCATCGACCTCGCCGCCGACGGCAGAACCGAGGATGCCGCCCACGTTCTGACCGCGCTCGCCGACGCCTCGCGAGAAGATCATCCGGTACTTCTGCGTGACCTCGCCGAGGGCCTCGAGCGCCACGGCGAAGCAAGGCTGGCCGCGCACGCCTACACACTCACCTGGACACGCACCCGCGGTGGCGGAGGCTGGCTCACTTTCGGCGGCGACACTGCCATCGACGCCCTCGCTCAAGCGACCGCCCTCGATCCCGAGACCGCACGGTCCGTCCTCTCGAAGGAAGTCCAACGCGTGGTCGGAACTGATCGACGCGGCGGATACGGCATCAGCCAGGCAGTCGTATGCGCGCTCGCGCACGGAGCGCTCGTCGCTGCCGAGGACTCGATCACGGCCGCATTCGAAGCCTGGGACGAGGCCTACGACGTGATTGCGCGGCGTGCGCCGAGGGTCGCGGAGTCCGACGATCCGAAGACCGAATATGTGCCGCCTGACCCCGACGCCGGCGAGAGGATCCCCGGCGACCTCAATGCGGCGATGGCGCTCGCAACGATCGCCGGCGCCGCGCACCCTGCAAGGGAGCGCAAGCGCAGATCCCTGCTTGCGATTCGGCTGCTCCTCGACCACCGCGCCGAAATGATCGCGCCAGCACTCGCGCACGCTCTACCACTGATCAGCGACCCCGCAACCCTGACTTGGCTGCTGCGCCTGCTTGAGCAGACCGCCGGTCCTGACAGCCCAGTTCTGCACGAATGCCAAGGAGCGTTGCGCGAGCTCGCCAGCCGACATCTCCTGACCATCCGCACGCTGGCACGCCGAATGCTGACCGGCGACGTACCCGCACTGGTGTCCTCCAGTACACGAGAGTCCGAGCCATCGGACCTCGACCTGCACGACGACGAATGGCACGAGCCTCCCGGCCTCGACGGCATACTCGATGCCGCGGCGGGCAACCGCATTGCCCGCGGCGAGGCCCAGTATCTCGAGCTGCCGCAACGCGCCCGCGACGCGGCGGCCATCGCCCTAGGCCGCAAGTCCCTCACCAGCCGCCTCAACAACCAGCTCGACGTGTTCTCAAACCGGGCGAACCCTCGATGGCCCGATGCCTTTCTCGCACCGTATGAGGAGCTCGAGCGGGTCCTGCAATCCGTCGCTGCTGGCGCCCGCGCAGCCCTCATGCTGCAAGGCGACCCGGTGACGGATCCGATCGGCTGGGAGGCCGCGCTGGCCGACGCCATCGTCGACGCGCCCGACTTTCCCATGTGGATCGAAGCTCAGCGGCAGCCGCGTCCACCGCTGCCGCCGCCACCGGGCTTTGCCGACGAGGTCTGGCCACGGATATCTGCCGCCGCGGCGGCTGGCTCGGATCCCCAGCTTGAGTTCGCCTACGAGGAGGAAGAAACGCTTGGTGCGACCATCTCGATCACACCGACATCAGATCTAGAGAAGCTGACCGGGGGCGAATACGACGGGTGGTTCCTGATCGCAACAGTTGAACAGAGCGCGATCAAACACCCCGACCGCCGCGACGCGGACCTCAACTCGAAGCGGTATCGCGCAATCGAGACCCGCAACCTCGGTGATCGCCAAGCGCTCAACGTCCCACCGGTCGCCAACGGCGAGCTTGCAATGTGGACCGTGCCCAATTCATTTGAATCGGCACAACACCAGGCGCGAAGCCACCCCCTGATCGGCGTCGACCACGAGCTCGAGATCGTGGGCGACGGTCGCGAGAACCTGGCAGTCCCGGCATCGCTTCCGGTCCCGCTGCCGGCGCTGATAACGCCACTCGCGCTGACGCCACGGGAGCCGTTCTCCTACGGAGATAGCCGCGGGCCCGCGCTCGCGTTGATCGTGTGGCGTGCGGAGTACGAAGTGAGCGAGTACCACCTTCCCTGGCCGCGCACGCGAGGCTCCGCGATCGCTCTCCGCCCAGACCTACTCGAGGCGCTTGCGACAGTGGTTGGCCAGGACCGGCTTATCGTCCGCGAGTACGTAATCGGACAGAGCGAACTGAAAGGTGGGGCGCGGCAAACCGGCGATTCCGGTTCGCCGGGCGCGACTGTCGCGGAGGAGTAATCGGCTCGTTCGGGGGTCCATTGCCGACGCTCGTGCGACCACGCACGTTGCATCGAGCAGCGGACGATCTCCAAACGGCTGTGCCATCGCCTTGTGGCGGAACCGAACCAACAGACGACAACCACCGGCCACGCTGACGATCGCATTTATCCGCCGCCCCCTCGACGGTCGCACAATCGCAACGGCGACCAAGCGCAACTCCGCCAGGCTGCGGTGCTAGCCGTAAGCGAGCAAGCAGACGGTCGGGAAGCGGTAATCGGTGCCGGTGCTCCTTCCACGAAGCAAGAGCGGTCTCGCCTGCGCCGCGCGCTGGCATCGAGGCTGCTGCTCTCAAACGCGGAGCGGCCGTTACCGGGAGCGCGCCGAGACGGCCCGCGTGGTCGCGTCCGGACATAGACCGCCACGCCGCGCCGTCAGAAGCGAATACCGCGCGAGCACGAAGGCAGGTGTTGGTCGGTCCTTCGCCAGCGACGTGCTTGTCGTCAATTCCGGGTCAGCAGGTAGCCGTCGATTGCTCGGTCCGGCTCCCAACACTGAGACGTTCGAGCGTCGCCGGCACGCGCGCTCACGGTGTCCACGGGCGCGATGACCGATCGCGGCCCGGGACGATCAGGCGAGTGCAGAGCCGCGACGTAGACCCGCCAAGGCGATCGCGCCGAGGACGGCCCCACCTGCGGCGACCGCTCCGACGAGGACTGGACCTGTGAGCGGGAGTGATTTGCCGGCTCCTACCGTCGCGACCAGGTCGGCGGTGTCGGCAACGATGGCCGCCGCCACCCATGGTTGGAGCTGGGAGTCGGCAGCCGCGAGTGCGCCGACCCCGAGAGCCACGTCGCGGGCGCCAAGCCCGCGCGTGACGACCCGAGCGCCGGGTCGCCCCGCGTCGCTGCCCAGCCAGAGCGCGTTACGCGCCCGGGCGAGACGACCAGCGCGACTCCGAAGCCGATCCGCTCAGCAGCGACGACACGGGCGATCAGCGAGGCAGTCATTGGCAGCTGAGCGTAGCTCTCGCTGAATGTCGCATGTCCGCTTTGACGTTCCCCCGCCGACCCGGCGAACTGGGGCCCGCTCGGAGGCGCGGCTTGGTGCCAGCGCGACGTGATCGAGATACAACTTCCTGGGCGTCGACTTGGTGACCGCTGCGACCGCCGACCTTCGTAAGATCGGTTCTCGGATGGCGTCCAAGCCGCTTTCGGTGTTCAAAGAGCCTGGGCGGCGCCGCCACCGGCAGTGGAGACACGGCCGGTACGGTTCCGCGCTGTTCCTCGTCGTGGCGCTCGCCCTCGTGGGCTTGGCTGCCGTCGTGCTGCTGGTCCTTGGGCTCCTGGACGTCCATGCCGTCACCCGGCATTTCAGCGTCCACTAGGCCAAGACACGCTCGCTGAGGGTTCGTTGGTGAGACGGTCGCGCGCCGGCACGCCGGACCCTCTCGGGAGGCTCCTCAGCGTCCGGTTGTCGATCGACAATCGGACGCTTCGGGGCGCCGCTGGGGGCGTTCGCCGCCGGCGGCCGCGACGATCCCCGTCCGGGCGTAGCCCCGACGGGATCCCTCGGCACAGCGCAAACGGAGACTCAGCTCGCCTGCCGCCGCGCTCTTGATCGCGCAGCGCCGACCAGTCCGAGATGCGGGTCAAGCAGTTGGTGACGAAGCCGTGGCTGCGTCCTTCTGGGTGAGATGCTTGAGCTCAAGCGCAGCCACGCCCGATTCCAGCGTCGGGGGAACTCCCGCACTTGGCGGGGTGCGGATGGTTGCCGGAGCGCGGCAGCGGCGGCCGGGGCGGGGTCAGCTCGTCGGGGTGAACATGCCCCAGAACGTGCAGGATTGGTCGAAGTGAAGGTCGACCCTGACAAACTTGCCGACGGCGGTATTCGCCACGATGGCGTCAATCTCCACTTGGTTACCCGCGGTTGCGTCGAGGCTGGATTGGCCGTTGATGTCGTACGGCATGACGCCGCTGCTATCGATTAGGTAGGTCCCACTTGCCTGCAGCGTCCCCGTCTGCGGTGCTGCCGTGATGTTGACGTCATCGCCCGGAACCCCGGCGTGGCACCTGGCTTGGATGGCCACCCCATCGATCGTTTCCATCGTGTAGTAGGCCCCGTCGAGGGGCACCGTCCTGACGACTGAGATCGCGCCGGGGCCTGGCGGTCCCTGCGGTCCGGTGAGACCCGACGCTCCCTGGGCGCCTGCTGGCCCGTTCGCTCCGGTCAAACCCGTCGCTCCGATGCTCCCTTGCTGTCCTCGTCGGCCTTGCTGGTTCCAGTCGAGCCGGCGCTCGCCGCTGCGGCACCGCGTATCCGCGGCAATCACCCGCAGTTGCCCGTTCTTCTTTGCATCACAACCGTGAATCACGGTGGGCGTCGAGCCCGTGGCCGCGTACGCGCCCCCAACGCCGGCGAGCACCAGCGCGAGAGTAGCGACGACGTTCGCGTAGGTCAGGCGGGGCCTGAACCGATGAGGCATGTAAGAACGCTCCAAACTTGGTCAGCAGGGGGACCGACGATGAGCACCCCATCATCGTCGCGACAAGCAGCGTATCTGGCGCGCCGCGCGCGGTGCCCGCAGCCGGTCTCTGTCGGCCGTTCGCCGGGCCTTGAACCGCATCGTTCCGCAACTTCGCACGCCATCCCGTTGACTGTCGCGGATCCGCCATTTCGTCTCCCGTTCCTTCCGCGTGGGATCCAGCTGGCCATGACCGCCCAAGCCGCGAACATGCCCCGAGGACATCCGGCAGTCTCTACGGCGCCGGCGAGGAAGGATGCCCAGACGCTGGCGCGCGACAGTCAAGTCGGATGAGGTGGTGTAAGTCTCCGAGCTCGTCGTTGATGGGGTTGGCGACTCAGGCCGCATTGAGAGCAGCAGTCACCCCGCCCTCGTCGACTGTCCGGTGAGCCTTCCTTCCTGAGACGCCGGTCCTGGGCCCCAGGCGTTCGCTGAGCGA
>CAVXRR010000038.1:0-29039 GCA_963764125.1 uncultured Solirubrobacteraceae bacterium
TACCGAACGACGACCCGATCGCCCTGCTGGAACGTGAGCTCGTGAGCGCCGCGCGCCGCCGCGCCGCCGCCGGGCCGGTGCCCGACGCGGTTCTGTGGCCGAGAGCCCGTCGCCGACGGATACGCGTCGGCGACGCGCTGTCGGCCGCGGCCGCGGCGGGCGCGGTGATCGTGGCGCTGGCCGCGCTGGCGCTGCTGGGTGGCGGCGGTGGTGGACATCCGGCGTCCACTGCCGCCGCAACCCCCCGTGCCAAGCTGCTCGCCACCCTCGCCGTCCTGCGTCGGCCCCAGACCGGCGCCGACCTGACACTGCCCGAGCTCTCGCGCGCGCATACGCCGCACGCGGTCTTCCAGCCGCTGCTCGGTACGCCCGACCGCCCGCTCATCCGCCTGGCCACCACCGCGCCGTGGGGCGCCAAGGTGTTCCTGGTGCCGTTCCGGCCGCTGCGACCGGGCCGCGCCGGCACCTCGGCCCTCCCGCGGATCCCCGGCGGGATCGACGACCCATCCCTGCGTGAGCGGGCCCAGCGGGGGGAGTCGATCACGGTCTTCGGCGGCCCCGGAGGCACTGGCGACCGCCTGCTCGGCTTCACCGCGGCCGACATCGGCCAGGGGCGGGCGGTCGTCGACGAGGCCGGCTACGGCGCCACCCGCCATGCGATCCGACTACTGGCCCTGGTTCCCGACGGCGTCACCGCGGTGGAGATCGCCTTCCAGGACAGGCCGATCCGCCGCGCGACCTTCACCTCCGAGAAGCTGGTCTTCGACGACGAGCCGGTGCACGGCAACGTCGCGGCCTTCCAGCAGGTGGGTGCCAAGCCCTCCCGGCCCTGGGTGATGGTGTGGCTCAACGCCCGGCACCAGGTGGTCAAGCGGATAGCGCTGCCCGCCGAGCTCGGGTGACGCTCGAGGTCTGCTTTACTCTCGGGCGTCATGCCGAAGATGAAGACCCATTCGGGCGCCAAGAAGCGCTTCAAGCTGACCGCCAAGGGCAAGGTCCTTGGCCGTCACTCCTACACCAGTCACATCCTGGAGAAGAAGTCGCCCAAGCGCAAGCGCCGTCTCGGCCAGCCGGCCGCCATCTCGAAGCACAACTACAAGCAGGTCAAGACGCTGCTGGGGGCCAAGCGCTCATGACGCGCGTCAAGCGGTCACTGAACGCCCGCAAGAAGCGTCGCGCGACGCTGAAGATGGCCAAGGGCTACCGGGGTGACGCCAGCCGCCATTACCGGACCGCCAAGGAAGCGGTGCTCAAGGCCGATCAGTACCGCTATCGCGACCGCCGCAACCGCAAGCGCGACTTCCGCCGGCTGTGGATCACCCGCATCAACGCGGCCGCCCGCCAGAACGGGATGTCCTACTCGCAGTTCATGCACGGCCTCCAGACCGCCGGCGTCGAGTTGGATCGCAAGATCCTGGCCGACATGGCCGTCCGTGACGCCGACACCTTCCGACGCTTTGCCGACCGCGCCCGTGAGGCGCTGGCGGCCGGCTGAGCGAAACTCACCGACCACCCAGCACCGCCACCCGGGCGCCCGCTTCATCGAAGCCGGCGCCTTTTTTTATGGGAAAGGCCCGACCACCATCCGATGACCATCACCAGCCCCCACAACGAGCATCTGAAAGGTATCCGCAAGCTCAACCAGCGCCGCCGCGCGCGCCGGCAGGCCGGACGGTTCGTGGCCGAGGGCGAGGACCTGCTCGCCTCCGCCGACGCGGCCGGGTGGCAGCCGCTGGAGCGCTACTGCGCCGCCGGCAGCGGGCTGCCGGGCACCGAGGTGGAGCCCAAGCTGCTGGACGCCGCCTCCGAGCTGGGCTCGGGGACCCGGACGCTGGCGGTCTACGAGGAGCGATGGGCACCGGCGCCCGCCGGTCCGGTGTGCGTCTACCTGCACGGGGTCCACGATCCCGGCAACGTCGGCACGATCCTGCGCTCGGCCGAGGCGTTCGGCGCCGCCAGCGTCGCCATCGGGCCCGGTACCGCCGACCCGTTCGGGCCCAAGGCGGTGCGCGCGAGCATGGGCGCGGTGTTCACCGTGCCGCTGGCGCACGCCGCCGCGCTGCACGAGCTCCCCGGCGAGACGGTGGCGCTCGCCACGGGCACCGAGGCGACGCCCGCGCTCGACACGCTCGCCCTCGCCGACCTCACGCTGCTCATCGGCGCCGAGCGCGAGGGGCTGCCCGCGGAGCTGATGCAGGCCGCCGACCACGTCGCCCGGATCCCCATCGTCAGCCACTCGCTCAACGCGGCGATGGCGGCGACGGTGGCCCTCTATGAGGCGTCTAGGATGGCGCGCTGATGAGCACGACCGATCGCATCGCCCAGATCCTGCAGGACGGCCTTGACGCGATCGCCGCGGCGACCACGACGGCCGCGCTGGAGGAGGTCCGCGTCCGCTACCTCGGGCGCAAGGCCGAGCTGCCCAACCTGCTGCGCGGCGTCGCCGAGCTCCCGCCCGAGGAGCGCGCCGCCACAGGCAAGGGCGCCAACCGGGCGCGGCAGGCGCTGGAGGCCGCTATCGAGGCGCGCGGCGGCGAGCTGGCCGGCGCCGAGCTTCAGCAGCGGCTGGTGGCCGACCGGATCGACGTGACGCTCCCGGCCGACCCCTTGCCGGCGATCGGGCGCCTTCACCTCATGACCCAGACCCGGCGCGAGATCGAGGACGTCTTCATCGGGCTGGGCTTCAACGTGGCCGAGGGCCCCGAGGTGGAGACCGTCTACTACAACTTCGACGCGCTCAACCACGCGCAGACCCACCCGTCGCGCCTGCTCACCGACACCTTCTACGTCAAGAGCCGCGACGAGGGGGTCGACATCTTCGATCCCCACACGCCGCTGCTGCGCGTCCACACCTCGCCGATGCAGGTGCGCGCCATGCAGAGCCAGCCCCCGCCCATCTACATCATCGTCCCCGGCCGCGTCTACCGGCCCGACTCCGACGCCACCCACACGCCGCAGTTTCATCAGATCGAGGGGCTGGCCGTCGACGAGGACGTGACCCTGGCCGACCTGAAGGGCACCCTGCTGGCCTTCGCCCGCGCCATCTTCGGCGAGGAGCGCCAGGTCCGCCTGCGCCCGCACTTCTTCCCCTTCACCGAGCCGAGCGTCGAGGTCGACGTCTCCTGCTTCAACTGCGTGGACGGGATCACGGCCGACGGGCGGCGCTGCCCGCTGTGCAAGGGGACTGCCTGGATCGAGATCCTCGGCTCGGGCATGGTCGACCCCAACGTCCTGGCCGGCGTGGCCGACAACGGCTATGACCCCGAGAAGGTCCAGGGGTTCGCATTCGGGATGGGGATCGAGCGCATCGCCATGCTCAAGCACGGCGTCCCGGACCTGCGCCTGTTCTACGACAACGACATCCGGCTGCTGGAGCAGTTCTAGAGCGCCATGAGAGTCCCCGTGACCTGGCTGCACGAGTACTGCGCGCCCGACCTGGACACGTTCGCACTGGCCGAACGCCTGGCCATGACGGGGACCGAGGTCGAGCGGGTCGAGCGCCACGGGGTGACCGCGCTCGAACACTTCGTCGTCGGCAAGGTGCTTCAGGCCCAGCAGCACCCCGATGCCGACCGGCTGCGCGTCTGCCAGGTCGACACCGGCGATGGCGAGCCCTCCCAGATCGTGTGCGGCGCACCCAACGTGGCCGCCGGGCAGACGGTGGCGGTGGCCAGGCCCGGCTCGGTCATGCCCGACGGCACCAGGCTCAAGGTCGCCAAGCTCCGTGGCCAGCCCTCCAACGGCATGATCCTGGCCGAGGACGAGGTCGGGATCGGCCTCGATCACGACGGCATCATGGTCCTCGACGACGCGCTTGCGGCGGGGACGCCGCTGGAGTCGGTGCTGCCCATCGCCACCGACGTCCTCGTGCTGGAGGTGACCCCCAACCGTCCCGACTGCCTGGGGATCTACGGCGTGGCCCGCGAGGTGCACGCCGCCACCGGCGCGCCGCTGGCCCCGGCCCCGTGGCGCGAGGACCCCGCCGTCGACGGGACCCTCGACGCCGTGCGGATCACCGTCGAGTGCCCCGACCTGTGCCCGCGGTTCACCGCGCGGGCCTTCGAGGACGTCAAGATCGGGCCGTCGCCGGCGTGGTTGAAGGCGCGGCTGATGGCCGCCGGCCAGCGACCGATCTCCAACATCGTCGACATCACCAACTACGTGATGCTCCTCACCGGCCAGCCGCTGCACGCGTTTGACCTGGATCGCATCGCCGGCGCCCAGCTCACCATCCGCCGGGCCCGCGAGGGGGAGACGGTGCAGACGCTCGACGGCCAGACGCGGCGCCTTGACGCCGACATGGTGCTGATCGCCGACGACGAGGGGCCGACCTCGATCGCCGGCGTGATGGGCGGGGCGCGCTCTGAGGTCCAGGACTCCACCACGCGGGTGCTCATGGAGGCGGCCAACTGGGACGGCGCCAACATCCACCGCACGTCGCTCAAGCTCGGTCTGCGCAGCGAGGCGTCGAGCCGCAACGAGAAGGGACTTCAGCCCGAGCAGGCCATGGAGGCCCAGGCGATCGCCACCCGGCTGATGATCGAGCTGTGCGGCGCGCGCATGGTGCCGGGCACGATCGACGTCGGCGGCGACGGCCCGCCGCTCAGGACGGTCGCGCTGCGCGATGCGCGCGTCACCAGCCTGCTCGGCGGTCGCGGTCCCGCGCGAGCGCTGCGCCGAGATCCTCACCGCGCTGGAGTTCAAGCCCAAGCTCGCCCCCGACGGCCTCGACGTCGTCGTGCCCGCCTTTCGCCGCTCGGATGTCACCCGCGAGGCCGACCTCATCGAGGAGGTGGCGCGGCTCGGCGCGCTGGAGGACCTGCCGGCGACGCTGCCCTCGCGCCACGGCGCCTCCGGTCGGCTGACCGACGTCCAGCGGCTGCGCCGGCGCGCCGCCGACGCCCTCACCGCGCAGGGGCTGCACGAGATCGTGGGCTGGAGCTTCGAGGGGCCCGAGCAGGTGGCGCGGCTGCGCATCGCCGACCGCCCCGTGGTCGAGCTGGAGAACCCGATGTCGTCTGACCAGTCACGGCTGCGCACGACCCTCCTGGGCTCGCTGCTCGACGTCGGCCAGCGCAACCGCTCCCGCGGGGCCATCGCGCTGCGCCTGTTCGAGGCGGGCGCCGTCTACCTGCCCGACCCGGAAGACTCGGACCCCGCCACCGGCTGCCGTCAGAGCCCTACCACGTCGCCGCGTTGCTGTCGGGCCCGGTGCGGCCCGCGACGTGGCGCGACCCCGAGCCCCGCGCGGCGGACTTCTTCGCCGCCAAGGGCGTGCTCGGCGGGATGCTCGACACGGTGCATGTCCCATGGAGCGTGGAGGCCGATGCCGAGGCGGCGCCGTTCCTGCACCCGGGACGGGCCGCACGGATCCTCATCGACGACACCCCCGCGGGCTGGATCGGCGAGATCCATCCCGAGGTGGCCGCCGGGTGGGACTGGACGGACGCGGTCGCCGGCTTCGAGGTCAACCTCGACGTGGCCGCCGAGCACGTGCGCTTCACCACCTACGAGGACCTGACGAGCTTCCCGGAGGTCCGCGAGGACCTGGCGGTGATCGTCGCCGACACCGTGACCGCGGCGCAGGTGCTCGAGGTGGTGCGCGCGGCGGGCGGCGGGCTCCTGGCCGGGGCCGAGGTCTTCGACGTCTACCGCGACGAGCAGCGCATCGGCGCGGGCAACGTCTCGCTGGCCCTGCGCCTGCGCTTCCGCGCCCCGGACCGCACCCTCACCGACGAGGAGGTGGCCACCCGGCGGCGCAAGATCGCCTCGGCGCTGACCTCGCAGCTTCAGGGGAGGGTGCGTGACTCCTAGCGTCGCCGTGTTCGGTGCCTCCGGGTACGCCGGCGCGCTGTGCGCCCGGCTTCTGCACCGCCACCCGTGGTTCATGCTGACCGCGGTCACCTCGCGCTCGGACGTCGGGACGCCGCGTGGACGAGCTCTACCCGCACCATCGCGTGCCGATGGTGATGGAGGAGCTCGACCTGGAGCGCCACGCCGACGTCGATGCCGCCGTCGTCGCCTACCCCCATGGAGCGGCCGCCGAGCTGGTGGCCCAGTTGCGCCGCCGCGACGTGAAGGTGGTGGACCTCAGCGCCGACTTCCGGCTGCGCGACGCCGCGGTCTACGAGGAGTGGTACCGCGCCGCATCCCGAGCCGGACCTGCTCGGCGAGGCGGTCTACGGGCTGCCCGAGCACTACCGCGCCGAGATCGCCGACGCCTCGCTGGTCGCCAACCCCGGCTGCTATCCCACGGCCGCGATCCTCGGCCTGGCGCCGCTGGCGCGCGGCGGGCCTCATCGCCGACGTCGTCATCGACGCCAAGTCGGGCGTCTCGGGCGCCGGGCGCGGCGCCACCGACACGACCCACTTCGTCTCCGTGGACGAGAACATGAACGCCTACAGCGTTCCGCGCCACCGCCACACGCCCGAGATCGAGCAGGAGCTCGCGGTGCTCGGCGCCGACCGCCCGATCACGTTCACGCCCCATCTGATCCCGCTCGACCAGGGCGAGCTCGTCACCTGCTACGTCACCCCGGCCGAACGGCGGCGTGGGCCGACAAGACGCTAGATCGATCTATCTAGAGGCGTATGCCGACGAGGCCTTCGTGGAGGTGGTGAGCGCGCCGCCGGGCGTGCGCGCCGTGCGCGAGACCAACCTCTGCCGGGTCTCGGTGCACGCCGACGAGCGCACCGGCCGGCTCATCGTCTTCAGCGTGATCGACAACCTGTGGAAGGGCACGGCCTCCCAGGCGGTCCAGAACCTCAACCTCATGTTCGGGCGCCCGGAGGGGGAGGGGATCACGTTGAGCCCGTTCTTCGCCAGCCGCTGGGTGCCGTGCCCTGACCACGTCACCGAGCTGGGCGGCGAGGGCCTGCCGGCCGGCTTCCGCGCCGCCGGCGTGGCCGCCGGCATCAAGGACGTCGGGCTCCCCCGACGTCGGGGTGATCGTCTGCGACGCGCCGGAGGCCACGAGCGCCGCGCGCTTCACCGCCTCGGGGACCCAGGCGCCGCCGGTGCTGCTCTGCCGCGAGCGCGCCCGGCTGGACGCGCTGCGCGCAGTGGTGGTCAACTCGGGCAACGCCAACGCCGCCACCGGCCGGGCCGGCTTTGAGAACGCGGCCAAGATGCAGGGCATGGGCGCGCTCGTCGCCGGCGTCAAGGAGGATCAGGTGGCGGTCTGCTCCACCGGGGTCATCGGCGTGCCGCTGCCCATGCACAAGATCACCCAGGGGATCGTCGCCGCCGCTCACGGCCTGGCGGCCGACGGCGACGGCGCGTTCTCGGCGGCGATCCGGACCACCGACGCCTTCGAGAAGCGCGCGCGCCTCCAGGTCAGCGCTGCCCTCGGGCACGGTGACGATCACCGGACAGGCCAAGGGGGCGGGCATGATCTCGCCGGGTTTCGCCACGCTGCTGGTGTTCGTGCAGTCAGACGCCAAGCTGTCGCCGGAGACCGCCGACCTGCTGCTGGGCGTGTGCGTCAAGCGCTCGTTCGAGCGCGTCTCGGTCGACGGCCAGCTCTCCACCAACGACACGGTGATCCTCCAGTGCAGCGGCGAGTCCGGCGTGGCCATCGAGCCCGAGACCGAGGACGAGCTGCGCTTCGGCGAGGCCCTGGACGCGCTGATGCGCCAGCTGGCCCTGCTCGTCGTCCGTGACGGCGAGGGCGCGCGGCGCGTCGGGCGCGTCGTGGTCCGCGGCGGCGAGCCCGGAGCCGTGGACGCCGTCGCCCGCGCGGTGGCCAACTCCCCGCTGGTCAAGACCGCCCTGTACGGCGGTGATGCCAACTGGGGCCGGATCATCCAGGCGGTCGGCGCCGCCATGCCCGGCACGGCGCCCCTGCCCGTCGACATCACGATCGAGGGCGTGCAGGTGTGCGCCCGGGGCGGCGTCGTGCCCCACGACGAGCAGGCGCTGGCCGAGGCCGTGGCCCGCGACGAGGTGGAGTACGAGATCGGGCTGCCCGGCGAGGGCGCCGAGACCGAGGTGTTCTTCTCCGACCTCGGTCACGAGTACGTCACGATCAACGCCGACTACACGACCTGACGGCGGCCGAGATGCGCGACGTCGCCACCCTGCTCGAGGCGCTCCCCTACATCCGGGAGTTCTACGGCAAGACGGTGGTGATCAAGTACGGCGGGGCGGCGATGAGCAACCCGCAGCTCAAGGAGGAGTTCGCGCGCGACGTCGTGCTGCTCAAGTACGTCGGGATGAACCCGATCGTCATCCACGGCGGGGGCCCGGACATCTCCAGCTACATGCGCCGGCTGAACCTGCCGGTGGAGTTCGTCGACGGCCTGCGCGTCTCGAGCGCCGAGACGGTGGAGGTGGCCAAGATGGTGCTCGTCGGCAAGGTCAACAAGGACATCGTGCTCCTGCTCAATCGCCATGGCCAGCCGGCGATCGGCCTGTGCGGCGACGATGGGCTGCTCTTTCGCGCCGCCCGCCAGTCGGCGCCGTCGGGACAGGACATCGGCTTCGTCGGGCGGATCGAGCGCGTCGACGTCGAAGTCCTCAACCATGTCGCCCAGGACTACATCCCGGTGGTGGCCTCCGTCGGCGCCGACCGCGAGGGCAACTCCTACAACATCAACGCCGACGAGGCCGCCGGCGCGGTGGCCCGCGCGATGCGCGCGTACAAGATCATGTTCCTCACCGACGTCGCCGGATGGCTGCGCGACGCCGACGACCCCACCAGCGTGATCTCCGAGATCGGCGCCGACGAGGTCCAGGCCGCCCTGCCCACCGTCGCCGGAGGCATGCGGCCCAAGCTGGCGGCATGCCTGGAGGCCATCAACGGCGGCGTCTCCTACGCCCATATCGTCGACGGTCGCGTGCCGCACTCGCTGCTGCTGGAGCTGTTCACCGACGCGGGCCAGGGGACCAAGATCGGACCGGCGACATGACCCGCGTGACCCGCCGATGACCACGCCGTCGCTCCAGGAACTGCAGGAGCTCGAGCGCCGCTACGCCATCGGCACCTACGCGCGCGCCCCCGTCCAGTTCGTCCGGGGCTCCGGCGTGCGCCTGTGGGACGCCGAGGGCAACGAGTACCTGGACTTCCTGGCCGGGATCTCGGTGCTCAACGTCGGCCATTGCCACCCGCGCGTGGTGGCCGCCGTGCGCGAGCAGGCGGGCCTGCTCACCCACGCCACCAACCTCTTCTACACCGCGCCCGCGATGCAGCTGTCCCAGGCCCTGTCGGAGAGCTCGCTCGGCGGCAAGGTGTTTCTGTGCAACTCCGGCGCCGAGGCCAACGAGGCGGCGATCAAGCTGGCGCGCCGGGCCCGGCCCGGCGGCAAGATCGTCGTGCTCCAGGAGGCCTTCCACGGGCGCACCTACGGCGCCCTGTCGGCCACGCCGCAGGAGTCAAAGCAGGCGCCGTTCGCGCCGCTGGTGCCCGGCTTCGAGGTGCTGCCCAAGGACCCGGCCGCGCTGTCGGCCGCCGTTGACGAGGACACCGCGGCGGTGCTGCTCGAGCCCATCCAGGGCGAGACGGGGATCCACCCGCTCTCCGACGAGCTCCTGCGCGCGGCCCGCGACGCGTGCGACCGCACCGGGGCGGCGCTCATCTTCGACGAGATCCAGACCGGCATGGGGCGCACCGGGACGCTGTGGGCCTACGAGCAGACCCCGGTGGTCCCCGACGCCATGACCAGCGCCAAGGCGCTGGGCGGCGGGCTGCCCATCGGCGCGCTCATCACCGGCCCGCGCCTCGCCGACGTGCTGCAGCCCGGCGACCATGGCTCGACGTTCGCCGGCGGCCCGCTCGTCGCCTCGGCGGCGCTCGAGGCGCTGGCGATCTGCTCTGACCCCGAGCTGCTGGCGCGCGTGGGAACCCTCGGCGAGCGGCTGGCGGCCGGGCTGGCCGAGCTGCCGGCGATCGCGACCGTGCGGGGGCGGGGGCTGATGGTCGGCGTCGACCTCCACGACGGGATCTCGGCGCCCGCGCTGGCGCAGCGCGCCCTGCTGGAGCAGCATCTCGTCGTCAACGCCACCGGGCCGGCCACGATCCGCTTCGAGCCGCCGCTGGTGGTGACCGAGGCCGAGATCGACGACGCGCTGGGGCGTCTGGGCGAGCTGATGGCTGAGCACCGACGGCGAGCGCAGGCGACACCATGAGCACGGCGGTCAAGGCCAAGATCGACGTGCCGCTGGCCTACGACCAGCGCGCCGACGCCGGCGCCGTCGCCGTCCTGCGGCGGCTGCTCGACGTCATCGGCGAGAACATCGAAGGGTCGATCAGCGGGGAGGACCCCGAGCATCTGCACCAGCTGCGGATCGCGGTGCGGCGCAGCCGGACGGTCCAGCGCCAGCTCAAGCACGTGTTCCCGCCGGCGGAGCTCCCCGGCTATCGCGCCGAGTTCCGCTGGCTGCAGCAGGCCACCGGAGACGCCCGGGATCTCGACGTCTACCTCGAGGACCTCGACACCCTGCGCGGGATGCTGCCCGAGGCGATGCGCGGCGATCTGGACCCGCTCGTGCCGGTGCTCGCCCACAGCCGGCTGGCGGCGCGCGCCGACATGACCCGTGCGCTGCGGTCGCTGCGCACGGCCGAGCTGTTCGAGGACTGGGACCGGCTGCTGGAGAGCATGGTGGAGCGCTCACGTCACGACCGCCCCGCCGCCGACCGGCCGATCGGAGAGGTCGCCGGCAAGCGGATCCGCAAGGTCTATAAGCAGATCGTGACCATGGGACGCGCGATCGAGCGCTCCAGCCCCGCCGAGGACTACCACGAGCTGCGCAAGAAGGGCAAGGAACTGCGCTATCTGCTGGAGCTCTTCGGGGTCAAGCTGTTCGACGAGGACGCGGTGACGCCGTTCGTGAAGTCGCTGAAGGCCCTCCAGGAGGTGCTGGGGCGCCACCAGGATCGCGAGATCCAGATCGCGATGCTGCGCTCCAGCGTCGAGGAGGTGGCCACGCTGCCCGGCGGTGGCGCCGCCTGCATGGCCATGGGCGCGCTGGTCGAGCTCCTGCGGGTCGACGAGCAGGCGGCGCGCGACGAGTTCGCCGAGCAGTTCGCCCAACTCGCCGCCAAGCCTCAGCGCGCACTGGTTCGCGAGACTTTCGTGTGAATCATGCGGGGCCTGTCCGCCCTCATACTTGTGTTGGTGGCCCGCGTCGTGATAGGCCAGTTAGTGTTTAAATGGTGGCCTGTCGGCTCGACCGCGCAAGACGGTGCCTGACGTCGCACGACCGCGAGAGGACAATCCCACATATGAGCAGCGATGACGGGGCGGAAGGAGTCCGCCCGAACGGGGCCGCGACTCTGGCCGAATCGGATCTCGCCGATCTGCTGAGCGCGCTGCGCGCGGCGCGTGACGGAGACTTCTCTCAGCGTCTGAAGCCCAAGCGCAACGGGGCTGTCGCGGAGGTGGCCGACGCGCTCAACGCGCTGCTGCGAGCGCAACGACCAGATGTCGCGGGAGCTCGTCCGCGTGGGCAAGATCATCGGCCGCGAGGGCCGGATGACCGAGCGGGCCGAGCTCGGCGGCGCCGGCGGCGCCTGGGCCACCAGCGTCGACGCGCTCAACGCGCTCATCGACGACCTCGTGCGGCCCACCACCGAGGTGGCCCGCGTCATCGGCGCCGTCGCCGACGGCGACCTGTCCCAGAAGATGGCGCTGAAGATCGGCGGCCAGCCGGTCAAGGGCGAGTTCCTCAACATCGGCACCACCGTCAACACGATGGTGGACCAGCTCTCGGCTCGTTCGCCGACGAGGTGACGCGCGTGGCCCGCGAGGTGGGGACCGAGGGCAAGCTCGGCGGCCAGGCCGAGGTGCAGGGCGTGTCGGGCACGTGGAAGGACCTGACCGAGTCCGTCAACGCCATGGCCAACAACCTGACCGGCCAGGTGCGCAACATCGCCCAGGTGACCACCGCGGTGGCCCAGGGCGACCTGACCCAGAAGATCACGGTGGACGTCAAGGGCGAGATCCTGGAGCTGAAGAACACCATCAACACGATGGTGGACCAGCTGTCCTCGTTCGCCGACGAGGTGACGCGCGTGGCCCGCGAGGTGGGTACCGAGGGCGTGCTGGGCGGTCAGGCCGAGCGTGCCGGGCGTGGCGGGGACGTGGAAGGACCTGACCGAGTCGGTGAACTTCATGGCCAACAACCTGACCGATCAGGTGCGCAACATCGCCCAGGTGACCACGGCGGTGGCCCAGGGTGACCTGTCGCAGAAGATCACGGTGGAGGCCAAGGGTGAGGTGGCGGCGCTGGCCGACACGATCAACTCGATGACCGACACCCTGCGCGTGTTCGCCGAGCAGGTGACCAGCGTGGCCCGCGAGGTGGGTACCGAGGGCGTCCTGGGCGGTCAGGCCGACGTGCCGGGCGTGGCGGGCACGTGGAAGGACCTGACCGAGTCGGTGAACTTCATGGCCAACAACCTGACCAATCAGGTGCGCAACATCGCCCAGGTGACCACGGCGGTGGCGCAGGGTGACCTGACGCAGAAGATCACGGTGGAGGCCAAGGGTGAGGTGGCGGCGCTGGCCGACACGATCAACTCGATGACCGACACCCTGCGCGTGTTCGCCGAGCAGGTGACCAGCGTGGCCCGCGAGGTGGGTACCGAGGGCAAGCTCGGCGGCCAGGCCGACGTGCCGGGCGTGGCGGGCACGTGGAAGGACCTGACCGAGGCGGTGAACGGCATGGCCAACAACCTGACCGGCCAGGTGCGCAACATCGCCCAGGTGACCACGGCGGTGGCCCAGGGTGACCTGACCCAGAAGATCACGGTGGACGTCAAGGGCGAGATCCTGGAGCTGAAGAACACCATCAACACGATGGTGGATCAGCTGTCCTCGTTCGCCGACGAGGTGACGCGCGTGGCCCGCGAGGTGGGGACCGAGGGCAAGCTCGGCGGCCAGGCCGAGGTCCAGGGCGTGTCGGGGACCTGGCGCGGCCTCACCGAGTCGGTCAACGGCATGGCCAACAACCTGACCGATCAGGTGCGCAACATCGCCCAGGTGACCACGGCGGTGGCCCAGGGCGACCTGTCGCAGAAGATCACCGCCGACGCCAAGGGTGAGATCCTGGAGCTGAAGAACACCATCAACACGATGGTGGATCAGCTGCGCTCGTTCGCCGCCGAGGTGACGCGCGTGGCGCGCGAGGTGGGGACCGAGGGCAAGCTGGGCGGCCAGGCCGAGGTGGAGGACGTCTCGGGGACGTGGCGTGGTCTGACCGAGAACGTGAACCTGATGGCGGCCAACCTGACCGGCCAGGTGCGCAACATCGCCCAGGTGACCACGGCGGTGGCCCAGGGCGACCTCTCCAAGAAGATCACGGTGGAGGCCAAGGGTGAGGTGGCGGCGCTGGCCGACACCATCAACACGATGGTGGAGCAGTTGCGCTCGTTCGCCGCCGAGGTGACGCGCGTGGCGCGCGAGGTGGGGACCGAGGGCAAGCTCGGCGGCCAGGCCGAGGTCCAGGGCGTGTCGGGGACGTGGCGTGGTCTGACCGAGAACGTGAACCTGATGGCGGCCAACCTGACCGATCAGGTGCGCAACATCGCCCAGGTGACCACGGCGGTGGCCCAGGGCGACCTGTCGCAGAAGATCACCGCTGACGCCAAGGGTGAGATCCTGGAGCTGAAGAACACCATCAACACGATGGTGGATCAGCTGTCCTCGTTCGCCGCCGAGGTGACGCGCGTGGCGCGCGAGGTGGGCACCGAGGGCAAGCTGGGCGGTCAGGCCGAGGTGGAGGACGTCTCGGGAACGTGGCGGCGCCTGACCGAGAACGTCAACCAGCTCGCCGGCAACCTGACCACTCAGGTGCGCGCCATCGCCGAGGTGTCCACGGCGGTGACCCAGGGCGACCTGACCCGCTCGATCACGGTCGAGGCCCAGGGCGAGGTGGCCGAGCTCAAGGACAACATCAACCAGATGATCGCCAACCTGCGCGACACCACCACGCGCAACCAGGAGCAGGACTGGCTGAAGACCAACCTGGCCCGCATCTCCGGCCTCATGCAGGGCCAGCGCGTGCTGGCCACGGTGACGCAGCTGATCATGTCCGAGCTGACTCCGGCGGTCACCGCCCAGCATGGCGCCTTCTTCCTCACCGAGTCAGACGCCGAGGGCCAGCCGCGCGAGCTGAGGCTCATCGCCAGCTACGGGTACACGCGGCGCAGCGAGGTCGCCGACCGGTTCTCCCTGGGCGACTCCCTCGTGGGCCAGGCGGCGCTCGAGCGCAAGACGATCGAGATCACCGAGCCACCGGACGACTACATCCGCGTGAGCTCGGGGCTGGGCCGGTCGGTCCCGGCCAGCATCGTGATCATGCCGATCCTGTTCGAGGACCAGGTGCTGGGCGTGATCGAGCTGGCCTGGCTGCGGACGCCCTCGACGATCCACCGCACCTTCCTGGAGCAGTTGATGGAGACCCTGGGTGTGGTCCTCAACACGATCATCGCCAACATGCGCACGGAGGAGCTGCTCCAGCAGTCCCAGTCGCTCAACGCCGAGCTCGAGCAGCAGGCGCAGCTGCTGGAAGAGCGCAACCTCGACATCGAGGGCAAGAACCGCGAGATCGAGCTGGCGCGCCTGGGCCTGGAGGAGAAGGCGTCCCAGCTGGCCCTGTCCAGCCGCTACAAGTCCGAGTTCCTGGCCAACATGAGCCACGAGCTGCGCACGCCGCTCAACAGCCTGCTCATCCTCTCCAAGCTCCTGCTCGACAACGAGGCCGGCAACCTGACCGAGAAGCAGCTGGACTTCGCCCGCACGATCCGCGCCGCGGGCTCGGATCTGCTGGAGCTCATCAACGACATCCTGGACCTGTCCAAGATCGAGGCGGGCAAGATGGACCTGCTGTTCGACGCCATCCCGGTGGCCGGGATCTGCTCGTACGTGCAGCGGACCTTCGAGCCGGTCGCCGCCGACAAGGGCCTCAGCCTTCACGTGGTCCTCGACGACGACGTGCCCGCGGCGATCGTCACCGACGAGCAGCGCCTCCAGCAGATCCTGCGCAACCTGCTCTCCAACGCGTTCAAGTTCACCGCCGAGGGCGGGGTGACGCTCCGGATCCAGCGCGCGGGCGAGGACGCGGTCACCTTCAGCGTGGTCGACACCGGCATCGGCATCGCCGAGGACAAGCTCGCGGTCATCTTCGAGGCCTTCCAGCAGGCCGACGGCACCACCAGCCGCACCTATGGCGGCACCGGCCTGGGGCTGTCGATCAGCCGCGAGCTGGCCCGCGCGCTGGGCGGCGAGATCAGCGTGCAGAGCACCGTGGACACGGGCAGCACCTTCACCCTGCGCCTGCGGCTCGGTGCCGCCCCCGACGCCACCGTCGTGTCGCCGGAGTCACCGCTGAGCGCGGTCGCGGTGCCCAACGGCCAGCTGACGACGCCGGCTCTGCCCCGCCCCAACGGAGGCGCCGTCGCCGACCACGGCGACGCCGCCACACGCCGGCCGGCCGGCCGGCCCGTCACGCCGACGCGGCGGCTGCTCGTGCTCGACCGCGGCGGCCTGGCCCTGCACGCCATCCGCGGCCTCGTCGGCCGCGATCACGGGGTGGAGCTCACCGCCACCCAGGAGACCGAGGAGGCGATGGCGGTCATCGACGCATCGCTCCCGGACTGCCTGGTCATCGGCTCGCGACTGTCCAAGACATCGGTGTTCGCGCTGCTCGACGAGCTGCGCGACCGCGACCAGATCAACCGCCTGCCGGTCATCCTGCGCCTGGACCGCCGCGTGACCGAGCGCGACCGCGCGCGCCTGCGCCGCTACGAGCCGACGCTGTTGCCGCGCGTGGCCGACTCCGATGAGGCGCTGGCCGCCGAGGCCGCGCTCATCCTCCATCCCGCCAGCGGCCCGGCGGTGGCCGGCCCCGACGACGGGGAAGCGGAGACGGGCGGATCGGCCGAGCGGATGCAGGGCCGGATCCTGCTCGTCGACGACGACGTCCGCAACCTGTTCGCGCTGGCCAGCCTGCTGGAGGACCGCGGACTGGACGTCGTCTTCTCCGAGACCGGCCACGAGGCGCTGGAGATCCTGTCCACCGACGCGCGGATCGACCTCGTCCTGATGGACATCATGATGCCCCAGATGGACGGCTACGAGACCATCCGGGCCGCTCGGTCGATGCCCGCCCTGCGCACCCTGCCGATCATCGCCGTCACCGCGAAGGCGATGCAGGGCGACCGGGAGAAGAGCATCGCCGCCGGCGCTTCGGACTACATCACCAAACCCGTCGACCCCGACAAGCTCATCTCGCTCGTCAACGGGTGGCTGTGTGTCTGAGCGACAGTCCCCATTCGCCCGGCAGAGCGCGTGAACACCGACCCCAGCCTGGAATCGCCCGTGCAGGCGGCACCTGACCCCGATCCACATCCGGTCTACGCCTCGCCCCCGGCGATGGCGGCGCCCGCCGAGGAGCGCCCGGTGGGGATCCTGCTGGTCGACGATCACAAGGAGAACCTGTCGGCGCTGCGGGCGGTCCTGGAGCCGCTGGGCGAGCACCTGGTCAGCGCCGAGTCCGGCGAGCAGGCGCTCCGGGCGCTGCTGCGCGAGGACATCGCGGTCATCCTGCTCGACGTCCGCATGGCGGGCCTGGACGGCCTGCAGACCGCGCGCATCATCCGCGGCCGGCCCCGGACGCGCCACATCCCCATCATCTTCCTCACCGCCCAGGTCTCGGAGGTGGAGGAGATCGCCCTGGCCTACGCCTCGGGCGGCGTCGACTACGTCATCAAGCCGTTCGAGCCCGAGATCCTGCGCGCGAAGGTGTCGGTGTTCGTCGAGCTCAGCCGCGAGCGCTCAGAGCGCGTGCGCCAGTCCCGAGCCCGGGCCGAGGCCGAGGCGGTCGCGCGCACCGTGCGCACGCTCCAGATCCTCTCCGACGCGGCGCTCTCGCACCTGGAGATGGGAGGCCTGACCGCCGAGCTGGTGGAGCGGGCCGCGACACTGTTCCAGGCCGACTCGGCGTGTCTGCTCCTGCGCGACGAGAACGCGCCCGGGCTGGGCGTCCTGGCCAGCCGGGGTGTGCTGCCGGTAGCCGGCGACGGCCGGGTGATGCTGGGGGAGGGCACGTTCGGGCGCCTCGCCGTTGCGCGTGAGGCGGCGTTGCTGGTGGGGGAGGAGCTCCCGCCCATGGGGGCCGCGCGGGTGGCCGCGGGCGAGGAGGAGGCGGAGGCGATCGCCAGCCTGATGGTGGTCCCGCTGGTCGCATCCGACGAGCTCCTGGGGCTGATCGTGCTCGGGGCCAGCGCCGAGGATCGGTTCGACGCCGGGCACCTCGAGCTGCTCACGCTGGCCGCCGACCGGATGGCGATCGCCATCGACCACGTGCAGCGTTTCGCTCACGGCCGCCAGCTGGTGGAGACCCTTCAGCGCAGCCTGCTTCCCGATCGCCTCCCGCACCACCCGCGCCTGGAGCTCGCCGCGCGCTACCTGCCCAGCGGGCTGGCGCCTCAGATCGGCGGCGACTGGTACGACGCGCTCGAGCTCGACCGCGATCGCACCGCGGTGATGATCGGGGACGTCGTCGGCCACGGCGTCCGGGCGGCGACGACGATGAGCGAGCTGCGCAACGCCCTGCGCGCGTTCGCCGTCGAGGGCCACAGCCCGGGGTCGGCGCTGCACCAGCTCGACCGGGTCGTCCACGCGACCCTGGGCCCCGGCATGATCGCGACCGTCCTGTTCCTGATCATCGACGCGTCCAAGGGCACGGTGTCGATCTCGCGCGCCGGGCACCCGCCGCCGGCCCTGCGCACCGCCGCCGGCGAGATCCAGTTCCTGGAGACGGGCGGCACCCTGCCCCTCGGCATCGACGATCGGGTGAAGGCCGACGAGGCCGAGTACCGGGTCAACCCGGGCGACACGCTCCTGCTGTTCACCGACGGGCTGGTCGAGCGCCGCCGCGAGTCGATCAACACCGGCTTTGACCGCCTCCGCGACGCCTTCACCAACGCGCCGTCCGACGTGGAGGAGCTGTGCGACTTCATCCTCGAGCGCACGGTCACCGAGCAGGCCAGCCACGATGACATCGCGGTGCTGGCCGTCCGCGTCCTCGGGCCGCCGCTGGGGGCGCTCCAGCTCTCGCTCCCGGCCAAGGCGACCTCGGTCCCGCTGGTGCGCCACCGCCTGCGGGTGTGGCTCAACGAGAACGTGCCCGAGCTCGATCCGGTCGCGCGCTGTGACCTGGAGGTGGCCTGGTCGGAGGCGTGCACCAACGTCATCCGCCACGCGTACGGTCCGGGAGACGCGACGTTCGAGGCCACCGCGGCGCGCGACGGCGACGCTGTCTCGCTCCAGGTCCGCGACACCGGCCAGTGGCGGCCGCCGCGCGGCCAGCACGGCGGCCGTGGCATCGCGCTGATGCGCGAGCTGTGCGACGAGGTCCGCGTCGACCGGCGCTCAGAGGGCACGACGGTGACCATGCGCCGGAGCTTCGGCGCCGCTCCGGCGGCCGAGCGGTCGGGGCGGTGAGGGCGTGATGGCGGACCTCTCCGGCAGCGACCCATCGTCCCGGGGCGGCGATACGTCGTCCCTGGGCGGCTCAGCGTCGGCCTCGGGCGGCACCCCGTCCGTGCCCGCCACGGGCGACCTGGCCCACATCGACATGCAGGACCACGACGGTGTGCCCGTGGCCGCGATCACCGGAGAGGTGGACATCTCCAACGTCGACGACATCACGCGGCAGCTCATGGCGCTCCCCAACTTCGCCCCGGGTCTGGTCGTGGACCTCCGGCTGGTCGCCTACATGGACTCGACCGGCATCTCGCTGCTCCACGACCTGGCGGGGCGGCTGCGCCAGCGCTCCCAGCAGTTGATCGTCGTCTGCCCGCCGGGCTCGCCGCCGCGGCGGGTGCTGGAGCTCACCGGGCTCATCACCCGGACGACGGTCGTGGATGATCTGGGGCCGGCGGTCCAGGCGATGCGCCATGTGGCGCAGGACCTGCCCTCGTAGCCCCTCGGTCGGCAAAAATGCACGCGCCGCGGGGCGGGCGGGGCGGGGCGGGGCGGGGCGGCGAGATCCTGAAGCCAGGGATCGCGCACCGCGGCAGACGGAGGTGTGCGATCCAGAATGGCACCCATGCTGAAGCCACAGATCGCGCCAGGCCCAGACGGGCTGTGTGCGATCCAGGGCGTCAAGCCCGCAGACCACCCGACCGCCGGGGAGGCTTTGGTTGCGCCTGGCATCTCTGAGGTAGCATCGAGAGCAATGGGTTACAAGGTCCTCGGCTTTGCCGTCTGGCAGGGCACCAAGTGGTACATGCGCCGTCGCACGACCAGCGTCAAGGCCAAGCTGGCCATGGCCGGTGTCGGAGCGTTGGTGGTTGCCGGCGCGGCCGCGGCCGGCCGCCAGGCTGCATCACATCAATAAGACGTAAGTTTGCGGAGCTTTAGGGAGGGACTTCTCGTGTGCCCGACGAAAGCACGCACGCGAGGACGTCCCGACGGACCGGAGGGCGGCCCGCTCCGCTATGACTGACTCCGCCTCCACTGACACCCCCGTCGCCATCGACCGCGTCGACTGCACGCGCAGCGACCGCGACGGGATCGAATTGCGGCTGACCGGCCGCTGGCTGGACGCCACCCAACCCGCCGGCTCCGCGCCGCTGCTCGTCGTCCAGGTCCAGGGACGCCGCCACCGCTTCACGCCCGCGCGCGACGGCCACCCGCTGCCGTCCGGAGCCTGGGAGGCGACGTTCCGCATCCCGCCCTGGGCCGAGCCGCGCCACGCGGGCCAGGCCGCGCTGTGGGTCGGGACCGCGGTCGTGCCGGTCCCGCTGCCCGGGGGGTCTGGAGACGGCATCCACCCGCCCACCCGCCTGCCTCCGCCGCCCGCGCTGGGCGAGGCCCGCCCCTGGCCGCCCGAGGTGGCGCCGCCGCCGTCGCTGGCCGACGTCGGCGCGTGGCCGCCCGAGGGGGAGCCGTCCCCGTCGTTGGGCGATGCCCGGGCATGGCCGTCCGACGTGGCGCCGCCACCCGCCGCAGCCGATCCGACCCGCTTCACCGCCGTCCCCGATGCGGCCGTCGACACCGGCCGGACGGGCCCGCTGGCCGAGCTGCTGTTCAAGGAGAGCGTGTCCGCGCTGCACGCCGAGCTCGAGGAGCGCTCCGCCGAGGTCGCCCGTCTGCAGGGCGCCCTGGCTGATGCCCGTTCGGAGTCCGAGGCCCGCGCCTCCCGCCAGTCGGCGCTGGAGTCAGCCCACGGCGATCTGCGCGGGGAGATCCAGGAGCTGATGGGGGCCGTCGCCGCGCAGCGCGATGAGTACGAGCGCCGGCTTTCCGAGGCCGAGACGCGGGCGGCCGGGCTGGAAGAGCACCGCCGGGAGGCCGACGAGGCGCTCCAGGCCGAGCGCGCCCGCACCGCCGCTGTGCTCGCAGATCTCGGAGCCGCGCGCGATGCTGCGCTGGCCGAAGCCGCCGACCTGCGCCACCGGCTGGCCGCCGCCGCGTCCGGCCACCAGCATCACGCCGGCGAGCTGTCGGCGCTGCGCGATCAGCTCGCCGCCGCACAGGTATCCCGTGACGCCGCCGCCGGCGAGGTCGCGGGCCTGCGCACCGAGCTCGAGCGACTGGGCAGCGAGCTGGCCATCACCCGCGAGCACCAGTCCGCTCAGGGCGCCGATCTGGGCGAGGCGCAGCGGCTGCTGGCCGAAGCCCGGAGCCTGAGCGAGCAGCTGCGATCACAAACCTCGCACTGAGCGGTTTCCGACACGGTCCCGCCTCCGAACAGGGCGTTGGCGAGGCTTCCCGTCCCGAGGGACTCCAGGCAGAGGTCGATCCCGGTCGATGCCATCTTGCTCTTGATGGCGGCTTGCGGGATGTCGAAGATCAGCACCACCTCGGTGCCGGTGCCCTTGTCCTCGTAGAAGTACGCCCTGACGGCGTCGCCGTTGTTGGCCGCGGTGAGGTCGATGCGGTTAAATTTGTTCTTCTTCTTCGTGTCGGCCTTGCCGCCCACCTGCGGATCGGCGCCAAATTCGGCGGCCAGGAGCGTGCGGACGTCGTCGACGAATTTGCCGCGGGCGACTTCGGGCTCGGCCGGCGCATTCGGCCTTCTTCTTGCCGGCGGCCGGCTTCTTCTTGATCCGTCCCAGGAGGTGGAGGCGGATGGGCGGGTAGGTGGGTGAGCCGGGATCGGTGGCGGTGGGCGCCTTGTCCGGCGGGGGGCTGCCGACGTAGGTGTCGGCCACGTCCCACAGGGGTGGGGGCGTCTGGAAAAGGAAGCTCGGCGCCTTCGACATCGGCTTCGGTGGCCGCACGTAAATCAGGAGGGTCTTGTAAGGATCGGTAGGCGCGGTGATAAGATTGTTGTCGAGCTTCTGCTTGTACTTGAGGTCGTTGACCTGCTCCTCCAGCCGATGCTCGTAGCTGGCCACGCCGCAGCCGGCGGCGAGCATGAGGAAGCCGATCGTGGAAATCTGCAAGGCCCGCACCCGAGTCATGAATCACCTCGCGGCGTCGTCCCTGGCGGGGCCGTCGCCCTCGCCGCTCCTTCCAATTTCCGGCGTGGGCCGACGGTGTCAAGGACCGGCGGCCTCTGTGCCCTTGGATTGCCCGAATCCGCATGAGAGAGGCGAGGTGTGCCCTGGTCCAGTTGATCGCGATGATCAAGCCATTCGCGCGACGGCGGTCCTGGAAGCATTGGAGTCCGTCGGCCATCCTGGGCGGGACCGTGGCGGCGAATGCATGGGGTATGGCCGTCAGAAGAACCAGTCCACCGTTATCTCGGCAGCGAGTTCAACACGTCGTATCTCCCGAAGGTCGAGCTGAGCCTTCCTCCAGGACGAAGACGTCCCAGCCGCCTTGAAGGCGATCGTCGGCCAGGCCCGCACCGGCCGCATGGGAGATGGGAAGATCGTCGTCCTGCCTTGTCTGGCGGAATCCCTGGGCTGGTGAGGGCTCATCGGCCGGCCGTTCTTCCCCGAAGAGAAGACCGGCCTGCGTCAATCCAGAATTACTAGGCCGCCCCGCGTTGGTTTAATGCGGCGTAGAGATCCAAAGCACTTTGCGCACCATCTGGCGGGCTTCGGGAGATTCCAGGTCGATGAGGAGGGTGGCGGGCTCGAAATTCGGGTTCTCGGCGCGGAGGACGCCGTAGCCTGCCCGAGCGTTCGAACCAGCGGATCAGGGTCTGCCCGTCGACCCACGCCAGCACGAGACTATTTTCGACTTCCCCAGGTTGCTCACGGCGTCGGAAAACGCCACGAAGGCGCCGTCGCCGACGATGGGGGACATGGCGTCGCCATCCACGCGGACGCAACGGCAATCGCGCCTGGCGGCGAGCCATTCGCGGCGGGCGGCCATGTAGCGGGGTCCGGAGCGTTCGTCAATCGCTCACGCCCCGATCCCTCCACCCGGATCAGGACGACCTCGGGATCCTCGGCCGCCATGCCGTTGGTTACGCCGTTGTCGGCACGGGTTCGGGCGAATTCTCCAGCCGGTGGAGGGCCGACCTCAGGAGCGCCTCGACCGAGTCCCGTCTGGTGGGCGGTGGGCATGACCACGCGAAATTTGGGTCCCTTGCCGTGCAGGAGCCAGGGAGGTTCCACGCTCGTCAGCTCGACGAAACGGAGGATGACCTCGGCGGCACCGTCACGCCGGATTCATAATTGTACCAGGTACGGATCGGTAACCCGAGCCGCCTGGCCATTTCCGAGCCACCTGCGCTCCCCGTGGAGCTCGACCCGAACTTCCCGGAGGCGTTCGGAGAGGTGGCATTTGACGCGTACGGATTCCGGAAAATTCTTTCGTCGAGCCATCGAGCGAAGTCTCCCGATGCGTAGCCAAGGAGAGGGGGCCACCACAATGCCGGATGCAGCTTATGGCGACTGGGCTCCGCGTCATCGCGAGCCGACACTGTTATTTATAGCGTTTACCAGCCCCTGTCAATGATCCCGGCGGCGTCGGCGGGCCGTATTGGCTCAAATATGTTGCATCCACACACCGTAGTGTGGCTGGATTAAGACATGGCCTAGAGTTTGTCTTCCTCGTCGAGTTCGATGTTCAGGAGATAATCGGCCACGGCATCCTCGCCGATCTCGATGGGCTCATCCTCGGCCGCGGGGCGGGCGGCGACGGCCGCCTTCTTGGTGCCCATGGCTCGTGGTCGTGGTGATCGTGCCGGTGGGCTCGTCGCCTTCTTCGGCCTCGAGCTCGATCACGTCGTCGCCGGCGATGGGCTGGGCGATGGCGGTGTCGCCCGGCTTGGAGAGCCCGCCTTGCGACCCGGTCTGGCCCGGCATGAGCACGGTGTCTTCCATGCGCTCGACGCGGAACTTCACAGAGCCGATGGTCAGCTCGTCGCCCGGCTCCAGCACGCGCTGATCGGCGATCCTCTTGCCGTTGACGAGGGTGCCATTGGAGCTGCCCAGGTCTTTGACCAGGAGCAGGCCCTTCTTCTCGAAGATCTGGCAATGCTTGCGGCTGACCTGGGACGAATTGATTCGTAGCTGGCATTCTTGCTGACGGCCGACCGTCATCACGCCCGTGCCGACCTTGAGGGTCTGGCTCGCGCTACGGCCCTGGACGACAACGAGCTGGAAACTCATGATCGATAATCCTCGGCGGGGGCCATCGCACGAAGGCCTCTCTTCGAAAACCGCACGGAAAGCGGTCCCCCCTAGATTATCCTGTCCAATGGCCCCACGCAAACGATTTTGGCGCGGGGCCCAAGGTGTAGGCCGTAAGCTGTAAGCGATAGGCCGTAAGCTGTAGGCCGCGGGATTCAAACGAGAGTTCCTTAGCCTACAGCCTGGAGCCTACGGCCTATGGCTCGAGTCTAAGGCCCGCAACCCGTTGCCGAATTTTCCCGCGGTCACGGCTTGCAATTGGGCGGGACGACCCTATACTAGCCTTTACTTCTTGATCGAGGCGTGTGGTGCGAATTGCCCGCTTCGGTCGACGATCTCCCTCGGCGGGAGTAGCTCAGGGGTAGAGCACCACGTTGCCAACGTGGTTGTCGTGGGTTCAAATCCCATCTCCCGCTCCATTTGTTTTCACTGCCAGTCAAACCGGGCTGGCGGCTTACGCTCGAACGCGTCGGGTGCGTGGTGGCGGCTCAAGCCATCCCAGCCGGTTGACGCTCGAAGGACCGCCGTCGATGAGCACCGGGAGCAAGACCTCGAATCGCCCGCAGCACCGCCGACGAGACCGCACGGAGCCGCGGCCGAGCCGAGACGGCCGAAGATCAAGCTCGACCTCGACGTCCAGATCAGCGACGTCGGCCCGTGCAAGAAGCACCTCAAGGTCACGATCCCCCGAGCCGACGTCGAGAAGCAGTTCAAGGAGTCGCTCGGCGAGATGAGCAAGGAGGCCATCGTCCCCGGCTTCCGGCCCGGCCACGCCCCGCGACCCTCGTCGAGAAGCGGTTCCGCAAGCAGGTCGCCGGCCAGGTCAAGTCGACCCTGCTGATGGCCGCCTCGAGCAGCTCGACGAGGACTACAAGCTCAACCCGATCTCCCAGCCCGAGCTGGACGTCGAGGCGATCGAGCTGCCCGACGACGGCCCGATGACGTTCGAGATGGACGTCGAGGTCCGGCCCGACTTCCCGCTGCCCGCCTACAAGGCCCTGACGGTCAAGCGGCCCGGTCAAGACGATCACCGAGGCCGACATCGACGCCCAGCTCAAGGCGTTCCTCGAGCGCTACGCCCAGCTCGTGCCCAAGCTCGAGGGCGGGGCCGAGGTCGGCGACTTCGTCACGGCCGACCTGGCGTTCCACCGGGACGGGCCAGGTCTACAACGAGGCCAAGGAGATCCAGTTCCGGCTCCAGCCCGAGCTGCGGTTCCAGGACGGCACGCGTCCCCGACCTCGACGCGGCCCTGGTCGGGGTCAAGCCGGGCGAGACCCGCGAGGCCGACGCCAAGATCGGCTCGGCGCTCGCCCGACCCGAGCCTCCGCGGCCAGACGATCCAGGTCACCTTCGACGTCCACGACCTGAAGCAGCTCCGGCTGCCCGAGGTCGACGCCGCGTTCCTCAACTCGATCGGCTTCGACGACCTCGAGGACCTCCGCGAGGCCCTCCGCGGGGTCCTCGAGCGGCGGCTCGAGTTGCCAGCAGCGGCAGGCGATCCGCCGCGAGATCATGGACCAAGCTGATCGCCGAGACGCCGTTCGACCTGCCGGCCGACCTCGTCTCCCGGCAGGAGAAGTCGACCCTCCGCCGCCTGGTCATGGAGCTGCAGCAGGGCGGCCTGAGCGACACCGAGATCCGCGCCCGCGAGGCCGAGATCCGGGCCAACGCCCACGAGTCGACCCTGCGGAGCCTCAAGGAGTTCTTCCTCCTGGCCAAGATCGCCGAGGCCGAGGGCATCAAGGTCGAGGACGAGGACATCGAGGTCGAGATCGAGGCGATCGCCGCCCGGACCGACGAGAGCCCCCGCCGGGTCCGCGCCCGGGTCGAGAAGGAAGGGCTGGCCGACGCGCTGGCCTCGCAGATCCTCGAGCGCAAGACGATCGACCGGATCCTCGAATTACGTCAAGTTCGAGGAGGTCCCGCTGGTCGAGGACGAGAGGCGGTCGAGACGCTCGACCAGACCGCCACCACGGCCCCGCCGAGGAGCCGACGCCGAGGACGCCGAGGCCGCGCCACGCCGAGCGACGGCCGAGTCGTCGGAGCGGGTCGGATCGAGCCGCGAGCCGCCACCGACGTCGCGGAGGACTCGACCGGCCCATCGTCCACGCCTAGGCCCCGGCCCGCCGGTCGATCGGCCCCGATCCGGGCGGCGACGCCGGGCCGTCGATCCCGAAGGGACGCTCCCATGCACTTCGAACACCCGCTCGCCCAGCCCGCGCTCCAGCGCTACCGCGACTATGCCCGGCAGCGGCAGATGACCCTGGGCGACCTGCTCCTGGAGAACCGGATCATCTTCCTCGAGGGGGTGATCAACGACGCCGTCGGCCAACATGGCGGTCATGAAGTTCCTCTTCCTCCAGTACGAGAACCGGACGCAGGGGATCAGCTTCTACATCAACAGCCCCGGCGGCAGCGTCTACAGCACGCTGGCGATCTACGACACGATGCAGTTCATCGACTGCCCGATCGCGACCTACTGCATCGGCATGGCCGCCTCGGGCGCCGCGGTCCTGCTGGCCGGCGGGGCCAAGGGGCGGCGGTTCGCCCTGCCGCACTCGAAGATCATGATCCACCAGCCCTACGGGCAGGTCGGCGGCCAGATCTCCGACATCGAGATCCAGGCCGAGGAGATCGTCAGCAACAAGCAGGACATCAACGAGATCCTCGCCAAGCACACCGGCCAGCCGATCGAGCGGGTCGCCCGCGACACCGAGCGCGACCGCTACCTGACGGCGATCCAGGCCAAGGAATACGGCCTCGTCGACGAGGTCGTCGGCCACATCCCGACCGCCGAGGCCGCCAAGGGCACCGAGCCTCGCGGTCCGAGACCGCCGGTCCGCGACCCGCCGATCGGTCCATCCCGTCCCGACCCGTCGATCACCGGCTGACCCGACCTCTGACACCGGGGACTCCAAGGGACATTCCCATGCCACTGATCCCGATCGTCATCGAGCGGAGCGGTCGCGAAGAGCGGGCGATGGACATCTATTCCCGCCTGCTCCAGGACCGCATCATCATCCTCGGCTCGGCCATCGACGACCAGGTCGCCAACGTGGTCGTCGCCCAGATGCTCGTCCTGGCCCACCAGGACGCCAAGGCCGACATCCACCTCTACATCAACAGCCCCGGCGGCAGCGTGACCGCCGGCATGGCGATCTACGACACGATGCAGTGCGTCCCCTGCGACGTGGCCACCTACTGCATCGGCCAGTGCGCCAGCATGGGCTCGCTCCTGCTGGCCGCCGGCGCCAAGGGCAAGCGCAACGCCCTGCCCCACGGCCGGATCATGATCCACCAGCCGCTGGCCGGCATGGAAGGCACGGCCACCGACATCCTGATCCACGCCGAAGAATTCATCCGGATGAAGAAGCAGCTCAACGGGATCTACCAGAAGCACACCGGCCAGACCCTCGAGAAGCTCCAGGAGGACACCGACCGCGACCGCTTCATGTCGCCCGAGGAGGCCCGCGAATACGGCCTGATCGACAACGTCATCGACCGCGAGCCGGCGATCGCCCTGAACCCGAACCCGATCCCCTGAGCGCGGTCGCCGAGACCGCCGGCCGGGACGGCATGACCACGCGCGGCCCCGGCCGTCCCGGCATCACCGCCACCGCGAGCGATCGCAGGACGGCCCGGATCGGCGTCCACGGCCCTGGGGTTGGTCAGGCAGATACCGAGCCACCGGGACGAGCATCGTCAGGCAGGCCGAGACCCGAACATCGCGAGCGCGAGACCGTCGAGGCGACGCGGCGGGACCTTCGCCAGGAGCCGCTCGCGGAGCCGCGGCCGCAGCTCGGCCGATCAGGGCGTCCGGGTCGTGGCCGTAGCGCCTCGATCGCCGCCGGTCCGCGAGCCGCGGCGAGTTCTCGACGCGATCGACGCCCCGACGCCGGCCTCGATCCTCGAAGCCGCCGAGCGGTCCGGCCGGAACCGCCCGTCGTGGCCGCCAGGGCGTCGCGGATGGCGCGGTCGAGGGTCCTCGCGGTCGACGTGGTAGATCACCAGCCGCGCGGCGCCGATCCGGCGCAGGATCAGCGCCAGACGAGCCACACGGCCGGCCAGGTCGACCAGCCGACGGCCGGCGCCGGCCGAAGAGCATCGCGCCAGCGACTGGCCGAGCGGCCCGAAGGCGACCAGGCCGCCCGAGCCCGAAGCGCCAGCAGGCCGACGTCGACCGGGCCCGGCGACCACGCCGCGGGTGCCGCCCGCCTGCCAGACGCCGAGCAGGTAGAAGTAGCGGCCAGCGGGGCGACCGTCAGGGCGAGCTGCACCGCGCCGGTCATGCTCGCCTCGTCACGGGTCGCGAGCGTCGAGTCGGCCGGTCAGTCGCGTCGACGCCATCGCGGCGCCAGCTCGGCGAGGATCGGCTCGTTCGCCTCGGGGAAGCGAGAGCCGCGGCAGCTCGCGGCCGGGACCCAGCGGAACCCCGTACCCGGATCGGGCTCGGCGTCCGGGTCCTGCGGTCACACAATCGAAATAGTACAACTCGACCAGCCCGTGGGGATAGCGGTGGACGATCCGCGCCGCATGTCGCCGACGACCGACCTCGAGCCCGATCTCCTCCCGGCACTCGCGGGCGGTCGCCGCCTCGGGCGACTCGCCCGGCTCGCACTTGCCGCCGGGGAACTCCCAGTAGCCGGCCATCGCCGAGCCCGGCGGGCCGGCTGCCGGATCAGGTAGCGGCCCGCGCGGCCGACCAGGGCGATGCCGACGCGGGTCGGCTCCTCGTCGCCCGGCGTCGCCCGTCGCGGTCTCCATGGCCGGATGCCGGTCGGTCAGGCCTTGCTCCTCCCGGGCCGCCTCGATCGCCCGGCCGGGCGAGCCCATGACGTTGTAGCCGCAGTCGACGTGCAGGATCTCGCCGGTGATCCCGCTGGCCAGGTCGGAGAGCAGGAACATCCCGGCCGTGCCGACCTCCTCGCGGGTGATGTTCCGGCCCAGCGGCGAGACCGCCTCGTACAGGCCGGCGAGCTTGTCGGAGTCGCCGACGGCCGAGGCGGCCAGCGTCTTCACCGGCCCGGCCGAGAGGGCGTTGACGCGGATCTTCTTCGGGCCGAGGTCGTAGGCCAGGTACTTCACCGAGGCGTCGAGCGCCGCCTTGCAGACGCCCATCAGGTTGTAGCCGGAGACGACCTTTTCGCCGCCGAAGTAGGTCAGCGTGGCGATCGCCCCGCCGTCGGGCATCGACTCGGCGGCGTGCCGGGCGACGATCGCCAGCGAGTAGACGCTGATGTCCATCGCCGTCTTGAACCCCTCGCGGCTGGACTGGACGAACGGGCACTTCAGGTCCTCGATCGGCGCGAAGGCGATCGAGTGGAGCACGAAGTCGAGCGACCCGTAGGTCTCGCGCGGCCTCGCGAAGACGCGGGCGACGTCCTCGTCCTTCTGGACGTCGCAGGGGGTGATGCAGCTTGGCCCCGATCGGGTCGGCGAGCTTGCGGACGCGGCGCTCCATCTTCTCGCCGGCAGGTGGGTGAAGCCGATCTCGG
>CAVXRR010000039.1:0-274114 GCA_963764125.1 uncultured Solirubrobacteraceae bacterium
TGCACGAGCCCGGGTCGCTGGCCCAACTGGAACGGGCCATGGACAAGGTCAATCTGCGCCTCGAGCACGTCCGGCTGCTGGCCTGCACCCACGCCCACTCCGACCACTGGGGCCAGGCGGCGCCGATCATGGAGCGCGCGGGCTGCGAGCTGTGGCTGCACCCCAACCACGCCCATGCCACCGCGGCGCAGACGATCCCGCGGCCGCGCTGGAACGGCGGCTGGAGGTGGGCCGCCAGAGCGGGGTGCCCCCGCGGCGCTGGCCGAGTACGCCGAGCGGGCCAAGCACTTCCCCTCCGGCGTCGCCAAGGTGGTCGAGCCCGATCATGCGCTCGTCGACGGGTGCGGATCGAGACCGACCTCGGCGAGTGGACGGTGTACGAGACCCCGGGGCATGCGCCGTCGCATGTCTGCCTGTATCAGCCCGAGCGCCGGATCCTCATCTCCGGCGACCACGTGCTGGGCCGGATCTCGCTGTTCTACGACTACGGCTACACCGGGATCCGGTCGGCGAGTTCCTCGTCTCCCTGGACAAGGTGGACGCGCTCGACGCCCGGCTGGCCCTGTCGGGGCACGGCAAGCCGTTCGTCGACGTCCACGGGCACATCGAGGGCAACCGCGCGCTCGTCGCCGAGCGGCTGGAGGCGGTGCTCGGCTCGATCGCGCACAGGCCAAGACCGCGCTGGAGATCCTGCCCGGCGTCTACAGCCAGCCGGTCAACGTGCGCAACGCGACGTGGTTCCTGTCCGAGACGCTCTCCTACCTGCGCCACCTCGAGGCCAGGGCCGCGTCCGCGCTGAGCCCGACGGGGACGTCGAACGCTGGTCGCCGGCTAAACGGCGCAGGCCGATCCTAACCTTGACACAAACTTGTCAAGGTTGGTACGCTGCCGCACATGCGCATCGATCAGATCCTGGAGGAGGCCGACGAGCCGATCTTCTCCTTCGAGTTCTTCCCGCCCAAGAGCGACGCCGGCGAGCGGGTCCTGGGGCTGGCCCTGGAGTCGCTGCGGCAGCTCGCCCCGCCTTCGTGTCGGTGACCTACGGCGCCGGCGGCACCTCGCGCGGGCGCACGCTGGAGCTGACCAAGTGGATCAAGCAGGAGCTGGGGATCGAGGCGATGGCCCACCTCAGCTGCGTCGGCGCCACCCGTGAGGAACTCACCGACGTCATCGCCGACATGCGCCAGGCCGGGATCGAGAACATCCTGGCCCTGCGCGGCGACCCGCCCCGCGGCGAGAGCGATTGGAGGCCCCATCCCGGCGGGCTGCGCTACTCCACCGAGCTGGCGGGGCTCATCCACTCCGACACGGCATCTGCATCGGCGGCGCGTGCTTCCCCGAGGTCCATCCCGAGGCCCCGGACCTCGCCCACGACCTGCGCTTCCTCAAGGACAAGATCGACAACGGCGTCTCGTTCCTCATCACGCAGCTGTTCTTCGACAACGAGCTGTACTTCCGCTTCGTCGACGAGGCCCGGGCGGCCGGCATCGACGTGCCGATCATCCCCGGCGTGATGCCGATCACCGACCTGCGCCAGATCAAGACGATCACCGGGATGTGCGGGGCCACGATCCCGCCGTCCCTGCTCGAGGCGCTGGAGTGGCGCTCGCACGACCCCGACGCCGTGCTCCAGCTCGGCGTCTCCTACGCCACCCTGCAGTGCGCCGAGCTCCTGGCCCGCGGGGCGCCCGGCGTCCACTTCTACACGCTGAACCGGTCCCACGCCACGCGGGCGATCCTGTCGGCCCTGCGCCTGCACCGCCCCTGGGTGGGGCGCGAGGTCGTCAAAGACGGCGGTGGCGTGATCTTCAGGGCGTGGGCGACCGTCGGCTGTCCTCGATCTCGTAGCGCACGTCGACCTCGTCGTTGCGCTTGTAGGTCCCGATCCCCCAGAAGCCCACGAACCACGCCCACAGGCCGAGCTTCTGGCTCACCAGCTCACGCTCGAAGAGCAGCTCGCCCTCGGAGATCCGGTAGTCGCCGCCCAGCTCCTGGCGCACGCCGTTGACGTAGACCTCGTACGGGGGGCGGACCCCCGGGGGCAGAG
This sequence comes from uncultured Solirubrobacteraceae bacterium, assembly GCA_963764125.1. Taxonomy (GTDB): domain Bacteria; phylum Actinomycetota; class Thermoleophilia; order Solirubrobacterales; family Solirubrobacteraceae; genus Palsa-465. The sequence goes on from CAVXRR010000039.1 coordinate 2,048, forward strand.
CCACGCGCCACAGTGGCGTCATACCGGCTCGCCGCACCAGGTCGGCGGCACGAGCGAGATCACGTGACGTCACGCGCGCGGCCGCGCTCGCGCAGGTAGCCCCGCAGGACGCCCTCCTCGGGAACCGGCCCGCCGCGCCGCCGCCACCATCGCGACGTTGTCGGGCTCGGTGACGAGCTGCACGCGCTCCAGGCCGCAATCGCAGCAGCCAGCGGCCGGCCAGCCGCAGGGCGTCGCCGGCGAGGCCATGGCCGCGATGCGCCGGCGCGATCCAGATCCCCAGCTCGGCCCGGGAGTGATCCCAGTCGACGTCGTGGACGTCGATCTGGCCGATGCACTCGTCCCCCCGGCCTCGACGATCGTCAGCCACAGCGCCGTGCCGGTGGCCCGGTCGCCGGGCCTCCCTCCACCCGACGGCCCAGCTCGGCGCCGCTGGGAGGACGGACGAGGCCGAGCCGGCGATGGAGCTCGGGATCGTCCTGGTGCGCGATGAGGACCTCGGGGATGTCGCGCTCGGCGGCCAGCCGCAGCGCCACCGCCGCCGTGCTGAGGGCGTCGGTGGGGTCCGGGAACGAGGGCATGTCGGCCCTGGACCGTACTCTCAATCAGCGACATGCCGGAGATCGAATACAGGCAGGAGATCGACTACAGGGTCAGGCGCTCGGAGCGCGCCCGGCGCATCCGCGTCAACGTCGACGCCGACGGCGTCGAGGTGGTGCTGCCGCGCCGCGCCGCCGAGCGCGAGGCGGCGGCGGCGATCCGCGAGCTCGAGCCCTGGATCCGCCGCCGGCTGAGCGAGCTGGCCACGCCCAGCAGGCGGTCGCCGCGCGGGGCGATGCCGTCCCCTACCTGGGCGAGCTGCTCCACGTCCGCCCCGAGCCCGGCCGCACCCGGGTGCACCGCCGGGGTGCCGAGCTGTGGGCGCCGGCCGGCGCCGAGCGCAGCCCCGCGCTGGAGCGCTGGTACCGGCGCGCCGCGCGCGCGGAGATCGCCCCCCGGCTGGAGCGGGCCTGCGCGCTGGCCGGAAGCTCCTACACCAAGCTCACCATCCGCGGGCAGCGGACCCGCTGGGCGAGCTGCTCGCGCACGGGCGCGATGAGCTTCAACTGGCGGCTGCTGCTCGCGCCCGAGGAGGTGCTCGATTACGTCGTCTGGCACGAGGTCTGCCACCTTGAGGTGATGGACCACTCGCCGCGGTTCTGGGCGCTGCTCGAGCGCTGGTGCCCGGACTACCGCGAGCAGTCGCGCTGGCTGCGCCGGCACGGCCAGACGCTGGTGCTCTGAGGCGATGGCGCGATCCGCGGTCGTTCGATCGTCAACGGGCTGATCTTCGCCGCGCTCGCTCGCCGAGTGCGTCTGGCTGATCGGCCACGTGCTGTTCGACTGGGGCAGCAAGACCTACCCGACGACGCCGACGCCGCTGGTGTTCCTGTCGCCCGTGCCCCCGTCGGGGAACGACGTGCTCGCTGCGGCTGAGCGCGCGTGGCCGCGAGCCAGAGCTCTCCGGCCGTGGCCCACGGGCAGCGCCGTTCGCCTACGTGAAGGTCCGCAGCTGGCGCTTGCGCAGCCACAGCACCCAGGCGCAGGCGGCTCCGGTCACCTCCGCGGCATGGCGCACGCGCAGCGCAGGTGCCGGCGCTGAGCGCGTCGCGCGCAGTGGCCGCGCACCTGCTCGCGCCCGGAAGCCGCAGCGGCGGCTGGGCGCCGGGGTGGGAGTTCGCCGATCTCGTGGGGTTGACGCGCAGCCGCCCGATCCCGGGCGACGCGCAGGCCGTGCTGTTGCGGGTGCTGGCGGCGATCCCCGGCGTGGTCAATGAGGGAACCACGATCGACCGCGCCGGGCGCCCCGGCGCCGCGGTCAGCCTGGACTCCAGCTACAGCGGGGAGCCGATCACCTACACGCTGATCTTCGACCCGGCCACCGGGGCGCTGCTCGAGTCAGACGAGACGCTCGCCGGTCCGCCCCACCGGCTCAACGCGGTCAAGGGGTCCGTGGTCGCGTTCACGACGTTCCTGAGCTCCGGCTACGTGACGAGCCGAACGGCCACGACGCAGGCGGCGGCCCTGACCCCCCTCGAGCGCTCGCTGACGACCCGGCGCAGCGCCGCGTAGGGGCTCTCCCCCCGCTTCTCGGAGATGACCTCCCGGCGCACCCGGCCGCGGAAGGCCTCCACCGAGCCGTCGCCGCGCACGTCGACGCCGGCCCGCACGCTGGGGACGAAGCGCTCGGGCCCGGCGAGCTCCAGCCGCGCCACCACCCGCTGCTGGGGCTCGAAGCGCTTGTACTTGACGTTCACCGAGTCCCCCGGCGCCGCCTTGGCCAGCTCCCGTCCGCGTGACTCCAGCGCGTCAAGCGCCCCGTCGACGTCGTCAAACGAGGACCGCCTGACCTTCGGGCCGGCGCGTTCGGTCAGCTTCCAGCGCACCCGGCGATGATCGCAGGCAGCGTCGACGAGCCGCGGCTGGGCAGCTCGAACTCGACCTCGAAGGTGTTGCCCCGGCGCACGCGGCGCAGCGGCCCGGCGGCGAACGCTCGGACAGCCGCTGGATGGCGACGTTGTCGGCGAGCATCGTGGCCTCGAAACGGCGCACCCCGCGCGTCACCGCGGCGTCGACGAGGCGGCCCATGAGCTCGCGGCCGATGCCCTCGCCCTGCCATTCGTCGCCGACCACGATCGCGAACTCCGCGGCCGCGGGATCGTCGGGCGAGCGCACGAAGCGGGCCACCGCGATGATCGCCGCCTCGGTCGTCCGGGCCGTCGGCGAACGTGGCGACCAGCGCGAAGTGGTTGCAGCCGTCGATGTCGGCCAGATAGGCGGCATCGGCGGCGCTCAGGTACGGCTTGGAGGTCATGAAGCGCCGGTAGCGCGTCAGCGGCGAGAGGCGGCCGTGGGCCGCCCGCAGCCGATCGGTGTCGTCGGGGCGGATCGGCCGGATGACGACGACGGCGTCCGTCGAGGGCGTGGATATCCACGCCCAAATCTAGGACGACCCCTGGCACCCACTGGCCCGGCGGTCACCGGGGGCGGCTCCGAGCGCTCGCTGATCGGGACGTAGTCCAGGCCGCGACCGCCGGTGTAGATCTGGCGCGGCCGCGCGATCTTCTGCTCCGGGTCGTCGATCATCTCCAGCCACTGGGCGATCCAGCCGCTGGTCCGGCCGATGGCGAACAGCACCGGGAACATCTCCACGGGCATGCCCAGGGCCTCGTAGATGAGGCCCGAGTAGAAGTCGACGTTCGGGTAGAGCTTGCGGCTGACGAAGTACTCGTCCTCGAGCGCGATCTTCTCCAGCTCGGTGGCGATGTGCAGCAGCGGGTTGAGCCCGTGACCTCGAAGACCTCGTCGACGGCCTTCTTGATGATCTTGGCCCGCGGGTCGAAGTTCTTGTAGACGCGGTGGCCGAAGCCCATGAGCTTCTCGTCGCCGGCCTTGACCCCGTCGATGAAGTCGGGGATGTTCTCCTTGGTCTCGATCCGGCGCAGCATCCGCAGCACCGCCTCGTTGGCGCCGCCGTGCAGCGGCCCGTACAGCGCCGCCACGCCCGCGGCCACCGCGGAGTAGGGGTCGACCTGGGAGGAGCCGACGCTGCGCACCGCGCTCGTCGAGCAGTTCTGCTCGTGGTCGGCGTGCAGGATGAACAGCACGTCCAGCGCGTGCTCCAGCCGCGGGTCGGGCTCGTACTTCAGCTCGGCGATCTTGTAGATCATCGACAGGAAGTTGCCCGCGTAGCTGAGGTCGTTGTCCGGATAGACGTACGGCATGCCGCGGTTGTGGCGGTAGGAGAACGCCGCCAGCGTGGGCATCTTGGCCAGGAGGCGGATGACCTGGAGGTAGCGGGTGTCGTGAGTCCTTGATCGCCGACGCCTCGGGATAGAAGGTCGACAGGGCGCCGACCGAGGCCAGCAGCATGCCCATGGGGTGCGCGTCGTAGCGGAACCCCTGCATGAACTCCTTGACGTTCTCGTGGACGAAGGTGTGGATCGTGATGAGGTGGTCCCATTCGTCCAGCTGCTGCTGGGTGGGCAGCTCGCCGTGGATGAGCAGGTAGGCGACCTCGAGGTAGCTGGACTTCTCGGCCAGCTGCTCGATCGGGTAGCCGCGGTACTCGCAGGATGCCCTTGTCGCCATCGATGTAGGTGATGGCCGAGCGACACGACGCCGTCGCCATGTAGGCGGGGTCGTAGGTCATCAACCCGAAGTCGTCGTCGTGGGTCTTGATCTTGCGCAGCGCGGTCGCCCGGATCGTGTTGTCCTCGATCGGGATCTCGTACTGCTTGCCGGTGCGGTTGTCGGTGACGGTGAGGGTGTCGGCCGACGTCGCTACGCCGCCCCCGTCCGTCGATTGCTGAGTCTCGGTGGTCATAGCGCTCCTTGACGCGATTGCAGGAGGCCGCCTTGCCGTCACCTGAGCTTCGACGACCTTGCGTCCTCAGACTTTATTACCCGCGCCTGTTGCCGGAGACACCGGCTCATCGGGGGCGGACGCCGGCCGACGCCCCGGGCGGCGTCTAGGAGGTGAGGATCGCGGCGCCGACGGCCAGCACCGCGATCATCGCCGTGAGCGCGATCACGCCCCGCTGGCCCCGCTGTTGCAGGGGAAGTCGGGCCGCTGGATGCCGATGGTGGCCAGGATCACCGCGTAGACCGCCAGCGCCCCGCCGATGATGAAGAACGGCACCTTGGAGGGCTCGTCGGCGGCGGTGATGAGCAGCAGGGCGGACATCACGGGGCCCCGAGCCTATCCAAAATCGCCGGATCGTCCCCACGCCGCCCCGACCGGTACCGGCTGGCGGTGGCGGCGCGCTGGCCCTGGTAGTGGCTGCCCAGGTCGGGGCTGCCATAGGGCCGGAGGGCGGGGCGGTCGAGCATCATGAACGAGAGCTGGGCGATCTCGAGCCCGGGGTGCAGGATGATGGGGACGCGGGTGAGGTTGTTGAGCTCCAGGGTCAGCGTGCCCTTCCACCCGGGTCGCAGAAGCCCGCGGTGGCGTGGACGATCAGGCCCAGGCGCCCAAGGCTGGACTTGCCCTCGATCCGGGCCACGATGTCGTCGGGCAGCTCCACCCACTCCAGCGTGCGCCCGAGGCAGAACTCGCCGGGGTGGATGACGAACGACTCGCCCTCGGGAACGACGACCTCCTCGGTGAGGTTCTCCGGGGGCCGGCGCAGGTCGATCGCGGTGGCGCGATGGTTGTGGAAGACCCGGAACGAGTCGCCCAGCCGCAGGTCGACGCTGGCGGGCTGCACCAGCCCGGGATCCCAGGGGTCGATGCGGATCCGGCCCTCCTCGACCAGGCGCGTGATCGTGCCGTCGGAGAGGACCGAGACCGGGGCCTCGCGCCCGGTCGCCGGGGCCGTGTGTGCGCTGTCACCGTTCATGGGCGGCAAGTCTGACAGCGACCCAGGTCGCGGTCGCGTCGGCTCAGTGACCGACGGTGCGGGCGCGGGCGCGCACCGTCCGGACCCGCGCCGGGGGCTGCGGAGCGGGGTCGCCGTGCGGGCCGCGCCGCGGGCGGCGGGGGAACGGCTGGCGGGGATGCGGGCGATGGCGCTTGATGCCGCCGTCGTCGTCAGACGAGGTCTCGTCCTCGGGCTCCTGCTTGATCGCCCACCAGACCAGGTAGATCAGCGCCGCAATCGGCAGCTTGAGCGCGAGCATCAGCCACAGAAATCCCCACGTCACGAGACAGCCGATCCTATCCCTTTGAGCGTAGATGCAACCCCGATCGGCGTGCTCGGGCGATCGCGCGTCACGCCGGGCGCCCTCGGGGTCCAGCAGCGGCTCGGTGGCCACCTCTCCGGGGACCCACTGACCGAAGATGTCGATCGTGGACTTCGGTGCCGAGCCCGTAGCTCGACGGGCAGGTAGGCGTAGGCGATCGAGCGCTGCACCGTGTAGCCGTAGCCCCCGGTGGTCACGCGCCCGCAGATCTCCTCCCCGACGCGGACCGGCTCGTTGCCCAGCGCCACCGAGCGCGGATCCTCCAGGACCAGGCAGCGCAGCCGCCGCTCCGGCTCGCCGAGGGCGTCGGCGCCGACGAAGGACCGGTCCTCGCGCACGCAGAAGTCCAGCCCGGCCTCCAGCGGGGTCTCGTCGGGCGTGATGTCGGCGGCCCACACCCGGTAGCCCTTCTCCAGGCGCAGCGAGTCGATCGCGCGGTAGCCGCCGGCCATCAGGCCATGGGGCCGCCCCGCCTCCCACAGCACCCGCCACAGGCCCGCGCCGTACTCGGTGGGGCAGTACAGCTCCCATCCCGCCTCGCCGACGAAGGTGACGCGCAGCGCCCGCACCGGGACGTCGCCGACGGCGATCTCGCGCATCCGCATGTAGCCGAAGTCCAGCGGGTCGGGGGTCAGCGGCGCGCAGGATCGTCCGCCGACTTGGGCCCCCACAGGGCGAAGCAGGCCCAGCGCGAGGTGACATCCGACAGGGTCACCGACCCGTCGTGGGGCAGGTGGCGGCGGATCCAGGCGGCGTCGTGGTTGCCGAAGGCGGTGCCGGTGACGATCTGGAAGGTCCTCGGCCGCGACGCGCGTCACCGTGAAGTCGCACTCGATCCCGCCGCGGCGGTTGAGCATCTGCGTGTAGGTGATCCGGCCGACCTCGTCGGCGATGCGGTTGTCGCACAGCCGCTCGAGCAGCTGGCCGCGCCCGGGCCCGGCCACCTCGAGCTTGGCGAAGGACGACTCGTCATACAGGCCGCGGCGGTCCGGGTGGCGATCGCCTCGGCGCCGATCGCGGGGGACCAGTGGCGGCCGGCCCAGCCGCGCGGCCGCAGGCTCTCGTCGCCCGCGGGCGCGTTTGACTCATACCAGTTCACGCGCTCCCAGCCGGACTTCTCGCCGAACGCGGCGCCGTGATCGCGGTGCCAGGCGTAGGCGCTCGAGGTGCGCAGCGGGCGGCCCGCCTGGCGCTCGTGGCCGGGGTAGCGGATGTCGTAGTAGGTCTCGTAGACCTCCGTGGCGCGCGCCAGCGAGTAGCGCGGCGAGCGATACTGCGGGCCGAAGCGGCGGATGTCCATCTCCCAGACGTCCAGCGACGGCTCCCCGGCGACGATCCACTCCGCCATCACCTTGCCGATCCCGCCGGCCCCGGCGAGCCCGTGGGCGCAGAAGCCGGCGGCCACGAACAGGCCGCGGACATCGGTCTCGCCCAGGCAGAACTCGTTGTCGGGGGTGAACGCCTCGGGGCCGTTGATCAGCCGGGTGACCTTGACGTCCTCCATCGCGGGCACGCGCTTGGACGAGTTCTGGGCGATCTCCTCAAAGCGCGGCCAGTCCTCCTCCAGCAGCCGGCCGTTGAAGTCCGGCGGGATGCGGTCGACCTCGTGCTCGTCGAGGAACCACGGCGCGCTATCGCGCTCGTAGCCGCCCATCACGAGTCCCGCGCCCTCCTCGCGGAAGTAGACGAGGAGGTCGGGGTCGCGCAGGGTGGGCAGATGGACGAGTCCCCGCCCGGATGCGGTCGGTCGGTCGCGAAAGGGCTGGGTGACCAGGTACTCGTGCGCAAACGGGATGACCGGCACCCGCACCCCGGCCAGGCGGCCGATCTCGGCGGCGTACATGCCGCGCGGCGTTGACCACGACCTCGGCCTCGATGTCGCCCCACTCGGTCTTGATGCCGCGCACGCGCCCCTCGGTGACCACGATGTCGTGCACGCGCGTGTGCGTGAACACCTGGCAGCCGCCGCGCCGGGCGCCGTCGATCAGCGCGTAGGTGAGCAGCGACGGGTCCAGGTAGCCGTCGGTGGGCAGGTAGGACGCGCAGCGCACGCCGTCGGTGACCATCAGCGGGAACAGCGCCTGGGCCTCCTCGGCGGAGAGCAGCTCCAGCGGCAGCCCGAACGTCTTGGACCACGCCACCTGGCGCATGACCTCCTGCTCGCGCTCCTCGCTGCAGGCCAGGCGGAGGCCGCCGCACTCCACCCAGCCGCAGTCGAGCGTCCGGTAGAGCGCCACCGAGTCCATCATCATCCGCGTCAGCGAGACGCTGCCGCGCAGCTGGCCCACCAGTCCCGCGGAGTGAAAGGTCGAGCCGCTGGTGAGCTCGTTGCGGTCCACCAGCACGACGTCGCGCTCGCCCAGCTGGGCGAGGTGGTAGGCGATCGAGGCCCCTCCGACCCCGCCGCCGATGATCACGACACGAGCACGATCGGGCAGGTCACGGGGCCGCGGCACGCATCCACTCCTGTAGTCGGGGGTCTGAGGCATTGCGCTCCAGCCGGGTGAAGTGCTGGTGCGCGTAGTCGGCGAAATCGAAGTCCAGCTCGGAGATCGAGCCCTGGACGACGCCCCAGGCGGCCTCGCGCGCGTCGGAGACGAGCATCATCAGGCGCAGGGCGGCGCTGCCGTCCCGGCCGGGGGCTGGTCGAAGTAGGCCTGAGCAGGCGGTCCTGGGCGGCCTCGTCGAACGCGTTGTTGACCGCCAGGTTGGCAGGTCGAAGTAGCGATGGCCCATGCCGGCGTACTCCCAGTCCACCAGCACGCGTCGCCCGGGGTCGGCGTCGGTGGCGAGGACGTTGCCGGGTAGCAGGTCGTTGTGACAGGGCGCGGGGGCGGTCGAGCGGGAGCACCTCGGCGATGCGCGCCACCAGGTCCTGGGCGCGGCGGAAGTGATCGGTCAGCGCACCGCCGCGCTCGCCGACGATCCGCGCGTAGTCATCGAGGAGGTCGGGGAGCCAGAAGCGCACCGGCAGCTGCAGCCCGGAGTCATGGAAGGCGCGCAGGGCGCGTGCCGCGCTCGACGGGTCGGCGCGCAGGCGGTCGCCGTCGATCGGGCCCCCGGCAGCCACTCGGTGACCATGCACTCCTCGTCGGCGACGATGAGCGGCGGAGCGATGCCCAGCGCGGCGGCGCGCTCGGTGGCCACCCGCTCGGCGGCGCGGTCGATCCCCAGCAGCTCGGTGTCGCGGCCGGGCAGGCGCAGAACGCAGTCGCGCTCGCCGAACCGCACCCGGAAATTGCGGTTGGTGATGCCGCCGTCCAGGGGCTCGGGCTCACCGCCGACGGTCCCGAGACGGCCGGCCAGACGGTCCACGATTCTGATCAGATCGGCCACCAGCCGGAAACCTAGCGTTTAAGGCCTGGTTCCTATACCTTCGCGCGACACAGAGGGTGTCCGAGGGTTTGCGCGACAGCCTCCATAACGAGATTCGGAGGGTGGTGGGATGAAGCTCGAGGAGCTCCGCAGCCGGGTCGAGGCCGGCGAGATCGACACGGTGCTGATCGCCCTGTGCGACATGCAGGGCCGCCTGCAGGGCAAGCGACTGACCGCTCGCCACTTCGTCGACGAGGTCGTCGAGCACGGCGCCGAGGGCTGCAACTACCTGCTCGCCGTCGACGTCGACATGAACACCGTCGACGGTTACGAGATGTCGTCCTGGGAGCGGGGCTACGGCGATTTCGTGCTCAAGCCCGACCTGGCCACCCTGCGCCCGGTCCCGTGGCAGGAGGGTACGGCGATGATCCTCTGCGATCTGGCCTGGGAGGACGGCTCCGACGTCGCCGCCTCGCCGCGCCAGATCCTGCGCCGCCAGCTCGGGCGGCTGGCCGAGCGCGGGTGGAGCGCCAACGCCGGCACCGAGCTCGAGTTCATGGTCTTCCGCGAGACCTACGAGTCGGCGTGGCACAAGGCCTACCGCAACCTCGATCCGGCCAACCTCTACAACGTCGACTACTCGATGCTGGGGACCGCGCGGGTGGAGCCGCTGATTCGCCGGATCCGCAACGCCATGGAGGGCGCCGGGATGGCGGTGGAGAACTCCAAGGGCGAGTGCAACTACGGCCAGCACGAGATCAACTTCCACTACTCCGACGCGCTGCGCACCGCCGACGACCATGCCATCTACAAGAACGCCGCCAAGGAGATCGCCGCCCAGGAGGGGATGGCGATCAGCTACATGGCCAAGTTCGACGAGCGCGAGGGCAGCTCGTGCCACATCCACTTCTCGCTGGCCGACGGCGACGGACGCAACGCCTTTGCCGGCGACCGCGCGCTGTTCGAGTCCTTCCTGGCCGGCCAGCTCGCGTGCCTGCGCGAGCTGACCCTGCTGCTGGCGCCCAACATCAACTCCTACAAGCGCTTCGTGGAGGGGTCGTTCGCCCCCACGACGGTCGCCTGGGGCCAGGACAACCGCACCTGCGCGCTGCGTGTGGTGGGTCACGGCCAGGGGCTGCGCTTCGAGCTGCGCGCGGGCGGCTCGGACCTCAATCCGTACATGGCGCTGAGCGCGATGATCGCCGCCGGCCTGCACGGGGTCGATAGCAAGCTTGAGCTCGAGCCCGTCTACGAGGGCAACGCCTACCACGCTACCGACAAGCCCCGACTGCCCTCGACGCTGCGCGACGCCCGCGACCTGTTTGCCACCAGCGAGGTGTCACGAGGCGCGTTCGGCGACGACGTGGTCGCCCACTACGTCAACGCCGCCGACGTCGAGCTGCGGGCCTTCGAGGCCGCCGTCACCGACTGGGAGCGCTTCCGCGGCTTCGAGCGGCTATGACGGTGGAGGTCAACCACGAGGCGTCGAGCTCGCTGGAGGCGGTGTTCGCGCCCGTCCACTCCCAGACGGCGTTCGAGGAGACCGTGGAGCGGCTCGGGACGGCCATCAAGCTGGGGTTGCTGCCGCCGGGCACCCGGCTGCCCGCCGAGCGCGAGCTGTGCGCGCGGCTCGGGATCGCCCGCTCGACGCTGCGCCAGGCGCTGGTGGCACTGGGCCAGAGCGGCCACCTGCACGCCACCCGCGGCCGGGGCGGCGGGACGTTCGTCGCCGACCCCCAGCCGCCCGCCCAGCCCCCGTCGACCGAGGTGCTGGCGGGGTGGCGCGACGTGTGCGACGGTCGCATGACGGTCGAGGTGGGGATCGCGGTCCTGGCCGCCGAGCGGGCCCTGCCGGCGGCGGTGGACATGCTGGAGGAGCTGGTGGTGACGATCGACGACCTGCTCGACGACTTCGCCGCCTACCGCCCGCTCGACGTCCGCTTCCACGTGGGCCTGGCCGAGCTCACCGGCAGCCCGCGCCTGGTCAAGCAGATGACCGAGACCCAGGGCGCGATGAGCGCGCTGATCTCGCACATCGCCCACCCGCCCGAGGTCCTGGACTCCGCCAACGACCAGCACCGGCGCCTGGTCGGCGCGCTGCGCCGTCACGACGAGGCGCTGGCCGCGCGGGTGATGACCGAGCACCTGCGCGGCACCGAGCACGTGCTCGCCGGGCTGCTGCCGCGCGGCTGACACACGCCCGGCGGGCGGGCGCCGGCGTGCGTTGTGCATCTGGCCCTTGACTGAGATGTCACCCGGTCATATGGTTCTCGCGCCTTGAAGGGCCGATCAGCAGACCTTTTCCCGAGGAGGGCCGGATGACCGCAGGCACGGAGACGCTCTCGGCGGACGAGCAACGTCTCGCCGAGCTGGGCTACAAGCAGGAGCTGAAGCGAGGCTGGAGCGGGTTCTCCAACTTCGCCATCTCGTTCTCGATCATCTCGATCCTGGCGGGCTGCTTCACCACGTACGGACAGGCGTGGCTGAACGGCGGGCCCGTGGCGATCTCGATCGGCTGGCCGGTCATCAGCGTGTTCATCCTGCTCGTCGCGTTCTCGATGGCCGAGCTCGCGTCGGCGATGCCGACCGCGGGTGGCATCTACTACTGGTCCTCCAAGCTGGGGGGCCCCGCATGGGGCTGGTTCACGGGGTGGTTCAACCTGGTGGGCCTGGTCGCCGTCACCGCGTCGGTCGACTACGCCGCCGCCACGTTCCTGAACTCCACACTGTCCTTCTACGGCCTGCACCTCGCCGGTGTCAACTTCGCCACCGCCAGCGTGCAGTCGTCGCTGCACCACGTGTTCGTGCTGTTCGCGATCATCCTCGCCGCCCACGCGCTGATCAACATCTTCTCGTCGCCGCTGGTCGCGCTGTTCACGCAGATCTCCGTCTGGTGGCACGTGATCGGCGTGCTGGTCATCATCGTGCTCCTGGTCGTGGTCCCCAGCCATCACCAGAGCTTCAGCTTCGTGTTCGGTCACCGTCAGAACCTCTCGGGCTTCAGCGACAACATGTACTGGTTCTACGTGCTGCCGCTCGGCTTCCTGCTGACGATGTACACGATCACCGGCTACGACGCGTCGGCGCACATCTCCGAGGAGACCCACGACGCCGCGATGGCCGCGCCCAAGGGCGTGTGGCGCTCGGTGTTCTACTCCGCGGTGTTCGGCTGGTTCGTGCTCCTGGCACTGACCTTCGCCGCCACGCACACCAAGGCGATCGACGCGGCGGGCGGGACCTCGCAGTCGATCATCGAATCGGCCCTGACGTCGTCGGCGGCCAAGGCGGTGCTCGTCATCTCCACCATCGGTCAGCTGTTCTGCGGCATGGCCTGTGTCACCAGCGCATCGCGGATGACGTTCGCGTTCTCACGTGACGGAGCGGTCCCCGGCCACAACCTGTGGCGCCGGCTCAACAGCCACCGCACGCCGAGCTGGGCCGTCGTGTTCGTCGCCGTGGCCGCGTTCATCATCACCATCCCGGCCTACAAGGGCAACCACGCCGGACTGCCGGTGGCCTTCCTGGCAGTCACCTCCATCTCGGTCATCGGTCTCTACATCGCCTACACGATCCCGGTGTTCCTGCGGTGGCGGATGGGCGACGCCTTCGAGGCGGGGCCGTGGACCCTGGGTCGCAAGTACAAGTGGATCAACGTCATCGCGATCGTGTGGGTGGCACTGTGCGTGATCATCTTCTGCCTGCCGTTCACCCCCGCCGCGGTCCCATGGAGCAGCAGCTTCAGCTGGTCGGCGTTCAACTACGCGCCGCTGGTCACGATCATCGTGATGGCGGCGGTGACCATCTGGTACTACGCCTCGGCCCGCCGCACGTTCAAGGGGCCGATCCACACGATCGAGTTCGCCGAGGACGGCGTCACCGTACTCGACCCCGAGCCCGGCGTTGCCTGACGGGGTGCTGGAAGTCCTGGAGCCCGCCACCGAGGCGGTGCTCCAGGAGATCCCGCGTGCCGGCGCGTCCGATGTGGACCGCGCGGTGGCGCGCGCCGCGGCGGCGTTCCCGGCGTGGCGAGCGGTGACGCCGTCTGACCGCGCGGCGTTGCTGCGCGCGATCTCCGACGTGGTGCGTGAGCACCTCGAGGAGCTGGCCCAGCTCGAGGCGCGCAACGCCGGCAAGCCCATCGGCGACGCGCGCGGCGAGATGGGCATGGTGGCCCAGGTGTTCTCCTACTACTCGGGCTCGCCCGAGCGACTGCTCGGCGACACCATCCCGGTCAGCGGCGGCCAGGCCTTCACCGTGCGCGAGCCGCTGGGCGTCGTGGGGCTCATCGTCCCCTGGAACTTCCCGCTGACCATCGCCGCCTGGAAGATGGGTCCGGCGCTCGCCGCCGGCAACACCGTCGTGCTCAAGCCGGCCGAGCTCACCCCGCTGACCGCGGTCCGGTTCGCCGAGCTGTGCCTCGAGGCCGGTCTGCCCGAGGGCGTGCTCAACGTCGTCGTCGGGCCCGGCTCCGTGTGCGGCGCCCGGCTGGTCGAGCACCCGGACGTGGCCAAGATCGCCTTCACCGGCTCCACCGAGGTGGGCCGCTCGATCGCCGCCGGCGCCGCCCAAACGATCAAGCGCGTCACGCTGGAGCTCGGCGGCAAGTCGCCGAACATCATCTTCGCCGACGCCGACCTGGCCGCGGCAGCCGCGGCCGCACCCGGGGCGGTGTTCGGCAACGCCGGCCAGGACTGCTGCGCGCGGTCGCGCATCCTCGTCCAGCGTCCCGCCATGGATGCGTTCATGGCCGAGCTCGAGCGTGCGGTCACCGCCATCCGGGTCGGTGACCCGCTGGACGAGAGCACCGAGATGGGCCCGCTCATCTCCGCGAGCCACCGGGAGTCGGTGGCGTCCTACGTCGGCGACGGCGCGCCGGTCGCGTTTCACGGCGCGGCCCCCGACGGCCCCGGCTTCTGGCTTGCGCCCACAGTTCTGTGTCCGGTATCGCCGGACGATCGCGCCGCGCGGGAGGAGATCTTCGGGCCCGTGGCGGTGGTGATCGGATTCGACGACGAAGAGGAGGCAGTTCGGTTGGCCAACGACACGATGTATGGGCTCAGCGGCTCCATCTGGAGCGGCGACGGCGGGCGGGCGCTGCGCGTCGCGCGGGCGCTGGACGCCGGGGTGCTGTCGATCAACTCCAACACCTCGGTGCGGGTGTCCACGCCGTTCGGGGGCTTCAAGCAGTCCGGCTACGGGCGCGAGCTCGGCCCCCATGCGCTGGACGCCTACACCGAGGTCAAGTCGATCTACTACGCAACGGGACCATGAGTCGGCTGTCGGGGAAGGTGTGCGTGATCACCGGCGCCGCCGGCGGGATCGGGGGCGCGACCGCGTCGGTGTTCGAGCGCGAGGGCGCGCAGGTGGTCGGCGTCGACCTGCTCGATCACTCGGTGGGCGAGCTCTCGCTGACCGCGGACGTGACCGACGAGACCGCGGTCTCCGAGCTCTACGCCCGCATCCGCCGCGAGCTCGGGCGGATCGACGTGCTCTTCAACAACGCGGGGATCTCCCCCACCGACGATGCCTCGGTGCTCGAGACCGGGCTGGAGGCGTGGGAGCGCGTGCAGGCGACCAACCTGCGCAGCGTCTTCCTGTGCTGCAAGCACGGCATCCCCCACCTGCTCGAGACCGGCGGGGGCTCGGTCATCAACACCGCGTCGTTCGTCGCGGTGATGGGATCGGCCACCTCGCAGATCTCCTACACCGCCTCCAAGGGCGGCGTCCTGGCGCTCTCGCGTGAGCTCGGCGTCGAGTTCGCCAAGCGCGGCGTGCGGGTCAACGCGCTGTGCCCCGGCCCCGTCGACACGCCGCTGCTGCGCGAGCTCTACGCATCTGACCCGGTGGCGGCCCAGCGCCGCCTGGTGCACGTGCCGATGGGCCGCTTCGCCAATGCCGACGAGATCGCCAACGCCGTGCTGTTCCTGGCCTCCGACGAGTCCTCGTACGTCAACGCCACCGAGTTCCTCGTCGACGGCGGGATCAGCGGGGCCTACACGACTCCGCTGTAGCCGCGATCCCGGTTGAGCCGGCGTCAGCCCGCGCCCTCGGACACGGGGCGGGGCGGCCGGGCCGGAATCGAGGGCTCGACGCGCAGCAGCCGCGCCGGGCGCTCGGGCAGCCACCAGTTCCAGCGCCCGAACAGCGACACCACCGCGGGCACGAGCAGCGCCCGGATGACGGTGGCGTCGAGGATGATCCCCGCGGCCAGCCCGGTGGCGAACACCTTGACGGTCGTGTCGGGCGCCGAGGCCATCGAGGCGAAGGCCAGGAACAGGATGAGCGCCGCGCTGGTCACGAGGCGTCCGGTGCGCCCGATCCCGCGCACGACCGCGGTGTCGGTGGAGCCGCTGGCATCGAACTCCTCGCGCATGCGCGCGAGGATGAACACCTCGTAGTCCATCGACAGCCCAAACAGGAACGCGAAGACCATCAACGGGATCCAGGCGTCGACCGAGTGGGTGGCCGAGATCCCCCACAGCACATCGGACCCGTGGCCCTGCTGCCACACCAGGGTGATCACCCCCCACGCGGCGGCAACGCTGATGACGTTGAGCAGCACCGCCTTGAGCGGGAGCAGCAGCGAGCGGAATGCCCGCGCCAGCAGCAGGAAGGTGAGGACGGCGATGAGGGCGATCATCAGCGGGAAGCTGCCGTAGATCGCGTCGACGAAGTCCTTGTTCTCCGCCCCGGTGCCGCCGACGCGCACGTTGTCGCCAAGGTCGCGCGCCGCCGCCTGCACCCGGCTGAGCGTGTCGCCGCCCGCCGAGGTCGACGGGTCGGCCACGCCGAGCACGTCGACCAGCGCGGTGCCGCCGCGCTGCCACTGGTCGCCGGCCGGCGCGACCGCGCCGTGCACGCCGGGAACGCGCGCCAGCGTGCCGGCCACCTGGCGCGCCTGCGCCGCCGGGGCCAGGATCTCCATCGGCGCCAGCGCGCCCGACCCGATCCCGGCGCGCTCGAGCTGCGCCAGCCCGACCCGCGCGTCGCCGTGCTGGCTGAGCGTGTCGACGTTGGCCTGACCGGGCCGCAATCCGGTGGCGACGAGCGCGAGCGCGGCGAGCACGACCGCGGCGCCGGTGGCGGCAAACCAGCGGCGCTTGACCACCAGCCGGGCCCACCGCGTCCACGAGCGGCTGGCCTGGTCGTCGGAGCGCCTGTGGGGCCAGTCCAGGCGGTTGCCGGCGCTGACGAGCACGATCGGCAGCAGCGTGGTGGCGACGATCACGCTCACCAGCGGGATGAGCATCCCGGCGTAGCCGATCGAGCGCAGGAAGGGCAGCGGCAGCACGATCATCGCCAGCAGGCCGATGGCGACCGTGGTGCCGCTGAAGACCACGGCGCGGCCCGCGGTCTCCATCGCCCGCACCACGGCCTCCTCGCCCGTGCGACCGTGGGCCCGCTCCTCGCGCCAGCGCACCACGACCAGCAGCGAGTAGTCGATGGCGACACCCAGCCCGATGAGCGCGACGAGGAACTCGACGATCATCGACACGCTGGTCACGGCGGTGACGCCCCACAGCACGAGGAACGTGACCATGATTGAGACGATCGCCATCAGCAGGGGGACGAACGCCAGCAGGGAGGCGAACACGAAGGCGAGCACGACGAGCGCGCCCAGGCCACCCAGGACGGACTCCAGGAGCACGCCCGGGCCGCTGGAGCCGCCCGTCTGGTTCTGCAGCGCGTAGACCCCGGTGACGCGGATCGGCGCCCCGGCGACGGTCTGGCCGGCCAGCGCGGCCTGCGCGGCCTTGGCGGCGCGCGTGTTGTTGCCAAACGACTCCTTGTCCGGGGGCGGGAACGCGAGCACGAAGGTGGTCCGCCCGTCGGCGGAGACGAACGCGCGGTTGCCGGTGGAGGCAAACGAGGCCGTCCGGACGCCCGGGATCGCGCGCTGGAGACGCCGCTGGACGTTCTCCAGGCCGGCGCGCACCGCCGGCGAGCTCACCGACGTGCCGGCGGGCAGGGTGACCACCGGGACCAGCGGAGAGGTGCGGCCGCCCTGGTGAAACAGGTGGAGGATCTGCGAGTTGGTCTCATAGCCCTGGCGCCCGGGGACGCTGAACTCGCTGCTGAACGACTTGGTGGACTGGCCGACGGTCGCCATGCCCACGATCGTCACCACGACCCAGAACGCCGCCACCCATCGCCTGTGCGCCAGCACCCACCGCGTCATCGAGGTCATCATCGCCCGCTCGCTTCCCAATTAGTTTGTCTCACGCATGATTTGTAGCATGAACAATATGATGCACGCAACGTGCGCCAGATAAATAAACTCACATGCGATGGCCGAGACGAGCCCCGGCGGCCCACTGCTGCACCCCGCACTGGTGCGTAACACCGGCTACCTGATCAGCCGGCTGGGCTTCTACGCCTCCAGGCAGTTCGCCGAGCGCCTGGAGACGGTGGGGCTGACCCCGCGGATGTGGGGGGCCATGAACATGCTCGATCACGAGGGCGACGTCAGCCAGCAGCAGCTCGGGCGCGCCATCGGCATGGACCCCAGCTCGGTGGTGTCGACGATCGACGAGCTCGAGGGCCACGGCTGGGTGGAGCGCCGTCGCCACCCCACCGACCGTCGCGCCTACGCGCTGCACATCACCGAGGCGGGCCGCGAGGTCCTCACCCGCGCCCGCCGGCTCGCCGCCGGCGCTCAGAACGAGCTGCTGGCGCCGCTCGACGACGCCGAGCGCGCCCAGCTCCACGACCTGCTGCTGCGCCTCGTGACCGCTTCGGCGGCGGCGAAGGACCCGATCGGTTTCAGGGACCCGCCACCGCCGCCGGCGGCCGACGGCTGAGGTCCGGCGCTCCGGGGTCAGCGGCCAGCCCACCCGGCGGCGCGGCCGCGAGCGCGAGGCCGACACCGAGCAGGACCCACGTGGTCGGGTCCTCCAGGAAGTCGGCGTAGAGCAGGGTGTGGAACACCAGCGCGATGAAGGCGGCGGCGACCGCCGAGCGCACGGGGTCCCCGCGCGAGCGCCGGACGACGCACAGGATCGCGGCGATGACGAAGGCGAGGTAGGCCAACTCGCCGATCAGGCCCTGCTCGGCGGCGACGGTGATGGGGATGGTGTGCGAGGCCGACAGCGACGTAGCGGTGAGGCGGTGGTGGCGGCGGTACTCGGTGACGAACGAGCCCGAGCCATAGCCCCACGCCGGGCGGTCGCCGAACAGCGACAGGCCGCCGCTGACCAGGCCACCCCGGCCGCTGGAGGCGCCGTTGATCCCCTGGTTGAGCCCGAACGTCGTGGGCGACACGGCCACCGCGATGGCGCCGAGCGCGATCACCACCACCGCGACCACGAGCGCCCGCCCCGGCTTCCAGCGCAGCGAGGCCAGCACCGCCAGGCCCACGAGCAGCGCGGCGAGGCTCGAGCGGCTCAGGGTCAGCACGAGGCCGGCCCACAGGACGGCGAGCACGAGGGTCGCCGTCACCTGCACGCGCTGGGGGAGGTCATAGATGAGCGCGACCGCCAGCAGGATCATCACCAGCGCGAGGTAGCGCCCGAAGATGTCGGGGTCCAGGAACACCGAGTTGACGGTGAAGTAGGTGTGCAGGCCGTTGGCGATGGCCAGCTTGGAGCTGAGGATGACCGTCTTGGTCGCGTACTCGAAGAAGCCGATGAACGAGAACGCGACCGCCAGCGCCACGGTCACGCCCAGGCAGGCCCGCAGCACCCGCTGGTCCCAGCGCAGGTCGCGCAGGAGCGCCAGCAGCACGGCAAACGGCACGTAGAAGAAGACCACGTTCTGCAGCGCCTGCTCGAAGCGGGGCGAGTAGGCGGCCTGGATGGCGTAAAGGACGACGTACAGCGCGAGCAGGCGCAGCACCCAGGCGACGAGGTCGTCGGCGCGTGCCGGCGGGTCCGGCGGGTCCGGCGTGCGTGACGAGGGCGGCGCGCCGGCGCGCAGTGCGGTGTAGATCCAGGCCAGGGCACCGGCGGCGACCACGAAGTACAGCGGCACGAGCAGGTTGGCGCTCGTGGTGCCGCTGGCCGTGGTGGCACCGGTGGAGATGGGGACGCGGAAGGGGAGCGCGAACACCGCCAGCGGCGCCACCAGCCACTGGCGGCGCGCGAGGAACGCGGCGGCGGCGATGAGCGCCGCGACCACCACGGCCGCGCCGACGACCGCCTCCAGCGGGTGGCGATGCACGATGTGCAGCTGAGGCGAGCTCCAGATGTCGGTGAGCAGCAGCACCGGTGCCAGCACCAGCGCGCCCAGCATCGCCAGCGCGCGGAGACGCAGTCCCCGCCCACCCGGCCCCCGCCCACCCAGTCCCCGCTCACCGAGCAGCACGACCGCCGCCAGCAGCCCCACGACGATGACGCCGGCCTTCGGTAACGGTCCGGTGAGAGCCGCGAACGCGATCACTAGAGCCGAATCATCCACTACCCTCTTGGCCCATGCCCTCTGCGAAGCTGGCGGCGGCCGTCGCGCTGTCCGCACTTTCGCTGTCAGCGTGCGGGATCTCCTCCAAGCCGGAGGCCGGCACGCCGAAGGCGATCGCCACCGGACACAAGGGTCTCGACAGCCCGCTCACGAAGCACACCGCCTGCCTCCAGCAGGCCCATATCGCGTTCCATCTCGAGCAGCGCACGCTCGCGGGCAAGGTCCTGCCGAGCTTCCAGGTGGAGACGGCACCGGCCGGCCCGACGGTGACCTTCGAGGCGACCCCCGGCGCCGCGCAGGCCGTGCAGATCCAGGGCGAGGCCCAGGGGGCGGAGGTGATCGGCAGCGCCCTCCTCTACCCCAACCAGGCGCCTGACCGCCTGGTCTCGGCCGTCGAGGGCTGCGTGGCGAAGGGGGTCTCGGGCTGATGGCCCGCCGCCCGGTGGTGAGCGCGGCATCCGCGTCGACGACTGACTTTCCGGCGGGGCCCGGGCGCGCGGACACGGATCTCAGCCAGCGCGCGCCACGGGCCATCTCGACCCTGTTCCCGGGCCGCAACTTCTACGTCGGCCTGATCATCGCCACGCTCACCATCGCAGCGCTGTCGCTGCTCATCCCGTCCACGCCGAGCTATGACCCGTGGTCGTGGCTGGTGTGGAGCCGCCAGATCATCCACGGTCACCTGACCATCACCAGCGGCGGCACCTCGTGGAAGCCGCTGCCCATGATCTTCACGATCCCCTTCGCCCTGTTCGGCAAGGCGGCCCCGGATCTGTGGCTGGTGGTGGCCCGGGCCGGAGCGCTCGCCGCGGTGGCCATGGTCTTCCGCCTGGCCTACCGGCTCACGCTGCGGGTGGGCGGCCTGTTCGGGGAGGCCGACGCCGCCATGGACCGGCTGACCACGGTGGCGCCCGCACTGCTGGCCGGGCTCATCGGGGCCGTCGCGCTGGCCCTGTCGGCCTCGGGCGGCTTCGTCTCCTCCAACGCCCTGGGGTACTCCGAGGGCTTCGCCGCTGCGCTGCTGCTCATCAGCATCGACCGCCACATCGACGGCAAGCCGCGCCAGGCCTTCGTGGTGGGCTTTCTGGTGGCGCTCGACCGGCCCGAGATCTGGCTCTTCTGGGGCCCGTACGGCCTGTGGCTGTTCTGGCGCGACCCGGGCGCCCGCCTGCTGGTGACCGCCCTGTTCGTGATCACGCCGATCGTCTGGTTCCTGCCCGTCTACCTGGGCTGCGGCTCGTTTAGCTGCAGCGTGAACCGGGCCACGCATCCGCGCTCCAACAGCCTGGCCTTCGCGTCCAACCCGTTCGTGGCCGAGCTCAAGCGGGCCGCGTGGCCGACGATGCTGCTGCGCATCAAGGTCGTGGCGGCGCTGCTCGTCGTCGCCGTGACCGGAATCCTGTGGCGCACGTACCGGCGAGCGGGCCTCGCCGGCCTGCGCACCGACCGCAGCCAGGCGCGGCTGACGGCTGCCCTGCTGGGCGTCGGCGGCCTGGCCTGGTTCGTGGTCATCGCAGTCATGACCCAGGTCGGGTTCTCGGGCAACAACCGCTACCTGGTGCTGGGGTCGGCCATGGTGGACATCTGCGGCGCGGTCGGCTTCGGCTGGGCGGCACACGAGCTCGCCGTGCTGGGATCGCGGCGATGGCGCGCCTCCGGCCATCGCGCGCTGAGCGCGGGGCTCCAGTGGGCGGCCGCCGCGGTCGTCTCACTCATCTTCCTGCTCGTGCCCAACTGGGTCGGCAACAACATGATCTCGATCCCCCGGACCCACGGCTCGCTCGTCTACCAGGCGCACCTGCGCGAGGGCATGAACGGCCTGATCAAGCGCTTCGGGGGCGCGGGCAAGGTCCTGGGCTGCGGCACGGTGATGACCGAGGGCTTCCAGGTGCCGATGGTGGCGTTCGTGCTCGACGTGCCCACCACGCGGATCGAGGCGCCACCCACTCTGGGAGGCGAAGCCCACGCCCAGCCGGCCGAGGACGCCCCCAACCTGATCCTCCAGACGCGCGACACGCGCTCGGCCCACCTGCTGCCGCTGCTGAGCACGTGGCCGACGGTCCACTACCACTATGCGGGCACCGCTGGACCGGTCCGGATGTTCACCCAGGGTTGCTCCGGGGGATCAGCGTGACACCCGGCCCCACCCACCCCGCCCGCTGATGGCGACCGTCACCGCGCCAGCGCCCGGCGCCCAGACGCCCGGATCGGGAGTCCCCGACACCACGCGCCTGCCCGACCGCCTGGCCCGCATCCCCGCCTGGCTGTGGGTCGCCGGCGGGCTGACGCTGCTCATGGCGATCTCGGCGTTCCTGCGCACCCGCTACATCGGCGGCGAGTTCTGGATGGACGAGGGGATCACCACCGGCATCTCCCTGCACCCCATCAGCCAGATCCCCGGGGTCCTGCGCTACGACGGCAACCCGCCGCTGTACTACATGATGCTGCACCTCTGGATGTCGGCCTTCGGGACGTCGGAGACCGCCACCCACTCCCTGTCGCTGGTGTGCGGCATCCTCACCATCCCCGCCGGCGGCTGGGCCGGGTGGAAGCTGTTCGGCGCCCGCACCGGGGTGTACGCCGCGATCCTCTTCGCCTTCAACGCCTGGCTGACGGCCTACGCGCAGGAAACGCGGATGTACGAGTTCATGGGGCTGCTGGGCGTGCTGGCCACCGCGGGGTTCCTGCTCGGCTTCGTCCATCGCCGGCGGCGCTACCTGTTCCTGTTCGCCGCGACGCTGACGGTGATGCTCTACACGCACACGTGGGGGACGTTCTTCTTCGCCGGCTCCGCGGTGGCCCTGATCCCGGCGCTGATCGCCTCTGATGACCGCCGCGGCCTCATCCGCGATGCCGCTTTTGCCTTCATCGGCGCCGGCATCCTGTACCTGCCCTGGGTCCCGACGCTGCTCTACCAGGCCGCCAACACGGCCGCGCCCTGGGACAACGTGCCCCGGTTCGGCGCGCCGATCCTGCTCTCGCGCGATGTCATCGGCGGCGACCGGATCACGATGCTGCTCCTGATCCCGGCGGCAGTCGGCCTGGCCCCGCTGTTCCGGCGCGCGCGCCGGCGCTCGCGCGAGTGGGTGATGGCGTGGACGCTGGTGGCCATCCCGGTGGCGACGCTGGGGATCGCCTGGCTGGAGTCCCAGGTCAACCCCGCGTTCGTGGCCCGCTACTTCGCGCCGGTCATCGGGGCGATCCTGCTCCTCGTCGCCTGGGGCTGCGCCCGCGCGCGGCTGCTGGGTGTGGTGGCGATCGTGCTCGCCGTCGCCTTCCTGGCCAACCCGAGCTCCTACACGCCCCAGTACAAGTCCGACATGCGCGACATCGGCGCCGAGATGACCCCCTACCTCCAGCCCAACGACCACGTGGTCGTGGGCCAGCCCGAGGAGACGCCGCTGGCCTGGTACTACCTGCCCGGCGGCCTGAAGTTCGCCAACACCGCGGGCCTCGTCTCCGATCCGCGCTACATGGACTGGGTCAAGGCGCTGCGGCGGCTGACCGACACCAGCCCGCAGGCCACCCTGACTCCGATCGTGAGCGCGATGAAGCCCGGGCAGCATCTGCTGTTCATCCGGCCGCTGACCGAGGGCGCGCAGAACTGGGAGGCCCCGTGGACGGTGATGGTGCGCCGCCGCTCGGCGCAATGGGGTCAGCTGCTCCAGGACGACGTCACCCGCGGGATCCTGCGGCCGGTGGCCGTCGCGCCCCACTACTACCGCGGCGCGTGCTGCGTGGGCAACAGCGCCGTGCTCTACCAGAAGGTCTCCTGACCCCCGCGCCACCGGCGTCCGCCCCCCGATGACCACCGCCACCCCCCAACGACCCTTCGCCTCGCTGCTCGAGGTCCCCGAGATCGTCGACGTCCGGGAGCCACGCTGGTCCCAGCGGCTGCCCCGGTGGGCCACGACCGGCGCCGTCCTGGTGCTCCTGATGGCCGTCTCGGCCTTCATCCGCAGCCGCACCCTGAGCGGGCAGCTGTGGTTCGACGAGGCCGGCGCCGTGGGCCTGGCCTCACATCCGCTCGGCTCGCTGCTGGGCGCCGTACACCGCGCGGGCGCCGCACCGCTGTACTACCTGCTGCTGCACGTCTGGATCAGCCTGTTCGGATCCGGGGAGACGGTCACCCACACCTTCTCGCTGCTCATCGGGCTGGCGTCGATCCCGGCGGCGATGTGGACCGGATGGAGCCTGGCCGGCCGGCGCGCCGGGATCTTCGCCGCCGTCCTCTTCGCGTTCAGCTCGTTTCTGACGCGCTATGCCGAGGAGACCCAGCCCTATGAGCTGATGGTGCTCCTGGGGCTGCTGGCCACCGCGGGGCTGATCCACGCGTTCGTCTACCGCCGCCGCGGCTATCTCTGGCTGTTCGGCGTCTGCCTGGCCCTGATGCTCTATACCCACGGCTCGGCGCTTCTGTACTGGCTGGGCGCGGCGGTGGCGCTTTTGTTCGTGTGGCGCTCGCTGCCTGACCGCCGGGCGGGCTTCCTGCGCGATGCCGCGCTGTGCTTCGGCGGGGCGGTGATCGTCTTCCTGCCGTGGCTGCCGACCGCCATCGACCAGATCGCCCACGCCACCAACCCGTGGCACTACACGCCGCTGATGGGGGCCACCGTGCCCAGCCAGCTACTGGGATCCGAGCGCGTCGACGTCACGCTGCTCATCTGCGTGGTCATCGCCGTGGCGCCGCTGGCGGTGCGCGCCCGGCGCCGCACTCCGGAGGCCGCCATGTTCTGGGCGCTGATCGCGATCCCCGCGGTGGCGCTGGCGGTGGGACGGATCGTGGGGTTCTTCGTCCCCATCTGGGCGTGGCGCTACTTCGGTCCGGTGGTGGCGCCGCTGCTGCTCCTGGGGGCGCTGTCCGCGGCCCGGGCGCGGATCGTGGGCGTGGTCGCCATCATCTTCTGCGTCGCGTTCCTGGCCAACGCCGGGTCGTTCGCCCCGTCGTTCAAGAGCGACATGAGAGACGTCGCCGCTGAGATGACCCCGCTCATGCACCCCGGTGACCTCGTCGTCGTCGCCCAGCCCGAGCAGGCGCCGCTGGCCTGGTACTACCTGCCCAGCGGTTTGCGGTTCGCCTCCACCACCGGGCGGGTCACCGACCCCTCGGTCACGAACTGGATGGGGGCGATGAGCCGCTTGCAAGATGCCGATCCGCGGGCAACCCTGGGCCCCCTGGTTGCTAGTCTCAAACCCGGCCAGCAGTTGCTCTACGTGCGTCCGTTGACCGAAGGCGCCAAGAACTGGAACGCGGCGTGGTCGGCGCTGGTACGCCGGCGCTCCGCGCAGTGGGGGCAGCTGCTGCAGGACGAACGCGCCAACGGAACGCTCAAGCCGGTGGCCACGGCCCCGCACAACTATCGAAGCGCCTGCTGCGTGGCCAACAGCGCAGTGCTCTACCAGAAGGCCTCCTAATGCTCGCCCAACATGACTGAGACCACCCCCACCGCCGCCCCCGGCTCCGACATCACCCCCGAGCATCCCGTCGTCGTCCTGGGTGCCGGGCCCGCAGGCCTCACCGCCGCCTATCAGCTGGTCAAGCAGGGCAAGCCCGTGATCGTGCTGGAGTCCACAGAGTTCGTTGGCGGCATCGCCCGCACCCAGATCCGCGACGGCTACCGGTTCGACCTGGGCGGGCACCGCTTCTTCACCAAGGTCAAGGAGGTCGACGACCTCTGGCACGAGATCATGAAGGAGGAGTTCCTCAAGCGCCCGCGCAAGAGCCGGATCTACTGGAACGACAAGTTCCTGGAGTACCCGCTGCAGGGCATGGACGTGATCAAGAAGCTGGGGCCGGTCGAGCTGGCCCGCTGCCTCATGTCCTACGCGTGGGCGGCGATGAAGCCCAAGGGCCGCGAGGACACCTTTGAGGCCTGGGTCTCCAACCGCTTCGGCAAGCGGCTCTACCAGCACTTCTTCAAGACCTACACCGAGAAGCTGTGGGGCGTCTCGGCGACCGAGATCCGCGCCGAATGGGCCGCCCAGCGGATCAAGGGCCTGTCCTTCTTCTCCGCTGCGAAGGCCGCGTTCTTCGGCAACGAGGGCAACAAGATCAAGTCGCTCATCTCCGAGTTCAACTACCCGCGCTTTGGCCCGGGTCAGATGTGGGAGCAGATGACCGCCGACATCGCCGAGCAGGGCGGCGAGGTGCGATTGAATGCGCCGGTCACCCGGCTCCGGGTGTCGGGCGGGAAGGTGACCGAGGTGGTCGCCGGCGGCGAGACGCTCTACCCCTCGCACGTCATCTCCTCGCTGCCCCTGCGCACGACGGTCGGCATCACCGAGCCCGAGGCGCCGCTGGAGGTCCGCGACGCCGCGCGGGGCCTGCGCTACCGCGAGTTCCTCACCGTGCTGCTGGTCATCGACGTCGATGACCCGTTCGACGACAACTGGATCTACATCCACCAGCCGGGCGTGCGTGTGCTGCGCATCCAGAACTTCAAGTCCTGGAGCCCGTGGATGGTGCCCAAGGGCGAGACCGCCTCCTCGATCGGGATGGAGTACTTCTGCTTCGAGGGCGACGACCTGTGGAACATGTCCGACGACGACCTGGTGGCGATGGCCGGCCAGGAGATCGAGAAGCTGCACCTGGCCGAGGCCAGCAAGGTCCGCTTCGGCTTCGTCGAGCGCGTGCACAAGGCCTATCCGATCTACGACGAGCTCTACAGCGAGCGCGTCCAGACGATCCGCGGCTGGCTGGAGACGCTCGGCAACCTCACCCAGGTCGGGCGCAACGGCCTGCACCGCTACAACAACTCCGACCACTCGATGCTCACCGCGATGCGCGCGGTCGACAACATCCTCCTGGGCACCCACCACGACATCTGGGCCGTCAACGCCGAGAGCGTCTACCACGAGGAGCATCAGGAGAACGAGGACCCCTACCGGCGCCCTCCGACGACTCCGGCCATGGAGCAGCCGCTCGCCTCAGAGCGATGAGGAGGGCCGTCGCCCTGCTGCTGGCGCTGGTGCTGCTGGCCGCGGCGCCGGGCGCGGCGCTGGCGGCGGGCGGGAAGTCGGGCGGGGGTGGCTCGGGCGGCGTGTCCCCGGAGACCGCGACTACGAGCACGGCCGCCACCACGGCGCCCGCCGTGCCGATCACGCCCAACGGGTCGACCAACCCGCTCTCAGGCGGCGTCTCCCCGGTCTCGCCGACGCCGATCCCCACGACGACGACCCCCACGCAGGTCATCACCAACGCCACCAGTCAGACGGCCGGCGGCAGCACCCTCTCGAGCGCGAGCGCGCTGGCCATCGTCGTCGGCGCCGTCGTCGTCCTGGGCGGGATCGCCCTCTTCATCTGGCGCGACGCCCGCCGCCGGGCTCCCGCTCGCACCTCCGACGCCCTCGGCGGCACCGGACGCCGGGCCGGGTCCAAGCCCACGCCCAAGCCGCGCAAGCTCAGCGCCGCCGAGCGTAAGCGGCGCAAGCGCGGCAAGGCCCGCTAGGCCCGGCCCGGCCTGCGGCGCGGCGACTCGCCGCGCCGCGGGCCCGGATCGGCGCGGCTCAGCCCACGCCGCCACCGGCCGCCTCCAGCAGCCGGAGGTTGCGCCGGGCCTTCATGAGCTGGCGCTCGACCGTGCGCACGGTCATGTCCGTCTCGGTGGCCATCTCTGGATAGTTGAAGCCGAGCCCCTGGAGCCAGATCAGCCGCTCCTGTCGCTCGGGCAGCTCGTGGAGGCCCTCGAGCCGTAGCCGCGCCCCCACGGCCTCCTCCGGTGCCGGCGCGGCCCGGTTGATGCGCAGGTCGCCGGTCTCCTCCAGGAGTTGCTCCAGCGACAGATCGCGGCTGTCGCGCCGCACGAGCTTGAACACCTCGTGCAGCGCCGTGGTGATCAGCCAGGAGATCGCACGATCGCGACCGACCCGGTGGCGGTTGTGCAGCAGCCGGATCCATGCGAACTGGCAGGCATCGTCGATCACGGCCTCCGGCGCGGTCACCTCGCTGCACACCTGCCCGCGCACCAGCCGGGCGCTGCGCGCGTAGAGCTCCGCCACCTCTCCGATCTGTCCGAGTGCGCATTCGTCAATTGTGCACGCCGTCGCAGACATGATGACCACCTTTGAATCTAAGTGAGACTAATTATTTACGATTCAAGCTAGCAAGATCCAAATGAATTTACTAGGCTTGATCGCATTCAATTGGCTCAATTAGACTCAAGGAGGCCAGCGCATGAGTGCGGGTTCGATAGTGGTCGTCACCGGCCTGGCGGTGATCAGGGGCACGGCCGCGGTCACGGCCCATCCGGATCTCCAGGGGCTGCCGGGAAGCAACATCCTGCAGCAGCTCGTCAACGGCGCCGAGGCCTGGTCGCTGGTGATCGCCCTGCTGGGAGCGTTCATCGGCGCCGGGCTGTGGGCAGTGGCCTCCCACACCCACAATCCCCATTACGCGGCGCGCGGGCGCATGGCCGCGCTCATCTCGGGGGCCTCGGCGCTCGTCGTCGGGGCCGCTCCGGGCCTCGTCAACTTCTTCGCCCATCTCGGGGCAACGGCGAAATGACCGGCGCCGCTCGCACCGTCGCCCTTGTCGCCGTCATCGCCACGCTCGTGCTCTCGGCGGCGCCGGCGACCGCCTCGGCCGGGGTGGGGGCGACCGTCTGCTCTGTCGCCGGGTGGCTCAGCGGCCTGGCCGGGAAGGTCTGCACCGTCGCCTCGAACCCGGGGCGCGTGATCGATGCGGGCAAGAAACTGGCCGGCGGCCACGTGGGCGGCGCCATCGGCGCGCTCACCGGCGCCGCGTCGAAGACGGTCGCGCGCGCCGCGGGGATCGCCGCCGTCGCCGCCGGCGTGATCGGCGGCGCACAGTACGCGTTGAAGCTCACGGTCAAGGCGGTCGAGGCATGGACGAATCCCGATCTGGGGGCAGTCTGGTTCTCGTCGTCGTACTGGCGGATGGCGGCGGTCGCCGCGCTGCTGACCGTGCCCTTCCTGTTCGCCGCCGCGATCCAGGCGATGCTGCGGTCAGACCTCACCCTGCTTTTGCGGGCGGCGTTCGGCTACCTGCCTCTGGGGCTGCTGGCCGTCGGCGTCGCGGCTCCCGTCACCGCACTGCTGGTGGCCGGGTCTGACGAGATGTCGGCGATCGTGTCCGCCGCCTCGGGCCACGCGGGCGCGAGCTTCCTGGACCGCGTCGGCGCGCTCGGGGGAGGGATCTCCGCGGCGAGCGGCTCCCTGTTCGTCTCGTTCTTCATCGCGCTCTTCACCATCGCGGCCGCGGTCACGCTGTGGCTCGAACTGCTCATCCGGCAGGCGGCCGTGTACGTGATCGTGCTCATGCTGCCGCTGTTCTTCGCCGCCATGGTGTGGCCCGCGCGCCGGATCTGGGCGGCCCGGGCGGTCGAGCTGCTGGTGGCGCTCGTCCTGTCCAAGTTCGCCATCGTCGCCGTGCTCGGGCTGGGCGGGGCGGCGCTCGGTCACACGCTCGTCCCCGGGATCGGCTCGTTCCTCGCGGGCACCACGCTGGTGCTGCTCGCGGCGTTCTCGCCCTGGGCGATGCTCCGCCTGCTGCCGCTGCACGAGCTGGCGGGAGCCGCCGCGGGCGGCCTTCGCCCCGTCGCGGCGCAGCCGCCGATGGCCGCCGGCAACCGGGCCGAGGGAGCCACCGACACGACCGAGGCGGCCGCGAGCGGCGGCGACCCAGGTCAGGACGCCGCCGGCCGCGACGCGGTGAGTGAGGACGTCGCGGCGCGGCTGCCGGCGCGGCTGCGCACGCTCATGCGGGGCGACGGGATGGGCGGCGACGGCGCCCGGGAGACCCATCGCTCGGGCGCGCAGACGTCGGGGGCCGCGGCGGCGGACGAGGAGGCGGCGGAGGCGTCGCCGAGCGCGGAGACGTCGGAGGCCGCGGAGACAGCGGCGGCAGCAGCGACCGGGCACCGCGGCCCACCACCCCCCGATGCGCACCCCGGAGCGCCCTCCCCCGCGGCGACCGCTGACCCCCCGCCGACCGTGGCGGAGGTCCCCGAGAGCGATGCGTTCGGGCCCACCGTGCGCCATGGCGAGTTGCCTGAGGTGATCCAGTCGATGAGCCTCGACGCCGACGTCCTGCACCTCGACCAGCCGTTTCACAACGGCGTCGAGCCGCCTCCCGATCCCGGCCCGCCCGGAGCCTCCGGCCCGCCCGCATCCCTTGGCCCGCATCCACCGCCGGCTTCGCCCGCACCCCCTGAGCCCGAGGACGACCCGGCGTGAGCGAGCGCCGCCTCACCTATTCGTTCGGGCCGCTCGAGCGCCGCGGACTGCTGGGCCCGGTCCGCGGGGGTCAGGCGGCGGTGATCGCGACAGGCGGCGTGGCCGGGATCGCCGCCCTCGATGCGTCGCCCTCGGCCGTCGGCGTGCTCGTCGCCGGCGCGCTGCTGGCCGCGGCGCTGGCGGCGACGTGCGTCCCGGTCGGCGGCCGCACGGCGGAGGAGTGGCTGCCGCTGACGCTCGCGTTCTGGTGGCGCCGGCTCCGGCGCCGGCGGTTCGCGTCGGGGGTGATCACGGCCGGGACCGGCGCGCGGCGTCGCGGGCGGCTCGGACGGTCCCCGGCCCCGGTGGCGCCGCCGCAGCTGCGCGCCGTCCGGCTGGTGGCGGCCGACTATCACGGGTCCCCGGTGGGGGTCGTGTCCGAGCGTGCCGGCCGGTGGCTGACCTCGGTGCTCGCCTGCCGCGTCGTCGCGTTCTCGCTGCTTGACCAGGACGCCCAGGAGCGTCGCCTGGCCCGCTGGGGGCTCGTCCTGTCCGGCGCCGGGGGCACCGCGATCAGGCGGCTG
Source organism: uncultured Solirubrobacteraceae bacterium (assembly GCA_963764125.1). GTDB lineage: Bacteria > Actinomycetota > Thermoleophilia > Solirubrobacterales > Solirubrobacteraceae > Palsa-465. The sequence continues at coordinate 32,239 of CAVXRR010000039.1, forward strand.
CAGTGGATCGAGCGCACCGCGCCGGCCCAGGGCGACGAGCTCGTACGCTGGGTGCACGCTGAGCGCGATCCCGCGGTCCCGCTGCGGGGCACACCGATGATCGACTCCTACCTGGAGCTGATTTCCTCGACCGCCCGCGTCACCCAGGAGCACGAGATCCTGTTGGCGATCCAGGTCGATGCCCAGCGGGTGCGCGATCGCGGCACTGACAGCGCCACCCGCGCGCTGGTGGAGCAGACGGAGCGGGTCGCCCAGGGCCTGGAGGCCGCCGAGGTCACCGTGCTGGGCGCGCTCAGCCCGGGTCAGCTCGCCCGCGCTCTGCGTACGGCCTTTGACCCCTACGCGCGATCGGAGCTCACCACGCTGGAGGCGTGCGACCCCGACCGCGACGGGCTGGACGCAGTCAACGCATGGCCGCTGGGTGCCCGCGAAACCTGGGAGCACTACCAGTCAGATGGCGCGCTGCACGCGACGTACTGGATCGGCGCATGGCCACGAATCGAGGTGTCGCCGATGTTCATGGATTCGCTGCTTGGCCACTCCGGCGTCGTGCGCACGGTCTCGGTCACGTTCGAGCCGCTGGCCAGCGACCGGTCCACGCGCGAGGTGGAGGCGGCGATCACGCGGGATCGCGCCGACCGGGAGCTCCGCGCCCGCTTCGGGCAGTCCGAGACCGCGCGCCAGCGCCAGGCGGCCGACGCCGCGCGCCGCCGTGAGGCCGAGCTGGCCGCCGGCCACAGCGAGGTCCGCCTCAGCGGGTTCGTGACCGTGACGGGCCGCGACCCCGACGATCTGCGCCGCGCCTGCGCCGAGGTCATGGAGCAGGCCGCCCGGGCGCGCCTGGAGCTACATCGACTGTACGGGCAGCAGGCCGATGCGTTCACCTTCACCCTGCCGCTGTGCCGGGGGCTGCGATGAGAGCAGGGCGGCCCGGCCACCGCTCCACCACTCGCCACGCCCAGGCGATCTATCCGTTCGTCAACGCCGGCGGGCTCGGCGGCCGCGGGGTCTACATCGGACGCGACTCGGGCGGCGGGGCGTTCTGTTATGACCCGTGGGTCCTCTACGGCGACGGCGCCCTGGACGACCCCAACGTGATCGTGCTCGGCAAGCTGGGCCAGGGCAAGAGCGCGCTGGTGAAGACGCTGCTGTGGCGGATGCTGCTGTTCGGCCGCAGGGCGTTCGTGCTCGACGTCAAGCGCGAGTATGGCCCGCTGTGTGACGCCGTCGGCGTGCGCCCGATCTCGCTTGTCCCCGGCTCGGGGGTGCGCGTCAACCCGCTGGCGTCACGTCCCGAGGAGCATGCCCAGCTCGAGCTTCTGCGCGCGGTCACAGTGGCGGCGGTGGGCGACGCGCTCACGCAGGTCGAGGCGGGCGCGCTGCGCGAGGCGCTGCGCGTCGTCCGCACCCCGGGTGGCGGAGAGCCGACGCTGCCGCAGATCGCGGGCGTCCTGTTCTCGCCGGTCGACGCGATGGCCCAGCGGCTGGAGACGACCGTCGCCGCCCTGGCCGCCGACGCGCGGCGCGCCGCTCTCGCGCTCCAGGACCTCTGCGAGGGACCGCTGCGCGGGATGTTCGACGGCCCCACGACGCCGGGCCTCGACCTCGATGCCCGGCTGCTCGTGCTCGACCTGCACGCGGTTCGCGACTCGCCGGCGGTCGGCATCCTCATGGCCTGCGCCAGCGCCTGGATCAGCGCGCTGCTGGCGCGCACCGCGCAGCGACCGGGCCGGGAACGGCTGATCAACGTGGCCGACGAGTCGTGGAAGATCGTTCAGCACACCGGGCTGGGCGAGTGGTTCCAGGCCAACTTCAAGCTCGCCCGCCAATTCGGCGTGATGAACCTCGTGGTGCTGCACAAGCTCGCCGACCTCCAGGCGGCGGGCGACGCCGGCTCCCGCGCGGCCCGCATCGCCGAGGGTCTCGTGGCCGACGCCTCGACCCGGATCGTCTATCACCAGGACGAGAGTCAGGTTCCGCTGACACGGTCGCTGCTGGGGCTGTCGGGGAGCGAGGCCCGGCTCATCTCGATGCTCTCCCCCGGTCAGGCGCTGTGGCGCGTGGGCGCGCGGTCGTTCGTCGTCGCCCATCATCGCTCGCGGATCGAGGCGCGCCTGACCAACACCGACACGGGCATGAGCGTCACCAGTTCGGGGCCGAGGCGCCGATGAGGGGCGAGCGTGCCGGCGGCGGCGTCTCGGACGCGGCGATGCTGGCGCTGATCGGCGCCGCGGGCGCGCTGGCCGCGGCGGTATGGCTGTGGGGCGGCCTGGCGGGCCTGATGTTCGGCCACGGCTGGCCGCACGTCGCCGCGGGTCAGTTGCCGGCGGTGATGGCGCGCCTCCCCGCTCGGCTCACCCACCCGGCCGCAGCCTGGCCGCGTGGCGCGCAGGCGTTGCTCCCGGGCGCCGCCGGGTTCTACGCCGCGCTCACCCTGCTGGCGGCCGTGACAACGGCGCTGGTCGCCGCCGCCGCGCGGGCCGGGCTCCTGGCGCGGCTCGGACGGCGCCCGGCGGGCGCGCGGTGGGCGGCAGCCGGCGAGCTGCGCGCGCTGCACGGCCGAGCCCGGACCGGGCGGCTCGCGCTCGGGCGCTGCCGCGGCCGCCTGCTCTACGCGGAGCAGCGTCACGCCCTCGTGGCCTTCGGGCCGCCGCAGTCGGGCAAATCGGCCGGGCTCGCCGTCCCGGCGCTGCTCGAGTGGGATGGCCCCGCGGTCGCGTCCTCGATCAAGACCGACCTGCTGGCGTGCACGCTGGCTCGTCGTCGAGCGCTGGGGCCCGTGTTCGTGTTCGACCCATTCGAGCTGTCGGGGTTGGAGGGGCAGACGTGGTCGCCGCTGCGCGGCGCATCGAGCTGGGACGGCGCGCTCGAGGTCGCGTGGCGGCTGGCGGCCGCCGGCGAGCTTGACCAGCGCGGCGTCGAGGGCGGGGATTTCTGGGCGATCGCCGCCGAGCAGCGGCTGGCGCCGCTGCTGTTCACCGCGGCGCGCACCGGAGCGGGAATGGCCTCGGTGGTGCGCTGGGCCTACGGGCAGGGCTCACGGGAGCTGTACGAGGCGATCTCGCAGCTGACCGGAACCGCGCGCGACGAGGCCGAGCTGGAGGGCGCCCATGCCGCGTATGACGCCGTGCGCGCGTTCGAGGCCCAGGCTGACCGCACCCGCTCTTCCATCGAGGCGACCGCCCAGGGGCTGTTGCGCGCGTACCGCTTCGCCCGCGTGCTGCGCTCGGCCCGGTCGTCGGAGATCACCCCGGACGCGCTGCTGGAGGCGCGAGCGACCGTGTACCTGATCGGCGACGCCAAGGCGTCCAAGCTGCTGCGGCCGATCTTCCTGGCCCTGCTGTCCGAGATCGTCGACCGAGCGTATGAGCGCGCGACTCTGGCCGGGGGGCGGCTCGAGCTCCCGCTGCTCCTGTGCCTGGACGAAGCCGGCAACGTCGCGCCGCTGCCCAACCTGGCCGAGATCGCCTCGACGGCGCCGAGCCACAACATCCAGCTCGTCTCGATCTTCCACGACCTCGCCCAGGCCCGCAGCCGCTACGGGCGCCAGGCCGAGACGGTGGTCAATAGCCACCGCGCGCGGATGCTGCTGCCCGGGGTGGCCGACCTGGACACGCTGCGCTACTTCTCGGGACTGGCCGGAGAGGAGGAGACGCGCGAGACGACGCGGACCGTGGACGCCGGCGGCGGCTCGCGCACGATCGGAGTGCGCCGGCGGCCGCTGGTGGCGCCCGAGGCGCTGCGCCAGCTGCCGCCCGGTCACGCGCTGCTGTTGTACGGGCGGATCCCGCCGGCGCAGGTGCGCCTGCGGATGTGGTTCTCGGATCGACGACTGAGGAGGCTGGCCGCATGAACTGGCACGGACCCGACGACTGGCCGGACGACCTGCCCCAGGACGACGGCTGGTCAGAGGAGGAGGCGATCCGCTGGCCCCTGACCTGGCGGGGCCTGCTCCCGCGGGAGCGGTGGCTGTGGTTCGAGCGGCTGTGGGCCGACGTCTGCGAGCTGCGCGTCCGTTACCGGCTGGGGGTGCGCGCCCAGTGGTGGGAGGACGACATCCAGGTCGAGGCGCTCGCCGCGCTGGCGGCGTGGACGGCCCGCTACGACTCCGGCGAGTGGGACGACCCGCCGGGCAAGCTGGCGCTCCTGTTCGACATCGAGCGGGTGGCGGCGCTGCTGCGCGATGGGGTTGACCCGTTTCATCCCGACCGTGACCGCACCGCGTTCGCGCGCCATCTCATCGACCTCGGCTGCCAGCCGCCGCCGAGCCGACGGCCGGTGGAATGACCATGTGTGCACAATCAGGGCTACGTGGAGCCCGCAGAAGCTCAACGACAGGCGGCGTTTCCCCTGGGCGCCGTGGTGACGCTGTCAGAGCTTGACCAGGATCCCCACCCCGCGCTGGCCCGCCTGCGTGCGGCCGAGCCGGTGTCGTGGCTGCCCAGCCTGCATGGCTGGCTGGTCACCCGGCACGACCTCGTCCTGTCGGCGATGCGCGACGCGCAGGCCTTCACCGTCGACGACCCGCGATTCTCCACCGCGCAGGTGGTGGGACCGAGCATGCTCAGCCTCGACGGGGTCGAGCACGATCGCCACCGCGCGCCGTTCGTGGGGCCGTTTCGCGCCGGCGAGGTGGCGGGTCGGTTCGCGCAGACCACCGAAGACGAGGCCAACCGGCTGATCGATGAGCTGGCGCCGGCGGGCGCCGCGGAGCTGCGGCGCGCCTTCGCCGGGCCGATGGCGGCCGCGATCGTGACCCAGGCGCTGGGCCTGGGGCGCGACGAGGTGGCCGACGTGCTGGGCTGGTATGAGGCGATCGTCGCCTCGGTGACCGAGATCACCTCCGGCCACGGCGCCACGGCGGCCGGTGAGGCGGCGTTCGCCAGTCTCAGCGAGAGGCTGCGCGTGGTCATCGACGGTGGCGATGACGCGTCGCTGCTGGCCGCGGCCGCGGGCGCCGGGGTGCTGTCGGCCGAGCAGGTGATCTCCAACGCCGCGGTGCTGCTGTTCGGCGGGATCGAGACGACCGAGGGGATGATCGCCACCGCGGCCCTGTACCTCTTGGCGGATCCGGAGCGGGCGGACGCCGCGCGGGCCGGGCCGGCGGAGCTGGGCGCGGCGATCGACGAGTCGCTGCGGCTGGAGCCGGCGGCCGCGGTCGTGGATCGCTACGCCACCGCGGATGTCGCCCTCGGCGGCGCGGAGATCGCGCGGGGCGACCTGGTGCGGCTGTCGATCACCGCCGCCAACCGCGACCCGGCGGTGTTCGCCGACCCCGACACGTTTGATCCCGGGCGGCCGAACCTGCGCCGCCACGCGGCCTTCGCCCAGGGGCCGCACGTGTGCGTGGGCGTGCACCTGGCGCGGCTGGAGGCGCGCGCGGCGCTGAGCGCGCTGCTGGGGCGGCTGCCGGGGCTGGCCCTGGACCCATCGCGGCCGGCGGCGATCCGGGGGCTGGTCTTCCGCAAGCCGCAGCGGCTCGACGTGGTGTGGGGCGGGGGCGGCCGCGCGGAGTAGGCACCCGGCGGCCGCGGGGTACGAACCCGCAGGGCACCACGGTGCTCGCATCGTCGCCAAGGCGAGAGAAAACCTGCATTCGGTGACAAACCTGGGTGCGACTTGCAGGTTTGTCACGTAGTGCATGTCCCACATGCATTTCGTGGAAAACCTGCGGCGGGGTTGGAGGTTTGTCACGTTATGCAGGGCGGCCTCAGGCAGTCGATGCCCTCGCCCCCTCATCCACCCTTGCGCTGAAGATGAGCAGTGTCGCCGGTAGGTGGCCAGTGCGTGGCCACTCGCCCGGGCTTGATGGCCAATTCGGTCGGCCGCGAGGCCGCTCTTGTCGTCGCTCAATCCGTTGACACACTTTGGCCCGCGAGTGCGATTTATCAGCAGTGGGACCCAATTACGCCAACGCACCAGACGCAGAGCTGATCGGCGCAGGCCGCGCTGATGCATTTGCGGTGGTCTACGACCGGCATGCCGCGGCGATCTACAACTGGGCCCGGTCGAGGGTCGGCGACCACGCCGCCGATCTGACCGCCGAGACGTTCGCCCGCGCCTGGCTCTCTCGCGGCTCGTTCAGAGACGGTGCCGAGGGCTCCGCGTTTCCGTGGCTGCTGGGCATCGCGCAAAACCTGCTGCGCGACTCGCTGCGCAGACAGCGGATCGAGGACAGGGCGAGGGCACGGCTCGGGCTGCCGCGCGAGCTTGCGACCGATGCGGGCTACGAGCTCGTGGAGGAGCGGCTGTCGCTGCCCGCGGCCGCGCTGGAGGCGATCGCCGACCTGCCCGAGGCCGACCGTCATGTGCTCGACCTGCGCGTCGTCGAGGGACGGCCGTACAACGAGATAGCGGCGGAGCTGAGCTGCACCCAGGTCGCCGCGCGCCTCCGGGTCTCACGCGCACTGCGCCGTCTGAACATCGCAATCGGAGGAAACCAGTGAGAACCGATATCCCCGACATCCTCGTCACCTACCGCAGCCAACTCCACGCCGCAATCGAGCGCGATCTCGCCCGCGGCACCCGCACCGGCCGCTTGAAGCGCCGGGCGCTGGCGCTGAGCGTGCCGGCCACGGCAGCGGCGGCCGCCACCACCGCGATCGTGCTCCTGACCGCCGGCGGTGCCTCCGGGCCGAGCTCGGCAAGCGCCGCGATCATCCGCCACGTCCGTGCCGCGCTGACCGGCCCGCCCGGCCAGATCCTGCACGAGTCCGCCACTGTCACGTTCCCCGATGGTTCCTCGATGCGGTTCGAGCTCTGGGCGCAGACCGGCGCGACGGGCGTCTACCGCGTGATCAAGTTCGGGCAGGAGGCCAGCCAATCGGCCACCAAGAACGAGACCTACGACGCGTCGACGAACACGGTCACGGTCTCGCCGCTCCCGCCGGCGATCCACCAGCTCGAGGTCTCAAAGGGGGGCGATCCGGCGGCCGAACTGAAGCGGATGGTCGAGTCGGGCCAGGCCACCGCGATACCGACCACGTACAACGGGACCCCGGCGTACAAGCTCAGCGTGAACTCGTCGAGTGACACGTCGCTGAACGGCACCGCGTACGTCGCCCGCGGCGACTACCGGCCGCTCGAGCTCGACTCCGCCGCGCATCCCGGCGGGAAGGTCGTGTTCTCGGGGTACGAGTACCTCCCCGCGAGCCCGGCCAACGACGCCCTGCTCGCCGTCACGAGCGCTCATCCGGGCGCGACGGTCGTGAACCAGCCGTGAACCAGCCGGGCTAGAGCCGGCAGCCTGCCGGGCTAGTCCTCCCCGCTGTGGCGCCCCAGCACGCGCAGCTCGTGAAAGAGGCCGATCTCCGGGCCGCCGATGAGCTCCCAGGCGCGGGCGATCCCGATGAGGAAGCTGACGATGACGAGGATCGCGACGGTGCGGGTCGAGCCGACGTCGACCGTGCTGCCGACGGCGCTGATCCCGGCGATGAGCTGGATGGTGAACGTCACCCCCTGGGCGACCAGGAACAGCGCGTCGGTGGGGCGCGCCCCATGCTGGCGGCGCAGCCGGATCAACGACAGCACCGAGGCGGTGACGAAGAACAGGCCGAGGATGGCGACGATGATCGCCGGCCAGGCGACGCCGATGCCGGGGATGAGGACGAACAGCGACACCGCCAGCGCGTTGGAGAAGGAGGTGAGCGCGGCCGAGGCCCGCACGCGGTGCACCTGGCTCTCGCCCTCCTTGGCCAGGCGCTCCTGGGTCACCGAGACGGCGACGAAGAGCAGGCCGACGAGCGCGCCCGCGACACCGGCGGCAGCCAGGAAGAAGTCGTGGAAGCTCTCGGGGATCATGGGCGAGCGGGTGGCGGGCGGCGAGCGGGCAGGCGGCGAGCGGGCAGGCGGCGAGCGGCGAGCCGGGGGGCGGGCGGCGAGCGGCGAGCGGCGAGCGCTACGCGCGCTCGACCATCACCGACGTCGCCTTCACCGTGGCGGTGGCCTCCACCCCGGGCGCGAGCGCCAGCTCCTCCACCGAGTCACGGGTGACGGCGGCGGTGATGAGGAACGGCCCGGCCTCGATCTCCACCAGCGCCATGACGCCGTCGACCTCGACCGAGCGCACGATCCCCGTCATCCGGTTGCGCGCCGACAGCTTGCGGCCGGTCTCGTGGCGCTGCGGGCGGCGGGTGAGGCGGCTGACCTCCTCGGCGGTGACCATGCGCCGGTTGCGCTCGTCGCGGACGGTCTTGAGCTTGCCCGCCCGGTCCCAGCGGCGCAACGTGTCGGCGCTGACGCCGATGGCGGCCGCGGCCTCCCCCAGGGTCAGGTTGGCGCTCACCTCTGGAAACATACCTGTGCCCACCCCCACGAAAGGATCCAACGTGAAGCTCAGCGCCCGCAACCAACTCACCGGGACGGTCAAGGAAGTCAACCGCGGAGCCGCCATCGCCAACGTCGCGGTCGACGTGGGGGGTCAGCGGATCGTCTCGTCGATCACGGTCGAGGCCGCCGACGAGCTGGGTCTGGCCGAGGGCACCCCGGTCACCGTGATCGTCAAGGCGTCCGACGTCATCCTCGCCACCGAGTAACGCTCGATGCCGCTGAGCTCCCGTCACCAGGACCGCAGGCACAACCGGCCTCTGTCGCTGCCCGTCCCCCAGGACGGCGAGGCCGAGATGCCGATCGACCGGCTCTCAGAGGTCGGCTCCGGGACCGAGACGGCGTATGAGGTGATCTCGTCCGAGCTGCTGCTCGACGGCCAGGCGCGGCTGAACCTGGCCACGTTCGTGACCACCTGGATGCCGGCGCTCGGGGCCAAGCTGATGGCCGAGACCGCCGACAAGAACATGATCGACAAGGACGAGTATCCGCAGACGGCGGAGATCGAGGCGCGCTGCGTCAACATCCTGGCCGACCTGTGGAACGCGCCCGAGCACGCCACCGCCACCGGCTGCTCCACCACCGGCTCCAGCGAGGCGGCGATGCTCTGCGGGATGGCCCTGAAGTGGCGCTGGCGCGCCCGGATGGAGGCCGCCGGCAAGCCCGCGGGCAAGCCCAACCTCGTCATGGGCGCCAACGTCCAGGTGTGCTGGGAGAAGTTCTGCCGCTACTGGGAGGTCGAGCCGCGGCTGGTCCCGATGGAGGGCGAGACGTTCCATCTCACCGCCGACCGGGCGCTGGCGCACTGTGACGAGAACACGATCGGCGTGGTGGCGATCCTCGGCTCCACCTTCGACGGCAGCTATGAGCCGGTCAAGGAGATCGCCGACGCGCTGGACGGGCTCGAGGCCGAGCAGGGCATCCACATCCCGATCCACGTCGACGCCGCCTCGGGCGGGTTCGTGGCCCCCTTCCTGGCCCCGGACCTGGAGTGGGACTTCCGCCTGGAGCGCGTGCAGTCGATCAACGCCTCGGGCCACAAGTACGGCCTCGTCTACCCCGGCGTCGGCTGGGCCATCTGGCGCGACGAGAGGGCGCTGCCGCGCGAGCTGGTCTTCAACGTCAACTACCTGGGCGGCAACATGCCCACGTTCGCGCTGAACTTCTCGCGGCCCGGCAGCGAGGTCGTGGCCCAGTACTTCATGTTCATGAGCCTCGGCCGCCAGGGCTACACGGCGATGATGCAGACCCTCCAGCGCATCGCGCGGCATATCTCCACGGCCGTCGCCGACATGGGGCCCTACCGGCTCCTCTCCGATGGCTCAGAGCTGCCGGTGTTCGCCTTCACCACCAACCCGGACGTCAAGAACTACACCGTCTTCGACGTGTCCGATCGCCTGCGCGAGCGCGGGTGGCTGGTGCCCGCCTACAGCTTCCCGGAGAACCGCCAGGACCTCAGCGTGCTGCGGGTCGTGGTGCGCGCCGGCATGCACAAGGAGATGGCCGACGATCTGCTCGAGGCGCTGGCCGCGAAGACCCGGAGACTTCAGGCCCTGTCAGCGCCGCTCCCGCCCGAGGTGGCGAGCACGACCGCCGCGTTCGCCCACTAGGGCGAACCGAACGGGGCGGGGGGACGCGGGCTAGAGCACCCCGGCCAGCGACCTCCCGGCGGCCTCGAGCTCCTCCAGCGTCGAGGCCTCGATCACCCGGTCGAGGTCGAGGATCCGCGCCCCCATCGAGTCCAGCTCGCGCGTTCCCACCACCGCGTGGCAGGGAACGCCGGACTGGCGGGCGCGGGTGGCCACCTCCGAGACGACCTTGCCCACCAGGCTCTGCAGGTCGAGCTTGCCCTCCCCGGTGACCACCGCGCGGGCCGAGCGCATGCGGCCGTCAAAGCCCACCTCGTCGAGCACGAACGCCGCCCCGGGGACGAGCTCGGCGCCAAACGCGGCCCACAGACCGCCCGACAGCCCGCCCGCGGCACCGGTCATGGGCACGCCGCGTGGGTCGCGCTCAAGGCGGCGCGCCATCGCCTGCAAGCGTGCGGTCAGCCGCTTGACCGCATCCGCGTCCGCCCCCTTCTGAGGTCCGAACACGCGAGCGGCGTCCTCAAACGGCGTGCGCACGTCGCAGAGCACGACGAGCCGTGCGTCGCCCATGCCCCCGGCGCGCTTGATCGCCTTGATCGCGCCCGCGCCGCCGTCGGTGGTGGCGCTGCCGCCGACGCCGAGGTAGACGATCCGGGCACCCTCGGACAGCGCCGCGACGATCAGCTCGCCGGTGCCGGCGGTGGAGGCGGCAAAGGCGTCGCGCTCTCTCTCGGCGACCAGGCCCAGGCCGCTGGCGGAGGCCATGTCCAGGAGCGCCACCTCGCCCGCCAACCCGAACTCGGCCTCGATCGGGCGGCCCAGCGGGTCGGTGACGGGGGCGTGCCGGCGCTCGGCGCCCAGCCCGGCGGCAAGCGCGTCCAGCGTGCCCTCGCCGCCGTCAGCCACCGGGCACAGGTCGACCGGCCGCCCGGCGGCCTGCACGCCGCGGCCGATGGCGGCCGCGACCTCGGTCGCGCTGAAGGTGCCCTTGAAGGAGTCGGGCGCGATCAGCACCGTCTCCGGGACGCCGGCGATGCGGGTCACGCGCCGCGGTCAGCTCACCGGCTCGAGCACGAACACCGGGATCTCCCGGTCGGTCTTCTCCTGGTAGTCGGCGTAGTCGGGGAACGCGGCCACGGCCCGCTCCCACCACTGTGCGCGCTCATCGCCGCTCACCTCGCGGGCGGTGTAGTCGCCCTTGGCCGGCCCGTCCTGGACCTCCACCAGCGGGTGCTCGACGAGGTTGCGATACCAGCTGGGATGCTCGGGCGCCCCGCCCTTGGAGGCCACCGCGGCGTATTTACCGTCGTGCTCGACGCGCATCACCGGGTTCTTGCGCAGCTTCCCGCTGGAGTGCCCCAGCGACGTGACCACGATGACGGACATGCCGCGCATGGATGTCCCCCGGGTCCCGCCCGAGCTCTCGATCTCCTCCACCTGCTTGCGCACCCACTCGGCCGAGCTCGGCGCGTACTCACCTTGAAGCGGCATGGTGTCTCCCTCGTCGGTTTCAGGACTGCATCTGCTCCAGCCGGCATGCCAGCGGAGGCTTGTCGTCGCGCCAGCGCAGGATCCGGGTGCCGTGGCGGATCCGCCCGCCGCTGGCGTGGTCAAAGGTGACCTCCACCACCAGCTCGGGGCGCAGCGAGATCCACTCCAGCTCGCGCTCGCTCTGCCACCGGCTGGGGTCCCCGCTCCCGCGCTCGCCCGTCTCATAGGGCTCCAGGCTGCCGACCAGGGCACGCTTCTCCGCGGCCTTGAGCCCGGAGGAGTGCCCGACCACGTGCAGCTTCCCGGCATCGTCGTAGAGGCCCAGGATGAGCGAGCCGACCGTGCCCTCCTCCTTGCCCGGCCGGTAGCCGACGACGACGGCGTCGATCGTGCGCACCCGCTTGACCTTGACCATGCCCTTGCGCTGGCCTGGCCGGTAGGGAGCGCCGAGCTCCTTGGCCACCACGCCCTCGCCGTCGCGCAGCCACTCGGCGGTGCCGTCGGGATCCCGCGTGAGTGGCGTGAGATCAATCCCGGCGCGCACCAGCTCCTCCAGGGCGGCGCGGCGCTCGCCGAAGCTCAGCGCCAGCAGCTCCTCGTCGTCGCGGGCCAGCAGGTCGAAGGCGACGTAGCGCGCCGGCGTCTGCTCGGCCAGCATGTTGATGCGGCTCTCGGCCGGATGGATGCGCTGCTGCAGGGCACCGAAGTCCTCGTGGCCGTCGGCTGAGTTGATGACGATCTCGCCGTCGACGACGTAGCGGCCGGGCGGGAAGCGTAGCTCCGGGAAGTAGCGCTCCAGCGGCTTGCCCCCGCGCGACTGGATGGTGAACTGCTCGCCGTCGACGAACGCGATCGCGCGAAAGCCGTCGAACTTGGGCTCATAGGCCCACTGATCGCCCAGCGGCAGCTCCTTGCCCGAGCGGGCGAGCTGGGGCTCGATCGGCGGCTTGAGCGGGAGCGACACGGTGGCGCCGATGGTACCTGTGCGGGCCGCGCAAGCCGGAGGGGACCACCGGATAGGATCAATCGCATGGCTGAGCCTCAGGTCACCACCGCCGAGCAGGAATATCTGGAGTCGCTGTTCTGGCTCTATGAGGCGGGACTGCCGATGAGCGGCGCCAACCTGGCGCGGGCGATGCAGCTCTCGGCGCCGACCGTGCACGAGATGCTCGGCCGCCTGGAGCGCGACGGCTTCATCGAGCGCACCGACGGCCGCAAGATCGCCTTCACCGAGTCCGGCCGCGAGCAGGCCCAGGTCATCGTCGGCCGCCACCGGATGATCGAGCGCTTCCTCACCGACGTCGTCGGGGTCCCGTGGGATGACGTCCACGAGGAGGCCGAGAAGCTCGAGTACGCGATGACACCGCGCTTTGAGGCCTACATCCGCACCGCCGTCGGCGACGCCGCCACCTGCCCCCACGGCCACCCGATCAAGGTCGGCGAGCGCATCGTGGGCGTTCCCCTGGCCGACTGCGAGGTCGGGGCCAGTGTCACCATCCTGCGCTTGGAGAACGAGGCCGAGGACCTGCTGCACTACCTCAAGGGCGCCGGGATCGAGCCCGGGCTCAAGGGCAGCGTCGCCTCCAACGACGGCGAGGAGGTCCAGGTGCACAGCGACGGCGCCACCGCGTCGGTCACCTTCAGCGTCGCCGAGACCGTGTCGGTCCTGGCCGACCCCTCGCCCCCGCCCCGCATCGCATTGCCCGAGCAGCTCGTGCTCGGCGGGCGCTACGGACGCTGAGCGGCGCCCGGACCCCGGGCCGCGCTCACACGTGAGCCGGCGGCAGCTCCGGCGTACCCGCCGACAGCCAGTGGCGGATCTGGGCGTACACGGCCGGGTGGTTGAGCAGATCGAAGTGGGTGGCGCCCCCGACGTGGGCGTACTGCTCCACCGGGAACTGCAGTCGCTCGCCGCGGCCGCCCTGTGACCAGGCGCTGGGGCGCAGGACGAGCAGGTCGCCGAGGAGCCGGCCGGCGGGGGCGTCGGGGTCCCGGGTGAGGCTGGCGCTGACGAAATAGTGGGTGGCCGTCTCCAGGAAGGGGACGACCGTGCCGGTGTTGCTCCAGAAGGCGTCGGGGTCGTGGCCCTCCCAGTCGGCATCGACGACGTAGCCGTAGGCGAGATCCTTGACGCCGACGCTGCGCACCCGGATCGGCGCGGCGAAGGGCCTGAGCTCCGGCACCCGCGCGGCGGCGTGACAGACGGCGTTGGCGCCGAGCTCGAGCGGGGCGCCCTTGTGGGGCGTGCCGAGCATGAACACGTGGCGGACGCGCTCGCGCCAGGCGCCCGTCCCGTAGTGACATGCGCCCCGGGCCACGAGGCCGCCCATCGAATGGCCGATGAGCGCGAGTTCGGCCACCTCGCCGGGCCAGTGCTCGGTCAGCGCGTCCAGCAGCGCGGACAGCGCCCGGCCGTTGTGGGAGATGTGCAGGCCGCTGTTGTAGCGCAGAAAGACCGGCGTGTAGCCGAGCTCGGCACGCAGGCGCTGTGCGTAGGGCGCGCTGCGGGCGGCGCGCAGCCGCCAGGCGTCGTCGTTCTCACACAGCCCGTGGATGAACACCGCCAGCCGGGGCGTGGCGTCCGGGAAGGCCCGGCGCAGGGAGGCCGCGTCCAGCGCCACGTCACGCCCGTTCACGCGGACGGCCATCGGGGTGTCCAGCGCGCTGCGCTGGCGGCGCAGGCGGTCACCCCACATCCCGTTCAGGGCACCGACGGCCAGCCGGCCGCCGGGCGCATCGGCCAGTGACGGGGCATCGTCGGGCCGGGCCAGGCTGGCGGTGGCCGCGCCGCCCTTGACCAGCGCGCCGGTGAGCGCGGACGCCGCGGTGTAGGCGGTGGTGGAGACCCGGTCGTGGATGACGCGCACGGGCGCGGCCGGCGGTCCCAGCGCGCCGAAGACGCGCGCGGCGATGCTCTCATGGACCTCGCGAGCCTGGCCGGCGATCCCGGCGGCGGCGTCCCCGGCCAGACTGCCGAGCGCCCGGAGCTCGTCAGGCCGCATTGACCTCTCGGCCGACCTCCGCGTAGGCCTCGGCCAGGCGCTTGACGCCCTCGCGGATCTCCGCGGGGGTCACGCCGGAGTAGGCCAGGCGCAGCGAGGACTCGCCGCCCTCGAGCACGAAGTCGGTGCCCTTGACGAACTGGACGCCCCGCGCGGCGGCGGCGTCGAACAGGGCGGCGACATCGGTTCCGTCGGGCATATCCACCCACAGGAAGTACCCGCCCTCCGGCGCCACGAAGCGCGCGTCGGGGAGCTGCGCGGAGAGCTCGTCGCACAGCGTGTGGGCACGCTCGCGCAGCGCGTCGCGCACCGTGGCGATGGAGCGGTCGATCGCCCCCGAGCGGCAGAACTGGTTGACGATCCCCTGGGCCACCATGTTGGGCGAGATGTAGGTGCTGGTGGCGATCTTGGCGATCCGCGCGATGAGGTCGGCGGGCCCGACGAGGTAGCCGACACGGATCCCCGGGCACACCGTCTTTGAGAACGAGGAGGCGTAGACGACGCACTCGGACGCCGTGGAGAACATCGTCGGCAGCGACTCGCCCTCAAAGCGCAGCGTGACGTAGGGGTCGTCCTCGAAGATGGTGAAGCCGTGCGTGCGCGCGAGCTCGACCAGCCGCTGGCGCTTGGCCGCCGAGAGCGTGTAGCCGGCGGGGTTCTGGAAGTTGGGGATGATGTGGGCGAGCTTGGGCTGCGCGCCGCTCGCCAATACCCGCTCCAGGGCGGCGGTGTCGATGCCGTCGGGCTCGAGCTCCACCATCCGCACGTCGGCGCCGCGGTTGCGCAGCGACAGGAGCGTGCGGTCGTAGGTGGGCAGCTCCACGATCACCGTGTCGCCCGCGGCCACCAGCGCGTCGAACAGGAAGGCATCGGCCTGCATGGAGCCGTTGGTGACCAGCACGTGCTCGGGGCCCACGCCGTGGTGCTCGGCAATCCATTCGCGCAGCGGCACGTAGCCGACGGCGGTGCCGTAGGCGGTCATCCCGCCCGGATCGTTGGTGAAGGCCTGGTCGGCGGCCGCGCGCAGGCCATCGACGTCGACGATGTCGAGCGACGGTGCCCCGCGGGCGAACGAGATCGAAGCCGGCATGGCCCTAAGACTACGGGGTTGGCTCGGACAGGTGCACGTCGACGATGGCCCGGTCGGCGCCCTCGTACTCGCTCACCACGGCGCTGCGGACCTCGGGCAGTGACTGGAGCGAGCGCTCAAAGCGCCGCAGCGCCTCGGTGCTGGCAAAGGGCCCCGCCGAGACGCTCAGCGATGGTCCGGCGGCGGGCTCGCGGCGGTCGGCCAGTTCGCGGGCGGAGGCCAACAGGCGCTCGTGGGCCTCGAGCAACGCCCAGAGCTGAGCGACGAGCGCGGCCGCCTCTGACGGCCCGGCGTCAGCGAGTCGCTTGGGCACCGGCGCGGCCTCGGGCGGGATCACCGGAGCCTGGGCCTCGCGCTGGGCCGCGGCGGCCTCGGCGGCCGGCGCCAGCCCCGACTGGATGGTGCGCAGCCGCCGGTCGATCTCGGCCAGCCGAGCGTCCAGGATCGACTTCTCGGGCATTGCGGGGCGAGCCTACCGGCCGCCTCGGCGGCTACTTGCCCAGCAGCGCGACGGCGGTCTCGGCGACCTGGGTGGGCGTGCGGCCGACTTTCACGCCCTTGGCCTCGAGCGCCTCGGCCTTGGCGGCCGCGGTCCCCTTCGAGCCCGAGACGATCGCCCCGGCGTGGCCCATCGTCTTGCCCGGCGGCGCCGTGAACCCGGCGATGTAGCCGATGACCGGCTTGGTGACGTGGTCGGCGATGAACTGCGCCGCCTGCTCCTCGGCGTCGCCGCCGATCTCACCGCACATGACGATCAGCTCGGTCTCGTCGTCGTCCTGGAACATCCCGATCACGTCGATGAAGTCGGTGCCGGGGACGGGGTCGCCGCCGATGCCGACGATCGACGAGTTGCCAAAGCCGCTCTGGGCCAGCACGTTGCCGATCTGGTAGGTGAGGGTGCCCGAGCGCGACACGACCCCGACGTTGCCCTCGCGGAAGAACGAGGCGGGGATGATGCCGACGCTGGCCTTGCCCGGGGACAGGATGCCGGGGCAGTTGGGGCCGATCAGCCGGCTGCGGCCGTTCTTCTTGAGCGTGTTGTAGACCCGCAGCTCGTCGTGGGCGGGGATGCCCTCGGTGATGCAGATGATCAACGCGATGCCCGCGTCCTCGGCCTCGAGGATCGAGTCGGCGGCGAAGCGCGGCGGCACGAAGATCATCGCCGTGTTGGCGCCCTCCTGCTCGACCGCGGCGTGGAAGGTGTTGAAGACGGGGATGCCCTCGACGTCCTGACCGCCCTTGCCCGGGGTGACCCCGGCTACGACCTGGGTGCCGTACTCGCGGTTGCGCAGCGAGTGAAACGTGCCCTCGCGGCCGGTGATGCCCGACGTGCACAGCCGGGTGCTCTGGTCGACGAGGATGCTCATGCGGCCGCCTTGGCCAGCTCCACGACCTTGGCGGCGGCGCCGTCCATGGTGGACTCGGTGTGGACGTTGGGCAGCTGGGCCTCGGCCAGCAGCGCGCGGCCCTCGTCCCCGTTGGTGCCGTCCAGCCGGACGACGAACGGAACCGACGGCTTGATCTGCTCGAAGGCCTCGATCAGGCCCTTGGCGACCTCGTCGCAGCGGGTGATGCCGCCGAAGATGTTGAACAGCACCGCCTTGACCTTATCGTCGGAGAGGATCACCTCGACCGCCGCGGTGATGGCATCGGCGCGCGAGCCGCCGCCGGCGTCGAGGAAGTTGGCGGGCCGGCCCCCGGCCTCGGCGACGACGTCGAGCGTGGACATCGACAGGCCGGCGCCGTTGGCGAGGATCCCGATGTCGCCGTCGAGCTTGACGTAGGTGAGGCCGCGCTCCTTGGCCATCACCTCCTGTGGATCCTCGGCCGAGAGGTCGCGCAGGGCCGCGTTCTCACCATGGCGATAGAGCGCGTTGCCGTCGAGCGTGACCTTGGCGTCCAGCGCCTTGACCTCGCGGTCGGGGGTGATGATCAGCGGGTTGACCTCCACCAGCGTCGCTTCCTCGGCGGTGAAGACCTCGTAGAGCTTGGCCAGCATGGCGCCCACCGGGCGCACGACGTCGGCGTCGACCCCGGCCTCGTAGGCGAGCCGGCGGCCGTGGAAGTCCTGAAAGCCCAGCAGCGGATCGACGTGGAGGCTGGCGATGGCGTCGGGATCCTCGTCGGCCACCTGCTCGATGTCCATCCCGCCCTTGGTCGAGAGCATGACCAGCGGCGCCTTGGCCGAGCGATCGAACACCACCGACGCGTAGTACTCCGAGGCGATCTGCGAGGCGCCCTCGATCCACAGCTCGTGGACGGTGAGCCCGCGGATGTCCATGCCCAGGATGGCCCGGGCGTACTCCTCGGCCTCGGCGCGGGTATTGGCGATCTTGATCCCGCCCAGCTTGCCGCGGCCACCGATCTGCACCTGCGCCTTGATCGCACAGGGGTAGCCGATCGCCTCGGCGGCGGAGACAGCGTCCTCCAGGGTGCGGGCCGGCTGGCCGTCGGGAACGGGAACTCCATGGCGGGCGAAGAGCTGCTTGCCCTGATATTCGAGTAGATCCATGACGGCGGTTGATGGTATTGACTCCGGTGCCTAGGCGCCGTTAGGCGTCGGGGCGGGCAATCCGGGGCGCGACGACGAAGCGCCGCACGGCGGTGCCATGGCATCATCAGCGCTCGATGGCCATACCGAAAACCGTCTCATTTGTCACCTTCGACGTCTACGGGACGCTGATCGACTGGGATACGGGGGCGTTCGAGGCATTCAGCGCCGAGGCCGAGCGCGACGGCTTCACCGTCGAGCGCGACGAGCTCCTGCCCCTGTTCCACGAGATCCAGCAGCAGATCGAAGCCGGGTCCTACGAGCTCTACGCCGAGGTCCTGCGCCGCACTGCGGTCCAGATCGCCAAGCAGCTCGGCTGGCCGCTGGAGCCCTCGCGCTCGGGCTTCCTGCCCGACTCGGTGCATCGCTGGAAGCCGTTCAAGGAGACCAACCCGACCCTGACCAAGCTCGCCAAGCAGTACAAGGTCGGGCTCATCTCCAACATCGACGACAAGCTGCTGGGGCAGACCCGGCGTCATATCCCGCTGGACTTCGACCTGGTCGTCACCGCCCAGCAGGTCCGCTCCTACAAGCCCGATCCGGCGCACTTCACCGAGTGCGAGCGGCGGATCGGCTCCAAGAAGGGGTGGGTGCACGTCGCCGCCAGCTATTACCACGACGTCGAGCCCTGCCTCAAGAAGAAGATCCCGGTGATCTGGATCAACCGCACCAAGCAGCAGCTCGAGGCGGGGCAGAAGAAGCCCGACGCCGAGGTCGCCAGCCTCAAAGAAGCGGCCAAGCTGCTCGGCATCGGCTGATCCACGCCGGGGGTACGGCATGCGCGCCGTGGCGCTCCACGCCGACGTGATCGTGTTCGTCTCTGACATGTGGCAGACGACGTGCACGGCGGTGCGCGGCGGCGAGGAGGGGTTCGTGATCGACTCGGTCCTCTATCCCGAGGAGCTCCGGGCGCTTCCCGACGTGCTTAAGCAGGCCGGGTTCCCGGTCTCCGGGCTGCTCGCCACCCACGGCGACTGGGACCACCTGCTGGGGCGGCTGGCCTTTCCCGGCGCCGCCCTGGGATGCGGCGAATCGACGGTGTCACGTCTGTCGGGGGAGATCGGCGACGCCCAGCGCAAGCTGCGGGCGTTCGATCAGGAGCACTACGTCGACGGCCGCGCGCCGCTGGCGCTGGGCTCGCTGCAGTCGCTCCCGGTCCCCGGCCATCTGGAGATCGGCGCGGACGGCGCGGCCCATGAGCTCGAGCTGCATGAGACCGCGGGCCACACCGCGGACGGGGTGGCCTTCTGGATGGCGTGGGCCAAGGTGCTGGTGTGTGGCGACTACCTGTCCCCCGTCGAGATCCCGATGCTCTCCGCCGGCGGCTCGATCTCGGTGTACCACGGCACCTTGGAGCGGCTCAGGCCATTGGCCGCGCAAGCCGACTGGGTCGTGCCCGGGCACGGCGCGCCGTACAGCGGATCACGGGCGCTCGAGATCCTGGCCGAGGACGACGCCTACCTTGAGCAACTGGAGGCCGATCCCGGCGCCGCGATCCTCCCGGCCGGTCGCTCAACGCCGGTGCAGGGCCGCATCCACGCCGACAACGTGGCGCGCGTGGGCGGCGGCTGAGCGGCGGCTACTCGGAGGCCGAGGTGATGACGGCCAGCGTGTCGCCGGTGGCCACCGACGCGCCGACCGAGATCGGCAGCTCGGACACCCTGCCCGCCTTGTGGGCGGTGATCTCGTTCTCCATCTTCATCGCCTCGACGACGCAGATGAGCGCCCCCTCGTCGACGTCGGCGCCGGCCTCGACGGCGAGCTTGAGCACGGTCCCCTGGATGGGCGAGGCGAGCGTGTCGCCACCGCCGCCACCACCGCCACCACCCGCGGCGCGCCGCGGTGGCCGGCGCGGCCCTGGGGTGGCGCCGCCCGCCGGGGCCGAGCCGTTGACGGCGGCGCCGCCGAAGGGCGGCCCGATGACCTTGACGTCAAAGCGTTTGCCCGAGACCTCGACGGTGTAGCTCTGCTCGACGGACTCCGCGTCGTCCTCCTCATCGTCAGACGGCTTGACCGGGGCCGGGAAGGCCAGCTCCTTGAGCCAGGCGCGGTCCTCGATGAGGTCGCGGCAGGTCTCGGCGTCGGCCCACTGCCGGGTGGCCAGGATCGCCTGATGGAAGGGGATGAGGGTCTTGAGCTCGGTGATCTCGTACTCGCCCAGGGCGCGCAGCATGCGGGCGGTCGCCTGCTCGCGGTCGGCGTCCCACACGATCAGCTTGGCCACCATCGGGTCATACATCGGCGAGATCTCCGAGCCCGGGCCGACCCCCGAGTCCACGCGGACGCCCGGGCCGGTGGGCTCGCGGTAGTCGCCGATCGTCCCCGGCGCGGGGGCGAAGTTCTTGGACGCATCCTCGGCGTTGATCCGGCACTCGATGGCATGCCCGCGCAGCTCGACGTCCTCCTGGGCGATCGACAGCTTCTCCCCCGCCGCGACCCTGATGCCCTCCTTGACGATGTCGATCCCGGTGACCATCTCGGTGACGCAGTGCTCGACCTGGACGCGGGTGTTCATCTCCAAGAAGAAGTACTCGCCGTCCTGGAGCAGGCCCTCGATCGTGCCCGCGCCCGTGTAGTCGACGGCCGCGGCCGCGTCGGTGGCGATCTTGCCGATCTTGGCCCGGAGCTCCTCGTTCACGGCGGGCGCGGGCGCTTCCTCGACGAGCTTCTGGTGGCGGCGCTGCAGCGAGCAGTCGCGCTCACCCAGGTGGATGACGTTCCCATGGCCATCGGCCAGGACCTGGACCTCGACGTGGCGGGGGTCGGGCAGGTAGCGCTCGAGGTAGACCGTGGCGTCGCCGAAGAACTTCTCACCCTCGCGCGCGGCACCCTCGAAGGCGTCCTTCAGCTTGTCCTCGGACAGCGCGACGCGAAAGCCCTTGCCGCCGCCGCCTCCGGCGGCCTTGACCGCCACCGGGTAGCCGATGGTGTCCTCGATGATCTTCTGGGCGTCCTCGATCGTCTCCACAGGCTCGGTCGTGCCCGGGACGATCGGGACCCCAGCGGCGGACATCAGCTCCCGGGCGCGCGTCTTTGAGCCCATCGCCTCGATCGCCGACGCCGGCGGCCCGATGAAGACAGTGCCGTTGTCCTCCAGCGCCTTGGCGAAGGCGGCGTTCTCGGCCAGGAACCCGTAGCCGGGGTGGACGGCGTCGGCGCCGCACTGGTTGATGACCTCGATGAGCTTTGAGATGTTGAGGTAGCTCTCCGCTGCCGGCCCACCCCCGAGCAGGTAGGCCTCGTCGGCGCGCCGGACGTGCAGAGCGTCGCGGTCGAGCTCGGAGTAGACCGCCACCGTGGCGATCCCGAGCTCCTCGCACGCGCGTGCGATTCTGACCGCGATCTCGCCGCGGTTGGCGATCAGCACCTTCGAGAACATGCGGCGGCCACTTTACCGCCTCGTGGTGCCCCCGGCTGACCCCCCCACGACGTAGTCTTGGACGCAGACCGTGGAATCCGCCGCCACCTCTCCCCGCAAGCGCCACGCGCTCCAGCTGTTCGAGGGGCTCCCGCGGCGCTATGACGGCACCGGGGCGGCCATGAGCTTCGGGCAGGACCCGCGCTGGCGCGCGGCGATGGTGAAGGCCATCCGCCCGCAGCCGGGGCAGGAGATCCTCGACGTCGCCACGGGCACCGGGATGGTGGCCTTCGCGCTGGCGCAGCGTGGCGCGCGCGTGACCGCGCTGGACCAGTCCGAGGCGATGCTGGCCGTGGCGCGCTCGCGGCGCAACGCCGGCGCCACGGACGCCGGCGGCGCGGACGGCGGCGGCGCGGACGGCGGGAGCAGCGGGGCGGCCGGAGGCCAGGTCACCTTCGTCACCGGCGAGGCCGAGCACCTGCCCTTCGCCGACGACTCCTTTGACGCCCTCACCTTCACCTACCTGTTGCGCTACGTCGACGATCCGCGGGCGACGCTCGTCGAGCTGGCCCGGGTGGTCAAGCCGGGCGGACGGATCGGGATGGTGGAGTTCGGGGTCCCGGACAACCCGGCGCTGCGGCGCCTCTGGCGCGTCCACACCCGCGTCGGCCTGCCGCTCATGGGCCGCGCCGTGTCGAGCGCCTGGTACGAGGTGGGCCGCTTCCTGGGCCCCAACATCGAGCAGTTTCACGCCGCGTACCCCGACCTCCCCGCACTGTGGACCGCCGCCGGGATCCAGGGCGTCATACAACGCAGGATGAGCTTCGGGGCGGGACTGGTCATGTGGGGGGTCAGCGACGGCCACCGCCCCTGAGCGCACGGAGACGCCGCGGCCGGCCTTCTATGCCCTGGCCCCGGGGGGCTGGCGCGACCTGGTCACGCTGCTGCACCCGCCCTACACCGCGTGGCATCTCAGCTACGTCGCCCTCGGCGCAGCCGCCGCCCCGGCGATCCACGTCAACCGGCTCATCGCCGCCCTCGCGGCGTTCTTCCTTGCCGTCGGCATCGCCGCCCATGCGCTCGACGAGCTCCACGGCCGCCCCCTCCAGACGCGCCTGAGCCGGAACACGCTCATCGCCCTGGCGATCGTCGGCCTCGCCGGCGCGGTGGCCATCGGCATCGCCGGCACCTTGACCATCTCCGCGTGGCTGGCGCCGCTGGTCGCCCTCGGGGCGTTCCTGGTCGTCGCCTACAACCTGGAGCTGTTCGGCGGCCGCGTCCACGACGACGTCTGGTTCGCGCTGGCCTGGGGCGGCTTTCCCGCCTTCACCGGCTACTTCGTCAACGCCCTCCAGGTTCGCCCCGCCGGCCTCCTGGTGGCCGGCGCCTGCTGCCTGCTCAGCGTCGCCCAGCGCCGGCTGAGCACGCCGGTGCGCGAGTTGCGTCGCCGCACCGCGGAGCTGCAGGGAACGCAGCGCCTCACCACCGGGGAGACGCGCTCGCTCGACGCCGAGACGATCGCCGCGCCCCTGGAGGGAGCGCTGCGCGCCCTCTGGCTGGCCGTCGTGGTGCTGGCGATCGGCGCGGTGGCGGCCCGGCTCTAGGCCTCGCGGCTCCGACGCTCGGACGTGGCGCCCGGGCGCTAGGAGGTGGCGTTGATGATCATCCCCGCCGCGACAGTGTCGTTGGTCGACTCGTCGATGAGGATGAAGCTGCCGGTGGTGCGGTTGCGCGCGTAGGGGTCGACGACGAGCGGCGCGCTGCAGCGCAGCCGCACCCGCCCGATCTCGTTGAGGCCGAGCTGGTCGGCCTTGACGTGCTCGAGCGTGTTGATGTCGATGCGGTGGTCGATCTCCTCGATGATCGCCCGGGCCGAGCGGGTCGTGTGCTTGATCGCGTACTTGCCGCGCGGGGCCATCGGCTGCTCGCTCATCCAGCAGATGTGGGCGTCAAGCTCGCGGGCGGTGGTGGGCTGATCGTCGGCCTCGACGAGCATGTCGCCGCGGGAGACGTCGATCTCGTCGGTGAAGCGCAGCGCCACGCTCATCGTCGGGAACGCCGACTCGACCTCACCGTCGAAGGTGTCGATGGCCGCGACGGTGGTGCGCTGGCCGCCGGGCAGGGCCACGACCTCGGTTCCGGGGCAGATGACCCCGCCGGCCACCTGACCGGCATACCCGCGGTAGTCGTGGTGGGCGTCGCTCATCGGGCGGATGACCCACTGCACCGGGAAGCGGACGTCGTTGAGGTTGCGGTCCTGGGCGATCACGACGTGCTCGAGGTGGTAGAGCAGCGGGGCGGCACCGAACCACTGCATGGCGTGCGAGCGATCGACCACGTTGTCGCCGTGCAGCGCGGAGATGGGCACGAAGGTGATGTCGGGGATCTGGAGGCGGGCCGACCAGTCGGTGACCTCCTCGAGGATGTTGTAGAAGACATCCTCGTCGTAGCCGACCAGATCCATCTTGTTGACGCACACGACGAGATGGGGGATGCGCAGCAGCGAGGCGATGTAGATGTGGCGCCGGGTCTGCTCCGAGACGCCCTTGCGGGCGTCGACCAGCACGATCGACACGTCGGCGGTCGAGGCGCCGGTGACCATGTTGCGGGTGTACTGCTCGTGGCCGGGCGTGTCGGCGATGATGAACTTGCGCCGCGGGGTGGCGAAGTAGCGGTAGGCGACATCGATGGTGATGCCCTGCTCGCGCTCGGCGCGCAGGCCGTCGGTGAGCAGCGCGAGGTTCAGGTAGCCGTCACCGCGGCGCTCCGACGTCTGCACCACGTGCTCCATCTGATCCTCGAAGATCGACTTGGAGTCGTGCAGGAGCCGGCCGATCAGCGTGGACTTGCCGTCGTCGACCGAGCCGGCGGTGGCGATCCGCAGCAGCTCGGAGTTACGCCGGCGTACCGCGTACGCGTTCGGCGGCAAGGCCGCCGCGGAGCCGTTCTCGTTCATCTCAGAAATAGCCTTCACGCTTGCGATCCTCCATCGCCGCTTCGGTCACGCGGTCATCGGCCCGGGTCTCGCCCCGCTCGGTGATGCGGGTGGCGGCGATCTCCGCGACCACGTCCTCGAGCGTGGTCGCCGTCGAGCGCACCGCGCCGGTGCAGGTCATGTCTCCGACGGTCCGGTAGCGCACGGACTCCGCGAACGGCTCCTCGCCGTCCATCAGCTCGATGAACTCGTTCTGGGCGTAGAGCATGCCGTCGCGCGCGAACACCTCGCGCTCGTGGGAGAAGTAGATCGACGGGATCTCCAGGCCCTCTGACCCGATGTACTGCCAGACGTCGAGTTCGGTCCAGTTGGAGATGGGGAACACGCGGACGTGCTCGCCCTTGCGGATGCTGCCGTTGTAGAGCGACCACAACTCGGGCCGCTGGCGCTTGGGATCCCACTGGCCGAAGTCGTCGCGGAAGGAGAACACGCGCTCCTTGGCGCGGGCCCGCTCCTCGTCACGGCGGGCACCGCCGAAGGCCGCGTCAAACCCGTGCTCCTCGATGGCATCGAGCAGCGTCGTCGTCTGGAGTCGGTTGCGCGAGGCGCGGGGGCCGGTCTCCTCACTGACGCGACCCTTGTCGATCGAGTCCTGGACCGACGCGACGATCAGCCGCTCGCCGATGTCAGAGACGATGCGGTCACGGAAGGTGATGACCTCCGGGAAGTTGTGCCCGGTGTCGACGTGCATGATCGGGAACGGGAACTTGCCGGGGCGGAAGGCCTTCTCGGCCAGCCGCAACAGCACGATCGAGTCCTTGCCGCCGCTGAACAGCAGCACGGGGCGCTCGAACTCGGCGGCCACCTCACGGAAGATGTGGATGGACTCGGCCTCGAGGGTCTCGAGGTGGGACAGCTCATAGTGGACTGGGTTCATCAGCGGGCAGGCTGGTAGGGGGCGGAACGCTAGCCCGGAGGGACGTAGCTGGGGCGGCGGGATGGGCGGTGAGCTGACACGGCCTCTACACCACGTGGATCCCGCACTCGGTCTTGTCGGTCCCGGCCCAGCGGCCGTCGCGGCCTGAGCCGGGCTGGGTGCAGGGAGCGCAGCCGATGGAGGCGTAGCCCTGGTCGTGCAGCGGGTGATAGGGCAGATCGTGCTTGAAGATGAAGGTCCAGACGTCCTTCTCGGTCCAGTCGGCGAGCGGGTTCAGCTTCCAGATGCCGCGGCGCTCGTCGCGCTCGAGCTTGGGCGAGGCCGCGCGGGTGGGCGCCTGCTCGCGCCGGATGCCGGTGATCCAGGCATCGACGTCGGTCAACCCGGCCTCCAGCCCCGCCACCTTGGCGGCGCTGCAGCAGTTCTGTGCGGTCCACGGCTCGCCCGGGCTGCGCGCGTCCATGACCCTGATGGCGATCCCCGGGTACCGATCCTCGAACTGCTTCCAGGTGGCCAGCGTCTCCGGGAACAGCACGCCGGTGTCGATCGTGAACGCCTGGATCGGCTCTGACCCGGCCTCGATCTCCGAGAGCATGTGGAAGAGCACCGACTCCTCCTTCTGAAAGGAGCAGGCCAGCGTCAGCCGCGGGTGGAAGCGCTGCACGCCGTAGGCCAGCACCTCCTGGGCGGTGGCGCCCTCGAGATCGGGGACCGTGGCGCTCAAACCGCGCACTCCCCCTCACCCCGGATGACCTGGAACGGGGCCTCGCGGTTGTAGTCGATGAAGTAGTTCATGTTCTCGAGGTTGAATTCGATCGGCATCGTCAGATCCTTCACGCGGGCCTCGAACTCCGGGGCGCCCACGCGGTCCACGAACGCGGGGAACAGCTCGCCTTCCTGACGGTCTGACTCGTAGAAGCGTACCCAGCGCTCGACGGCCTCGGGGACCCGCTTGGCGGGGAGGCGGGCCTTGAGCCGCTGGCCGTAGCGCACCTCACCGCCCTCGTACTTACCCCCGATGTGCGGGATGTAGGCCGGAACGGTCTTGTCGCCGACCTTGATCGAGGCTCCGTAGAAGCCGATGTCGGCGATGTGATGCTGGCCGCAGCCGTTGGGGCAGCCGCTGTTCTTGATGTGGATGCGGCGGGTCAGCGGATCGTCGATGGCCATCTGCGCGATCCGCTCCTGGATGGCCCCGTTGAGGCCCATCGAGCTCGTGATGCCGAGCTTGCAGGAGTCGGTCCCGGGGCAGCTCACGCCGTCGGAGATCTCGTCGGCGCCGGCCTCGCCCAACTCGAGCTTCTGAAGCTCCTGCCAGACCTCGTACACCGACTCGTCGCGCACCCACCGCAGCACCAGGTTCTGGTGCACCGTAGTGCGGGCAGCGCCGCCGCAGTACGCGCGCATGAGCTCGCCCAGCCCGCGCAGCTGCTCGGGGGTGAGGTCACCGCGGACGACCTTGACCTCCACGGTGGCGAACCCGTCCTGGCGCTGGGCCCGGACGTTCGACTCCATGAAGCGGTCAAACTCGCGGCGATCGCCGTTGGGCGACGCGTACCGCACGCCGACGTCGGGGGCGAGCGCCTCCTCGTCGACGTCGAAGAAGATCTCGTCCAGCGAGAAGTCGCGCTCGCCCACCCACTCGCCCTCGAGCTCCTCCTCGACCATGTCGCGGAAGGCGTCGATGCCGATCTTGTCAACCAGGACCTTGATGCGGGCGCGGGCGCGGTTGACGCGCAGGAAATCCTGGCGATCGAAGATCCGCATGCAGGCCTCGGTGATCTTCAGGTAGTCGCCGTTGTCGAGCTCGACGAACTCGTAGAGCACCGGCGCCAGGCGGGGCATGATCGAGGTGCCGCCGCCGACCCGGATCTCGACGCCACGGACCCCGTCGCGCTCGCGCGGGGTGAACGCCATGTCGTGGATCTGGGTGATCGCGTTGTCGTCGTCGTTGGCCGTGAACGCCGTCTTGACCTTGCGCGGCATCGCCTGCGTGGTGGGGTGGCGGACGAAGTAGCGGACGTAGGCCCCGGCGTAGGGGGTGATGTCGAACAGCTCGTCCTGAAGCGTGCCCGCGCGGGGGTCGCCGGTGACGTTGCGCATCGTGTTGCCGCAGCCCTCGCGTGAGGAGAGGCCGGCATCGCCCAGCTCGCGGATGAGCTCCGCGGCATCGGACAGCGGCACGTGATGCATCTGGATGTTCTGGCGGGTCGTGATGTGGCCCTTGCGCAGCGGGACGTACTTCTCGATGACGTCGGCGAAGGCGTCCAGCTGGTCGGGCGTCACCCCGCCCATCGGCAGCTTGACGCGGACCATCTGCACATCGGCCTGGCGCTGGCCGTAGACGCCCTGCTTGAGGCGGAACTTGATGAAGTCGTCCTGCTGAAGCTCGCCGTTGAGGAACCGCGTCGACTCCGTGTCGAAGTCATCGAACTCGCGCTCCAGGATCGGGATCACGTGACCGGGGACGTTCTCGACCACCTCCGGATTCTCCAGCGAGCCGGTGCGAGGTACCTTGGTGTGGATCGAGCTGGCTCCATGGGGGGCCTTCCGGGTTGGGAACGGGCGCGTGCCGCGAAAGGGCTCGTACACAAATTACCAAAACCCGATCTGGATCCACCCATTTTCCTCTGAGCAGCCCGAAACGGGATGTCTCCGGCGCCGGTCCGCAAGCCGTGGCGTGAGCGTGGCCGGCGCCCGCGGGGGCTCAGCGCACGAGGAACGCGGTGCGGAACGACAGCGCGTCGATGACCGTGACCGTCAGGCCCTGGAGCACGGCGGAGCCGTGGTGCTTGCCCGGCTTGGCCTTGCTCTTGATCAGCGTGATCGCGGGCACGGTGACCCGCAGAGAGGCGCTGCGCACCGCGGCGGTGCGCAGGGTGACCACCAGCGCGCCGCCCTTGAGCCTGGCGACGCTCTTGACGCGACGGCCGGAGCCGTTGCGGACCGTGATCCCCCGCGCGAGATCGCGGGCCTTGCGGGCGAAGCGGATCTGGCGCGAGGGCACGACGACGATCGACTGGATCGGCGGCGCGTTGCGTCCCGCGCCCACCTTCAGCGACAGCGACGGGCGGCCCTTGGCATTGACGCTGAGCCCGCCGGTGATCGTCGGCTTGCCGACGACCGTCCAGGCAATGGGCGCCTGCGCGGTGACACCGGACGTGTCGGTGACGGTGATGGTGGCGCTGGTCTTGGCCGCGCGCGTGGGGGTGCCGGTGATCAGGCCGGTGGTCGCGGCGACCGACAATCCGGCGGGCAGGCCGGTGGCGCGATAGGCGAGGGCCTGGGCGGCGCTGTCGGTGGCATGGAGCTGGACGCGGACGGGCTGGCCGACGCGGGCGCTCTGAGCCGGCGGGCGCGTCAGGGTGACGACCGGAGCGGGAGCGGGCGCGGGGGCCGGAGCGGGCGCGGGGGCCGCAGGGGGCGCGGGCGGGGTCCAGGTGGAGCCGCACAGGGCCGCCGCGACCGCCGCGCCCTTGGGCGAACCCAGCCCCGAGGCCATGTCGTAGCCGCCGGCGGCGCTGAAGCCGGTGAGTCCGCCGAAGGAGTTGTTCCCGGTGGTCACGTCGTTGAAGTAGGTGCCGTACGCGCTGCGGGCCGCCGAATACAGGGCCGGGTTGGCGAACCCGACGGTCTTGCCGCTGCACGCCACCGAGGCGTCGGCCAGCGCGGCGAGCGCACCCCAGGTGGGGGCGGCGGCGCTCGTGCCGCCGAAGATCGACCAGTGGCGGTTGTAGAAGATGTTGTAGCCCGTGAGGATGTCGCCGTCGGCCGACACGTCGGGAACCTCGCGGCAGGCGGTGCTCCGCGGGACGATGCAGGTCACCGTCGACTGCGGGATGGAGAACCCCGACTGGTAGCTGGGCGTCCCCCAGAACGACGAGACGCCCCCACCGGTCGCGCCCGCCGCCGCGCCGTTCGACGTGGTCCATGTGCTGTTCCAGACGCCCTCGGAGGGCGGGGGCCCGACCGCGCTCAGCGACGTCCCGCCGACGCCGGTCACGTAGGGCTGGCTGGCCGGGTCATCCACCGTCGCCGCGCCTGAGCCGGTACCGCCGGTGCAGTCCTTGACCCCGTGATCACCGGACGCGGCGAAGATCGTCTGGCCCTGCGCGGCGGCCTCCAGGAAGAGATCGTTCTCGGCGCCCGCCGCCGCCGACCCTTCCTGCGGCTCACACAGGCCCCAGGAGGTGGAGATGACCTTGGCCCGGTTCTGGGTGACGATCGCCCGGTAGGTGTCTAGGGCGCTCGCGCCGGTGTTCCTGCCCTCGTAGACGAGAATCGACGTGTTGGGTGCCAGCCCGATGATGTCCTCGATGTCCAGCGCCGCCTCCCCCTGGCCGGCGCCGCCGCCCGGGCCCCCGTCGACCGTGATGTTGGTGATCGGCGTGCTGGTCCCGTAGCAGGCCTGGTAGGTCGCGATGTCAGACGCGGAGTAGGGCTCGAGCTCGAACAGGGCCACCGTGGTCCCGCTGC
Organism: uncultured Solirubrobacteraceae bacterium; assembly: GCA_963764125.1. Taxonomy (GTDB): domain Bacteria; phylum Actinomycetota; class Thermoleophilia; order Solirubrobacterales; family Solirubrobacteraceae; genus Palsa-465. Next base: position 61,993 of record CAVXRR010000039.1, read on the forward strand.
CGCCGTCCCCGGCCGCGTAGAGGCCGGTGAGGCCGTAGGCGCTGGCGATCTGGCCGGCGGTGTAGCCGCCGCCGTTGGCGCCGGCGGCGCACGGCTGGCCCTCGCCGGGCGCGGTGGCCTGTGCGGCGGCGTGGGCGCGCGACCGCGCGCGGGGGGCCTGCGTGAGCCCGGCGGGGTGTGGGACCTGGAGCGAATCGAGCCCGATCACGCCCTGCACGAGCCCCGAGAGCGACGCGGGGAGTGCGGGCGGCGCGGTGTTGGCAAACGCCGTGCGCCCCCCGGAGAAGTGGTAGCGCTCAAACGAGGTGGCAAACGCCCTGGACATCTTGCCCGCCGAAGCGGTGATGTCGAGCGACAGGCCGTTGGCGGCCAGGGGCCCCGGATGGAGCCCCTGTGCCTCGAGCGTGGCCCGCACGCTGGCCACGTCGGCGACCCCGGGGGCGAAGCGCTGGGCGAACTGCGCCACCGTCAGAAAGTGGTGATACACCGAGGAGCCTGGGGTCGAGACGGCCTGGGCGTAGGCGGTCAGCGCCGCGGGGTCTCGGGGCTGGAGTGCCACGGTGGCCTCGATCAGCGACGACCGGGGGAGCGCTCCGCCGGAGCTCGCGCCGGCGGGAACGACCGGAGCGCGGCCGACCCGCATCAGTGCGCCGACCGAGACGCCGTGCGTGGGGGAGGCCGAGGCGACCGCGGCGAGCGCGATCAGCAGCAGCACCGCCGCGACGAGCGCGGAAGCCAGGCGGTAGGCGGGATGTCGGATAAGGCTCAGATCCACGGCGGGAGTAGCTCCGGCTGGCGAGCCACTCCCTCACGCAAAGCCGCCTGCTGCCAGGGGTTGCGCCGTTCGTGCAAGGGCGTGGACCGGGGTGCGGTCTCACGCATGAACCGTTCGAGAGCAGCCACGACCGCGGCTGCCTCCTCCTCGGAGGCGCCCGGGGCGACGATCGAGAGCTTCGGACGTCGGTTCATCGCGGTACCAAAGGTATCGTCAGCAGGCCGTGTCACCTTTACCGGTTCTTGACTACCCCACAATTCTGAGCGCTGTCCCCCCATCGGACGCCATTGCGCGGGTTCGTGAGGCATTTCTGCACTTTCACGCGGGAGATTGGTCGATGCCGGCCAAGATCTACCTCCAAAGCCCTCCGTTTGGCGACTTCCGCGCGATGCCGGCGCGGGGGGGCGGATTGGCGCTGCTGAAGTGGATCACCTCGTTCCCGGGCAACCCCGCCCGCGGCCTGCCGACGGTGATGGGGGTCATCTGCCTCTCCGACGCCGAGACGGGTGCTCCGCTGATGCTGCTCGACGCGCGCGCGGTGACCGCGCTGCGCACCGGGGCGGTGGCGGCCGTGGCGACTCAGGCGCTGGCCGCTGCGACCGCGGCGACGGTGGGCATCATCGGCTGCGGGCTGCACGGCGCCTGGACCGCGCGCTGCCTCAGCGCCGCGGGCTACACCGCCGGCGTGTGCTCCGACCCGCGCCACGAGGTCGCCGCCGAGCTCGCGGGCGAGCTGGGGTGGTCGGTGGGCTCGCGGGAGGAGGCCGCCCGCTGCGATGTGGTGTGCTGCGTGACCCCCGGGGCCGAGGCGGTCATCGACGTCGGCGACCTGCGCGCCGGGCTGCACCTCAACATGCTCGGCGCCGACGGCCCCGGCAAGGCCGAGGCGACCGTCGGCGCGGTGGCCTCCTGCAGCCTCTTCTGCGACGAATGGCACCAGGCGTCCCACGGCGGGGAGCTCACCGGCGCCATCACGGCCGGCCTGGTCACCCGCGATCAGGTGACCGAGCTGGGCGCGGTCCTCGCCGGCGAGGCGCCCGGGCGGCCGAGGGTGGGCGGGGATCAGGCGGTGACGCTGTTCGACTCGACCGGGCTGGCCATCCAGGACCTGGCGGTGGCGCGGGCCGCCTACGACGCGTGGGGGGCCGGCCGCGTGCCGGCCCAGGAGATCACGCTATAGCGGGATATTGCCGTGCTTGCGGCGGGGGCCCGGCTCGCGCTTGGTCTGGAGCGTCTGGAGCGCGGTGATCACCTTGGGGCGCGTCTCGTGGGGGACGATGACGTCGTCGATGTAGCCGCGCTCGGCCGCCACGTAGGGGTTGGCGAAGTGCGCCTTGTAGTCCTCGATGAGCTTCTGGCGCCGCGAGTCCGGCGTCGGCGAGCTGGAGATGTCGCGGCGGTAGACGATGTTGACCGCGCCCTCGGGGCCCATGACCGCCACCTCGGCCGTCGGCCAGGCGAAGTTGAAATCGGCCGCCAGGTGCTTTGAGCCCATGACGTCGTAGGCCCCGCCGTAGGCCTTGCGCGTGATGATCGTGATCTTGGGGACGGTCGCCTCCGCGTAGGCGTAGAGCAGCTTGGCGCCATGGCGGATGATGCCGCCCCACTCCTGCGTGGTGCCCGGCAGGAAGCCGGGGACGTCGCAGAAGGTGAGGATCGGGATGTTGAAGGCGTCGCAGGTGCGGATGAAGCGCGCGCCCTTCTCCGAGGAGTCGATGTCGAGGACCCCGGCGAGCTGGGCGGGCTGGTTGCCGACGACCCCGATCGAGTGGCCGTCGAGCCGGGCGAAGCCACACACCAGATTGCGCGCGTAGTGCTCGTGGACCTCGAAGAACTCCCCGTCATCGACGATGAGGTGGATCACGTCGCGCATGTCGTAGGGCTTATTGGGGTTGTCCGGGACGATCGAGTCCAGCTCCGGGTCCTCACGCAGCGGATCGTCGGTGGGCATGACTCGCGGCGGGCGTCTCCAGGTTGTTCTGGGGCAGGAAGCTGAGCAGGTAGCGGGCGTCCTCGAGGCACGCGTCCTCGTCGTCGGAGGCGAAGTGGGCCACGCCGGACTTGGAGTTGTGGGACATCGCCCCGCCCAGCTCCTCGAACCCGACCTCCTCGCCGGTGACCGTCTTGATCACCTCGGGGCCGGTGATGAACATGTGCGAGGTCTCCTTGACCATGAAGATGAAGTCGGTGATCGCGGGCGAGTAGACGGCCCCGCCGGCGCACGGGCCCATGACCAGGGAGATCTGGGGGATGACGCCGCTGCAGCGGACGTTGCGCAGGAACACGTCGCCGTAGGCGCCCAATGAGACCACGCCCTCCTGGATGCGGGCGCCGCCGGAGTCGTTGATGCCGATCACGGGGCAGCCGATCTTGGCCGCCAGGTCCATGATCTTGCACATCTTCTCCGCCATGACCTCGCCCAGCGAGCCGCCGAACACGGTGAAGTCCTGGCTGAAGACGCACACGCGGCGGCCGTCGATCGTGCCGTGCCCGGTGACGACGGCGTCGCCGTAGGGCCGGTTGCGCTGCATGTCGAAGTCCAGCGTGCGGTGGCGCACGAACACGTCGAGCTCCTGGAAGGACCCGGGATCGAGCAGCTTGGCGATCCGCTCGCGGGCGGTGAGCTTGCCCTTGTCGTGCTGCTTGTCGACCGCGGCCTGGCCGGCGTTGTGGATCGCGTGCTCGCGCAGCCCCTCGAGCTGGGCCAGCTTTTCCTCGTAGGTCTCGGGAGCCTTGTCTCGCATCATGGCGGGCGAGTCTACGCCGGGGGCGCGCGCCCGCGCGCCGTGGGCTTTGCCAAATCTCAGGGATGAATCCAGGGATGGCGATCTTGTCGCACCGGATTTCCGTACCTACGGTGGGGCACGATGCCGATCAATCGCTCGTCAATCCTCCCGGCGCTCATCCTCGGCGCCGTCGCGGCGCTGCCCGCGACCGCCTCCGCGAAGGCGGCCCCGAAGGCCACGGCGGGCCCGCTGCCCAAGCTCCAGGCGGTCGCGCCGCTGGCCACCGCCATGCCGGGCGCCCGCGTCCCCGTCCGCACCACCGTGAAGGGACGTTCCGCGCGGACGCGCCTGAACTACCTGCTCTCGGCCGATCGCCGGCCGAGCTCCTCTGACCGCCGGCTCGGCGCCGTCACCCTCCCGGCGCTTGGAGCGGGTCACACACGGACCGTCACGCAAACGCTGACGATTCCGGCGCGGGGAAGGATCGGAAGCTGGTACCTGCTGGCCTGCATGGGGGCGGGCGCACACCCGCAGTGCACAGCGGTACCGCTTCCGGTCCTCGCCAAGCCCAGCCCCCGCAGCGTCTCGGTGGCCACCGACGCCGCGCACGCCGCCAGTCAGCTCATCCCCGCCACGGCCGGCGGGACCGTGGCCGCCACCGGCGCCGACGGCTCGACGTACACGCTGGTGCTGCCCGCGGGCGCGCTCGCCTCCGATGAGACGATCACGCTGACCCCGGTGTCCTCTCTGCGGGGCCTGAAGGCCGGCACACCGGCCGCCGGCGTGCAGATCGCGCCCGACGGCTTGGCGCTGATCAAGCCCGCGACGCTGACGATCACGCCGGCCCACCCGGTTCCGCTGGCCGACCAGACCGGCTACTTCTGGCACGGCGCCGGCCAGGAGAGCGGGCTGTATCCGTCCACCACCGATCGCAAGAGCTTCACCCTCACACTCAACCACTTCTCGGGCTATGAACTCGTCGACGGCAATCGCGTCGCGCGCAAACAGCTCGCCAATCAGCCGACCGACGTGCAAGACCGCTACGCGGACTGGGCCCAGGCGGTGGCCGATCTGCGGGCGCACTGGTCGGACTCTGCACAGTCCATCTTCGACTCGACTCTCGGCGACTACCTGCAGACCCAGTTCGACGCCGTCGTCAAGCCGGAGCTCCTTGCCGCGGAAAGCGACGACACGCTCGTCTTCGATGCGATGCAGAGAGGCCTCGCCTGGGCCCACACCACCCAGGCATTCGGCGGCGGCTTCCACGATGAAGCCTGGTGGGTGCTGCAGGAGATGGACAAGATCACCGACAACGCGCTGAAGCAGTCCGCCAAGCGATGCAGCCGGAACGTGGCGTACACGCAACGGGTTCTCTACTTCGCGCGGATCCGTGCGGGGTCCGGCCAACCGGAGGATGAGTCGACGAGCGAGTTTCTGCAGGCCGAGAAGTGCATGCAGTTCCAGCTGGACTTCACCTCCCAGACGCTCGAGAACGCCGGCTGGCAGTTCGTCGCCGACGTGCAGGTCAAGGACCTGAAGGTGCCCGCGATCGGCATCTCCTACCTCAACCAGCTCGCGAAGATCGACCCTCCACCCCCGCCATCGACGTCGGTCCAGTACACGCGGCTGGGTGAGACGACTGGGGGCGACGGATGCGCGTGGTCCTTCGGTGGCCCTCAGGAGTCCCAGCCGTTCACGGTCTATCGGCTGTCGATCGACGCCACCCTGCGCGAGGTCATCGGACACAACGGCCATTCCACGTTCCAGACGCCTCCACCGGCGATCGTGATGGAGATGACCCCGGGGGCGTACACGGAGCCGTTCACGGTCCAGTGCCCGCACAACTCGTTCTCGGGTGCGCAGAAGGTCTTCACCGGCGGCTGGATCGGGACTCACCAGTCCGAGGTCACCCCCCAGGGCCATTGGGTCCTCCAGAACTGGACGCCTGGCAGTGACGGGGTCCTGGCCCAGAAGACCTACGACCAAACGCTGGCCGGCGGGAGGGGCACCAGCATCCGCCAGCAGACCACTCTCACCATCAAATACGCAACGGGGCAATAAGACATGACGCGCACCCTCCGCCGACTCACCATCCTGTCCGTCCTCTGTGCGCTCGCCGTTGCGGCGCCCGCCCATGCCGGGCAGATCGTCTACCCCTCGGGCGACGGCATCTGGGTCATGAACGACGACGGCTCGGCCAAGCGCGAACTGGTGGACAGCACGCAGGTCCCGAGCATGGAGTACCTCGGCGACCCCAGCGTGCAGCCCAACGGCACCGAGGTCGCCTTCGATGGCCGGTGGAACCAGGCCTTCTACGAGCAGAACCACTGGGGGGCGGCGCCGGGCATGTGCGGCGGCAACTGCGAGGGCATCTACGAGCTCGTCAACGGCGCGGTGACGCGCATCACCAACGCGCCGTTTGACTGCGGCGCCCAGCCGTGCGAGTCCCAGGAGATCAACCCGCGGGTGGCCCGCGACGGCTCGGTGGCCTACGTCTACCAGGCCAATGTGAGCGAGATGGGTCCGAGCGGCTGGATGCCCATCGACGCGCAGTCCGATCTGCTGGCCCGCGACAGCGCCGGGAACCATCAGACCCGCTGGCCGACGGCGTGCGACGGGACGGCGCCCTCCGGCAAGGAGGTCACCGACGCCGACGTCCTGGCGGTCAACCCGCTCGTGCCGAGCCAGATCGCCTACGGCAACTGCCAGGAGACCACCAACGACGGCAGCTGCGTGGTCGACTGGACCACGGCCTACGACGTCATCGACTCTGGCGCGGCGCAGGCGACCGCCTCAGACGACGTCACCTACCACTCGGTCGCCGATCCCAACGCCCAGTGCCTCCAGGACGCGGGGACGCGGATCGGCGACATCGACTTCTCGCCCGATGCCACCCACATGGTCGAGGTCCATGGCGGGTCAAGCGGGGCGGGCATCTACACCTACGCCGCGAGCCACAACGGCGGCGCGACGGCCACCCAACTGATGTCGATCCCCAGCGGATGGACGTTCTACGGCGTCCGCTACATCGGCTCGGGCCGGATCGGCTTCACCGCCGGCACGTCGAGCGACAAGATCGGCCTCTACACCATCCCCACCACCTGCACCCCGGCCCAGTGCAACGTCGCCACCGGCTCCGGGGTCACCAACCTCACCGGCTCGCAATCGATCTCCAGCGATTACGTGCTGGCGAGCGCCGGCTTCGGCTACACCACGTCCGGCGCACAGATCACGGCGCTGACGACCACGTCGCCCCCGCCGCCCCCATGCACGTCATGCGTGCCCGAGCCGCCCCCTCCGTGTCCGTCGTGCGGCACGACGACGAAGCTCACCGCGACCGTGGCCCGCATCAGCGACCAGCACATGCGCACGCTGCTACGCAGGGGCCTGGCCGTCAAGGTGACCTGCTCGGCGGCGTGCCGGCTGAGCGCGTCGCTCAAGCTCAGGCGCACGGTGCTGGGCAGCGCATCCAAGCGGCTGGGCAAGCGCGGCACAACCTCGCTGACCGTGCACCTGTCGCGCCAGGGGGCCCGGGCGCTCAAGCGCGCTCATCGCCCGACCCTGACGCTGACCCTCGTCGTCACCGACGCGGCGGGCAAGAAGCGCACCCTGTCGCGCACCTTCAAGGCGGGCTGAGAACGGCGGTCAGGCGGCGCTGAGCGCGCCGGACAGCTGGCCGCGGGCACGGATGCCCAGCTTGCGGTAGGCACTGGCCAGGTGGGTCTCGACCGTCTTCTCGGTCACGAACAGGGTCTGGGCGATCTCGCGGTTGGGCACCCCGGCGGCGGCGATGCGGGCGACGCGTCGCTCCGTGGGGGTGAGCGCGAGCGGTCCCGTCGCCGCCGCGCGCCGGGGCCGTCCGCCGGCGGTGATGAGCGCCGCGCGGGCCCGCTCGGCCACCGCCGGGGCCGCGCACTCGGTGGCGAGCTCGAGCGCCTCGCGCAGGGCCGCGCGCGCCGGATCGGCCCGGCCTGCCTCCGCGTGGGCCACTCCGAGCTCCAGCAGCGTCAGCGCCAGCTCCAGACGCGCCTCGGAAGACCGCAGCAGCGCGACGGCCTCATCCAGCAGGGCGAGACGCCGCCCGGCGGTCCGACGGCCGCCTGGGCGCGCAGCGCCTGCCCCAGAAGCCAGGGATCGCCCCAACGGCGCGCCATGTCGACCTCGGTGGCGATCAGTTTCCGGGCGTCGGCCTCCTCCCCCAGGGCGTGCAGCGCCAGCGCGGCCTCCGCCCGCCACGGGGCCAGCGTCGAGTTGGCGGTCTGCCACTGCTCGACGAGCCCGCCCACCAGGCGCATGTCCTCGAGTGCCTCCAGCATCCGGCCCTCGGCGAACCGCAGACGTCCACGGGCGCTGAGGACGATCGGCGACGGCAGCTGATCCTCGGGCCCGGCCGCGCGCGCCAGGGCGATCCGGGCCTCGTCCAGCTCGCCTCGGAGCACCAGGGCCTCGATCTTGAACGCCAGCGCGAACGCCGCCGTGAGCGCCGACACCCGGGCCGGCCCGACCTGCATCGAGACGTCGACGTCGGCGATGGCCTCGTCCAGGGAGCCGGCGCGCCAGTGCGCGGCGGCGCGGAAGGCGTGGGCGAGCGCCAGCCCGACGACGTCACCCCGCGCTCGCGCATGGGCGATGAAGTCGCTCCACACCGACAGCGCCTGCGCATAGCGCCCGCTGTGCATCAGCGCGTTGGTGGCGTGGGCGTACATCAGGACCGACTCGATCAACCAGCCGCCGCCGAGCGCCCGCTCGGCGAGATCGATGACCTCCTGGCGCGGCCTCACCGTCGCCAGCGCCTCGTTGGAGAGAATGGCCAAGAGCATGCAGGCGCCCTGCCCGTCGCCCGGCATCGCCGGATCCAGCCGGGCCAGACGCTTCACCGCGAAGGCGCGGTGCGAGCTGTCCATCACCGACAGGCTCAGCATCTCGGCCTCCAGCCGGCGCCACAGCTCGCTGTCGCCGTCCAGCCGCCCAAGCGCCTCAAGGGCGAGATCGATACCGGTCTTCAGCTGCCCCGCCGGCCCCAGGATCCGGACGAGCGTCAGCGCCGCGTGGGCATGGGTCGTCGCGTCCGGGGCCAGCTCGATAGCCCGGCGCAGGTGGGCGATGGCGCGGGGGTCGCCGGCACGTGCCTCGGCCTGGCCGGTGGCGAGCAGCACGCCCGCGCTCTGAGGCTTCTCCGGAGGCTCGTCGAGCGCCCGGCGGAGGAAGCGCGCCGCCAGCCCCGGAGCGCCGCGTGCGACCGCCTCCGCAGCCGCCGCCTGGAGCGTGGCGACCACCCATGGGTCGCCGGCGGGAGGCGCCTCGGTCAGATGTACGGCGAGGCGTTCGGGCGGCGCGCCGTCGCGCGCCAGGAGCCGGGCGGCCTCCCGGTGCAGGCGGCCACGATCGTCCGCCTCGACCTCGGCGGCGATCGCCGCCCGCACGACGGGGTGCGAGAACGTCGGCGGGTCGGCCCGGGCCAGCACCTCGACCCGGGTCAGCGCCTCCAGCACGGCGTTGGCGGCACCCGGGTCCAGGCCCGACAGCGCTGCCACGTGCCCGGACTCCGCCCCGTCGCCGAGGATCGCCACCGCCCCCGCCACCGCCGAGGCCTGGGGATGGACGCGACGCACCCGCCGCAGCACCGAGGGCGCGATGCCGCGCGGGATGACCTCGTCCACCGCCGCCGCTGCCGCGGCCGTGGGCTGCACGCCGCGATCGGCCAGCTCGCGAGACAGCTCGCACAGCAGGAGGGGGTTCCCCTGGGTCGTCGCCTGGCACGCGGCACAGAACGTGGCATCGGCCGCGGGATCCAGCCGAGCGCGGACCAGGGCGGTCGCGGCCTCGCGGTCCAGCGGGCCGGGCCGCACCACCACCGCGCGCGGCGCGCCCACGATCTCGGCGATGACCGCCTCCTCGCTGCCCGGCTCGTGCGGGCGCAGGGCGACGCAGAGCTGAGCATCCACCCCGTCCAACCGCCCGAGCAGGTAGGCCAGGGCCCGCAGCGACGGCTCGTCGGCCCAATGCAGATCGTCGACGCAGAGCACGAGCGGCTCGGCCGACGCGATCCCCGCAATCAGCCAGTAGAGCCCGGCGAGGACCGCGAAGGCATCGACGATCTCATGGGTCGGATGCAGATCGAGTGCCGGCGCCGCCAGCGCAGCGTCGCCGTCGAGCAGGGCGGCCCGGTCAGGCTTGGGCAATCGGTGCAGCGCCGGCTCGAGGAGCTGGCGCATGACCCCGAAGGGCAGTTCGCGCTCCAACTCGCTGCCCGGGCCCGCAGCACCCGCGCGCCGCCGGTGGCGGCGGTCGACGCGGCCGCGTCGAGCAACCGTGTCTTGCCGATACCCGGCGCCCCCTCGATCGTGAGCAGGTGGGTGCCGCGCCGGTCGCGCAGGGCGTCCCGGATCGCCGCCAGCTCGCCGCTGCGGCCGACGAGTTCCCCGGTGGCGGTCCACACCCGCCCGGATTCTAGGCAACGGGGTGTCGCCGGTCAGGCGCGCGAGTAGGGGCGGTGGTGGGCCATGCCCAAGCTGTCGAGCGCGGCGACGAGCGCGTCCTCGCCTGCGAGCCGGGACTGCTCGGGCTCGGGTGGCGACTCGGCGACGGGCTCGGGGTCGGGCTCCTCGGGAGTCGGATCGGGCTCCGCCACCGCGATGGCCTCCGGCTCGACCGGCGCGTCGAGGGCGAGCTCGGCCTCGGGCCTGCGGCGGAGGGATCGGCGGAAGCGCGGCGAACATGCCAGGCCGCGGTGTGAGGTCGGGGCGGCGGTCGCCATCGGGTTCGGGCTCCTCGGGCTCGGGCTCGACGGCCACCGGTTCGGGCTCGGGCTCGCTCGCCTCGGGCTCGTCGATGGGCGTCTGGGCCTCGGGCTCGGCGGCGGACTCCGGCTCCGGCTCCGGCTCCGCCGGCGCCACCTCCTCCTTCACGGTCAGGGTCACGCGGGTCCCCCATCCCGAGGTCTCGAGCTTCACCGTGCCGCTGGCGGCGGCGCCCTCCCAGGCAACGGCGGTCTCGGGCTCGAGCTTGGTGATGCGTATCTCGCCGAACGCCCCCAGATGCCGGGCCAGCGACGCCGCGTCGCTGCACTCCGCCCATAGCTCGGGCGCCGACTTGACGAGCGTTCGGCTGCTCTGATGCTCAGTCATGACATCGGGGTTCGCCCGGGCGAACGCGAGTCCTCCCGCCGCCCCGAGGCTTGCAGCGCGATCGCCGCGACCGCTGTCTAGGAGCGCTGGGCGCGGGCGATGAGCCCGTCGAGGAAGGTGTCGATCGCGAAGTGGAAGCGCTCCTCGCCGTTGCCGCTGGTGAGCTCCTCCCCGTAGCGCGCCAGATTGGGGAACCGGTCGGGCGAGATGGCTCTGAACACGGCCTCGAGCTCACCGGCGATCGCATCCTGCTCGTCGCCGCGCTCCTGGTAGGTGGCGGTCTCCACCGCTGCCGCCGTGGTGATCAGCGGCAGGATGTCGCAGGCCCACGCCGCGTCCCGAGGCCTGACGCCGCCGGCGAGCAGCAGCCCCATGAGGTTGTCGGCCGTGCGGAGCGCGTTCTCGCCGGTGGGCACGTTGGCCACCGCCACCCGGGCGATGCCGCGATGCTCCTCCATGACCGCGAGCAGGCCGTTCACGAGTCGATGCAGCTGCTCGCGCCACCGTGCGGGATCGGGCGTCTCAAGCTCGACCATCCCGCCGATCCGATCAAACAGCGCGTTGAGCAGCTCGTCGCGGTTGCGGATGTAGACATAGAGCGACGCGGGCCCGGTGTCGAGCTCCGAGGCCAGCCGCCGCATCGTCACGGCGTCGAGCCCCTCCTCGCGCAGGATCCGCATCGCGGTGTCGAGTATCACGTCCTCGCTCAGCGGCGCCTTCGCGGGACGGTCGCGGGTACTGCGCGGACGCGGCGGCGGTTCCACCTCAAGGATTCTACCCGCTTGACCGATCACTGTTCGTGTCGTACAGTGTTCGTCACGAACAACGTTCGGCACGAACATCGTTCACTTTCGACAGCGAACTTCGGCGAGAGGCACCGCTATGAGCGCAACCACACAGCACCCATCTGAGAGCGTCCGCGGGCGTGACGACGGCCTGAGCGCCGGCGCGGCTCCCGCGGGCGGCGATCGCACCCCGGCCGGCGGCGACGGCCTCTATGCCGCCCGCTGGCTCGTCCTTGCCATCGTCCTGTGCGCCGAGGTTATGGACCTCATCGACGCGACGATCGTCAACGTCGCCGGCCCCTCGATCCGCCGCGACCTCGGCGGCGGCGCCACCACGCTGCAGTGGCTGGGCGCGGCCTACACGCTGAGCTTCGCGGTCCTGCTGGTCACCGGGGCCCGGCTGGGCGATATCTTCGGCCGCCGCCGGCTGTTCCTCGTCGGCTCGTTCGGCTTCACCCTCATGTCGGCGCTGTGCGCGGTGGCGCCGTCCGCTGAGCTGCTGATCGTGATCCGGGCCCTCCAGGGCGGGTTCGGCGCGCTGCTCATCCCCCAGGGGTTCGGCCTGCTCAAGGAGGTCTTCCCCCCGGAGGAGGAGGGCAAGGTGTTCGCCAGCTTCGGACCGGTCATGGGCCTCTCGGCGATCGCCGCGCCGATCCTGGCCGGCGTGCTCATCGACGCCAACATCCTCGGCACCGGGTGGCGGATGGTGTTCCTCGTCAACGTCCCGATCGGCGTGGTCGCCTTCGCCGGGGCGCTGCGCTACCTGCCCCACGGCGCCGCCAAGCCGGGCACGCGGCTGGACCTCCTGGGCATGACGCTCGTGGGGCTGGCCTCGGTGGCGATCATCTACCCGCTCATCGAGGGCCGGGCGGAGGGCTGGCCGGCCTGGATCTTCGCCATGCTCGCCGGCGGTGTCGCGCTCGTCGTCGCCTTCCTGGCCTACGAGAGCCGGCGCAAGGAGGCGCCGCTGATCGAACCGAGCCTCCTGCGCAACCGCACCTACATGGACGGCATCGTCGTCGCGCTCGGGTTCTTCGCCGTCTTCGCGGGGCTGATCCTGATCGTGTCGCTGTTCTGCCAGGTCGGCGAGGGCTTCTCGCCGGTCCACGCCGGGCTGACGCTGGTGCCGATGACCGCGGGGATGGTCGTCTCGATGGTGATCTCGTTCGCGCTCGTGGCCAAGCTGGGGCGCCACCTGCTGCACCTCGGCATCGCGCTCTCGGGCGCCGGCGCGGTCGTCCTGGCGCTGACGGTGTCGGGCGCAACGGCAGCGGGCACCTGGGCGCTGACCCCGGCACTGCTGCTCATGGGGCTGGGCGCCGGGTTCGTGTTCGGCCAGCTCTTCGACATCATCCTCGCCGGCGTGGCCATGGACGAGGTCGGCTCGGCCTCCGGCCTGCTCAACGCCGTCCAGCAGCTCGCCTCGGCGCTCGGCGTGGCGGTCCTGGGCACGGTCTTCTTCTCGCGGCTGACCGCCGGGCACCTGCCGACCGACGCGCTGCAGATCACCGCGTGGGTGACGCTCATCCCGCTGGCCCTGACGTTCGCCCTCGCCTTCAAGCTGCCGATGCAGGCCCGCGAGGAGGCGGGGCACTGACCGCCCCGCCCGCCGGCCCGACGCTCACGCCCCCAGCTGGATGGACATGAAGAAGACAGTCAGGACGACGATGAGCGCCATGGCGTTCCCGATCAGGGTGAAGCGCCGGATCTCCGCCGCGTACTCCGGGCTCCACGTGGCGCTCGTTCGCTGGCCCCCGGCGGGCACCGCGGTGGCCGCGAGGTCGCGCTCGGCGAGCGTCGCCAGCCGCCCGGCGGGCCGGACGATGTACGAGCCCTCCAGGGCGCCGAGGACGACGGCGGCGATGATGCCCCAGCCGACGTAGAACTTGCTCCACTGGTCAAGCTTGCTGGCCAGGTAGATCCCGGCGATCACGACCACGAGCAGGCCCGGGTTGACCAGGTAGCGGCCGAGGCGCTGGCGCGTGCGCAGCAGCCACGGCACGACGCTCGGGTCGTGGCGCGCCGCGGCCGCGAACAGCACCGGGTAGGCGAAGACCGAGCCGAAGCCGATCACCACGGCGAGGATGTGGATCGCCAGCACGACCTGCGGAAACGAGACGGCGAGAACGACCACGCGCTAGTAGTTCGGCTTGTAGTCGCCGAACACGTCGCGCATCGCCCCGCACACCTCGCCGATCGAGCAGCGGTCCTTGAGCGCCTGGCGCAGCACCGGGAGCAGGTTGTCGGTCCCGCGTGCGCACTCGCGGACCTCCTCGAGGCGCTGCTCCACCACCGCGCCGTCGCGGTCGGACTTGAACGCCGTCAGCCGGGCGACCTGCTCGCGCTCTGACTCGGGGTCCACGCGCAGGATGTCGGGCACCTCCGGCGTGTCCTCGACGAACTTGTTGACCCCGACGACGATGTCCTGCTCAGTGCGGTAGCGCTCGTGATAGCCGAACGCCGACTCCTCGATCTCGTTCTTGATGAAGTCGATCGCCTGCACCGATCCGCCCAGCTCGTCGACCTTGGCGATGAGCTCCTGGGCGCGGAGCTCGATCTCATCGGTGAGCGCCTCCACGAAGTAGGAGCCGGCGAACGGGTCGACGGTGTCGGCGGCCCCCGACTCGTACCCGATGATCTGCTGCGTCCGCAGCGCGATCTTGGCCGCACGCTCGGTGGGCAGGGCCAGCGCCTCGTCAAAGCCGTTGGTGTGCAGAGACTGGGTGCCGCCGCAGACCGCGGCGAAGCCCTGCAGCGCGACGCGCACGATGTTGTTCTCCGGCTGCTGCGCGGTCAGGGTCACGCCGCCGGTCTGGGTGTGGAAGCGCAGCCGCCAGGACCGCTCGTCCTGGGCGCCGAAGCGCTCGCGCATGATCTCGGCCCACATGCGCCGGGCGGCGCGGAACTTGGCCACCTCCTGGAAGACGTTGTTGTGGCCGTTGAAGAAGAAGGCCAGGCGCGGGGCGAAGCGATCGATCTCCAGCCCGGCGTCGAGCGCCGCCTGGACGTAGGCGATGCCGTTGGCCAGTGTGAACGCCACCTCCTGCACCGCCGAGCACCCCTTCTCGCGGAAGTGGTAGCCGCTGATCGAGACCGTGTTCCACTTGGGCACCCGCTCGTCGCAGTAGGCGAACAGGTCGGTGGTCAGGCGGATCGCGCCCTCGGGGGGATAGATGAAGTTCCCGCGGGCGATGTACTCCTTGAGGATGTCGTTCTGGGTGGTCCCGCGCAGCTGCTCGGAGGTGACACCCTGCTCCTCGCCGACGAGCTCGTAGAGCAGCAGCAGCACGCCGGCGGGGGCGTTGATCGTCATCGAGGTGGAGACCTGGTCCAAGGGGATCTGATCGAACGCCATGCGCATGTCGTCGATCGTGTCGATGGCCACGCCGGTGCGGCCCACCTCGCCCAGGCAGCGCGGGTCATCGGAGTCCAGGCCGAGCTGCGTGGGCAGGTCGAAGGCCATGCTCAGCCCGGTGGACCCGTGCTGGAGCAGGTACCGGTAGCGCTCGTTGGATTCCCTGGCCGAGGCATAGCCCGCGTACTGGCGCATCGTCCACAGCTGCTTGCGGTACATCTCGCGGTGCACGCCGCGCGTGTAGGGGTACTCGCCGGGCTGCCCGAGGCGCTTGTCGAGGTCGGGCGCGACGTCGTGCTCGTCGTAGAGCGCGTTGATCTCGATCCCCGAGTCGGTGAAGTGACGCGGGTCCTCGGGACCGACGATCGGGGCGATCGTGCGGTGTTCGTCGGCGGTGGCCATCGCCACCGGAGGTTACCCGGGCAGACGCGCCGCCACGCCCGCGGCGGCGCCTCGGCGGCACCCCGGCGGCACCCGGCCGCACGCCGGCGGCGGCTAGAGGACCTTGTGCAGGAAGCTCTGGGTCCGGTCGTGCTGCGGATTGTCGAGCACGTCGGTGGGCTTGCCCGACTCGACGACGACGCCGGCGTCCATGAAGACGACGGTGTCGCCAACCTCGCGGGCGAAGCCGATCTCATGGGTGACAACGATCATCGTCATGCCCTCGTGGGCGAGCAGGCGCATCGCGTCCAGGACGTCGCCGACCAGCTCCGGGTCAAGGGCCGAGGTCGGCTCGTCGAACAGCATCAGCTTGGGCTCCATGGCCAGCGCCCGCGCGATGGCCACGCGCTGCTGCTGGCCGCCCGAGAGGGCCACCGGGTAGGTGTCGATCTTGTCCGAGAGCCCGACCCGGGCGAGCAGCTCGACCGCCTTGTCGCGCGCCTGGCCCCGGGGCACCCCCTTGACCCGAACCGGCGCCAGCATGACGTTCTCCACCGCGGTCATGTGGGGGAACAGGTTGAAGTGCTGGAACACCATCCCGATCTCGGAGCGCTTGCGGGCGACGTCGCGCTCATGCAGCTCATGCAGCTTGCCGCCGGCCTCGCGGTAGCCGACGAGCTCGCCGTCCACAGACAGGCGGCCGGAGTTGATCTTCTCCAGGTGGTTGATGCAGCGCAGAAACGTCGACTTGCCCGAACCCGAGGGGCCGAGGAGGCACATCACCTCGCCCCGGGCCACCTCGAGGTTGATGCCCTTCAGCACCTCGAGGCTGCCGAAGCGCTTGTGGACGCCCTCGGACCTGACCATCGCCTCGCTCATCGCGCCGCCCCCCGCGGCCCATCCCCAGCCAGCGAGCCCGCATCGTCATCTGCTCCGCGCGGGAGAACCCGCGCCCGAAGCGGCGCTCGATGAAGTATTGGCCGACATAGAGCACGCTGGTCATCGCCAGGTACCAGATGCTGGCCACGATCAGCAGCGGGATCGTCTGATAGGTCGCCGCGTAGATCTCCTGGGTGACGAAGAGCAGATCGAACACTGACCCCAGCACGATCACCAGTGACGTGTTCTTGAGCATCGAGATCGTCTCGTTGCCCGTCGGCGGGATGATCACCCGCATCGCCTGCGGAATGACGATGAGGCGCAGCGTCTGAAGGCGCGACATCCCCAGCGAGTGCGCCGCCTCCGTCTGCCCCTCGTCGACGGAGATCATCCCGGCGCGCACGATCTCCGCCATGTAGGCGCCCTCGTTGAGCCCGAGCCCGAGGATCGCCGCCATGAACGGCGTGATCGCGGAGTTCGTGTGAGCGCTGATCAGCACCGGGCCGCCGAACGGCACCCCGAAGTTGAGCTTATGGAACAGGGCGCCGGCGAACCCCCAGAAGAGCAGCTGGACGAGCAGCGGCGTGCCCCGGAAGAACCAGATGAACAGCCAGCTGAATCCGGAGACGAGCGGGTTGGGGGACAGCCGCATGACGGCGAGCAGGACTCCCAGGATGATGCCGACGACCATGGAGATGACCGTCAACTCGATCGTCTTGAGGACCCCGCTGAGGATGCGATGGTCGAACAGGTACTGCCCGACGACGTCCCAGTGGAAGTTCGGGTTGACGACGATCGAGCGAACGACCGACGCCGCGATGATGAGGATGATCACCGAGGCGATCCAGCGCCCAGGGCGCCGGACCGGAACGGCCTCGATGTCCTCGGGCCGTTCCGTTCCCGGTGATGAAAGCTCGGAGGTGCTCACCTCTGAGCGTGAGTTCTACTAGCTAGCCCGTGGCGCCGTTGATCTTCACGTCCGCCGGGGAGATGGCTCCGCTCTGGAGTCCCCACTTGGCCATGATCTTCGAATAGGTCCCGTTGCTCATCAGGACCTTCAGCGCGGCGAGAACCGGTTTGTCCAGGTCACCGGTTTTCGGTACGGCTAGGCCGTAGGGCGCCGTGCCGTAGGTGGTGCCCACGAGCTTGAACTGACCGTTGGACTTCTTGACCGCGTAGGACGCCACCGGCGAGTCCGCCATGACGAGCTGCGCGCGGCCGCTGGACAGCGCGAGGTTGGCGCCGTTCTGATCAGGGAACGTGAGCACGGTGACGTTGGGCTTGCCGCCCTTCTTGCACTTCACGCCCTGAGCGGTCGCGTCGGTCTCCTCGGTCGTGCCCTTCTCGACCGCGACGGTCTTGCCGCACAGGTCGGCGAGGCCGCCCACCGACGTGCCGCCCGACGCCTTGGTGATGAACGAGGTGCCCGCGGAGAAGTAGTCGACGAAGTTGACGACCTTCTCGCGGGCCTTGGTGTCGGTGAACGACGATGCGCCCATGTCGTACTTGCCCGACGCCAGACCGGGGATGATGCCGTCGAACGTCTCGTTCACCACCTTGGCCTTCAGGCCCATCACCGCCGCCAGCGCCTTGCTCAGGTCGGCGTCCATCCCGATGATGGTGTGGCCGTCGGGTGCGAAGAATTCGTTCGGCGCGTAGCTGGCGTCAGAAGCGACCGTCAGCGTCCCCTTGGATTTGACGCTCGCCGGCACCAGCGCGACGACCGTGGCGTCCGCGCCCGCCGGAGCGGCGGAGCTCGAGGCCGCCGTGCTCGTGCCCGCCGCGGACGTTGACGACGAGGTCGGTGCGGCGGCGGCCGACGATGTCGATGACGAGCTGTTGCTGCTTCCGCAGCCCACGACGGCTGCCGCGCACACCACGGGTACGGCGACGGACAGCCATGTCCTCATTGAACGCATTGCGCTCCTCCTCATTGAGTCCCAGAAACCAGCCGGGAGGATAGGCAAGTTCGCGCGCGCCGGGCATCTGTCCTAATCGTCGCGCAACAGAGGCGTAGCCTTCTCGCCATGAATGTCACCGTCCGTCTCTTCGCCGGGCTGCGCGAGCGCGCCGGCTGTGACGAGGTCGCGCTCGAGCTGCCCGAGGGTGCTCGGGTGTCCGACGCGCTGACCCGCCTGCGCGACGTCATCCGCGACGTGCCGGTGGTGATGGCGGTCAACCAGGAGTACGCCGACGATGGCCACAGCCTGGCCGCCGGCGACGAGCTGGCGCTCATCCCGCCCGTGTCCGGAGGCTCGGTGGCCGTCGCCCACGTGCGCGTCACCGACGAGCCGCTGGCGCTGGACCCGCTCGTCGCCCGCGTCTCGGACCCCCGCGCCGGGGCGGTGGTGACGTTCACCGGCGTCACCCGTCAGGTGGCCGAGCTGGACTACGAGGCCTACGTGCCGATGGCCGAGCGCCAGATGGAGCGCATCGTGGCCGAGGCGATCCACCGTCACGGGTTGTGCGCCGCGGCGGCCGAGCATCGCGTCGGGAGCGTGCCGCTGTCAGAGGCGTCGGTGGCGATCGCCGTCTCGGCACCCCACCGGGCCGAGGCCTTCGCCGGCGCCCGCGAGATCATCGACGAGATCAAGGCCCGAGCGCCGATCTGGAAGCGCGAAGAGGGCGAGTGGGTGCCCGGTTCGCCGCCACCCGCGCCGTCCGGGTAGACGGCCTGAGCCAACGCGGCTGTAGATTTGCCGCCATGTCAACCTGCCTAGTCACCGGGGGCGCGGGGTTCCTCGGATCCCATCTGTGCGAGGAGCTGCTGCGACGCGGCAACCGCGTGATCTGCGTCGACAACCTCGAAACCGGCTCGCTGGCCAACATCGAGCACATCCGGTCCGACGAGTTCCGCCATGAGAGCATCGACATCATCGAGCCGTACTTCATGGAGGAGCCGATCGACTTCGTCTACCACCTCGCCTCGCCGGCCTCCCCGATC
Organism: uncultured Solirubrobacteraceae bacterium; assembly: GCA_963764125.1. Taxonomy (GTDB): domain Bacteria; phylum Actinomycetota; class Thermoleophilia; order Solirubrobacterales; family Solirubrobacteraceae; genus Palsa-465. The sequence continues at coordinate 80,965 of CAVXRR010000039.1, forward strand.
GACTACCTGCGGCTGCCGCTGCACACGCTGAAGGTCGGCTCCTACGGCACCCATCACACCCTGGGGCTGGCCAAGAAGCACCGCGCGCGGTTCCTCACCGCCTCCACCAGCGAGGTCTACGGCGACCCGCAGGTCCACCCCCAGCCCGAGAGCTACTGGGGCCACGTCAACCCGATCGGGCCCCGCGGGGTCTACGACGAGGCCAAGCGCTATGCCGAGGCGCTGACCATGGCCTACCACCGCCATCAGGGCGTCGACACCGCGATCATCCGGATCTTCAACACCTACGGACCGCGGATGCGCCCCCATGACGGCCGGGCGATCCCGACCTTCCTGCGCCAGGCCCTCCAGGACCGTCCGATCACGGTGTTCGGGGACGGGTCCCAGACGCGATCGTTCTGCTACGTCGATGACCTCATCCGGGGGATGATCGCGCTGGCCGAGTCGGGCCACCACAACCCGGTCAACATCGGCAACCCCAACGAGTTCACCCTGCTGGAGCTGGCCGAGGCGGTGATCGAGGTCACCGGATCGGGGTCGCAGATCGTCTATGAGGCGCTGCCCACCGACGACCCCCAGGTACGCCAGCCCGACATCTCCCTCGCGCAGGAGATCCTGGGCTGGAGCCCGGAGATCCAGCTCATGGAGGGGCTGACGCGGACCATCGAGAGGGCGGGACGCGACGGCCTGATTGGCGAGGTTTCGTGAACCTCGTGCCCGCATACAGCGGGATCGGCCGCAGGGCCCCTGCACGGCCACCTTCCACGTAACTTCGGAGACGAGATACCGTTACGACCTGCGGGGGTCCAGGAAACGGCCCTGCTTAGCGTGACAATCGATCACAAAGAGGCCATCCCAAGCCGCAGTGGCAGGCACGGCGGCGCCGTGCCAGTCGTGCTGCCCGAACGCGATGTGCGGCGCAAACGCCCGCTCGTGCTCATGCTCCTGTTGCGCAAGGAGACGGTGCGGCGCGTCACCCGCGTGCTGACCCTGCTCACGGTCGACTTCGTGGGCGTCACGGCGGCGATCTTCACCGCCATCACGATCAAGCTCGCGCTGCGCGGCGACTTCAGCTTCGACGCGGCGTGGAGCAACACGCGCACCCCGCTGGCCTTCGCCTACCTGCTCACGGTGCTGATGTTCGCCCGCGTCGACCTCTACGCCGACCGGCCGCGGCGTCCCGGCCTGCCCAAGATCTTCGCCGGGCTGTTCCAGGCGACTGTGATCGCGCTGATCTTCGCCCTGGCCACCGGCAATCACTTCAAGAGCTACTACATCTTCTACGGCGCGCTGTTCTTCGGCACCGCCTACATCTCGCTGCTGCGCGAGTGCTACACCCGCTTCACCGGCTGGGTGCTGGAGCAGGCCGGCTACCGGCGGCGGGCGCTGCTGGTGGGGTCGGGCCGGCACATCGAGGACGTGGCGCACGCCCTCGGCAGCCGGTCCCGGACCCAGGTGGACCTCGTCGGCTACATCTCCCTCACGCCGCGGCCCCAGAACGGCCTGCGCTCGCTGGGCAAGCTCGACCAGCTCTCCGACGTGCTCGGCGACGAGCGCATCGACGAGGTCATCATCGCCGACCCCGACTTCCCGCAGGAGCGCGCGCTGGATCTCGTCGATCGCTGCCACCGGCGGGGCGTCACCGTCCACGTGGCGCCGTCGACGATGGAGATCCTCATCGATCGCGCGGTGTTCATGCCCGGCGAGTCGGTTCCGCTGTTCACGCTGCGCCCGCCGGTGTTCGAGGGCCTCCAGTTCGCGGCCAAGCGGACCTTCGACCTCATCCTCTCCACGATCGGCCTGGTGCTCCTGTCCCCTGTCCTGGGCGCCATCGCGCTCGCGGTCAAGCTCAGCTCTCCGGGGCCCGTCATCTACCGCTCGGTCCGCCCCGGGATGGGCGGGAAGCCGTTCCGCTGCTTCAAGTTCCGCACCATGCGCGAGCACGCCGACCAGATCCAGGACGACCTCGAGCCGCTCAACGAGCTCTCGGGCGCCCTGTTCAAGATCCGCGACGATCCGCGACTGACCACGGCGGGTCGCTTCCTGCGCCGCTTCTCGCTGGACGAGCTGCCCCAGCTGGCCAACGTGATCCGCGGCGAGATGTCGCTCGTGGGCCCGCGCCCGCTGCCGATGCGCGACTTCGAGCGGTTGGAGGACTGGCACAAGAAGCGCTACCTCGTCATGCCGGGGATCACCGGCCTGTGGCAGGTCTCGGGCCGCGCCGAGCTGGACTTCGACGACCTGGTGCGACTCGACTTCCTCTATCTGGAGCGCTGGTCGATCCTGCTCGACCTCTCGATCCTCGTGAAGACCATCCCGGCCGTGCTGACGCGCCGGGGCGCGTACTAGCGGCTGCGCTGGGCCGCACCGCGGCCGCACCGCGGCCAAATCGGAGGTTTTGCGGGGGGGCTTTGGTAGAAAAGGCCGCTCTGAGTGCGCTTATCTCCCCGCCCCGCCGTCGGGAGGCCACCGCGAACGTCCCGGGCCGCTAGGCTCACGCCCGCACATGCCCCCCACCGACCGATTCGTCATCAGCTTCGCCGCCGAGCCTCCCCAGGAGGCGCTGCCCTACGGCCGCTGGGCCGACACGCTGCGCGACCACTTCCTGGCCGCCTGCCGCGACATCGACGCCGACGGCGAGGATCTGGGCGACGCGGGAGACATCGCCTGGTTCCCCGACCGCTCCTACGCCGGACGGACCTACGTGCCGGCCGTCGCCCGGACCACCACTGGCTATGAGCTGTTCGGGTTCGTCTCCTTCAGCGAGGGCGGAGAGCAGGGCGGCCGGGCTGGGCGGGGTCCAGTTCAGTTCCAGACCCGCGCCGATTACACGTCCGAGACGGCCGAGAGCAATCCGGAGTGGAAGCTGGACATCAACGACGAGGTCGTGGCCCAGTGGCGCGGAGAGCAGGGCAACGTCGCCGACGTGACGCTGGTGTGGGGCGTCCCGATGATCCCGGGCGGCGCCGTCGTGACCGCCGAGCTGGCCAACCTGGCCGTTGATCAGTGCACCCTGGTGGAGGAGCGCTTCACGCTGGTGGCGCCCGACAACTACCGCTCGGACCTGCTGGAGATCAAGCTGTGGGACAAGCGCGGCAGCGAGCTGGCCAGCGAGTCTCTCTACGTCGACGATGACGACGAAGAAGACGAAGACGAAGACGACGCAGAGGACGGCGCGGAGGACAAGGCCGGCGAGGGCTGAGCCGCCCTCGGCAGCCGGCAGCCGGCAGCCGAGGGCGGCGCTAGGCCGCGGGCTCGGGCTCGGCGCGCTGGCGCGACAGGGCCACGGGCAGGAGCGAGTTGACCTCTTCGTCGGTCAGCGGGAAGTGGCACGCCGCGACCGAGCCGCCGGCCTTGCGCTCGAGCGGCGGGTCGTCCTCGGAGCACTTCGGCTGGGCCTTGGGGCAGCGGGTGTGAAAGCGGCACGCCGACGGCGGGTTGGCCGGGCTGGGGACGTCACCGGTGAGCAGCTGGCGCCGCTGGGTGCCGCCGCTGGGATCGGGTACCGGCACCGCCGAGAGCAGCGCGCCCGTGTAGGGATGGCGCGGCGAGGCGTAGAGGATGTCGCTCTCGGCCAGCTCGACGATCCTGCCCAGGTACATGACGGCCACGCGGTCGCACATGTGGCGCACGACCGACAGGTCATGGGCGATGAAGACGAGCGTGAGGCCCATGTCGCGCTGGAGCTCGCGCAGCAGGTTGAGGACCTGAGCCTGGATGGAGACGTCCAGCGCCGAGACCGGCTCGTCGGCGATGAGCAGCTTGGGCTCCAGGGCGATCGCCCGGGCCACACCGATGCGCTGCCGCTGCCCGCCCGAGAACTCGTGTGGATAGCGGTTGTAGTGCTCGGGGTTGAGCCCGACGCGGTCCATCAGGTCCTGGACGCGACGCTTGCGCTCGCCGGCGCCGGTGTACAGGCCGTGGATCACGTAGGGATCGGAGATGATCGATCCGACGGACTTGCGCGGGTTGAGCGACGAGTAGGGGTCCTGGAAGACCATCTGCATGTCGCGGTGCATCGCCTTGAGATCGTTGCCCTTCTGGCCGCCGACATCGCGGCCGTCGAACGTGATCGACCCGGACGTCGGGGTCATCAGGCGGCACAGGAGGCGCGCCGTGGTGCTCTTGCCACACCCGGTCTCGCCGACGATGCCCAGCGTCTCGCCCTCCTTAACGTCGAAGGACACCCCGTCCACGGCCTTCACAGCGCCGACCTGGCGCTGGAACACGACGCCGCGCTTGATCGGGAAGTGCTTGACGAGGTCGCGGACCTCAACCAGATTCGTCATGGACTCAGACGCCTCCCGATGGACCGATCACATCGCCGCCGCTGGTGCGCTGCGAGCGGAAGTTGGGATCGTCGAGCGGGGGCCCCGCACCGTGCTGCTCCCCCGGCGGCTCTGACTCGATCACGCCCGACTCCGAGAGCCCCGGCTCGCTGCCCTCGCTCTCCTCGTCTACGGGAATCGCCTCTGCGGAGTAGTCGGGCTCCGCCGAGGCGTTGGCCATCCGCCGCAGCGAGTCGGCGTCACGGCCGCTCTGGATCCCCTCCCAGATGCGGCTACGCACCGAGGACTCCAGCAGGCATGCCACGACGTGCTCGGCGCTGCCGTCGACGGCGCTGAGCTTGGGATCCACGCGCTTGTGGGCCTCGCGCACGTAGGGGCAGCGGGGATGGAAGTGGCAGCCGCTCGGACGGTTGATAAGGCTCGGCGGCCGGCCCGAGATCGGCACGAGCTCCTCATCGCGGGGATTGTCCAGCCGCGGGATCGACCGGAGCAGACCCCAGGTGTAGGGATGCTGGGGTGAGTTGAAGATCTCCTCGGTACTACCCCGCTCGACGATGCGCCCGGCGTACATCACACAGATGTCGTCGGCGATCTCGGCGACCACGCCGAGATCGTGGGTGATGATGATGATCGCGGTGCCGAGTCGCTTCTGAAGGTCCTGGAGCAGCGACAGGATCTGTGCCTGCACGGTGACGTCCAGGGCGGTCGTGGGCTCATCGGCGATCAGCAGCTTGGGCTCGTTGGCCAGCGCCATCGCGATCATCGCGCGCTGGCGCATGCCGCCGGAGAACTCGTGCGGGTACTGATCGACGCGGCGCTTGGGATCGGGGATGCCGACGAGCTCGAGCAGTTCCGCCGCGCGATTGCGCGCCGCGGACTTCGAGATCCTGCGATGCGCCTGCATCGCCTCCACCAGCTGGACCCCCACCTTGTAGAAGGGATGCAGCGCCGACAGCGGGTCCTGGAAGATCATCGCGACATCGTTGCCACGGACGCGGCGCAGATGGTTGACGTCCATGGAGACCATGTCCTGGCCCTGGAAGATGATCCGGCCCTCGATACGCGAGCGCTTGCTGCGGGTCAGGCCGAGCGTGGTGAGCGAGGACACGGTCTTACCCGATCCCGACTCGCCCACGATCCCCAGCGTCTTGCCCGCCTCCAGGTCGTATGAGATGCCGTCCACAGCGTGGACGATGCCGTCGTCGGTGCCAAACGAGACGCGGAGGTCCTCGACTGAGAGCAGCGGCTGCCCGACGCCGCCGGTCTCGCGCTCTGCGGTCGCGGTCTCAGTCGTCACGAGTACCTGACGCGCGGGTCGAGGTAGGCGTAGGCGACGTCGACCACGATATTGGCCACCACGATGAACAGCGCCGCCAGGATTACCGTTCCCTGAACGATGGGAAAGTCCGAGTGGATGATCGCATCGTAGTTGAGCCGGCCGATCCCGGGGATGTCGAACACCGTCTCGGTGATCACCGCGCCGCCGAGCAACGCGCCCACGTCGAGTCCGAAAATCGTCACCACCGGTGTGATGGCGGCGCGCACTCCGTGGCGGAAGATGACCCGCCGTTCACGTAGGCCCTTGGCCCGAGCGGTACGGATGTAGTCCTCGCCCATCGCCTCGATGAGGCTGCCGCGCAGGACCCGCGAGTACACGGCCGCCGAGGTGGCGGCCAGCACGAACCACGGCATGATGAGCGACGTGAACCACTGGCTCGGGTTGGCGGTCAGTCCGACATAGGTGTTGGCACCCGGGAAGAGGTGGAAGCGGCCGATGTCGTCGGCGAACAGGAAGAGGACGACCAGACCGAGCCAGAAGACCGGCATCGAGACGAACACCAGCGCGACGCTCATCGCGGCGCGATCGACCAACGACCCGCGCCTGATCGCGGAGAGGATCCCGATAGGGATACCCATGAGCAGCCACACCACCGCCGCGCCGATGGTCAACGACAGCGTTGCGGGCAACCGGTCCTTGATCAGGCTGAGGACCGGCGCCCCGGTGTAGAAGCTGGTCCCGAAGTTGAAGTGCAGCAAGAGGTTCTTCATGTAGACGAAGAACTGTGTGTAGATCGGCTTGTCGAGGCCGAGCTCGTGGCGGATGTAGGCAATCGTGGCTGGACTGCCGTTGCGTCCCGCGCGCAACTGCGCCGGATCGGCCGACGGGAAGACGTTGAACAACAGGAACGTGATCGCGCTGACCAGGATGACCAGCACGATGCCCCAGAGGACGCGGCGGAGGATGTAGGTGGCCATTGTGTCGTGTCGTTTGCTGTGACGAGGTGAGCCGAGGCGGGTCTCGCCGGAGCGAGACCCGCGCTCGACCTACTCGTACTTGGGGACTATTTGAGCGAAGTGAAGCTCAAGTCGGCGCTCCCGACGTTCCAGAGCGCGTTGACCACGGCGACGTTCTTGCTGGAGATGTTCGGCTGGTTGTCGAAGTCCTCGGGGACCGCGACGGCCTTGTTGACCATCAACTTGTCGACGTTGGCCCACGCCTGAGCACGCGCGGTCGGGTCCGAGACCAGGCCCGCCTGCTTCATCGCGGCATTGATCTGCGGATCATTGACCTGGCCGAAGTTGGAGTTGTTGGTGGGGACGATGTTCGGCCCGTAGAACGGGATGAACAGCACCGTCAACGGATCGGCGAAGTCACGCACCCAACCACCACTCGGACAGACGTCAACTTCCTGCTTGGGGACCTCGCAGTACTTGGCGTACATGACCGACTGGTCCACCTGGGTGAGGTGAACCTTGAAGCCCAACTGCGTGAGGTCGCTGCTGACAACCTGATTGACGGCCGGGTCGTTTCCGTTGGACGAGCCGACGATGAGAACCGACGCGCTACCGGTGTACTTGCCACCCGGATAGCCCGCAGCCTTCATATACGTCTTGGCCACAGACAGGCTTCCGGTGAGCGACTTGTTCCATGGGACCTGTGGCCCCGCCGCGCCGCCGGCCTGCTGGTAGCCGTTGACCCCGGGATAGATGAAGTGGGTGCCAACGGAGCCTGTGAGCGAGCCGCCCTTCAGCTTCAGAATCGCGGCGCGATCGAGGTTGGCCCATACAGCACGCCGGAGATTGATGTTCGTGAACACTCCGTGAGAGTTGTTCAGAGTCACGTAGTGGTCGCCGGCGCCAGGGGTGAACGTGATCTGTGATGGGTACTGCTGGTAGGCGAGCTTGTCGATCGACTGCGCCGGCGTGTCGAGCTGGACCGCGTCTGAGCCCTTCAGCACCTGCTGGCCGATAACGGTCGCGTCGCCACCGATGTTGACGTTGATCCGGTTGAGGTACGCGGGCCGGTAGTCGGTCTTGGAGTTCCAGTTCGGGTTGCGCACCAGCGTCAGCGACTTCCCGGTCTGGTAGCCGGTGCCCTGGAACACGCCCGTCTTGGGATCGGCCTCGATCATGTACGGACCGGTTCCGACCATGTACTTGGTCCCGAACGTGGTCGGCGAGTGCTTGTCCATGGGCCCGACGAAGCTCTCCGGGAGCGGCGCCGAAAGCGGCAGGCTCAGCGCCGAGACCAGGAACGCCCCGCTCGGCTTCGTCGTGTGAAAGACGATCGTGTACTTGTCGGGCGTCTGGATCCCGGGGATCGGGCCACCCTTGTAGCTGGCGCTCTGCGATCCCACCAACGGAGCGAAGGACTGGGCGCCCATGTACGCGCCGAAGTACCCGTTGCCGACGTTGGGGTTCGCGCCGCGCTCGATCGCGAACGCGACGTCGGCGGACGTCACCTCACGGTTGACCGGCGGACTGAAGAACACGCCCTTGCGGATGTGGACGGTGACGGTCTTGCCGCCGTCGGTGATGCCGCCGTTGGCCGTGGTCGGGATCACGGTGGCCAGGTCCGGACTGAGCACGTTCTGGGTGTTCGGCATGTACGAGAACAGCGGACGCTGTGTCGCGTAGTCGACGATGTAGTCGTTGGTGAAGTACGACTGACCCGGGTCCAGATGCGCGAAGTCCTCACTGGTATACGCCGTCAGTACGCCGCCCTTCTTCTTGGTGGGACCGGTCAGCACCTGGCCGGCCGGGTTCTCCCCCGGCTTGAGCGGGATCGCCTGGACGCCACTCGATGCCGTCGTCTTCGACGACGATCCTCCTCCGGACGCGCTGCTCGAGCTGCTGCTGCCGCCGCACGCCGAGAGCCCGACGACCAGCGCCCCAGTGATCGCCACCATGACGATCGATTTGCGACTACGCCTCATAGGGTTGCCTCCTCTGTTGAGACACGGAGAGCGCGCTCCTCAACGCGACTCCCCACGTGGGTTGAGCGCGTCCAGCAGGCCGTCTCCGACCAGGTTGAACGCGAGTACCGTGAGCAGAAGGGCTGCCCCCGGAAAGAGCATGTACCACCACGCCGTGTTGAAGATCGGCGTGGCGTCGGAGATCATCTGGCCCCAGCTCGCGGTGGGCGGGCGGATCCCGACGCCCAGGAAGGACAATCCGGCCTCGAGCAGGATGTTGGTGGGAATCAGCAGGCTCGCGTAGACGATCAGCGGCGCCATCAGGTTGGGCAGGATCTCCTTGAACAGGATGCGGCGGTTGGACGCCCCCAGAGAGCGCGCCGCTTCCACGAATTCCTTCTCGCGCAAGGACAACACCTGACCGCGCGCGATGCGCGCGATGTACGTGAACGAGCTGATCGTGATGATGAAGATGACGGTGCCCAACCCGGGCTGGATGAGGCCGCCGGCGCACCCGCGCACGCCGCACGCCGCACCGATCCCCAGGCCGAGCACGAGCACCGGGAAGGCCAGGAAGACCTCGACGATCCTCGACACGACCGTGTCGACCCACCCGCGGTAGAACCCGGCCAGAAGCCCGACCACGGTGCCCAGGATGGTGGCGATGGCCGTCCCGAAGATCCCGACGATCAGAGACACGCGCGCGCCGTAGATTGTGCGACTCAGCACGTCGCGCCCGAGCTGATCGACGCCGAAGGGATGAGCGGCCGTGGGGCCCAGCGGGCTGCCGAACGCGTCGGTGGCGTTCGGGTCGTTGACGTTGGGGCCCGGGAGACCGAGAAGCTTGATCACCAGCGGCGCCAGGATCGCGACGATGATGAGCACGATGATGAACCCGGCGGAGACCATCGCCACCCGATCGGCGCGGAATCGCCGCCAGAAGAGCTGGCGAGGGGACCGTGCCGTGACGTCCTTGCCGGCGAGCTCGACTACGCCGACGTTGGCTTCTGGCTCGACGAGGAGCTCTGAAGCACCGACGCTCATGTTCTAGCGGCCGACCTCACGGCGCACCTACCTACCCTCCATGGGTCTGATCGAAGCAGATCGACGAGTTGGTGTCACTCACGATTAATGCGTGCTCAACGAATGGACGGGGGCGCGGGGCCGGTTACTCTGACCGCTCAGGCCCTCGTAGCTCAATGGATAGAGCACGCGCCTCCTAAGCGCGGGATGCAGGTTCGATTCCTGCCGGGGGCAACTTCTCCCCCCGGGCGACGAGCGGATTGTACGTCGGAAGTGGCGTCCGTGGTGCATCAAACCCCGACGGGATGCGGATGGTCCCCGTGCTACGGTCCGCGCGTCCTCGTGTCCGAGAGCACCCTCGAATCCGCCCCGTCCCGTCCGGGCGGGAGCGAACCCCGCGATCCCGCCGTCTCGGGCCCGTCGCTGCGCCGATTCGGCGCCGCCTACCGCGGCTGGCTGATCGCGGCCGCTCTCGTCGCGTTCGCGGCCATCGTGGTCATCTGGGCCAAGACCCGCCCGGGCTTTGACCCTTACGGCTGGCTGACGTGGGGCCACATGACGCTGCACGGTGGCCTGGACACCAACGCCGCGCCGTCGTGGAAGCCGCTCCCCTACGTGTTCACGGTGGTCTATGCGCTGCTCGGCTCACACGAACTGCGGCTGTGGATGATCACGTCGGCCGCCGTCTCGCTCAGCGGGGTCATCTTCGCCGGGCGGATCGCCTACAAGCTCACCGACGCACCGCCCGAACGGCGCTGGGCCGGCTGGGTGGCGGGGATCTTCGCCGGCCTGGCGCTGCTGGGCATCCAGGACTACTTCCACTACATCCTCAGCTCGCAGTCAGACCCCATGATCGTCGCCCTGTGCTTGGCGGCGATCGACCTGCACCTCGACGGCCACACGCGCCTGGCCTTCGCCGCGGGCGCGCTCGCCGGGCTCGGGCGACCGGAGGTGTGGCCGTTCCTCGGCCTCTACCTGCTGTGGGCCTGGGTCCGCCGTCCCGCCACCCGCCCGGTGCTGATCGGCGGCGTGGTGGTGATGGCGCTGCTGTGGTTCGGGATCCCGGCGCTGACCTCGCGCACGCCCTTCGTCGCCGCCGCCAACGCGATGGACTCCGGTCGCCGCCTGACCTCAGATCAGGTGGGCGGCACGATCCGGCGCTTCCTGGAGCTGCACTACTGGCCGCTGGAGATCGCGGCCCTGCTCGCGGTGGTGCTGGCGGCGTGGCGGCGCTCCTGGGCCGATCGCGTCACGCTGGTGCTGGCCGGGGGCGTGGTCGGCTGGGTGATCGTCGAGATCGGCTTCGCGCTGCACGGCTGGCCCGGCCTGGCGCGCTACATGTTCGAGGCGTCCGGGGTGATGATCGTGCTCGCCGGCGTGTTCGTCGGGCGCGTGCTCGCCGACCCGCCGCGGCTGGGCGTATCCGGGACGGCCGCCACGGTCGTGGGAGCGGTGGCCGTCGGCCTGCTCGTCATCGGCCTGATCCCGCCGGCGCTCTCGGCCGCCCGCATCGAGCACAAGGACATCCACGTCCAGCGCGCGAGAACGATCGAGCTGGGGAGGCTGAACTCGGTGATCGGGCAGCTCGGCGGAGCCGCGCGGCTGCGGGGGTGTGGCGAGCCGCTGACCCGCCTGGAGTACCAGACCGCGCTGGCCTACACGCTGGGCGTCAACGTCTCCAAGATCGGCTTCAAGTTCGGACAGGCGATCGCCCACGGCAATCCGATCATGATGTTCACGCCGACCTCGGGTGGGTGGCAGGTGGTGGCCGACCACCAGGTATCGGCGGCCTGTAGGTCGCTGCCGCGGTTGCACTGACGCTGGGTGGTTTTTGGGGCCTTTCGGGGTCGCCGGTGATGCGCGGGGAACGTCAACTGCGGCTTAGGAGGGGCGGTCTGCAGGGTTGCGCCCGACGCGAGACGTCGCGGTGGCTGGCCGTGGTCGATTTTGCAGCTATTTCCTTCACTATCGACCACGAGTCCCTCGGGGAACCGCCGGGCCGGCCCGTGCCGCCTTCGATAGCCGCCGTTGACGTTCGCTCGTGTCGCGCGCGGAGGCCGAGAGTCGCCAGCGACCCCGGCTACCGGTCCGGGCGCTCCGGATAGACCTCGTCGATCGTGGTCAGCGCCACGTAGGGAACGTCCGCCGCGGCCTGGATCGCCTCAGCCCCGCCGGCCAGCCGGTCACAGATGGCCAGCACGCCGCAGACCTCGTGGCCCTCGTCGCGGATCGCCTCAAGTGCGCGCAGCGTCGACCCGCCGGTGGTGACGACGTCCTCGACGAGCATGCAGCGGTCTGAGGCCTCGAGCAGCGGCCCCTCGATCCGCCGCGCGAGACCGTGGGTCTTGGCCTCCTTGCGCACGAAGAAGGCCTTGACGTCGGCGCCGCCGGCCAGCGCCGCGCAGGCGATGGGGTCGGCGCCCATGGTCATGCCGCCGACCGCGGTGGCGCCCCATTGCCGAGCCTGCGCCGCGACGAGCTCCGAGAGCGCGGCGAACCCGGCGGGGAGCAGGATGGCCCGTTTGGCGTCGATCAGGTACTGGGCGGTGGCGCCGCTGGTCAGCACCACCTCGCCGATGACCAGGGCATGGGTCTGCAGCTCCCCCAGGAGCCGATCACGCGCTGACATGCTCACTCGCTCGCCGGCCGCCGGCTACTCGTAGTAGACGTCGACCCAGTCGCCGAAGTTGACCCAGTTGTAGACCGAGATCGCGTCGATGATCGGCAGTCGCATGCAGCCGTGGCTGGCGGGGTAGTCCGGCGCCGGGTTGTAGCCGTGGATGGCGTAGCCCCGGAAGAAGAAGCTCGAGAAGTACATGCCGTCGGGCAGGTAGCCCGGCACCCGGTAGTACACCTGGAAGCGTCCCAGGACGGTCGGCGTCGACGGCTTGCCCGATGAGATCGGATAGATCCAGACGACCTTGGACCCGTTGATCTCGGCCAGGAGCTGGCGGCTGAGGTCGCCCTCGACGTGCGTCCCGTCCCTGGGGTAGCGGACGTGGAAGGCCCCGACGCCGTTGAGCAGCTCTGAGACCGTCGCCGCGTCCAGCGACTGCGACACGCCGTGACCGAGCAGCCGGTGGTAGGCGTCGAGCGCCAGGCCGGTGTAGGTGTCGTAGACCCCGCTCTGCGGCACGAACACATGGAGGGCGTTGAGCCGCTCCTGGATGAGCGTCACGAACGGGCTGCGCGCCCCGAAGCCAGCCTGCGGATCGAGGACGGTGAACACGCGCTCGGAGAGGAAGCCGAGCATCTGGTGCGTGCGCGCGTGCGTCACCTTGACGCGCACCTGGCCCGTACCCGACGCCTTGACCTTCTCGGTGAAGACGCCCACGCCGCCCTTGGCGGGCTTGACGCGGAGCACGTCGGTCTTGATCAGCTTGCGTCCCAGGTAGGACTGGACCTTCACCTTCTGCCCGGCGACGTAGGGCCGGACGAAACCCTGCACCTCAACGACCCGGTTGGGGACCGTGACCTCGTCGGTGTCCACCGTGAAGGAGCCGGCGAGATACAGCTTGGCCTTGGCCTTGGCCGGCGAAGCGGCGGGCGGCGGCGTGGGCGTGGGCGTGGGCGTGGTGGGAGTGGTCTTGGTCGGGGTCGTCGGGGTCGGAGTCGTGCTGGTCGTCGGGGTCGATGCGGTGGTGGCCGCGGAGGCCGCGGTCGTCGCGGTCGAGACCGCGGTGGTCAGAGATCCGGCGGAGGAGCCGTCGGCGACAGCGGCGCCGGCGAACATCCCGAGCGACACGATCGTGGCGGCGAGAGCCGCGGTGCAGGAGGCGAAATGGCGACGCATAGCCGGGAAAGTAAACCAGTCAACGAACCCGACTGAGCCCGGCGGGGCGGCGCGAACGCCGCGCAGGAGTCAGGCGGGCGCGGCGCGGGCCGCCGGCGCGGGGGTCAGGCGGGGCGCGGCGCGGGCCGGCCGAGCGGGCCCGTGACGGCCGCGATCACCAGCCAGGAGGCGACGATCAGCCCGACGATCGCGGGGGCGGTCCAGCTCAGCTGGTTGACGCCGAGCGCGAGCGCGTTGTTGGCGCTGTGGAGGGCCATGCACGGATACAGCGAGCGCGTCCGCCACCGCACCAGGCACAGCACGAAGCCCAGGAATCCGAGCGGGATCAGGTACTGCGAGGATGCCGACCCGGTGTGCGCCAGCCCGAACAGGATCCCGGTGAGCACGGCCGCGATCCAGGGGCCGCCGTCGAACCGGCCCACGCGCAGCGGGATGTTGCGCAGCGCTCCGAAGACGAAGCCGCGGAAGAAGAACTCCTCGCACATCGGCGCGATCGCGCAGACGAACAGCGACGCGGCGACCAGCGCCGCCGTGCTGTGGGTCGCGCCCAGCTCGCTGGGCAGCTTGTCCTTGCCGTGCAGGTGGACGAGCGCGCTGTACAGGGCGGTGAGCCCGTAGTACGCGACGGCGGCGGCCACCACCGCCCCCACCCCGGTCGAGAGACGCACCCAGCGAAACCCGAAGTCGCTGGGGCGGGCGCGTCCGCGCCACCTCGCCAGCCACAGCGCCGCGGCCACGAAGCAGAGGTCGAAGACGATATCGGAGACGATGGTGGCCGCCGGGCTGGGATGGCTCACGCTCGAGCCGCCCGCGCCGGCCACCAGGTCGATGATGATCGACCCCAGCGATCCGAGGACCAGGCCGAGCGCGACGGCGGCGGGCGCGGTCCAGATCGGCCACGGCGGACGGTCGTCGTCGGTGGCCGCGGCGTCAGGCGGCTCGATCGGCGGCGGCTCGTCGTAGGCCGGGACCGCCGGGCGCGAGGAGGGTGGAGTCACCGGTCCCAGGTTAGGGCCACTGGAGCTGCGCCAAGCCCGCGATCGTCGCCACGCCGTCCGGGGCCGCGGGGGCGGGCGAACCGGGGTCCTCGTGGCGACGCAGGAGCACGGCCGGGATCCCGCAGCCCAGCGCCCCGCGGACATCCTCGTCCAGGCTGTCGCCGACGTGCAGCGCGCGCTCGGCGGCGACTCCGGCCAGGCCGAGGGCGTGCGTGAAGATGGCGGGCGCCGGCTTGGCGGCCCCGACGGCGGCCGAGGTGACGACGGCGTCGACCAGTGGCGCCAGCCCGACCCGCTCGAGCACGTCGGCCAACGACACGTCCCAGTTCGAGACGACGATGATCCGGACCCCGCCCACCCCGGCGTGGCGGACCCGCGCCAGGGCGGGACGGGCGTCGGGGTAGGCGTCGAAGCGCAGGGCGCTGAGCAGCGCCTCGGTGAGCGCGTCGATATCCACGGCGGCGAGCTCCTCCGAGGGCGGCAGGGCCCCGCGCATGACCTCGGCGCAGCGCCGCCGCAGGGCGGCGAGGCTGTCGCGGTCGCGGCCCAACCCCATGTGCGCGCGGTAGAAGGCGATCTCCGCGGCCAGGGCCCGGGCGGCCTGCTCCTCGGACACCTCGATGGCGAAGCGCGCGGCCAGCTCGCGGCGGAGCGCGGGGGCGGGCGGCGAGAGCGACACGAGCGTCCCGAGGCCGTCGATGAGCAGGGCGCGTGAATGCATGGGCGGGTGCGATCTTGCCAGCGATTGCAGGACCCCGAACCAGCGGGCCGAACAACCCACGCAGCTACACTGGCGAGCCACGAGTGCGGCGCCTGCACCTGATCGACCCCCCTGGCGCCTGTTCAGACTCGACCCCATTCCATGAGCCGACGTGAGAGACAGCGCCGACGCCGGCGCAACAGGGGATCGCCGCTGAAGAGCGTGGTCGCGATGACCGGAGTCCTCATCCTCTGCGCCGTGACCGTCGGCGCGCTCGCGATCGCGGGCTGGGTGGTCAACGTGGCGCAGTCGGCGCCCAACCTCAAGTCGCTCAAGCCCTTCGTGCCGGGCTCGCCGTCGCAGATATTCGCGGCCGACGGGACCTCGCTGGGCTTCATCTGGTCCCCGACGGTCCATACCGAGATCGCCGGCGCCAGCATCCCCCAGCAGCTCAAGGAGGCGACGATCGCGATCGAGGACCGCCGCTTCTACCAGCACGGGGCGCTGGACTACCAGGGCATCCTCCGCGCCGCCATCAAGGACGCGGTCAAGGGCGGCAACGGCCTCCAGGGCGCGTCGACGCTGACCATGCAGCTGGTCGACAACACCTACCTGCCGCACCGCTACAAGTTCAATCACGACCTGAAGTACAAGATCGTCCAGGCCAAGCTCGCCGAGCAGCTGGAGTCCGAGCACTCCAAGAACTGGATCCTCAACAACTACCTCAACGATGTGCCCTACGGGGCCGTCGGCGGTCAGACCGCCTACGGCGTGGCCGCCGCGTCGCAGATCTTCTTCGACAAGCCGGTCGAGAAGCTCAGCCTGGCGCAGGTTGCGCTCCTGGCAGGCCTGCCCCAGGCGCCGACCACGTACAACCCCTTCCTTCACCCCGGCGACGCGCTGCGCCGCCGGTCCGAGGTGCTGCAGTCGATGGTCACCGCGGGCTACATCACACAGGCGCAGGCCGATCAGGCCGCCACCAAGCACCTGGAGCTCAAGGCCGACAACACCCTGCAGGTGCACAAGGACCCCTACGTCTTCGACTACATCGAGCAGCAGGCGGCCCGCGACCTGTGCCCCAAGACGCCGAACAACTGCAAGAGCCTCCAGGAGGGTGGGCTGAAGATCTACTCCACGATCGACCTGCGCAAGCAGGCCCTGGCCCACCAGGCGATCGTCGATCACGAGTCGCTGCTGGCCGGGCAGGGCCACGGCACGGCCGGTGCCGCAGTGGCGTCGGTCAACCCGTCAAACGGGCACATCCTGGCCATCGCCACCTCGGGCAGCTACGGCGCGACCCAGGTCGACTACGCGACCTCCGCCCACCGCCAGCCGGGATCGTCGTTCAAGACGTTCGCGCTGATGACGCTGATCCACGACGACCACGGCAACCCCAACAGCACCTACTACGTCTCCAAGCCGCTGGCGGCGGGCTGGCTCAGCGCCGCCCCGACGTGGGAGGTCCACACCGCCGAGGACTCCTACCAGGGCACGATCAACATCACCAAGGCGACGATCCTCTCCGACAACACGGTGTACGTGCAGCTCGCCGCCGACCTGGGCTGGGAGAAGCTCGACGACACCGCGCGGTCCATGGGCATCACGTCACCGCTGGACGGCAACCCGGCCGAGGTGATCGGCGGCCTGCGCGTCGGGGTCACGCCGCTGGAGATGGCCGACGCGTACGCCACCCTGGCCAACGGCGGCAGCCACGTCCCGGCGACGATCATCAACAAGGTCGTCTTCCCCGACGGCAGCAACCGCAACTTCGGCAACACCGCCCCCACCCGGGTGTTCCCGTATGCCGAGGCCTATGAGGGCACGAGCATCCTCAAGCAGGTCGTCACCAGCGGCACCGGCACCTCGGCCAACTATGGCTGCCCGGTGGCCGGGAAGACCGGTACGGCCAACAACCTGGAGAACGCCTGGTTCGTCGGCTACTCGCCGCGGATGTCGACGGCGGTCTGGGTCGGCTATCCGCAGGGCAACATCCCGATGGCCAACGGATTCGGCGGCACCCTCGCTGCTCCGATCTGGAACGAGTACATGCATGCCGCCTCCGGCGGCTACTGCGGCGACTGGCGCCCGCCCGACGTGCCCTTCGCGGGAACGGCGTTCTTCGGCCCGTTCGCGACGACCGGCCGGGCGGTGACGACGGCGCCCCAGTCGACCAACACCTCCGCGAGCAGCACCACCACGACGCCCAGCGGCGGCACCGGAGTGGCCAACGGGACCTCGACCACGCAGTACCACAACCCCACGCTCTACCAGCATCCACCGCAGTCGGGCTCGGGGACCAACTCGACGCCACCACCGGCGCACAATCCGCCCAGCGGAACCGGTGGAACCGGCGCCACCGGGCCCGTCAAGCACTGACGGCCCGCCGGCCGCCACGCGGCTGGTAGCCTCGTCTGTTGCACGGGGCGCCAGGGCGCCGTGCTCTGACAAGGTTCGTTACAGATGCCCAAGGAAGAAAAGGTCGAGTTGGAGGGAGAGGTCGTCGAGGCCCTCCCGAACGCGATGTTCCGCGTCAAGCTCGACAACATGGATCGTGTCGTGCTCGGACATGTGGCCGGCAAGATGCGCCGCTTCCGCATCCGCATCCTCCCCGGGGACCGCGTCCGGGTCGAACTGTCCCCGTACGACCTCGACCGCGCCCGCATCGTCTACCGCCACCGGTAGACGCGCGCCGCTCGCGGCGGGCCGACCATGCGCGAGCTGGAGCTGATCGAGCAGCTGGAGCAGGTGCTGGCCCCCGCCAGCGGCGTCCCGACGACGGTGCTGCGATGGCTCGGCGACGACGCGTCGGTCGTGCGCGGCCGGGGCTATGCCGTGACGTCGGTCGACACCGTCATCGACGGGGTCCACTTCCGCTCCGGTCAGCTGACGCCGGCCGAGATCGGCCACCGCGCGCTCGGCAGCGCCCTGTCTGACCTGGCGGCGATGGGCGCGCAGGCGGGCGAGGCCTACGTGGCCCTTGGCGTGCCCGCCGGTCTCGAGCTCAAGGACGCCGTCGCGCTGCTTCAGGGAGCGCGCGAGTGCGCCGATGAGTGCGGCGTCACGGTGGCCGGCGGCGACGTCAGCGCCTCGCCGGTGTTGAGCGTGGCCGTCACCGTCGTGGGGTGGGCCAGCGACCCCGCCACGCTCGTCGGGCGCGACGGCGCCCGGCCAGGGGACCTGGT
Organism: uncultured Solirubrobacteraceae bacterium; assembly: GCA_963764125.1. Taxonomy (GTDB): domain Bacteria; phylum Actinomycetota; class Thermoleophilia; order Solirubrobacterales; family Solirubrobacteraceae; genus Palsa-465. Next base: position 99,146 of record CAVXRR010000039.1, read on the forward strand.
GGCGGTCACCGGCTCGCTGGGGGCTGCCGGCGCCGGTCTGGCGCTGCTCGAGGGACGGGCCACGCTGGACGGGCCGGTCGCCGCCGCGTTGCACGACCGTTACGCCCGCCCGCGCCCGCGCCTGGCGGCGGGCCGAGCGCTCAGCACGCTGGGGGCGACGGCGATGATCGACCTGTCCGACGGCCTGGCCACCGATGCCCGGCATCTCGCGCGCCGAAGTGGGGTGGGCCTGGATCTGGACCTGGCGGCGCTGCCGCTGGCCGCCGGTGTGGCGGAGGTGGCGGCCCAGCTCGGCGTCGACGCGCCGGCGTTCGCGGCCACCGCCGGGGAGGACTTCGAGCTGTGCGCCTGCATCCCGGAGCGAGCGCGTGCAGCAGTCGAGTCACACTGGCCGGCGGCGGCGGGCGCGCCGCTGACCTGGATCGGGCGGGTGGCAGACGACCCTGCCCGCCCGGCCGGCCTGCAGTTCGCCGGCAGCACCGGCGAGCTGTCAGGTTACGAGCACTCCCCCTGAGGGCGCTTCCCGGATCCATCCGCTTCGGCTCTGAGCAGGAGCCGGCGCAGGATCGCCGCCGCGACGGCGTCCGTGTCGACGCGGTATTCGCCGCGCCCGACCTGCTCCTGTATGTCACTGATCCGCATGTCGCGATTCCCTTCGCCTGTCGGCTGAGTCTGACCCATCGATTCCTGCCCTAGATGTCGGCGTTCAAGCTTTGCACCTCCATGCCGAAGCACGGGGGCTGGACATTTGGACGTCGTTTGGCCTGGCTGAAATCGGGAAGGGCCATCAGGCGACCGCGGCCCGTGCCGGACCCAGGGGCTGGACCGCCTTCAGGCGGGCGAAGATGATGATCCGCTGAGCGGCGCTGTAGAGCGGGTTACAGGCCGAGAGGACCAGCCGGTCATAGCCGACGTCATTGATCACCGACACCTGGGTCGGCTTGACGATCCGCTGGTACTGGACCACGTAGGTGAACTTGCCGTAGGGCATCTTCACGACGATCCGGTCCCCGCCCTTGAGATCGTTGAGGAAACGGAAGGGCGCCAGATACGTCGTGCGATGCCCGGCGATGGCCACGGTCTGGCCCATGCCGGGCAGCGCCGTCTGCGGGTAGTGGCCGGGGCCCTCCTCCAGGCTCCGGGTGTCGGTGCCCTGGACGATGTTGTAGGTGTTGCCGATCCGCGGGATCTCGATCTGCCCGATCGCGTCGCCGGTGGTCACCTGGGCGCGCTCGCGCCGGGCCAGATAGGCGATCCGCTGTCCCAGGGGCTTGATGGTGTGCAGCGCCTGGGCGTCTGAGCCGGTCAGCGGCGCGGTCCGGTAGCTGAGGTAGCGCTGGTTGACCTCCCCGCGCATGATCACCCCGATGGCGGCGGTGACGGGCTCCTGCCAGATCAGGGTGACGCCGGCGTCGAGGACGAGCAGGACGCCGGACAGGATGAGCACGGACGAGATGGCGCGGATGAAGCGTCGCATCAGCGGCGCAGCGCGGATTTCGTGCCCCGAGCGAGCCGGGCCCGGCGTAAGTGACCGGGCCTCGCACGGTGACGGGGACGGGCACGGTGCGCGAGCCCCGAGCGGCCAGCAGCGCCAGGGTGACCGCGCTGACCAGGCAGCCCAGGACGACGCTCCACTCGATGGCGGCCGCGATGCTCACCCCGTGACCGGCGAGGAGCAGGACCATCTCCCACACGACGTTGATGGGGCCGTAGCCCAGCTCGTTGGCGTAGTAGACCACGACCAGCACGGCCGGCGCGATCCCGACCGCAATGAGGACCAGGCGCAGCGGCAGCGGGACGCGCATGTCCGGGCTGACCGCCCACAGCCACAGGTGCAGCGCCGGCACCAGCAGAAACGCCGCGAACGGGTTGCTCAGCCAGATGACGAACGTCACCAGGCACATCACCACGAGCAGGCCGGCCAGCGCGCCATCGCTGCCCAGCCCCTCCAGGGGCCGGCGCGACGTACGCGTGCGCGTCGGCAGCCGCCGCGCCAGCTCCAGCACACCGGCCGACCCGGCCAGCAGGACGAGCGCCATCACGATCAGCAATGGGGCACCCCCGCTGCCCAGCGGGATCGCGCCGGCCGCCACGGGGCCGGGCGGCGCCACCGGGATGACCCCGATCAGCCGCGCCAGCAGCACGATCCCAACGAGGAGCGCGAACGGGAGCGCAGCGGCCAGGATCACGGTGAGCGAACGCCAGATGATGTGGCCGCGCCGCTTCGCGCGGGCGACCCCGTCGATGGTGGTCAGCAGCACTGGAACCAGCAGCGACAGGACGAAGAGTGAGATGGCCCACCCGGGGACGACCTTGCCGCCGAGCAGGACGTAGGCCGACGGCGGCGGCAGCGTCTTGCCGCTGTCCAGGGCGGAGATGGTGGTGAGCACCGCGCGGCCCACCGCGGTGAGGTGCGCCGGATCCATGAGCGCGGCATCTGCGGCGGGGCCCTGCTCGCCGGAGAGCGACAGCTGGACGGCCGGGATGCCCAGCGCACCGAAGGGGGCCTGCTGCCCCAGGGTGAACGGGAACGCCAGGTGCGCGAACTGCCCGCCCAGGCCGGTGAAGCCGTCAGACAGGGATGTCTGAGCCGCCAGGGCCGCGGCGACGGTGTTGCGCAGCGCGGGCGGCGCGACGGCCTGGCGCGTGGACCACGGGAGGATGACCGGCTGCTGGACGTGGGCGCTGGCCAGGTCGCCCAGGACGAGCACGGCGTCGACCGGGCCGGCCAGGTTGGCGGCGAGCCGGATGGCTCCGGCGGTCCCCTGGGTGCCGCTCGTGGAGGCGAGCACGACGCTGCGGTGGAGAGTCTCACCCTCGAGGTTGCGGGCCAGCTCCATCAGCGTGGCGGTGCCCGACGCCGCCGCCATGGCCTGGTCGCCGAGGGCATCGCGCGGGGCCACCACCACGATGCTGCCGTTCTCGGTACCGGGCCGGATGCCCACCACGTTCTCCAGTGGCACCGTCCCGTCCACGGTGCGGCCGGTGAACGTGTCCACGGTGGGCGCAAAGCCGTAGTGGGTCAACGTGTTGCGCACCGTGACGGCCAGCGACTGATCGCCGTCGGAGCCGGGGCGGCGGCTGGGATCGGTGCTGGCGATGGTGCCCATCTCGCCGTAGACGTTCTGGCCGTTGAACGCCGACGGAGCCAGCGTCGGGCTGAGCGCCGGCTGCTGATTGGTCAGCGAGAACGCCAGGACGACCAGAGCCAGCGCCGCGACGACCAGCCCGGTCCGGTAGATACGCGGATCCAGCATCGATCCAAGGTTATCCGCCGTGCCGACCGGCAAATGCCGGTCGCCGGTGATCGCCGCGCGGCGTGCTCACCACATGAGCGCACGGGCGCGTGCGACCCCACCGGCCGCGCTCATTACTCTTGTGAGAGGTTGGCCGAGACGACGGTGCCTGAACGTAGCGCCCGCATTCTGCTCGTCGACGATGAGCAGTCGATCCAGACGCTGCTCTCCTATCCGCTGCGCAAGGAGGGCTACGACGTCGTCCAGGCCACCGACGGGCGCCAGGCGCTCGAACGCTTCGACGAGCAGTCCTTCGACCTGGTGGTGCTCGATCTGATGCTGCCGCGGATCGACGGCCTGGAGGTCTGCCGGCGACTGCGCAGCCGCAGCTCGGTGCCGATCATCATGCTCACGGCCAAGTCCGAGGAGATCGACAAGGTGGTGGGCCTCGAGCTCGGGGCCGACGACTACATCACCAAGCCCTTCTCGCTGCGGGAGTTCTCCAGCCGCATCAAGGCGGCGTTGCGGCGCGCCGAGATGAGCCGGCCCGACCAGGCGCTGCCCGGCGAGGCTCCGCTGGTCATCCGCGAGCTACGGATCGACTTCGCCAAGCGCAGCGTGCGGATTCGCGGCGACGACGCCCAGCTCACCTACGTGGAGTTCGAGATCCTGTCGGCGCTGGCGCGAGCGCCCGGCCGGGTGTTCACGCGCGACATGCTGCTGGCGCGCATCTGGGGCGACTCGGCGTACCGTGATCCGCGCACGATCGACGTGCACATCCGGCATCTGCGCGAGAAGGTGGAGCGTGACCCCAAGGACCCCGAATATCTGTTCACCGTGCGGGGCGTCGGCTACCGCTTCCGTGACACCGATCCCTGAGACCTGAGCGGAAGCGGCATCGTGGGGCGGAGATGAGGCTGTCGCTGAGCAACCGGCTGGCGGTGGTGTTCTTCGCCATCACGGCGCTGGCCATCGGCGCGCTGTACCTGTACGTCGCCCCCGGCCTCCAGAGCCGTCTGATGGGCGAGAAGCTGACCGCGCTCGCCGCCACGGCGCGGACGCACTCGGGCAAGCTCGGTCGCGCCGTGGGCAGCTCCACGCCGCTACCCGAAGTCCGGCGACTGGTCAACCAGACCGCCGGCACCTCGGGAAATCGCGTGACCCTGCTTTCGGTCAACGTCGCGCAGGGGTCGATCCAGGTCTCCAAGCTGGCCGACTCGGGCGTGGGCTCGGGACCCGCCCTGCGGTTCCCCATCGCCAACAGAGCGGTGCGCCAGAGGCGGCTGGTCACCGCGGTCGAGCGCTCCGGATCAGGCGCGGTGGCCGAGGCGGCCAAGCCGGTGTCCTACTACCACGGCGCCGTCGGCTGGGTGATCGTGTACTCGGCGCCGCTGGCCGACGTGATGCGCACCGTGTCGACGGTGCGCCACGAGATCCTCGTCGCGGGGACGATCGCGCTGCTGCTGGCGCTGATCGCGGGCTACCTGGTGGCGCGGGCGCTGGCCCGCCGCGTCAAGCGGCTGGAGCTGGCGGCCAAGCAGGTGGCCGCGGGCGACTTCAGCCGCCCGATCCCGGTCGACTCCACCGACGAGCTGGGACAGCTCGCGGTGGCCTTCAACGAGATGCAGCAGCAGCTCCTGCAGCTCGAACAGGCGCGCAAGAAGTTCATCGCGACGGCGTCGCACGAGCTGCGCACGCCGGTGTTCTCGCTGGGCGGGTTCGTCGAGCTCCTCGAGGACGAGGAGCTGGACGCCGAGACCCGGCGACGCTTCCTGGATCAGGTGCGCGACCAGGTGCAGCGGCTGGGCAAGCTGTCGGTCGATCTGCTCGACCTGTCGCGACTGGAGTCAGGCTCACTGGAGCTGCGCCCCGAGGAGGTCGACCTCGGCGAGCTCACCCGCTCGGTCTCCGGGGAGTTCGAGCCCACGCTGGCCCAGCACGACAGCCGGCTGGAGCTGCGGCTGCCGAGCTCGATCGAGGCGCAATGCGATCCGGTCCGGGTGGCCCAGATCATGCGGATCCTCATCGACAACGCACTCACCCACACGCCGCCGGGCACCCAGATCGTCGTCACCGCCGCGCGTGAGAACGGCCACGTGCGCCTGGCGGTCCGCGACGACGGCGACGGCATCGAGCGCCCCGCCCAGCAGCGGATTTTCGAGCCCTTCTACACCGCCGACGATGCCCAGGGCTCCGGGTTGGGGCTGGCCATCGCCTCCGAGCTGGCCGACCGGATGCGCGGCCGGCTCTCGGTCCAGTCGGCGGCGGGGGCGACGACGTTCACGCTCGAGATCCCGGCCTGAGCGGGGCATCTCCAACCTGCCCGCTCAGGGCATCCAGGGGTCCAGCAGCTTCAGCCAGACCTCGCTGCGCGTGGGGAACGGCGGCATGGCGTGGACGAGGCGTCGCAGCGGCACCTCGCCGACGATCGCGATGGTGGCGGCGTGCAGGGACTCGGCGACCTCGGGGCCGGTGAAGGTGGCGCCGATCATCACCTCGCGGGTCGTCGTCGACCACGATCCGAGCACGGCGCCAGGCGCGCCCTTGCCGATGAAGCTCGCCCCCGGCGTCGCGCTCATGTCAGCGTCGACCGCGCGGGCGGGGATGCCGTCGTCGAGCGCCTCGCGCAACGTTCGGCCGACGGCGGCGATCTGGGGCTCGGTGAAGACGACGCGCGGGGTGAGCCCTTTATCCCAGTCGGCGATGGGATGCCGGTTCATGATGTTGGCCACCGCGACCACCGCGCTGGTACTTGGCCGCCTGGGTCAGCAGCGCCCGGCCGTTGACGTCGCCGATGGCGTAGAGCCAGGCGGGGCGCGCGGGGATGGTGACGCGCATGCGGTCGTCGACGGTGATGGCGGTGCCCGGCTTGAGGCCGACGCTCTCCAACCCGAGGTCGTCGGTGTGCGGGGTCCGCCCGACGGCCACCAGCAGCTCGTCGGAGGCGATCGTGTCGCCGCCGGCCAGCGTGAGCGTGAACTGCCCCCCGCTCGCTGCGCGACGCCTCCGTGGCCTTCGCGCCCAGCCTGAGCTCGACGCCGTCGTCGCGCAGCGCCGCGGCCAGCTCCTCGCCGGCGAACGGCTCCTCGGCTGGGCAGCACCTCCGGCTCGGCCTCCACCAGGGTGACCTTGGCGCCCAGCGACGCCCACGCCTGGGCCAGCTCGCAGCCCACCGCGCCCCCGCCCAGGACGGTGAGACGCTTCGGGACCGACTTGGCGGTCGTGGCCTGCCGGTTGGTCCACGGCGCGATCTCGCGCAGGCCGGGGACCGGAGGGATGGCGGCACCGCTGCCGACGGCGATCACCACCGCCCGGCGAGCCTGCAGGACCTCATCGCCGACCCGGACCAGTCGCTCGCCCTCGAGCCGGGCCTGACCGCGGTAGAGGATGATGCCGCGCTCCTCGACCCACGGGAGCTGCGCGGCATCGTCGAGATCGTGGATGACCTCGTCGCGGCGGGCGAGCACGACGGCCGGGTCAAGGGCGCCGGTCACCGCCTGCGCGGCGCCGGGGACGCGCTGGACCTCGGCCAGGAGCTGCGGCCGGGACGCAGCAATGCCTTGGACGGCATGCACGCCCAGTAGGCGCACTCCCCGCCGACGAGCTCGCGCTCGACGAGGGCCACGTCCAGACCCTCGCCGGCGGCCCGCCCGGCGCACACCTCCCCGGCCGGCCCGGCGCCGATCACGATGACGTCGTGCTCAGCCATGCCGGCGCCAACGGTAACGCGCCGGCGCCGCCGCTGTCAGGAGACCTCGCGCAGGCGGCCCGTCTCCACCTCGTAGACGAAGCCGCGCACCGAGTCCTTGCGGGGAATGAACGGCGAGGCCTTGATCCGCGCGATCGACTGGCGCACGTCGGCGTCGAGATCGGGGAAGGCCTCGGCGGCCCAGGCGGGCCGGATCCCAGTGTCCTTCTCGATCGCCGCCTTGAACTCGTCGTCGGTGAAGGTGAGCATCCCGCAGTCGGTGTGGTGGATGAGGATGATCTCCTCGGTGCCCAGCAGGCGCTGGGAGATGGCCAGCGAGCGGATCTCGTCGTCGGTGACGACGCCGCCGGCGTTACGGATCACGTGGGCGTCGCCCTCGGTGAGCCCGAGCATGCCGTAGACGCTCAGGCGGGCGTCCATGCAGGCGATGACGGCCACCTTCTTGGCCGGCGGCAGCGGCAGATCGCCCTTGTCAAATGCGGCCGCGTAGCTCTCGTTGTTGGCCAGCAGCTCGTCGGTGCTGCTCACGGTCGATCTCCTTTGCGGGGGCGGCGGGGACGGAACGCTAACAAGTTCACCGATTCTGGTGGGGTATGTTCGGGAGCGCGGGGCCGGTTATCGTCTAGTACCGACGCATGTCAACCGACACGCCACTCGTCCTGGTCTCCAATCGGGGCCCGGTCACCTTCCAGGAGGGGGGTGAGATCAAGCGAGGCACAGGCGGCCTGGTCACCGCGCTGATCGGCCTGGCCTCTCACCGCCCGGTGACCTGGGTGGCCTCGGCGATGACCGACGAGGACGTGGTCGAGGCCGAGCGCAACGACGGGCGCCCGTTCCCGGTGAAGGCGCCCGACGGCGGCGAGTACCGCGTGAAGCTGGTCGCGTCGGACCCCGACGCCTACGACGGCTTCTACAACATCATCGCCAACCCGCTGCTGTGGTTCATCCAGCACTACCTGTGGGACCTGTCCAACGCCCCGGACATTCGCCGCAACGAGACCGAGGCCTACGAGTTCGGCTACAACACGGTCAACGAGGACCTGGCCTCCGCGGTCCTCGAGGAGATCGAGGGCATCGACAAGCCGGTGGTGATGGTCCACGACTACCACCTCTACGTCCTCCCGGCGCTCGTGCGCCGCGAGCGGCCCGACGTGTTCCTGCACCACTTCGTCCACATCCCGTGGAGCCAGTCGGACTCCTGGCGGGTGCTCCCGACGCCGATCCGGCGCGACATCTACAACGGGATCCTCTCCAACGACATCATCGGGTTCCACACGCGCTCCTATCGCCGGAACTTCCTGCAGTGCTGCGAGGACCTGATGGGGCTCGACGTCGACCACGAGGCCGGCGTGGTCAAGGTGGATGACCGCGAGGTCTGGGTCCGCGCCTATCCGCTGCCGATCGACTCCAGCGCCATCCAGGCGGTCGCCGCGCGCCCGCGGGTGCGAGGAGTTCGAGTCAGAGCTGCTGCGCCGCCGCCGCGACCATCTCATCCTCCGCGTCGATCGCGCCGACCTGAGCAAGAACGTCCTGCGCGGCTTCAGCGCCTTCGACACGTTCCTCGAGCAGCACCCCGAGTTCCGGGAGAAGGTGACGTTCATCGCCCAGCTCATGCCGTCCCGGACCGACGTCCCGGAGTACGCCGAGTACCTGGAGCGGATCGAGGCGGTGGTGGCGGTGGTCAACCATCGCCACGGGTCGCCGGACTGGATGCCGATCCAGCTCAAGCTCCGCGACGACCTCGAGGAGGCGGTGGCCGCCTACAAGCACTACGACATGCTGATGGTCAACGCGATGTTCGACGGCATGAACCTCGTCGCCAAGGAGGGCCCGATGGTCAACGAGCGCGCCGGCGTCTCGGTGCTGTCGGAGAACACCGGCGCCCACGAGGAGCTCGGCCAGTACGCGCTCTCGGTCAACCCGTTCGACATCCAGGAGCTGGCCGACTCCATCCACGCCGCGCTGACGATGCCCGTCGAGGAGCGCAAGCGACGCCACGAGGGACTCATCTCGATCGTCACCGCGCGCGACCCGGGGGACTGGATCGACGACCAGCTGGCCGATATCCGGGCCAAGGAGACCAGGCGCGAGAGCGCGGTCTGAGCTCGCGCGCGCCGAGCGGGCGGGCGCGCGGTCCGAGAGCGCGGTCCGAGCGCGGTCAGTTGAGGGTCTTGCCCTCGCGCAGGAGCTCGATGTAGGACGCGATCCGCCGGTCGCGCGCCCTTCTGGGTCTTGACGTTGTGCAGGCGGTACAGGAACGCGTAGCGCTGCTGGCCCTTGAGGGTCGCGAAGAACTCCCTGGCCTTCGGCTCGGCGTCCAGAGCTCGCTGGAGGTCGTCGGGGATCGACGCCCGGCTCTGGGGCTCGTAGGCCGCCTCCCAGCGGCCGTCGGCCCGGGCCGCCTGCACCTGGGCGTGCCCCGCGGCGTGCATCCGTCCCGACGCCGGAGGGCCAGTGCCTTCTCGCGGTTGACCTGCGACCACTTGCTGCGCGGTCCGCGGGGCGTGAAGCGCTGCAGGAAGTAGGTGTCGTCGAGCGGGCGGCGCACCGCGTCGATCCAGCCAAAGCAGATCGCGGTGTCCAGCACCTCGGGGTAGTGGACGGTGGTGACGCCCGAGCCCTTCTTGGCGATCTTCACCCAGGCGTCGGTCGCGGTGGCGTGGTGCTCGTGGAGCCACCGCTCCCAGTCGGCGTCGTCGGGGCACTCGACGATGTTGAGGTCGGCGAGCGGGATGGCGGTGGGCTTGACTGCCATAGCGCGATGGTGACAGGCGGCGCGGGGCGGGCAGCGATCACGAGCCACCCGCTATAGTCGGCGCCCGCCCACGTGGGCGGTTTTCCATGCCAGAGCAAGCACGCCTATACGACCTGATGCTGGTCCTCTCGATGAACGCCGAGGATGAGCGCCGCGCCAAGATCCTCTCCGACGTGGAGACGCAGATCACCAGTGGCGGCGGCGCGATCGAGCGTAACGACGACTGGCACCACCGCCCGTTGGCGTTCGAGATCGACCACCAGACCGAGGGTGAGTACCACCTGTTCCAGTTCACCGGCCCGACGGCGCTGCTCGAGGGCCTCTCGCACACCCTGCGCATCGACGACGCGGTGCTGCGCTTCCGGATCATCCGGGTCGTGCCGGGGACCCCTCCGGCGCCCGACTCGGCTCCCCCGGTCGTGGCGGGCACGCCCGTGGCCGCCCCGGCGGCTGCACCCGCCGTCCCCGCCGAGGCGTAGACCCGGCTCGCGCTGGGCCCGGCGAGCCGCCCGCGTGCCGGGCGAGCCGCGACCTGTGACAAAAGCCTCACGAAACACACGCCGTGTGGCGGTGGAGCAACGTTTCCGCCAAATTCCGCTGACTGCGCCAGGTTGCCGTCTGGCGCGGCCATAGACTCGACTCGAGCTTTCAAAACGGCTTTGCGAAAGGAGCCATGACATGGCTGGCGCCAACATCAACCGGGTGATCATCACCGGAAACCTCACGCGCGACCCCGAGAGTCGCGCGACCGGATCGGGCAACACGGTGTGCTCGCTGCGCGTGGCCTGCAACGGCCGGCGCCGCAACCCCCAGACCCAGGACTGGGAGGATGCGCCGAACTACTTCGACGTCTCCGTGTGGGGTCCGCAGGGCGAGAACTGCCAGCGCTATCTCTCCAAGGGACGCCCGGTCGCGATCGACGGCCGCCTGCAGTGGCGCGAGTGGACCGACAAGGACGGCAACAAGCGCCAATCTGTGGATATCGTCGCTGACTCCGTGCAGTTCCTCGGCGGTCGCGATGACGCCGGTAACGGGAGCGGGAACGGGTTCTCCTCAAGCTCGCACGCGCAGGAGAGCGACGTCCCGATCGATACCGGTGACTTCGAGCGCACGCCGGTCGGCGCTGCCGGAGCCGACGAGGACATCCCGTTCTAACGGCAGTTCGCAACCAATCACGCTAGGCTGATCTCAGTGGCAAAGCAACGCAGACGACCGGTGCGCCGGCGCGATCGTAAGGGTGGGCCGACTTCGACCCGCCGTAAGTCGTGCCCGTACTGCCGGGACAAGGTGGAGCAGGTGGACTGGAAGGACCTGGCCACGCTGCGCCGGTTCATCTCCGATCGCGGCAAGATCCGCTCGCGGCGGATCACCGGAGCGTGCCGCCGGCATCAGAGCCAGGTGGCCCGTGCCGTCAAGCGGGCCCGGGAGCTTGCGTTGCTGCCGTACGTCGCCGAAGGCAGTGGAGACCATCGTGGCGGACGCGGGGATCGTGACCGCGACCGTGACCGCGATCGCTAGAGGCCGGAGCCGTCGATGCCGCAGGCAATCCTGCTCCAGGACGTAGAGCAGCTCGGTGAGCGCGGGACCGTGGTCGACGTGTCGGCCGGGTACCTGCGCAACTACCTGCAGCCGCGCAAGCTGGCCGAGCCCGCCACCGCCACGTCGATCAAGGTGGCCCAGCGCCGCCAGGAGGATGCCGAGCGCGCCGTGCGCGAGGCGGAGGAGCGTGCCCGCGAGGGCGCGGCCGTCCTCGGGCGCACGGTGCTCACGATCCCCCAGCAGGCCGGCGACGATGGGCGACTGTTCGGGTCGGTCACGACCCAGGACATCGCCGACGCCATCAGGGATGCCCGTGGGATCAAGATCGATCGCCGCAAGATCCACCTGGACGAGCCGATCCGGAACATCGGCACGTACATGGTGGTGGTGGAGATCGCCGACGAAGTGACGGCGGCGGTCAAGACCATGGTTGTCGCCGCCTCCTAAGCGGTTTCCTCCGGCCCGGGGCGGGCGGGGCCTTCCGCTTGCTCGCAGCCCGGCACTTGTGCTGCGTTAGCGATGGATAAGGCGTGGCTCCGAGGTGCGCGCAAGCGGAGACTCGCCCGACCGCGGGCCGACAGTGTACTCGCAGACCAGCCGCGAGCCGTCATCGCGCGTCGCATGAGCCGGCTGCACGGACGTCGCACAGGGGGGTGCAAGTCGGTCCGGCCCCAGGCTCTCAATAGAGAGGGCGGGCAGCGCCGATCCAAGCGACGACTGCCCATCAAAAGCAAAGCTCGCTGATACCGGAATCGCGGCTCCGGCGCGCTCGCGCCGGAGCCTACCCTCGGACCCCCTCATGAGCGCCGTCCAGAACATCGCCGTCCCACCCCACAATCTCGAAGCCGAGAAGTCGGTGCTGGGCGCGGTGCTGCTCGATGAGCGCCACCTGCACTCCCTGCTGGTGGAGGAGCAGCTGCGGCCCGAGCACTTCTACCGCGAGCAGCACGGCGCCGTGTTCGCGGCGATGCTGGAGCTCTATGAGGGCGACAACAAGATCGACCACCTCACGGTCTCCGAGAAGCTGCGCCAGCACGGCAAGCTCGACGAGGTCGGGGGCCCCGCGGCGATCGACGAGCTGGCCGGATGGGTGCCGGCCGCCGGCCACGCGCGCGAGTACGGCCGGATCGTCCACGACAACTTCAAGCTGCGGGCGCTGCTCACCGCCTCCTACGAGATCCAGGCCAGCGTCTTCTCCCGGGAGGCCTCGGCGCGCGAGCTGGTGGAGCAGGCCGAGCGCTCCGTGCTGGAGGTCGCCACCGACGACCGCCAGAAGAAGATCCGCTCGATCGCGGACATCCTCCACGAGGAGACCGACAAGCTGCACCGCCTGTCGGTGTCCAAGACCGCCCTCACCGGCACGCCGTCGGGCTTCAAGGACCTCGACGAGAAGACCGGCGGCTTCCAGCCCGGCAACCTGGTCATCCTCGCCGCCCGCCCGTCGATGGGCAAGTCGGCGCTCGTCGCCAACATCGCCGAGAACGCCGTGCTCGCCGGCCACGCCGTGGCCCTGTTCTCCCTGGAGATGTCCGAGTCCGAGCTCGCCCAGCGCTTCGTCGCCTCCCAGGCGCGGATCAAGGGCGAGGACCTGCGGCGGGGCAAGGTGGCCGAGCAGCGCTGGCCCAAGATCCTCGAGGCCTGCCAGCGCCTCGCCGAGGCGCCCACTGTACGTCGACGACTCCTCGGACACCGGCGTCCTCGAGGTCCGCGCCAAGTCGCGGCGCCTGCACTCGCAGGTCAGCGGCGGCCTGGGGCTCATCATCATCGACTACCTCCAGCTCATGCGCCACGAGGGCCGGGTCGAGAGCCGCGTCGAGCAGGTGGGCCAGATCAGCCGTGGGCTCAAGGGCCTGGCCCGGGAGCTCAACGTCCCGGTCATCGCCCTCTCCCAGCTCAGCCGTGGCGTGGAGCAGCGCGGCGGGGAGAAGCGGCCGATCCTCTCCGATCTACGAGAATCCGGTCAAATCGAGCAGGACGCGGACCTGGTCATGTTCATCTATCGCGAGGAGTACTACGAGAGGGACTCCGAGCGTCCGGGCGAGGCCGACATCATCATCGCCAAGCACCGCAACGGGCCGGTGGGCGATGTCGTGCTCACGTTCCAGAAGGAGTACCCGAAGTTCATGAACTTCGCCGGGGAGCGGTTCGAGGCATGAGCGCGTGGAGCGACGCGGGGCGGTGGCGGGCATGAGCGATGGGTGCGCGTTCGATCTCTGCGACGGCGACGGGCTGCATCTACGACGCCGAGACCAACACGGCGTACCCGTGCCGGTGCCGCCGCCAGCTCATCGCGCGGCGGCGGGCGAGCAATCTGTCAGCGGTCATCCCGCGCCGCTACCGCGACGTCGCCTTCGACCGGCCGCCGGTGACCGACATCGACCCGGCGATCGTCGCCGCCACCCGCCGGTTCGCGGCCACCATCGATGACCAGCTCGAGGCCGGCCGGGGCCTGTGGTTCATGGGGCCCCCGGGCACGGGCAAGACGACGCTGGCCATGCTCGTCTCCAAGGCGGCGCTGGAGGCCGGTCGCACGGCGGCGATCTACTCGCTGCCGCGCCTGCTCAACGAGATCCGCCACACCTACGAGACCGGCGGCCACAATCGGCTCCTGGACCGCCTGGCCGCCGTCGACCTGCTGCACATCGACGACGTGGGCGCCGAGCGCAAGAACGACTGGGTCCTGGAGGAGCTCTACTCGATCGTCAACGCCCGCTATGAGGACCGGCGCTCGATGGTGCTCACCACCAACTGCCTGGACCGCGAGGAGCTCTGCGAGCAGATCAATGCCCGCACCGTCTCCCGCCTGACCGAGATGTGCGACGAGCTGCCGCTGCTCGGCCACGACCACCGGATGGACCTGCGGACCGCCTAGGTCTGCGGGTCGCGTGCCGTCCGCGGACGGCCTACGAGCCCCGCTCGGGCCGGGAGGCACGGTGCGGCGTCCACAGGCCCAGGTAGCGCCCCAGGGTGGCGAAGCCCGCCATGCACAGCAGCGCGTCGACGGTCCCGCGCACCGCGCCGTCGTAGGCGTCCTGAGCCGGGACCGCGACGACGGTGATGACCACCGCGACGGCCACCGAGACGACGGCGGCCAAGCGCCACGGCCGGCCGCGCAGGGGCGGCGGCACGAGGATCACCAACGCGCCCAGGTCGTCGAAGATGTCGCCGGCCTCCCCGGAGGCCACCGGCCGCAGCCGCGCCGCCGCCCAGACCGACGGCAGCGCCGCCAGCAGGCCGGCGGTCCCGACCGCGGCGGCCACGATCGCGAACGTCGCCCAGGCGTCGCTCACGAAGCGGTGGTAGGCAATGGCGATCGTGCCGAGGCTGACCATGGTGACGATCCCGCTCAGCACGCCCACGGCGACGCGGCGCACGATGACCCTCGCCTCGGCGGCCGGGAGCACCGTGGACCCGCGACGCTGGGCCCACCGCAGGGCGGCCAGCGTCCCCGCGACGAACGAGATCTGGGAGAAGATGATGGCCAGCCCGGTGGCGATGCGGCCGATGATCGGCGCACCCTTCGGCGCCGCCCCGAACGCCGCGTCCGAGGTGACGAAGGCGAGGCCGAACAGGATCCCGGCCAGGGCCAGCGCGGCGAAGCCGACGACCGCCGACCGCCGCGCCCGGGTGCTGCCCACCTCGTCGGCGAACTGGCGGGCCAGCGCTGCGGGCTCCCCGAGCTGCGCCTCGGGGTCGCAGGCGAGATGATCGGCGTACTCGGCCAGGATGCGGCCGCGCAGGCGGCCATGGATGCCCACCGCGCTCAGCTCCTGCCCGAGCCGGGTCTGAAACTCCGTGCTCATACCAGCACCGCCTCGACCGCCCGGGAGAACTCCCGCCATTCGTTGCGGCGCGTGCCCAGCTCGCGCCGGCCCGCGGCGCGTCAGCTCGTAGGTGCGGCGGCGCCGACCCTCCCCGTCTGACCACTCGCTGGCGAGCAGCCCGCCCGCTTCCAGGCGGTGCAGGGCCGGATAGATGGTGCCCTCGGGCAGCTCGAGGGCGCCGTCGCTGCGGCGCTTGAGCTTCTCGATGATCGCGTAGCCGTGCAGGGGGCCGTCGGCGAGGACGGCGAGGATCAGGGCGTCGAGGTGGCCCTTGAGGGATTCAGCTCTCATACCTCGCCATGCTAAGCCTAGCATTGCTAGGTGTCAAGTCCATCCGCAAGGGCCCTACACTCAGACCGCGATGCCAGGAATCGTCGTGGTCGGCGCCCAGTGGGGCGACGAAGGCAAAGGCAAGGTCACCGACATGCTCGCCGAGCGTGCCGATGCCATCGTGCGCTTTCAGGGCGGCAACAACGCCGGTCACACGATCGTGCGCGAGGGCACGACGTGGAAGCTGCACCTGATGCCGTCGGGGATCCTGCACCCGGGCAAGCTGTGCGTGATCGGCAACGGGGTGGTCATCGACCCCAAGGTGCTCACCGACGAGCTCGACGAGCTGCGGCGGCGTGGCGTGGAGACCAGCGCGCTGCGGATCTCGGCCAACGCCCACCTGATCATGCCCTACCACATGCTGCTCGACCACGCGGGCGAGGCCAAGCTCGGGCAAGCTCGAGATCGGGACGACCCGCCGCGGGATCGGCCCCTGCTACGCCGACAAGGCGGCGCGGCTCGGGATCCGCGTCCAGGACCTGCTCGACGAGAAGATCCTCAAGAAGAAGATCGTCGCCGCGCTTGACCCCAAACGGCTGTCGCTGCGCCCCTACGCGAAGGACCCGCGCCTGGACCTGCAGTCGATGACCGACGAGTACCTCACCTACGGTCACGTGCTGGAGCCCTACATCGCCGACACCTCACGGCTGGTGCTCGAGCGCCTGGACCGCAACGAGATGGTCGTGTTCGAGGGGGCCCAGGGCGCGATGCTCGACATCGACCACGGCACCTATCCGTTCGTGACCTCCTCCAACCCGGTGGCCGGCGCGGCGTGCATCGGCGCCGGCGTCGGGCCCAAGGACATCGACGAGGTGTGGGGGGTGGCCAAGGCCTACGCCACGCGCGTGGGCGCGGGCCCCTTCCCCACCGAGATCGAGGGTCCGCTGGCCGACGAGATGCGCGAACGCGGCGGTGAGTACGGGACCACCACCGGGCGCCCGCGCCGGGTGGGCTGGATGGACCTCGTCGCGCTGCGCTACGCCGCGCGCCTGAACTCCATGACGGCGCTGGCCATCACCAAGCTCGACGTGCTGGCCGGATTTGACCCCATCCGTGTCTGTGTGCGCTACCGCAACGACGAGGGGGCCGAGTTCTCACACTTCCCCTACCACCAGACGGTGCTGCATCACGCGGCCGGTGAGTACCTCGAGATGCCGGGGTTCACCGAGGACCTCAGCGACTGCCGCTCGGAGTCCGACCTGCCCGAGGCCGCGCGCGACTACCTGCGGTTCGTCGCCGACTACGTCGGGGTGCCCATCGTGATGGTCGGCGTGGGTCCCGGACGCGAGCAGGTGGTCTGGACCGAGGCCGCGAGCGGCGTGGCCATCGGGCCGCCGTCGGATCACGCGGCGAGCGCCACTTAGCGTCCTGGCGGGCGCATCCGCCTCAGGCCGC
This sequence comes from uncultured Solirubrobacteraceae bacterium, assembly GCA_963764125.1. Taxonomy (GTDB): domain Bacteria; phylum Actinomycetota; class Thermoleophilia; order Solirubrobacterales; family Solirubrobacteraceae; genus Palsa-465. The sequence continues at coordinate 115,934 of CAVXRR010000039.1, forward strand.
TAGCTGCTAGCGCCAGCGCTGCAGCAGGTCATCCTCGCCGACCTGCCGCACCACGCGGCCGGGCACGCCCATGACCACGGCGCGGTCGCGGGACGTCGCGCACCACCACCGCGCCGGCGGCGATGAACGCCTCCTCGCCGATGACCACGCCCGGCGTGAGCACCACGCCCCCGCCGATGCGGCAGGCCCGCTTGAGCGTGGCCCCGCGCAGCGGCGTCTCGGGGCCGTGGCGGGCCATCGTGTCGTCGTTGGTCATGACCACGCCCGGACCGATGAACACGTCGTCCTCGACCACCGTCCCGGCGGTGACGTAGACGAGCGTCTGGATCGAGACCCGGGCGCCGACGACGCGTGTCGAAGTCGATGCGTGGAGCCGCGGCCGAGCACCGAGCGCTCGCCCAGCACGCCCGCGTTCGCGGACCTGGGACTGGTCCCCGACGATCGCCCGATGCCCGATGCTGGCCCCGGCGTAGACCACCGCACCGCAGCAGATCGTGGCGTCGTCGGCGACCACGAGATCGCCGAACGTCCCCGCGGCGCTGGAGCCGGGGCGCAGACGCGGTCGCTTGCCCAGCACGGCCCCGTCCTCGACGAGGACCCGCTCGCCCAGGCGGCTGCCGGGATGGACGACCGCGCCGCGTGCCGATCGTGCACCCGGCGCCGATGACCGCGCCGGCGTGGACGACGGCGCCCGGGGCGAGCGACACGTCCTCGGCCAGGAGCGCGTCGGCCGACACGAACGAGCCGTCGGGGCGCGGCGCGGGCGGCCGGGGCGGGCTCATCGCGCGTCCCCGCGCGAGTCCAGTGACTGCTGGAGCTGCTCGAGCACCCGCACCACCCGCAGCCCGCTGGCCCCGTCCGAGCGCGGCGGCTGGCCGGACCGGATGGCGTCGATGAAGTGCTCGCACTCGATGCGCAGCGGCTCGACATTGGGGATGCGCGGCGAGAAGACGTCCCCGCTGCGGGTGATGTACTCGCCGTAGGTCCGCGAGTCCTCGTCGAACCCCTTGTCGTAGACGGTGAGCTTGCGCTCCAGCTCCATGTCATCGAACGTGGCCATCTTCTGCGAGCCGACCACGGTGAAGCGGCGCTCCTTGTGGGGATCCAGCCACGACAGGTGCAGGTGCGCCGTCAGGCCGGAGGGGAAGCGCAGGAAGCAGAACACGACATCCTCGACGCCCGGGCGCACGTAGGACTCGCCGTGGGCCTCGACCTCGATGGGCTCCTCGTCGGCGAGGTAGAGCACCACGGAGACGTCGTGGGCGCCGAGGCTCCACAGGGCGTTCTCGTCGGCGCGCAGCTTGCCGAGGTTCAGCCGGTTGCCGTAGATGTAGTAGATCTCGTCGCCCAGCTCGCCGGAGTCGGCCAGCTCCTTGAGCTTGCGCACGCCCGGGTGGTATTCGAGCAGGTGTCCCACCATCAGCAGCCGGCCGGCCCGCTCGGCCGCGGCCACGGCGCGCTCGGCGTCGGCGGCCGACTGGGCCAGCGGCTTCTCCACGAAGCAGTGCTTGCCGGCCTCGAGCACCCGCACGGCCAGCTCGGCGTGGGTGGGGACCGGCGTGGCCAGCACGATCGCGTCCAGCCGGGTCGGCGAGCAGTTCGTCGAGGTCGGCCGTCGCCCGGGCCGCGGGCAGCGTGCGCGATATCCGGTCGCGCGCCGCCTCATCGGCGTCGCACAGATACGTCACCTCGCAGCCGGGGATGGCGGCGAAGTTGCGCGCCAGGTTGGGACCCCAGTAGCCAAGGCCCGACGACGCCGACCGACAGGGTCCGGCTCACCGATGCTCCCGGGTCCGCGCAGACGGGCTCATGGGCGCAGGAGTGTAGGCGGCGCCACCGCGGCAAGCCGTTGAGACCAGGGGAGTCACACGAGGCTCGCCAGCGCCGCGACGACCCGCTCGCCGGCATGGCCGTCGCCGTACACCGGTGGGGCCACCGCCGGCGTGTCGCGCTCCAGCGCGGCCAGGACGCGCGCGAGGTCGAGGTCGGCGAGCACGTTCCAGCCCAGCTCCACCGTCTCGGTCCACTCGGTGTTGGGCCGCAGGGTGATGCAGGGGACGCGGGCCAGGTACGCCTCCTTCTGCAGGCCGCCGGAGTCGGTGATCGCCGCGCGCGCGTGGCACAGCAGCGCCGTCAGCTCGAAGTAGCCCAGCGGCTCGGTCAGGATCACGCCGGGGGCCTGGGCCAGGCGCTCGTGCAGTCCCGCGCTGCGCAGCCGGGCCTCGGTCCGGGGATGCAGCGGCAGCACCACCGGCAGCGGGAGTCCCGTGAGCACCTCCACGAGGCGGCTGCAGGCGCTCCGGGGCATCGACGTTGCCGGCACGGTGCGCGGTCGCCAGCAGGTAGGCGCCGGGCTGCACGCCCCGTGCCTGGACCAGGTCGGCACGCTCGCGCGCCTGGGGCTGGATCGCCATGGCCACGTCGACCATCACGTCGCCGACCAGCTCGGCGCGCCCGGCCACCGCCTCGTGGCGCAGGTTGGTCATCGCCACCTCGGTGGAGCACAGCAGCAGCGCGCTGGCGTGGTCGGTGAGGACGCGGTTGAGCTCCTCGGGCATCGAGCGGTCAAACGAGCGCATGCCCGGCCTCGACGTGGGCCACCGGAACCTGGGCCTGGGCGCCGGCCAGCGCGCCGGCCAGCGTCGAGTTCGTGTCGCCGTAGACGAGGACGACGTCGGGCGACTCGTCGGCCAGCACCGGCTCCAGCGCCGCGAGCATGCGCGAGGTCTGCGAGCTCAGGCGAGCCGAGGGCGATCCCGAGCTGCCGATCGGGCGCGGGCAGGCCCAGCTCGGCGAAGAACACCGCCGACAGGCGATCGTCGAAGTGCTGCCCGGTGTGGACCAGGATCTCCTCGTGCTCGCGGCGCAGCGAGAGGCGAGACCGCGGCCGCCTTGATGAACTGCGGCCGGTTTCCGATCACGGTCAGGACCTTCATCGGGGCGAGGGGCGTGGGCGCCGGCTCAGCCGCGCAGCTGCTCGGCGATGCGCGCCGTGACCGCCTCGCGCGTGCGGTCAGAGACCGGGGAGGGGCCGGCGTACTCGTGGTCGTCGATCGAGGCCACCGTCTGGACCTCGCGCACCGTGGAGGCGAAGAACACCTCGTCGGCGCCGTAGAGCTCCTCCAGCGTGCACGGCCGCTCCTGCGGCCCCGGTCACCTCGATGACGAGCGCCCGGGTGATCGAGGCGAGGATGTGCTCGTCCAGCGGCGGCGTGAGCAGTTCGCCCGTCCTTGACGTAGAACAGCGAGCTCGTCGGGTCCCTCGAGCACGCGGCCGTGCGGCGTGACAAGCAGCGCCTCGTCGTAGCCCTGCTCGCGCGCGAGGCGCCCGGCGAGCATGTTGCGCGGCATAGGAGAGCGACTTGATCCCGTCGAGGATCCGGGTCGGCGAGTAGGTGATCGACATCACCCGCGCGTTGTCGGCCACCGCTCACCATCGTCTCGGTGAGCAGGATCCGGCGACCGCCTCGCGCGTGATCATGATGCGCAGGCACTGGTGGTCGGGACCGGTGCCGGCCTCCGCCAGCAGCCGGAAGCTGTCGGCGCGGACGGACTCGAGGTCGACCGGCAGGCGGAGGTTGTCGGCCGAGCGACTGCATGCGGGCCAGATGCGCGTCGAAGGCGTACGGGCTGTCCGTCGTAGACGCGGATGACCTCGAACACGCCGTCGCCGCGGATCAGGCCCTCGTCGGTGACCGGGATCGTCGCCTCCGCGGCGGGCATGATCTCGCCGTCCAGCGAGGCCAGTGAGGTGGCGCCTGTGGGGCTCATCGGCGCACAGGCTAGTGGTCCGCGCCGGCGCGCCCGGACCACTCCGGGCGGGTCCACACCTCGGCCAGGCGGATCACCGTCGCCGCCGCCGAGGCCATGTCCTGGAGCGAGGCCCACTCGCGCACCGAGTGGTACTCGTGACCGCCGGTGAAGATGTTGGGCGTGGGCAGGCCCATCTCCGAGAGCCGGGAGCCGTCGGTCCCGCCCCGGACGGGTACCCGCACCGGCGCGACGCCCTCCGCGCTGATCGCCGCCTCGGCGGCGTCCACGACGAACGGCACCGCAGTCGATGTACTCGCGCATGTTGCGGTACTGGCGGCGGACCTGAACGTCGAGCGTGGCCCGCGGCGCGCGCGCCATCACCTCGCGGCGCGGTGTCGCTGGAGCAGCGCCACGTGCTCGGCGAGGAGGTCCTCGTCGAAGTCGCGCACGATCGCGCGGATCTCGGCGGTCGCCGCGGTGCCGGTGAGGCTGTAGACGTGGATGAAGCCCTCGCGCCCCGACGTCGTGTCCGGGGTGAGGCGGTCTGAGGGCAACGCCGCGACGATGTCGGCCGCCAGCCGCAGCGCGCTGACGAGCTTGCCGGTGGCGTGGCCGGGGTGGACGTCGACGCCGTGGACGGAGACGATCATCTCCTGGGCGGAGAACGTCTCGTCGGTGAACTCGCCGATCTCCGAGCCGTCCATCGTGTAGGCGCACAGCGCTCCGAAGCGCTCGATGTCGAACAGCGTCGCGCCCTCGCCGATCTCCTCGTCGGGCGTGAAGGAGATGCGCAGCGTCGGGCGCGGGAGCTCGGGGTGCGCGGCGAGATGGGCGACGGCGGCCATGATCTCGGCCACGCCCGCCTTGTCGTCGGCGCCGAGCAGCGTGTCGCCGCTGGAGGTGACGATGTCGTGGCCGACCTTGGCCGAGAGCTCGGGCATCGTCTCGGGGTCGAGCCGGGTCCCGGCGCGCGGGAACTCGATCACGCCGCCGTCGTAGTCGCGGTGCACGATCGGCTCCACGCCGGTGCCGGAGGCGTCCGGGCTGGTGTCCATGTGGGCGATGAGCCCGATGACCGTGCCGTTGCCCGCGGTGCCGGGCAGCGTCGCGGTCACATAGCCGTTCTCGTCGAGCGCCGCGTCGCTCGAGACCGGCCGCGGTCAGCTCCTCCACCAGCACGCGGCCCAGGTCGAGCTGACCCGGAGTGCTGGGGGACCGCTCGCGCTCCCGCGTCGGACTGGGTATCGATGCGGACGTAGCGCTCGAAGCGGCGCAGCAGATCCGCGGCCAGCGTTTCGGCCAGCTCGGAGGTGTAGGTCGCGCTCATCCATGCGCAGTAAACCAGCCGGCGTCGACGCAAGTGGTTGCCGCCGCCATGCATCGGGGTAGCCATTTCTCGCCGGAACAACCAAAAAGGGAAGGGATGCACATGCTTCTGGCTCTTGCCATCGTCCTGTTCATCATCGCCATCGCCGGCGGTGTGATCATTCACCCCATCATCTTCGTGCTGGCGCTCGTCGCGCTGGTCATGTTCTTCTCCGGGCGGCGCGGGGCCCGCGTCTAGCGCAGGTCGACGGATCTGCTTGCGCTCCACGCGCACCGGGTAGAGCCGCCGATATGGAGGCCCCCGCCCTCGAGTGGAGCGCAGCAGCTGTCCGTGACGGCACGCTGACGGTGGAGATCGCCGGCGACCGGCCCCGCGGCTGGAAGGCGACGTTCGAGCCGGACCGTGAAGCTGCTGGGCGGGGGCGACTGGGGCGAGGTGTCGCTCAAGGGGGCGAAGGTAAAGGTGACCGACGTGCCCGAGGGCGGCGAGGAGGAGCTGCGCTTCTTCCTGGAGGGCGTCGTCCAGCAGGCCAACGCCACCCACGTCGACGAGCGATGACGACGGCTGACGACGGAGGCGGACGACGAGCGACGATGGCGACGAGGGCGATGACGACCGACGCCCGCATGACCTCGCGCTTCCGCGGCCTCGACGCGAGCTGATGGCGACCGCATCGCGGACCAGGCCCGGGAACGGTCCCGGGGCCGGCTGCGACGCTCGGACTGCTCGGGCAAGGGGTTCGAGCGCGTTCGACGCGGACGGGGCTTCGGCTACGCGGACGCCGCGGCCAGCGTCTCACGCGACCACGAGGCGCTGACGCGCATCAGGGAGCTGGCGATCCCGCCCGCCTGGGAGGACGTCTGGATCTGTACCGATCCGCTCGGCCACCTCCAGGCCACCGGCGTCGACGCGGCGGGCCGCAAGCAGTACCTCTATCACCCGCGCTGGCGCGAGCTGCAGGACCGCAAGAAGTTCGACCACATGGTGCACTTCGCCGCACGCGCTGCCGGGCCTGCGCCGGCGCGTCCTGCGGATCGCTGCGCGCCGGCGACGAGGTCGACGAGACCCGCGTCCTGGCGTGCGCGATCCGGCTGCTCGACGTCGGACTGTTCCGCGTCGGCTCCGAGGAGTACGCCGACGACGAGGGCGGCGTCGGCCTGGCCACGGTGCTCAAGGAGAGCGTCACCGTCATCGACGGGGAGCTCGTCTTCGACTACCTGGCCAAGGGCGGGGTGCGGCGGCGTGCAGGCGGTGCAGGACCCGCCGGTGATCGACGGTGGTCGCGCGCGCTCAAGCGGCGGCGGGGCGGCGGCGACCAGCTGCTCGCCTACAAGGCAGGGGCGGCGCTGGCACGACGTGCGCTCCGAGCAGATCAACGAGTACCTCAAGAGCCTCGATCGGCGACGAGCTACTCCGCCAAGGACTTCCGGACCTGGAACGCCACGGTGCTCGCCGCGGTGTCGCTCGCCGCCGACGGGCGGGAGGCCGCAGTCCGCGACCGCGCGCAAGCGCGCGATCAACGGGGCGGTGCGCGGCGTGGCCGAGGTGCTGGGCAACACCCCGGCGGTGGCGCGGCGGCTCCTACATCGACCCGCGGGTGTTCGACCGCTACCTCTCGGGCTGGACGATCGGCGGCGAGCTGGACCGGATCGGGGCGCTGCGCGGGCCCCGACGACCGGCGGCGCGCCCGGCTGGAGCGCGCGGTGCTCGATCTGCTGGACGACGATCACGCCTCAGCCGGCGGTCGAGCGCTTCGCGGGCGAAGCTAAAGGTCGCATAAAGACGCCCACCATCTGTCCGGGAAACACCGGATCTACCAGGGAAGACCGGCGTGCTGTGATACAACAAGTGCTGTCTGCGACTTTGGGAGGTCAGCGATGGCGGTCACGTCTCCGCCTGTCTTGGCCGTCGGCTCGGGAGAGCTGTTCGATCGTTGGTATGAGGACCACGATGTCCGCGCTCGCGATGCGCTGATCGAGCGGTTCCTGCCCCTGGCGCGCAAGCTGGCGCGCCGATATGCCGGCTCCAATGAGCCCTACGACGACCTGGTGCAGGTGGCGAGCCTCGGCCTGGTCAAGGCGGTGGAGCGCTTCGATCCCACCCGCGGCTTTGCCTTCACCTCATTTGCCGTGCCGACGATCGTCGGCGAGCTGAAGCGATATTTCCGCGACAGCGCGTGGGCGCTGCACGTGGACCGCAGCGCCCAGGAGCTGGCGCGCAAGATCGCCGACGCCCGCCGCGAGGTCAGCCTGCGCCAGGGGCGCTCGCCGACGGTGCCCGAGCTGGCCGAGTACCTGGAGATCTCAGAGGAGGAGGTGCTCGACGGCCTGCAGACCAACGAGGCCTACGACACCGTGTCGCTCGACGCCCCGCGCAGCGGCGACGAGGAGACCGAGAACCGCCTCGAGGCGCTGGGCACCCAGGACGACCGGCTCGACCTCGTCGACGACCAGGCCACGGTATTCGCGGCGGCCCAGCACCTGCCCGAGCGCGAGCGGCGGATCCTGTACCTGCGCTTCGGCGAGGACCTCACCCAGGCGGAGATCGCCCGCCGCATCGGCGTGTCGCAGATGCAGGTGTCGCGCCTGCTGCGCAAGTCCGTGCAGCGGCTGCGCGATCTGACCCAGGAGCGCCCGCAGCCCGCCTAGACCTCGGTCGGGCCCGGTGGCCGCCGAGGCGCGGCGTCAGTGCTCGCTTGATGTGCATGCGCAGCGTCGTCCCCGAGCGTGCCGCTGCGCAGCTCCACCAGGTCACAGAGCTGGTTGATCAGCCACAGGCCGCGGCCATCCAGCGCGTCCACGGCCGGGCGCCGGCGGCCGGCCATCACGTCGTGCGATCCCCGAGTGCGAGCTGACCTCGGTCACCACCTCGTCCCCGTCGTGCCAGATCCGGGTCATGCACGCCTCGTTGCCGTGCTTGACCGCGTTGCTTGCGGCCTCGTTGATCGCGAACACCAGGTCGGACCGGCGCTCGGCGCTCAGTGACGCCGAGCGCCGGGTCGTCGGCGATGGCCCGGCGCAGCTCGAGCAGGCTCCCGTCCAGAGGATGCTCGGAGACGGGGCCGGCGGGATCATCGAGGGGCCACAGCTCGCCGAACGCGGCGCTGAGCGGGTCGGTGTAGGCAGCTGCCGGCGCGACGCCGCCCGCCCTCGACGACGGTGGGGTGGGTCATCTCGACGCCGGCCAGGATGTCCTCGTCGAGGTGCTGCGCGTCGAACGGCGACATGATCGTGGCGTCGGACTCGGCCAGCGCATGGTTGACCAGGGCCTCGTGGCGCAGCGCCTCGACCGCCTCGGCGTGGCTGCGGCCGGGCCACACCACCTCGGAGACGACGCGGGCGTGGCCGTCGTGGGACGCGACCCACTCCTCGATCATCGACAGCAGGCAGCCGGGTTGCGCCCCACCTGCTCGAGGTCCTCGAAGCGGGCGTCGGCCATCGGCGTCACCGAGCGCCTCGCGCACGCGCTCGAGGTGGGGACCGGGGAGGGCGACCAGGACCGGCTCGCCCGCGGCGGCCGCCTCCTGCAGGAATGCGTGCATGGCCGCGTCGAACTCAGCCTCATCGCGGTAGATGAGAGCTTCATGCACGAATCCGGGGCTCGGACTGTGCGAGGATGTGCGCGCGTCGGCCATAGAATCTCCCGCTATGAGTACCGTTTCCGGGTCCTCCCACTTCCAAACCTGACGTTGGGCTCAACTGACCACAACACGGCAGGGCCGAGATCAGTAGGCTCGTGACCAGCGTGCAGAATCAGTTCCAGGTAGAAGTCCGCAGAAATGGCGCGGCGGCCGTGGTGGCGGTGAGCGGAGAGCTGGATCTGGCCTCGGGGCCGGAGCTCGAAGCCGAACTCGATCAGCTGACCGGGCCGGACATCCAGCTCGTCGTGATCGACCTTCGCAACCTGGATTTCATGGACTCGACCGGCCTCAGCATCCTCGTCCGCGCGCACCAGCGGCTCGCCGGCGAAGGGTGCGAGATGGGCCTGGTCAAGGGCTCGCAGCAGGTCCAGCGCCTGCTCGACCTGACCGGCGTGGCCGAGCGGCTGCGGCTGGTCGACGCGCCCGAAGAGCTGCTCGACCCGCGCTGAGCCGGGCCTCGGCGACTGGCCTCGATGAGCTGAGGCGTCAGCGCCGGTGGTCGATCACGACCACGCGCAGGAGCTCGGCGTCGCCGGCCTCCTGCACCGAGACCTGATCGGACAGCAGTACCAGCGGCGAGGCGGGGTGATCGGCGGCCTGGGCGTCCAGCCGTGAGCCGGTGCCCTTGCGGAACGGGCCGACGACGAGCTCCAGCCGGCGGTCCTGGGCCGACAGGCGCGCTTCGATCCGCTGGCCCTCCGCGGCGGTCGAGGCATGGGCGGCCAGCGTGTCGGTAACGAGATAGACGTCGGAGAAGCGATCGAGCGAGAAGTGGGCGGTGGCGGCCAGGGTCCGCGCCAGCCGCCCCAGCACTCCCGGCAGCAGCGTCACCGGCGACAGCGAGACGATCACCTCGCCCTCGCCCTCGCCGTCCTGCGACGGCGTCATGTCGGCGTCGCTGCTGGCGGCCGGCGGCGCCTCGAACAGCTTGCGCCCGTCGCGGCGGACCGAGAAGTCCATCCGCACCTCGGTGCCTCCGCCCGGCGCGGAGCTGAACTGGACATCCTCGGTGAGGGCCCGGATGACCGAGAGGCCGATGCCCTGGCTGACGTCTCCCGCCGGTGGTGGGGCCGGCATCCCGACGCCTTCGTCGACGACACGGACGCTGAAGCGCTCGTCGGTGACGAAGAGCCCGACCTCCATGGGACCGGGCTCGCCGCCGTAGGCGTGCAGGACGACGTTGTTGCACGCCTCACTGACCGACGTCTTGAGGTCGTCGAGCAGCTCCGGATCGATCGACAGGAGCTCGGCGACGCCGCCGAGCATCCCGCGAACGATCGTCAGGGTCTGTGGCCTGCTCTCGAGACGCAGGCGAACGGTTGAGCCTTCAGCCATCACCTCAGCACAGAGCAGGTTCCCGCGCGCCTACGCCCACAAACAGGCGTAGGCGCCTCCGAAGGCCGGCCGCTCGTGAAAGTCAGCCTTCGGTGATCTCGGTCAAATGCGCGATCGCCCGCCGCAGGATGCGGCTGACCTGCATCTGGGACACGCCGATCTGGTCGGCGATCTGCGTCTGCGTGAGGTCGTGCACGAAGCGCAACGTCAGCACCTCGCGCTCCCGCTGGGGGAGTTGCCGGGCGGCCGCAGTGATGGTCACACGGTCGTCGGCGGACTGCAGACTGGGATCCAGGTCTCCGAACGATTCGACCATAGTCCCACTTTCGCCCTCTCCGTCGTCGTACGGGGCGTCGAGCGAGGAGGCGTGGTGGGCACGAGAGGTCTCCAGAGCGTCGAGAACGTCCTCGAGGTCGAACTCCAGATACTGGGCCAGCTCGGGCACGGTCGGGGCGCGGTTCAGCCGGCTCGAGAGCTGCTGCTGAGCCTCTTCGACCTTCACCGCGCGCTCCTGGGCGCCGCGCGGTACGTGGACGGCCCAGCCGAGATCGCGGAAGTAGCGCTTGAGCTCTCCCAGGATCGTCGGGACGGCAAACGACGAGAAGGCGGTGCCGCGGTCGAGGTCGTAGCGGTCGATCGCCTTGACCAAGCCGAGGCTGGCGACCTGGAGCAGGTCATCGAACGGCTCGCGCGCTCCGCTGTAGCGGCGGGCGAGCTTGCGGGCGAGGGGCAGGAACCGCTGGACGAGCTCGTCGCGAGCCTGGCGGTCGCCGCCTTGCTGCCAGCGGACGAAGAGGATGTCGTTACCGACGTTACCGAGAGCGCCGGCGCGTTTCAGCCGGCGCAGTTGCTGCGGGGGAGAACTGGTGGCTGTGCTCATGGTGCAGTGCCAGTACCCCATTCCGGCCCAACTCAATCACGCGCGCACGTTACTCACCGTTTTCTGTCTTACCCTTGACCCTATTCCGAGCTTCGCCGTCGATCATGCGTCCGTGGCCGAGCCCACCGAACCGCTGCGCGTGCTCGTGGTCGACGACGAGCCGGGGATCATCGACGTGGTGTCGATGGCCCTGCGTCATCACGGCTTTGACGGTGACCGCGGCGCAGACCGGCGGCGAGGCGCTGGCCCAGGTGCGCGACTGGCGGCCCCACGCCATCGTCCTCGACGTGATGCTGCCCGACATGGAGGGCTTCGAGGTCGCCCAGCGGCTGGCGGAGCAGCGCGTCGAGGTCCCGATCCTGTTCCTCTCGGCTCGCGGCAGCACCTCGGACAGGGTGCGCGGGCTGACCAACGGCGGCGACGACTACGTCACCAAGCCGTTCAGCCTGGAGGAGCTGGTCGCCCGGTTGCGCAACCTCCTGCGCCGCGCCGGTGCGGTCGACGGGACGCCGGGCCAGCTGCGCTTCGCCGACCTCGAGCTCGACGAGGACACCCGCGAGGTCCGCCGCGGACCGCACGCCGTCGAGCTCACGGCCACCGAGTACCGGCTCCTGCGCTATCTGCTGCTCAACCCTCGCCGGGTCCTGACCCGGGCCCAGCTGCTGGACCACGTGTGGAGCTATGACTTCGGCGGCGATGCGCGCGTGCTGGAGACCTACATCAGCTACCTGCGCAAGAAGCTCGACGTCCATGGGCCGCCGCTGGTGCACACGGTGCGCGGGGTCGGCTACGCCCTGCGGCTCCCCCGGGACTGATGTCGCTTCGCACCCGCCTACTGCTGGGGATGGTGGTCCTGGTCGCCGCCGGCCTCACGGTGACCGCGGTGATCACCTACGAGGAGCAGCGCTCGTTCCTGCTTGATCGTGTGGACCAGCAGGTGCAGTCCGGACTGGTGCCGGTCGCCTTCGAGCTGCGGCTGCCGGCCACTCGTCCCGCGCGCGCCCCCGGCGCCCGCCGGTTCCCGTTCGGCGGCCTGCTGGGGCGCCGGCCCCCGGGGATCGGGCCCGCCAGCCTGCCGCCGGGCACCTTCGGTGAGCTCATCGGCCCCGGAGGCCAGGTTCTGCGCCGGCGGACGTTCACCTACGGCGAACCGGCGCCCGCCCCGCCCAAGCTGCCCACCCACCTCCCGTTGAGCCGTGCGGGCAGCCCGCTGAAGCTGTTCACCGTGCACGCCAGTCGCGGGCCCGACGTCCGCTACCGCGCCGCCGCGTTCGCGGTCGAGGGCGGCAACACCGTGGTGGTGGCGGTGTCCCTGCGCGAGACCGACGACACCCTGCACCGCCTGGTCATGGTCGAAGGGCTCGTCGGAGGCGGGGTGATCCTGGCGCTGGTGCTGCTGGGCTGGGGCGTGATCCGCATCGGCCTGCGCCCCCTGGAGCGGATCGGCCGCGTCGCATCGGAGATCGCCCGGGGCGACATGTCCCGGCGCGTGAGCCCCTCGGATCCGCGCACCGAGGTCGGGCGCCTGGGGCGCTCCCTGAACGAGATGCTCGGCCAGATCGAGCAGGCGTTCCGCGCGCGGCGCCAGAGCGAGGACCAGCTCCGCCGCTTCATCGCCGATGCCTCCCACGAGCTGCGCACGCCGCTGGCGTCGATCCGGGGCTACGCGGAGCTGTTCCGGCTGGGCGCGGCCGAGGACCCGGCGACCCTGGAGCGGGCGATGGCACGGATCGAGGCCGAGGCCATCCGCATGGGCGTGCTGGTCGAGGACCTGCTGTCGCTGGCCGCGCTGGACCAGGCACCCGAGCGGCCGCGCGTCCCGGTCGACCTCGGTGAGCTGGCCGCGCAGGCCGCCGAGGACGCGCGCGTCACCGCCCCGGACCGCACCGTGCGGGTGTGCGTCGACGAGCCGGCGACCACGGTGATGGGCGATCCCGACCAGCTCGGCCAGCTGCTGGCCAACCTCGTGCGCAACGCCGTCATCCACACGCCGGCGGGGACGCCGATCGACGTCTCGGTGCGCCGCGAGGCGCGGCGGGGCGGGCGGGCGCTCCTTGAGGTGCGCGACCACGGTCCGGGGCTGCCCGACGATGCCGGCGATCAGCTGTTCGAGCGTTTCTGGCGCGCCGAGGGCGGCCGTAGCCGGGGCAAGGGCGGGGCGGGTCTGGGGCTGGCGATCGCGAAGGCGATCGCCGTGTCCCACGGCGGCTCGGTCCGGGCCGACAACGTATCGAACGGCCGGGACGGGGTCGCGGGCGCCGTGTTCCAGGTGTCGCTGCCCGCGCTTGCGCCCGTCGAGCCCTCTCAGGAAAATCTCAGCCTTCTCACGTCGGACTCTTATCTGGATCACTCAGATTGAGCCGGTGACCGTCCGGCGAGCAGCGTTGGCAGCTGCGTGAACTTCAGAGTCCCCTGGCACATCGCCGGGTTGGTGGCGGTGTTCGCGGCCGCCGTCGTGGCGGCGATGCTCGAGCTGGGCCCGCCGACGAGTACGGCGCGCACGTCCACCGAGACCGTGACCGCCACCAAGGGCATCGTGCAATCGACGGTCACCGGCACCGGGAACGTGGAGCCGGGAACCGACGTCGAGGCCAGCTTCCAGACCAGCGGCACGCTCCAGAACCTCTACGTCAAGGACGGGGACCACGTCTCCAAGGGCCAGCTGCTGGCGACCCTCGACCCCACCGCGGCGGAGCTGACGGTCGAGCAGGCCGAGTCGAGCCTGACCTCGGCCGAGGACAACCTGACCAACGCCGAGAGCCAGACGACGACGTCGGGGTCGGCCAGCAACGCGAGCCTTCAGAACGCCCAGGTGTCGACCGAGTTCGTCACCTTCCACCCGGCGGCCACGACGACGACGTCGACGACCACGACCACGACCACGACGCCGACGCCGACGCGAACGCGAACGCGGACGACGACCACGCCCACGCGGACGACGCCCACACGGACCACACCCACTCCGACGACGCCCACGCGGACCACGGCCACCACCACCGCCACCACTCCGAGTCAGACATCCTCCGCGAGCGGATCCCGCTCCCGGAGCGGGTCCGGGAGCAGCGGGTCGAGCTCCGGGCAGACGAGCACGACCAGCGCGGAGACGATCGCCGCCAACATCGCCTCGGCCCAGGCCGCGGTCGACGGCGCCCAGGCGACGGTCCGCAACGCCGAGAACACGCTGAACGAGACGCGCCTGTACGCGCCGGCCGGCGGCACGGTCGTCAACGTCGAGAGTGTCTCGACAGGCGACACCATCTCCGGCGGGGGGTCGGGGTCCGGCTCCAGCTCCAACTCCAGCGCCAGCTCCGGCTCCGGCTCCGGGTCCAGCGCGAGCTCGGGCTCGGGCTCCACCGCGGGCAGCCTGGGCGGCTCGAGCAGCAGCTCGTCCTCGTCCTCGAGCAGCTCGGGCCTCGTCGAGATCGTCAACACCGGCTCGATGACGATGACCGTGGCCTTCAGCGAGTCAGACATCTCCAAGATCAAGGTCGGGCAGCCCGCCAACATCACGCTCGAGGCCCTGTCCGGGGTGGAGCTCGCCGCGCACGTGAGCTCGATCTCGACGCTGGGGACGTCGAGCAGCGGCGTGGTCAGCTACGACGCGACGCTGACGCTCGACCAGCGCGATTCCCGGGTCAAGCCCGGCATGAGCGCCTCGGCGGCGGTGATCACCGGGCAGGCGTCGGGCGTCAACCTCCCGAACAGCGCCGTCACCACCACGGGATCGGTGGGCCGTGTGAACCTGCTCCAGAACGGCAACGCGGTCCCGACGACCGTCGTCGTGGGCCTCGTCGGCGACAGCCGCACTCAGATCGTCAGCGGACTGCGCGCCGGTGACCAGGTGCACGTGACGACGACGCTGCCGGTGCTCGGATCCGGTTCCTCGCTGTCCTCGTCGGGCTCCAGCGGGACGCTCGGCGGGGCCGGCGGCCTCGCGGGCGGCGGCGCCGCGCGGTTCCTGGGCGGCGGGGGCGGCTTCGCCGGCGGCGGCCTTGCCGGCGGCGGGGGCGGCCGGTTCCGCGGCGGGGGCTGATGGCTCCGCGCCCACCCGTCATCGACCTCGACGAGGTCACCAAGACCTACCACGTGGGCGAGATCGCGGTGCACGCACTCAACGGGATCACCGCGACGATCGAGTCCGGCGAGTACGTCGCGATCATGGGCAGCTCGGGCAGCGGCAAGAGCACGCTGATGAACATCCTGGGCTGCCTCGACGTGCCCACGGGTGGCGTGTACCGACTCAATGGCCTCGACGTGCGCTTCGCCAATGAGGACCAGCTCGCCGACCTGCGCAACCGGGAGATCGGCTTCGTCTTTCAGAGCTTCAACCTCATCCCGCGCACGCGCGCGCTGGCCAACGTCGAGCTCCCGCTGGCCTACGCCGGGCTCAACCGCTCAGAGCGCCACCGGCGGGCCATGCGCGCCCTCGCCGATGTCGGGCTGGCCGCGCGCGTGCATCACCTCCCCTCCGAGCTCTCGGGCGGCCAGCAGCAGCGCGTCGCCATCGCGCGGGCGCTCGTCACCAACCCGGCGATGATCCTCGCCGACGAGCCCACGGGGAACCTCGACACCGCCTCCACTCGGGAGATCCTCGAGATCTTCGAGCGCCTGTCCGACGAGGGGCGCACGATCATCCTCATCACCCACGAGCACGAGGTGGCCACGCACGCCGAGCGGGTCATCGAGCTCTCCGACGGGCACATCATCAGCGACGCCGCCGGCGCCGCCGGGACCGTCGAGGCATCGTCGTGACGGAGATCGTGCGTGTCGCGATCACCGGCCTGTCGGCGAACAAGCTGCGCTCGGGGCTGACGATCCTGGGGCTCATGATCGGGGTGGGCTCGGTGATCATCCTGGTCGCCGTCGGCACCGGTTCCTCGGCGGCGGTCCAGTCGCAGATCGAAGCTCTCGGCTCCAATGTGCTGCTCGTCCAGTCCACGCCGACGCTGGGTGGGCTGGGCCGCGGCGGTGGCGGCGTCACGGTGGACCCGTTGACCGTGGCGGATGCCAACGCGCTGGTGAACCGCTTCACCGCGCCCGACGTGCAGAGCGCCTCACCGGTGGTCAATGCCAACGGGGTGACGCTCACCTACAACGGCACCACCTACTCGCCCTCGTCGTTCGTCGGCTCCACCCCGACCTACCGAACAGCGCGCGACTACACGCTGGCCACGGGGTCCTGGTGGACCAAGGCGCAGGAGGGCCAGCACGCCCGCGTCGTCGTGGTGGGTCCCACGGTGGTCCAGCAGCTCTTCGGCGGCGCCAGCCCCATCGGAGCCACGATCGGGGTCAACGGCACGAACTTCCAGGTGATCGGCGTCACCAACTCCAAGGGCTCCAACGGCGCCACCGATCAGGACGACGTCGCGATGGCGCCGCTGACGGCGGTACAGGACACGCTCACCGGCTACGGCGACGTCAACTCGATCGTCGTCCAGGCCAAGTCCCGCGACCAGCTCTCGGCAGCTCAGACCGAGGTCACCAACATCCTCACGCCGCTCCTGCCCCCGTCAGCGGGATCGAGCTCGTCGAGCTTCAACGTCATCAACCAGGGCTCGATCCTGCAGGCGTCGAGCTCGACGAGCAGTGTGTTCACGACGCTGCTGGGCGAGGTGGCCGCGATCTCGCTGCTGGTGGGCGGCATCGGGGTGATGAACATCATGCTCGTGTCGGTCACCGAGCGGACCCGGGAGATCGGCATCCGCAAGGCCGTCGGAGCCCGGCGCTCGGACATCCTCGTCCAGTTTCTCGTCGAGGCGGTGCTGGTCTCATTCTTCGGAGGGATCGCCGGAGTGATCTTCGGCGTCGTCGGCAGCCAGTTCAAGATCGCCGGCGTCCACCCGGTGATCGCTCCCTATTCGATCGGCCTGGCCTTCGGCGCGTCGGTGCTGATCGGGCTGTTCTTCGGGACCTATCCCGCCGGACGCGCCGCCGCGATGCGGCCGATCGAGGCACTGAGGTTCGAATGAGCCGCATGCCGTCACGTCGCAGGCCCCTGCCCATCAGACCCAGGAAGACGACCATGGACACCTACACCCCGGACCGGCGCGAGGAGGACTGGGACGCCTACCAGGATGAGCCCGAGACCGAGGCGCCGCTGCCGCGTCGCACGCGACGCCAGTTCTTCAACCGCCGCACGGCGGCGCTCGGCGCGCTCGTCACCTGCGCCATCGGGTTCTATGCGGGGATCCGCGTCGAGAAGAGCCAGCTGTCGAGCTCCAGCTCGGGCCTGACCCTCGGATCCGGGACCGGCGCTCGAGCCGGGCGGGGCGGGGGCGCCGGTCTGGCGGCCGTGTTCGGCCGGGGCGGGGCCCCGGGCGCTCCGGGCGCGACGGGGGCCGGCGGGGCCGGCGCCTCCTTCGGCACGGTCGCCGCCGTCAACGGCAAGACGATCGATCTCACCGACAGCTCGGGCAACACGGTCAAGGTCAAGGTCACCTCCGCCACCAAGATCACCAAGACCCAGTCGGCGTCACGCCACGCGATCCGCCCCGGGGACACGATCATCGTCACGGGGGTGTCCGGCTCCGGTGCGACCACCAACGCGGCCACGATCACGGACTCGGGTAACCGCAGCGGCGGGTCGGGCTCTGGCTCTGGCTCTGGCTCAGGCGGGAGCTCCGGCTCCAGCGGGGGCGGCAACTCCGCCGTCGGCTCCCTGTTCTCCGGCGGATGAGCACCACGAAAGGAACAGCACCACCATGAATCACTCGCGCACATCTCGGTTGGCGACGCTCGCGGGGACCGTCCTGGTCACGGCGCTCCTGCTCGCGGCCTGCGGCTCGAGCTCGAACACCTCCTCGAGCTCGTCGAGCTCGGGCGGCGGATCGGCGAGCGCAGCGGGGGGACCGACGTCCGCCGCGCGCACCAAGCTCGTCGCCTGCCTGAAGGCCCACGGCGTCACGCTCCCCACACGCCCGCCCGGCGCCCGCCGGCGACCGAGCGGTGGTGAGGGCGGCGGTGGCTTCGGCGGCGGTGGCGGGTTCTTCTTCGGCGGTGGCGGCAATGGCGGGGCCGGCGGTGGCGCCCGCTTCAACAACCCCAAGTTCCGGGCGGCGATTCAGGCCTGCGGCGGCGCACGCTTCCCGCAGCGGCGCTTCACCCCCAACAAGGCCGCGGTGACCAAGTTCGTGGCCTGCGTCAAGCAGCACGGCTACAACCTGCCGAGTCCGAACTTCTCGGGCAAGGGCCCCATCTTCCCGGCCGCGATCGCGCGCAACAGGAAGTTCCAGGCGGCGGCGCGGACCTGCGCCTCAGACCTGCGACCCGCGGGTGCGGGTGGACCGGGTCCGGGCGCTGCGGGCAGCGCTCCGGGCAGCGCGGGCGGTGGCGGTTCCGGGAGCGGATCGAGCAGCGACTGACGGCGGCAAACGCAGATCGCTGCTCGCCGCGACCGGCTCCGGTCGCGGCCAGAAGGCGGGGGAGACGCACCGGTTAGCCTCATTTCGGTTGCGTCTCCCCCGTCTGCGCCCCGACCTCTCGCCCTTCCGCGACAGCCGTGATCTCCGGCTGGTCGTCGGCGGCAACTTCGTCTCGAACCTGGGCGCGCAGGCCACGCTCGTCGCGCTGCCCTTCCAGCTCTACCTGCTCACCGGGTCGGCCCTCGCGGTCGGGCTGCTCGGCGCGGCAGAGGTGGTCCCGCTCGTGTCGATGTCCCTGCTCGGGGGGGCCGTCGCCGATCGCATGGACCGCCGCCGGCTGCTGCTGCTGGCACAGATCGGCCTGGTGGCCACCGCCGGCGCCCTGGCGCTCCTGCCGGCGTTGGGACGCCCGCCGGTGGCGGCTCTGTACGTGCTCGGCGGTCTGCTGGCGGGGTTCAACGCCCTCCAGAACGTCGCCATCTCCGCGCTCGTGCCCAACCTCATCGACCGTCCGCGGCTCCCGCGCGTGCTCGCCGTCAACTATGGGCTGTCGGCGCTGTCGATGGTCATGGGGCCCGGCTCTCGGCGGGCTGCTGATCGCCGCCGTCGGGGTACAGGCGGCGTACGCGGTGGACGCGGTGAGCTGCCTGGCCATCGTGTTCACCGTGCTGCTCATCGCCGCCCAGCCTCCGATCGTGGTGGGCACGCCGTCCAAGGTGACGGCCTCGATCGCCGAAGGCCTGCGCTACGTGCTCAGCAACCGTGCGCTGGTGGGCTCGTTTGCCATCGACCTGGTGGCGATGACCTTCGGGATGCCGCGGGCGCTGTTCGCGGTCCTGTCGGTCAGCGTGTTCCACGCCGGCGCCGCGGGCACCGGCGCGCTCTATGCCGCGGTGCCGGCGGGCGCGACCGTCGCGGCATTGCTCACGGGATGGATCAACCACGCCCGGCGGCTCGGGCTCGTGGTCATCTGGTCGGTGGTCGTGTGGGGCGCCGCGGTCTCGCTGGCCGGCCTGATGGGCTCGCTGTGGCCCGCGGTGGCGCTCCTGGCCGTCGCGGGCGCGGCCGACTCGATCTCCGCCGTCGTGCGCTCCACGATCAACCAGACCGTCACACCCGACCACATGCGCGGCCGCATGTCCGCCGCGTTCTCCTTGGTGGTGACCGGCGGGCCCCGGTTGGGTGACATCGAATCCGGCACCGTGGCGGGCGCCGCCGGCGTGCGCTTCTCGGTGGTCTCCGGCGGGCTCTTGTGCATGCTGGGCGTGGTCGCCATCGCGCTGGCCTTCCCGGCGCTGCGCGGCTACGACACCGAGGACTGGACTCGGCGCCGACCGGCGCTGAGGTCACGGAGCGAATCGGTGAGACCCTCGAGGCCGTCGAGCTAACGTGAGCTGACGGTATGACTGCGTCCGCGGGCTACTACGACGATGACTCGATGATCCGCAGGGTCCTGTGCGAGCGCGCGCTGGCATTGTCGGGGCCACGCGCATTGTTGATGCAGGCCGCGCATCCGCTCGCCGTCGCCGGGCTGCTCGCGCACTCAGACTCGCTGGAGGACCCCTACGTCCGGCTCGCCCGGACCGCCAAGATCATGAACCTGATCACGTTCGGGTCGCGCGCCGAGGCCGACCGGGCGACGCGCCGCGTCCGCGCCATGCACCGCGCGGTGCGCGGCCACCTTCCTGAGACGGTCGGGCGCTATCCGGCGGGCACGCCCTACCGCGCGGATGACCCGCGCCTGCTCATGTGGATCCTCTACACGCTGGTCGACTCCGCCGTCGTGGTCTACCGGACCTACGTCGGGCGCCTGGACGCGGCCGCTCGCGCTGAGCTGTGGGAGGACTACAAGGTGATCGGGCGACTGTTCGGGCTCCGGCGCGACCAGATGCCGGCGACGTTGCCCGAACTGGAGGAGTACGGCCGCGCGATGCTGACCGGCGATGAGCTCTGCGTCGGTGACTGGGCGCGCCGGCGCGCGCGGGAGATCGTGCTCGAGCCGCCGGTCAGGGCCCTCGCCCGTCCACTGGTGGAGACCGTCAACTTCATCACGATCGCGCTCCTGCCCAACGAGATCCGCTCGCAGTACGGCTTCTTCCCGCTGCCGCCGGCCGCGGTGCGCAGGGCCCTGGTCGGCGCGGGCGCGGCGTACGTGCGCCGTGGCGTGCTGCCGGTGCTGCCCGCCCACATCCGCCTGGTCCCGGCGGCGCGGCAGGCTGCCTGAGCGCTGGGCGAAACGCATGTGGCCGGACGCGCGGCTCCGGGCGATAGCGTTCGCAGCCGATGACCAGGATCGCCGTCGTGGGTCACGTCGAGTGGGTCCAGTTCCTCCGGGTGGACCACTTCCCGATCCCCGGGGAGATCCAGCGCGCGCAGCGCGAGTCGACGCACGCCGGCGGCGGCGCGGTGGTGGCGGCGGCGACGCTCGCCGAGCTCGGCGCCGAGGTCGACTTCTACGGCGCGGTCGGCAGCGACGCGATCGGCGAGGCCGCGGTGAGCGAGCTCACCGAGCGGGGCATCACGGTGCACGCCGCGCCGGCGCCCGGGCCCCACGCGCGAGGTGCTGACGCTCCTCGACCGCAACGGCGAGCGCACGATCCTCCCCATCGGCGAGCGGATCGCAGCCCGAGGGCGACGACAGCCTCGACTGGGATCGCCTGGCCGACGCCGACGGCGTCTACGTCACCGCGGGCGACCAGGGCGCGCTGCGCCGGGCGCGAGCCGCGCGCGTGGTCGTGGCCACGCCACGCGTGCGCGAGAACGTAACCGATCCGGGGGTGCAGATCGACGCGTTGGTATTCAGTGCCTTTGACGAGAACGAGGTCAACTGGGCCGAGCGGCTGCGCTCAGACACCAGCCTCATGGTGGCCACCGAGGGCGCCGCCGGAGGACACTGGTGGGGAGCGTCCGAGGGCTACTGGGCGGCGGTGCCGCTGCCCGGCCCCGCGCGCGACAGCTACGGCTGCGGCGACGCCTTCGCCGCCGCGTTCACCTATGGCCTGGGCGCGGGCGAGTCCGTCGCGGAGGCCTGTGCGATCGGCGCGCGCTGGGGCGCGGAGATGCTCACCCGGGTCGGCGCGCCCTGACAGCGCGCCGGTCACAGGTCGGTGTGCCGCGGCGCATAGCGGTGACGTCCGCCGCGGATGCGAACATATGTTCGTGCCGGATGAGCCCACGATACTTCACGCCGACCTCGACGCCTTCTACGCCTCGGTGGAGCAGCGCGATGACCCGTCGCTGCGCGGACGGCCCGTGATCGTGGGCGGCGGGGTGGTGCTGCGCGGCCAGCTATGAGGCCAAGGCCTGTGGGGTGCGGACGGCGATGGGAGGCGCGCGGGCGCGGGCGTTGTGCCCGCACGCGGTCGTCGTGCCTCCGCGGTTTGCCGCCTACACGGAGGCGAGCAAGGACGTGTTCGCGGTGTTCGAGCACACCTCGCCGCTGGTGGAGGCCCTCTCGATCGACGAGGCATTCCTCGATGTCCGGGGCCTGCGGCACATCTCGGGCACGCCGACGGAGATCGCGGTGCGATTACGCCATCAGGTCCTCGAGCAGGTGGGGCTGGCCATCACCGTCGGCCTGGCCTGCACGAAGTTCCTGGCCAAGGTGGCCAGCGGGGTGGCCAAGCCCGACGGCCTGCTCGTCATCCCCGCCGGCGGCGAGCTGGCCTTCCTGCATCCACTGCCGGTCGAGCGGCTGTGGGGGGTGGGCGGGGTCACCGCCGCCAAGCTGCATGCCCACGGACTGACCTCGGTGGGGCAGGTCGCCCGCCTGGGCGAGGGGACACTGGTATCGATGCTGGGGCGGGCATCCGGGCGCCAGCTCTACGCGCTCTCGCACAATCGCGACCCGCGGCGGGTGACGGCGCGGCGCCGGCGGCGGTCGATCGGCGCCCAGCGTGCGCTCGGGCGCCGGCGGCGGTCGCCGGCAGAGCTCGACGCGGCGCTGATGACGCTGGTGGATCGCGTGACGCGGCGGATGCGGACCGCGGAGCGCGCGTGCCGGACCGTCGTGCTGCGGTTGCGCTTCGACGACTTCTCGCGCGCCACGCGCTCGCACACGATGGCCGAGGCGACGACGCGCACCGCCACGCTGCTGCGCATCGCGCGCGGGCTGCTGGCCGCGTCGGGGGCGGTGATCGCTCAGCGCGGGCTGACGCTCATCGGGATCGCGCTGACCAATCTGTGCGACGCCAAGGCCATCCAGCTGGCCCTGCCGTTCGATCGGACGGCTGGCCTGGACCGGACGCTGGACGAGCTGCGGGACCGGTTTGGGGCGGGCGCGATCTCCCGCGGCGCGCTCCTTGGACAGGACACGGACGTATGGGTGCCCTTGCTCCCCGATTGAGACTTGCGGGCGCGGTCAGAGGCTGGCGAGACGCTCGCGCAGGAAGCGGACCTCGGCGTCGGCGTCGGTCAGCTCCAGCGCGCGGCGGTAGGCGGCCGCGGCCTCCTCCGGCCGGTCAAGGCGGCGCAACAGCTCGGCCCGGGTCGAGTGGAGGTAGCGATAGCCGTCGAGGCTGAGGCCATCCACGATGGTGAGGGCCTCGTCCGGCGCGCCCGCCTCCGCGACCGCGACGGCACGATTGAGCTCGACCACCGGCGAGCCGGTGACACGGGAGAGCTGCTCGTAGAGCGCGCCGATCTGAGGCCAATCGATCGGGTCGTCTAGCTGCAGCGAGGCGATCGCCGCCTGCAGCACGTAGGCGCCGCGACCGTGGAGGGCCAGGGCACGATCGAGACGGGCGCGCCCGACGGCGATCTGGTCATCGTCCCACAGGGTGCGGTCCTGGTCGGCGAGGCGGACGAGCTCGCCGTCGACAAAGCGGGCCCGGCGGCGCGCGTGGTGCAGGCGCATCAGGGCCAGGAGGGCGTGGACCTCGGCCTCGTCGGGCATGAGCTCGGACAGCACCGTGCCCAGGGCGATGGCCTCCGCCGCCAGGTCGACGCGGCCGCCGTAACCCTCGTTGAAGATGAGATAGACGACCGCCAGCACGGCGCCGAGGCGCTCGGGGAGCAGGCGCGCCGGCGGCACGCTGAACGGGATCCCGGCAAGCCTGATCTTGGTGCGCGCGCGGGAGAGGCGGCGCTTCATCGTCTCCGGCGCGACCAGGAAGGCGCGCGCGATCTCGTCGTTGGTGAGGCCGCCGAGGGTGCGCAGGGTCAGCGCGACCTGAGCCTCGGTGGACAGGGCCGGGTGACAGCAGGTGAAGAGCAGTTCCAGGCGCTCGTCGCCGATCTGGTCGGAGCCGAGATCGTTCACGTCATCCTCCACGGCCTCATCGCGCTGGAGCAGACGCGTCTTGGCGGTCAGGGCGCGCTCGCGGCGGATACGGTCGATCGCCCGGTTGCGGGCGGTGGTGATGAGCCAGGCGACCGGGTTCTCGGGCGTGCCCTCGCGCGGCCATCGCTCGGCGGCGATGGCGAACGCCTCCTGGGCGGCGTCCTCGGCGAGCTCGAAGTCACCGAGGTAGCCGACCAGGGACGCCACCACCCGGCCCCAGTGCCGCCGAAAGACGCTGTCCAGCACCGGCGGCCGTGGGCAATCAGCCTCGTCCACCAGCGGGCCGCACCTCGACCGAGCCGCCCAGCCGGGCGGCCGGGACGCGCGCCGCGACCTCGATCGCGGCGTCGAGGTTATCCAGCTCGAACACGTAGTAGCCGGCGAACACCTCCTTGGTCTCCGCGAACGGGCCGTCGGTGGTGAGTGGTCTGGCCGTCGTCGACGCGGACGGTGGTGGCGGTGGCCACGTCCTCCAGGTGGCCGCCGGTGATGCACCCCGGCTCGTCACGCAGCGCGAAGTACTCGGAGCTCATCGCCTCGAGCTCGCCGTTGCTGAAGCCGTCGACCATGCCGGGGGTGGTGTAGATGAGCAGGGCGTACTTCATGAGGACCTCCGTGAGTGAGTGGGCCTGATGCGTCTCAGAGACGAACGGGATGGCCCGGAGGGGACACTACGCCGTCCCCACTCCCACCAGCACCGGGCCGACGGGCTCGTGCTCCAGCCGCGCCGCGGCGTCCCGGCCCGCGTCCTCGCCGGCGAACCGCGCGACGAGCCGGATGGCCAGGTCGATCCCCGCCGCCGGGCCGCCGGCGGTGACAACGCTGCCGTCATCGACCACCCGCGCCTCGCGGCGCACGTCGGCGCCGGCGGCCGCCAGGTCATCCAGCGCGTTGCGGTTGGTGACGGCCGGGCGCCCGGCCAGCAGCCCGGCGCGCGCCAGCAGCATCGCGCCGGTGCACACCGACGCCACCACGGCGCCGGCGTCGTGCAGGGCGGCGAGCGCGGCCGGCAGCGGGCCCTCGCATTGGTCGCGGACGCCGGGGGCGGCGTCCAGCCAGCCACCGCCGGGAACGACGACAAGCGCGGGCGCGAGCGCCGGGGCGGCCCAGCTCGCCTCCACGTCCATCACGAGACCGTGGGCGGAGTGCACCGTCGTGGCGTGCCCGGCCGGGCGCACGACGCGCGTGGGGAAGCCCGCGGCGGTCAGGATCTCCAGGGGCCCGATGGCGTCGAGGTCATCAAAGCCGTCAAAGACGAGGACCTCGGTGAGGGGAAGAGTGCTGTTGTCAGTCATGGCGCCATCGTGAGGCCGGCGCGCCGAGGTGGCAAGTGGCAGAAATGCCATGTATCGTAAGATTCGTGCCACGCGGGCCGCCGCCCACCGGGTCATCGCGCTGGCCCTGGATGGCGTGGTCCTGCTGGATCTCGCCGCGCCGACTCACCTGTTCGGCCACTGCGGCGCGCCCCACTACGCCTTCTCGCTGGCGGGCGTGCGGCCCGGCCCCGTCCGCAGCTCGACGGGGATCGAGGTCATGGCCCCGACCGGCATCGAGGCGCTGGCGCTCGCCGACACGATCGTGGTCCCGGGGATCGGCTCCGACTCGGATCCCGAGGGCTTCGCGGTGGCCGCCGAGGCGGTGGCGCACGCCCACCGCGCCGGAGCACGCGTGATGTCGATCTGCACCGGCGCGTTCGTGCTCGCCGAGGCGGGCGTGCTCGACGGCCGGCGCGCCACCACGCACTGGGACTCGACCGAGCGCCTGGCGCTCCGCTATCCGCAGGTGTCAGTCGACCCGTCGGCCCTCTACATCGACGAGGGCAACGTGCTGACCAGCGCGGGCGTCGCCGCCGGCCTTGACCTCTGTCTGCACGTCATCCGCCGCGACCACGGCGCTGCCGTGGCCACCCGGATCGCCCGCCGCACCGTGGTCGCCCCGCACCGGGACGGGGGGCAGGCCCAGTTCGTGGCGCGCCCGATCGCCGACCAGGCCGGCCCGGGGACCTCGCTGGAGGCGACGCGTGCGTGGGCGCTCGACCG
This sequence comes from uncultured Solirubrobacteraceae bacterium, assembly GCA_963764125.1. Taxonomy (GTDB): domain Bacteria; phylum Actinomycetota; class Thermoleophilia; order Solirubrobacterales; family Solirubrobacteraceae; genus Palsa-465. The sequence goes on from CAVXRR010000039.1 coordinate 141,550, forward strand.
TCTTGACCAACCCCTGGATGTGACCACGCTGGCGCGCCAGGCGTGCCTGTCGCCGCGGAGCTTCGCCCGGCGCTTTCGCCAGGAGACGGGCACCACGCCGGCTCAGTGGGTGCTGGACCAGCGCACGCGGGTCGCCCAGAGCCTGCTGGAGACGACCGACCTGCCCGTCGAGCACGTCGCCGTGCGGACCGGCTTTGGCACCGCGACCACGCTGCGCACCCACTTCGGACGGCGGCTGGCCACGACGCCCACCGCGTACCGGCGGGCGTTTCGTCAGCGCTGACCGGGGAATGGGCGCAGCCGTGCGTCAGGCGCCGCGGCCGCAGTATCAGGCGCCGCGGCCGCAGTGTCAGGCGCCGCGGGCGCGGTTGGCCAGGCTCAGCCCGCCGGCGTCACCCCAGGCGCCGCGCGCGTGAAAGGCCGGCACGAGCTCGCTGGTGACCACGCCGCCCTGGTCGGTGAGCTCGTCGATGATGGCGAACCACGCCCCGATGCGCTCCGGGGTGTCGACCACGATGGTCGTCGCCGGCACATGGCGGCGCAGCGAGAGCAGCCGATCGCCCCGGGGCGCCCGGTCCCCGTGGTAGCCCCAGATCCCATGCAGGACGGTCGCGCCCCCGGCCCGCGCGGCGCGCAGGCGGCGCACGATCTCCAGGAAGAGCGGGCGGCCGGCGTGGAGGGTGTCGTGGTCGGCGTGCACCATGAGCTTGACCCACGTCTTCAGCCCGGCATCGTCGGTGCCCGGCACGTGGTGCGGCTCGGCGAGGCGCTCGCCGTCGACCTTGCAGATGCGCACGCGTTCCAGCGTGAGCAGCGGCCGGTCCAGCAGCCCGGCCACCTCGGGCAGGACCGGGCCCAGCCGCGCCCCGGGGCCGACGGCGATGATCATCAGCGGCACCTGGGCGTTGGCGGCGAAGAAGCGGGCTCGCTCGCGGACACCGTGGGCGGTCCCGTCGACGCCGAGCAGGACCGTGGCGCTGAGCAGACCGTGGCCGCGCAGCACATCCACGACGGCCATGAAGGCGGGGCGGCGCCCGACCCGCTCGTATCGCCCGCAGTAGACGGTGAGCTTGGACGCTTCGTGCAGATCCTCGGGAAGGGTGACCGCGCCCACCGGTCCGCTGAGCAGGCGAGCCCGCTCGAGGGTCAGCAGCCCGTGCTCGGCCGCCGCGCCGATCTCCGGCAGGGCCGCCTCGATCCGCGGCCGCGCGTCGACCGCGGCGAGCACCACCGGCAGGTCCTCGGAGAGGCTGAGCAACCGGTCGGTCTGGAGCACCTGGTGCCGGCCGAACCCCTCGGCTCCGCGCAGCAGGATGCTCGTCGCCAGGCTGTGGCGCTCGCAGATCGACAGGAGCGCGTCGCCCAGGAACCGGTCCCCGGCCCGGTCGCGCTCGGCGAAGTACGCGGTGAGCTTGAGGCAGTCCTCGTTCACAGCGCCGCCCCCACGGCATGCCCGAGCGCCACGGCGGCAAAGCCGGCAACCAGAGATCCCAGCAGGTTGGCCAGCGCGAGCCGCAGCTGGTCGTCCTGCCCCAGGCGATGGGACTCCAGCATCCACGTCGACAGGGTGGTGTAGGACCCGAGGGTCGCGGTCCCGGCCAGGATGAACGCGTTGCCGGTCAGGGCAACGCCGGCCACGCCGCCCAGCAGCGCGGCGCCCGAGATGTTGACCACGAAGGTCCCCCAGGGGAACGGACCCCCGCCCCCGGCGCGCTCCCCCACCAGTCCGTCCACGATGAAGCGGGCGATCGAGCCGGTGCCGCCGCACAGCGCCACCAGCACCCACGTGCCCAGCGTCATACGACGGTCCGCACGCGCCGCACCAGCGCGGTGGCCAGAGCGACGGCGGCGAAGCCCGCCAGCAGCGTCGCCGCCGCATAGCCCACCGCCAGCGCCCACTCGTGCGCGCGGGTCATGTCGTAGAGCTCGAGCTGCACGGTGGAGAACGTGGTCAGCGCACCGCACACCCCCGTGCCCAGGAACGGGCGCCTGTAGGCCGAGGTGGGAAGCCGCTCGGCCAGGCGCGTGACGAAGTAGCCGAGCAGGAACGCGCCGACGACGTTGATGGCGAAGATCGCCCATGGCCACGTGTGGGGGCTGTCGGGAAACGCCTGCGACAGGCAGGTGCGCGCCAACGCGCCGACGATCCCGCCGCAGAAGATCGCGGCCAGCTCGCGGCGGTCGTGGGTGGGAAGCATGCGAGTTCGAGGGTGCCGTCAAGGGGCGAGAGCGGGTTGCAACGACGCTATCGGTCGCGTCGGCCAAGGCCCGTTAGCGTATGGCGATGGCCGACTTTCACACCAAGCTCGACCACTGCGTGATCCACGTCACCGACTGGAACCGCTCCAACGCGTTCTATCGAGACGTGCTGGGCGCAGCTCTCATCGATCGCGGCGACGACGCGTGGGCCTATCGGTTCGGCGCCGAGCAGCTCAACGTCCACGGCCCGGGCGTGCAGGCGGGCCCGCTGGCGCGCGTCCCCGTCGCCCCCGGCAACAGCGACCTCTGCTTTGAGTGGGATGGGCCCATCGCCGACGCGGTGGCGCACCTGCGCGACCACGCCGTCGAGATCGAGGAGGGCCCGGTCACCCGCAGCGGAGCCCGAGGAGCGGGTCAGAGCATCTACTTCCGGGACCCTGATGGCAGTCTCATGGAGTTCATCTCGTACGCGTCGTGAGCGACGTCGCCGCACAGCGCGTTGCGGGCGCTCGCCGTCCGGTCACACGCCCGGCCAGGTGGGCAATAACCAAGCGTGGTGGTTGAGCGGATGGATCTGACGCACGCAACCGACGACGAGCTGCTCGGGGCGATCGCCACGCGCGACGCGGAGGCGTTCGCGGTCTTCTATCGCCGGCACCTGCCGATCGCGCTCGCCTACCTGATGCGCGAGACGCGTGATGCCGAGCTGGCCGCCGACCTCGCCGCCGAGGTGTTCGCCGCCGTCCTGCTGACGGCGCACCGCTACCTCGATCACGGCATCACGGCGACGCCATGGGTGATCGGCATCGCACGCAACAAGCTGCTGATGAGCCTGCGCCGTGGCCGCGTCGAGGCCAAGGCGAGAAAGCGCCTGGGCTTCGAGCCGGTGGCACTGGAGGACAGCGACCTGGAGCGGGTCGCCGCCGTGGCCGACGATGGACAGGGTCCGTTGCGGGCCCTGGTGAACGAGCTGCCCGACGAAGAGCGCCGCGCCGTGCTGTCACGCGTCGTGCACGAGCGCAGCTACAGCGACATCGCCTCAGAGCTCAGCTGCTCGGAGATGGTGGTGCGCAAGCGCGTCAGCCGCGGGCTCTCGCGGCTTCGCGACCGGCTGGGAGGGAGCTGAGGCGATGGCGGATTACCTGGACGAGGTCGGGACGCAGCTGGCACAGCTCACCGCACGGGGCGTGGACCGCAGCAGCGGGCCCACGCTGGTGCGCGAGCCACAGCGCCACGGCGACCACAGCGACGACGAGGACCTCGGGCGGGCGCGGCGCGGGCGTTTGCGCCGGCATGCCGGGCCGGGCGGGACGCGAGGGCCCAACCCCAACCGGCGGCGAAACCGCGAGGCGCTGGTGGTCGTCCCGGCGCTGATCGTGGCCGTCGTGGTGGTCGTTGGGCTGCTGGCCCTGGGACTGGGCGCCAACCACAAGGCCGCCACGCACCACCCCGCCACCACCCCCCAGCACCATCAGCCCCAGCCCCAGCCCCAGCCCCAGCGCCGACACCGGGCATCGCCGCAGACGTCGACCACGGCCGCGCTGAGCAGCAAGGCTCCGGCCAGCGCGACGGCCGCGCGCCACGTCCACGCCCCCGCCGGGCCGGTCCCGCCGGGCTTCGGGGCCGAGTCGTTCACCGCGATCGGCACCGGTACGTGGTGGCTGCTGGGGAGCGCGCCGTGTTCCAGCCCACCGTGCACGTCGATCGTGCGCACCGATGACGCGGGCCACAGCTTCGTCGGCACGCCCGCTCCCCGGACCACGCAGGTGTCCCAACTCCGCTTTGCCAACGCCGCCGACGGCTTTGCCTATGACAGCCAGCTGTGGGTGACCCATGACGCGGGCGCGAGCTGGCAGCAGGTCCGCCTCGGCGGCGCGGTGACCGAGGTGGCGACCGCCGACGGCTTCGCCTACGCGCTCGTCCGCTACGGCCACAAGGGCGCCGGGCGCCTCGAGCGCGCGCCGCTGGGCTCTGACATCTGGACGACGCTCACCGCCGCCGGCAGCGCGTACGCCGGTCTGTGGGCCCACGGCCCCGACGTGCTGGTGGGGTCAGAGAGTGGCGCCACCCTTCAGGTCTCGCACAACTCCGGCGTCGGCTTCACCCAGGAGGCGTCGCCGTCCAAGGGCCTGCCCTGCAACTTCGAGGAACCCGCCTCCAGCGTGGTCTGGGCCCACTGCGTCACCGGGACCGAGAGCGCCACGTGGCGCTCCACCGATTCGGGGGCTCACTTCCAGCTCCTGTCCGGTCCCCCGGCGCCCAACTCGGCACTGTTCGCCGCCGCCTCGGCCGACACTGCCGTGCTGGGCGCCACCGAGCTGTTCCGCATCACCAACGCCACGCACTTCGCGCCCGTTCCCACCGGGAGTGCCACCAGGCTGCAGTACCTGGGCTTCACCGATCCCACGCACGGTGCGGCCATCGGCTATGTCGGGTCAAGCCCCACCCCCGCCAACGAGCGCCTCTACTACACGAGCGACGGCGGCGCCACCTATCGCCTGGTGTCGATCGGCTGAGCGCGGGCCGCACCGTTGCCTGCACCGGCCGGCCGGGCGCGCAGGTCGAGCTCGTAGGTCTGTCCCACCAGGTCGACGCCGAAGCTGTGATGGGGCTCTTCGCGCACCAGCGAGAAGCCGTGCTCGATGTACACGTGGCGCGCCGCGAGAAGGGGATGGTTGGTCCACAGCCGCATCCGCTCGTAGCCGGCGGCGGCGGCGAAGTCCAGCGCCGTGGCCACGAGCCGGCACCCCAACCGCCGGCCCCGTGCCCGCGGATCGACGAGCAGGATGCGCAGCTGGGCCACGCCGGGCTCGTCACCGCTGACGACGAACACGCACCCGACGCGCTCGCCGTCGAGCTCGGCGATCCACGCCGCAGTCCCCGGAGCGTCGGACTTGGCCGCGTAGTCGGCCACGATCCGCGCGCACATCCCCTCAAACGTCGTGTCCCATCCGAACTCCTGGACGTAAACCTCGCCGTGGGCCATCACCACCCACCCGAGGTCCCCGGGGCGCCCCAGCTCCCGGATCGTCACCGTCCCGTCCTGCTGCCGTGCCATCGCCGTGGACCTCGCTTTCGCTACTGAAACACTCGTGTCAGTAGACTACCGCATCATGACCGAGACGGCACCAGTCACATCGGCGCGGCGCGACGCGCTGCTGGACCGCGCCGTACCGCTACGTCACCGAGCACGGCCTGTCGGCGATGTCACTGCGGCCGCTGGCCACCGAGATCGGCTCAAGTCCCCGGGTGCTCCTGTTCCTGTTCGGCTCAAAGGACGGCCTGGTCCGCGCGCTGCTGGCGCGGGCGCGCGCCGACGAGATGGCCCACGTGCAGCGGGTGCGGCTCGAGACTGGCGTGGACCTGACACGGGTCGGCCTGGAGGTCTGGCACTGGCTGACCGCCGATGAGCACCGGGGCCTGCTCACGTTGTGGACCGAGAGCTACGCCCGATCGCTGATCGAGCCCGACGGGCCGTGGGCCGGATTTGCCTCGAGCACCGTGGATGACTGGCTGACGCTCCTGGCCGACACCCAGGCGCCCGGCGAACGGGACACCCCCGCCGGCGAGACCCGGCGCACGCTGGTGCTCGCCATCCTGCGCGGCGCTCTGCTCGACCTCCTGGCCACCGGCGACGTGACCCGCACCACGCGCGCGGTGACCACCGCCCTGGAGACCATTTAGACCTCCACGTGCCGGTGCAGGGCATTGGTAGGTTCTCCCCGATGCTCGACCTGCGTCCGATTCAGCCCGGCGACGCGCCCGCGCTGCATACCCTGCTCTCCGATCCAGAGGTGGCGCGGTGGCTGCGTCCCCAGGGGGTCAGCGGACCGTTCACGCTTCAGGAGTGCGAGACGATCGCCATCAGGGACGCCGCTCATTGGGCCGCGCACGGATTCGGTCCGTGGCTGGCCTGGGACGGCGACACGGCCGCTGGACGCTGCCTGCTCAAGCACTCCCTCGTTGATGGACGCGGCGAGGTGGAGGTCGGATGGGCGGTGGCCAGTCGCCACTGGGGACGCGGTGTCGGCACCGCCATGGGTCGCCATGCGCTGGCGGCGGGCGCCGAGCGCGACATCGCCAACATCGTCGCCTTCACCCGCGTCGACAACATCGCCTCGCGGCGGGTCATGGAGAAGCTCGCCCTGACCTACGAGCGCGACTTCGAGCACGCCGGCTACCCCCACGCCCTGTACCGCACGACCCGGGAGCGCGACCCGTCATGAACCACTTCACCCAGGGGCCAGTCGACGGGCCGGGGCCGGGGCCGGGGCGGGGACTGCGGTTAGATCTCGTCGTGGACGCCGATGGAGCGCTCGAGCTGCTCCTCGGCGTCGCCCTCGTGACCGCGGCGCTCCTCGAGCAACGCACTGGCGATGGCGTCGAGCTTGGTGTGCAGGGCGCGCTCGGTGCGCAGCTCTGAGTTCTTGAGCACGGCAACGAGGATGAGCGTGACCGCCGACATCCCACCGGCGGTCGCGGCCACGAAGCGATCGCTGGCGCCCACCGCCAACCCGACCGCCCAACCGAGCACGAGCACCACGCAGAGGAGGAAGAACAGCGGCGAGCTGGCCAGGAACGACGCGCGCTCGGAGAACTGATCAAAGCGCCCGCGCCGATCCTGTGTCCGGTCGGCGGGATGCTGGAGCGTGCGCCCCAGATTGGTGGACTTGACGGCTGGCCGCCCGCGCGGCCCGACCGCCGGGCTGCAGGCGTCTGGGTGGAGGCATTCGCGAACCTTTTAGCAGGCGCGGCTCACGCCGGGACCGGCTGCGGCCGTACCGGAACGCCGGCCGCGGAGGCACGCCTCTGGCCCTCCGGGATGACCCGGGTGCGGAGGTCGTGCTCGTAGACGTAGTAGTCGAGTTGCATGGTGTGGCGCGGGCGGGAGGAGTAGTGGCGGACGTAGCGCCGCTCGTCGCGGCGGATCTCGGCCTCCATCTCAGAGGCGGCGGGCAGGGCCCAGTCACCGCCCAGCCAGCGCCCGACGAGCTTGGCCTGACACTCGGCGAAGGGGAAGATGGTGGGGATCGCCTGACCCAGGCCCACGAAGCCCAGGTCGGGCAGCCCCGGCTTGAACATCCGCTTGTACAAGCGCAGGACGTTGCCCGGCGCGGACATGAAGGCCGGATCGAAGAACGGGAACGTGATCTTGTACCCGGTGGCGTAGACGATGGCGTCGACCGGCTCGACGCTGCCGTCGGCGAAGCGCACGCGGTCAGAGAGCAGCTCGGTGACGTCGGGCTTGGCGATCGCGTCGCCCGAGCCCAGCCGCAGGAGGAGCTCGCTGGAGACGGTGGGATGGGCCTCGAGGAACCGGTGGTTGGGCCGCGGCAGACCGAAGTCCTCCATCCGCCCGGAGACGAGGCGGGGCAGCAGCTGGGCGAAGCGGCGCTGGAGGCCCAGCGGGATCCGCGGGTTGGTCTTGACGATCGTGTCCACCGGGCGCCCGAGGACATACTTGGGGATCACCCAGGCGCCGCTGCGCGTGGAGATGAAGACGCGCTCGGCCACGCCCTTGCGCGACAGCTCGGAGACGATGTCGACGGCGCTGTTGCCGATCCCCACCACGAGCACCCGCTTACCCTCCAGAGCCAGCGGCTCGGTGGGATCGATGTAGTGGTGGGAGTGGATGCTGGGTCCGTCGAAGCTGCCGGCAAAGTCGGGAAAGGAGGGGTCCCAATGGTGGCCGTTGCACACCACCAGCACGTCGAAGCGCTCACCGTCGATGTCCCATCCACCCCCGTCCAGCCGTGTCGCGCGCGCGACCGCGGTGTTGAAGCGGATCCGCTCGCGCAAGCCGAAGCGGTCGGCGTACTCCCGGAGGAAGCCATGGATCTGCGCGTGATGCGGGAAGTCCGGATAGCGCCCGTCCATCGGGAAGTCCTTGAAGCTGATCGCCGTCTTGGACGTGTCGATGTGCAGCGACCGGTACGCAGAGGAGCGCCCGTTGGGATTGCGGAAGTACCAGTTGCCTCCCACGTCGTCGCTCGCGTCAAAGCACGTGTGGTCGACGCCCCAGTCCCCCAGCGCCTTGATGGTGGTGAGGCCGCTCACTCCGGCGCCGATCACGCATACGCGGGGGCTCTGCTGCATGGGGGCAGTCTACGTCGCGGCGGTCTTCACCAGGGCCAGCTTCTCCACGCGGCTCAGCCGCTTGATTCGCGCCTCCTCGCGGCGGGCGGCGCTCCGGTCTGACATCGGGATCGCCAGCGCCAGGTCCACCGGCAGCCGGCTCGCGGTGTAGCGGCTCGCGATGCCCGCCTGATGCCGGGCCAGCCGGCGCTCGAGGTCCACGGTCCAGCCCGTGTAGAGCGAGCCGTCGCGGCAGCGCAACAGATACACCCAGGCGTCGCTCACGCACGACAGCTTCGCCGCAGCCGCGGTCGCACCTGCGGCCAGGAGTTATGATCTGCGGTGCGCGTCAGGGCGTCACCGGTCCGCGGAAAGGGCAAAGCCCACCTGAGCTGATCGATGGACTCATCGCCGGCGTTGGTGTCTCCTTTCCGGCCTGAGCCTGCGGACGCCGGGCCCTGTGAAAGGAGGCCTTTGTGCCACCCCGCGGTCTTCCAGGCAACGCCAACCTCGAGCACCTCCGAAACGGCGCCAAGTCGTTTCAGCGCGCGGTGCGCACGGGCGACGCCGGCGCCGCCGAGGTCGTGCGCGAGTTCCATCCCCGGCTCCCCGACGCCCGGCCCGGCTCGCCCGAGCTGACCGGCTTCACCCGCGCCGACGCGCAGCTGGTCGTCGCGCGCAGCTTCAACTTCCCCAGCTGGCCCCGGCTCAAGGCCTACCTCGAGACGGTCTCGACCTTTGCGCGCTCACCCCACGACCAGCCGGTGGGCGGACCCATCGCCGACGACCGAGCGCTCGCCGACGAGTTCCTGCGCCTGGCCTGCCTGAACTACGGAAACGACGATCCGGCGCGACGCAAGCGGGCTGCCGAGCTGCTGGAGGCCAACCCTGAGCTGGCGCGGGCCAGCATCTACACCGCCGCCGCGGTCGGTGACGCCGAGGCGGTCCGCTCCTTTCTCGCGCACGACCCGTCTGCGGCCGACGCCCAGGGCGGTCCCTTCGACTGGCCGCCGCTGCTCTACGTGAGCTACGGCCGGGTCGGCGACCGCCCCCTTGGGCGCTCGTCGGTGGAGGTGGCGCGGCTGCTGCTCGACGCCGGCGCTGATCCGAACGCCGGCTATCTGTGGGAGGGGCTGTCACCGCCGTTCACTGCGCTGACCGGTGCGTTCGGGTCCACCGAGGACGACGCTCCGGAGCACGAGCACGCCCTGGAGCTGGCGCGCCTGTTGCTCGAGCGCGGCGCCGATCCCAATGACTCCCAGACGATCTACAACCAGAGTGGGGACCGTCACGACGGCTGGCTTGAGCTGCTGCTGGAGTTCGGGATGGGCACCGGCGACGGCGGACCCTGGCACAAGCTGCTGGCGCCTGCGCACGAGACCCCACAGGCGATGGCCGAGGACGCGCTGCAGGCCGCCGCCGGCCACGGGTTCGCCCACCGCGTGCGGCTGCTGCTGGATCACGGCGTGGACCCCAACGGCTGTGGCACGCGCCCTCCCATCTATCACGGGCGATCCCCGCTGGACGAGTCGGCGCTGCACGGATACCCGGAGATCGTGGTGATGCTCGAGCAGGCGGGGGCGCGAAACGACCTCGATGCGATTGACGTGTTCGTCTGCGCGGCCACCGCCGGCGACCGAACCCGCACCGAGCAGTTGCTCCGGGCCGATCCAGCGCTGGGCGAGCGGGCACGTGAACGCCGGCCCGACCAGATCGTGCGGGCCGCGGCGAGCGATCGCCTGGAGGCGGTCGCGGTGCTCATCGAATTGGGCTTTGACGTCAACGCCGTCGACCGCACCTCGCCTCTGCACGTGACAGCACTGCATGAGGCGGCGATGCGGGGCAACCTGGAGGTGATCCGGCTGCTCTCAGGGCACGGCGCTGACCCCAACATCCGCGACTCGGGCTACGACTCCACCCCGGCCGGGTGGGCCGAGCACTTCGGCAGGCGCGAGGCCCAGCAGTACCTGAGCGCGCGCGAGGCCCCGCCTTCCGGTTGACGCCCCGCCCGGGTCGCGCGATCCTCAGCTCGAGATGGGAACCGCGATGGAGAGCGTGTCGGCGGCGTATGCCGCGGTGACGCAGGGCCGGTTCGACGAGCTGTCGCGCCTGCTGGCCGACGACCTGGACTGGCGCGGGCTGGCCGAGCCCGACGGCTCGGTCCCGGGCTGTCGCGGCCGTGCCACGGCGCTGGCGCGGATGCGCCGCGGCATGCTGGTCGCCCCGGGCGAGGTCACGGTGAGCGCGTTCGTCGAACACGATGACCGCGTGCTCGCGCACGTCGTCCGCCGCGAGACCGACGGCACCCAGCGGATGCGCTTCGTGGTCGCGGAGGTGCGCGGCCATGAGATCGCGCGCCTGCGCGCGTACGCCACCGAGAGTGAGGCACGTCGCGAGTTCGGCGGGGACCGCGCGCGACGCCGAGCGCCCGGTGCACCGCGTCTGCAGGCGCGCGACGTGGTGAAGTCCTACGGGGACAAGAGCGTGTTGCGCGGGGTGTCGCTGGAGGTCTGCGCCGGGGAGGCGGTGGCCATCATCGGCGAGAACGGCGCGGGTAAGAGCACGCTGCTGGGCATCTGCGCGGGGCTCATCAGGCCCGATGCAGGCTCCGTGCACCTGGACGGCCCCGTGGGCTATTGCCCGCAGGAGCCGGGGCTGTTCGATCTGCTGACCGCCGACGAGCACCTGGCCCTGTTCGGCCCCGCGCTCGGGCTCACCCGCGAACAGGCGGTGACGCAGGGTCACGAGCTCCTTCACGCGCTCGGGTTCCCGGTCGGTGACCGGTCCCAGGCGCGGCGGCTCTCGGGCGGCGCGCGCCAGAAGCTCAACCTGGCGCTCGCGCTGCTGGGCGGCGTGCGCGTGCTCCTGCTCGACGAGCCCTACCAGGGCTTTGACCACGGCAGCTACGTCAGCTTCTGGCGGCACGTCGATCGCTGGCGGGCGGAGGGCCTCGCGGTGGTGATCGTCACCCACATGCTCCCCGACCTGCTCCTGGTCGACCGTGTCGTCGAGCTCACCATCGGCGGGGAGGCCCGATGACGATGGCACGGATCCTCGTGCCCGCGGAGATGACGGGCCGCGAGCTGTCGCGGCGGCGGGTCGCACTCGGACTGCTGACGCTGCTGCCGCTGGCGTTCTATGGCGCGCTGGCCGGGCATTCGGACCGCGCTGCCAGCACCGGTGGGATCGCCATGGCGTTCTCGGTCGCCGGCGCGTCGATCTTCACCGCGCTGACCGCCCGCCCGGTCGACAAGCGGCTCGTGCTCGCGGGCTACAGGCCGCAGGAGCTGGCGCTGGCGCGGCTGGTGCTGCTCGAGCTCTTCGGGCTCGCCATCGCCGCCGGATTCAGCGTCGTCATGGTGCTCGGCAGCAGCCCGGGTGACCCGGCGGCGCTGGTCCTCGGCGTGGCCCTGGTCGCCGTCATCAGCGTGCCGTTCGGGCTGGCGGTGGGCGCCCTGGCCCCGCACGACCTCGAGGGGGTGCTCATCCTCATCGGCGTCGTCGGGATCCAGCTCACCTTGGAGTCGACCCAGACGCTGGCGAAGCTCCTGCCGTTCTGGGGCCCGCAACGGCTGATGCAGCACGCCACCGACGGCACCGTCCCCGTCGGTGCCGCGATTCCGGTGAGTCTGGGCTATGGACTGGCCCTGCTCGCGCTGGCCGCCTATCTGATGGCGCGGCGCGCCCCGCGCGCGCCGCGTGGCGTCGAGCCTGACTTGACGACCGGCGCCGCGTCAAGCTAGCCTTGACGATCACAATGCCGAGCGTCCCCGAGGTGGAGCAGCTCGCCGCCGAGATCTCGGCGGGGCCGCCACTGGACCGGCTGGCCGTGGCGGGCACGGTCGCCGCGCAGCTGCGCAGCCGCGGGGACGAGCTTCTCGATCAGCTCGTCGACGAGGCCCGCGCCCAGGGCGTCAGCTGGTCAGACATCGGCGACGTGCTCGGGACCACCAAGCAGGCGGCCCAGCAGCGCTTCGCCGCGCTCGCCGACCCGCCGCCCGATCAGGCGCCCTTCGGGCTCACGGGCGCGGCCGCCGGGGTGCTCCGCGCGGCCGAGGCCGAGGCGCGGACGCTCGGGCATCGCTACATCCGGCCCGAGCACGTCGTGGTGGGCCTCCTGGCCCAGCCCGAGGAGACGGCCGCGATCGCGCTGACCGGCCTCGGCGTCTCCTCCGTCGCCGTGCGCGGGGCACTCGTCGCGCGCCTGGGCCGCGCCGAGCCGCGACCCACCGGCTCGCTGGGCGTCGCCCCCCAGACCAAGCGGCTGTTCGAGCTGGCCCGCGCCACCGGCAAGTCCCTGTGCCACAACTGCCCGCGGACCGAGCACATCCTGCTCGCCGCCGTCTCCCCCAAGCTCCAGAGCCCGGCGGCGACCCTGCTCGCCGAAGCCGGCGCCGACCCGGCGGCCGTGCGCGACCACCTCACGCGCGCGATCCTCGCCGAGTCGCCTGAGCTGGCCAGATCGCTGAGCCGCAGCTCGCGACTCTCGCGCTTCGGGCGCCGCTACACCTGAGCGCTGTCGAGCTCCTCCAGCGCGATCCCGCGCGCCGCGACCGGCGCCGATTGGACGATCGAGGTGGTGGTCTGCCCGTAGGCGGCGAAGCGATCGATGACCTCCTCCAGGTGCTCCACCGACCGCACATGGGCGGTCATGATGAAGCAGTCCTCGCCGGTGATGCGGCGGCAGTCGACGACCTCGGGCGTGCGCTGGGCCAGCTCGCCGACCTGGTGCAGCTGCCGGGGCGCGGGGCGGATGCGGATCACAGCGCTGAGGCTGAAGCCGAGAGCGCGCGGGTTGAGCTCCGCGTGGTAGCCGAGGATGACCTCCTCCTGCTCGAGCCGGGCCAGGCGCTCGGCCACCGCCGGTGAGGAGAGCCCGACGCGGCGGCCGAGCTCGGCCAGGCTCAGGCGGGCGTCGGCCTGGAGCTGGGCGAGCAAACGCAGGTTGACTGGGTCCAGCAGGCCCCGACCGTCGGCGTTACGGCCGTTGCGCCTTCGATTCTCAGGCATACCGGCCATCATACCTGCGGATCGCCATGGACGGCGGGCGGGGCATCGCGCAAGCTGGTCTCCGTGCCCGCCGATGCCCCCACCCTCCCCGCGTCGCCGTCTGGGCCGGCGTCCCCGTCCGGGCCGGCGTCCCCGTCCGGGCCGGCGTCCCCGTCTGGGCCGGCGTCGCCGCCCGGACCGGCGTCGGCCACGGCTCGCGCCGCCCGCGCGCTCGGCGATGCGCCGCCGCACCTGTACTTCGTCATCAGCGCCGTCTTTCACTACCTCGGTCCCTCGTTCGCGGTGCTTCTGTTCGCCCGGGTCGAGGTCCTGGGGGTCGCCTGGCTGCGGATCGCCTCGGCCGCGGTCATCTTCGCGGCGTGGCGACGCCCGTGGCGGGCCTTCGCCCGACTGGACCGGGACGGCCGGCGGCTGCTCATTGCGTGGGGGGCGGTGCTCGCGGTGATGAACGTCTGCTTCTACTCGGCCATCAGCCGTCTGCCACTCGGCACGGTGGCGGCGATCGAGTTCCTGCCGGTGATCCTGCTGGCCGCCGTCGGAGTGCGCTCCGTGCGCAACCTGCTCGCCCTCGCGCTGGCCGTGGGCGGGGTCTATCTCCTCACCGATATCCGGGTCGCCGGCGCCGCCCTCGGGTTCGCCTTCGCCTTCGCCAACGCCCTCCTGTTCTCGGTCTACATCGTGCTGGCCGACCGGGTGGCGAAGCGCCCCGAGCTGAGCGGGATCGACGGGCTGGCCGCGGCGATGCTGATCGCGGCGGTCGTGGTGACGCCGATCGGCGGCTGGCAGGCGGCGCCGGCGCTCCTTGACCCGATCGCGCTCCTGGCCGGGATCGGCGTCGGGGTGTCATCCTCGGTTATCCCCTACGTGACCGATCAGCTGGCCATGGCCCGCCTGCCGCGCGCCACCTACGCCACGATGGTCGCGCTCCTGCCGGCGCTGGCGACGGTGATCGGGATCATCGTGCTGGCCCAGATCCCCAGCTGGGTCGAGGTGGCGGGGCTCGCCCTGGTGGTCGCGGGCGTGGGCCTGCACCGCCCGGCGCGAGCGGGGGACGACGGGTCGGCCGGCGGCGACGGGGCCGCCCGGCGGCGACGGGGCGCCCGCGCACGGCTAGGAGCCGTGCGAGGCCTCGGGGCGCCGGGGCTCGAACAGCTCGATCGCGTTGCCCGACGGGTCCTCGAGCAGAATCTGCGCCGAGCCGACGCCGGTCACGATCTCATTGCGAAACCGCGCGCCGCCGCCACGGAGCCGCTCCACGGTGGCCGCCAGGTCTGGCACCTCGAGCATGATGCGGTTCCATCCGCCCGGACCCTGCGTGGTCCCGTCGGGCATGGGTCGCGAGCCGCCGCCGTGATGATCGGCGGGCACCGGTGAGGCCAGCACGAGGCGCAGGTCGCCGTGGGTGAGCATCGCGAACGCCGGGTCGGGGAACATCAGCACCTCGAAGCCGAGCCGGTCGCGGTAGAAGGCGACCGCCTCCTCGACGCTGTTGACGATGTAGCGGACGCTGACGGTGCTCATCTCTCATCCTCCGTGTCGGGTGTGGTGGTGGCCGGCCCGCCCGGCGGCGCTCGTGGTAGCCCTCGCCTCGGGGCTCGAACAGCTCGACGAGGTTGCCCGCGGGGTCGCGGACCAGGACGGTGTGGACCGTGGGACCGGCGGTGATCGGGGTGGCGAACGTCGCTCCCTGGCCGCGCAGCCGATCCACGGTCGACACCAGGTCGGCGTACGCGCAGCGACATCCGGTTGAAGCCGCCGGGCGCGGGCAGCGTGCCGTCGGCCAGCGCGTGCGGCTCGGTCGGCAGGCTGAGCAGCAGGCGCAGATCGCCCCGGTAAAGCATCGCGAACGCCGGGCGCCGGGCGCAGCTCCTCCTCGAAGCCCAGCGAGTCGCAGTAGAACGCCACCGCCCGGTCCATGTCGTCGACGAAGTAGCGCACGGTCGCGCTCTGGCGCGCGGTCCGGCGCCGCGGCGGGCGCGCCAGTGGATGCGCGCCAGCAGCGCAGCCGCGAACTCGGAGCGCGGCTCGATCGGGGACGACGGGCAGGCGCAGCGCCTCGAGCGGATCACGCGGCATGGTGCTCCCCTTCTCGATAGACGCGCCGCAGCGCGGAGCGGGCGCGGACCAGCAACGTCTCGGTGGCATGCACGCTGCGATCCAGGTGCTGAGCCACCTCCGGCACCGAGAGCCCGTCGAGGTAACGCAGAGTCAGGGCCGCGCGCTGAGGCAGCGAGAGGTGCAGCAGCGCCACATGGGCGGCCTGCGCGTCGAGCACCTCGCTCCACGGGTCCTCGCTGGCGGCTGGCTCCTGCTCGACCGCCGCCAGGCCGCGCTGCTCGCGCTCGGCACGGCGCCAGTGGTCGACGAGCTTGTGGCGCGCGATGCCGATCAGCCACGCGACGGTGACGTGCGGAGGCGGGTGGCGCCGGGTCGCCGCGACCGCCGCCATGAACGTCTCGGCAGCGAGATCCTCGGCCAGCGCGACGCTGCCGCACCGGGGCAGCAGGTACCCGTACACCTGAGGCAGTGCGACGGATAGATCGCCGCCACCGGCTCAGCGGGGTCGGTCGTGTGGTCTGGTCCGATACCACATCATCGCTCGGCGACCCCCAATTCCGAACATGCCGGTGAACCGGTCTGCCGTAATCCGCGTACGCACCGGCGTGAGTCGAACCGGGCCTGTGCCGGGCCGAGCCGAGCCGAGGGCTACGGCAAGATGAGGGCGTGGCCCTGTCTGCGCTGACTGCCGAGAACGCCTTTCGCCAGCTCTGGCGACGGCCGCGCTACCCCGGGTTTCTCCTCACCGTGTCGCTGTCGCGCATCAGCGGCTCGATGTTCAACACCGCCGGGGTGCTGCTGGTCCTGACGCGCACCCACAGCGCGCCCGCTGGCCGGCATCACCGCGGCCGCGGCGGTCGTGCCCGCCGCGCTCAGCGGGCCCGCTGCTGGGCGCGTGGCTCGACGTCGCGCGTCGCCGGCGCGTCCTCATCGTCGCTGGACCAGCTGCTCAGCGTCGCCGGGCTGCTGGCCATCGTCGCGCTCGCGGGCACGCGCGCCGAACTGGACGATCCCGGCGGTGACCGTGCTCTACAGCCTCACCCGCCCGTTCAGCCAGGGAAGCTTCTTCAGCGCGCTCGCCGATATCGCCGGAGGCGAGTTGCTGGACCAGGCGAGCACGATCGAGGCCACCAGCCTCAACCTCGCCTCGTCGTCGGGCCGGCCATGGCGGGGGCGCTGGCTGGGGTCATCGGCGCGGCGAAGACCGTCGAGCTGCAGGCCGCGCTCACCGTGGTCGTCGCCGGCCTCGTGGCGATCAACCCCGCCTTCGAGGTCAGGCCGCTGGTGCGGCCGGACAGCCTGTCTCACGCGCTACGGACCGGGCTCCATGCGCTGGGCCGCCGGCGCGTGCTGCTGGCGACGTCGTTGAGCAGCAGCCTGGCGGCGTTCAGCTGGGGGCTGATGGTCGTCGGCTTCCCGTTGTACGCGGTGCAGACGCTGCACAGCCGGGCCCACGTCAGCGGGTACCTGTGGGCGGCGGTCGCCGGCGGCTCGATCCTGGGCACGTTCGTCCTGCACGGCCCGCCGGGGCTGCGCCGGGTCGGCTTCTCCTACGGGATCCTGGGCCTGTCGGCACTGCTGTGGCCGCTGGCCGGGACGCTGGCGGTGGGGATCGCGCTGATCGGGTTCACCGGCTTCCTCGAGGGGCCCGCCTACTCGGGCACGATCGCGCTGCGCCAGCGTCACGCGCCACCCGAGGCGCGGGCACAGGTGATGACCACGGTGATGAGCATCTCCCAGCTGATGCTCTCGGCCGGGGCCGCGCTCGGCGGCGCGGTTCACGATCCGCTGATGCTCATCCTGCTGTTCGTCGGCGTCAACCTGATCGCCGCCGCGGGCGCGCTGAGCCGGCGCTCTCTTCCCGTGACTTGAAATATTTGTGCTAATGCGCAATATTTATGGCGATGGACACAACCGATGTGAGCTTCGATGTGCTCGGCGACGAGACGCGCCGGCGCGTCGTCGAGCTCCTGGCGGCGACGGGCCCGCAACGTGCCGGCAAGCTGGCCGAGGCCATGGGCGTGTCACCACCCACCATGAGCCGGCACCTGCGCGTCCTGCTTGATGGCGGTCTTGTCGAGGATGCCCGCGCCGCCAACGACGCCCGCGTCCGCATGTTCCGCTTGCGCCCTGAGCCGTTTTCGGACCTCCGCGCATGGCTCGACCAGGTGCAGGCGCACTGGACCGAGCAGCTCGGATCGTTCAAGACCCACGCCGAGGAAGCCCGAGGATGACCCGCGTCGGCAAGGCGCCGCGATGACCGACGACGTGGTGCGCGTGCACGTCGACGTGCGAGTCGCTCCGGCGGCCGCGTTTCACATTTTCACCGATGAGATCGATGCATGGTGGGTGCGCGGCCCCGCCAACTTCTACGACGGCGCGCACGCCGTGGGCATGCGCTTTGAGCAGCGCGTCGGCGGCCGTTTTCTTCAGGTCAACGCCGGAACCGAGGACCGGGAGCTGGGGCGCGTCACCGTGTGGGAGCCCGGCGCCCGGCTGGTCTACGAGACCGGGGAGGGCGCCACCGTCGACGTGCGCTTCGAGGCCGCCGCGGACGGGACGCGCGTGACCGTCGAGCAGCGCGGGCCCGGCATGAGCGCGTGGCCGAACATCCTCAGCTGGTTCGTCCACCGTGCCGACGACGGCTACCGCGCCGGGGAGATGCCGCGCGTGACGCCGGTCCTGCACTACAGGGACGTGCCGGGCGCCGCGCGGTGGCTGACTCGCGCGTTCGGGTTCTGGAGCCGCGGCGGCTTCGGCGGCGAGTACGCCGAGCTCGAGCTCGACGGTGGTGTCATCCTCCTGCGCCGCGCCGACGCCCAAGAGCCTGCGCCACGCGCGATGACCTACGTGTACGTCGATGACCTCGACGCTCACCTGGCTCGCGCCGAGGTCGCCGGCGCAACGATCGTCGAGCCGGTCCACCGCCGGGGGGACACCGCCTACGTCGCCGCGGATCCGGAGGGCCACCGCTGGACCTTCGCCCAGGCGCGGGCGACGATGCGCGACTCCCGCTGAGCGCCGGCCACACATGAGCCACACTGTGCACCGTGGCCTCGTCCCGCGGCGCTCCCAGGACGATCGCGCGGCGCGGCGATCTCGTCGCCGAACGCGACCCGCGGCGCCCGTCGGGCTGGCTGCTGCGCCAGCACGACATGGATGCGTCCTACGTCGATCTCGCCGACCCGCTGCACCTGGAGTTCGACTACCTGCGCTGGATCCGGATCGTCCTGCGCGCCGCGCGCGCCCGCCGGATCCTGCACGTGGGCGGGGGTGCGTGCGCCCTGCCCCGCGCATTGGCGGCCGAGGATCCGCGCGGGCGCCAGGAGGTGTGCGAGGTCGACGCCGACGTCCTGGCTCTCGCCCGCGAGCATCTCGGCCTGCGCCGCGCGCCGGGCCTGCACGTGCGCCACGCCGAGGGGCGCGCGTTCGTGGCCGGGCAGCCGGCGGCCAGCTGGGACGCTGTCGTCATCGACGCGTTCATCGGGGCGGTGGTCCCGCGGAGGCTCATCACCGTGCAGGCGCTCGCCGACGTGGCACGGGTGGCCCCGCTGGCGCTCGTCAACGTCGTCGACAACCGCGCCGCGCGCGACGTGCGGGCCGTCGCCGCCGGCCTGGCCGAGGCCTACCCCTGCGTGTGGTCGCTCGGCGGCCGCGTCGGCAACACGGTCGTCGCCGGCACCGTCGCGGCGCTCGATCTGAACCGGATCGCCGCCATGGCCGCGGCGGATCCGTCGCCCGCGCGGCTCACCGTGCCGGGGGCGAACGCGCGTCGCAACGCCGGCACGCCACCGCTGCGCGACGACGAACTGAAGTGACCGCCGGCTCATCTGCTCCGCGGCGCGGGGATGGGTCGGTATGGTGCGCGCACCGGCGAGCGGCCACCTTTGCGGGGAGGACATATGGCAGTCGACTTGGTCATCGACGTTGAGAACACGCCAGGAGCGCTGGCACAGGTCGCCAGTGCGATCAGCGACGCGGGCGTCAACATCGCGGCGGCCACCTGCATCGGGGACGGCGAGCGAGCCGAGCTGCACATCCTGGTCAAGCACGCCGAAGCGGCCAGGCATTCATTGGCCATCTCCCAGCTCGCGGTGACCCGCGAGCGCGAGGTGGTGGTGATCGACGTGGAGGACCGGCCGGGCGTGCTGGCCGACCTGACCCGCAAGGTGGCCAAGGCCGGGGTCGACCTGGACCTTGTCTACGTGGCGACCCGCAACCGGGTCGTGTTCGGGGCCGCCGACCTGGACGGGCTCAAGGCCGCGCTGGCTTAGCGAGCGCTCCACAACGGACAAAGGCCCCGGGTAGCCCGGGGCCTTTGCGCAAGTCAACCCAGCCGCCCCATGGGCGGCGACCTCACTCAGGTCTTGATCAATCCGTGGGGGTTGAGGATGAACTTCTTGGCGACGCCGCTGTCGAAGTCCTTGTAGCCCTGCGGGGCTTCGTCGAGCGAGATCACCGTGGCGTTGACGGCGTTGGCGATGTGTGCCTTGTCGTTGAGGATCATCTGCATGAGCCCGTGGTGGTACTTCATCACCGGGCACTGGCCCGTGGTGAAGCTCTGGGACTTGGCCCAGCCCAGGCCGATGCGGAGCGACAGCGAGCCGACCTTGGCCGCGTCGTCGACCCCGCCCGGATCGCCGGTCACATACAGGCCGGGGATGCCGAGCTTGCCGGCCGCCCGGGTGACGTCCATGATCGAGTTGAGCACCGTCGCCGGCGCCTCGTGGTCGGAGTCCGATCCGTGGCCGCGGGCCTCGAACCCGACGGCGTCGACCGCGGCGTCGACCTCGGGCACACCCAGAATCTGCTCGATCTGATCCTTGGGGTCGCCCTTGGAGATGTCGATCGTCTCACAGCCGAAGCTGCGGGCCTGGGCCAGACGCTCGGGGATCAGGTCGCCGACGATGACCACCGCCGCGCCCAGCAGTTGCGCGGAGTGCGCAGCGGCCAGACCGACCGGGCCGGCGCCCGCGACATACACCGTCGAACCGGAGGTCACCCCGGCGCTGTAGGCGCCGTGGTAGCCGGTGGGGAAGATGTCCGACAGCATCGTCAGATCGAGGATCTTCTCCATCGCGGCTTCCTTGTCGGGGAACTTGAGCAGGTTCCAGTCGGCGTAGGGCACGGCCACGTACTCGGCCTGGCCGCCGACCCAACCCCCCATGTCGACGTAGCCGTACGCCGAGCCCGGCCGGTCCGGGTTGACGTTGAGGCACACGCCGGTGTTGCCAGTCTTGCACATGCGGCAGCGCCCGCAGGCGATGTTGAACGGGACCGAGCACAGGTCCCCCTTCTTGATGAACTCCACCCCGGGCCCGACATCGACCACCTCGCCGGTGATCTCGTGGCCGAGAATGAGACCCTCCGGCGCCGTCGTGCGTCCGCGGACCATGTGCTGGTCGGAGCCGCAGATGTTGGTGGCGACGCATTTGAGGATCGCCGCGTGGGGGAGCTTGCGGCCCACGTTGGCGGGGTTGACGCCCGGTCCGTCCTGGAGCTCGAATGTCGGGAAGTCGATGTTGTGGATCTCGACCTTCCCCGTGCCCATGTAGGCAACGCCTCTGTTATCCGCCATCTCTCTCCTCTCTCGAGTGTTGAGTTGGGTAGACCGTCGAAGCTAGCGGCGCACGTGCCCCGATTCACCTAGCCGGACGGGCGCTTGTACCTGTCCGGTCGGCTAGTCCTGAGGCCGACCGGAGCGGCATGAGGTCAGACGTCGGGCAGGCCCAGCTTCCCGGCGGCGTAGGCGACCTCCGCCCGCCGGCGCACGCCGAGCTTGCGCATGACGTTGTGCACGTGGAACTTGGCGGTGCTCTCACTCACGAACATGCGGGTGCCGATCTCGCGATTGGTCAGTCCGTGGGCGAGCAGTCCGACGACCTCACGCTCGCGTGTGGTGAGGCCAGACTCCGGGGCGTCGCCCCCGTGCGCCACGAGCGCGCGCACCATCTCGGCGCTCCGGCCGTCAAACCCGGACTCCCCGTGCGAGACGGCCCGGATGATCCGCACCAGCTCCACGACGTCGACCTCCTTGATCACATAGGCCTTGGCCCCGCGCCGCAGCGACTGGTTGAGCAGGTTCTCGTCCAGGAACGTGGAGAGGATGACCACGCGGGAGTCCGGGCGGCGGGTGAGGATCTCGCTGCAGAGCTCGAGCCCCTCGGCATCGTGGTCCGCGCTCAGCTTGAGATCGAGCAGGATCACGTCGGGCTGGACGCGGTCGAGCAGGCGCAGTGCCTCGCGGCGGTCCCCCGCCTCGGCGACGACGGAGATGTCAGGCTCGAGCTCCAGGATGGAGCACAGCCCGCGGCGGACGATGGCGTGGTCGTCGACGAGCATCACTCGGGCCGCGGCAACGACGCTCTCAGCCATCGGTGCGGGTCTCCAGGAGCGGGACCTCGACGGTGAGCCTCACCCCGCCCCCGCGGCGGCGCCGCACCGCGGCCGTGCCGCCGAGCTCGTGGACGCGACCGCCGATCCCCGCCAGGCCGAAATGCCCGCCCGCGGGCCCGACGGCCTCGAGCTGGCGTCGCAGGAGGGGCACGTCCCCGCCACCGTCGTCAGCGACGACCAGCCGGATCCGCTCGGGCGCCCAGCGCAGCGTGAGCCACGCCCGACCGGCATTGGCATGACGGACGACATTGAACAGGGCCTCGCGCGCGATCTGCACGAGCGCGTGCTGAGTGGCGCCCGGCAACGGCTGCTGGCGGCCGTAGGTCCGCAGGCCCACCTGCAGGCGCGCCCCGGCGACGACGTCCTCGATGACCTCGCGCAGCGCTCGGCGCAGGTCGATGTCGCCATCGCTGGCCAGCTCGAAGATGACCGCCCGGATCTCGTCCACCGCCGAGCGAGCCAGCGACTTGGCGGCGGTCACGCGCTCGAGCACCGGGGTTGACGTCGAATCGTGGCGGCGACACCACTCGAGGTCCATGCCGATCGTGAGCAGATGCTGGGCGACCGAGTCGTGCAGCTCCCGCGCGATCCGGTTTCGCTCCTGGCTGAGGAGCTGGCGGCGGCCTGCCTCCTCCAGCCGCCGGCGCACCCGCTCTGACTGCGCGAACAGCTGGGCGTGGTGCAGCGCCACGCCGGCGTGATTGGCGAGCGTGACGAGGATCGAGAGGTCCGTGGGCTGCACGGCGGCGTCGCGCCTGAGCCCGACCGCGAGCAAGCCGACAAACTCCCCCTGCACCGGCATCGGCGCGGCGACGACTCCGCCGGTGGCGTCCGTGAGCCCGTCGGCCCCGTCGCCCAACTCGGCCGCGTCGATCATCACCGGCCCCTCGGCCGCGAGCGCGCGGCTCGCCACGAGCTCAAGCACCGGCTGGGGCTCTCCGGGGCGCGGGATCACAGCTGCGTGGTCGCGGCGGATGACATGCGCCGGCTCCTGGCCCTCGCTGTCGCCGGTGAAGGTCATGGCCGCCCACGGCGCGTCGAAGTGATGGGCCGCCGCCTCGACGACCGCATCGCACAGGGCACCCGGGCCCTCCGGGGCCGCGCACAGGGCGGTGGAGATCCGCTCCAGCGTCTCGATGGAGCGGTCCAGGCGCTCGGAGTTGTCGCGCCAGGCGGCGTAGAAGCTCGGCTTGGAGGAGCGGACCCCGATCAGCCGCTCGAGCGTCTGATCGCGGTCAGTAGGCGGCGATGCAGATGTCGCGGACATCGGCTTCGGTCACGGGCCGGGGGTTGGTGGTGATGTAGACATCGTGCAGCGCGTTGACGGCGAAGCGCCCGAAGTCGGCCTGATCGACGCCCAGCGCCCGGAGGCCGGCGGGGATGGCGAGCGCGCGCGTGAGGGCCTCCACGCGGGCGACGGCCGCAGCGGCCGCGGCGTCAGGGGTCATGCCCGCCACCGCCACGCCAAGGGCCCGTGCCACGTCGACGTAGCGCGATGCGTGCGTCTCGGCGTTGAAGCGCATGACGTGGGGCATGAGGATCGCGTTGAGGAGGCCGTGCGGGAGGTCCAGCGCGCCACCGATCTGATGGGCGATCGCATGGGTGGCGCCCAGGAGCGCGTTGGTGAAGGCCATCCCCGCCTGGAGGCTGGCCCGCGCGATCGCCTCGCGTGCGTCGAGGTCGAGCGGGTTCTGCACCGACCTGGGCAGGTGGTGCGCCAGCGCCTCGATCGCCGCCATGGCGTGGCCCTTGCTGAGAAAGTCGGATGCCTCCGACACGCACGACTCGATCGCGTGGCTGAGCGCATCGAGTCCGGTGTGGGCGGTGAGCTCAGGCGGCATGGTGGTCAAGATCTCGGGATCGGTGAGCGAGATCTCGGGCACGAGCGCCCGGCCCCCGATCGTGGCCTTGAGCCGCCGCGTGGTGTCGGTGACGACGCAGAACTGCGAGACGTCGGCACCCGAGCCGCCGGTCGTCGGGACCATGACCATCGGCGGGATGGGACTGGTGGCGCGGTCAATGCCCTCGTAGTCGAGGATCCGCCCGCCGTTGCCGCTGAGCACGGCAACCGCCTTGGCCAGGTCGATGCAGCTTCCGCCGCCGATCGCCAGGAGCGCGTCGCAGCCGTACTCGCGGTACCGCTCGAAGGCCGCCTCGACCTCGAGGTCCTTGGGGTTGGGGGTGAGGTCGTGCCACAGCCGCGATCGCACGCGGACATCGGCGAGATAAGGCAGCGCCCGATCCACCCAGCCAGCGGCGAGCACACCCGGATCTGAGACGAGCATCGGCCGGTGACCGCCGACCCGCCGGACCGCGCCGCCCACCTCGGCCAGCGTCCCGATCCCGAAGATCACCTCCGGGATGACGAACTTGCTGACGCGCCCACGCGCGCCGGAGGAGATCGGGGGCACCGGCTCCGGTGCCGTCGCCTGGCTCGGACTGACGTCCTGCACTGCTCCCTCCCTGGGATTCGCTCCGGGAGGAAATCCTACCCGCCCGGAACCCTACGAAGCGCAGCGGGGGCCGGGGGCGCTACAGCTCGTGCTCGGCCAGCCGCGCCCGCAGGTCCTTCACGCGAATGCTCAGCTCCGTGGTGCGCGCGCGTGTGGCGGCGTGCTTGGGGTGCTCGCTGGCGCCGTCGCGGCTGGCGCCCATGGCGAACGCGTAATCCCATGAGGCCATGTGCGCCTTCAGCGCGGCATCGGCTTCGGCCAGCTCCACCTTCAGCCTGTCGATCACAGGTTGCATTGAACCATTGGGGTGGGACGGTCCCGGTGGGTGCGGCGACGTCGCCGGGTTGCGGGGGGCGCGAGGGAACGTCAAGGGAACGTCAACGACGGCGACGAAGTGCGGCGCGTGGGTGCCCCGAGGGCTCATCGCGGCTCGCAGCGGGTGCAGGCGGGGGTCGTGGTGGTCCCCCACCGCTCGGTCGCGACCTCAGTTGCCGCAGAACTCGCCGGTGACGACGCGGCCCGGAGCGTTGAGCGGGCGCTCGCCCGCCAGCGCCTGCAACGTCCGCAGCTGGGCCAGCAGGCGGTCGGCCTCAGTCGCGCAGGGCGCGCAGGCGGGGGTGCGCCCCGTCCATGGTGCAGCCGTGCCCGAAGGCAAAGGCGACGTCCATGCGCGACATGAACTCGTGGTACTGGCGGCGGGCTTCGGCGATCGTCATCGTGACCTGGGATAGGACCCGGGCGGGGTGTGACAAGCCTCATCGGCTCGCCGCACGCCGAACTTGAGCCCGCCGCCGCGCGGGGCCGTCTCAAGACGGCCCGGGCCCCTGCCGTGAGGCTCGGTATCGAGGGCTCAGGCTCAGTGCTTGTCGGCAGCCCGCCGGGCCTGCGCTGCGCGCTCGGGGTACAGCGTTACACGGCGGCGCTGCGGCCGCGACGGCTAGCGGCGCTCGACGGCTAGCGGCGCTCGACGGCCAGCCGCAATCCGAGCCCGATGAGGACAACCCCGGTGAAGCGGTCAAGGGCCGCTCTGACCCGCGGGCGCATGAGCGTCTGCGCGGCGCGCGCCGCGACCATGGTGTAGGCGAGGAGCCAGGCGACCGTCATGGCGACGAAGATCGCCCCCAGGATGAGGAACGGGAGTAGCACCGCGTGGCCGGCGGTCACGAACTGCGGAAGCAGGCTGGTGAAGAAGATCCCGATCTTGGGATTGGCCAGGTCAGAGAGGAATCCCTGCCGGAATCCGCCCCGCGCTCCCATCCCGGCGCCACCCGCCGGGCGGGAGAGGTGATCGTCGCCGACCTGGCGGCCCGCGGCGCGCAGAGCCTGGATCCCGAGCCAGACGAGGTAGAGCGCGCCGGCGAGCTTGAGCGCGGTGAAAGCCACCTCGGACGCGCGCACCAGCGAGGCAACGCCGACCGCGGCCGCGATCGTCCACATCGAGAGGCCGGCACTGACCCCGAGTGAGGTTCCGAGTCCGGCGCGGCGACCGTGGATGAGCACGTTCTTGGTCACCACCGCGGTGTCCGGCCCGGGGATGACGATCACGATCGCCGCGACGCCGATGAAGACCAACAGGTGGAGCCCCATGGGTGAAGTCTCGCATGAGCGGCACGGCGGCTGGGTAACCTCATCCCACCTTGGACTCGGTTGTGGGGGGTCGTCATCTGGCTGCTGTCGTCGTCGCGATCGTCGCGGTGTGCGCGGCGTGGGCGAGCGGGGCGCGTGCCGCCACCGGAGACACCTTCCTGGAGTACGCCAAGCTCACCGCGCCAACCGCCGCACCCGGTGCGGAGATCGGCGGCGGCGAGCTGGGGCGATCATCGGCGATCTCCGCCGACGGCACCACGGCGATCGTCGGGGCGTTCGACGACGCCAGCGGCCAGGGCGCGGCGTACGTGTTCACGCGCGCCGGCACGACCTGGACGGTGCAGGCCAAGCTGACCGCCCCGACCTCCGGAGCGAGCCGCGCGATCGGCACCAACGTCGAGTTCGGCGACGACGTCGCGCTCTCGGCCGACGGCGACACGGCGCTGATCGGCGGCTTCGGCGACAACAGCGGCGCCGGCGCTGCCTGGGTCTACGCGCGCGGTCCGTCGGGCTGGAACGTGCAGGAGAAGCTGACCGCACCCACCAGCGGCGCCGACCGGGAGCTCGCCCCGGGCGAGTTCGGCAGCCGGACCTCGCTCAACGCCGCGGGAACCACCGCCCTGATCGCCGGCATCGAGGACCACGCGTTCGTCGGAGCGGCCTGGACCTACACCCGCCCCTCCGTCACCGCGACCACGTGGACCGAACAGCACAAGTTCGCCGCTCCCACCACCGGCGCCGATCGGGAGGTGGGCGCCGGAGACTTCGGCAGCGCCATCTCGCTCTCCCCAGATGGGCTCAACGCGGTCATCGGCGGCGACGGCGACAACAGCAGCGTCGGAGCGGCCTGGGTCTACGGGAGCTCGGGCGCAAGCTGGACCGAGCAGACCAAGCTCATCCCGCCGGCCACCGGAGGGGACGCCGGCGTCGGCACCCCCACCTTCGGGAGTGCGGCGTCGCTCTCGGACGACGCGAGCACGGTACTCATCGGCGGCCAGTCCGACAACCAGCGCGGCGCCGCGTGGGTGTTCACGCGCACGACGGCCACGGCGTGGAGCGAGCGCCAGAAGCTCGTGGCACCGTCGAGCGGCCCCAGCGCCGAGATCGGGCAGGGGTTCCTTGGCGCCTCTGCCGTCCTCTCCTCCGACGCGACGACCGCGGTGGTGGGCGCACCGATCGACAACTCCGCGATCGGCGCGGCCTACACGTTCACGCGCTCGGGCAGCACGTGGGCGCTGGAGGGCAAGGTGACCGCCCCGGCCGGACCCGACGGCG
The DNA here is from genome assembly GCA_963764125.1 of uncultured Solirubrobacteraceae bacterium. Classification (GTDB taxonomy): domain Bacteria; phylum Actinomycetota; class Thermoleophilia; order Solirubrobacterales; family Solirubrobacteraceae; genus Palsa-465. The sequence goes on from CAVXRR010000039.1 coordinate 168,603, forward strand.
AATCCGGCTCGGGTGTGTTCGGCGCGGACGTCGCGCTATCCCACGACGCGACCACCCTGCTCATCAGCGGGCCGGCCGACAACAACCTCCTGGGCGCGGCGTGGTCCTACGTCGCCACCACCCCGCCGGCGGTCGTCAGCGTGGCGCCGGCGGGGGGGCCGACGCGCGGCGGTCCGGCGGTTGCGATCCACGGCAGCGGGTTCGCCGCCACGGGGTACGACGCCGTCGGGTCGGTGACCTTCGCGGGCGTGCCGGCGACGTCCTTTCAGGTGGTGTCGCCGACCGAGATCGACGCCATCGCGCCCCCACACGGGGCGGGGATCGTCGACGTCGTCGTGAACGCTCCCGCCGGCGCGTCACCGGTCGTGCCCGTCGACCAGTTCCGCTACGTCGCCGCGCCGGCCGCCCCGTCGAAGGTCACCCCGACGGGAGGCAACCGCCGCGTCACGGTGGCATTCAGGCCGCGGCCCGCCGCCGGTCCGGTCACCTATCGGGTCATCGCCTCCCCCGGCGGGGCTCAGGCGTCCGGGCCGCGCGGCCCGATCACCGTCCGGGGCCTGCGCAATGGGAAGCGCTACCGGTTCCGGGTGTTCGCCACCAATATCGGTGGCACGAGCCCCTCCTCCGCCTTGTCCCGGGCGGCCACGCCGTTCGCAGCGCCGAAGGCGTCGCATGCATCGATCCGGGGGGTCGCTCGGCGTGCACCGCGCATCACGTTCACGGTCAGTGCCGGCAAGCACTCGCCCAAGCTCGTGTCGATCGCCGTCGCGCTGCCGCGCGGACTGCGCTTCAACGCGCGCCGTCTCGCCCGTCACGTGCTGGCCGCCGGCCGCAGACCGCGCGGATCGGTCACGGTCAGGCACGGCGTGCTGACGATCAGGCTCACGCGTCCGATTGCGCGCATCGCGCTGAGGCTCGCCATGCCGGCGGTGTCAGCGACGGCCGCGCTGGCGAGGAACGTCAGTCGGGGGCGTGAGGGCAGAGAGACCCTCACGCTGAGAATCAGCGACTCGGCGCACAATCTGAGCGCGCTGAAGCTGCGGCTCCGTCTGTCCTGACGGGCGCCCGCTCCGGCTCACGCGCCGGCCGGCGGGACGTGCGCGGGCGCAGCACCCGCCGGCCATGCTCGCGCAACCGGATGCGCGCCTGCTCGGCGTCGGGCAGCGGCACTCCGTCGTGCGGCGGCGCGGGCGGAGCAGGCGGAGCGGGCGGGAAGCCGGGTCCGCGACCTCCTCCCCCCTCGTCGTCAGACGAGTCAGGGGACTGCCCTGGCCTGCGATAGAGCAGCGCCGGAACGAGGATCAGCCCGGGGATGGTGAGGAACACGAGCGTCAACAGCAGGGTGGCGGCGACGCTGTCGGGCAGGATGCCGAGCACCCGGGCCGTGATCAGGATCGCGGCGAGGAGCGCCGGAACGAGCGGCAGTGTGGCGACGCGGAGCCAGAAGTGCGGCTTTCGCTCGCCTGGAGACCCGGCGAAGACCACGAAGGCTCCGAACAGGAGCGCGAAGGCAGCGAGCCAGACGATGAGCGACGTGGCCCGGCCACCGTCCGCGGGCGGATGGGGGGCGGGGGGCACGGTTCGCAACAGGGTACCGCCGCCGGCCGGCCGGGGCCACCATTCCGGCCCCCACCACCCCTCCGGCCGGGGCCAACATCCGGCCCCGCCACCCTCCGACCCTGGGGCCGCCCGTCCGCGCGCAGGGGCATACCCGCCGCTCAGCGCCGGCTCGACGCCGCCGGTTCTTCGGAATCGATCGAGTCGTCCTCGTCGTCGTCGGGCGGGGCGCTCGGCGGGTCGGGCTGCCGGCCGCGGGACTGGTGGGGGAGGCGGCCGGCCCGCCGGACCTGCTCGGTGAGGAGGTACTCGATCTGCCCGTTGATGCTCCGCAGGTCATCCTGGGCCCAGCGGCGCAGCGCCTCGAACAGGCGAGGGTCCAGCCGCAGTAGGAAGCGCTTGCTTTCGGCCATCGGTACGGCGATCAGCTGTACAGGGTCCCGGTGTTGATGACCGGCGTTGGTGAATGGTCCCCGGAGAGGACGACCATGAGGTTAGACACCATCGTGGCCTTGCGCTCGGGGTCCAGCTCGATGAGATCCGAGTCGGCGAGTTGGGCGAGCGCCATCTGGACGAGGGCGACCGCTCCCTGGACCATCGTCCGGCGCGCGGCGAGGATCGCCTCGGCCTGCTGGCGGCGCAGCATCACCTCGGCGATTTCGGGCGCGTAGGCGAGGTGGGTGAGGCGGGTCTCGAGGATCTCGATCCCGGCGCGCTCCAGGCGGCTCTGCAGTTCGGCCTGGAGGCTGGCGCGCACCTCGTCGGTGTTGCCACGCAGCGACGCCGCGTCCATGTCGTAGTCGTCATACGGGTACCGGCTGGCGAGATGGCGCAGGGCGGTCTCGCTCTGCACGGACACGTACTGGCGGAAGTCCTCGACGTCGAACACGGCCATCGCCGTGTCGGTGACCTGCCAGACAACCACCGCCGCGATCTCGATCGGGTTCCCGCTGAGGTCGTTGACCTTGATTCGCTCGCTCTGGAAGTTGCGCGCGCGCAGGGAGATCGTCTCGCGGGAGAACGTCGTGAACGGGTTCACCCACCACATCCCCGATTGGCGCAGGGTCCCGATGTAGCGGCCGAAGAGGATGAGGACGCAGGACTCGTTGGGCGCCACGACCACGAAGCCCGGCGCGAGCAGCAGAGTCGCCACGATCAGCGCGATGCCGACGATCACGACCCCCGCGGAGCCAGCGGATCCGGCGATGATGAGAACGACACCTACGACCGTTGCGGCGATCGCCGCGATAAACGCGGGGACGCCGACGACGGCGCGGGCAGGTTGTTCGGCGTGGGGCCGGCGAGGCTCGGCGGGGCCGGGAGAACCCGGACTAGATGGTGTGCTCATCTCGTCTCCTCCTGATATCACAATCATATTATTGCAGAATCACCGGCGGCCGTCACCTATGGTGACGCCGTGCGCGTGCTGCTCGGCTGTTCGCTCGGTGGACTCGGCCATCTCACGCCCGTCGTGGCCGCCGCCCAGTCGCTCGGTCGTCTGGGTCACGACGCGGTCGTGCTCGTGCCTCCGGCCCTTGCTGACGCGGCGACGGAGGCCGGCGTGGCCGTCCACGTCGGCGATGAGCCGCCACGGCCGGTGATCGATGCGATGTGGATCGGCTGCGGGCAGGACCACCGGACGCGGTCACCGGGCTCATGGACCGCGAGCTCTTCGCCGGCCTCAGCCACCCTGCGGCACGCGATCAGCGCCGCGCTCGCCGACCCCCGCCACCGTCGCGCGGCGGGACGACTTGCCGCCGAGATCGCGGTCACACCGACACTGGACGAAGCTCTCGCCCGGCTCCTTCCGGGAGAGACGCTCTGAGCCCGGCGCGCGCGGACCGGCGGGCTACAGCCGGGGCCCGGTGACCCATGCGTCGATGTCGCCAAGGCGCAGCGCCCGCGCGACCGATACCCGGTGGCGACCGTCGACGACGTAGTAGCCGTCGGCGTGACGACGCAGCGTCACCGGCGGGAGGGCCTCGCCTCGTCGGTGTGCGAGCGCGATTCGTTCCCACCGCCGGCGCAGAGCGTTGGACGCCGGCCGGAAATCGGAGTCGAAGCGGTCGGTCGGCTCGAGCGTCCCGACGATGGCGCGCAAGGAGACGACCTCGAGGCGCGACGGTCCCGCTCCGAGCGTCGCCGAGGACGCGAGCGCGCGTGGGCTGTTGGCGCACCGACACCGGCGCACCCAGCGACCCAGCCGCGCGCCGAGGTACGCCCGGCGGGCGCGGCGAAAGTCCCACTGGGCGTCCATCGTCGGGAGTCCTGTGCTGTGGCCCTGCGGGGAGGCGAACATGCACGCAGCTTGGCCTAAGAGCCCGTGCGTGCCATCAGCAATTCGCCCCGTTGGGCGCCTTAGTCCCCTGAGCGCACGAAAGCGCAAGCCGGGGCTGTCGGAGTGGGCGGTGGAGGATCGAACCTCCGACCGGGGGATGGGGGCCTCTTCCTCCGGTGCCCTTGTCCCGCTTGCGTTTAGGGTTTTCCCCCGTTGGAACGGGGTTGGGTCAGCGGGTAGCGTCCGCGGGGGACTGCGCGGGGGCTCTCAGTGTCATGGTCTGGCACTGGGGCTCTTGGCTCATCCGATTGGGTGGCGCGTAGGAGATGTGTGAGGGGTTCGGCGAAGGAGGGACTGAGATGAAGGAACGGGGTAGGCGGCGGCTGCCGTGGATCGTCGTGTTGGGGTTGGCGGCCGCCCTGATTGCGCCCAACGGGGCGGTGGGCGCGAGCTTGCATCCCAAGCTGCTGGCCAAGGTGGGCTACGGCACGGTCCCGATCGGCTTTGCCCGGTCCGCGGATGGCCGGCTGCATGTGGCCTTCGAGACGAACACCAGTTGGGGCGACGCCGCCAGTGGCGTCGGCGCGCTCGCCATCAGCCCCTCCGGGAACGTCGGAGCGCCGGTGCAGGCGCTCGCATGGGGTGGTGGGGCATCGGGCTCCCCTAACGGGATCCCCGGGCTTGCCGTCATGCCGTCCGGGGCGCTGCAGGCCGTGTTCGGCGGCTCCCCCAGCAGCGTTGACGGTCCATGGGGCATCACCTCCACCGACGGTGGTGCCACGTGGTCGCCGCCCGCGAACATCGGGAGCGGCTCGATGGCGTTCGGCGACAGCAACCTGACGCTTCAGGTGTCCAACGGCGCACCCGTGCTGACCGCCGGCTGCTGCGGCAACATCGTGATCCAGCAGGGCTTTGGCCCGGGCTCACCGACCGCTCAGCTCACCGGCCCCGGCGACGACGCGGCTGGCAACACCGACTCGGCCGTCGATGCCAAGACCGGCGGGGTCGTTGCCAGCTGGGACTCGAACGCCGGCAGCGGGGGCATCTGGCTCCAACAGGCGGCGCCGACCGTCGGCCCCGCGCAGAAGGCGCCGATCCCGTCCCAATACGGGACGGGCGCGCCGCTCATCCTCGCCGGCCGCGACGCCGGACCTGGGGTGTTTGCGGCCTATGGCGCGAACTACGGTCCCACAACCCACGTCCGGCTGTTGCGCTACGGCGGCGGATCGGTGGCGGTCGGGTCGGTCAACGGGCTGCATGCAGCGGTGAGCAGCGCTGCGACCAGCCTGGACGGCCGGCTCTGGGTGGTCTGGGCGGGCGAGATCAACGGCCACGGGATCACCGCCTTCACCCGTTCCAACAAGGCGGTGACGCGCTTTGAGCCGATCCAGACCGGCCGCTTCACCTGGGCAGACCTGTGGACGCTCTCCGGAGACGGGCGACTGGGGCCGCTCGACCTTCTGATGAGCGGCACCCCCGACGCCAAGACCGGGCCGCTGGTGGAGGGGATCTACTACGCGCGGCTGCTGCCCGAGCTCTCCGCGACCATCGCAGCGACAAGCGTCGGGGGCGGGAAGTTCAAGCTCACGGCCAAGGTGACCGACGCGGGCGATGCGGTCAGCTCGGCCACGGTATCCGCCAAGGGTCAGAGCAAGACGACCAGCGCGACTGGCTCGGCCACGCTCACGGTCAGCGGCTCAACGGGCGACCACGTCACCGTCACCATCACCCATCCCGGCTATCGCAGCCTCAAAATGAGCGTCAAGCTCTGAGACCGCTCCACCGCGCTCCAGAGGAAGGTGAGCCCGCGCCATCCGTCGTGCTCGTCAGCCGACGTGCCCGAGTTGGTGCAGCATGCCGAGGTCATCACGGACTCCCCAGTGCTCGGCGATGCGGTTGCCTTCAAGGCGGTAGATGTGGATGTGCTCGACGAGGAACGACTTGCCGGTCGGTTGGCGGCCCATCCATTCACGGGTGTTGGTGCCATGTACCGCGCAGCGCATGACGACCTTGTCACCGCTCGCGAACGCGTCTTCGACCTCATAGACGAGGTCGTCGAAGCCGGAGTGGATCCAGCCGATCGTGTCCTTGAGCGCTGCGCGTCCGCGCGTGCCGTCTGGCCCATGCCCGTGGTCGACCACGTCCGGGGTGGTGAGCTCGTCGACGAGCTCGAGACGCGCGCTGCCGAACATCTCGGTCTGTGCCTGCTTGCAAAGTGCGATGGCGTCCATCCGAGCCTCCTTATAGAAGTGAATTGCGCTTACTAGAAGCTAATTCTAGTATGTAGATCTGTAATCTGTCAAGAGATGACTTCGACTCGCATCGATCGCCGCGAACGAATGGCGCTTCAAACCCGCCGCGACATCCTGCAGACCGCGCGGCGGTTGTTCGCCGAGCGCGGATACGCCGCGACGTCGGTGAACGACATCGCCGAGGAGGCCAGCGTCGCGGTCCAGACGATCTACACGCGACTCGGGTCAAAGCGAGGGATCGTGATGGCGCTGCTTGAACTGATCGACGAGGAGGCAGGCGTTCGCGAGGCGGCCGCCGCAATCGCGGCCGCAAGCACATCCGCGGACGTTCTCCGCACCCAGAACCGGCTGACCCGTGACCTGCAGGAGCGCTGCGGCGACATCGTCGGCGCACTCATCGCTGCCGCGGCCCTCGAACCGGAAGTCGTGGAAGCCGTCGCGGAAGGCCTGCGACGCCACCGCCACGGCGCCCACGTCACGATCGACCGGATCGCCGAGCTCGGCGGGCTGCGCCCCGACCTACCGGCCGATCACGCGACTGCAGTCCTGAGCGCCGCAACGGCCCACGACGCCTGGTACGAGCTTGTCCACGCCCACAAACTCTCCTGGGACGAAGCCGAGCAGACGCTCAACGACGCGCTCACACGCGCGATCCTCACGCCGAAGTGAATGGCCCCGTGGCGGTAGGGCCGTTGATCTCACCGGTCCCGGTCAGGTGGTGGGGAGCACGAGTCCGTTGTCATAGGCAAAGACCACGATCTGCACTCGATCGCGCAGATCCAGCTTGGCCAGGATCCGGCCGACATGTGTCTTGACGGTCGCCTCGGACAGGATCAGCGTCTGCGCGATCTCGTGGTTGGAGAGCCCGCGGGAGACCGCCAGCATCACCTCACGCTCTCGGGGGGTGAGCAGCTCGAGCACTGGATGGTCGCCCCCAGTGGGCGCAGGTCCCGGACGCCGGTGCGTGAGATTCGCGAGCAGCCGACGCGTCGTGCTGGGGGCGACGACCGCATCTCCGCTGGCGACAGCGCGGATCGCGGAGATCAGGTCGGCCGGAGGTGCGTCCTTGAGCAGGAACCCGCTGGCTCCGGCGCGGAGCGCCGCGTAGGCGTACTCGTCGAGGTCGAAGGTCGTCAGGATGATGACGCGTGACGGGCTGCCCGAAGCGACGATGCGGCCGGTGGCCTGCACCCCGTCGGTGACGGGCATCCGCACGTCCATGAGGACGACGTCGGGGGGCTGGTGTAGGACGAACTGCACCGCCTGCTCCCCGTCGGCGGCCTCGCCGATCACCTCCAGATCGTCCTGTGCGTCGAGCACCATCCGGAAGCCCATCCGCAGTAACTCCTGATCATCGGCGAGCAGGATGCTGATGCTCACGGTGCCGCCAGGGCGGGGGCCGCCGGAATGGTGAGTGACGCCGACACCTGCCATCCGCCGTCGGGTCGGGGGCCGGCTTGGAGCGTGCCGCCGTACACCGCCGCGCGCTCTTTCATCCCGCGCAGGCCGGCGCCACCGCTGCCATTGGTCTGACGCGGGTTGCCGGTGTCGCGGATCTCCACCTCGATCGTCTCCTCGTGGCAGTTGAGGCTGACCTGGGCGCGGGCTCCGGCTCCGGCGTGCTTGAGCGTGTTGGTCAGCCCCTCCTGCACGATGCGGTAGATCGCCAGCTCCATTCCCGGGGAAGCCCCGCCGGGCTTGCCGGTCAAGCTGTAGCTCACCGGCATGCCGGCGGCGCGCACCTGCTCCACAAGCTCCTCGATCTGGCGAATCCCGGGCTGTGGCGCGAGCTCGGGCCCATCAGGCGCGTCCCGCAGGACCCCCAGCAGCTGCCGCATCTCCGCCAGCGCCTGGCGTCCGCTGCGCGACGCCTGCTCCACGGCGGCCTGCACCCGTTCAGGGGCGTCGTGCACGTGGTAGCCGGCGCCGTCGCAGAGGGCCACCATCACCGACACGTTATGGGCGATCACGTCGTGCATATCGCGGGCGATGCGGCCGCGCTCGGTGGCGCGCGCCAGCGCCACCTCCCGCTCGTGCTCGCGCTCCAAGCGCTCGGCGCGCTCGTGCAGGCCGGCGAGGATCTGTCGCCGGTTACGGACGTTGATGCCCAGGACGCCGGCCGCCGTGGCCAGCCCCGACAGGCCGACGAAAGCCTTCAGCCACGCCTCGGCTCCGGGAACCGTCGTGGACACGGCGAGGATCACCCCCAGCTCCAACGCGGCCCCGGCGAGAAGCGTGGTGCGCCGGTCGGCGGCAGAGGCGATCGTGTAGAAGGCGATCAACAGCGCCGCGACGCCGAACGTCGGCTTCCCTGTCAGTCCCTGGACCGCCGCCACCGCCCACACCAGCGAGAACACCGCCACCGGAGCCCGGCGACGCCACAGCAGCGGCACGACCAGGCACACATTGAGCGTCACGCTGAGCACGCCCGCGGGCGTGTGAACCAGGGCGATCGCCAGCACCACCAGCGCCACGGCGCCGTCGAGCCAGAGAGTGGGACGACCGCGGACGCCGGCCGTGCGGCGGAGCGCCTGGAGGCTCCTCTTGGGCACGTCGGTCACCGTAGCCGGTCGCCCCGCTCTGAGTGGCGGCACCCAGGTGTCAGGCGTCGCGGCGCATCAGGCTGATGGAGGCGCCGATCATCGCCACCAACGCGTATCCGCAGAACAGCGCAAAGCCTCCCCAGACCGACAGATGGTGTGAGTTGTCGAAGCTGTGCGACGCGATCGTCGTGCCGGCGTTCAGCGGCAGGTACGGCGAGATGGAGTCGTTGACGCTGGCGGGGAGGATCGCGCTGATCCCGGGCAGCACGAACAGCAGCGCTACAAACGTGGCGATCCCGCCGGCGGTGTTGCGAAGGATCCCGCCGAGCCCGGTGCACAGCACGGCGAGCACGGTCATGAACAGGGCGGCGCCGACGACGGTGCGCAAGGCGCCGGGGTCGCCGATCCCATGCTGGACGTGGTGCTGGGTGACGATCGCCTGCACGACGAGGAACGAGATCAATGACGCGATCAGCATCAGCACGAAGGTCACAGCCGCATACACGCCCGCCTTCGCCCACAAGACCGGCAGCCGCTTGGGGACGGCCATCAAGCTGGAGCGGATCATCCCGGTCGTGTACTCGCCCGAGATGACGAGCACCCCCAGCACGCCGATGGCCAACTGGGCCAGGTGATAGCCGCCGACGCCGGTGTTGATGGCGTCATAGGTGAGCCGGTCATGGGGCTCCAACTGGCTCCAGCGCGACATCTGCACTGCGGCGACGAGCGGGCCGAGGCCGGCCATGGCGATGAACGACGCCAGCAACGACCAGCGCGTGGAGCGCAGCGACCACAGCTTGGTCCACTCCGAGCGGATGACATTGAGCTGGGTCACCCCTCCCCCGTAGCCGGGTGCCTGCGCCGGGCGCGGCTGTGCCTGTGATGACGCGACGGCGCTCATGCTGCCTCCTCGGTGGGCTCGTCGCCCGATTGGCCGAACAGCTCGGCGTGATACTCGACGGCGCCTCCGGTCAGGCTCATGAACGCCTGCTCCAGGGATGCCTTCTGCGGGATCAGTTCGTGCAGCACGATGCCGTGACGCGCGGCCGTGGTCCCGACCTCGGCACTGGTCAGTCCGTGAACCTCCAGCACCTCGCGCTCGTCGCTCGTGACCGTCACTCCGTCTCCGGCCAGCGCGTCCCGCAGCTCGGACGCCTGCGGGGTACGCACCGTCACCGCCGCGTTGTGCGAGGCCTGGGCGACGATCTCGGCGACCGTCGTGTCGGCGATCAGCCGCCCGCGGCCGATGACCACCAGGTGCTCTGCGGTCTGGGCCATCTCGGCCATCAGGTGGGATGAGAGGAACACCGTGCGGCCCTCGGCGGCGAGGCCCTTGAGCAGGTTGCGGATCCAGCGGATCCCCTCCGGATCCAGGCCGTTGGCCGGCTCGTCGAGAATGAGCGTGGCCGGGTCGCCCAAGAGCGCCGCCGCGATCCCCAGTCGCTGACCCATCCCCATCGAGAACCCGCCGGCGCGCTTGCGCGCGACGTCCGAGAGGCCGACGATCTCGATCACCTCCTGCACGCGCTTGCGGCCGATCCCGTGGGTCTGAGCCATCGCCACCAGGTGGTTGTAGGCAGAGCGGCCCGTGTGGATGGCGCGCGCCTCGAGCAGCGCCCCAACCTCGTGCAGCGGAGCAGGAAGATCGTGATAGGGCTTACCGTTGATCGTCGACGTGCCCGCCGTCGGCCGGTCCAGCCCCAAGATCACGCGCATCGTGGTCGACTTTCCAGCGCCGTTCGGACCCAGGAAGCCGGTGACGATGCCCGGCTTGACGCTGAACGTGAGGTCGTCCACCGCGACCTTCTCGCCGTAGCGCTTGGTGACGTGTTCGATTTCGATCATGCCCTGATTGTCGGAGACCGGCGCAGCGTCCGCAATCCGGCGCCAGGATGAGATTCGCCCGCCGGCGCCTCAGCTCGAGGTCGCACCCATCCATCGCAGGTCGTAGGCGCGGCCGGCGAACCTCGATCGGTGCCTGAGCCATGCGGCGCGACGATCCATCACGTCATCGCCGCCGCGATGCAGAAACGGCCCCAGCCGTAACAGACTCAGTACGGGGCCGTTGCGAAGGAGTCGGCCGACCGCAGCATCATCCGAGATCGGTATTCAGATCAGGTTGCGCCGAACCCGGAAGAAAGTAGTGATACGGATTGATGTACAAGACGATCTTCAGATCGCCAGACGCTTCGCGCTGGACAATCCAGTCCTCTCCCACGACGACTTTCATTACCGCCTCTGGTGAATTGACGGGACGTCCCTCCCAGTAGACGGCTCCGATGAAGTGGGCGCGCTCCGGCTCGGTCGAGAGCATGGTGATGTCCGACGGCTCCAGGGGAACATGGACCTCGTCAGTGAGTCTTTGGTGGACCTCGTGGTTCGCTTGCATCGAAATGTCCTCCCCATGGGGCACGATCACCCGTGCTTCGTCGGGGTGCAGGAAGAACCCGGCCTGCTCCGCAGCCGTTCCCTTGCGCACCATCGCGACCTCGTGAAACTCGTTCATCAGCGAGATCACTTCGTCCTTCGTGATTGCCATCCGAGCACTCCTCCTGTTCGATGACGGCCCCGGCAAGCCTATGCACATCGTCGCGTTCTCCCGCGAGAGCGGCTGCCGTGGATAAGCGCCTGGGGTGGGTCTGGCCTGCCCCTACACGAAGTGCTCGCGGAACTCCTTGATCGCCTCCGGAGCTGGGAGGGCAAACGCAGACCGCCGGCTCGTTCCAGTGCCGTTCAGCCGACGCAACGAAACGGCGGTCTGGGCGCCGGCGAGTGCCACAGGGAGTCCGTTGAGGACTGTCGCGCCATCGATTGTGAAGCAGTCCTCGCGGCTGAACAACAGCATCGGGTATCCCCCCGCAGGAATGATGACGTCGACGCCCAACTCCAGGAGGGGCTTGGCCTGCCGCACAAACTGATCTCGCATACGCCGGTAGAGGTGATCGTCGCTGAACGCTTCGTTGAAGTCGGCGACCTGCGCCTCGACCGCGCGCACCGCGACGATCCGGTCGGCAAGGCCGTGGCGCGCGATCTGGTCTTCGTGGTAAGGGACGAACGCAGGATTGATCGTCACCAGTCCGGCCTTTCGACCGAGGGTGCAGGCGTGGAGCATCGTCGCCTCCCCAAGCCCGATCACTGGAATGTCAACCGCGGCCCGGGCCTCGGCCAATGCCGGCTCCTGGAAGTGACCGATCACGAAGGCCGCATAGCCCTGCTCCTGCGCTGACACCGCATTGACGATCACCTGGGCCGCACATCGAAACTCGGTGATCGGGTGCAGATAGCGATCACCCGGTTGGATGCCATGCACGACGGACTCGTAGCCCGATGCCGTCACCGCCCGGACATAATCGCGCAGGCGCGCGAAGTAAGAGCCATCGACGTCTGGATCGGTGAAGCTCTGATACCAGAGACGTGTGGGCGTGCCTTCGATGCTCATGTCGACGGGCATCGTATGGGAGACCGGGGCCCGCTTGGGCATGTGCCGCAGCCGGCACACGTCCCGAAACGAAAGCCCCGGACAGGCCGGGGCTTTCGGAGTGGGCCGTGGAGGGAGCGAACCTCCGACCTTGGGATTACGAGTTGGCCTTTTGCTGGGCTTTTGCCAGATCTCCACGGGTGTTTGGGTGCACTGGATCGGCTTGCGGACGCGCGGCGCCCGGCGCGGGACCCGTGCTCACCGCGCCGCGAAGCAGGAAACCCAGCCTGACGCTCGGGATGCCCGTCGCCCGAAACGAGCAGGTCTCTGCCGGCAGGGCACGCACGCGCGGCTCCGAGGAGGTCACTGGTGTCTGCCTCTGACCGCGGAGCGTGGTTGGGACACTGTCGAGATGCAGGAGCTGAGCTGGCTAAATGAATACTCGGAGTGTGCGCTGCGATCTGCTCTTCGCGCGGCGGGCGGGGGACTGGACCGCCTTCCGATCGAGCTCACGGGTACCAACGACCTCAGTCGACCCGCGTGGGCATCCGGCAGCGCAACGATCGACGCGCGCTTCCTGGCGAAGTTTGCCTTCTCAAAGCCAACCGCTGTTCGGGTTTGGCACGAGGCACGCGTGCTTGAGATCCTTGGAGAGGACTCGGCGTTCAATGTGCCCGAACTGGTGGCCGCCAGCCCCAGGCCCGCGTGTTTGGCCACCCGGATGGTTGAGGGGGGTGTGCCGCTCTCCTACGAGCTCGTCCGCGCGTCAATGCCCGAGCGGGTCGAAGCGATCGCCGTTGAGCTGGCGCGATTTCTCGCCAACCTGCACGACCCCAGGATCCTCGTCCTCGCGCGCGAGCGGCTTGACGATCCACTCCGTGTCCCGGAGCCGGGGCTGCAAGCTAGGACCGACGAGCTGCGGCTGCGGTTCACGCCGCTGATCGAGTCCGGGAGGCGCGCGCGTGTGAATCGCTGGTGCGACTGGGCGGATGAGCAGCTGGCGGCCCCCGCGGAGCTGGTGTTCGTCCACGGTGACTTCCATCCCTACAACCAGCTCTGGGACGGACGCGAGCTGCGCCTGCTCCTCGTCGCCGACTTCGAGACGAGTGGTGTCGCCGAGCCCGAATACGACTTCCGCGTGATTCCCAGCTTCGGGCCGGGCGTCGACCTCCTCTCTTCAACCGTCGAGCGGTACATCTCGCTGACCGACCGGCGACTCAACCTCAAGCGGATCATGGCCCTGCACCTCTGCACGACACTCGGCGATGCGCTGTGGCGCTCCGATGCCGGCCTGCCGCTGCTGCTCGCGCGCCCCGGCGGAGGCACCCCAGACGACTACGTCGACGAACTCGAGACACGCCTCGCGCAGTTGGGCATCGCACCCTGAGTGACGAGGGCAGGTCGGTCCGAACCCGCGCCCACACCAACGCAGGTCTCGAGACCTGCACCTACCTCGGCCTCGCGCGTGTCGCCACGAGGATGGCTGTCCCGTAGTCTGGCGGTTGTTCGCCGGAGCGTCGGGATTGAGACGGTCGGGCCGCCGGTGCCGCACGCCTCAGCGAGCCGCTGGAAGCGTCCGGTCGTCGATCCGTTCCGGATAGTCGAGCACTCGGGCCTCATGGAACTCTCAGGGCCGCCGTTGCGCTTAAGCCATGCCAATTCTGGTCTGACCCGGCAGTCGACGACACGTAGTCTCGCCACCCACGCCGCCGGGCCGCTCGGGCAGCCCGGGGTCGATGAGGCGCGTTGGTCGAGCTCAGCTCAGCCAACCGTGCCTGGGTATGGGCCGGTGTAGGTGTGGGGACCGACGATGCATTCCAGCTCGGAGGCGTTGTCGGTGCTCTGATCCGATCCCGCCGTGGGGCCAGTGTTCACGACCACCTGCACGGACGGGTTGGGCTGGTCCGCGCCCGGTCCCGGGGTGCACGTGATCGGGCCGCTGCCGGCTGCCGGGTTGGGCACGGAATAGAGCGTGATCTGCTCCCCGATCCCCATCGCGGCCAGCTTCTGGTTTGCCTGACCGAGATCCTCTTGGCGGTCCAGCGTCACCAACACCGACCCGTCGTTGTGCTGCGTGATGGCGAATGCCGGTGGTGCGGCGGCGCCCCCGGCGCTCAGTGCGAGCACGAGTGCCGCACCGACGCCCGCGAGCCCGAGCGTGCCGCCTGCGAGCGCGCGCGGATGCAGGCGCGAGAGCCCAGACCGGCGCTGCAGTGGGGTGGACGTCGCGGCGCCGGACGGGTCGCGGGCGAGATCGGCGGTGATGCTCGCGCGCAGGGCCTCGCCGAGGCGCTGCAGATCGGGATCGAGATCAAGATGGGTCATCGTGTGTCTCCTTAGACGGGGTGAGGTGTCGTTTGAGGGCGCTCAGTCCGCGGTGGACGCGCACGCGCGCGGTCGCGGGTGTCGTACCGAGAGCGAGAGCGACGTCTGCGTACTCCAGGTCCTCCAGCACACGCAGACGCACCGCCTCGCGCTGGCTCTCGGGCAGGGTGTCGAGCAGCTCGTCGGCTCCATCGGCCCACGTGCTCTCAGGCATCGGATCCTCGACGTACTGCGGGCGGTCGAGATGATCCTGCACGCCGAGCCGCTCGGTAGCACGTCGCTCGATCGCGCCGCGACGGATCGACATCAACAGCACGTTGCGTGCGATGCCATAGATCCACGGCGCGGCCGAGCCCTCGGCCTCGTCACGGAACCGACCGCGAACAAGCCACGCCTGAGCGAATGTCTCTGCCGTGAGATCGAGCGCTGCGCTCCGAGCTCCGGTACGGCGCGCGAAGTAGTCGTTCACCGCCTCGGCATAGCGTTCATAGAGCCTGGAGAACGCGTCAGGATCATGGCGAGCGGCCACCAGCAGCGACGCATCACTGCGTACGGCGGACTCACGGATAGTGGTTGGGGATGTCATCGGAGACTTCATTGCACGAATCCCGCATCGTGTTACAGCTCGCTGCGCTCGCCCTGAACAACCGCACCAATCCCGCTACCGCCAACCAAGCCCGCGCGGGCATCGTCCCACCGTCCGGCGGCTGGCCCGAGGCGGGAGAGCAGACACTCCGTAAGCGGGGTCAGGTCGGGCTAGCTCGGATTTCTTGACCGGCCTGTCACGTTCGTCGGTTGCCGGACACTTGTCGGGACAGTGGAGCCTCACGGGCGATTTGAAGCCCTGTATGCGGCGCACAATGCTGCCG
The DNA here is from genome assembly GCA_963764125.1 of uncultured Solirubrobacteraceae bacterium. Classification (GTDB taxonomy): domain Bacteria; phylum Actinomycetota; class Thermoleophilia; order Solirubrobacterales; family Solirubrobacteraceae; genus Palsa-465. The sequence goes on from CAVXRR010000039.1 coordinate 183,845, forward strand.
TTCGGACCTACGTTCGCCGTCGCGTCGATTCGCAGGATGCCGATGACGTCGTCGCCGACGTGTTCGCGATCGCGTGGCGCCGACGGCGCGATGTGCCGGAGGATCCCCTGCCGTGGCTCCCTGGCGTCGCTCGTCGCGTGATGGCGAACCGCTGGCGCAGCGCGACCCGCCAGGCGGCGCTAAGGGATCGCATGATGTCCGATCGCTCGAGGTTCGCGCCGCGTGCAAGCTCTGCGCACGCACGGCCTACTGCTCTCAAACTATGCCGCAAGCGGCGTCGATCGCGGGGTGATGCTCGTGCCAGACGGGGTGGCCAGCATCAAGCTCGACCATTTCCGGCTCCTGGCTCCCTACGCAGCCCGCCTCAGTCAGATTCCGCCGACAACCTCGACGGTGACAGACAACGTCGCCCGGCTTCAGATCACCGGCCTCACCGAGAAGAACCTCGATCTCAACCCACACGGCCTAGGGCGCTACATCCATCAAGTATCGGGCAACGGATGCCAGACCACGTTCGCGGTCTACTCGCTACCCGCAACCGCCCAGATGACATGGCTCCGTCGCGGGCGCACACCAATCCGCCGCATCACGATCAATCTCCGGCTCGATGTGGCACCTACCATCCGGCTCCCGGGACCACCGGGGGGATCGGGCCGGCGCGAGCAGCCGCGTGCTCGAACGTTCAGTGAGCCTTAGAAACCAAGACGCCGATGGCCGCGAATCCTGGGGCCCTCCCCGCACCTTTTGGAGTGTGCGGTCGTCGTTCCCTGGCTGAGACGCGTCAGGCGGGCCGCAAGGCGCGCAGGACGACACCGGGATGGCGGCCGACCTTGAGTCCCAACATCATCGCCAGCACGGTGAGCGCGAGCCAGGGACGTAGATGCGGCCTGATCTGCCGGATTCGGCCATCGTCCCCGAGTTCCAAGACCATCGCGTCTCCGAGGCTGAACCCGCCGACCTTGCCCTCGCCCATGATCACGCGGGTGTTCCCGTCGCCAACCTCGGTGTGCCAATGCAGCCCGGTCATGCTGCCGTACACCGCCGTGAGGAGAACGCGAAGGTCGTCGGCTCCGCGAAACACCATGCGACCCGAGAGGGGCGAAACGAGCTCGGCGTCCGGAGCGAGCGTGGCCATCAGCCCGTCGATGTCGTTCGCTTCGGAGGCCCTCTCGTATCGCGTGATGGCATCAATCACGCAGATATCGTTCCACACGGTCAGTCGCGAATACATGGGCTGGTTCCGTGACACCACCTCCTCTCGGTTGATGCGCCGACGCGACCGTCGGCCACTCGCTCGCTCCCGACGCCGATCCGCACGCCGCCGTGCGATAGCCCTTCCCAGGTGAGACGCCTGACGGCAGCTGGCGCGTGCGCAGGCCGACGGCCTGTGAGCTGGCCATCGATTCGGTCGTAGGTCGGTTTGTCTAAACGCTTGCGACCGCGATGAGCCGTTGCGGTCGCAGACAGATCACGATCCTCTCATCGTGGCTACGGGCCTGGGCCCGCTCCAGCGCGGCCGGTCCCCGGAGGTACTTCTCGGTAATGCGCGTGGTCCAGATGGCGGCGTCGTCTGCGAGCAGTTCCGCGACGCCCGTCGCGCGCACCTGACGGTTGGGGCGCTGCCCATCGGGTCGCTCGCGCTCCTCGACATCGACTCCGATACCGACTCGCGGGTTGTCCTCGACGCGCCGTAGATGGGGTCGGTCGACGATGCTGGTCATGTAGAACGCACCGCCCGTCCAGACAAACCACAGCGGGGTGACGTGCGGGAACCCCTCGGCGTCAAGCGTCGCGAGATGCGCCGGGACGTCACACGCGAGCAGCTGCTCGACCTCGTCGACGCTCAGCTGACGTGGCGGCTTGAGCATCCGATCGATCCTACGTTCCGCTCGCCCCTGGCGGCGCCGACAAGAAGCATGAAGCGACTCGTCAACTGAATGGACGCAATGAGGCGCGGCGGACGGCCGCCGGCGTCCGGTGAGCCATGGCTGTGCGACGCGGCCAGGCGCAGATACGATGAGCTCATGCCCCCGATGACCGAGGCGGAGTGGAGAGCCTTCCTGGAGGCGGGGACCCGCACCGGCAAGCTCGCCACGACGCGCCGCGACGGCCGTCCGCATGTGGTGCCGATCTGGTTTGTGCTCGACGGCGACGACGTGGTGTTCAACACGGGTGCGCGGACGGTCAAGGGCCGCTCGTTGGCCCGAACCGGCTGGGCCAGTATGTGCGTCGACGACGAGCGGCCGCCGTATTCCTTCGTGACGGTGAGTGGCGCAGTGATGATCAGCGCTGATCTCGAGGAGATGCTGCCTTACGCGACGCGGATCGGAGCGCGCTACATGGGGGAGGAGTTGGCCGAGCAGTTCGGACGGCGCAATGCGGTCAACGGTGAACTGCTCGTGCGCCTGCGTGCCGAGCAGGTCCTCGCCGTCCGCGACGTCGCCGACTAGATTTAGCCGTGCGGGGCCCCGGTTGCACTCCCTTGCTGGCCGTGGAAAGAGCTGAACGAGCCGGGCTTCGCTGGCCGGGACCAGCCGCCGTCCCATCACGCCTAGAACTTCCGGCGCTGCCGCGGAGACCATCGCTGGAAGCGCTGATCGCGCGCGACGTTCGGTGGCCGTTCCTGTGCGAGACGCGATCTCACCGCACCGCCTACTCCGTCGCCCTGTCATACCAGGTGCGGATGTGCTCGGCGACCTTGCGCAGCTGATCGGGCTGCGTGTCGAATCCCATGTGGTGCTCCGCCGACGCTAGGTACTCGGCGACTGCACCGACATCCCCGCCCTTTCGTAGTAGCCCGCCCAGCTGGCCTAGATAGCCGTCGTACTCGTCGTCTGGGCCATCGGCATCGCGAACGTGAATCGGGTCCCATTCGCTGAGAAGCAGCTCGCGGAGCTCGAGCGATCCGCGTTGGTTCCACCACCGATACCAATCCGACAGTTCCACGTCGCAACCGTATCTCGGTGTCAGCACGCTCGCGGCGAGCGCCTCGCGGCCCCTCGCGTGTCCCACGCACCGCGAGTCGCCCCCGACCGAACCACACCGCTGGCTCGTTGGTCCAGACTGCCCTCCTGCAAAGCGGCATCCTCGGCGACTAAACCGGCGCGGGCCGTCGCAGTGAGCCTTGGGTTCCGAGACGCCACCCGGCCGTGTCCCACCGTTCGATGAGCGATCGGCTTCTGCGACGAGGGAGACCCGCTTTCCGCGCGCAAGGCAGAGCTCGCAGGAAGTTGCTGACATGCGCGTAGCGGGAGCAGAGCAGCGCCGCCAGGGAGACGCAGATGCCGGTCGACGATCCGTCGTGCGGGGAGGGGCGGCATCGGCGGCTGTCAGGTTCTTCGGGCGACGCGTGTCTATGAGGCATGCACGTGATCTATCTCGTTACCACGATCCTGGCGGCGCTCGCCAACGGCTATGCCGCGTCCTTGAACTTCGTTGGCGCCGAGTCGGTCAAGGTCGTTGCTGACCGGGTACGGGTCTCCCGACGGTGGATGGTCCCGCTCGGCGTTTTGTTGGCCTCCGCGGCGGTCGGACTCCTGGCAGGCTTCGCGGCGCCGGCGCTCGGGACCGCTGCGGCGATCGGCCTCGTCCTCTATTTCATTTGCGCTGTGACCGCTCACCTACGAGTCCGCGACCACCAGATCGGCGGAGCCGTGTTCTTTCTGCTGCTGGCCGTAGCGGCGCTGACGACGAGCGTTGGGTACCACAGCCATTGGTGACGATATGTCCGTAGGAGCGGGGAGGTGATGATGGACGAGCGCGAGTGGTTGACCGAACGGTTCGAGCAGCACAGGCCGCAGCTCCGCGCGGTCGCGTACCGGATGCTCGGGTCGGTCGGCGAGTCTGACGATGCCCTGCAGGAAGCGTGGCTGCGGATTCGCGACCAGGATCCTGGCACCGTTGAGGACATGCGGGCGTGGCTGACGACAGTCGTCGGGCGGGTGTGTCTGAACATGCTGCGCTCACGCCGAGCGCGACGCGAGGAGCTTTCGGTGCACGTCCCGGATCCTGTGGTCGGCTTTGAGGAGGATGACCTCGAACGCGAGACGCTCCAGGCCGAGTCCGTAGGTCTGGCGCTGCTGGTGATACTCGACACGCTCAGTCCCGCCGAGCGACTCGCGTTTGTGCTGCACGACGTGTTCGGCGTGCCATTCGCCGACATCGCCACCGCGCTCGACCGCTCCGAATCGGCCGCCCAGCAACTCGCCAGCCGCGGCCGCCGGCGCGTGCGCGACTCGCCGGAGCCCGACCGTGACCTCGCGCGGCAGAGACGTGTCGTCGACGCGTTCTTCGCCGCGTCGCGCGACGGCGACTTTGATGCCCTCCTCGAGGTGCTTGACCCTAGCGTGGAACTGCGGATCGACGGCGGCGTCGTGCGGGCAGAGGCCTCACTCGTACTGCACGGTGCGGACGCAGTGGCCGCCCACACGGCCACCTACTCGAAGCTCTACCCATTCGTCAGACCCTCGCTCGTCAACGGCGCCGCCGGGGCGGTGGTGGCGCCGCCCGGCGGTGTGTTCTCGGTCATGGCCTTCACCGTCACGAAGGGGAAGGTCGCCCAGATCGATGTTCTTCTCGACCCGGAGCGCCTTGAGCAACTCGACCTCACCATCCCGCCGACCGCGGGCACGCACCGCTGAGCCCGAAGCGAGCTTTCCGTGCAAAGCGCGTCCGGCGATTTGTGCCTCGCCAGCGCCTCGCTGCATCGAAGCGGGTCGATGGCTCTGCTTTACTCCTGCAACTCGCGCGCGCGGGGGCATCCCCGGCGAGCGCGCGTCGGCACCAGTCAAGTACCGCGTCGGCAACTTGGCTGGTGGTCACAGCTAGCGATGCGCTTCGTTAGTGCGTAGCTGGCTGGTGGTGCAACGCAATGGTTCCACACCCACCCTTCGTCCGGACCAAACCACCGACCAAATCCTCGCCAAAGCCAACAGCCCCAGGCCAGGAGGCCCAATGCATCGCGGTGAAGTCTGGTGGGTTGATTTCGACGAGCGCCGCCCCGTTCTACTGCTCGGCGATGAGGAACCCTCGGGCTTTCGGGCAATACAAGTGGTCGCTGCCGCCCCGACCGACATCACCGGCGTCGCGTTGGAGGTCGCCATAGGCACCGTCGAAGGACTGCCTTTCGAAGGCGTCGTGCGCGTCGCGCTTCCGCGTCCAGGTCTCGTCCCGTGCACCTGGCTGACAACGCTGTCCCGTTCAGATCTCCTCGAACCAGCGGGCGCCATTCCCCTAACGAAGCTCGACGAGATCACGGAACTCCTCCACGTCGCAGGACTCGATTACGCGCGAGAAGAGTGGGCCTGAGTGAGGAATGCCGCCTACGACTGCGGGCTCGCGGTAGCAGCGGATTAGCTCAGCCGCGTGTGGCGGATCTGCGTGCCACCGCGCCTCTCGGCCGCGACCGCGGTGGAACCGCTGGTACCGCTCGTTAGTGGTGCCGTCGCTTGCGCGCCCGGCGACTTTCTTTGCGCCAAGTGATAGAAGGCATCGTCCCGCTGGGGACCTCGCCTCGTCCGATGCGTTAGAGGGCGGTCATGTCTCGTGGGCAGGTCCACCACGCCTGCGCGTCGTGAATCACAGGGCGGGCTGGGTGTGGATGGTTGGGGCACGGCGGTCGTGCGTGTCCCCACGCGACGGCGGTCTCGGCGAGGTCCTCCTGGAGGATGTCGGCGATCAGCACCAGGAGATCCGGCTCGACCAGCGAACGCGGCACCCAGTTGCCGCCGCCGTGGTCGGTGGGCTGGTTGGGATCGAGATCGTCAGAGAGCGGCACTAGTTCGCCGGTCACCGCCGATGCCTCGATGACGCCCAGCGTCAATCCGTTGAGCTCCGCGAGTCGACGGGCCACGATCTGAAGGCCCGCGATCGGCTCCGCAGCCTGCAGATCATCCAGAACGGCCGAGGCCGGTTCCATCAACCAGGGCGGAGGCACCTCGGTGTGCGCGCGCTTATGCGTATCGCGGGGTCCTGACGCGGAATCCGTGAAACCGCCCGTGATCTCCACGCCAGCCTCGCGTTGGGTCAAAGGGCGGGGCCATCGCTCCTTGCGTGCCATTCGACGAGCGTAGACCCGAGCGCGCATCGGCTCCAGCCAGACTCCGCCGGCAGTACGCGTTGGTCAGATGAGACCCGCGGCAGTGGGAGCTAGCCGCGGCCTCTTTTAGCCTGTGAGAGGTGTCCGGGATCGGGGTGCTGCGTGAGGGCCCGCTGCACGCGGCGGTCAAGGCGATGCTGGCGGCGCCGGGTGACCAGGTGGAGGTGCCGGTCGGCCGGTTCGTGATTGACGTCGTGCGCGCTGACGGAGAGCTCGTCGAGGTGCAGACCGGGGGGTTCGGCCCGTTGGGCGCCAAGCTGGACTCGCTGCTTGACCAGCACCAGTTTCGGATTGTGCATCCGATCGCGCTCGAGCGCAGGATCGTGCGTGTGGATGAGGAGGGTGAGGTGGTGTCGATCCGCCGCTCGGGGAAGCGTGGGGCGGTGGTGGAGGTGTTTGACAAGCTGACGGCCTTCCCGTCGTTGTTGATGCATCCCAATCTCACGATTGAGGTGCTGCTGTTGGCCGAGGACCACATGCGCGCCGCTCGGCCAGTAACTGCGCGTCGGCGGACGCGGGATCCGGGAGAGCGCCGCTTGCGCGACGTGCTCGGTCGCGTCGAGCTGCGCGGGGTCGACGACGTCGTCGGTGCCCTTCCGTCGCTTTCCCGCGCAGCCATTTAGCACCCGTGAGTTGGCGGCGGTTCTGGGGTGCCGCATGCTGCTCGCGCAGCGCACGGCCTACTGCCTGCGGGCGGTCAACATCATCGAGGCGGCTGGCAAACGTGGGCGGACACCCTTATACCGACAGGTGTCTTCGGTTGCGGAGGTCACCCGGTCGAGCGTTCGCTGAGCGTTCCCGTTTTGCGACCTCGCGGCGCGGGTGTCCGGGCGCCCTCAGCGCGGGTTCTGAGTCGCTCGACGCGGCGCTGTGCCGCGAGGCTGGCGCGCGCGGCACAATCCATTTGTGTCGAGAACGCGTCCTTTTGCTGGGCTTGCCAGAGACCCGGGTGCCACCCTAGACGTCCTGGCGCTCGCTCTGGCAGCGGAGTTTCGTGACGTCGACGCGGCCGGCGCGATGAGAAGGCTCGACATCCTCGGTGCGGAGCTCTCGCGTGCCGCTGAGCAGACGAACGGGATGCCGGAGGCGCACGCGCTTGCCTGCGGACAGATCATTGGCGCCACCCACGGATTCGTCGGCGATCGAGAGCGCTACGACGATCCCGGCAACTCCATGCTCGACCTCGTGCTCACGCGGCGTCGCGGTCTGCCGATCCTGCTGTCGGTCGTGTATGTCGAGGTCGCTCGCAGAGCCGGAATCCAGATCGCCGGTGTCGGTTTGCCGGGCCATTTCGTCGTCGGTCATTTCGGCACAGATCCACCGGTGCTCTTGGATCCCTTCGCTGGCGGCGGGCGACTACACACCGACGCCGCGCCGGAGTTCGTGAGGCCCTGGCACGCGCATGAAGTCGCGATGCGGATGCTCAACAACCTCGTGATGGCCTACGACCGGCGAGGCGACGTCAGCGCTGCGATCCACGCCGCCGAATTGCGCCTAATGCTCCCTGCCGAAGCATCGCACCGCGACATCCTGCATGCCCAGCTCCGGGCCATCCAGGCACGACTCAACTGACCTGAGATTGGCCTTGGACGAGCCACGCCGCAGTCGCAAAAGACGTTGGTTTCCACATCCCGGTGGATCTGAACGCCCGGATCGGTGTCCCGGCGTGCGCTGAACCATGGCCTGTGAGATGGCCATCGAGTCGGTCATAGGTGAGCTTGTCTAGACGCTCGCGACCGCGATGAGCCGCTGCGGTCGCAGACAGATCACGAGCCTCTCATCGTAGCTACGGGCCTGGGCCCGCTCCAGCGCGGCCGGTCCCCGGAGGTACTTCTCGGTAATGCGCGTGGTCCAGATGGCGGCGTGGTCTGCGAGCAGTTCCGCGACGCCCGTCGCGCGCACCTGACGGTTGGGGCGCTGCCCATCGGGGCGCTCGGGGTCCTCGACGTCGACCCCGATACCGACTCGCGGGTTGTCCTCAATGCGTCGTACATGGGGTCGATCGGCGATGCTGGTCATGTAGAAGGCGCCGCCCGTCCAGATAAACCACAGCGGGGTGACGTGCGGGAACCCCTCGGCGTCGAGCGTCGCGAGATGCGCCGGGATGTCACACGCGAGCAATTGCTCGACCTCGTCGGCGCCCAGCTGACGGGGCGGCTTGAGCATCGATCGATCCTCCGTGCCGGCTCGCCCCGGGGCGGCGCCGACAAGAGGCATGGCCCCCGACCCGTCTAATGCATTTCGTCAACCAGACGCCGCGTCATCGCGCATCTGCGACAAGCTGTTGGAGTGGTCGATGAAGGCGATAGACACAAGTGGGGCAGTGCCCTCTGCGAACAGCACCGCCGCATCAAAGAGGCCTTCGTTCACGGGCGGGTCACCCGGCTCGCGGGCCGGTGGCCTTCAACAAGGAGCAGCTGGCCCGGCTCGAGCGGGTTCGCGGTACGGTCACCGGGTCGTGGCTCGTCAGCGGGCACGAGTATGAGTACCTGAAGCGGCTTGACGCTGGAGGGGCGGCCTGGCGACCCGCTACCGGCTGCTCCCGCCAAGCGGGAGCCCTTCATCACGGGGATCGCCGACGACTTCGAGGTGCGGATCGCCAGCACCGGCGACCATGCCAACGTCGTGGTTCTGTTCTCCCACGAGCATTGCCCGGGTGTCCGTTTCGGTCACCGGTTCCCACCTCCCGATGAGGCCGACGGCTACGAGGACACCTGGCTCAAGGAGGAGCTCGAGACCGGCGGCCTCTATCGCCTGATGGGCCGACATCCCAATCCAGACCGCGACGGGATCGTGTGGACCGACTGGTGAGCGCTCAACCACGGCTCGGCAAAGCTCGCCACCCTCCGCGTCGTCGCCACAGGAGCGCTCTGCAACCGGTGCTCCCCCGGTCCCGGCAGACGATGGCAACTGAGACGGGCTCGATGCCCTGAGCGGGCTAGGATTTCGAGCGGTGCTGGAGTGGCGTCTTGTCGGCAGAGGTCTCCACAACCCGCAGATCCTCGCCCGCGATGCGCAAGGCGGAGTGCTCGCGATCAACAGGGTTGTGTCGTCGGAGCTACCGGACAAGTGGTGGTTGACCGGCCCCAATTACGGACTCGGGACCGAGCACGATTCTCAGGCCGAAGCGAAAGCGGCTGCTCAGCACTGGACTGATACCGGCGAACGCCCCGATCAAAGCAACTCGGAGTCCTGAGCCACCGGATTGTCGATCTAGCGACGCTTCTGGGTGATCGACGAGCAGTAGCGTGCGGAGCCCACTGAGGTGTTCGATGGACGTTGGCGCGTGAGACGCGCACGTCGCCGATTGCGGTGCAGCCGAGTGGGCGTGGAGAACCGGGGCGCCGCCTACGCAAAGCCAGTCGAGGTGGCTGGCGTCCCGGCTTCGCACAGGGTCTCGGCGGCCAGAGCGCGCACGATCGAGATGTCGCGAGGCGATGGTGTGGGTCCGCGGTGCCGTGATGTCGAAAGCGCTCGCTGGCGGCTTACTCCTTTCCGCGCGCCAAGCAGGACGCGACCTGAGGCGGCTCGTCTGCCTGTCGACTGGCAAGAGCAGGTGGATCATTCCGCCACGATTAGCGTCAGCTGCGAGACGAGGGCCAGACTGGTGAAGCGCTGCTCGCAGGGGGGTCGGCTGCTCGCAGGGGGGGTCCGCGCTGCTCGCAGGGGGGTCCGCGTTGGGTCCCATGCGGTGCAGCTTCTTGCGGTCGGACTCGAGCGTCGGCAATCGGCGTGTCGTAGTCCTGTTTTTCGCCGACGACAGCACCCTCTGAGCTCCTCTTTTGCGACAGCGACGCTCTCATGACGTCTCCTCGCCGGATTAGGATTCGGAGCGTATGGACCGGATCTCGCAGGAAGGGCCGGCAGCACATGTTCGACAAGCACAGGCTGAGCCGTGACGGAGCGCAAGCCCAGGCGTTGGTGCTCGAGAAGAAGATCTACGCGACTGGTGTCGAGAGCGGCATGGCGAGCGCCTGCCGATACCAGCTGCGCGTGAAGTTCGAGGACGGCTCGACCACCGAGATCTCTCGCCGCGCTTTCGACCAGACGCTCGCGTCGGCAGCAGTTGGGGACGTCATCCCGGTGCGCTACGACCCCGCGGACCGGTCGAAAATCGAGCTCGACCGCCATGCGATCGTCGAGCGACAGAAGGCGGAGGATCGAGAGCGGGACGCCGCGGCGATCGCGCGAGGGGAAAAGGCGCTCGGTGTGTCGTCGATTGCGACGCCGTCCATGTCCGCTGCAGACCAGCGACAGCCGGATACAGGCAACCTTCGCATCGGTGACGCCGATCGAGAGCTGATCGCGGAGGTCCTCAGCCAGCACATGACCGAAGGCCGCCTCACGACGGACGAGCTCGACGATCGACTCGGAGCGCTCTACAAGTCGCAGACGAGGGCCCAGGCCAGGTCTGTGTTGGACGGTCTTCCGCCGCTTGGTCCGTCCGGCGGACAGCAGCATGAAGCCGTGTCCGCTCTGCCGGACTGGGTGAGCGCCCCTGAGCCAATGGCCTCCCGGTCGCCGACGCCGACGCCGACGCCGGCGGGTCGACCGAGCGGGCTCACCGCACCGGTGCCGACCGAGGGGGAGATGAACACGGCCTACCGGCGGTGGCAGGCGAAGGCGGAAAAGGCGAAGGCCGACAAAGCTGCGCATAAACAGGCCGCAGCGCTCGGCGATCCGAGGGAGACGGCGCGCGCGTTGATGAGGCTCACGATGAGCAGGGATGAGGAGAAGAGCGCGCGAGCCAAACTCGATCAGCTCCGCAAACGCAGACCGGATTGGACTGCCGGCGAGCGCTAGTCGATGGTCGCGATCGCGGCGTTCTCTCGGGAGTGCTCTCACAGGCAGCGGTTCTCGAGGACATGAACTATGAGCGGGCGCCCGGGCAGGAGCGGTTGAAGCACCAGAAGACCGCACTTTGCCGAGCAGGCACTCGCCGACGAGCGACATCCCCGCACCCGCCCAGCGGGCGGTTGAGCGTCCAGAACGGAGCAGCGTTCCACACCCAACTGGGTCCTGCTCCTCGCTCACCGGCCAAGGCGATCGCCAGCCGCCGCCGCGACCCGGGCCGGCCCGCGAGTCCACCTGGTCGCCAACGCGATAGCGGCCACCGGCGGCTGGGGGATGATGAAAGACGTCCTGTGTCAATGGGTAGCGGTTTGAGCGGCCATCTGATGGGTGGCGCGGAGATCGGGCCGGGGGCCCGATGCCGTGGGAATGGTCACGAGGATGTGCTGTTGCAGTCCGGTGTGGCGGGCAGGGTCATAGGGGGTGCGGGTCTGCCAGCAGCGCCAGATGATCCGGGCCCAGGCGCGGCCGAGAGTGCGCAGCGCGCGGCGGTGGCTATGGCCGCGCTTGCGGGCGTTGGCGTAGCGGTCGGCGGCCCAGGGGTTCCAGCGGCAGGTGCAGTGCGCGAGGGTGGAGAGTGCGTTGCGTAGCCGCTTGTTGCAGGCCCACCGGAACTTCGCGTGTCTCTGCTTGCCGGACTCGACCGCGACCGGCGCCTGGCCAGCGTCGACGGCGATCGGGTCGCGGTGCGGATAACGGCGCCGGCAGTCGCCGATCTCAGCCAGCAGGGTCGCGGCGCAGATCACCGAGCCGGTCTTAAAGAAGCTGCGGAAGAACTCCCCATCGGGGTGCGCGTCCAGCGCCTGGCCGATCTCGGTCTCCAGCCCGTGGATCTGCTCGACGAGCACCTGGAGGCTGGCGACCAGGCGGCAGACGATCGTGCGACGAGTGCGGGTCTCGATCTCGCCGGCCCGTCCTCTCGGCGCGGACCGCAGACGCTGGAGCAGGTGCGCCGGCGTCTTGCGCGAGTAGCGGTGCGCCTTGAAGAACGCGGCCATCCGCTTCTCGCCGAGCCCGCGCGTGTCGCCCGGGCTGGGATAGCGGGCGAGGAACGCCAATGAGATCGGGCTATCGAGCGCGGCGAACAGGCCGATCGGCCCCGGCCAGAACCGCTCGAGCTCCGCGCGCAGCTGATTGGCCAGCGCGACCCTGGCAGCCACCAGATCCTCCCGAGAGCGCGTCAACGCCCGCAGCGCCTTGGTCTGATCTGAATCGGGCTCTAAGACCCGGAAGCGGTGCGCGTCAGTGCGAGCCAGCTCGCACAGCACAAAGCAATCAAACCGGTCTGACTTGCCGCCCGAGGCCCTGAACCGATCACGCGCGGCCTTGACCTGATTGGGATGCAACGCCAGCACCCGCACCCCGACCTAGAGCAGCCGCTCGACCAGCACCCCGTCGCCGCGCTCGATCGCGACGATCTCCACGTCAAAGCACCGCAGCGCGTCACACAACGAGGTGACCCCCGGCTCGTCGTGCGCGAACGGCTCGGCCAACAGCCGCTCGCCAGCCTCGTTGGAGATCAGCAGATCGTGCTTCTCAGACGCCCAATCGATCCCAGCCACGCTTCCCGTCATCGACCAACCCCTTCCTCGCAGTGTGGACGCTCGACCGTGCCCCGACCACGAGGTACCGTTGCGGGTGCTGATAGACAAGGCCCTCCACAACGGGGGCTACGTCCTGTCGCCGCTCGCGGCACCTCACCACCGTCGGGACGGACTGGTCTTTCATCGGCCCTCCGCGAAAGGGCAAGCGATCGAGGCCCTCTCCCGGCGGCGGTCGAGGCAACCCTAGGTTGACCTATCAGCGATCGCGCGGTGACCGGCGGAAGATCCAAGGAGGGTGACGCGGCGCGACCCACGGGATCGCCGCGGAGCATCAATCAGACTGCGTCGGCTTCCGCGCGCGAAGCGCGTCTCTTGGCAGGCCGTGGTGGAGTTGGGTCGCAACACGAATGTAGGTCTCGGTCCGTGTGCAGGCCGACCGCGTTTGTGCGCAAACCGGCTGAGGCAGAAGTGTCCACCCCGATCGGTGCGGCCCCTGAAGGTTCCCTTGTTCGTGAAGGCGGTCTGTCGACCGTAGGGGCGCGGCGACGGCTCGGCGCTGTGACGTGCCTTCTGACACTTGTGCAGTCGGCTTCGGCCATCCGCGTCGGCCCGATGCTCAGGCTCGAAGCGAGCAGCGCGGCGTGCAGATGTTGCTGCAGAGCAACCATCCTCGGGTCCGCGTCGGCTGCGTGCGTCGAGTGGCTGGTGAACCCCGTCCAGTTCTGCACCTCGGCGAGTAGGTCGGGGGATGTTGGTCCGTGGTGTGAGCCGATCGAGCTCCGCGGGGAGCTCGATCGGCCGGGGGTTCTCGTCGAGCGCGTCCGGACGTGAAAGTTCAAGACGAACCGTCTACCAGGCGCGCCTCCGGCAGCGGTGGCATCTTCACCAGATGGCGGGCGTGAGCAGCTCGGTGCGGTGGGTCTGGGCCCAGTCGGTGAAGCTGCGTGCTGGGCGGTTCGTGACTGTGGTGATGTCGCCGGTCGGCTCGGAGTTGAACGGTTTCAGGGTGGAGCGGAGTTGCTCGATGACGGCGTGTGCCAGCTCCTCGGGCATGCCGTAGGACACCATCTGCGCGAGCGTGTCGGCCGGATCGGATTCGGCGTAGCGCAGGTCGCGGTCCAGCACCTGGCTGAGGATTGCGACCTGGTCAGCGGGGCTGAGCGGTTCGGGGCCGGTGAGCTCGTAGACCCGGTCGTCGTGGCTGTCATGGGTGAGGCAGGCCGCGGCGACCGCGGCGATGTCCGCCGGGTCGACGACGGCGGCGCGGCCAGCGGCAAACGGGTGGTACACGACCTGATCGGCGGCGATCATCGGCGCCCAGTTGAGCGCGTTGGACATGAACCCGGTCGGCCGCAGAAACGTCCATCCGAGGCCGCTGTCGCGGATCGCCTCCTCGCCAGCACGGTGCAGGGTGGTGATCGGGTCGGTGGCGCCGTGTCCGACGGCGAGCACGGACAGCTTGACGATCCGCTGCACGCTTCCGAGCCGCGCCGCGGCCACGAGCCGACGGTCGTGGGCGGCGATGTTGAGCCCGTCGGTGAGCAGGAACACGGCGTGTACACCGTCCAGCACGGGTGCCAGGTCGCTGTCAGCGAGATCGGCCACGATCTTCTGGGTGCCGTCGGGGAACACCGCGTCAGGGTTGCGGGTGAGGACCCGGATCTGGCCGGCATGGGCGGGGAGGAGTGCTGCGACAACTTCTGACCCGACGTTGCCGGTGGCTCCGGTGATCAAAATCATGAGTTCTGGTCCTTTGCTTGGTTTGAGATGGGTTTCGGGGTGAGGTTGGAATGGGCGCAGCTCCGCGGGCGGGAGCTGCGCCCCGTGACGACACGGTCGACCAGCCGACCTCGTTAGGCGTCTATGAGCGCGAGAGCGACTGAAGGCGCTCAGCCCGCGCCGACGGGAACGGCTTGGGTGTCGGCGCCGGCGGCCCCGCCGATGCGGGCCGCCTTCGAGTGTTCGTGGCTGTCGCGTGAGGAGATCAGCACGGCAGCGAGGATCGCTCCGGCGACGGCGAGGCCGGCGCCGACGAGGAACGCCCGGTCAAAGCCTTTGGTCAGCGCCACGGCCGAGCTGTGAACGCCGGCGTGGAACAGGCTTTGGGTGCGGCTGTTGGCAACGGTGGCGAGGATCGCGAGCCCGAGCGCGCCGCCGATCTGCTGGGAGGTGTTGATCAGACCGGAGGCCAGGCCCGCCTCGCGTGGCTCGGTTCCGGTCACGGCGGCGATCGTCACCGGCACGAAGGCAAACCCGAGGCCGAAGGCGGCGAGCAGCGATGGGCCAAGCACATCGGCCAGGAACGAACCACCGGTCGGCGGCACCTGGGAGAACCACAGCAGGCCACCGGCGACAAGCAGCATGCCGGCGATCAGGGGTGGTTTGAACCCGACCCGGGTGACGAGCTGGCCAGCGACCCCGGCCGCGATGATGATCCCCACCGCCAGCGGCAGGTAGGCGAGGCCGGTTTTGATCGGCGAGTAGCCCAGCACGTCCTGGAGGTAGAGCGAGATGAAGAAGAACATCGAGAACAGCGACATGCCGATCAGCAGCCCGACGATGTTGGCGCCGCGCAGGGTCCGGTTGCGGAAGATCTCAAACGGCATCAGCGGATCACGCTGGCGGCGCTCGATCGCCACGAACGCGATCAGCAGCACCCCGGCCGCCGCTAAGGAGACGATCGTCCGGGTCGCTCCCCAGCCGACGTTGACCGCGTCCACGACCGCATACACCAGCAGCGCCAGCCCGCCGGTGACAGCCAGCGCCCCGGGGATGTCGAAGGAGTTGCCGGCCTCTTCGCGGCGGCTCTCACGGAGGATCCGTGGCGCCAATGCGGCCGCGGCGATCCCGATCGGGACGTTGACAAACAACACCCACCGCCAGCTCAGCCCGCTGGTCAGGATCCCGCCCAGCAGCACCCCGGCGGCGCCGCCCGCCCCGGCGACCGCGCCCCAGATGCCGAGCGCGCGGTTGCGCTCGGCGCCGTCGGCGAACGTGGTGGTGATGATCGACAGCGCGGCGGGGGAGACGATCGCGGCGCCCAGGCCCTGGACGGCGCGGGCGGCGATCAGCCACGTCTCAGACTGGGCCAGGCCGCCGGCCAGCGAGGCGAGTGAGAAGACCACCAGGCCGAGCATGAACATCCGACGGCGCCCCAGCAGGTCGGCCATCCGCCCGCCCAGCAGCAGAAACCCACCGAACGTCAGCGTGTAGGCGTTCACGACCCAGGTGAGGTCGTCGCGGGAGAAATGCAGATGAGCGCCGATCGACGGCAGCGCGACGTTGACGATCGAGGCGTCGATCACGATCACGAACTGCGTGATCGCCAGCAGCAGGAGCGTGAGATTCTTGGCGCGAGGCGTGAGCGCGGTCACAGGCTCATCCCCAGCATCCGGCCCAAGCCCGACAGCGACGCGAAGGCAAATCGCTGCAGGCGCGAGGTTCGGATCGCGGTGGGGTGCGCGTTGAACAGCATCGCTACGTAGATCGCTTGACGCGGGCTGTGAGGTATTCCGGCGCCCATCCTCCCGGTCGATGCCAGCGACGCCATGTCGCGAAAGAACCCCTCGTTGTCGGCGGCGGGACGGTGGCGATTGATGAACCTGACCGGCTCATCGTGACTGTTTCGCAGGGTGTGCCGGTGACCGGGGGCCGCTGCGGCGCGCTCGCCCGGACCATAGGTACGCCAGGTGCCGTCGAGCTTGACGTCAAGCCGGCCCTCGACGACCTCAAAACTGTCTTCAACATTGTCGTGCACGTGCACAGGGGGGCTGGGGCTGTGGGGACCAAGCCAGCTATTTGCCTCGAGGACTTCACCATCGGTGTCCTCGCCGTTGCGCACGATGTCCCAATACATGTCCTGGCCCGGGCGAAAGTCGATACGCCGCATCACGGTAGGGCGGTTTGCAGGGTCAACAGAAGCAGTAGTCACAGGGGCTCCATTCGGTCAGTGGTTCTTGATTGATTGCAACTCGAACAACGGGTCGCCTTGGGATTGAGGCGATGCGGCGCCGGCGATGACGCGGCATCGGCGTTCGGGTCCTCCTTGTACTTCACCTTGGTTGACAAGTTAGGAGGAGCTTCCCATGGCGCATCGCGTTTGTCAAGCGAGGTGAACTACAATCCTGGGGAGATGCCGAAAAGCCTCCAGATCCTTTTCCGCGACGCCCGCAGCGCGATCGAGGCCGCCGTCCGCGCCGATCTCGCACAAAACGGCTTTGGCGATGTCACGCCCGCGCACTCCGCGCTCTTGCGCAACATCGGCGACGACGGAGCTCGCCCCAGCGACCTCGCCGCACACGCCGGTGTCACGCGCCAAGCCATCACCAAGCTCGTAGACGAACTCGAGCGGCTCGATCTCGTGCGCCGCGACCCAGACCCCGACGACGGGCGCGGCGTAATCATCAGGTACACCAACCGCGGACGTGCCGGCGTTGCTATCGCTCGCAAGCGGCAGCTCGCGCTCGAGCGCGCCTACGCCGCACAGGTCGGCGCCGACCGCTGGGCCGAGGTGCGCTCAACCCTCGAGACCCTATTCGGTGACGACCCCCACGAGGACCCGAGCCTGCCCGCCGCTCCAGACCCCATCCAACCGGGAACGCCTGGACCACAACAAGCACGCGCCACCGATGAGTAAGCGGTCAGGCCGCCGGTCCGCGCGGTGCGTGCGAGCCGCCGCTAGCGCGAACTGCTCGTAGAGCGTTCCCATGTGAGGCCCCGGCGGCGCCTGGCGAGCGTCCGGCGAAGCATCCCCATCTGAAACGCCGGCGGCGGCTGCCGAGCGTCTGGATGAGCGATCCGCGACTGCAGACCGCCTCGCAGTTTGGCCACCGCACCCCCGCTGTTCGCTGTCGCGGGTACCGAACGTCTACTAACTCAAGGCATGACCGTCGGCGGTGTCTGCTGGGCACCCGGAGGGTCGGCCGTGGACCACCGAGGCGATACGTCGCAGCGTTCGCGTTGATGTCTCGCGTCAGTGCGACGGCGACTGGTGGAGGAGAAAGAACTTGATCATTTCGGCGGACGCGTCGGGGCCGTGTGGGTCGGTGTAGGACCCGGTAGGACTGCCGCCGGCCCAGGCGTGGCCGGCGCCGTGGACGATCCATGACTGCGCGACGGGAGCGCCCCGGGGGTTGTGGTGAGCGATGTGGGTGTACGGGCGCCCATTGTTGTTCTTTTCCGTTGTCGGTCCGTGCTGGACGGTGGTGTCGCCGACCGCGAGCCGGGCGGCGATGAGCTTGTCGGCGTTGACTGGGGCCACTGTCGTGTCTTGGTCGCCGTGGATGACGATGAGAGGGACCGCGCTGGTTGCGCTCGGCGTCCCGCCGGTCCGCATCGCGGTGAAGGCGGATCCGACGTCGTGGGCGGCGCGGTAGGCGATCCCGGAGTGCACTCCGGCCGCTGCGTAGAGGTCGGGATAGGTCGCGGCCATGACCGCGGCCATGGCGCCCCCCGCGGAGAGCCCGGCGACATAAACGCGGGTGGGGTCGATGGCGAGGTCGCTGATGACGTGGCGGGTGATGCCGGCGATGATCGACGGCTCACCCGTCCCGGCGCGCTGGTCGGCGGGGGAGAACCAGTTCCAGTAGCCCCCTTGGTTGGCTGTCCTGGATTGCTGCGGGTAGGCAACGAGGAAGGCGTGTCGCTCGGCGAGCTCGTTCATGCGGGTGCCGGCCGCGAAGTCCGAAGCGTTCTGTGAGCCGCCGTGAAGCATCACGACCAGCGGGACCCGGCTGCCGGTGTACGTGCTGGGCATGTAGAGGTCGTAGGTCCGCGTTCCAGCGGTCTCGGTGTGGGTGAGGTGGCGTGTCGCGCCACTGGCGGCAGCGGACGCCGGAGCGTCACGGCGAGAAGACGCTATGCCTCCCGCCCACTTGGCGGGGCTAACCATGCCTACGGGGGTCGATCCGGGCGGCGTGACGGGGCTGGTGCTACCGGCAGCGAGACTCTGCTGCAGGAGGGCTGTCGCCTCTCGCAGCCGCCCGGTCTTGGTCAGCCGTAGCGCCTCGGTCATCGCTGCATTCCTAGTGTCGTCCATCGCACGTCCTTTCAGGATTTGGTCATCCAGCGACCTGCGTCGGTTGGCGACCCGCGCAGAGCAGCTATCGCGCGACCCGAAACGCCGAGTGCGCCGATCGCTCACGTGGTGCGCGAAGCAAGCGCCGCCTTCACCGCGCGAGACGCCCGGAACGCCCCGAGAACCTCGACCGCAGCGATCGTCGCGACGGCGAGATCCGGCGAGACGTCATCGGCAATGGTCGCCAGCCCCAAGACACGCAACTCGACCGTACGACCACTGTCGCGCAACGCCTCGAGGTCGCGGCGGTTGTAGTGCGCGCTGCCAAGCACCAGTTCGCGGCGGGCGACCGTGCTCTCCAGAACGCTTGACCGGCTTTCCAGCTGGCGTCGGATCGCCGTCCGGATGAAATCGGTGCGATTGCCAAAGAAGCCCTCCCTGACGAGCAGGTCGATCTGACCCAGGTCGACCACGCCCACATTGATGGTGATCTTCTCGCTCTTGTCGTCCTCGGCCATCTCGTGACCTCGTCACCTATCCCGTCGCCCACCCATCTCCTAACCATCCTAACACCATCTATACGGATGGCGGCTAAGCGATCGCAGTCGTCCGCGCTCGAGCATGTTCAGCCGACGGTGACGACCCGGACGGTTTCCGTGGGCCATGAGCCGACGGTGATGGGGCGGCTCCCCGCTCCGCTCCCCGCGCAGATCACCCTGTCGAAGATCGTGCTCCCGAGGAACAGCACGGCATCCTGGAGGCGCCGTCCTCAACTGCGGTACTGCGATCGGCCTGAGTTGACGAACCTCCCGCTCTTCGCTCGCGGGCGAGCGACGACTGCCGCGCGACGTCGTCGCCTCGGGCGCCGAGCCGGGCGTGTCGGCCCGACTGGCGGTTGGCGGCTCGATCGCAGATCAGCACCCCCCGGGGCCCGGTGAGGGTTCGGCCCCTGGACACGACCCGAACGCCGGACCTGAGGCCGCCGATGAACGCCTCAAGCATCCGATAGTCCTTGGGGCTAAGGTTCGAAAGCGTGAGCACGAACGCCGCATCCGCGCCGGCTGCCTCGACCTCGCGCGGTCCGCGTAGTGGTCTGGTACGCCGCGCGAAGGTCCTGTCATGGTTGAGCGTGGGCTGGATGACGGTCGAAGCGGGCGCGTCGGTCGTCGCTGCGCTCGTGGCGGGCTCGGTCGCGCTGCTGGGCTTCGGCTTGGATTCGCTGATCGAGCTGGCCTCGGCCAGCATCGTGATTTGGCGCTTCGCAGGAGATCGGATCCAGAGCGAGGCCGCTGAGCGCCGCGCGCAGCAGCTCATCGCCGGGTGCTTCGCCGCGGTGGCTGTCTACCTGCTCTACGACGGCATCACGACGCTCATCGGCGGCCCGCATCCGACGGTCAGCTGGGTGGGTGTCGCCGTGTCGACAGGCGCGATCATCGTGATGCCTGGCCTCGCGCGATCCAAGAGCCGCGTCGCCGCGCAGCTCGGCTCAGGCGCCGTCAGCGGCGACGCCGCTCAGTCGTGGCTGTGTGCGATCGCTGCGGCTGGGGTGCTTGCCAGCATCCTCGCCAACGCCGCTGTTGGCTGGTGGCTCTTGGACCCGATCATCGGCTTCGGCATCGCCGGCCTAGCCGTGCACGAGTGCCGCGAAGCTTGGGCTGGCGAAGTTTGCGCGGACTGCGCCCCAGTGGGCTTCGCGGCGAGCGACGCGGGCTGCTGCGAACGCTGCATGCACCCTGAGTAGCTGAGGGACCGAGCAGCGATGTCTGCCGTCTCGTGCGGGCGGGCAAGCGCTACCGCCTGTCGGACCGAGGGTCGCTTTCATTAGCCTGGCGGGATGCCGTGGGAATGGCCGGTCGGGGCGGTTTGCGCGTTTCTGCTCGCGCTTGTAGCGACACCCGCAGGCGTGTCTGGCGCGGTTCTGCTGTTGCCGATCCAGCTCAGTGTGCTGCACGTACCGAGCCCAGCCGTCACGCCCACGAACCTCTTGTTCAATGTCGCAGCCGTTCCCGGCGGACTCCTGCGGTTCTGGCACGAGCGCCGACTGCTGAATACGCTCACGGGACTACTCGTCGCTGGCACGCTCCTCGGGGTGATCGGCGGCGCGATCATCCGTGTCGAGCTGCTGTCGGGCGGCCGCGCGTTTGAGTTGGTGGTGGCTGGCGTGCTTCTGCCGCTCGGGCTGTGGCTGGCGCTGGGCAGCCAGCGGATGCCGAGGCCGCGGCCAGCTTCGTCGCGTCGACTGCAATGCGCTATCTGGTCATTGTCGCTGGCGGTCGGGACTGTCGGCGGGATCTACGGCGTGGGCGGCGGGTCGTTGCTCGCCCCATGATCGCGGCAGGGTTCTCGGCGTATGAGGTCGCGCCCGCGACGCTCATGGCTGGAGTGTGCCGAGCGACGAACGGTTCCAGTGGTGGTCCGACCGGGTGGGGGCCACGGGCCTGGCGCTGTATGGGCGCAAGCTGGGGGGACGATGAGCTCCCACTGGCCGACCGCCGACCAGCAGCCCGGCGCCACACCGGCGGAGATCGAGTTCGCCCGCCGCTGGGGGGACATGCCGAAGGTGGTCTTCTCCTCGACGATCAACACGGTCGACTGGAACACCCGCCTGGTCACCGGCGACGCGGTCACCGAGATCACCCGGCTCAAGGCCGAGGACGGCGGCCCCATGGACATCGGCGGCGTCACACTCGCCGCGGCGGCCATGATCGACGAGTACGCGATCGTCACCCATCCGGTCCTGGTGGGCGGCGGCACGCCGTTCTTCACGGCCCTGGACAACTGGGTGAACCTGAGCCTGGTGGAGACCCGGACGTTTCCCGACGGCGTGGTCCTGACCAGGTACGAGACCAGGCGCTGAATACCCGACGTCGGATCGGCGCGGCCTTCGGGCCACCCAAGGATCTCGTGGCCGTTAGGGGATGCCGCTGAGACCGCTGAAGCAACCCGCGAGACTGCTGGTCCTTGCGCGGAGGGGCGGTCAAGCCGACGCTCGAGGTGAGCGCGGCTCTTCCTCAGATGTAGTCGGGTCGAGCGGACGCTTGGCACCACGGCAGCGATGTTGGCCGATGGCGACCGCGTGATCGCGATCGTGCCTTGCCAAGGCGAGACGGCCGGATCCGACGACTCACAGTCGCGTTGACAGCGTCTGAGGGCGCGCTAGGATCGCCGGGCTTGGCTTGAGCTCGCTATGGGTTTCGGGGCTTTGTCGGCATCGAGGGGGGTTGTTTATGCGCTGGTGGTCGTGGAGCGCGCTGGTGTTGGGGGCGTGGTTGGTGTTTGTGCCGTCGGCCTTCGGGTTTGCGCAGGTCCCGGGCTCGCCGTTCGCGACCGGGGGTGATGCGGGGGCGCTTGCGTTCAGTCCGGGTGGTGGCCTGCTCGCGACTACGGGCTACGACGGCGCCGTGTCGGTGTTCACGGTCAACCCGAGTACGGGGGCGCTGAGTGCTGTGGCGGGCTCGCCGTTTGGCGGCGTGGGTCGGGGGAGTTCGGTTGCGTTCAGTCCGGGTGGAGGCCTGCTCGCGACCACGGGCATGACCGAAGACGTCGTGTCGGTGTTCTCGGTCAACCCGAGCACCGGCGCGTTAAGTGCCGTGGCAGGCTCGCCTTTCGCGACCGGGGCGGGATCGAGCCAGGGGCCGGCGTCGGTTGCGTTTAGTCCCGGTGGAGGTCTCCTCGCGACCGCAAATTCAGGCAGCGTGTCGGTCCTCTCCGTCAACCCGACTGCCGGCACGTTGAGCGCAGTGCCGGGCTCGCCGTTTTCGAACCCAACGGGAGCCAGTTCGGTTGCGTTCAGCCCAGGTGGGGGCCTGCTCGCGGCCACAAACGTCGGCGCGAACAGCGTGTCAGTGTTCTCGGTCGACCCGAGCACGGGCGCGTTGAGTGCGGTGGCGGGCTCACCGTTTTCGACCGGGCCGGGATCCGGGCCGTATTCGGTTGCGTTCAGCCCGCGTGGGAGCCTGCTCGCGACCGCAAACTTGGGTGCAGGCAGCGTGTCGGTGTTCGTAGTCGACCCGAGCACGGGGGCGTTGAGCGCTGTGGCGGGCTCACCGTTTCGCGACCCCGAGGCTGCGCTCCCGAAGGGTTCGGGGGTGTGGTCGGTTGCGTTCAGTCCGGGTGGAGGCCTGCTCGCGGCCGCAAACACACAAGAGGTGTTCCCAAGCTCAACCCGCTCCGTACACAGCGTGTCGCTGTTCTCGGTGACCCCGAGTAGCGGAGCGCTGAGCGCTGTGGCGGGCTCGCCGTTTTCGACCCCGTCGTATCCGGGGTCGGTTGCGTTCAGTCCGACTGGAGGCCTGCTCGCGACCGCAAACGGAAGTGTGTCGGTGTTCTCGACCGCCCTCCCGAACGCTCCGGTCATCTCCGCTGCCCGCCAATCAGCCAACAGGTGGCGGGAGGG
Organism: uncultured Solirubrobacteraceae bacterium; assembly: GCA_963764125.1. GTDB lineage: Bacteria > Actinomycetota > Thermoleophilia > Solirubrobacterales > Solirubrobacteraceae > Palsa-465. Next base: position 206,749 of record CAVXRR010000039.1, read on the forward strand.
CAACACGCTCCCGAGCGTGACCGCCAAACAAAATAGGAAGCCGCGTCTCGGCACGACCTTCTCGTTCACCCTCAACAAGCGCGCGACGGTGGCCTTCGCGTTCACAAAGACCTCGCCCGGGCGCCACGTCGAACATCGCTGCGTAGCGCCGACTCAGCACAATCGCCATCGACGGCGCTGCACGCGCACCGTCGCCGCGGGCACGTTCAGACTCACCGCCCGTCGGGGTCCCAACAAGGTGCACTTCGATGGGCGCATCTCGGCCACCAAGAAGCTCAGGCTGGGGCGTTACCGGCTCATGCTCACCGCGACCGACACCGCCGACGGACAGCAGTCGAGCGCACGATCACTCAGCTTCACAATCGTCAAATAGGGCATGAGATGCCGGGCTGCGCGTGGAGCGGCCTCGCGCGAGCGACCTTGAGCGTCCCAGCGCGGAGCGGTGGATTGATCGAGAACCAGCCGTCCGCCGACGCCCGGTGAAACGTTCGTAGAGCCTTCGGCATCTGAGACGCCGGCTCGACCGTCGGCTGCTTATACCCGATGCCGAAATAGGCGTCATGGCGCCTGCGATCGCCGACGTTAGGAGGAGCGGTCTTTGTCCCGGGGCTTTCGGGCAGGTGGGAGACCCATCGCGCGCCCGAGCATCTTGAAGAAGTCTTCATCCTTCCGGGGCGGCTGCCGAGCCCCTCGCTGCCCGGAGCGCAAGTTCTCTCTGACGAAGGCGAGCATCGAGCGAACGGACATCGCCGGGCCAATGTAGCTGGAACCCAGCGGCGTCCGTTGGTCGATCCTTTGTGCGACGGCCACTCAGTCCGCGGCTGCCGCGTCGCCGCTAGCCGCTCCTCGTTGAGCGCGAGGAGGCCGTCGATGGCCGGGACTACTGGTCTGGCTCAACCGGCTCGCCGCGGCGTTCTTGCAGCCATTGGGCAAACATGAACTCCACGCTTTCGACTAGCGCGAACACCAGCGAGGCACAGAACGCAGCGCCAAACCATGCCCACGCGCCACTGAGTAACGCAGCGACCCCCCGGGCGGCGGCGATCGCGAGCACGATGGAAACGAACGCCAGCGCAGTCCCGAGCAGGATCACATCATCTGAGCCCTTCTTTAGAGGAGACCGAAACCCGCCGCTGGCCACGCCCTCCAAGCCACCAAACGCGACGACGGCGCCCAGCCCGAACACGATCAGATCACCAAACCCGGGAGCACCGCGACCGAGCTCGACGGCGCCGAAGCTGGCGGTGATCGTCACCGAGTACCCGAATGCGGTCGCGTTTCCACCCAGCGACTGGCCCAGACCGCGAACCAGCCGCGCGCGCACCCCGCGCGGGCGCGGGGCAGGACCCACGCCCGGCACGTCGGTGTCTCCCATCGCCCACCAGTTCGACCTCTGCCGATGAACTCCCCCAAGCCATAGCCACGCTCCCATCCCGAGCTGCGTGTTCCACTCGATCTGCGGCGAGCGCTCGCCGGCGGCCACGAATCTCTGCTGATGCGTTATCCACCCGGCACTCGCGACCAGTCTCTTGCCCCCGGGACGACAGTCAAACGCCGGACGTGTGGTCGCTGAGCGTTGGTCTTGCGACACGACCTGACCGCCGGCGCACGTCACGCGTGGCGAGCGCTCGGAGGTCCATTGAGCGATCCTTACGGACGATGCGGAAGGCCTCTAGGAGGGCGGGCGATGCCTGTCCCGCCCGCCTGATTGTGGCCATTTGTTCGAACGGAACAGATCCATGACGAAAGTTCTGCCCTCCACCCTGTGATTGGGCCTCGCCGCCGAGCCTGCAGCCGCCAACGCGACGACGAGGCGGCCGCCAGACAACAACAGGGCGCCCACGACGACAAGAAGCCATCCAATCGAGGTGACGCGCCAGACCGGTAGCGCACCGAGCGCCATCAGCACAAGGCCCAAAACTGCAAGCCTGACGAGGGATCGGCTGGGGCTGGTGCATCGGTTCACGCGACTCAGCTACCCGATCATGACCGGAACCGAGAGCGCCCGAGTAGAGACGCACATAATCACCACGGCGCCCGCAGGAGCGTCGTATCCCGGAATCTTCAGTCGGTTTGCCGTATTGCCGATATCTGGGTGCGCGCCGCCCCCAGGAGTCGGGGTGGCCCGACGGAACGACTCATGACGACATTGCCACCCGCCTGGTCTGACACGCTCTCGGCGCAGCACGAGATCGAGCGTGTCTGCATGCGTAACCTGCTGGCCAGCTCCGAAGAACGCATCTTCTTCAAGGACCGGGAAAGCCGGTTCCTGTTCGTAAGTGCCGGCTGGCTGAGCGCATATCAACGGCCGCTCACTCGAGGACGTGATCGGTAAGACGGACTTCGACATCTTCACCCAGGCGCACGCCCAGGAGGCGTTGGAGGACGAGCAGCGGATCATCCGGACCGGGGAGCCCTTGGTCGGGAAGCTGCAACGCGAGACGTTCCACGATCGTCCTGACGCCTGGAGTTCGACCACTAAGCAGCCCCTGTTCGACGAATCCGGCAAGATCATCGGCACGTTCGGTCTGTCGCGCGATATCACCGCGCAGGTCGAGGCTCAGGCGGCGCTGACCTATCAGGCGCACCATGACTCCGTCTCCGGGCTGGCGAACCGGCCCGCGCTCATGGAACGCCTCCAGCACACACTGACAGCCGAGATGGGCGGCCCGGCCGGTTCGCAGTGTTGTTCATCGACCTGGACGACTTCAAGAGCATCAACGACACGCTCGGGCACGAGGTCGGTGATCGCGTCCTGCGCGATATCGGCCAGAGCTTGACGCGGATCTCGCGCCACGGGGACACAGTCGCTCGCCTCGGTGGGGACGAATTCGTGGTCCTCTTCACCGAGCTACGCGACGACGATGATGTCGAGCTGATCTGCGATCGCGTCATGCGGGCTGTCTGCGCGCCGCGGCATGACGGCCGTCATGATCTGACCGTCACCTGCAGTCTTGGAGCCGTCGTCACCAGGGAGTGCGCGGCGTCACCTGAGGAACTCCTCCAGCAGGCCGACCTCGCGATGTACGCAGCCAAACGCAGCGGCGGCAACCGCTTCGAGGTCTACACGACGGAACTTCGCAGCGGTGTCGGTTCGAGTCGAGTTCTGGCCGCGGAGCTTCGGCGCGCGATCGACGAGTCGGCGCTGTTCGTGCTCTACCAGCCGGTGTTCGACCTGCAGGACGGCTCGATGCTGGGCGCCGAGGCACTCGTGCGCTGGCGCCACCCCGAGCGCGGCGTGATCGCCCCCGCCGAGTTCATCCCGGTCGCCGAGCAGCGAGGGCTCATCGGCGCGATCGGAGAGTTCGTTCTCAACGAGGCGTGCCGGCAGCTCGCGTCGTGGACCAGCGACGGAAGCTGCCCTGAGCACTTCACGATCGGGGTCAACGTCTCAGGTCGCGAGCTTCGCGATCACGAGCTGGCCAAGCGAGTCGCGGCGACACTGGCGCGGTATGAGATCGCCCCGACCAGGCTGGTCCTCGAGATCACCGAGAACGTGGTGCTGGACGAGCTGGGCGACGCGCATCACGCGATCGAGGGCCTCGCCAAGCTCGGGGTGAGAATCGCCCTGGATGACTTCGGGACCGGCTACTCGACCCTCGCGCACCTGCGCCAACTTCAGACCAACATCCTCAAGATCGATCGCAGCTTCGTCTCACAGCTCGGCGGCGGGTCCCGGGACCGCGAGATCATCACCGCCGTGACTCGAATGGCGCACGCCCTTGGAATGACCGCCACCGCCGAAGGCGTCGAAACCGAAACCCAGCGCGACGAGCTCACCGCCATCGGTTGCGACGCCGCCCAGGGCGACCTGTTCGCCCGGCCTCTCACCCCTCACGCCCTCGCATCGATGTGGACCCCGCAGAGATCCCCGCAGCTTGTAGCCGCGCCCGATCCCGACGGTGCATCTGAGCCGTCGCTGCCGTCGAGCCTGGACTCTTCATCGATCGTTGGGTGATTGAGACGCGGACGCCACCTTTGGGGCCTGGCCCGGCGTGGCGTTAGTGGTTCCGCGTCGCTGGCGTGAGCTGCTGACGGAGAAGCTGGCCAAATCGGTCCGAGCGCCGCCGACGAACCGGCAGCAAGCCGTAGACCCTCTCGGCCGGACGAGCGGTTTGCTACTCAACGGAGGTTCACCGGGCGGGATACGGCGCGATCGCAAGCGCGCGTGACACGAAGCGTCCGATAGCCGTTGGCCTGTGAGACGACCGAAGTCGCCGGCGCTCGCCGGCGTCCATAACTGCTCGGAAGAGCGTCCGCTGGTCGATCCCGACCGAACACGCCACCAGTCGATCACCGTGAATCCCTTATCGCAGAACGCAAAGGCGCTCGTGGGGCAACGTAGTCACTTACCACCACCCGTACATATTGTTGCGCATATATAAGCGATCTGCTATGTTCGATGCATGACCGCTGACGCCGTGCTCGAAGCGATCGTCGAACCGACCAGGCGACGCATCCTCGACGCCGTGCGAACGGAGGAGCGTTCGGTGACCGAGCTCGTCGAGCGGCTGGGGATGTCGCAGCCGGGCGTTTCACGGCACTTGAGAATCCTGCGGGATGCGGGTCTGGTGACGGTTCGCTCGGACGCTCAACGGCGCCTCTACGGCTTGCGCAGCGAACCGCTTCGCGAACTCGACGACTGGCTCGAACCGTACCGGGCGGAATGGTCCACGCGTCTCGACGCTCTGGGCCGTCACCTCGAGCGCACGGCCCCCCCAGCAGTCCCCGATCCAGCTTCGAAGGAGCCATCATGAGCGACCGGCTAGCCACCGTGGAACGCACCGACGAGGGCGGGGTGATCCGCTTCGAGCGCGACTTCCCCAACTCGGCCGACGACGTGTGGTCCGCGCTGACCGACGCAGATCGTCTCGCGGACTGGTGGCCGCCCTTCGCGACGAACGTCCATGTCGACCTCCACGTCGGCGGGACGATGACGTTCGACTGGCCGGACGGCCCGCAACTGGAGTTCCGCTTCCTTCGCATCGAAAAGCCGACGCTCCTCGAGCACACCCACACGAGCCCCGGATCCTGGATGCGCTACGAACTCGAGCCCGCCGGCGACGGCACCCGGCTTCGCGCGACCTACTTCGTCCCCGACCCCGACGAAGCGATCCGGCGCGGTGACGTGGTCGGTGGCCACTACGGGTTCGACCGCCTGCAGGCCGCGCTCGCGGGCCGGCCGATCCCCTTCGACATGGACGCCTTCGCGACCTTGCAGCACAGGTACGCGGAGCAGAGCCCTGCAGACGCGCGTCACCGTTCTGGCGCGTCGGAGAGGTAGTACCCATGGGCGGAACCGAGGATTCAGCAGCGAGCTCGGCGGCCGGCGCACCGTTGTTGACGTCGATGACCGGCAAGGCGAGTCCCGCGAAGCCAGCCGTGGGCGATCGCCCTGTCTTTGACTACATCGCGAGCCTGCCCGAGCCGCAACGGAGCATCGCTCTAGCGATCGACGACCTCGCGGCGCGAACGCTCCCGGGGCTTGAGCGGTCGGTGAAATGGGGGATGGCCTACTACGGCGTCGGGGACGGCTGGTGCTTCAGCAGCGGTGCCTTCGTCGGCCACGTCAAGCTCATGTTCATCAACGGCGCGACACTGCTCGACCCCGTGCCGCCCGTCACCCCGACCGGGATGGGCAAGGCGACCCGCGGCGTCGAACTGGAAACGCTGCAGGATCTCGACGAACGACAAGCCGGACTCTGGATGAAACAGGTCACCGCCGCACCAGGAGTCGGCGGAAAGCGGCACTAGCGATATCCCTCGCGTCGCAATGAGCGTTGGGGCATCGAGACGTCAGAGCTCTGATGCCGGGCGCTGGCGCGCATGCTCAGAGTGTCCGCTCAGCGATGGCGTTTGAGACGGCTCATCCGTGATTTGGCCCGAAGGGTCAGTTTCCTCCCGGTTGATAGACACGATCGAGCATGCGAAGGCGCGCTGCGCTCTGAAGCTGGTGAAGGCGGCAGCCGATCGACTCGCGGCCGACGGGGTCTCAAGCCCAGCGGGTCCCGTCGCAGGCGAGAGGTCTGAGAGCATGACCATGCGATGGGTGGGAGCGACCAGTCCCCGGTCTTCGGTGAATCAGTCGAGTTGGGAGAGACGTGTGCGACTGGCCGCCTGTTGGTCTTGGTCTCCGGGCTGCCTGGCGTGGGCAAGTCAGCGCTCGTGGAGGAACTCGTGCCCCGTCTTGGGGCTGTGTGCTTGTCGCGAGACGCTGCTCGGCTGAGCCTTGATTCCGGCCGGCTGCGGCGACTCGTCGAAACACTGGCTTGGAGGTTGGCAGGCCGCAGGCTGGCCAGTACGCAGCGGAGGGCCGGTCAGATCCTCGAACTCAGCGTGGCCCGGCAGCTGGCGAGCAATCGTTGTGTGATCGTCGAGGCGGTCGCTGAGACACCGGTACGGGCGAGACTGCGCGGACTGGCAGTAGAGCACCACGCGGCCTTTGTGCAGGTGGAGTGCGTGCTCTCAGATCGTGGCGAGCATGATCGTAGGCTCGCCCGCCGTTCAGAAGGAGAGCAGTTCTGGCGCAACGTGGTCGACGGGATTCAGAGCAGCTACCAGCCACCGCGGGACTGTCTCAGCATCGACACCGGGGTCGCCCCCGCCGAGGCAGCCACTCGCGTGCTCCGATTCGTAAATCTGGATTGACGTCAGCCCGCTCCGCTCCTGGCTATGCCGTGGAGATGTCCGCTCAGCGTTGAGGACTGAGACGCCCTCGTCGACGGATCCAGGGCGGAAGCGAGCGTGCAGATTCCCGGCCGCGCCTACGGAGGAGAATCGGTAGCAACGGCCCTTCGAGGCTAAGGGACCTACCGGTCCTCGCGAAAGGTCATCAGCTGCAGTTGATGTCGATCTGATGCACCAGCCAGTGTCCAGGCGTGCCTTGGACCAGATCGACGTTACCGCTGCAGTGGCGGGTCCCCTCGGACTGCACCGAGGTCGTGCGCACCGTCACCGTGGCGGAGTTGCCCGCTTGACTGGCCACGTGCGCGCTGTCAAAGGTGATCGAGCGGTCGTGCGCCTGCCCGGCCTGGAAATCTCTGTATCCCCCTAGCTGGGCACGGAACGCAGGGTCGGCCAGCGCCCATGCGTCGGAGTAGCGACGCGCGGCGGCGAGCCGATAGAAGGACTCCACCGCCGCGACCGGTGAGGCGGCCGAGGGAGAGCTGGGCGGAACGACCGCGGAGCCCGAGGCCGCAGACGAGGCGCTGGAGGGCGCGGTCGGCCCGGGGGCGGTCGACCCGGCCGGGGTCGTGCTCGAGGCCGCGGCTGGCGCCGCGGTCGAGGTCGCCGTCGCGCTTCCCGACCGACCCTCCGTCGCCCGCGGCGTGGATGCCCGGCGCGACGGTGCGGTGTGGGCGCGGCTTGTCGCGCCAGACGTCGCGGTCCTCGGAGGCGGCGAGCTCCCTCGATTGAGAAGCACGACCAGCGCCGCGGCCAGGCATACGAGGCCCAGCGCGAGGACCGCGAGGATCCAGTCCCGCGATCTGGCGTGATGCCCACCCGGAGCTCTCCGTCCGCGCTCGCTGGGTAGTGGCGGGGCTGGCGGTCGCTCGGGGCGCGACACTGGCCGCTGCCTGGCACGAGCACGCGTCCCGGCGGCATCGACCACCTCAATCGCCCGAGGGGTGCGGTGGGTGGCTCGTCTCTCGGGCTGGACGGCGAGCGCCGCCTCCAGCCCGGCCACGAGTTCCCCGGCGGTTGCCGGTCGCGCTCTCGGCTCGCGGGACATCCCGCGCGTGAGGAGATCCGTCGCCGCCGGAGGAGCCGCCGGCCACGCCTCCCCGAGGCTGGGAGGAGGCTTGGTCGCGATCGCATGCGCGAGGGCGACCGGATTTGGTGACTCGCGCGCCTTGACGCCCGAGAGCATCTCGAATGCCACCGCCGACAAGGCGTAGATGTCGATCGCTGGGGTGACAGGACCGGTGTCCAACTGCTCAGGCGCCATGTAGTTCAGTGACCCGATGATCGAGCCCGAGGTTGTGATCCGGGTCCGATCCGGGACCGAGGCGACGCCGAGGTCGGCGACCTTGACCGCCCGATCCTCACCGAGCAGGATGTTGGACGGCTTCACGTCCCGGTGCACGATTCCGGCACCGTGAATCGCATCGAGTCCGGCCGCAACTCCGGCCAGAAGCGGGAGGGCGTCGGCCGGGGGCAGCGCTCCCCGCCGCTTCAGGAGCTCTCGGAGCGTCTCGCCCTGGACGTACTCCATCACGATGACCAGGTGCCCGTCCTCCAGCGTGAGGATGTCGTAGACGGAGACGAGGTTCGGGTGGTTCAGCGAGGCGCCGGCGAGCGCCTCGCGGCGCAGGCGCGACAGCCCAGAGACATCGACCGTTCCCTCCATCCGCTTCAGCGCCACCAGGCGGCCCAGAACGGTGTCCTCGGCGAGGTCCACCGTGGCCATGCCTCCCGACCCGATCTTGGAGATCAGGCGATAACGACCGAGATCAGCACCGACGGACACGGAGCAATGAATACCCGGCGAGCCCGATCGTCAACGTCAGGTCTCGGCACGTTCATGCGGGCGCGCAGCCATCTCGGCCGACACAACCGATTTCCGGCTGCCAGGCGCGGTCATTCCCCGAGATGCCAAGAGAGGCGCGCCGGGTCGTATGACGCTGTTCCAGCCATCTGGCAGAGGGACCGGGCCTCACGCGAAATCGGCCTCGAGCGCGGAGTGGTCGCTCAGGTCGCGCTCGCGCCACTCGTGGTGATAGCGGCAGGCGACGGGCCGTAGAGGCGCGGAGGCCAGGATGTGATCAAGGCGCCAGCCGCCCCCATGGCCGGCGATTCGCTTCCAGGTCCAGCTCGGCTCGCGGGACTCGTAGCCATGCAGGCCGCGAAACGCGTCTCTGAACCCCAGATCACGCAGGCCGGGGATGACGCCGAGCTCGGCTTGGTCCCACTCCTCGCCACGGTCGGGTCGCAGTCGGCCGTGCGTATCGCGCGCGAAGGAGATCGTCTCACCGGTGGGCAGCTCGCGCCGCGGGGTGTTGAGATCACCGCAGAGCACCCGTGGGCCGGCAGAGGCTGTCTCAAAGCCGCGGCGGATGGCCTCCAGCGTTCGCGGCTTTACCCAGCCATTGGCGGCATTGGGCACGTGCACGCAATGCACCTCGACCGGTCCGAGCTCGCTCTCGACACACACAGCAACCGCGGACTCCGGACGGGGCACCTCGAGCGTCGTCGCGGCCTCGCGCATCGGTGCCCGTGACGCCAGCATCACCCACATCGCCGGAGGACGTCCCGAGTCGCCAGCCTCGCGGATGAACCCCGAGTGCACGTGTCGCAGGCCCAGCAGCTCAAAGGCCCGCATCCACAGGGGCTCGGTTCGCCGAGTGACCTCCTGGAGTGCGACAACATCAGGGGAGCGCGCGGCCAGCGCCTGGGCTTGCTCGGTCAGGCGCGTTGTCCTTCGGGCGACATTCCAGGTGATGAGCCTCACCGGTCGGTCGCGTAGCCGGCGCACTCGCTCAATACCTTGTTCAGGCGAAACAGCGTCAGGCCCCCCGACGGGTCAGCAGCGAACCGATCCGGTTGGTGACAAAGCCCAGCGTGAGCCCGTTCTCGTACTCAAGGAGCGGATCCTCGCCAGCTGGACGCGCCCACAGCAAGACTGAGACAACGACTGCCATGCCGGGGACCCTAGCGGTGAAGCAGTCGAACTCCAGGTGATACCGGACGTCGCAGACGTGTCCGCCCGGGAGCGCCCGGCTGACCAGAGCGCATCCGCGACGCGGCTCCCGATCCGTGCTGAGCCCGCAGGCTGCCCCTACATCCGGTCGGGTGCGGGCGACCACTAGCTTGCTGCTCGGTGGATGGCCCACGCACGTAACCCGTTATGTGATGAGCCTTCGCGGTACGGGCTAAACCCAGCGGCCTGCCCGCGGATAGAGGAAGGTGTAACGAAGCGCCTGCTCGAGCGGGTGTAGGGGCGAACCCTGATGAGGAGCGAAAGGACGGGCATGCCGGATCGGCTTGGCAGTGGGCAGCACCGGATCGATCGCATGCTTGCAGGCTGCGACCCGATCCAGCGCCGGATTCCGGCGGGCTCTGGCATCGAGGCCGCGTTTGACCTGATGACGGCTTCGATCACCAGTCGACCGAGACGGAGGATCAGGCGCGTTGCCCGGACGCCCAGGGCGATGCTGGCGTTCGTCGCGGCCCTTGCGCTGCTGGGCGCCGGCGCGGCTGCGGCGACCAGGCTGTTCATCCCGACCCGCAGTCCCGTCAAGGCCGAGGATCCACGTCCGCGCCTGTCGGTGCCCGGCGACATGGGCTCGGCGCACCCCACCGCGTTTGGCTGGATGATCCCGATCATCCGAGCCGTGGGCACCGGCGAGCTCGCGCGCGTGAACCACGCCATCCTCCGTGACGGGTCCTACGGCGGGCAGTTCTGGCTATGGGCGGCGGTCGGCATGGGACTGAAGGAGTCTCCTCGGTATGGGCATTCGCTGTTGACCGATCTCGATCGACGCGCTCGATGAGCCCGTCAGCGAGCGATGCCGACCGGCGGTTGTTCGAGCGCCTGGTCCACGAGACCCGCGATGATTTGCTGGCCTACGCGCTGCGTCGATCGGCTAGTCCCGAGGACGCCGCCGACGTACTGTCGGAGACCTACCTGATCGCGTGGCGCAAACTGGAGAAGATCCCACCCGGCGAGCAGGCGAGGCTGTGGCTGTTCGGCGTCGCCCGCAACGTCATACGACAGGGCGTCGATCGCCGCCGCTCCCGAGATGCACTCGTCGAGCGCATCGCGCGCGAAGTGCGCGCGGCCACACACGTCGAACCGGCGCTCAAGCACGACCGCGCCGGCCCCGCTCTGCAGGCAGAGGATGGCCAGTTGCAGGTCTTCGATGTCTGGGAGAGTCAGGAGGCGTTCGATGAGTTCCTGACGTATCTCGGGCCGGTCATGGAGGAGCTGGGCATCGAGCTGGCGCAGCCGCCCACGACCATGCCGATTGTGGACCTGGTCCAGCAATAGCGGCTGGAAGTCACGAGGACCACGACTCCGGGCGTTGGTTTGCCGGCCTCGTGAGTCGGCTCGACCCGAGGGACGAGCCGGTGGTTCGTAGAAACGGCCTGTGCGGCTCCGATGCACAGGACGCGCAGACCGTCGGAGCCGCGGGTGAGGACTCGGCCGGTCTCGGCCTCGTCATGGGACTCGGCGCCGCGGCCGGTCCTTGACGCGGCCGCGGCGGATGAGCCGCGTTAGGCCGGGAACGGCTCCGGCGTACGCTCGCCAGGCACGTACGCACTTTCGGGCTCGAGCATGCTGCGCAACTGCGCGTGGAGCTCGGGCGTGTCGGGGTGCCCGTGCGAGGCGGCCGCGTGCTGGGCCGCCGCAGCGACCACATCGTCCTCCGGCCCAATGATGGTCAGCTGACACTTGTTGTCGCTCTCAAAGCGACGGCAGTCAGCCATCATCCTTTCCATGGTCGTCCTCCTAGTTGAGAACCGGACGACCATCAATCCTCTGCCGCGGCGGGTCGGAAGTCAACCCCCCTCAAGCCGAAGCGGTCTCGGTCGCGCGTCACACGGTCCGCACCGACCTGGCGCAACTCAGGCTCATTCCGTCGGAGGCCGAGATGAGCTCTCCACGTGGCAAATGCTACGCCGGTCTCGGGACATATTGGGGACATGTGCCCCAGCCGGCACACGTCCCGAAAACACGAAAGCCCCGGACAGGCCGGGGCTTTCGGAGTGGGCCGTGGAGGGATCGAACCTCCGACCTTGGGATTAAGAGTCCCCTGCTCTACCAGCTGAGCTAACGGCCCTGGGGTGTCGCCGATGTTACCCCGGCCCCGGGGGCGGGGGTCAGCAGGCCTGAGCCGCGGTGGGCTGGGTCTTGGCCAGGGCGATCTGGGCCGTGAGCGCCTTGCGGCTCGCCTTGTCAGGCACCATGCTGGCCGCCTTGGCGGCGGCGAGATCGCCCTTGCGGGTCTGTTGGGCCGCGTAGGCGGTCATGGCGAGGCACTCGAAGCTCTTGACCGCGGTCGGGTCGGCCTGGGTGGCGTACTCCCAGGCGGTGGCCGCGGGGGCGTATTGGCCGAGGGCGCCGTAGGCGTTGCCGGCGAAGATCGCCAGCTCGTTGCTGGGGCTCTTGGTCAGGGTGAGGTACTTCTGCCAGGCGTCGGTGGCCTTGGCCAGCTCCTTCTTGCCCGCGGTGGTGTAGGTGTTGGTGGCCGTGCTGAAGCCGGCGGAGGAGGCGTTCTGGTAGCGCGCGGTCTCCAGAGCCGCCCAGGCGGCGGGATTGCTGGGGTCCTTCTGGGTCTGCTTGAGCGCCGTCTTCTCCGCCGAGCTGATGATCGAGCTCTGGTTGTTGGAGCCGCTGCCGGTGAAGGCGTTGAGCAGGCCGCCCACGCCGCTGCCCGTGCCGACGCCGAACAGGACCAGGCCACCGCCCATGAGCACGGCAAGCCCGAGGTACACCGCCTGGACGGTGCGGCGGCGGCCGCGGCTGCGCAGATCGAAGAGCATCAGTCAGACTCGCCGGCGTCAGGAGGGCCGACGGTGATCAGGTCGGCCGCGGCGCGCTTGGCGTCACGGCGGTCTGCGAGCTTGAGCAACACGATGCTGGCGAGAAAGAGGATGACGAGCGGGGCGGTCTCAAGGCCGGTGGTGACCGGATCGGCCCCCGGCATCGCCGCCGCGATGACAGCGATGATGACCGTAGCGTAGCGCCAGTGGCGGGTCAGGGTGCTGCCATTGATGACGCCGAGCATGCGCAGGCCGACGAGCATCAGGGGCAGCTGGAAGGCCAAGCCGATGGACCCCATGGTCAGGACCTGGAACGAGTAGAGGGGCTTGGCCTGGACTAAGTTGTCGAATTGGTTGGAGTTGTAGCCCTGGAGGAACTTCACGGCCGCGGGCAGGACGATGAAGTACGTGAACACCACCCCCGCCACGAACAGGGCCGGGGCCGCGACGATCACCGGTCTCGCCACCCTTCGCTCCGTGTCGCTCAGTGCCGGGACCACGAAGGCGTAGATCTCATAAAGGAGGATCGGGAGGGTGAGCAGGATCGCCGCGTAGAAGCACACGGTGAGCGTGGTGGTGAAGGCCTCTCCGACGCCGAGCGTGACCGGCGTGTTCTTGGGGTTCTTCTGAGGAAGCGCCTTGGCCGCCAGCGCCATGGACGTCGCCGCGCGCGCGATCAGGGCCCGGTCTGCGGCTGAGAGGTCCGACGAGCCCGCCAGCGTTTGAAATGACTTGGCCGAGCGCGTGAGGTCCTTGGACGCGTCGGCGCTGTCCCGGGCCAGACCGCCGATCTTGTTGGACCCGGTCTGAGACGGCGGCGGGAGCGCCCGGTTGAGGAGGTTCAGCAGAGTGTTGTTCTGCCAGTAGCAGAGCGCGAAGGCGACGGCCAGCGCCGCGAGGCAGACGAACAGGCGACTGCGGAGCTCGCCGAGGTGGTCGACGATACTCAGGCGATCCTCATGCCCGATGGGCCGGAGAACCTTCGCCATGGGGTGCGCCCCGGTGCGCTGCTAGGAGCGCTCGGACCCGGCGGGGCCGGATCCGGGGGTGGCGGCGGGCTCGGTGGAGCTCGGCTTCGCCTCCGGCATTGCCCTGGACTCCGACAGCGCGGGCTTGTCGTCGTCGTCTTTGGACTCGCCGGTGATCCCTTCCTTGAACTCGCGCATCCCCGACCCCAGGCCCTTGCCGATGCCCGGAAGCCGCTTCGGGCCGAGGATCAGCAGAACGATGATGAGGACGACGATGGCGTCTATGCCTGGGTTACGGAACATTGCTTCTGCGCCTCTCCAAATTGGGGGGGACGATAAGCGTAGCGGTCGGAGGGCGCTGTGGATGTGTTAACGCCGAGAGATCCGTAGATCCCGCTCAAGCTGGGCCATGGCTGAGCCGATATACGGGGCGAGCAGCCATGAGCAACCATCCTGAACGCCACTCCATTCGTCGCATCGTTCTCCCCAGCGGGCGGACGATCGAAGTCGTCCGGTTCTACGCCGAGGAGACGACCCACCCAGGCCTGCACGTGTGTCCCGATTGCGCGTCGCACCTGGTCCAGCCGATCGACTGGTCCGAGGCGCCCCAGGGCTTCTGGGAGCTCATGCTGCAGTGCCCGAACTGCTTCTGGGTGGACGAGGGCGTCTTCGACCAAGATCAGGTCGACGCGCTCGAAGAGCACCTTGACGACGGACTGACCGACATGCTCTCGGACCTGCGTCGCCTCACCCAGGCGAACATGACCGAGGAGATCGAGCGGTTCGCCGCAGCGCTCAACGCAGACCTCATCCTCCCCGAGGACTTCTAAACGACTCTCCCGTGGGGCGGGCGGGGACGGTTCCCGGCCCGCCGGCCCTACGAATAGCGCTCGACCACGCCGTCGGCGATGAGCTCCATCGCGCCGCGCTGACGCGCGGGCATCTCGGGCAGCTCCGCCTTGGCGCCGGCGACCAGCTCCAGGGCGCGCCCCCGCGTGTCCTCCAGCGAGCCGGTTTCGGCGATGCGGGCGCAGACCTCAGCGGCCTGCTCGGGCGTCCGGACGCTGCGCAGGTCAAGCGCGCCCAGCTCCGGGTCGCGCTCGCGGGCCAGGATCAGGGGCAGCGTGACCGTCCCGTCCAGCAGGTCGGCACCGCGCGGCTTGCCCGTGCGCTCCGGCGGCCCCGAGACGTCAAGGACATCGTCGAGCAACTGGAAGGCCAGCCCGATCCGCTCGCCGAACAGGGCCAGCCCGGACAGCCGGCCCGTGTCGTCGCCCTCGAGCCCGCCCAGCTCGCACGCGGCGCGAAACAGCACGCCCGTCTTGAGCCGGCAGCGCTCCAGGTAGCGCTCGGTCGCGACCGCCCGCCACGCGTCGGCGCGCTGCATGAGCTCGCCGGCGGCCAGCTCCGAGCTGGCGCGCGACAGGACCTGCACGGCCGCGGCCGACCCCGTGTGCGCCAGCTCCGCGAACGCCCGTGAGAACAGCAGATCGCCCGTCGCCGTCGCCGCCAGGCGCCCCCCGGCGGCCATTACGGTGGGGCGGCCGCGCCGCAGCGGCGAGCCGTCGAGCACATCGTCGTGGACGAGGGTGGCCGAGTGGACCAGCTCAACGGCGACCGCGGAGCGCAGCAAGGTCTCTGACTCGGGCGGCGGCGCCCCGGCGGCGAGGAACAGCAGCAGCGGCCGCAGGCGCTTGCCCCCGGCGGCGATCGTGTCTCCGGCATGCCGGCCCAGCAGCTCCCCGTGGCCGTCGGCTGCCTCGAGCAAGCGGCCCTCCAGGCGCTCCATCATCCGCGCCGCGGACTGGCCGCCCGCCGCCACGACCGCCTGCACCGCCCCCTGGACCGCGTTCATCTCGGAACCTCTCCGACGTGCAGGGCGATGATCCCGCCCGCGGTGATCACATAGCGCACGGAGCGCAGCCCGCACCCCCACATGACCGCGGCCAGCGCCTCGGGCGGTGGAAAGCGCCGGACCGAGCTGGGGAGGTAGCTGTAGGCATCGGGGTCGCCGGCGACCCGGCCGAGCACGGGGACGATGCGATCGAACCACAGATCCAGGAAGGTGGAGAGGGGCGGTCCGGTCGGCGTCGTGATCTCCAGGACCACGACCCGTCCCCCCGGACGCACCACGCGGGCCATCTCGCCCAGCCCGCGCGCCAGATCTGAGAAGTTGCGCGCCCCGAAGCCCACAGTCGCCGCGTCGAACTCGTCGTCGCGGTAGGGGAGCTCCAGCGCGTTCGCGCTCTGGAAGTGGACCGGCGCCTCGGCGGGGAGACGGCCGGCGGCCCGCTCCGAGGCCGCCTTGTCGCGCGCCAGCTCCAGCATCCGCTCGGAGAAGTCGGCGCCCACGACCGTGCCGCCGGGGGCCACCCGGCGGGCCAGCTCAAGCGCCAGGTCGCCGGTGCCGGTGGCCACGTCCAGCGCCCGCTGCCCCGGCGCCAGGGCGGCCAGATCAGCGGCGCGCCGGCGCCAGTGGTGATGCAGTCCCGCGGTCATGACCGAGTTCATCCGGTCATACACGCCCGCGATGCGGTCGAACATCGCCTGAACCTGCGGCTCAGGCAGTGTGCCGGGGGTGGACTCCGCGCTCGGCTCAGCCGCGCCCGTATCGGAGTGGTCCGGCGGCGAAGATTGGCTCGCCGTCATGGTCCCTGGCCCCCCAGTGACCTACTGGAGCATCGAGAGGAAGTTGACCAGGTCCTGGAACTTCTTCGGATTGTTCTTGGCGAGGTCCGAGAAGGAGGGCATCGGCGCCGTGGGGTTGCGCAGGGTCGAGGCGATCGCCTGCGGGCGGCGAATCGAGCCGATGGTGGTGAGCGGCGGCCCGGGGCCGTTGTTGCCGTTGTCCCCGATCACGTGACAGGCCAGGCAGCCCGACTGACCCACCACCTCCTCGCCGGCCCGGAACGTGGCCTTCTCGCTGGCGGTGAGCGACGCCGGCGGAGGCAGGTCCACCGAGTTCGGCGAGCCGGTGCTCGCGCCCGAGTAGGTGAGGAAGGCCATGGCGAAGATCGTGGTCAGGCCGGCGGCCAGGGCGATGGGGCGACGCTCGATCCGGCGCTCGGGGCTGCGGTCATAGAACGGCAGCAGGAACAGCAGGATCATGCAGATCGTCGGCACGCCGATCGTGGCGAGGTCCGTGAACTTGGGGATGTTCTTCATCACCCTGAGGACCTCGAAGAGGAAGAAGAAGTACCAGTCCGGACGCGGGACGTAGGTGGTCGTCGTCGGGTCGGCCTTGGGGCCCATCTCCGCGCCGAACATGGCGGCGAGGAAGATGATCACGAACATGACGACGACCGCCATCATCGAGTCCTTGGCCACCGCGTAGGGGAAGAACGGCTTGCCCTTGTTCTTCAGGATCGAGTAATCGCGGAGGTAGGCCTCCTTCTCGGCTTGGTTCACGCGACCATCCTCAGATCTCCGCCTCGCGCATCTCGGGCTCCTCCTCGGCCTTCAGCCACGGCGGCGCCGAGATCCCCAGCTTGGTGATCAGGTAGAGGTGGGCGCCGATCAGCGCAGCGATCAGCCCCGGGATGAGCATCATGTGGATGGCGTAGAACCGCGACAGCGTTGTCGCCCCGAACTCGGGCCCCGCGCGCAGGAAGTCAGACAGGTACGGACCCAGGAAGGGGCCGGTGCCGTTGATGTTGACGCCGACGATCGTCGCCCAGTAGGACCGCTGGTCGAACGGCAGCAGGTAGCCCGTGAAGCCCATCGCCAGCGTGAGGATGAGCAGCACGACGCCGATGATCCACGTCAGCTCCCGCGGGTACTTGTAGGCGCCGAAGAAGAACACGCGCGCCATGTGCAGGAAGATGAGGATGATCATCACCGACGCGCCCCACTTGTGCATGGCCCGGACGAGCTGGCCCAGGAACGCGTCGTCGGTGATGTAGCGGATCGACTCGTAGGCGCCGCCGTTGACGTCGGGGCGGTAGAACATCGCCAGGAAGACGCCGGTCACGGCCTGGTTGAGGAAGGCGAACATCGTCGCCGACCCCAGCGTGTAGAACCAGTTGATCCCCTTGGGGACCTTGCGGAAGAGCAGCCAGCGGACGCCGCCCGACATCGAGGTGCGCTCGTCCAGCCAGTCGACGACGTGGATCCCGCCCTCGGCGATGGTCTCCACCGGCGTCATGGGCTGTCCTTCCTCGCCGGGGCGCTTCGGGACCGGCTTGAGGATCTTGGGCAGTGGGGGTGCGGGGAGCTTGGGCATGTCTACGGGTGGCCTGCGGGACCGGACGAGGTGTCAAACCGCGCCGGATAGAGGAATTGCCCGATGCCGTCCAGCGGCTGGCCCGGGTCGCGCGGGGAGAAGCGCTCGAGCTCGGAGTTGACCGAGTAGCGCGGGCCGATCTCGACGAGGCCCGTCGCCTTGTTGAGACGCGTGTAGAAGCGGTCGAGCGGGCGTACCGGCGGGCCGCCCGCCACCATGCCGCGGAAGTCATAGACGCCGCCGTGGCAGGGGCAGATGAAGCGCTGGGCGGCCGCGACGAAGCGGACGGGACAGCCGAGGTGCATGCAGCGCGAGGACAGCGCGACCCAGTGGTTGTACTGGTCAACGGGCTCGGTATCGATCTGCGGATCGCGCGTGCGCACGTAGGCGATGGAGTAGCCGGCCTCGCCGATGCCCTGGACGATCGTGAGCACCTTGGTGGAGTACGTCGACTTGGTGAAGTCGCTCGGCGGGCCGATCGCCTGCCAGTTGAAGGGGACGCGGCTGAACAGGGGTCCGAGGGCGAAGCCCAGCGCCGGCAGCGTGAACGCGGCGGCGGCCACCATGCCGCTGCCCTGCGTGACCACGTTCATGAACCGACGGCGGGTGACCGTCTCACCGTCGAACGCGCCCGGCATCTGCCGGTCCGCCGTGTATTTGGACTTGGATCCTTCTTTGTGTCGATCTGCCACTTGTGCCTTCGCTCAACCGCAGCTAAACCAAATTGAACGCGCCGGTAAGCGTACAGTCAACAAAGAGGCGGGCGTCACGAGGGTGGCCCCCCGGCCGAGGCCACGACCGCATCACGCGCACCGGTCAGAGCCTCCACGGCGCGATGGTCCCCGGCCCGGGCCAGCGCCTTGGCCGCGGTGTGCTCGGACGTCGTGCCCCAACCGATCGCCGCGGCGCCGGCCTGCCAGACGGCGTCGGCCAGGCCGGGATCGGAGGCCGCCCGCGCCTGGGCCAGCAGCGAGATGAGGTCGGCCAGCTCAGCCACGGCCTCGAGGTCGCCCAGCTCGGCCAGCCGCGCCAGGCCCATGGCATAGAGCTGGTCGCCCAGGAGCAGCGCGAGGTCGGGATCGGCGCACCGCACGAGCCGGGGCGCCCCGTAGTGCAGGAGCGACCCCTCCAGGATCATCTCCAGTAGCAGCTCGTAGTCCCCTTCCTGGCCGGTTGCGCGGGGGCCGCCCGCGGCGAGCTGTGGGGCCCCGGCGCCGGCGTCGGCCTCCGGGGCCTGGGCGGCGGAGCCCGCCGGGGCCTGCGCGGAGGAGCCCGCCGGGGGTGGACCGAGCGCGCCCGCGAGCGTCCCGCCGTGGTCCAGCAGCGCCTCTCTCAGTGCGGCAAGGCTCACGCTGATCGCCTCCGCTCGACATCCAGTCTCGCCTGTAGGTCGGCGGCGTGAGTCATCCGGCTCCCCCCAGCTCCGCGAACGACTCCGCGGCCGCGGTGACCGTGCGGATCACGTGCTCGCGACCGTGGACCAGCGACGGGAACCACGCCTCGAACTGCGACGGCGGCGGGTAGACGCCGCGCGCCAGCAGCCCCCGGCACCAGCGGGCGAAGGCGTCGGTGTCGCAGGCGGCGGCGCCCGCGTAGCTGGTCACCGGGCGCTCGGAGAAGAAGATCGTGAGCAGGCCGGGCAGCGCCTGGACCTGCACGGGGACGCCGTTGCCGCGGGCGGCGTCGCGCATCCCGTCGGCGAGCGCCTCGGTCGTCTCGGCCAGGTGCTCATAGGCGGCGGTGTCGAGGTGCTCGAGCGTGGCCAGGGCGGCCGCCACCGCCAGCGGATTGCCCGACAGCGTGCCGGCCTGGTAGACGTCCCCGGCCGGCGCGATCCGCTCCATGAGCTCGCGCGGGCCGCCATAGGCCGCCGCGGGGAGCCCACCGCCGATGATCTTGCCCATGATCGTCAGGTCCGGCATCACGCCGAAGCGCTCCTGGGCGCCCCCGCGGGCGACGCGCAGGCCGGTGATCACCTCGTCGAAGATGAGCAGCGCGCCGGACGCGTCAGCCGTCTCGCGCAGCAGCTCGAGGAAGCCGGGCTGGGGCGGCACGACGCCCATGTTGGCGGGCACCGGCTCGGCGATGATCGCCGCCGGCGCGGCGCGCGCGACCGCCTCGGTGAGCGCCTCGGGGTCGTTCCAGGGCACGATCACCGTGGCCGCCGCGGCCGCCGCCGGCACCCCGGGGCTGGCCGGGATCCCCTGGGTGGCCAGGCCCGAGCCGGCCTCGGCCAGCAGACCGTCGACGTGGCCGTGGTAAGCGCCGGAGAACTTCACGATCGTGTCGCGCCCGGTGGCGGCGCGGGCCAGGCGCAGGGCGCTCATCGTCGCCTCGGTGCCCGAGGAGGTCATCCGCAGCATCTGGACCGAGGGGATCCGGTCCGCGATGCGCTCGGCCAGCTCGACCTCGCCCGGGGTCGGGGCCCCGAAGCTCGTGCCGCGCGCCGCCGCCTCGGTGACCGCGGCGACGACATCGGGATGGGCGTGACCGAGGATGAGCGGGCCCCACGAGCTCACCCAGTCGATGTACTCGTTGCCGTCGACGTCGCGGATGGTGGGACCCGAGCCCGACTCGATGAAGATCGGATCGCGCCCGATCGAGCGCATCGCCCGCACCGGCGAGTTGACCCCGCCGGGCATGAGCAGAGCGGCGCGCCGATAGAGCGTGCGCCGAGCGAGAGCGTGTCCACGCGCGGTGTCGCTCACACGCCCGCGTGCTGACGTTCCCAGTCCCGGTGATCCTCGGTGAAGTAGAGCAGGCGGATCTTCTTGAACTCGGTGGAGGAGTAGAGCGTGGCGCGGTCGGAGATCCCGGTGTCGGCGGCGATCGAGTCGAGGATCGCGTCGCACTCGTCCTTGGAGCGGCCGTGGGCCATCGTGAACACCGAGTAGGGCCAGTCCGCGTAAGTCGGACGCTGGTAGCAGTGCGAGATGCCCCGGAACGACGCCATCCGCATGCCCAGCTCCATGATCCGCTCGTCGGGGACCTTCCACACGCCCATGCCGTTGGCGCTGAAGCCGGCGCGGCGGTGAAAGAGGATCGCGGCGACGCGGCGCAGCAGCCGGCGCTCCTGCATGGCGCGCAGGTGCTCGAGCAGCTCGCTCCTGGCCGATGCCGAGCGCTGCGGCGGCCGGCGCGTAGGGCTCGGCGATCACCGGCATGTCGCCCTGGAGCGCCCGGATCACGGCCTCGTCGAACTCGTCGTAGGGCTGGGCCTCGGTCTCGGCGGGCTCGGCGGCCTCGGCCGCCTTGGACAGGGCCTCGGTCCCGCCCTCCATCTCGAGGTCCATGCGGATCTTGAACAGCTTGAGCGTCGGAAGCTGGCGCACGGATTCCGCTCCGGCCTCGCGCGCCAGGACATCGAGCGTGCCCTGGAGGCCGAGCTGTGAGCCGGGCTCGGTGGCGATCGTGAACCAGATGTTGAACTCGTGGTTGCGCAGGTAGTTGTGCGAGACCCCGGGGTGTGAGTTGATGACCGTGGCCGCGCGCCACGGGTTCTCGGGGTCGACCTTGGCGGCGACCAGCATCGAGGAGTAGCCCAGCGCGCGGGTGTCGAAGATCGGCGTGACCTGGCGGATGATCCGCTCGTGCAGCAGGCGGGTGACCGCGGCCATCGCCTCCTCCTCGGTGATCCCGGCCTCGGCGGCGACGTGCTGGTAGGGGCGCGGGGCGATCGGGAACTGGCCCTGCATGAGGTTGAGCAGGCGCTTGTCCAGATCGGTCGAGCGCGATCGCGGCGCCCTCCTTGCGGCTGCGCAGCTTCAGACCGTGCCGCGAGCCGCTCGCGGGGGCCTCCTGGATTCCTCGGCGGTCCCTGGTGGTCTCATTGCAGCCATTGCAGCGGCATCCTTGGCGTGGTAGGTGATGATGATGTCGGCCCCCGCGCGGCGGATCGAGGTCAGCGCCTCCAGCACCGCGGCTCCGCTCATCAAGGTACCCGGCCGCGGCCGCGGCCTTCAGCATCGAGTACTCGCCGCTGACGTTGTAGGCGGCCACGGGCAGGGAGGTGTCGTCCTTGATGCGGCGGATCAGGTCCAGGTAGGGCAGCGCGGGCTTGACGATGAGGATGTCGGCCCCCTCCTCGACGTCGAGGAGCGCCTCGCGCACGGCCTCGTCGCCGTTGGCGGGATCCATCTGGTAGCCGCGCCGGTCCCCGAAGGCCGGCGCCGAGTCGGCGGCGTCGCGGAACGGTCCATAGAACGCCGAGGCGAACTTGGCCGAGTAGGCCATGATCGGCATGTCGGTGAAGCCCTCGTCGTCGAGCGCGGCGCGGATCGTGCCGACACGGCCGTCCATCATGTCGGAGGGGGCGATGATGTCGGCGCCGGCGCGGGCCTGGGACACCGCCGTGCGCGCTAGCAGCTCCAGCGTGGCGTCGTTGTCGACGACCACGCCGCCGGTGCTCTCGCGCAGCACGCCGCAGTGCCCGTGGCTGGTGTACTCGCACAGGCACAGATCGCAGATGACCAGCAGGTCGGGGTGGGCGTCCTTGATCGCCCGCGTGGCCAGCTGGACGATCCCCTCGTCATCCCAGGCGCCCGAGCCCTCCTCGTCCTTGGCGGCGGGCAGCCCGAACAGGAGCACCGCGGGGATGCCGAGCGCGGCCGCCTCGCCGGCCTCTTCGACGGCATGGGCGATCGAGAGATGGTCGATTCCGGGCATCTCGGCGATCGGCTCGCGGCGGTCGATGCCATGGGCCACGAACATCGGGTAGACGAAGTCCGCGGCCTCGAGGCGCGTCTCGCGAACCAGGCCGCGCAGCGCGCGGTTGGCTCGGAGCCTGCGCAGGCGGGTCTGCGGGAACGACATAGCTGTCATTCGAGAATACTGGCGCGCAGGACGCGGTTCGCGGGCACACTTGGCGTTCGGTGGCCTACGCCCTCGATCGGCTCGGCTGGTTGCAGTTCGAGCAGCTGTGCTCGCAGGTGCTCGAGCTGGAGGCCGGCGTGGCGCCGGACGCATGGGAGGGTGGCGCCGATCAATGCCGGTTCGTGCTGTGCGACGCCTGGCTGGGGCCGCCGCTGCTGGAGACGGCGATGCGCAACGAGGTGCTCGTCCAATGCGCCTGGCTACGGCCGGGTGCGCCGGCGCCGGTCCTGATGGCGCTCGAGCGCTCGCCGCTGCGCACGAGGACCGGCTGCATGGTCTGCGCTCGTACGTGCTGATGGCCAACGGCGAGGCGATCCACGAGCGCGGCGAGGTCGCCGGGCTGACCGTCGACGTGATCGACACCGCCGGGCTGAGCGCGCGCATCGATGCCCGCCCCGAGCTGCGCCTGGCGATGCCGTCGCTGCTGGGGGTGCGCGAGCTGGACCCGCTCATCCCGGCGGAGCCGGCCGGTCGCTCGACGCTCGACCGCGCCGAGGCGGAGCGCCTGGCCGCCGTGTTCGTTCCCACCCGCGCCTACGCCCGGGCGGTGAGGATGCTGCGCGAGCATCGCTTCGCCGTGCTCACCGGGCCGCCCGAGATGGGCAAGACGGCGATCGCCCGGATGGTCGCCCTGGCCAAGATGACCGACGGATGGGAGGCGCACGAGTGCACCAGCCCCGACGACCTGCACGCGGCGTTTGACCCGGGGGCGCGCAGGTGTTCATCGCCGACGACGCGTTCGGCTCCACCGAGTACCGCGCCGACTCCGCCGAGCGCTGGGCGCGGGCGATGGAGCGGCTGCTCGGCGCGCTCGACGATCGCCACTGGCTGATCTGGACCTCGCGTCCCGCGCCGCTGCACGCGGCGCTCCGCCGGTTGCACCAGGAGCGCGGCGCCGAACGCTTCCCCGCTCCGGCACGGGTGCTGGTCGATGCGAGCATCCTCGACCCCGAGGAGAAGGTGCTCATCCTGTTCCGCCACGCCAAGGCGGCCGCGCTGGCGGAGGCGACCCGGCGGGCGGTGACACGGTTCGGGCCGGAGATCGTCGGCAGCCCGTCGTTCACGCCGGAGCGCATCCGGCGCCTGGTCCTCAGGCTCGGACGCGACCACAGCGTGTCGCGGGCCGCCGACATCGAGCTGACCACCCCCACCGAGGCGATGGCGACCTCGTTCGGCGCGCTCGGCGACGAGCACCGCGACCTGCTGGTGGCGCTGCTGGACACGCCGCCCGGCCCGGTCCCCGAGCGCGAGCTGGTGGCCGCACTGCGCCGCCATCACGACGGCTAGCTGACCCGGGCGCCGCTGCACCTCGTCGATCGCCTGGCCGACCATTTCCTGCGAGTGTCGGCATGAGGGTGGCCTGGGTGCATCCGACGTGGCGCGATCTGGTCATCGAGCGCCTGGCCGGCGACGCCGCGCTGCGCCGCCACTTCCTCGGGCGCTGCGGGCCCCACGGCGTCGTCCTGGCCCTGTCGACCGGCGGCGGCGCGGCGGGGGAGCGGCGGCTGCCGCTGATCTGCGATGACGAGGATTGGGACGCCGTGGGGGACCGGATCTACACGCTGGTGCCCGAGCTCGAGCATCCCGAGCTCGCCATGATCCTCACCGCCGTCCGGGGCGCCCTGCACGAGGCGAGGCGGTCAGACGCCGCCGCGGCGCTCGACGAGGGGCGGGCACTGGCTCGCCTGACGCTACAGCGGACCGCCTCCGTGTGGGAGGCCGCCAATGCCGCGGTCTCGCTCGAGTGCGTGGACGCGTGGCTGCTGCTCAGCGCCGACCTGGACCCGCCGCTGTGGCCCGGGTTCCTGGCGATGACATGGGCCGAGCTTTTGCCGACCCGCATGCCCGACCCCGGCGACCTGGCCGAGGCGCAGCGATTCAGCGACTGGATTGGCCTGTGTGACGCCATGGCCGCCTTCTCCCCCGAGCTGCTCTCCCAGCTGGGGCACGGGGAGGAGCAGGCCGAGCTCCTGCGGACATTTCGCGAACGCGCCCGCCATGAGCCGGAACGTGTCGCCGAGATCGTCGAGTGGCGGGAGTGGGAGCGCGCGGACCTGCGGGCCCAGCTCGACGCCGACAGCGTCGTCCGGCGCGTGCTCGTCGACCTCTAGACCATGTTCCAGCGCTCGACGCGCTGGGAGGTGACCAGCCCGTTGACCACGTATGGGTCGGCGGCGGTGAAGCGCTCGATGTCCTCCGGGGTCACACCCGTCCATACGATTGCGCCGCCGCTGGGCGGCGTGCCCAGCGCGCCCGCCAGGGTGATGTGGCCGGCGTCGCGCTCGGCGCGGATGGCGGCCAGGTGGGCCTCACGATGGGGACCGCGGCGCTCGGCCATGTCCTCAACGTAGGTGTAGAGCAGCAGGTATGTGTCCTCGCCGGCCGTGGTGGGACACAACCTATCGCGCTGCCGCGCCGGACGACGGGTGAGGGCGCTACGCTTCGCAGACCGTGAGTAACCTCGATCGACGCGGCAGCTACACCCCCCGGCGCGCACGCGAGCAGCGGGCGTACCGGATGGTCGTCGCCGGCGGGGCCGCGGGTGCGATCGGCGTCGTCACCCTCGTGCTGTCGATCGCCGGTGTGGTCTCAGGGGCCTGGCCGGTCATCGCCTTCATCGTCGCCGCGCTCTGCGTCGTCGGCTTCCTGCGCACCACCGGCCAGCGCTGAGCGTCGAGCCCGTTCAGGCGCGGGCGCTCACTGACCGCCCGTGGCGGCCGAGGGCGGACACGCCGGTCACCGTGACCGTCAGACGGTCCTTGTAGCCCAGGTACGCCAGCGTGAGCGCGTGATGGCGGCCGCGGATGAGCCGCAGCAGGTGGCGGCCGTCGCTGCCGTGCACCGTGAGCAGGTAGTACGCCGCCCCGCGGGCGCTGCCGAACGAGATGGCGAACGTGCGGCGGTGCCGCCGGACGCGCAGGCCGCGCACGCGCGCCGGAGTGACCGGACCCGGCGCGCGGTAGCTCGTCACCGGCACGCTCTCGCGGGCGACCCCGCCCTCGGAGACGATCGCGTAGACGGTCCGCTTGCCGGCGGTGCCCGCGGAGGGAGTGAAGCGCAGCGTGCCGTGCGCGCCCTTGGCCCTGCCCAGGATCCGGTAGACCCGGTGCGCGCGCTCGGCGAAGGCGACCGACAGGCCGGCCCGCTTGGTCACCGAGTAGGTGAGGCGGCGTGTGGCCCCGCGGCCCGAGATCCGGGCGTGCAGCTTGGGCGCCGCGTAGCCGCGGGCCTGGCGCACCTGGGTGATGGCGCTTGACCCGGGAGCCCCGGACACCTTCCACACCCCGGCGCCGGGGTTGCGCACCATCACGTAGGTGGTGCTGGTCTTGGGCACGGTCAGGGCGACGGCGGCCGCGCTCGCGGCACCGGGCCCGAACGCGGCCGGAACCACGGTCTTGCCGCTGGGGCTGGTGAGGGTCACCGACGGCGGTGCGCCCGCGCCGGTGACGGCGATGTCCTCGAACGGGGTGCCCGCGGAGGTCGACACGGCGGCGACGCGCGCCCGTCCGCGCAGGCCGGCGACCGTGGCGACCGAGACCGGCCGCACGACGAAGGCCGACAGGTCACAGCTCCCGGTCCCCACCGACGCGTCGGGTGTGCCGCCCCACGGGTACGAGAGGCCGGCGTGCAACCCGAAGTCAGAGCCGCACGCCGCGACACCGAGCGACGAGATGACGGCCTGCACCGAGATCGCGGAGTAGCCCGAGATGTCCAGCTCACCGTTGACGTTGGCCGAGAACTCCTTGGCCGGCAGGTCCACGAAGGCGTCCATCCCGGCCTTGAGCTCGGCGACGTCCAGGTCGATGTCGACGTTGCCGTTGACCTCGAAGTAGCCGTTGGTCTGGAAGATGAGCTTGGCGTTGGCGATGTTGAAGCCGTGGACCGAGCCCGAGCCGTCGGCCTCGAGCACCACCGGGCCACCGTTGATGAAGGTGATCGTGACCGCGCCCGTGACGCCGACCGTGTAGTTGGGGGGGTCGAGCGGGATGGCCCCGACCGAGACCGAGCCATGGAAGCTGCGGCGGTCGGGGTGGATGTCAAAGCCGCCGCCGAATCCGTCGAGATAGGTGTCGGTGAAGATCGGAAGCCCGGGGAAGGGCACGCTGACGTCGAATGAGCCCATGGTGAAGTCGCCGTCGTTGAAGCGCACGGCCACCGCGATCCCGAAGTAGGGCGTGCCCGCCGGGATGTTGACGGTGGCCGAGCCGGTCCACACGCTGCCCGTCTGCGTGTAGTCGATGTTGAGGTCCTTGACCTCCAGCGCGCCGAGGATGAGGTCGGGCACGCCGATGTGCAGCGAGGAGAGCTGCAGGCCACTGGCGTTGTCGGCGCGCAGCGTCGCGGCGCCCGTGACCCCGCCCATGTAGGCCGGCAGCTTCAGCGATACCGGGATCACGACGGCGTCGTGCTGGATCTGCACGTCGATGCTGGTGGCGAACGGGAAGCCCTCCAGCGACGAGGCGGTGGCCGTGTTGAGGTCGAAGAGGGTGTGCCCCGCGCCCGCCAGCGACCCGCTGAGCGAGATGTTCAGCGTCCCGTGGTACAGGGTGATGTCACCGATCCCCGGGGCGCGCAGCACGACCCGCACCGAGCCGGTGGTGTTGATGGTGTGCTGGCGCGGGTCGATGACGATCTCGACGCCCGCGTCGGGGATGATCTCCAGGCCGTTGAGGCGGATCTCGCCGGCGATGACCGCCGCGCCGCTCGTCGGGTGGGCGGGGTCGCGCAGGAAGCACCCCGCCTCGGCGATCGCGTCGATGTCCCCGAAGTGCACGTCGGTGCAGGACACCGAGGCCAGCGGGTCGCCGCCGAGGCCGCCGAGACCGTCGCCGTCGAGGTTGCCCAGGCCCTTGACGTGGGTGGCGGCGAACGAGCCGAAGGCCGCGACAGCGATCTGCGAGTGGCTGTATCCGCCGGGCTCGGGCAACTGGAAGGCGGCAAAGCCACCGCCGTCCTGAGCCGCGCCGAGCTGGAGGTCGGAAGCTCCCGTGAGGTTCCGCGCGATGATCTGGGGCGTGGACCAGTGGCGGCCGTCGCCCGAGCTGGTCACAAACAGGCCGAAGGCGTTCCCGGTCGAGGCGAAGTAGCCGACGGTGATACGACCTGACGCGTCCTCGGTGATGTCGTAGTTGACGTGTTCGAAATCAGTGTTGGGGGTGATCCGGTTCGCGGCGCCGGAGGGCTGGCCGTTGACGATGCGCTGGTCAAACAGCGGGCCCGAGAAGGTCTTCTGGTACAGCAGCCACACGCCGCTGGGACCGCTGACGATGCGTGAATAGCCCTCACCGTTGATCTCGGCCCGTGACCAGCTCGCGGTGCTGTAGATGTCGCCGGTGCCGTTGTACTCGCGGACGTAGATGTGGCTTGACAGGTCCTGGAACTCGGCGACGGGGCGCGTGCCGTCGACGGCGAGCCGACCGTCATACGCCTGGTCGGGACCGCTGTCACCCAGGTTCAGGGTCTGGCCGGAGTAGGCGCCCGGAGGGGTGGCCTGGAAGATGGTGCCGCCGTCCGTGGTGTCGGTGATGACGCCGATCTGCGGGCTGGCGCCCCCGAACACGACCGCGTTGCCGGTGATCTCGAGGTTGCCGATGATGCCCGGCCCGGTAAACGTCTTGCCGGCGTCCTCGGAGGTCCACAGGAACGTGGGGTAGCCCGTGGTCCCGTCGGGGAGGTCCTCCGGATTGGGGAAGCGGCTATCGGCCATGAGCAGCTCGTTGCCGACCGACAATGGCACCGGGCCGTGCTCGTCGATGTTGTACTGCGGGGCCCCGGTCTCGGGCGGGACCAGGCCGTCATTGGACGCGCACCCGGTCTGCCCGCGGAGGAGCACACAGTCATGCAGCACGGAGGCGTCGCTGACGTCGGCCGGGGTGACGGTGTAGGCGATCTGGCCGGTGCCGGCGCCATCGACGAGCACGCGGGGATAGAGGCCGTCGCCGAGCTTGATGAGCTTGCCCGGGATCACCGGCGCGACCTTGGGCAGCTTGTGGTTCCAGTGGTAGCCGGGAGTCGCGTAGGTCCGGCCCCTGGCGGCGGCGACCCCGCCGGTCAACGCCACCACGAGACAGGCGGCCAGGACAGGCCACGCCACGCGACGCCACATACTGCTCACCAGTCACCCCCGGTGGTCGCCGGCTGCCCCCGGTGGACGCCGTGCGGCGAAAACACTATTCCCGGTGTCAAGAAGTCACCGGGGTCCGGAGGCTCGTGTGCGCGATCAGCGCGTTGCGAACCGGCGCATGCCCACCGTCGCCAGGGCCCCGAACACGAGGGCGAGCACCGCGAGATGGACGAGTGGCAGGCCGATCCCCGGCGCGCTGCCGCTGAAGGCGTTGGAGACCGCCTGGAGCGTCGCCTTGAACGGGAACAGGAAGGCGATGACGTCGAGGACCGTCTTGAGCGCCCCCGAGACGGCGCTGGCGGGGACCAGGGCCACGAAGGCGATGGGCAGCGAGACGAGGAACGCCATCAGCGACGCGGCGCTCACCTCGCGGGCCAGCGCGCCGATCGCCACCCCCAGCGCCCCGAAGGCCACGCTCCCCATCGCCAGCGCCACCACCCACAGCTCAAAGCGGGTCCAGTCGAGGTGGATGAACAGCGACACGAACACGGCCATGGCAAGCGTCACCAGAGTCGCGCAGCCCGCGGAGAGCGTCACCTTCTCGGTGAGCAGGCGGGCCGGGGTGACGAGGCCTCGGATCAGCCGCGGGTAGGCGTTCTCGCTGCGCTCGATGGCCAGCATCCCCGCCGCCAGGAGCATCGTCACGAACATGAGCGACACGACCACCGCGATGGCCGCGGCATAGGCGTCGGTGGGGGTCGTCTGACCGTCGAGCTGGGTCTCGTTGACCGTGAGCGGCGTCCCGATCGTGCCCAGCACGGGCTTGGCGAAGGCGAGGCCCTCGATGGCGAGATCGGCGAAGCTGATCACCTGGCTCAGCGCCGGGCGCAGCGGCGAGTTGCTCGGCAGCGAGGCCAGCGTCCCCTGGACGATCGTGCGCGCGTTGCGCAGCCCCAGCAGCCGCACGGTCTGGCCCAGGATCTGCACGCTGCCGCCGTTGAGCACCTGCTGGAGGTCGGTCACGGCCACCCGCAGAACCTGCTTGGACACATCCTGCTCGACCTGGTTGATGCGCGACGAGATCGCCTGGTCGACGAACTGGCGCTCGATCGGGTCCTTGCTGTTGAGGTAGAGCTGCACCGTCGGGGCGCCCACCCCCTGAGTGATGAGGCTCTGGATCTGCTGGGGCAGCTCCGCCGGAATGACCACCGCGGCCAGCGCCCGGCCGTCACGGACGGCGGCGATCGCCTCGGCCCGGGAGTGGACCTTGATCGGCTGCACCGAGCCGAGCAGGTCCGAGGCGTAGCTGCCCACGTTGAGCTTCTGGCTGCCCAGGCTGATGGTCCCCTTGCCCTTGGGCACCTCGTTGTAGAAGGCGACGGTCGGCTTGCTGGGCGGGCTGGACAGGGCAAAGCCGATCATCAGCGCGATCGCGATCGGGTAGACGACGAGCAGCCCGACCAGCAGCGGCGAGCGGCGCAGGATCTGGAGATCCTTGACGAGCAGCCAGCGCACGCGGGCCTCAGTGGCCTCGCTGGTGAAGGAAGCTCACCAGCGCCGCCTCGAGGTCGCGCGGGTCGCCTCCGACGGCCTGCTCGAGCTGGTCGGGCGTGCCGGTGAACAGCAGCTCCCCGTCGGCCAGCAACAGCACCCGGGTGGCGTAGCGCTCCACCTCGCCGACATCGTGGGTGGAGAAGACGACAGTCGTGCCCAGCGCCGAGATGAACTCCCACAGGCGCTCGCGCTGGCGGGGGTCAAGCGACGCGGAGGGCTCGTCCAGCAGCAACAGTGCGGGCTCTGAGAGCAGGCCGATGGCGATGTTGACCCGCTGCTGGTTGCCGCCCGAGAGCTTGCCCACCTCCTCGTCGGCGCGGTCCTCCAGGCCGGTCTGGGCCAGCATGCGGGCGACGCTCGCGTCGGGGTCGGACAGCCGCTCCAGCCGCGCGAACAGGCGCAGGTTCTCCGCCACCGACAGCTTGGAGTACAGCGCCGGCTGTTGCGGGACCCAGCCGGCGTCGCGGCCCGTGACGGTGAGCTCGCCCTCGTCGGGGGCCAGCACGCCGGCGAGGATCGACAGCAGCGTGGTCTTGCCGGCGCCGTTGGGGCCGACGATCCCCACCAGCTCCCCGGGCAACAGCTCGAAGGTGACCGACTGCAGCGCCACACGGGCACCGAACCGCTTGGTCACGCGGCGAACCGCGAGCGGGGTAGCGGATGTGGGGAGGCTCATCGGGGTGCGGTGACGCGCGGCTCGAGCGAGGCGCCGCACGCGCGGCAGTAGGCGTCCCCGCCCGCCGCCGGCGCTCCGCACTCCGGACATCGGTCCGGGCCGGCGCCCGAGAACAGCCCGAGCCCCACCCCCTGCGTCCCCCATGGCTCGAGCACGAGATGGCGCTGGAGGTAGATGACCGTCTGGCGGATGACGGAGAGCACGGGGAGCGCCACCAGCGAGCCGATGACCCCGTAGAGCTTGAAGCCGATGAGCAACGCCAGGATGATGACGATGGGGTTGATCCGCAGCGAGATGCGGAACACCTGGGGCGCGACGACATGGCCCTCGAGCTGCTGGAGGGCCACGAAGAGCAGCACGAGCCAGACCGCGGTGATCGGGTTCTCGAACAGGGCGACGAGGACGGCCGGGATCGGCCCGACGATGGGCCCGATGTAGGGGATGAACTCCATGAGCCCGTAGAACGCCCCGAAGAACACCGCGTAGTCCTTGCCCGCCGGGAAGACACCGATCAGACCCAGGATCTCCAGGCAGATCGCGGCGCTGCCCCCCATCACGAGGCTGAACAGGAGCTGACCGCGGACGTAGCCCGAGACCGCGTGCTGGACGAGCAGCGGGTAGTCGTCCTCGGGCGTGCCGTCGCCCGGCGGCATGATCCGGCGCGCGAGATCGCCGATCCCGTGCCCGTAGACGAGCAGGTAGATCGACAGGACGAGGATGAGGATCAGGTCAAAGCCGATCGTCACGATCTGCGACAGCAGGTCGCGGGAGAAGGACACGATGGCGCCGGAGCGCTTGAGCACGTCCTTCTGGAGCGTGTCGAGGGCGCTCGAGCCCTGCTGCTTGATGTGGATGCTGATCCCGTGGTTGTTGAGGAACGTCTGGAAGTTGTCGAGCTGGCGGTTGGCGTGGCGGACGATGCCGGGCACGTTGTGCTCGAAACGCGTGATCTGGCTGGCGACCGGGCTGGCCAGGAGCACCCCGATCCCGCCGATCAGGGCAAACCCGGCGAGGTAGACGAGCAGGATGGCCAGTCCCCGCGGGAACCAGCGCTCCAGCAGGCGGACGGTCGGGGTCAGGATGAGCGCCACCACCGCGGCGACGATGAGGATGAGCAGCACCGACCCGGCGGCGCGGGCCAGCGCCCACAGCCCGAGGAGGGCGAGCGGGAGCACCACCAGCTGGATCCAGCGCGGGACGATGACCGGCGCGACCGAGGGCATCGCGCGCGGTGGCTGCGCCCCGGGACCGCCGGAATCCCCGCCGTCTGCGATGGTCTCCGGCTTGCTCTCCGTGGTGTCGTCGTCCACCGGACCGCCGGCCTCGACCGCCTCGGGATCAGGCTCGCCGTCGGGCTCAGGCGGGTCCGCTGTGCGCAGTCGGGCCCATCGACGCATACTTGTGATTATGAGGGTGGGCGGGGTCAACCCCTGAATGACACGGGCCGTGAACATCCTGTTCGCCGGTGACCTCGTCGGAGGGCTCGGCAAGCGCACGCTCCTGGGCATGCTCCCCGCGCTGCGTGATCGGCTGGCGCCGGACTTCATCGTCGTCAACGGCGAGAACGTCGCCGGGGGCCTCGGCATCACGCCCAAGATCGCCGATCAGCTGTTCACCGCGGGCGTGGACGTGATCACCCTGGGCAACCACACCTACCGCCAGCGCGAGATCTACGAGTACCTCGACGCCCGCAAGGAGATCCTGCGCCCGGCCAACTTCCTGCGCAGCCAGCCCGGCCACGGCTGGTGCGTGGTGGAGCGCAACGGGGTGTCGCTGGGGGTGGTGTCGCTGTCGGGCAACCTGTTCATGGACGCGGGCCGCCCCGTCTTCGCCGAGGCCGACGCCGCCGTCCACGCCCTGCGCGACCGAGCCGACCACATCCTCGTCGACATTCACGCCGAGGCCACCAGCGAGAAGATCGGGATGGGCTGGTACCTCGACGGGCGGGTCACCGCGGTCGTGGGCACCCACACCCACGTGCCCACCGCCGATGCGCGGATCCTGCCCGGCGGGACCGCCTACATCACCGACGTCGGGATGACCGGCCCCCGCGGGGGCGTGATCGGCGTCAAGCGCGAGCAGGCGATCGAGGCCATGGCCACCAAGATGCCCGTGCGCTTTCAGACCTCCACCGAGGACCCGTGGCTCAACGCCGTGTTGGTCACGACGGGCGAGGAGCCGCGGCGGGCGGTGGCGATCCGGCAGTTGCTGGAGCCGGGGCTGGGGATCAGCTAGGCCCGGCGCGGCCACCCGCCCTGCGACGGCCGCGGGGCGGGCGGCGACCTGGAAAACGTGACAAACCTGCGGCGCGTGCTCGGGTTTGGCACGAGAACCATGTAGGAGATGGAAACCGTGGCAAACCCGCCGGCATGCCCCAGGTTTGTCACCTCCTCCAGGTCGCGAGGGACCTACGAGGAGGCGATGTGGATCCGGAGCGGCGTCTGGTCAGACGCGGCACCGGCACCGGCACCGGCACCGGCGCCCGCGCCGCGCCGGCGCGCCGGCCTCCGCGGCGAGCGGCTCGCGCTCCGGGTGGCTGGCCACCAACGCCACCAGGGCCATCGGCAGGAACCAGACGATGTAGGGATACAGCCAGTAGTTGAGGGTGATCTGGAGCGCGATGAGGACAGCGGCGCCCAGCGCGGCCACGTCCACGACGGTACGGCGCGAGGGCAGGAACGCGACGCCGAGGGCCAGGGCGACCACGGCTCCCTGGAGCAAGCTCTGGAGGATGCCCAGTCCGCCCCACAGCCCCCAGATCGAGAACGGCGTGGTGCGGTCTGACTGGTAGAGGATCGAGTCGTGCCAGAACGCCGAGAGGTCGTTCTTGAGCAGGACGGGCAGCATGGTGAGGACGGCCGCCACCACGAAGGCCACCCCGAAGCCGATGATGTGGCGCTTGCGCAGCCGCTCCTCGGTGCCGCGCAGCAGCAGCGGGGCCAGGGCAAAGGGCGCGAACTTGGTCATCCCGGCCAGCCCGGCCATCAGCCCGCGCCCCGGGGCGGTGCGGATCGCCAGCAGTGCGAACAGCAACGCGGCCCCGACCAGGGCGTCGTTGGTGTTGGAGTTCAGCGCGT
The DNA here is from genome assembly GCA_963764125.1 of uncultured Solirubrobacteraceae bacterium. Classification (GTDB taxonomy): domain Bacteria; phylum Actinomycetota; class Thermoleophilia; order Solirubrobacterales; family Solirubrobacteraceae; genus Palsa-465. The sequence continues at coordinate 240,668 of CAVXRR010000039.1, forward strand.
AGAGCGTGAACGGATACGCGGCCCAGCAGTAAGCGAGGACGATGCCCGTCCGGTTGCCCCGCAGCCTCCGCCCGAGCAGATACAGCCCGGCGAGACAGAGGAGGTCGAAGAAGATGGCCGCCCCATGGGCCGCCGGCAGGGAGTCCCACGTCCCGCTCCAGCCGAAGATCAGGCGGAACGGGACGTAGAGGAAGTAGCTGACCGGCCCGTAGGTGTCGCCGTACAGGTTGTCGTGGGGCCAGTGGCCGTAGAGGGCGACGTTGTGAATGAGCTTGTCGGCCCCGATCACGCCCGAGTAGCCGACGTCGATGACATTGGAGTTCAGGATGTTCAGCCCGATCCGGAAGGCCATGAGGAACACCGTTCCGACGGCCAGCCAGGAGGACGGCACCACCGTGCTCAGTGGGCGCTTGGCGATGCCTCGCCCGCCGGCCAGCAGCAACAACCGGATCATCAGATAGATGAGCGGCGGGTAGATCAGCGGCACGGAGAGCCCGATCTCGGCGTGGTTGAAGAACGCCAGCGAGATCGAGAAGCTGACCAGCACCAGCAGGTCGAGGTGCCACAGGCTCGGGCGCCGGCGCCACGGGACGAACGGCGCCACGAACAGGATGCAGAGCGGGATCCAGATGTACCAGGCGTTGACCCGGCGGCCGAACGCGCCCGCGTAGCCGCGGGCCATCGTCCACGCCACCTGGAACCCCGTCCAGGCCTGGGTCACCGCGCCGGTGTTGTCGTCAACGTAGACCTGGAGCAGCTCGCGCTGGGGCTTCCCGCTTGAGAACCAGCTCACCTGCCAGGTCGGGGGGCCCTTGGTGTACTCGTAGGGGATCGCCTTGGGGTGCCGGCGCAGCTCGGCCTTGACCCGGGGGTCGGCGGCGGCCAGGCGGAGCACCTTGTCGGCCGTGAGGCGGTAGCCGCTGGGGGGAGTGTTGGGATCGGTGACGAGCACCGGGGACCCGGAGGCGGCCACGGTCTTGGTCACCGTCTTGGTCACGGTCTTCACCGCGACCGTCGTAGCGCCCGCCGCGCTGCCCGTGGCGCTCCCCGGCCCGGGCAGCGCGTTGACGCCGCTGCCGCTCGTGGTGGCGGCCCCCGCCACGCCGGGCGTGGCCAGCGCCAGAAGCGCCAACAGCGTCAGCAGGGCCGGGAGGACGACCAGCCGACCCAGATGGTTGATTCCACGACCCCGCGTGCCGGTGGGCTGGTGGCGGGACACGGTGGGCGAGCGGGAGCGGCTCCGGCCTACCAGGGCTCTACGCCTTGAAGCTCCACAGCTTCTGCCCCACGAAGGACAGGGGCGTCGCGGCGACGATCGAGATCGCCTGCGCGATGACCTTGGGGAACCCGGCGCCGTCGACGAGTGAGACCAGGACGACATAGCTGAAGCCGAACACGACCAGGGAGATGGTGAAGAACTTCACCGCCTGCTCGACCGGGTGGGCCTCGCGCTGGCTCCGGAAGGTCCAGTGCCGGTTCCACCAGAAGTTGTTGAGCACCGAGACCGCGAACGCCACCACGGCGGCGAGCTTGTAGTCGATCACGATCACATGCACGCACACCGCGAAGACGATCAGGTTGACGACGTACCCGCTCGCGCCCACAGCGGCGAAGCGCGTGAGCTGAAGCCAGTTGTGGGGCTTGCGCACCCCGTGCCGGACGCGGTGGCGAAACGGCAGCTCGACGGCCGTGGTCAGCTCTTCGGGCATCGGGTGAATGTAGCCGTCAATTGTTGAGTCGCCGTAAGAGTCAGGCTTGGCTGTGGCTGTGCTAGTCGGCGGCGCCATCGGATTCCACACCGAAGTGTGCCCGGATCATCGGTGCGATGTCGCGCAGGGACCACTGCTCGCGCGCGGCCCGGGAGTCCGATCCGGTCCCGCACCACAGCAGGGCCCCCAGCGAGTCCGTGCGATGGAGGGAGCCATGCGACCCGCCGCCCACGTGATCCGACCCCCCCCAATCGACGAACTCATAGCCCGGCGTGGCCGAGAGCAGGATGTCCCCGGCGGTGGGGCAGTTCAGCGCCGACCACGCGCGGCCCAGGGCATCGGGGTACTCCGTGGACAGGAACCGCCCGTCCTGGATCTCGGCGCGCAGGACGCCGAGCTCGCCCTCCACGCTCCAGGTCTCACCCCGGGGATCGGACAGCTCGCCTCCGGAGGTGAAGTGCAGCTCGCCGCGGCGGCTGCGGATGATCGCCTCGCCGTCCTGGCGCCACATGACCAGGTCCACGCCCTCGAGCTCGGCGGCCACATCGCGCGCGCGGGTGCACATGTCCGGCGCCTGCTCGGGGTCGAGCGCGTAGATCATCGCCGAGCGCTGGGCGGGGCTGAGCGCCAGCTCGCCGCCGGCGGTACGGGCGCTGGGCCGTGCCACCTCGAACTCCTCAAAGGCGGCGTCGAGGCGGATGCGCTCCTCCACCGGCGCCTGGGAGTGATCGGAGCAGATGATCACCGCGTACTGGTCCAGAAACTCGTCGGGCCCGCCGGCCGCGTGCATCAGGCGCTCGATCTGCCGGTCGGCGGCCGCCAGGGACGTCACCTGGGCGTGCGGGCCGTTGCGGTGCGAGAACGCGTCGTTGTCGGGCAGCGAATAGAGCATGAAATCGCACAGGTCGTTCTCCACCAGGTAGGAGCCGACACAGCCGGTGTGCTGGTCGCGCGCGCCGGGGAGCCCGAGCTGGCCGCGACAGCCGGTCCGCCGCGAGGCGTAGAGATCGGCGTAGAACAGCTCCTGCGGCCCCAGGATGGTGCGCCTGAAGAACGTGGAGGTGGCGATCCGGGCCAGCGCCGATTCGTTGGCGACCTCGTGCTCGTGGCGGCCGCGATAGATGAGGTAGGTGGTCCCGGCGGTGCGCACCTCCACGTCGTCGAGCGACTCGAACACCGTCTCCACGTCGTGGGACAGATGCTCGGCATTCATCCGGTAGACGGTGTCGGTGAGCGAGCGCAGCACCCCGAATTGCCGCGACGCCGAAAAGCTCGAGCCGTACTCGACGTAGCGGCTCTCCTGTCGGTGATACCAGTTCATGCTGGGGATGGTGTGGCGGTCGGGACCGACGCCGGTGGTGATCGTGGCCGCGCACACCGGGGTCACCGACGGGAAGGCGGCCACGCAGTCGCCGACGTAGACCCCCTCCTCCTGGATGCGTGCCATCGCCGGCGCGCGGCCGGAGGCGATGACCCGCTCGAGCATCGCGGGCTTCATCGCGTCGACAACGACGAGCACGAGCTTCTTGGGCGCCGTGGCCACGTCGGTCAGGGGCGCGCTATCTGAGGATCCGCAGGCCTGCGTACTTCTGCTCGCTGCGGCCGCGGCCGGCAAAGAGCAGCCACAGGAGCAGCGCCAGCACGACCACGCCCACCGGCGGGACGATCACGGTCAGCACCGCCGCCAGGAGCGCGGTCGACTCCGAGAACAGCGGCAGCATCGCCGCCGTCTGCTCGTCCAGCCGCGTCCGGACCCGCTCCAGGAGCGGGCGGGTGGCCATCAGGCCGATCCCGGCACAGATGACGCCGGCCAGGAACCCCGGCCACACGGTGTAGCGATCCTGGGCCAGGGCACCCGCGAACATGAGCGCCCCGAGGATCAGGCTCACTGCCGCCAGAGTGAACACGACGACGCGCCCCTCGAGCATCTCCCGGGTCGCGCGGCGCTCGGTAACCCCCAGCAGGGCCACGCCGATGACCATGACCAGCAGGAAAGGGGCCTGCTCCAGGAAAGAGTACGACGTATGGGAGAAGTCGATCTGAGCATCGGCGGCACCCAGCGCCCCGACGGCGAGCGCCGGCAGGAACGGCCGGATCCCCACCGCCGCAGCGACGCCGATCCCCTGGAAGATGTCGAAGACGAGGTGCACCGTGCTGTACCGTGACCGTGGTGACGATAGACGAGACGGAAGCGTGAGCCCCGGCGGGCTCGACCGCGACCCGGAGCCCGTCCTCCCCGGCCCGGGACGCCGGGATCGAGACCAGATCGCACCGCGCCGCAGGTCCTCTGCTCGAGACATCCAGCGCTACGCGGCGCTGTTCGCGCAGCGGACGAAGGTCATGCGCTCATCGGCGATGCGCGACCTGATGGCGCTGACCGAGCGCGAGGATGTCATCTCGCTGGCCGGCGGCCTGCCCGACACCTCGACCTTCCCGGCCGATTCCTACGCGGCCCTGATGAACACGATCGCCAGCGACTCCTGCGCCCGCGCGCTCCAGTACGGCCCGACGGAGGGCTTTGCCCGCGTCAAGGACTGCATCGCCCGGGTCATGGCCGCCGAGGGCATGGAGGTCGACACCGACGAGGTGCTGGTGACCAGCGGCGGCCAGCAGGTCATCGACCTGGTCTGCAAGACGCTGCTCGATCCCGGCGACGTCGTCGTCGCCGAGGCGCCGACCTACCCCGGGGCCATCCCCACCTTCTCGTCCTACCAGGCCGACGTGGTCCAGGTGCGCATGGATCGCGACGGCATGCGTGTCGACGAGCTCGAGGAGACGCTCGACGAGCTGGAGCAAACCGGACGGCGGCCCAAGTTCATCTACACCGTGCCCAACTTCCACAACCCGGCCGGCGTGACGATGTCGCTGGAGCGCCGGCGCGAGCTGGTGCGCATCGCGGGCGAGCGAGAGCTGATCATCCTGGAGGACAACCCGTACGGGCTGCTGCGCTACGAGGGCGAATCGCTGCCGTCGCTGCACTCGCTCGACGACGAGTTCGTCATCTACGCCAGCACCTTCTCCAAGATCCTGTCCCCGGGCGTCCGCCTGGGCTGGGCGGCGGCGCCGGCACCGATCCTGGCCAAGATGCAGATCGGCAAGCAGGGCTCGGACCTCTGCTCGTCATCGATCTCGCAGTACTTCGTCAGCGCCTATTTCGACGCCGGGCCGTGGGATGACTACGTCCGCTCGCTGCTGGAGATCTACCGGCGGCGGCGGGACGTCATGCTCGACGCGATGGCCGAGCATTTCCCGCGCGAGGCCGACTGGACCCATCCGCGGGGCGGCCTGTTCATCTGGGCGACCATGCCCGACTACATCGACACCACCGACCTGCTGGCCCGGGCCCTGCGCGAGCACGTCGCCTTCGTGCCCGGCCGGGCCGCGTTCGTCGACGGCCGCGGCGGCTCGGCGATGCGCCTGAACTTCTCCGGCGTCGATGAGGACGCCATCCGCGAGGGCATCCGCCGCATCGGCGAGGTCGTGCGCGAGCAGGTGGCGATGTACGGCACGCTCACCGGCTCACCGCCCGCGGAGCCGCCGCGTCAGGAGAGCGCGCCCCGGGCCGACGTCACCGCGGCGGCGGCCCGGATCGCCGAGGACCGGGAACGACGAGCGGGTGAGGAACTGGCCAAGGTCCTCCCCATGCCCGTCACCCACAAGCGCGCGGGGTAAAGGATGCGCGTCGCCGTCCTCAAGGGCGGGCGCTCGCTGGAGCGCCAGGTCTCGCTCCGATCCGGGGCCCGCGTCCAGGACGCGCTGGAGCGTCTCGGCCACGAGGCCATCCCGATCGACGTCGGCGCCGACCTCGTCGCGCAACTCGCCGCCCATCGGCCCGACGTCGCCTTCGTCGCCCTGCACGGATCCGACGGCGAGGACGGGACGGTCCAGGAGCTGCTGGAGGTGGTCGGCGTCCCGCACACGGGGTCGGGAATCTCGGCCTGCATCCGCGCCTCGGACAAGGTGCTGGCCAAGCACGCCATGCGCGACCGCGGGATCCCGACGCCCGACTTCTACGCCTTCAACGAGACCGCGCTCGGCGCCCTGGGGGCCGCCCAGGCGCTGCCCGCCATCGAGGACCGCCTGGACTTCCCGATCGTGGTCAAGCCGGCGCGCCAGGGCTCCGCGCTGGGGATCAAGTTCGCCCGGAGCGCCGCCGACGTCCCCACAGCGCTCGTGGCCGCCTTCTCCTATGACCGCAAGGTGCTGCTCGAGCGCTACGTCGAGGGCCGCGAGCTGGCGGTCTCGATCCTCGAGGACGCGGACCCGGACCGATCGCCGGTGGCGCTGCCGATCGTCGAGGCGGTGCCCGAGCAGGAGGACTTCTACGACTTCGAGGCCCGCTACGAGATCGGGCGCACCCGGTTCGTCTGCCCCGCCGAGCTCGACGAGACGGTCGCCGCGCGCGCCGGCGAGATCGCGCTGGAGACCTACGGGCTCCTCGGCTGCGCGGGCTTTGCCCGGGTCGACCTCATGCTGGAGGCCGCCACCAGCGAGCTGTACGTGCTCGAGGTCAACCCGATCCCCGGGCTCACGGAGACGAGCCTCCTCCCGCTGGCGGCCGAGGCGGCGGGGATCTCGTTCGACGAGCTCGTCGAACGGGTGCTGGCCGCGGTCGTCGTGCCCGCCTGATCAGCCGCTGTGAGATGCGTCCGCTCCGCCGCTACTCGTCGGAGGCAAAGTCCTCCGGGGTCACCTTGTCCAGGAAGTCCTTGAACTTCTCAACGACCTCCTCGGTGTCCTCGACCTCATGCTCGAACTCGATCGCGGACTCCGTGATGACCTCGTCGGCGGCGAAGATGGGGGCGCCCGAGCGGACGGCCAGAGCCAGGGCGTCCGAGGGGCGGGAGTCGATCTCGAGGTCGCGGCCGTTGGCACGCAGGGAGATCGAGGCGTAGAAGGTGTTCTCGCGCAGCTCGGTGACCGCCACGCGGGTGCATTCGACCTCCAGCTCCCCGAGCATGTCGGAGAGCAGGTCATGGGTCATCGGTCGCGGCGTCGAGGCCCCCTGGAGCTTCATCAGGATGGCCGCCGCCTCTGGATGACCGATCCAGATCGGCAGGAACTTGTTGCTCTCAACGGTCTTGAGCAGCACGATCGGTTGCTTGCCGACCATGTCGAAGCTCACGCCGTAGATCACCATTTCCTGCAAAGCGTCGCTCCTCGTCGGGTCGGGCTCAGTATAGGCGTCCACCCAATCGCCCCCTGCAGCTACCCCTTCGCCGCGGCGGCCACGCTCCCCTGCCGTCAACCACCCACCGGACGTCACAAACGGATTAGCGTTCGCGTCGTGAACACGCGGCCGCTCACCGCACACGGTGGGCCGCAGGCCGTCGCTTCAGGCGGCGGCCTGGGACTGGCGCAGGGCCAGGCGCTGGCTGTGATGCGCGCGCTTGACCGCGAACATCGCGCTGTCGGCGCAGCGCAGGAGACCGTCGGGGTCGGCGGCGTCCACGGGGTACAGGGAGCGCCCGACGCTGACGCCGAGGCGCAGGCACAGGCCCCCGACCGCGAAGGGCTCGGCGAAGGCCGCGGCGATGCGCTCGGCCACCTTCTCGATCTCCTCGGGCCCTGCCGATACGAGCAGCACCGCGAACTCGTCGCCGCCCAGCCGGGCGACAACGTCGCCGGCGCGAGTGCAGCTCTCCAGGCGCTTGGCAACGGCGACGAGCAGGGCGTCACCGGTCTCATGGCCGAACTCGTCGTTGACGGGCTTGAACTGATCGAGATCGACGTAGAGCAGCGCGCCGCTCTCGGAGCCCGCGTGGGCGCGACTCACGGCGTCGCGCAGTTCCGTGGTGAAGCGCAGGCGATTGGCCAGGCCAGTGAGCTGGTCGTGGGTCGCCTGATGGGTGATCAGGTCGACGAGACGGCCGTTTTGAAGCGCGGTGGTGGCCTGGGCGACGACGCCCGACAGCCGGTCGGTGAGGTCCTCGGACAGGTGCAGGCGCTCCGGCCGCTCGCGCACCGACACCGACAGCAGGCCCTGGAACTCGCCGGGGGCCGCCAACGGGACCATGATCGTGCCCACCATGCCGATCCCGGAAAGGATCTGGCCGACGACACCGTCGTCGGGCCCGACGAACTGCGGAGCCCGTTGCGGGTCGCGCAGGAACGTCTCCAGCGTGCCGCCGGGCTCGGGGGCCCAGCTGGAGCGGTCAGAGACGACCGGGCCCGCGGTCTCGTCCAGCGGATAGTGCGCGGAGCGGACCAGTTCGTTGCGCTCCTCGTTCCACAGGTAGACGGCGACGCGGTCACAGTCGACGACGGCGGGGACCGCATCGGCCAGCCGGCGCGCGATCTCGGCGCTCGTGCCGGCCTGGGCCAGTGCCCGGGCCAGCTCCAGCAGGGCGCTTGACTGCTCGTAGCGCCGCTCGGCCTCGAGCAGGGCCGCGGCGCTGTCCAGCGCGCTGGCGGCGTAGCGGGCGTAGACCTCGAGCAGCTCGCGCTCGAGCTCGAAGAAGCGACCCCCGTCGCCGCAGGTGGCCAGGAGCCGGCCGTACTCGCGGCGGTTGGAGCGGACGGGCACGACCAGCCACGACTCGGGCAGATCCTCGATGGCGCCCGTGAGCAGCCGCTCGGCGTGCTCGGCCACCTCGCCGTCGTCAAAGCCCTTGTGGTGGCAGTGGAGCGGCCCGGCGGCGGTCATCCGCACCGCGAGCATGTGGCGGGGTGCGCGCACCTCGATGGCCGCGCGATCCGCGATGCTGGCCAGGACCTCGTCGACGTCCCCGGAGGAGATCAGGTCAGACGCGGTCTGGAACATGCTGTGCAGCCGGATCTTCATCGCGTCGAGCTGGCTGTGGAGACCGGCGATCTCCTGAGCGGCGTCGGTCCCGCTGTCCTCGCCGTTGACCAGCCAGGTGACGCGGTACTCGCACCGCGGCGCGCCGTAGGCGGCGCAGCGCTCGTGGTGAACGACCGCGGGCGGGAGGCCGAAGAGGACCGCCGGCTGAGTGAGCATGCCGCAGGTCCACGCGCAGTGGTTGGCGTCGCGCGGGAAGCCCTGCACCGGCGTGGCGTGGATCTCGGCGAAGCCCGGCCCGCAGTCGACCGCCTCCAGGATGGTGGCGGTGCTGTACTTGCTCGCGGTCGTCGCGATCTGCCCGTAGACGACCTCCAGCGAGCCCAGCTGGCGCAGCAGGTTGGCCACCGGCGAGGCGTTGAGGTACCGGGCGGCATCTTCCCCTACAGCACGCGCAAACTCGGGGTGGTGGGTGACCTGAGCGCCGGCACGCAGCAGGGCCACGCCCTCGTCGAAGGAGATCCAGTTGGCGATGTCGGTCAGGTACTGAACGGAGCGGTCTGAGCCGGCGAGGCGCCGCAGCTCGGCAAGCGCGGCGTCCCCGCCGTACTCGCGCACGCGGGCGATGAGGACCGCGCTCATCGAACAGGAGAAATGCTTGCCCTGAGCACTCAAGGACTGACCCTCCGGATGCGCGCCAACGGACATATCTGACTTATCGGTAGCGTTCAGCGATCCCCCCGGGTCGCCGGGCCCGCGTCCAGGTTTTCTGGACGCGTCACCACTGCGCAAAGGACGATCGTGAGCACTTCAGAGACTTCCGGCCTGGTCACTGATCTGGCCGGCCTCCAGGACCTGGTCGGCAAGCACGCCGGCTACACCGAATGGCGCGAGATGGAGCAGGACCGCGTCAACCAGTTCGCCGACGCCACCGACGATCACCAGTACATCCACGTCGATCCGGAGCGCGCCAAGGAGTCACCGTACGGCGGAACAGTCGCGCACGGCTTCCTGACGTTGTCGCTGGTGGCCCCGATCTCCGGGGAGCTCGTCACCGTCAGCGACGCCAAGACCGGCGTCAACTACGGCCTGGATCGCGTCCGCTTCCCGGCGCCGCTGCCGGTCGGGGCGCAGTGGCGCGGCGGGGCCGAGGTGATGGAGGTGTCCGACGTGCCCGGCGGCAAGCAGATGAAGCTCAAGGTCACCGTCGAGGTCAAGGGCTCCGAGAAGCCGGTGATGGTGGCGGAGTCCCTGGTCCGCCTCTACGGCTGACCTGTCATGGCCACCGCCGAGCTCGACCTGACGAAGGTCACCGCCATCGACGTGCACGTGCACGCCGAGCGCAACCACGACGAGCCTCAGGATCCGGTCACGCTCGAGATCCTCGAGGCGGCCGGGAAGTACTTCGGCGGGCACCCCCCGCAGCCGTCAGCCCAGGAGGTCGCCGACTACTACCGCGAGCGCAACCTCATGGCGGTGATCTTCAACGTCGATGACGAGGCCGGCATGGGCCGCAAGCGGCTGGGCAACTCCGAGGTGCTCGAAGCCGCCCGCGCCAATCCCGACGTGCTCATCCCGTTCGGCTCGGTCGACCCCCACAAGGGCAAGCTGGCGGTGCGCGAAGCGACCGAGCTCATCGAGGCGGGCGTCCGCGGCTTCAAGTTCCACCCCAACACCCAGGCGTTCTGGCCCAACGATCCTGCCTGGTTCCCTTTGTACGACGTGATCGCGCAGGCGGGGCTGATCGCGCTCTTTCACTCGGGGACGACCGGGATCGGCGCCGGCATGCCGGGGGGCGGCGGCGTCCGGCTGAAGTACTCCAACCCGATGGCGGTCGACGACGTCGCGGCGGAGTTCCCGGGCCTGGACATCATCCTCGCCCACCCGTCCTTCCCCTGGCAGGAGGAGGCGCTGGCCATCTCCGTGCACAAGCCCAACGTCTACATCGATCTGAGCGGGTGGTCGCCCAAGTACTTCCCCGAGATCCTCGTGCAGTACATCAACACGCGGCTGCGCGACAAGATGCTCTTCGGGTCGGATTTCCCGCTGATCACGCCCGACCGGTGGCTGTCTGACTTCGAGAAGCTCCCGATCAAGGACGAGGTGCGGCCGAAGGTCTTGAAGGACAACGCGATCCGGCTGTTCGGCCTGGGCTGAGGGGCGGCGACCCCGGGGCGTCTGGGCGGAGTACCGGCGAACGTCAACGACGGCTGGGGAAGGGCTGGGCTGCGAAGCCTTGGCGACCTGCAAAGCGTGACAAACCTCGATCGGCCGCCGGAGGTTTGGCACGAAATGCATGTGGGGCATGCGATCCGTGACAAACCTGGATCCGCCCCGCGGGTTTGGCACGAAATGCAGGTCGAGGGAGGTGGCGCATACCACGGGATCGCCACCCACCCACTCGTCCCCAGCAAATAACGCATCCGCTCGCCGCTCGCGCCCACGGTTCAAGACGACCCGGGTGCTTAAAGTGAGAGCGCCCCGGAACCGGCGGGATATGAGGCCGGACTCGGGGCGCGCTCGAGGGAGGAGAGGTACTGCGCCAAGGATGATGCGGCATCTCCCTCTAGATGTCCAAGACGAGTATTCGCGGTGATTTATAATCAGCAGTTATGGAACTGCGCCAGCTGCGCTACCTGGTGGCGCTCGCCGAGGAGCTGAACTTCACGCGTGCGGCGGAGCGTGAGCATGTGGCCCAGCCCGCGTTGTCCCAGCAGATCCGCCGCCTGGAGGAGGAGGTCGGACTGGCGCTCGTGGAGCGGACGACCCGCCACGTGGCGCTGACCGCCGCGGGCGACGTCCTCGTCGTCCGGGCCCGCCGTGTGCTGGCCGAGCTGGAGGCGGCCGGCACCGAGCTCCAGGCCCTGCGCGGGATGGACACCGGCCACGTGACCATCGGGGCCATGCACACGATGGGGCCCATCGACCTGTCACTGCCCCTCGCCCTGTTTCACGACCTGCATCCCGGCGTCGGGCTGACCGTCCGCGAGCAGTCCAGCGAGGAGATGGCCGAGATGCTGCGCGTCGACGAGCTCGACCTGGCCTTCCTGTCGGTCACCGAGCGGGTCGAGGCCCACGGGCTGGGGCTGCATCAGCTCGTGTCCGAGGAGCTGGTGGTCCTGCTCCCGCTCGACCACCCCCTCAGCGGCCGCCCGGAGGTGCGCATGGCCGAGCTGGCCGACGAGCAGTTCATCAGCTTTCGCGTCGGGGCCCGGCTGCGCGAGCTGCTGTTCGCCGCCGGGCGCGAGGCCGGGTTCGAGCCGCGGGTCACGCTGGAGTCAAACGAGAGCCAGCGCATCCGCCGGCTCGTCGCCCGCGGGCTCGGGGTATCGATCCTGCCGCGCTCGGACGCCGAGCGCCCCGGCGCCGAGGTGGCGGTGTCGCGGCTGGTCAAGCCGTCGCTGCGGCGCGACATCACGCTGGCCTGGCGCGAGGGCCGCCGCCTCGCCCCCGCCGCCGCGGCGTTCCTGGATCTTGCCCGGGAGACGTTCGCCGAACCCGAGGCCGACGACGACAGCGCGATGGAGCGCCTGTATTTCTAGGGCCGCAACGCCCGACGGAGCCCCAACGCTCTTCATTTCTTAAGGTTTGGCTTCCGGGCCATCACGGTAGACGTCACCCGCCAGTCGGCGTCCAAATCCAGGGGGCGCCGTCCAGAGCGCTACCAGGAGGGACGCACCGATGAGGAACGGCTTGAGTAGCCGTGCGTGGCTGGCCGTCGCCGCCACAACAGTGACCGCCGCGATGGCCTTCGCGCCGTCGGCCCTGGCGGGGACCGCCGGCACATCCGCGTGGCGCGTCCGCAGCGCCACCGACTCCGGTGCCTACAGCGCGTCACGGATGTCGGTCACGCTGGCCCTGGCCGAGCGCAACCAGAGCGCGCTCGACGCGCTCGTCGCCAAGCCTCATGCGGCACTGACGCCGGCCCAGTTCGCCGCGCAGTTCGCCCCCTCCACGGCCACGATCGACGCGATCCGCAGCTGGGCGGCCACCAACCACCTGTCGGTGTCCTCGGTGTCGTCCAACCGCCTGCTGGTGACGCTGACCGGCTCCTCCAGCCAACTCTCCAGCGCGCTGCAGACCGGCTTCGAGCGCTTCCACTCTGCTGCTGACGGCAACTTCTTCGCGGCGTCCAAGGCGGCCCAGCTGCCCAGCGCATTTGCCTCCGACGTGACCGCCGTGCTCGGCCTCTCCAGTCTCTCCAAGGTGGCCGTCCCCACGCCGTCGGTCCGGTCCGCCGGCGCGCTGGCCGCGGGCAAGGCTGCCCTCCCGGCCGCGGGCCTGCCGACCTCGCTCAATTATCCGGCCACGTACACGCCCCAGCAGCTCAACGCGATGTACGACTCACCGTCTGCCCAGACCGGCAGCGGGCAGCAGCTGGCGATCATCACCGAGGGCGACGTCAGCCAGCCCAAGGCCGACCTGGCGACGTTCGAGAAGACCTACGGGCTGCCCACCGTGACCTGGAACCAGATCAACGTCGGCACCCCGTCCACCGACACCTCCGGCGACGACGAGTGGGATCTGGACAGCCAGTACTCGACGGCGTTCGCGCCGGGCGTCACCACCCTCAACGTCTATGTCGGGCCATCGCTGAGCGACGCCGACATCCTGTCCACGATCAACCAGTGGGTCACCGACGACATCGCCAAGCAGGGCAGCTTCTCCGCCGGCGAGTGCGACCTGCTGGCCGACGTCTCCGGCTTCACCACCGGGCTGGACGCCGTGCTCAAGCAGGCCGACGCCCAGGGTCAGACGATGTTCTTCTCCTCGGGTGACACCGGCTCCCAGTGCCCGGCCGTCACCGGCGTCAACGGCGTCCCCGCGGGACTCCCGGACACCAACTACCCCGCCTCCAGCCCCTACGGCATCGGCGTGGGCGGCACGAGCGTGCTGAACAACAACCCGTTGTCGGAGATCGGCTGGTACGCCGGTGGTGGCGGACTGAGCCCGGTCGAGCCGGCCGCGTCCTTCCAGGCCAACGCCAAGGTGCTGGGCGTCGCCGCCCCGCCGACGCGTGGGGTCCCGGACGTGAGCCTCGACGCCGACCCCGAGAGCGGCTACGACGTGGTCGTCAGCGGGACCGTCGAGGGCATCGGCGGCACGAGCGCCAGCGCACCGTCGTGGCAGGGCATCTGGGCCCGCGTCAACGGCGCCCACGCGGGCCTCGGCTTCGCCGGCCCGGTCCTCTACTCGACCGAGCCGTCGAGCGCGTTCAACGACATCACGGTCGGCGCCAACGGTGCATATACGGCCGGACCCGGATACGATCTCGTGACCGGTCTGGGGACGCCTGACATAGCGAAGCTGGTGAATGGCGCCTGATCGACCCCCCCATCTGGGGGGCTGATTTGTGCGCCTGCGCACAAGTTAGCGCCATTCTTAGCCTGTCAACACGTCCAATTGAAGCTTTGCCTGCGTAATTGGAACTCAGGCGGGAAAGATGGGTCTGTGGGCGAATAGCGTCCCAGGCCCTTCTTTCTGTCAGCCGGTGGCCTTGTTCGACAATCGTCGAACAAGTTGGTATCATTACCGGTGGAGAAAACCCTATGCGAGACACGGAGATTGTTCTGAACAGCTTTGATACCGATACTCGCGAGACCCCCACCCAGGGTCGAAGCGAGCATCACGATACAAACCAGCGCACGCGGGCCCGCGGTCGCGGCGAGCATGGCGCTGCCGCGGCTGCGCCGTCGCCTCGACGCCAGCCCCGGCGTCGCGCGGCACGCCCCACCGAGCGCCGTCAAACAGCAGCTGAAGCGCGCCTGACCGCCGGAGTCGGCACGGGCGCCATGACCGAGAACTCGCTCGACCTCTTCCTGCGGTCCGCGCGGCAGCACCCGCTGCTCACGGCCGATGAGGAGATCGAGCTGGCCAAGCGCATCGAGCGCGGAGACCTGGCCGCCAAGGAGCGGATGATCAACTCCAACCTGCGGCTCGTGGTCTCCCAGGCTCGCCGGTACCAGGGCCACGGCCTGCCGATGGAGGACCTGGTGCAGGAGGGCATGCTCGGCCTGATCCGCGCGGTCGAGAAGTTCGACTGGCGCCGCGGCTTCAAGTTCTCGACCTACGGCACCCTGTGGATCCGCCAGGCGCTTCAGCGTGGCCTGCAGAACCACGGTCGCACCATCCGCCTGCCTGTGCATGTCGCACAGCGTCAGACCAAGGTGCGCAAGGTGGAGTCCGAGCTCAGCACCAAGCTGGGTCGTGAGCCCACCGACGAGGAGATCGCGGCCGAGGCCAAGCTCGACGTCGAAGAGGTCGCTGAGCTGCGCGAGCTCACGCGTGGTCTGACCAGCCTGGATCAGCCCGTCGGCGAGGACGGCGAGACCGCCTTTGGCGATCTGCTCGCCTCCGATCGGCCCGAGCCCACCGAAGAGGTGGAGTCGGCCGAGCGCCAGGAGCTGATCAGCGGCGCGGTGGCCACGCTGCCCGAGGCCGAGCGCAACGTCATCAGCCTGCGGTTCGGCCTGGCCGGCGCGGAGCCCCTCAACCTCCGCCAGACCGGGATCGAGCTGGGCATCCCCCTGTCCAAGGCCCGCGAGCTCGAGGCCCAGGGCCTCAGCCGTCTGGCCCTGAGCACGGAGCTCGAGGAGCTGCGGCGAGCCGCCTAACAGATTGACGCCAGGAGCCCCGGTTGCCGAGAGGTGACCGGGGCTCTTGTCGTTTAAGGGGCGCCCCCGGTCCGAGGGGCGCCCCCGGTCTGCGGATCGTCGTCCGGGGACGGGTCGGCGTCTCCCGGGAGCGACCCCACGCGCTCCAGCGTGTTGACGGCGGCGGCGCCCGGAGAGCGTGCGGTGAGCTCATCCGGGTCGGGGCGCAGCCGCGCGGAGTAGATCGAGGGCGCGCCGAGGCGGCGGGCGATGACCGTCGCCTCCACCACCGCGAGCAGCGTCGGCGCCATCAGGGAGTCGAAGTTGCGGGTGAGCTCGAGAACCAGGACGACGCCCGACAGCGGCCCCTGCATCGATGCGGCCAGAAACGCCCCGCCGCCGATGATCGCGTAGCTGCCGATCCGGGCGCCGGGGAACAGATGCAGCCAGCCGTACCCGAGGATCCCGGCCAGCAGGGCACCGATCGTGAGCGTCGGCGTGAACAGGCCGCCGGGCGAGCCGGTCCACAGGCACGCCGCCGTGGCCAGCGGCTTGAGCACGAACAGGATCCACAGCAGCCCGAAGGAGATGCTGCCGACCGCGGCGAGCTGGACGACGCCCTTGCCATTGCCCAGCAGCGCGGGGTACCAGATGGAGACGATGCCGAGGAGGACGAAGACCACCAGCGGCGCCAGGTAGCGCCCCCGGCCCTGGGGGCGGTGTGAGCCGGCCCACGCGATCACGCGTACCCAGACGATCGCCACGACGCCGATGATCGGCCCCGCCAGCGCCGCCCAGGCGAGCTGCTGGGGATGGACCGCGTAGGACGGCAGCCGGTAGGTGGGGCCCGTGCCCAACGAGATCCAGGCGACGCAGGTCGCGATCACCGACGTCGCCAGCGCGGGCAGGACCAGCGGCAGGGCCAGGGTGCCCAGCAGCACCTCGAGCGCGAACAGGGTCCCCCCCAGCGGGACGTTGTAGATCGCGGCGAAGCCCGCGCCCGCGCCCGAGGCCACCAGCAGCCGGCGCTGCCAGGTCGGCAGCCCGCCCCAGTCCGACAGCCAGCTCGCTCCGGCCGCCCCCACGAGCTGCGGAGCGCCCTCCCGCCCGAGCGAGACGCCGAGCCCGACCGTGATGATCGAGATCACGCCCCGGGCAATGCTCGGCACCACCGCCATGTGCGCGCCGCGCAGCCACACCGCCTCGGAGACCTCGGTGCCCCCCGAGACCGGGAGGCGCCCGAGGACGTAGGTGCCGAGCGCAACCACGCCGGCGGCGACGATGAGGGCCGCGATCCGCCGCCACGCCGCGGCCGCCGCCACGCCGTCGAGGAAGGGACCGCGGCGATAGCCGAAGGCGAGGTGCTCGACGAGGTGCAGCAGGCCGACGAGGGCCGAGGCGCCGATCCCGGTGATGACGCCGAGCACGACGACGATGCCCCAGAAGCGCAGGCTGTAGCTGGCGACGATGCCGCGCCCGGTGACGTTGGCCTGATACGAGAACCAGTTCCGGCCCCGCGTCCGGCGTTCGTCCGGGGCGGCTGGAGGCGACGTCTTGGCGGCGCCCTCGTGCGACATCTGATCGCAAGCCTGACACGTTTGGCGGTCGCTCGCGGCCACCCGGTGGGCACGCGGCCATACGCTACGCTTGCCGCGTGTCTTCGCTCCGCTACCGGCGCGTCGTCGTCAAGCTCAGCGGGCGGGCATTTGCGGGGCGTGCGCCCTTCGGCCTGGACTCGGAGGCGATCGAGTACGTCGCCGATCAGCTCATCGCCGCCCGCAACCTCGGCGTCGAGGAGGCCGTCGTCGTCGGCGGCGGGAACTTCTTCCGCGGCAACGTCGCCGAGGAGTGGGGCATCGAGCGAGCCGAGGCCGACAACATCGGCATGCTCGGCACCGTCATGAACGGGATCCTGCTGCGCGGCGTGCTCAAGCACCGCGGCCTCGACGACGTCCGGCTCATGACCGCGCTGCCGATGCACTCGATGGCCGAGCCGTTCATCCGCCTGCGCGCTCTCTCTCACCTGGAGCGCGAGCGGCTGGTCCTGCTGGCCTGCGGCATCGGCCAGCCCTACGTCACCACCGACTACCCGGCGGTGCAGCGCGCCATCGAGCTGCGCGCCGACGCCATCCTGCTGGCCAAGCACGGCACCGACGGGATCTACGACCGCGACCCGCGCAAGGAGGCCGGCGCCCACCGCTACGACTCACTGGGCTACAGCGACGTGCTCGAGCGCGATCTGCGGGTCATGGACCAGCAGGCGATCGTGCTCGCCCGCGACCATGAGCTGCCGCTGCACGTGTTCGACTTCGACGAGCGCGACGCCATCGCCGCCATCTGCCAGGGCGAGAACCGCGGCACCTACATCTCCCCGGCGACGACGCTGGTCAAGTCGGCGGTCGCGCCCGTCGGCTGAGGGACGCGGTCGGCGGTCGCGGGTCGGCGACGCGGCGCGCTCAGGCGGCCACGCCGAGCCGCGAGCGCACCGAGGCCATGATCGCCTCGGAGTCGGGCAGGAACGCGTCCTCCAGCGTGGGGCTGTACGGGATCGGCGTCTCATCGGTGGCGAGGATCCACGCGTCGTCGAGATCGTGCAGTCCCTGCTCGGCCACCGCGCCGAGCAGCCCGGTGGCCCAGCCGCCGGTGCGCGGCCCCTCCTCGACGGCGAGCACGCGGTTCGTCCTGGCCACCGACTCGAGCACGGTGGCGACGTCAAGCGGGCGCAGCGTGCGCAGGTCCACCACCTCGGCCGAGATGCCCTCACCGGCCAGGCCGTCGGCGGCGGCGAGCGCGTCGGAGACGCCCTTGCCCACCGAGACGATGGTCAGGTCCTCGCCGGGGCGGGCGACCGCGGCCTGACCGAGCGCGATGACCTCCTGATCGGGCGACGGAGCAGGGCCGGTCACGGAGTACAGCCGCTTGTGCTCCAGGAAGACGACCGGATTGTCGTCGCGGATCGCGCCCTTGAGCAGGCCCTTGGCCTCCGCGGGCGAGGACGGGAAGGCGATCTTCAGCCCGGGGATGCCCTGAAACCACGTGCCGTGGGTCTGCGAGTGAATGGCGCCGAAGCGGCCGCCGGCGCCGACGGCCGAACGCACGACCAGCGGCACGTTGCCCTGCTCGCGACTGATGTACCAGAACTTCGCGGCCTGGTTGACGAGGCTGTCCATGGCCAGTGCCATGAAGTCGCCGAACATCACCTCAAAGACCGGGCGTAGACCCGTGACGGCGGCGCCGTAGGCGGCCCCGGCGAGGGCGAGTTCGGAGATGGGCGTGTCGAAGACGCGGTCGGGGCCGAAGCGCTCGAACAGCTCCGGGGTCGCCTTGAAGACCCCGCCGGCGGCGGCGACGTCCTCGCCGAAGAACACCACCGACGGGTCGCGCTCGAGCTCCTCGGCGAGCGCGTCGCGGATGGCGACGCGGAACTCCAGCTCGCTCATGGCGCGTACTCCGTCGCCGCGTCGGTGGCGGGATCGGGGTAGGGCGCGGCGAGGGCGTTCTCGACGGCCTGGTCGAGCTCGGCGGTGATCGCCTGCTCGACGGCGGCGATCTCATCCTCGGGCAACGCCCTCGGTGAGGAGCCGGTCGCGCGCCAGGGTCAGCGGGTCGCGCTCGCGCCAGCGCGCGAGCTCCTCCTTGGTCCGGTAGGGCGCCGGATCGCTCTTGGAGTGGCCGTAATGGCGGTAGGTCTGGCACTCCAGCAGCGTCGGGCCGTCTCCCGCGCGGGCGCGGGCCACCGCCTCGCCCGCGGCGGCGCGCACCGCCCACAGGTCGTTGCCGTCGACCACCGCCGACGGCATCGCGTAGGCCGCGGCGCGGGCGGCGATGTCGGCCCCGGCCGTGGCGTCGGCCAGCGGCGTGAACTCGGCGTAGAGGTTGTTCTCACAGACGAAGACCACCGGGAGTCGCTTGACCGAGGCCATGTTCATGCACTCGTGGAAGTAGCCCTGGTTGGTCGCGCCATCGCCGAAGAAGCCCACCGAGACTCGGCCCTGGCGCTGGGCCGAGACGCCGGCCCCGAGTGCGGCGGCGATCGAGCCCCCGACGATCCCGTAGCAGCCGACCAGCCCGTGGGCGAGGTCGATCACGTTCATGGAGCCGGCGCGGCCGCCGCACACGCCGGTGGCCCGCCCCAGCATCTCGGCGATCAGCGGCTCGGGGTCGGTCCCCTTGGCCAGGGCGTGGCCGTGGCCGCGGTAGGTCCCGGCGGCGTAGTCGTCGCGATCCAGCGCCATGCAGACCCCGACGGCCACCGCCTCCTGGCCGGCGTAGAGATGGGTCGTGCCGTGGACCTCGCCGCGGAGGAAGAGGCGATGCATGGCCGTCTCGAACTCACGGATGAGGCGCATCCGCCCGTACGCCTCCAGGTAGGCGCCGGCCGTGTCGACCTGCTCCGCGGACTGGAGTCCCGCCATGTCAGGAGGCCGGCGCGGGCGCGGGCCTGACGCCGTCGCCGTCGCCGTTGGCCGCAACGCCCAGCGGGCGCAGGCCGTCGTCGACCTCGACGTTCTCCGGCTCCAGCTCCAGCCCCGAGGCGTCCGCGCAGAGCTCGATGAGCGCGGCGAAGTCGACCTCGTTGCCCTTGAGCCCGGCCAGTCCCTGCACGATCTGCTCGGTGGCCGCGGCCAGCGGCATCGTCACGTCATAGGCCCGGGCCGCCTCGAAGCCGAGGTGGAAGTCCTTGAGCAGGAGCTCGGGCGTGAACGTGGGCGTGAAGTCCAGGTTCACGTAGGCCGGGCTCTTGTAGCGGGTGAAGGTGGAGCCCATCACGCTGTCGTTGAGGAACTCCAGGAAATCGGCGCGCGCGACGCCGCCCTTCTCGGCCAGGACCGTGATCTCGGCCATGCACTGGGCGACCACCCCCAACATCAGGTTGTGGCAGATCTTCACCAGTCGCGCGCGCTCCCCTTCCCCGACGTAGGTGACACGGCGGCACAGAAGCTCCAGGTAGGGCCGGGCCCGCTGCGAACGCGTCGGCCGGCCCCGAGGCGACGATCGTCAGCCGTCCGCTCTCGGCCACCTTGGGGTTGCCGCTCACCGGCGCCGCCAGCATCGCCGTGCCGCGCTGCCGCGGCGCTGGCGCGGATGCGCTCGGCGGCGGCTGGGAGAGATCGTGGTGGAGTCGACGATCAGGCCGGGGGTGGCGTCCGAGCGCGACAGCAGGCGCGTCGCACACCTCCTCGACGTCGGCCGAGCCCGCGACCATCGTGAACACGATGTCGCGATCGGCGAGATCGGCGGGCGAGTCGACGATCGTCGCGCCCAGCTGCTCCAGGTCGGCGGCCTTCTCCCGGGTGCGGTTGTAGACGCTGACCTCGTGACCCGCCTGCAGCAACCTGATGACCAGCGCGCGGCCCATGCGCCCCACGCCCACCCAGCCGAGGCTCGTCCCTTGATCGGCGCCCATACGCGTTTGCTCCTCACTCTGCAATCGTTTGCAGGCAACTGTAGCCGAGCGCTTGAGGGCCGTCAAGCTCGCGGGTATGCTTGTCTGCAATCGTTTGCACACACCCGTCGCGGGTGTGGTGCAAGATGAGCCGACATGAGGGGTGGTGAAGCCGGTGGGTCTGCACAGCTACGGCGTCATGGGCGTGGACTGGGAGGAGCGGGTCCGCCATGACCGGCTGCGCGAGGAGCGCCTGGCCCGCATCAAGGCGCTGCTGGCCGAGTCGGAGCTGGGCGCGCTGCTCTGCTTCGACATGTCCAACATCCGCTACATCACCGCCACCCACATCGGGACGTGGGCCCAGGACAAGCTCAACCGGTTCTGCCTGTTGCCGCAGGGCGACGAGCCGATCATGTGGGACTTCGGCTCCGCCGCCCGCCACCACCAGCTCTACAACCCGTGGCTGGGCGACGGCCGCAGCCGCTCGGGCATCTCGACCATGCGCGGCGCGATGTCGCCGGAGTCCGGGCGCGCCGAGGACGTCGCCGCCAAGATCCGCACCGAGCTCGAGCAGCGCGGCCTGCTCTCGGAGCCGGTCGGGATCGACGCCATCGAGCCGCCGGTGCTGTTCGCGCTGCAGCGCGAGGGGATCGAGGTGGTCGACGGCCAGCAGCTCATGCAGCAGGCGCGGATGATCAAGACCCAGGACGAGATCACGCTGCTCAACATGGCCTGCGCGATGGTCGACGCCGCCTACGAGGAGCTCTACCGCACGATGCGCGCCGGGCATCCGCGAGAACGATTGCGTCGCGCTGGTCAACCGCGTCCTCTATGAGATGGGGTCCGAGTTCGTGGAGGGGGTCAACGCGATCTCGGGCGAGCGCTGCAGCCCGCATCCGCACGTCTTCACCGACCGCGCGCTGCGACCCGGCGACCCGGCCTACTTCGACATCCTGCACAGCTACATGGGCTACCGCACCTGCTACTACCGCACGTTCGCGGTGGCCAGCGCCTCGCGGCCGCTGATCGACGCCTACAAGCGCTGCCGCTACTACCTCGACGCCGCCATCGACCTCATCCGGCCCGGCGTGACCACCGCCGAGGTCGTGAAGGTGTTCCCCAAGGCCCAGGAGTTCGGCTTCCCCGACGAGGAGGCGGCCTTCGCGCTGCAGTTCGGCCACGGCGTCGGGCTGACGATCTGGGAGAAGCCGATCTTCAGCCGCCTGGTCTCGCTCGACCACCCCGAGGAGATCCAGGAGGGGATGGTGTTCGCGCTGGAGACGTTCTGGCCCGCCTCGGACGGCTGGTCGGCGGCGCGCATCGAGGAGCAGATGGTGGTCACCGGCGACGGCTGCGAGATCATCACCCGCTTCCCCGCCGAGGACCTCGTGATCGCCGGCAAGCCGTACTTCACCGCGGGCGGGAGCTTGTCGCTGGAGCGCGACCCGCAGTCAAATCGCAACACCGAGCTGCACCCCGACGTCAGGAGGCGGTGCCCCGGACGGCGAGCACCGCCGCCACGATTCCCTCATAGCCCGTGCAGCGGCAGAGGTTGCCCGCCAGCTCCTCACGGATCTCGGCCTCGGTGAGCTGGTCTCCGTCCGCGCGGGCGGAGTCACGGCGGCGCAGCAGCGCGTCGGCGGTCATGAGGAAGCCGGACGTACAGAACCCGCACTGCAGCGCGTGATGCTCGGTGAAGGCCTGCTGGAGCGCGCTCAGCTCCCCATCGGGTCCGGCCAGGCCCTCGACGGTCTGCAGCGAGCGCCCGTGGGCCTGGACGGCCAGCATCAAGCACGAGCGGATGGGCTCTGAGTCAAGCTGGACCGTGCAGGCGCCGCACACCCCGTGCTCGCAACCGACGTGGGTACCCGTCAGGCCGGCCTGATGCCGGATGAAATCCGACAGCAGCGTGCGCGGCTCGACCTCGTCCTCGTAGTACTGGCCGTTGATCTGGACGGAGATCCTCATCCGGTCACCCGGGCAAGGGCCCGCTCTGTCAGCGCGTGAAGCAGAGCGCGCCGGTAGTCGCCGGTGACCCCGTCGACGGCGAGCCGCGCCGCCTCGGTCACGTCCGCCCCCTCGCGCAGGGCCCGCTCGGCGCCGGCGGCCCGGACCGGAACAGCGTCGGCGCCCAGCAGCGCGACGGCGGCGTGCCCTCCGGGCGCCAGCACCACCGCGACGCCGGCCACGGCGAAGTCCCCGTGCGTGCGCGCATGCTCGACAAACGCCATCCGCGCGTGCGACAGGCGGGGCGGGCACCTCGATCTGCACGAGCAGCTCGCCATCGCGCAGCGCGGTGGTGAACGGCCCGGCGAACAGCTCCGCGGCGCTCAGCGTGCGGGGATCGCCCGCGAGCGAGCGCACGTGAAAGCGGGCGTCGAGCGCGGCCAGCGCCACCGGGAGCTCGGCCTTGGGGTCGGCCTGGGCCACCGAGCCGCCGACGGTGCCTCGGCTGCGGGTGGCGGCGTGGCCGACGTGGGCCACCGCCTGGGGCAGCAGCGGCCAGCGCTCCGTCACCGCCGGTGAGCGCAGCAGCGCCGCCTGGCGCGTCATGGCGCCGATCCGCAGCGCCCCGTCCGCCGCTGCCTGGAGCCGGCCAGCTCCTGCACCGGGTTGAGGTCGACGAGCAGCTCGGGACGGGCCAGGCGGAAGTTGAGCATCGGGACCAGGCTCTGCCCGCCGGCCAGCGCGCGGGCGTCGGTGAGCGCGAGGAGCTCCAGCGCGGCGTCGACGCAGTCCGCGGCCTCGTAGCGAAACGGCGCGGGCTTCACGGCGGCGGCGCGACGCCGGCGGCGCGCCGGCGGACGGGGCGGACGGGCGGCGGCGTGCAACGCGCGCCACAGCTTCTCGGCGGTGAACGGCGGCGCCACATGCCGGCCCCCGAGGGCGTCGACAACGGCGTTGGCGACTGCCGGAAGCGCGCCGACCGCCCCGCCTTCGCCCGCGCCCTTGGCGCCGAGCGGGTTCAGAGGCGACGGGGTCTGCACCTCCCCGGTCACGATCGGCGGGATGTCGGCAGCGGTCAGCAGCCCGTACTCCAAGAAAGATCCCGACCGCATCTGGCCGTCCTCGTCGTAGACGGCCTCCTCGCACAGGCACTCCCCCAGGGCCTGGACGGCGCCACCGATCACCTGGCCATGGACGAGCAGCGGGTTGATGAGCGTGCCGGCGTCGTCGACGGCGACCAGGCGCTCCACCGTGAGCGCGCCGGTCGCGCGGTCGATCCGGACGCTCGCCGCGTACGCGCCGGAGGAGAACACGTTGGCTGAGCGGAACTGCGCCTCGGCGCGCAACGGCGCGTCGGCGGCGGCTGCGCACGAAAATGCGACGCCCAGTCGGGCGCGGCCGCCGCATCGAGACCCACCTCGGAGGCCAGCGCCCGCGCTTAGCTCCACCAGCCGGTCACGGCCACCGCGACCGCCGAACCCGCCATCGCCACCGAGCGGCTCCCGAACGTCCCCACGCCGGGCGGCGTGGTGGCACTGTCGCCGAAGCGCAGCTCGATAGCGCTCACGGAAGCGTGGAGGCGGTCGGCGGCGATCTGGGCGAAGGTGATGTCGTGGCCCTGGCCGTGGGGGCTGGAGCTTGAGGCGATGGCAAAGCGCCCGCCGGGGAGCAGCTCCACCTCGGCGCTCTCAAACGCGCCTCCGGCTCGTTCGACGTAGACGGCAATGCCGGTGCCCCCCACCGACGCTGTGTCGTCGTCCGCCGCCTGCCCCGGCCCGAGCCCGCCGCCTGATCCGGCTCGTCGCCGGCCAGCTCCAGCGCCAGGTCCAGGCAGCGCTCGAAGTCGCCCGAGTCGTACTCCAGCCCGGTCGGCGTGGTGTGGGGGAACCGGCGGATCGAGGTTGCGCCGGCGCAGCGCCACCCGGTCCATCCCGGTCTGGCGTGCCGCCTGGTCGACAAGGGCCTCGAGCATGTAGGCGGCATCCGGTCGCCCGGCGCCGCGGTAGGGGCCGGTCGGCGGCTTGTGCGTGCGGGCGCCGATGACCGTCACGTCAGCGGCCGGGATGTCGTAGCAGCCGGTGATGAGCGTGGCCGCGGTGTGGGGCGGGAGCGGCGTCGTCGTCAGCAGGTAGCCGCCCAGGTCTGACCACAGCCGGGCCCGCAGGGCGAGCATGCGCCCGCTCGGCGTCCAGCGCCAGCTCCAGGTCGCCCTCGATCCCGCGGCCCTGAGAGGCTGCGACAGGTTCTCGAGACGATCCTCGGCCCACTTGACCGGGATGCGCAGCGCAGCGCCGCGGCCGTCACCGCGGCCACCTCGGGGGCGATCACTCCCTTGCTCCCAAACGCGCCGCCGACGTCGGGGACGATCACCCTCATGGCGTGCTGCGGCCGGCGAAGGATGTGGGCCAGCGGGCTCGAGCGGACGGTGCGTGTCCTGGGCCGAGCACCACACCGTCAGCAGGTCGGCGCCGGGGTCATACGCCGCGATGCAGCCGCGAGCCTCCATCGGGGCGGCCACCAGCCGCGGCAGCGCGTAGCTGCCGCGGGCGACGTGGGCAGCGCCGGCGAAGGCGGCCTCGACGTCACCGGCCCGGCGGCTCCAGCGCATCAGCGTCAGGTCCGACGCGCGCGGTGAGGTGATGACCGGGCGGGGGTCGTACTCCACCTCCACAAGCTCAGCGGCGTCCTCGGCCAGTGCGCGCGACCGCGCGATGACCAGCGCCACAGGCTGGCCGACGTAGCGGACCTCGCCCGCGGCCAGCACCGGGTGGGCCTCTGACTCGCGCACCTCCGCGCCCGCCGGCGCCATGACCGGAAACGGCCGCACGCTATCGCGCAGGTCGGCGGCGGTGATGACCGCGACGAGACCGTCGGCGGCGGACGGGCGCGCGGATCGACTCGACCGACGCGTGGGCGTACGGACTGCGCACGAACGCGGCGTGCGCCATCCCCGGCCGCTCGATGTCATCGAGATAGCGGGTCTCCCCGCGACCGCTCGCCGGCGCAGCGGCGCGATCCTCGCGCGCGGGTGACGGCCGGTCGCCACTACCGCGACCGGCGCGCAGGCGGTCGCGCAATCCAGTCGGCCACCAGCGGCCGGTACTTGTAGGGGATGTTGTTGCAGACGTGCGTGCCGTCCGGGAAGAGCACCCACTCGGCTCCGGGGACCGCGTCGGCGATCCGCTTGGTCTGCTCCCATGCGATCACGCGGTCGAGCGTGCCCGTGACCACCAGACACGGGGCCGACACCCGCTCGGCGACGCCGTCCAGATTGAGCTCGCCGGCGCGCGCGCGCGGCCTCGGCCTCTGTGCCGGCGCCGGTGTGGTGCACGATCGTCTCCCGGGTCAGCGACGGCAGCGACTCCCAGCCGGCGGCGAAGTCATAGGGGCCGCTGACACCGGCCAGCGCCCGGATGCGCGGCTCGAAGGCGGCGGCGCGCACCACGTAGTGGCCGCCCAGGCTGACGCCCACCGCGCCGATCCGGTCACCGTCGAGCTCCGGCCGCCCCGCCACGGCGTCGAGGATCGCTGCGACGGCGAGCTCATACGCCGGACGGATCGGCATCCGCAGGCCGGTCTCGCCCTGCCCGGGTCCGTCGAGCGAGAGCGTGGCCATCCCGCGCACCAGGAACACCGACTCCCAGAGAAAGAATTCCTCCTTGGTGGAGTCCAGGCCGGGGATGAGCACCACCAGAGGCACGGCCGGGCGGGGCGGGCGGGGCGGGTTCCCCGCCCGGTCGGCGCAGGTTGGCCACCACCGTGCCGCCCTCCATGGCCGCCTCCACGCGCTCCGCGGTGGGGTCAAGGCGCGCATGGGCCTCATACAGGCACCGCACCGCGGCCTCGGTGTTGCGGCGGTTGCGGTCAGGATCGAGCACCCAGACGAATTTGGAGAAGTGGTAGGTGACCGCAGCCCGTGCGTAGGCCTCGCCCGCGCTGCGCTCCTGGCCCGTCGGCGGCGGCGGCCTCGGCGAGCGCCGACGTGGACCTCGGCGGTCGCCGTCCACGCTCCAGCCACTCGTCCCACCGGTCGATCGCCGCCGTCGTGCGGGCGAAGTCGCTGTAGTCGATGCCGTTGGCGATGAAGCGACCCGCCCAGTTGCGGATCGCCGCCTGCACACGCTCGTCGGCCACGTCAAGCCTCCCGGGTACGCCCTACTGCGGCGGCGGTGCTGTCGACGCCCGGACGACGAGCTCAGGGCTCGAGCAGGATCTGGCGCGCCGGGCCGTCCAGGTCGGAGAGCTGGGCCAGCAGCAGGTCCGCCGCAGTGCTGCCGATCTCTCGCTGGGGGACGCGGACGGAGGTCAGCGGGGGCTGGAGGCGATCGATGAACGGCATGTCGTTGAAGCCGACGATCGAGACATCGCCGGGACAGCTCAGGCCGAGGCCGTCGAGCGCGTCGTAGCAGCCCATCGCCAGCCGGTCGTTGGCAGCGACGATCGCGGTCAGCCGCGGCTCGGCTCCAGCACCTCGGCGCAGGCCCGCGCGCCCTCGGCCTCGGTGAAGGCGCCGCGAAGCTCACGTGGCCGGGGTCCACCTCAGGCCCGCGGCGCTGCATCGCCTCGATGAAGCCGAGGTGGCGCAGGTGGCCGGTGGACGACGTTCTGCGGGCCGGCGACGTGGCCGATGAGGCGGTGGCCGAGCCCGGCGACATGGTCAACGGCGAGGCGCGATGCCCTTGCGGTCGTCGACGGTGACCGCGGCGGCCGAGCCGTCCTCCAGGCTGCGGTTGACCAGCACCAGCGGGGTGCCGCCGGCGGCCGCTTCAGCGAGCAGCTCACGTCGAGGCGGGCGGTGGCGGCGATGAGCCCGTCGACCTGGCGCGCCAGCATTGCCTCGATGTGGCTGCGCTCGCGCTCGGGGTCGTTGTCGGTGTTGACGATCAGCGGCGTGTAGCCGGCGTCGTCGAGCCGGTCCTCGATGCCCGCGCACGATCGGCGGAAACAGCGGGTTGGTGAGGTCGGGAATCAGCACCCCGACGGTGTAGGAGCGGTTGGTCTTCAGGCCGCGGGCGATCGGGTTGGGCCGGTAGCCGAGCTCGTCGGCGGCCCGCAGGACGCGCTCGGCCGTCTCCTGGTTGACCAGCGCTCGGGTCTGCTCGTTGAGCGCGCGGGAGACGGTGCCGGGGTGGACCTCCGCCAGGCGAGCGACGTCGCGGATCGTCACCGTGGCACGCACCGGTCGATTATGTGCCGGCGCCCTGGCTCAAGCTGCCCGTGTCACCTCGCGGCGCGGCCGGCCGGGGGCCGGCGCATCACCTCGCCGCCGAGGTCCTCCCCAAGGTCGGCCAACATCACGATCGGCGGCGTTGCGCCCGGGCCCGCCTGTGACCGAGCCGCCCGGATGCGTGGTGCCGCCGGTCTGGTACAGCCCCGGGATCGGCATCCGGTGCTGGGCCCAGCCCGGAGCCGGCCGTTGCGGGCCGGTGTTGGCCAGCGAGCGGTCACCGCCGTGGAAGGTGCCGTGCCACATGTGCGGGTTCGAGCGCTCCAGGTCAACCGGCGACACGATGAGCTCAGCCAGGATCGTGTCATCGATCATGTTCGGCGCGGCGCGACGGAGATGGCCGAGATGGACCGCCGCGACCTCCTCCCGGAGCTGCCGCCAGGACTCCGCCGCGTCCGCGCCACCGGCGCCACCGCAGGCTGGTACGGCTGCATGCCGAGAATCTTGACGGTGTGATGGCCGTCGGGGGCCCGCGTCGGATCGGCCACCGTCGGCGCCGGGAACAACAGCCAGGCGCCGTCGCGCACGACGCGGCCCTCGCGCACGTCACGTCCCATCCGGCGGATGTCGGCTCCCCAACCCGCCACCCCGGCCGAGACGACCTCGATCTCGCCCCCGTCACGGTCGCATAGCGTGGCGCCTCGGTCGTCGCGTAATGGGCGGCGAACGCCGAGATGCCCTCGTCGTAGGTCTCGATCGCGTAGGCGAAGTCCTCGCCCCAGTCGGCCGCTGGAGCCATCTGCACCAGATCCTTGACGTGGATCGTCGACAGCACCGCCTGGCCGCGCGAGGTGCCGGGTCCCGTCCTGGGTCACCACGCCGACGCAGCGTCCGTCGGACACGATCAAATCGACGACGCGCTGGTCGCAGATCATGTCGCCGCCGCCCTGCTCGATCACCTCCACCAGCGCTCGCGCCAACTGGCCCGAGCCACCGCGCGGGAGGGTCCAGCTGCGGCGCTGGCGCCCGAACACGATCGAGTAGGCCAGCGGGCCGGAACCGACGGAGTCGACCGCCTGCCCGGTCTGGAACGCCATCCAGAGCATGAACGACTGCACGTGCGGGCTCTCGAATCCGCCGCACGACGTCCCACGCGCTCATCACGGCGCGCCGGCGCCAGCGCGCGCCGCCGGGCGGCCGTCGAGCATCTCATCCAGGCTCGGGCCCAGACCGACCGGCGTGAAGCGCTGTCGGTGAAACACGTCCTTGACGGCGTCGTACTCGAGACAGCAGACGGCGGTAGGACGCGGCATCGGCCCGGGAGTAATAGGCGATCTCTCGCAGGTGCGGTCCAGGTCGAGCCACATGGTGAGCGAGTCGCCGTCGGGGAAGACAACGTGGGCGACCGGGTCGGGCTCGATGTAGGTCAGCCCGTGATCGGCGATCAAGCCGAGCTCATCGGCGCTGAGCACCGGGTTCGTCTGGATCAGCGTGTGCCCGGTCGAGCATGAGTCCAGCTGAAGCCCGGCAGCAGGAGCTCCTCGGAGGCGACGCCGCCGCCGGGCGTCGAGCGCGCGTCGAGCACCCGGCAGCGGTATCCGGCGCGCGTCAGGTACGCGGCGGTGATCAGGCTGTTGTGACCCGCGCCGGCAACGACGACGTCCGCGACGGCGGCCGTGTCGACGCGCCCGCTCACGTCGCGGAGCCCGCTTGCGTCACCGCGCCACCGAGGTACAGGGCGCCGATCTCGGGGTGCTCGAGCACGTCCTGGCCGGAGCCGGTCAGCCGCACGGTCCCGTTCTCCAGAACGACGCCGTGCGAGCTCAGCCGCAGCCCGGCGCGCGCGTTCTGCTCGACGAGCAGAATCGTCTTGCCGCGCCGGTTCATCTCCTCGCACCATCCCGAAGACCATCTCCCGGGTCTGGGGATCGAGGCCCATCGAGGGCTCGTCGAGCATGATCAGCTCAGGGTCGAGCATCAGGCACCGCGCGAACTCCACCAGGCGCTGCTGGCCGCCCGACAGGCTGCCGGCCTTCTCGCCGGCGCGCTCGCGGACGATCGGATACAGCTCCTCCACGGCGCGCAGCCGCTGCGCGACCAGCGCGGCGTCGCTCACGGTGAACGCCCCCATCTCGACGTTCTCGCGCACGGTCATGTCCGTGAACAGGCTGTGCGCCTGAGGGATCTGCGCCAACCCGCGGCCCAGGATCTGCCTGGGGCGTCATGCCCGAGATCAGCGCTCCGTCGAACTCGATCTCGCCCGCGCGCGGGCGCAGCAGTCCGCTGATCGTGGCCAGCAGCGTCGACTTGCCGGCGCCGTTGGGACCGACCACGCAGGTGATGCCGCCGCGGGGCACGTCGAGGGAGACCTCCTTGAGGATGTCGCCGCCGCCGTAGCCGGCGGTGACGCCCCGGATGCTGAGCAGCGCCGGGGGGCCGTCCACGCGGTTCGGGCGCGCGTGATGCGGGTGGGCGCGCCGCGACGCGGCCGGCGAGGGCGGCCGGCGGCCTCGGCGGCGAGCTCGCTGCTGGGTCGAGGCGTCGTCCTCGCCGCCGAGGTAGGCATCGAGCACGGCCGGGTTGGTGCGGACCTCCGAGGGCGTGCCCGAGACCAGCGCGGTGCCCTGGCTGAGCACCGTCACCCGCGAGCACAGGCTCATCACGAACTCCATGTTGTGCTCGACGACAAGGATCGTCTTGCCGCCGCGGTTGAGCTCGGCGATCCGGTCGGCGAGGTGGCCGATGAGCGTCGGGTTGACACCGCCGGCGGGCTCGTCGAGCAGCAGGACGGCCGGGTCGGCGACGAGCAGCGAGGCCAGCTCCAGCAGCTTGCGCTGTCCGTAGGAGAGGTTGCCGGCGGGCTCGTGGGCCAGCCGGGCGATGCCCGACGAAGTCCAGCAGCTCCATGGCGCGCCGCTTCTCCCCCGCCGAGCCCGCCCGGCGCAGGACGCCGCGCAGCCAGCCCTCGTCGCGCTGGGTGGCGACCAGCAGGTTCTCCAGCACGGTGAGGCGCGTGAACAGGCGGGTGAGCTGGAAGGTGCGCCCGATGCCGAGCTCGAAGACGCGGTCAGGCGGGGCGTTGGTGATCTCGATGCCGCGGTAGTGGACCGCGCCCTGCTGGATCCGCTCATAGCCCGTGATGACGTTGAACAGGGTCGTCTTGCCCGACCCGTTGGGGCCGATGAGGCCGTTGATCTCGCCCTCGTGGACCTCCAGGTCGCAGTGCGAGAGGCCGTGACGCCGCCGTAGTGCTTGCAGACGCCCTGGACCTCGATGAGGTGCGTCATCGGGCCGCTCCCGCCACGCCGCCGGTCACGGTGCCTTCGCGCTCCACTGGCCCCCGCCCCGGCCGGCTGCGCCGCGCCCGCCGGCGCTCCAGCCACTCCGCGATGCCCGGGACCACACCGCGGGGCAGGACAGGATGACCGCGAGGAACAGGACGCCGTAGGCGATCAGGTAGGTGCGCTGCTGGAGAACGTCTGGGTGAGGTACTGCTGCAGTGACTCCAGCACCGCGCGCCCGAGCAGCGGGCCGATGATCGTGCCCAGCCCGCCGAGGAAGGCCATCAGCGCGATCGACAGGTCAAACAGCGGGTCAAACGCGAACTGGGGAAAGATCTGGCCGACGAAGTAGAAGTACAGGCCGCCGACCATCCCGACCGGCACCGCCGAGATGACGAAGGCGATGAGCTTGACCCGGCGCGTCTTGACGCCCAGGCCGAGCGCGCGGTCCTCGTCGTCGCGGATGGCCAGCAGCTGCAGGCCGAAGCGCGAGCGGCGCACCGCCCACGACACGAGCACGGTGGCGATCAGGATGACGAACGCGACGTAGTAGAAGGGCTGGTTGTAGTTGGCCGCCGAGAACGGGGCGAACGGGAGCAGTGATCCCCGAGGTGCCCCCGGTGAAGCCGAGGTTGGTCGCGGCCAGCTGGAAGATGAAGAAGATGGCGATCGTCACCACCACGAACGTGTGCCGCCGGGTGCGCAGGGCGACCAGCCCCACCGGGATCGCGATCAGCCCGGCCACCAGCCCGCCGAACGGGAGCAGGGCGAACACCGGCCAGCCGCCCGCGACGTGCCAGTCGCGCGCAGCCAGCGCCACGGCATAGCCGCCGCAGCCGAAGAAGACCGCGTGGCCCAGGGCCAGGTAGCCGGAGTAGCCGCTGAAGATGTTCCACGCCGTGGCGGAGACCATGAACACGAGCGTGAACACGGCGATCGAGGTGGCGGTGGGGTCGGTGACGACCGGGAAGACGGCGAACAGGCCGACGAGCGACCGCCAGCTCACCGCCGCGACGCAGCGGGCCACGGCGCCGGAGCGGGGGCGCTCGCTGGTACCCCTCATTGGGCGCGCGCCGCCGTGCGCCCGAACAGGCCCTGCGGCCGGATCGAGAGCACCATGACCAGCGCCGCGAAGTACACCAGCGGCGCCCAGGTGGGCGACCAGGCCACCGCGACGACGTCGTTGATCACCAGCAGGAAGACCGCCGCGGCCATGGCGCCACCGATGCTGCCCATGCCGCCGAGGATGACGATCGCCAGCAGCCGGGAGATGAGGTCGTAGCCGGTATTGGGGTTGAACGAGTTGGTGGCCCCGAACACCATGCCGCCGACCGCGGTGACGGCGACGCCGATCCCGACCGAGATCGTCCGCACCCGGTTGACGTCGATCCCGATCAGGTCGGCGGCGGTGCGGTTCTGCAGCGACGCGCGGACCGCCCGGCCGAACTTGGTGCGGTACAGGACGTAGTACAGGACCGCCAGCAGCATCACCGCCAGCGCCGAACCCGATCAGGTAGATGTCGGGGAGGTAGAAGCCGAGGATGTGCACCGACGAGTTGACGTAGGACGCCGGCAGCTGCTGGTAGTCGACGCCGAAGATGGCGGTCAGCACCCCCTCGATGACGATCGCCACGGCGTAGGTGACCAGGATCGACATCTGGGTGCGGTCCTCGTCACCCAGGCGGCGCATGAAGAAGAACTCCACCGCCACGCCGAGCAGGAACATCACCGGGACGGTGATCAGCAGCCCCGGCAGCAGCCCGATCCCCAGATGAACCGACAGCTCATAGCTGAGGTAGGCGCCCAGGATGACCATCACGCCCTGGGCGATGTTGATGATGTCCATGACGCCGAAGATGAGCGTCAGACCGGCGGCCATCAGGGCGTAGACGCCGCCGGTCAGGATCCCGTCGACGATCGCCTGGAGAAGCTCGGTGAATGACACGGTCAGCTCCCCTATCGACACGGACGCGGTGAGCCCTACTCCAGGCCGGCTTCGGGTAGATGCGGAGGCGTCGAGCCCGGCGGTCGCCGTCGGGATCGACTGCACCAGGGTGCCGTTCTGCCACTGGAAGGTGAGCGACTTCCGTCGTGTTCTCACCCATGGCGTCGAACTTGACCGGGCCCTGGACGCTGTCGAGGGTCGCCCCGCTGTGCAGGTAGCTGATGATCTTCGGCTGGTCCAGGCTGTGCGTGGCCTGCACGGCCTGCGCCATCACCTGGCCGACCGCGTAGGCCTCGGCCACGTCGGCGTTGACGTCGGACGCGGTCCCGCCGTACTTGGCGATGTACTCCTTGACCATCTGCTGACTGTCGGCCTTCTTGAAGCCGCCGAACCAGCCGTTGGGGACGAAGATCCCGTTCTCGTTGCCGGGGCCGACCGCCTTGACGAAGGGCGCCCTGATCCGGGCCCGGCGGTGGCGATGAACAGCTTGGGGTTGTAGTGCTGCTGGATGAAGACGTGGGTGAACGCCGACACCGTCGGGACATCGACCGACCCAGGAACACGAGCGTCGGGCTTCGCCGACGCCACCTGGCCGGCGATGGCGTGTAGTCGGTGACCTCGGCCGGGAACACCTTGTTGAGCACGGTCTTGACTCCCGCCCCCTGCAGGATCTTCTG